>NZ_FMBW01000095.1 GCF_900091725.1 Streptomyces sp. DvalAA-43 | reverse complement strand
TCGCGCAGGGCCTCGTGGTGCACGCCGAGTTCCTCGGCCATGCGGCGGATCACGGGCTTCGGCTCGGCGGTCCGGTACATCCGTACCGCATGCTCACGCAACTCCAGCGGGTACTTCCTCGGCGCAGGCATCGTCTGGGCTCCTCTCATGAGACCCATCTGACCTTCTGTCACCCCTCCCCGCATCTCGGGGGAACCTCACTGCTCGAGCAGCTCGACATCGGATACGTGGTGGCGGTGCCCAAGTCGCAGCAGATCAAGTCCCTGGCCGGTATCTGGCGCATCGACCAGCTCATCGAAGAAGCACCCAGTGATGCCTGGCAGCGACTGTCTTGCGGTGACGGAGCAAAGGGCCCGCGCGTCTACGACTGGGCCGCGGCCAAACTGCCCGCCAACATCATCTTCGACTCCGATCCGCCGACCATCACCGCTGGGTGATGGCCCGCGCAGCCTGTCCGACCCCAGCGAGATCGCCTATTGCCTTGCCTATGCACCCGCCGGGGTCGAGCTTGCCGGACTGGTCCGCGTCGCCGGCTCCCGCTGGGCGATCGAGGAGTGCTTCCAAGGCCGCGAAGAACGAATGCGGCCTTGACGAGTACGAGGACCGCCGTTGCATCGGCTGGTACCGGCACATCACTCTGGCCATGCTTGCCCACGCCGTCCTGACCGCACTCACCGCCCAAGCCGGCAACGACGCCGCAAAGGGGGCTGCAGAAACGGATCAGCCCTCGTCCCGCTCACCGTGGCAGAGATCCGACGCCTCCTGGACACTCTCCTGCCCCACCCCGAGCCAACCGTGACCCCGTCACCCACGCACTGAACTGGACGGGCCGCAGCCGATCGAACGCTCGCCACCACGGTTCCAGCGACAAGGTGCACAGCTTCTCGGCCTGAGAGGTTGCCAGACTGGCCGGCGAGCCGCTCGCTTGTCGGCATTCGGGCAGCCGAAGATTGAGGCCTGTCATGTTCAGGATCAGGGGGCGAGATGGCGGGCACATGGGCGGCGAGCGTCTCAACGAACAGCGTCAGCGCGCGCGGCGGCTTCGAATGGTGGTCGTCGATGGTCGCCGAAGCGGTCATTCCCGTGTCGATCACGTGCGAACGCGTCGACTCCTTCGTGGGTGAGGCAGCCTCGCTGCAGCTGCCCCGGGCCCAAGTGTCAGCATTCCGCTTCTCCCCGATGTCAGCCTGCCGCACCCCGATCCACATCCGGCGGGCGGATCCCGAGTCCTACTTCCTCTTCCTGGTCCACGGCGGCCCGGTCGGGCTGGAGCAACGACGCAACAACATCCTGCTCAGGGCGGGCGACATGGCCCTGTTCGACACCTCCGTCCCTCTGGCTTGTGAGTTCCGGGACGGCAGACAGCCCCCTCGGCTCACCATGATCCGGCTGCCCAGAACCGCGATCCCGCTGCCCCTCGGTCGGACGGACGAACTGGTCGCCACACTTCTCCCCTCCCGGACCGGGTCGGGAGCGCTCCTCACGTCCTATCTCACCGGGCTGCGCGACCAGGCCGCGCACTGCGACGAGGCGGAACTGCTCCGCCTGGGGAGCGTGGGATTCGACCTGGCCACCGCGTTTCTGGCCACGCGGCTCGATGCCGCATCGGGGCTACCCGCAGACACCCGCCGCCAAGTCCTGCTGGCCCGCATCCACGCCTTCATCGACCACAACCTCAGCAATCCCCAACTCACGCCGGCATATATCGCAGCACACCACCACATTTCTGTCCGCGCCCTGCACCAACTGTTCCGTACGGAGGCGAGTACCGTCGCGGCCACAATCCGCCGACGGCGCCTGGAGCGCTGCCAGGCCGACCTCACCGACCCCCGGCAACGCAGCCAGTCGATCAGTGCGCTGGCAGCGCGGTGGGGCTTCCTGGTGCCGGCCGAGTTCAGCAGGGCATTCCGGTCAGCCCATGGCATGACTCCCACGGAATTCCGCCACGAGGCCACACGGCAGGCCCGGACTGCGCCAGGACACAAGTGACGCTGCGCTGATTCCCAATTGCCCTCGCGCCTCCCGTGTCACGGTGAGATCGCACGGTTCAGCCCATGGCATGGGCATGCCTGTCCCGTGCATTGCGCGGTGCTCCCGCGCGAATTCCTGCTCCCGTGGAGGGAAAATGAAACGCTATTCGGTACCAGCGGCTGGACTGCTGCTCGTCCTGGTCGGAGCCTCCGCTGCCGTAGCCGCACCGGCGAGTGCCATGCCCGTCGAGTCCGCGCCCTCGGCAACTGCGGCGCAGCCGCGACAGGTGCCTGACGGGCCGGTAGTGGTGACGCAGGGCGGCAACGGAGCGCCTTCGATCAAACATTCGAACTACTGCAACAACTTCGTCAATTACGGCACGTCGTGGAGAGCGGACTGCAACGTCGACTACGGAAGTTCCGGATCGTGGACCCAGTGCTCGGACGGTACCGAAATCTGGGGTCCGCTGGTCGGCCCGGGTTACTGGGTCTTCAGCGGTGACTGCTCCGGTCACGGCAGCGTGCGGGACTGGGGAGTCTACGACGGTTAGCGATCCCGCGTGGGAACTCCTCCCGTTCCTGCCAGTCACGGCTGCACCGTAGGAATCGCGGCAGGCCTGCGCAACTGCGGCGAACGCGGACCCTTGTCGATATCGGCGTAGCCGAAGATCTCGCGGCGTCTGCCGACCAGCCGGAGTCTTCTTCACGGCCGGTCGAGGAAGTGTACCGAGAGCCGACGTCCGACGAAGGCGCCGGCGACCGGAATGCGGCGGTGCCCTCAGCCACGCGTGGCTGAGGGCACCGCCGGCCGAGCTCGGAGTGGACCGATCCGCAAGAGCAGCTCAGCAAGTCCGCTTTCCCACAGGTCCGTTGGTGCATCACTCATGCGAGCGGGCTGCCCGGAACGTTGCCACTACAAGCAGCGCGGCCACACGTTCGTGGGACGACCCCCGCAAAGACCGCCCCACCCCCGTCCCAGCCCGTTACATCCGCACCCAAGCCGTTGACCAGCGCTAATGAGAAGTCCGGCTGGAGTACTAGCCCCCTCGACGCCCGCCCGGTTGCGGCGGTGGCTGCGCAGCCTGGCCGGAGGCTTCGCTGATCGCGAAAACCCTCATGGGGCAAGCGGGTCCGCCTCGTACGTGATCCGGATGACGCCGTCCGGATGCCGTTCGGCGCGGGCGCGGACCCCGAAGACCTCGTGAAGGAGGCGCGGGGTGAGGGCGTCGAGGACTGGGCCCGCGGCGACGGCACGGCCGTGGTGGAGGACGACGAGTCGGTCGCAGAACCGGGCGGCCAGGTCGAGATCGTGCAGCACGGCGAGGGTCGTGACGCCGGTCTTCCGGATCAGTCCGAGGAGTTCGAACCGGGCGCGGATGTCGAGATGGTTGGTCAGTTCGTCCAGCACGAGGAGTTCCGGGGCCTGGGCGAGGGCTCGGGCGAGCAGGACGCGCTGGCGCTCACCGCCGGAGAGCGAGGAGAGGTCGCGGTCGGCGAGCGGCGCGATGCCGCAGTTCTCCATCGCCTCGGCGACGGCGCGCCGGTCGCCCTCGCCGTCGCGGCCCAGTACCCCGTGGTGCGGGGTACGGCCGAGCGCGACCGTCTCGGCGACGGTGAGGCCGCCCGCGCCCGCCCCGTCCTGGAGAACGGCGGCGGTGTGCCGGGCGGCGGCCCGCGAGGAGAGCCGCCACACGTCCCGTCCGCCGACCTCGACGACTCCTGCGGCGGGGCGCAGCGAACGGTAGACGGCCCGCAGCAGGGTGGACTTGCCGCTTCCGTTGGGGCCGACGAGGCCCACGATCTGGCCCGGTGACACGTCGAGTACGACGTCGCGCAGGACCGGGGTTGCGCCGAGGGTGATGTCGAGTCCGTCCACGGTCAGTCTCATGCGGCGTCGAGCCCCTTGTTGCGGCGCAGCAGCCAGAGGAAGAACGGTGCGCCGAGGAGTGCGGTGAGGATGCCCAAGGGCAGTTCGTTGGGCCGGTCGACGGTACGGGAAAGCAGGTCGACCAGTACGAGGTAGACGGCCCCGAGGAGTGCGCTCAGAGGGAGCAGCCTGCGGTGGTCCGCGCCGAGGGCGAGCCGTACCAGGTGCGGGATCATCAGGCCGACGAAGCCGATGCCGCCCGCGACGGCGATGACGGTCCCGGTGAGAAGTGCGGCCACCACCAGCAGCACCGCACGGGTGCGGTGCACGTCCACGCCGAGAGACGTCGCCGACTCGTCCCCGGCGAGCAGTGCGTTCAGGCGCCGGCCGAAGGAGGCGAGAAGCGCCGTCCCGATGGCTACCACTGCGGTGACAGCAGGCAGTTGGCTCCAGCGGGCCCCTGAGACGCTGCCCAGCATCCAGAACATGACGCCGCGCAACTCGGTCGGTGTGGCTCGCAGTTGCACGAAGCTCGTTGCCGAGAGCAGCACATAGCCGACCGCTACCCCGGCGAGGACGAGCCGCGTGGGCGCGAGCCGCCCCCTGCGTTGTCCGAGCGCGAAGACCAGCAGCCCCGCCAGGAGGGCACCGGCGAACGCCGCTCCGGAAACGCCGAGTCCGCCGAGCCCCGCCCCGCCGAGTGTGATCACGAGGACCGCTCCCAGCGACGCCCCGTGCGAGAAGCCGAGCACCGTGGGATCGGCGAGCGGGTTGGAGACGAGGGTCTGGAGGACGGCGCCGGCGACGGCGAGTCCCGCCCCCACGACCGCGGCGAGGACCACACGCGGGGTGCGGAACTGCCAGACGATCTGGTCGAGGGCGATGTCGTCCACGGCCCCCCGGCCGGTGGCGTGGTGGACGAGGACCGTCCACACGTCACCGGCCGGCACGTTGACCGCGCCGATGCCGATGGCGAGGACCATCGAGACCAGCAGTGCGACGGTGAGTACGAGGGCGCAGACATAGAGCGGGAGTCGGCTCAGAAGGCGTCGGGGTGCAGCATCCTGGCGATCTTCTCGACCGCCATGTCGTTGCTGGGGCCGAGGTACATCGAGTCGGACAGCACCACGAACTTGTTCTTCTTGGCTGCGGGCCACTGGGGGAACTCCTTGAGCAGCTTCTTCGCGTACGCGGTCGGGTCGGGGTCGTTGTAGCTGACGACCACGAGGGCGTCCACGTCGGTGGCGGCGAGCTTCTCCTTGCTGAGGTCGGCGAAGGAGGTCTTCGACGCGCTCGCGAAGGCGTTGCTGCCGCCGGCCTTGGCGAGGATGTCGTTGTAGATGCCGTGGGCGGCGACGGAACTGAAGTCGTTTCCGCCCATGGTCATGTTGGAGAAGATGACCATGACCTTCGGCTTCTTCGCGTCGGCGACCCTGTTCGCCACGTCGGCGATGTTCTGCCGTTCGGTGGCGACGAGCTTCTCCGCCTTCTCCTCGACGCCGAAGACCTTGCCCATGTCGCGCAGCAGCGTGTAGCTGTCGTCGATCGTCATGTTCAGGTTGTCCTGTCCGCAGCCCTCGGGCGAGATGTAGGTGCGCGCCCCGACCGCCTTGAGCTGCTCGCGGGTGGCGAAGCCGTTCTTGGCGTCGAAACCATAGGAGGTGGTGGAGAGCACGAAGTCGGGCCGCAGGCTGATCATGGCCTCGCGCGGGATGTCGAAGGTGTCGTTCGGCTTCACCCCGCCCGTGGGCAGGTCCTTGATCTCCTCGGCGCGACCTGGGACTTCGGACATGCCGTAGGTCTGCTGGTTGGAGACGATCCGGTCGCCCTGGCCGAGGGCGAGCAGCGTGGACACCTCGGCGACCGAGGCCCCGTTCATCACGACGACCCGGCCGGGGGCCTTGTCGAACGTCTGGTCGCGTCCGCAGTTCTTGAGAGTGACGGGGTACGCGCCCTGCGCGGTGGGAGGCGCCTTCCCGCCGTCCGTGCCGGAGCCGGAGTCCGCTTCGGAACAGCCGGCGGCGGCGAGGCACAGGAGGGTGGCGAGGGCGATGGCTGCCGGTCTGGGTGTCGGCATGGGAGTTCTCCTCGGTGATCAAGTGAGGCACCTTGAGGCGCTGTTGCAGGAGTCGGGGGCAAGGGCGGAGAAGTTCCCGGCGATCGGGACGTGCCATGCGGTGACGGCGATGGCCAGGCCCGTCCCGGCGCGCAGCGGCGCCCCACACCCTCTGTGACCTACATGACGCCATGCGTGCGGGAACTCACGCCCCTCTCGCTCCGACTCCTGTACATGCACCTCACCGTCCCCACCGGTCCACGCATGAGGAAGAGTCGATGACCGAGACCACGCCCGCCGCGCCACCACCGCTCCGGCAACACCAGACCGAGGAGGCCACCCCGCCCGAGGACTTCGCCACGCCCACGCCGGGAGGCGGCGGCGGCACCTGGAGCGGGCTGCGGCCCCTTCTACTGCGCCTGCACTTCTACGCGGGCGTCCTCATCGGCCCATTCCTGCTCGTCGCAGCCGTGACCGGACTGCTCTACACGGCGACCCCACAGATCGAGTCCGTCGTCTACCGCCACGAGTTGAAGGTCACCCCGCACGGCGAGCCGAAACCGCTCGCAGTTCAGGTGGAATCCGCCCGCGAGGCGATACCCAGCGGGCAGCTCGTCTCCGTCACCAAGGGCGCGGGCGACAGCGACACGACCCGGGTCACCTTCGACGTCAAGGGACTGCCCGACGGCTACACACAGACCGCCTTCGTCAATCCGTACGACGCGGAGGTGCGCGGCACACTGCGCACCTTCGGCGAGTGGCTGCCCGTGCGGGCCTGGTTCGACAGCCTGCACCGCACCCTGCACCTCGGCGAATTCGGCCGCAACTACAGCGAGATCGCCGCGAGCTGGCTGTGGGTCGAGGTACTGGGCGGACTCGCCCTGTGGCTCGCGGCGCCGCGCGGCCGGGAGCGGCTGCGCAAGCTGTTCGTGCCGCGCCGGGGCCCGAAGGGACGCAAGCGAACACTGTCTTGGCACGGGGCCGTGGGATTGTGGGTGTCGGCCGGTTTCCTCGCGCTCTCGGCAACCGGGCTGACCTGGTCGGCGCACGCGGGCGTGAACATCGGCAAGTTCCAGGACTCGCTGGGCGGGGCGACGCCCTCCGTCTCCGCGGCCCTCGATCACGGCACGCAGGGCAGCGGCTCGGCAGGTGCGGACTCAGGTCAACCCTCTGCCGGCTCCTCCGCCACGCAGGTCGATCTAGACGAGGCCGTCCGCATCGCCCGTTCCGAGGGTCTGCGCGGCAAGCTCGTCATCAGCCCGCCCGCGGACAACAAGAGCGCGTACATCGTCAAGGAGAACACGCGGCACTGGCCGGAGCAGCAGGACTCGGTCGCGATCGACCCGGCCACCGGCAAGGTCATGGACAAGCTGGTCTTCGACGACTTCCCCGTCCTCGCCAAGCTCACACGCTGGGGCATCGACGCCCATATGGGACTGCTCTTCGGTCTGGCCAACCAGATCGCTCTCGCGGTCATCGCCCTCGCGCTCATCGGAATGCTCTTCTGGGGCTACCGCATGTGGTGGCTGCGCAGGCCCACCCGGGCGGGCGGGACGCGGTTCGGCCGCCCGCCGGCGCGGGGAGCCTGGCGCCGAGTGCCGGGCAGGGTCATGGCACCGCTCGCCGTCGTGACCGCCCTACTCGCCTACTACCTGCCGCTGTTCGGACTTCCCCTGGCCTGCTTCCTCCTCGGAGACCTGGCAGTCGCGCAGGTACGCCGACGCACGCGCACCGAGGCGCGAGCCGAGACACCGAAGGAGATGGCCCGATGATCGCCGCCACCGGGCTGCGCTGGATTCTGACGCTGCTCTTCTGCGCACTCGCCGCCTACGGTCTGTGGCGCGCCTTCGCGGCCCGCTCCCACCCGTGGACCGCACGGCTCGCGCACGGTCTGCACGCGGTGATGGCCGTCGCCATGTTCGCGATGGCCTGGTCCTGGGGCATGGACCTGCCCGGCACGCCACAGGTGATCTTCTTCTCCGCCGCCGCGGCCTGGTTCGTGCTGGCCGCCCTCGCGCTGCCGAACGGCCCCGAACCTCGGCTGCGAGCCCTCGCGAGCACACTGCCGCACACCGTGATGACCGGCGCCATGGCGTGGATGGTCGCCGCGATGTCGTCGGGCATGTCCATGGGAGCGATGGACGCGGGCCAGGCGCACGACATGCCCGGGATGGACATGTCGGCCCCGGGAGCACTCGCGACGATGACGCTCAGCGGCACCGGCGACCGCTGGACCGCGGGCCTGCTCGCGCTCGTGCTGCTGGTCCTCGCGCTGTGGTGGCTCGCGAAGGGCTTCGACACGGGCCGCCTCGCGCCATGCACAACGGGCGGCGCGGCCTCGGGCGGCGCGGTACACGCCGCTTGGGACGTGGGCTGTCACGGGCTGATGGCGCTGGGGATGGCGGTGATGTTCGTCGTGATGGTGTGAGTCGTTGGGTTCGACGGCGACTGGACGGCCCTCGGGCTCGTCGGGTCCCCGCGTCGGGCGTACCCCGGAACCGTGATTCCTCTGGGGCACGCGTGACACATGCCCGATATGTGACGCACACCACCCGGGCCCGGGGGAACTCGCGGCCCGGGGTGGCCGACCTCTGGTGCGTACGACTCGCACTCTCGCCCGGAGCCTGCCTCATGGACCACTCGGTGACCGCTCACACCCAACGGCGTTCCGCCCCCGCCCCGTACGCACTGCTCGGGGGGTTCCTGCTCCTGCTCGCCGCGCTCTTCGCAGCCTCGTACGGAGCGGGGCAACTCGCCGGGCCCGTCGCCCCCGACATGCGTGGAGTCACGCACCAGGATGACGAACCGCGCTCGCACGACATGGGTGGCATGAGTGGGATGGGCCACTGATGAGCCGAGAAATGGCTCCGCGCACCCTCGCCACGACGGATCTGATCGTCGGCGGCATGACGTGCGCGGCCTGCGTGCGCAGGGTCGAGAAGAAGCTCGGCGCACTGGAAGGTGTCCGCGCCACCGTCAATCTCGCGACCGGTACCGCCCATGTCGAGCATCCGGCGGACCTCGGCACGGACGCGCTCCTCGCCGCCGTCGAACGAGGCGGGTACACCGCCCGTCTCCCCTCGCCGCCCGCGTCCGGCGAAGACCGGGAGGCCACGGCGACCGAGCCCGGTGTCCCGCAGCGGCTCCTGGTGACCGCGCTCCTCGCCCTCCCCGTCCTTGTCCTGTCGATGGCGCCCTCGCTCCAGTTCCGCAACTGGCAGTGGCTGTGCTTCGTACTCGCCGCACCTGTCGCCTGCTGGAGCGCGTGGCCCTTCCACGAGCGGGCCTGGCGCGGGGCGCGGCACGGCGCGGCGACGATGGACACGCTCGTCTCGCTGGGCGTCCTCGCCTCCTTCGGCTGGTCCTCGTACGCGCTCTTCCTCGGGGGCGCCGGCGCCCCCGGCATGCGGATGTCCTTCGCACTGCTGCCCACGGCGTCGGACGGGATGGCGCACGTCTATCTCGAAGCGGCGGTCGGTGTTCCGCTCTTCGTCCTCCTCGGCCGCCATCTGGAGTCCCGCGCCCGGCGCGGCACCTCGGCCGCCCTGCGTGCGCTCGCCGAGCTCGGCGTGAAGGAAGTGACGGTGCGGGACGGAGCCGTGGAGCGGACCATTCCGGCCGCGCGCCTCGCCGCGGGCCAGGTCTTCCTCGTACGGCCCGGGGAGCGCGTCGCGACGGACGGCGAGGTCGTGGAGGGCACGTCCGCCGTGGATCTGTCTCTCGTCACCGGTGAGACCCGGCCCATGGAGGTCGCGGCCGGCTCCGCCGTCACGGGCGGCTCGGTCAACGCGGGCGGACTCCTGCTCGTACGCGCGACGGCCGTCGGCGCCGACACCCAGCTCGCCCGCATCACGGCCCTCGTCACCGAGGCCCAGGCCGGGAAGGCTGGCGCCCAGCGGCTCGCCGACACCGTGGCCGGGGTCTTCGTGCCTGTCGTGCTCGCCCTCGCCGTCACCGTGCTCGGCTTCTGGCTCGGCGCGGACGCGGATCCGCAGCCCGCCTTCACCGCCTGTGTCGCTGTCCTCGTCGTCGCCTGCCCCTGCGCACTCGGGCTCGCGACCCCCACCGCCCTCATGGCCGCCACCGGCCGAGGTGCCCAGCTGGGCATCCTGATCAAGGGAGCCCAGGCCCTCGAAGCCCTCCGGCAGATCGACACCGTCGTGCTCGACAAGACCGGCACCCTCACCTCCGGCCACCTCACCGTCGCCGCCCTCACCACACGTACGGAAGGCCCCGGCGCGCAGGAGGTACTGCGGCTCGCGGCAACCGTCGAGACCGGCTCCGAGCATCCGCTCGGCCGGGCCCTCGTACGCCACGCCGAGCGCTCCCTCGGGGAAGGCGCCGTACGGCCGGGCGCACTCAGCGGCTTCGCCGCGACACCCGGAAACGGCGTACGCGGACACGTGGACGGGCGGCTCGTCGAGGTCGGTGTCCCCGAGGGCGAACTGCCCGAAGAGCTGGGCGCGGCCCTCGCCACCGCCCTGCAAGCCGCCCACACCCCTGTCCTGGTCCGTGTCGACGGGCGGCCCGAAGCCGTCCTCGCGCTCGGCGACGTCGTACGCCCCGGCAGCTACCACGCCGTGGACCGGCTCCGCCGCCTCGGCGTGCGCCCCGTCCTCGCCACCGGCGACCAGGAGGAGTCCGCGCGAGCCGTCGCCACCGCACTCGGCATCGACGAGACGTACGCCCGTTGCACCCCCGAGCGAAAAGCGGAGCTCGTCCTTACGCTGCGCGCCGAGGGAAAGAGGGTCGCGGTCGTCGGGGACGGCGTCAACGACGCGGCGGCGCTCGCCGGGGCCGACCTCGGCATCGCCATGGGCACCGGCACGGACGTCGCCATCGGCGCCGCCGATGTCACCCTCGTCCGCGACGACATCGAAGCCCTCGCCGACGCCGTACGCCTTGCCCGCCGCACTCTCGCCACCATTCGCGGCAACCTGCTGTGGGCCTTCGGATACAACGTCGTCACCCTCCCACTCGCCATGGTGGGCCTGCTCAACCCGATGCTCGCCGCCGCCGCGATGTCCCTCAGTTCGGTCCTCGTCGTCCTCGGCAGCCTCCGCCTGCGCCACTGGCAGCCGACTCCTGCAGTAGCAGCCGCACGGCGCCGGTGTCCGTCACCGAGGGCGGCCTTCTGATGTCCGTTCTTTCCGCACGTCTGCGCACATCGTTCACCGCCGTCGGCGCTCCCGTCCTCGCCTGCGGCATCGCGCTCGCCGGGCTCGGTGCCTGGACGGCGAGCGGACGCGCCGGGAGCCCGCCGCACGTGGCCGTCACGAAGGCGTACGTCTACCAGTCGTTCGGCTCGACGCCGGAGACCGCCGCCTTCTTCACCCTCACCAACGACGGGGGCTCCGCCGACCGGCTCGTGCGCATCACCTCGACCGATACGGTCGCAGCGCCCAGGCTGAGCGAACACCACATGACGTCTTCCGGGGGCGCCTACCGGCAGCCGGTGGACTCCGTCACGGTCCCGGCAAAGGACGGGCTCACCATGACCCCGCACGGAATCGACGTGACGGTACGGCCGAAGGGAACATGGCGGCCCGGCGAAGAGGTCTCCTTCACGCTCCGCTTCGCGCGGGGAAAGCCCCTGAAGATCCGGGCGGTGGTCGTGCGGCCCGGCGCGCGGACCGACCGCCTGCCTCGCCCGTAGCGCCGTGCACCGCACCATCGCCTTCTCCGGTTGCGTATGCCAGAATTCCGCCGCCGCATCCGCTTCTCCGATATGGGCGACAAGCCGGACACCCTGTCATGTTGCTTGGCTTCCCGCGATGGGAGGATGAGGAGCCATGGATGCGGGGCCGGTCGGACGCGCGGTGAGGGCGGCGATGTTCGCCGTCGTCTCGGTCACGCTCGCCGCGACCGGGCACGTCCTCATGTCCGAGGCCCCGATTCCCTTCTGGGTGCTGGCCGCCGGCTTCTTCGCGCTCGCGGTTCCCGGCTGGTGGTTCGCCGCCCGCGAGCGCGGCCCCTGGCTGGTCACGGTCCTCGCCGTCGCAACCCAGGGCGGGCTGCACAACGCCTTCGCCGCGGCGCAGCCGGCGCTCGGAGCCACCGGAGGCGCGGCTGCCGAGGCCGTCACCGGGGCGGGCACGGCAGCCGCGGGCTCCATGAGCGGCATGGAACACATGGCGGGCATGCACCACTCGCCCGCGAACGGCGCGATGGCGGGCATGGAGCACATGGCCGGTATGAGTCATGCGTCCTCCACGAGCCATCTGGGCATGAGCTCGATGACCCACGCAGGCCACGACATGGCCGGGATGTCGTCCACGGGCATGCTCGTCGCACACCTTCTCGCCGCCGTCGTCTGCGGCGTGTGGCTGGCCCGAGGCGAACGCGCCGCCTTCCAGGTTCTGCGCGCGGTCGCAGGCTGGCTGCTCGCGCCTCTCCACCCCCTTCTCAGAGCGCCGTTGCCCGTCCCGCGCCGCCGCTTGCGAGCTCGCCGGGGTCTGAGCGACCGGCCGACGCCGGGCCTGCGGTGTGCCCGAGCGCGGGACCGGCGCGGGCCGCCGGGGGTGTCCGCCGCGTTCTGAGGATGCGGCAGGCATTCCGGAGGACGTAGACCCCTGACTCACGACCGGTCGCCGACCGGCGCGCAGCCATACCCGCGAGCAGGGGGGGAGTCCTCCGGCACACCCGGCCCCGAAGGGCCCGGGTGCCCCATTCACCGGAACCCGGACCGTTCCGTACGCCGTCCCGCGCGCCGTAACCGCAGTCGCTGCACGCGCGAGTCCGCGCCGTGACCGGACTCCCGGGTGCCGGACCGATCCGTGAAGGACACCCTTGGCGATGAACACCACCCTGCCCGTTCCGCGCGGGCCACAGCGCGCCACCGCCGTCCCGCGGGACAGGACGGCCGAGGACACCGCCTCGACCGGCTGGGCGCTCGCCGCCCGTACCGGGGACCGGGAGGCCGCCGATGCCTTCGTCCGGGCCCTGCACCGCGACGTCGTGCGGTACGTGGCCCACCTGTCCGCCGATCCGCAGTCGGCCGAGGACCTCGCGCAGGACACGTTTCTTCGGGCGCTGCGCACGCTGCACCGCTTCGAGGGCCGTTCCTCGGCCCGCACCTGGCTCCTCACCATCGCCCGCCGCGCCGTCGTCGACGACTTCCGCAGGGCCGCCGCGCGCCCCCTGCTCGCCGACACCCACGACTGGCGTGCGAGCGTCGAGCGCGCCCAACCGACCGGGCTGCCCGGCTTCGAGGACGGGGTGGCGCTACAGGAGCTCCTGGCCGCGCTTCCCCACGACCGCCGCCAGGCGTTCGTGCTCACCCAGTTGCTCGGGTTCTCCTATGCGGAGGCCGCCCATGTGACGGGCTGCCCGATCGGCACCGTCCGCTCCCGGGTCGCCCGTGCGCGTGCCGCCCTGACCGCGGAACTGGAGCGCGGCGAAGCGGAGGCCGTGCCTCAGGCCGCGTGATGTATGCCGGGGCCGCACCTGTCCGGTGCGGCCCCGGCTCATACGCGCGCGAGGCGCGCCCCCTTGGATAGTCGGCTCCGAACCGTCCGCAGTTCCCTGGTTACGCGGAGAGATGACGCACGCGTCGTTTCGGTCTGACAGCGCGCTTACGCGGGTATATCGGCCCTGTCCAAGGCCGCCGTGGAGAAGGCGCCCCCGGTGGGGGTGCCCTGATGACCCTCGACGCACAAGTCCCCGACCTCACCTCCCTCGAAACCGTCGCCACGTTCTGCGGTAACTGCGACTGCGGCTGCCCCCAGCTCCTCGTGGATCCCTCCGCGAGCGAGGACCGCCGCATCGTCCTCACCGACGACTTCGGCCAGCGCGTCCAGATGAGCGCGACCCAGTTCGCCGACCACGTCACCGAGGCGAAGGCCTTCGACGGTATCTCCTAGTGGCTCGTCTCGGATCGTTGGCCGGGTAATGGATGAGCCTCTGGCGTGGGCCGGGGGTTGGCCTCGGTCTGAGACAGGCTTTACCAAACGGTCGACCACTTGTTTTTCCTGGTCAGGTAGCTTTCAGGGCATCCATTGATCTTTGTGTGCGGGTCCGTTCGGCATGACCGACCGGGTCCGTGAGGAGGGGTGTGCCATGAGTGCGGTCGACCTTGCGGAGACGGCGGCCGGTCTGCCGGAGGCGTGGAGCTCTCGCAGGCTGGGCATGGTGGGGGCGGCCTGCGTAAAGGTACTGCGCATGGACGGGCTGCCGGTCGAGGAAGAGAGCCATGGGGCCGCCGAGGCTCTGCTGGTCCTCGACGGCCGGCTGGAGCTGGAGGTGGACGGCATGCCGGTGTCGGTGCGGGCGGGCGAGCTGTTCATGGTTGCGGCGGGAGCTGCACACACGGTCCGCCCCGGAAGCCGGGGCACGTTGGTGATCGTGGAACTGCCGGAGGAGTAACGGCCCTTCAGGCGGCCTTGGCCGGGTACTCGGTCCAGGTGCGGATGGGTGAGCCCGGGGCGAAGTTGGTCTTCGGCCCGGCCTGGGCGTTGTGCCAGTGCATGTAGGCGGCGATGGCGGTGTTCTGCCCGTGGCGGCTGCGGTGGTCGGTGCCGTTGAGGGCGAAGTAGCGCAGGGCGGCGAACTCGGACTCGATCCAGTTCAGCCATGATCCGTAGGTCGGCAGGAAGACCAGTTCGACGTCGTTGGCCGCGGCCCAGGCCCGCACATTGGCGTGCTTGTGCGGGGAGAAGTTGTCCAGGACGACGTACAGCTTCTCGCCGGGCCAGCGGGCCCGCAGGGCCTTGAGCAGGACCAGGAACTCGCGCCATCGTTTGCGCGGCCGGATCCGGTAGTACAGCTTGCCGGTGGCCAGATCGAGGGCGGCGAGCATGTGCATCACCCCGTCGTACCGGTTGTAGGTGGCTCGCAGACGACGAGGTGAGCGGCGTGGACGCCACGCCTTGCCCTTGCGGGGCATCAGGTTCAGCGGCCCGAACTCGTCCACGCACACCACCCGGCCATCGGCCGGCGGCGTGTCGTACAGCGCCAGGACCCGGTGCATCTTGGCGATGAAGTCCGGGTCGTTCGAGGATTTCCAGGTGGTGGTCGACTGCCAGGAGACTTTGCCCTCGCGCAGTATCCGCCGCAGGGTCTCGCGGCCGACCGCCGGGACGATTGACTGTTTCACCAGGTGCTCGGCCAGCTTGGTCAGGCTCCAGGCGGAGAAGGCGGTGATACGCCAGTCGGCGGGGGATTCCGGGCGATCAGGCAGATGTGCTCGCGCACCTCGCTACTGATCGTCCTGGGGCGTCCCCCACTCCATTTTGGGTCCAGCGCCTCGAACTCCCGTTCGTTGAAGGCATGGATGACATCGCGCACATAGTCGGCGCTGACCTGCATCAACGAGGTGATGTCCGGCACCGACTGGCCCTGGGCGGACATCATCACCACGATCGTCCGCCGCAACTTCACCGGGTCCTTCGCGGTCCGGCTGATCCGCCGCAGCCGACGGCCCTCCTCCATGCTCACGGGCCGGACGAACACTCCCGGACGACGCCTCACGACCACCTCCACGATCACGACCTGGAAGCAGCCTGCCCCGCAACGAGTAGAGGATCAATTACCCGGCCAACAAACCGAGATGAGCCACTAGCGAGCCGGGAGGGTCCGGCACCGAGCGGGGTACACCCCGGGCCGTGCTGGATTCGCCGAGTCGCCGCCGACTCTACTGATCGGGTATCGCGTTGTGTCGGAGACAGCCGGACGGATGCCCGGCCGGAGCTACTGCCCTTCGATCTCGACGAGCGGCGCGTGTTGGTACCAGGTGCAGAAGACCGAGATCTCGCGGTCGTCCCGGGTGAAGGTCACCCGGATCCACTGCGCGGTCTTCCACACCTGCATCTGCCAGCCCGAATCGGGCGTCGCCGAGACCAGATCCGCCGAGGCGCGCTTGATGCCGAAGACGACCCGGCCGCCGTCGACGGTGTAGCCCTTCACGTTCACGGCCCCGCTCGACGGCTCGCCCCCCGGGCTCGGTCCTCGGGGCGGGGCGGAACTGTGCGAGGTACCGGCCGACGGCTGCCCGACCGCGGTGTCCTTGTCGCCCTTGTCGCCGCCGGGCGCGGATTCGCTGGGCTCCGGGGACTTCTCGGGACGGCGGGTGAAGGAGGGCCGCGGCTTCGCCTCCTTCTCCGCGGCGCGTGCCGCGTCCGCGATCGGAAGGGCGCGGGGCGGGTCGTACGCGGTCCCCGACAGCACCGTGTGGACGCCCCACCAGGACAGCGTGACAGCGGCTCCCGTGGAGAGCACCCAAGCTATGCCGTGAACCAGTCCTCGTCGCATCGCGGACCATAGTGCACCATGTGCGGCCCCGGTATACCTCAGGGGAGCAAGTAGTTGAACAACGTACGGTTTTGCCATGGCCAGTGCGCTCGTCGTCGAGGACGACCGGACCAACGACGTACCCCCGTCCTGGCTGCGGCGGAAGCCGGGCGAGCCCGCCGCCGGGCCGCGCCATCCGCGTACCTTCCGTGGCGTGGGCGCCGGGCCGGAGCCCACGCGGTGAGATGGGCACTCATCAGGGTCTGTCCCGCGGTCACCGTGATGGTGGTGGTCGCCTTCGCGGTCCCGCTCGGCCTGGTCGTCAAGGAACTGGCCTCGGACCGGGCGTTCTCGAACGCCGAGCGGCAGGCCGCCGCCATCGGGCCCACACGCTCCATCACCACCGACCGGGAGCAGCCGAGCCGCGCCGTGCTGTCCACCGACGCCGGTGCGGCGGGACGGATGGCGTTGCACATCCCGGCCGGTGACGACCGGTCCGAGCCGGAGATCGGCCGTGGCCGGGCCGGGCACGACGAGGTCGAGGCCGGCCCCGGGCTCGGCCGGACCGGCGTCTCGAAGGTCCCCGGCGGCTCGGCGCTGCCGGCACCCGTCGCGCTCGACTCCGGCGAGATATCGGTCGGCGAGGTGTTCGTGTCCGACGCCGATGTCACCAACGGTGTGACCAGCGCCTGGATCGTGCTCGCCGGCGTCGGCATCGGGCTGGTCATCGGCTCGGTCGCGGTCGCGGACCGGCTCGGCGTACGACTGACCCGGCCCGCCGAGCGGCTCGCGGGCGCCGCACTCGAACTGGGCGAGGGCAAGCTCGGCGTGCGGGTGCCCGAGGACGGACCGAACGAGCTCAGGCAGGCCGCGGTCCCCATGGCGGACCAGGTGGTGCACCTGCTCGCCAACGAACGGGAGCTCGCCGCGGACCTCTCGCACCGGCTGCGCACCCCGCTGACAGTGCTGCGGCTCAATGCCGCCTCGCTCGGCCACGGACCCGCCGCGGAGCAGACCCGGGCCGTCGTCGAGCAGCTGGAACGCGAGGTCGACACGATCATCCGCACCGCATGCGAGCCAAGCCCCGGACCGCCCCGGTGGTGCCCGTGGCCGGCTGCGACGCCGAGGTGATCCGTGCGCGGATGGACTTCTGGTCCGCACTCGCGGAGGACGAGGGGCGCGCGGTGAGCGTCGCGGGTGTCGCCCGTGCCGACACGCATCCCGGTCGCCCGTGCCGACCTCGTGGCCGCACTCGACGCACTGCTGGGCAATGTCTTCCGGCACACGCCGGAGGGCACCGCCTTCTCGGTGGACGTGCACAACGGCGGGGACGTGGTGATCGTGCTCGTCTCGGACGCGGGACCGGGCATTCCCGATCCGGCCGCGGCGCTCGCCCGGGGCGACACCGGCGGCCGAACCGGCTCGACCGGGCTCGGACCGGACATCGTGCGGCGGATGGCGGAGTCCACGGGCGGCGATGTCCGCATCGGCCACTCCGTGCTCGGCGGCACCGAGATACGCATCTGGATCCAGCTCGACGGCAGACGCCCCGAGCCGGGGCGCCGCCGCCGTCGGGGCGCGGCCCGCCGCGGCTGACCCGATCCGGCGGGCTCCTCCCGTACGAGACCGCCGTGACGGGTACCGGGGTTACCGCCGAAGCCCGGCGGTGTGCCCCCGTACCCGTGCCGCCGCCGCGCCGTCAGACGCCTGCCGCCCGTGCCGCCCCGTACACCTCGGCCGCCACGTCGATCAGCTCCGCGGCGTCGCGTGTCGTGCCCTGGAGATCCAGCAGGATCTCCGGGACGCCCGTCCCGGCATGGGCCACCAGGTCCTCGACGATCTGGGCCACATTGCCGTGGAAGGGGGCGCGGTCCGCGCCGCCGACCGGTTCGGCGCTGTACCTGGCGTTGGCGCGGGCGCAGACGCCGACCGGACGCTCCCGGCCGCGCTCCGCCGCCAGGTCCCGCACCCGCTTCCACTGCTCGGCCAGCTGGGTGGCGCCCATGGCAACGGGCATCCAGCCGTCCGCCCGGTCGACCAGGCGGCGGGTGGCCCGGGGGCTGTTCGCCGGCAGATAGACCGGAATGGGCCGCGCCGGCTTCGGGCCGACCTCGGACGGGGCGATCGTGGTCAGCTCGCCCTCGTACGAGACCGGATCCGGGCCCCAGACGGCCGCGCACACGTCGAGCAGCTCGTCCAGGACCGCACCACGCTTCTCGAAGGGGGCGACCGCGGCGGCGGCGTACTCGTCCAGGGACCAGCCCGTCCCGAGGCCCGCCACCACCCGTCCGCCGCTCGCGGCGTCGAGCGAGGCGAGCGAACGGGCCAGCTGGAACGGCATGTGCAGCGGCGCGACCAGGACGCTGGTGCCGAGACGGGCACGACCCGTCGCCCCGGCGGCCAGCGCGAGCGTGATCAGCGGGTCGGCGACACTGCGGTACTGATCGGGCCAGGGCAGCCCCGGAACGCCGTACAGCCCCTGGGTGGCGGGCTCGGGGAAGAGGATCCGCTCGAAGACCCACAGACTCTCGTAGCCGGTCTCCTCCGCGGCGCGGGCCACGGCGGCCACATCGCGGCCGATGTCGTACTGCTTCATCTGCGGGAGACCGAGACCCAGCGAGACCGGCATGAGCGCACTCCTTCTGGTGGGCGGTGGGGCAACCACCGTATGACACATGTCCGTTGCATGCCGGGCTTCCCACCGGGAGTGCCGCCCGGCGGGACCGCGCTCCGGGGCGGGTGTGCGCCCCGCGACCGGGGGGCCACGCTTCGCCGTCTGCGAAAGCAGGGCCCTGTCGAGGCCGGGGCGATCACGAGATATCTTGATGTCAAGCAATGTTGCAGACGTGGAGCGGAGCACAGGGTGACTGACTCGACCATCATCTATACACACACCGACGAGGCCCCGGCCCTGGCGACGTATTCGTTCTTGCCCGTCGTCCAGGCGTACGCCTCGACGGCCGGGGTCAATGTCGAGAGCCGTGACATCTCGCTGGCCGGACGCATCATCGCCGGCTTCCCCGAGCGTCTCCAGGAGGGCCAGCGCATCGACGACGCGCTCGCCGAGCTCGGTGAGCTGGCCAAGCGCCCCGAGGCCAACATCATCAAGCTTCCGAACATCTCGGCCTCGATCCCGCAGCTCAAGGGGGCCATCGCCGAGCTCCAGGCACAGGGCTACGCGCTCCCGGACTACCCGGACGACCCGCAGACCGACGAGGACAAGGACGTCCGCGCGCGCTACGACAAGGTCAAGGGCAGCGCCGTGAACCCCGTGCTGCGCGAGGGCAACTCCGACCGCCGCGCCCCCGCCTCGGTCAAGAACTACGCCAAGGCGCACCCGCACCGCATGGGCAAGTGGTCCGCCGACTCGAAGACGAACGTCGCCACCATGGGCGTCGACGACTTCCGCGCCACCGAGAAGTCCACGACCATCACCGAGGCCGGTTCGCTGCGCATCGAGCTCGCGGGCGACGACGGCAGCACCACCGTGCTGCGCGAGTCGGTGCCGGTGCTCGCGGGCGAGGTCGTCGACGCGGCGGTCATGCGCGTCGCGGCCCTGCGCGAGTTCTTCACCGCGCAGGTCGCCCGTGCCAAGGCCGAGGACGTGCTGTTCTCCGTCCACCTCAAGGCCACCATGATGAAGGTCTCCGACCCGATCATCTTCGGCCACGTGGTCCGCGCCTTCTTCCCGAACACCTTCGCCAAGTACGGCGAGGTGCTCGTCGCGGCCGGTCTCTCCCCGAACGACGGCCTCGGCGCCATCCTCCAGGGCCTGGACTCGGTGCCCCACGTGGGCGCCGAGATCAAGGCCTCCTTCGAGGCCGAGCTGGCCGAGGGCCCCGCGCTGGCCATGGTCGACTCCGACAAGGGCATCACCAACCTGCACGTCCCGAGCGATGTCATCGTCGACGCGTCCATGCCGGCCATGATCCGCACCTCCGGTCACATGTGGGGTCCGGACGGCCAGGAGGCCGACACCCTCGCGGTGCTCCCGGACAGCAGCTACGCGGGCGTCTACCAGGTCGTCATCGACGACTGCCGCGCCAACGGCGCCTTCGACCCGTCGACCATGGGCTCGGTGCCGAACGTCGGCCTGATGGCGCAGAAGGCCGAGGAGTACGGCAGCCACGACAAGACCTTCGAGATCCCCACCACCGGTACGGTGCGGGTCGTCGACGGCAAGGGCGACGTCGTGCTGGAGCAGGCCGTGGGCGCCGGCGACATCTTCCGCATGTGCCAGGCCAAGGACCTCCCGATCCAGGACTGGGTCAAGCTCGCCGTCACGCGCGCCCGCGCCACCGGCGTCCCGGCCGTGTTCTGGCTCGACGAGGACCGCGCCCACGACGCGCAGCTGATCGCCAAGGTCAAGACGTACCTCGCCGACCACGACACCGATGGTCTGCAGATCGAGATCATGTCGCCGGAGAAGGCGACCGCGTTCTCGCTGGAGCGCATCCGCCGCGGCGAGGACACCATCTCGGTCACCGGCAACGTGCTGCGTGACTACCTGACCGACCTGTTCCCGATCCTGGAGCTGGGCACGAGCGCGAAGATGCTCTCGGTCGTCCCGCTCATGAACGGTGGCGGTCTGTTCGAGACGGGCGCCGGCGGCTCCGCGCCCAAGCACGTCCAGCAGCTCGTCAAGGAGAACTACCTGCGCTGGGACAGCCTGGGCGAGTTCTTCGCGCTCGCGGCCAGCTTCGAGCACCTGGCGACGACCACGGGCAACGCACGCGCCCAGATCCTCGCCGACACCCTCGACCGCGCCACCGGCACCTTCCTCAACGAGGACAAGTCGCCGAGCCGCAAGCTGGGCGGGATCGACAACCGCGGCAGCCACTTCTACCTGGCCCTCTACTGGGCCCAGGAGCTGGCGCAGCAGACCGACGACGCACAGCTCGCGCAGGCGTTCGCCGGGCTCGCGAAGACGCTGGGCGAGCAGGAGCAGACCATCGTCGACGAGCTGATCGCGGTACAGGGCTCGCCGGTCGACATCGGCGGCTACTACCAGCCCGACCCGGCGAAGGCCGCGGCCGTCATGCGCCCGTCGGCCACGTTCGTCGAGGCCATCGCCGCCATCGGCTGACGAAGCACCTGCGGACAGGGGCGCATCCAGGCGCCCCGCCCCTCCCGCCCCGGTCGGCATCATGCCCGGCCGGGGCGGTTCCATGTCCCGGGCCGGAACCGCGAAGCTGACATG
Source organism: Streptomyces sp. DvalAA-43 (assembly GCF_900091725.1). GTDB lineage: Bacteria > Actinomycetota > Actinomycetes > Streptomycetales > Streptomycetaceae > Streptomyces > Streptomyces pulveraceus. Next base: position 252,201 of record NZ_FMBW01000095.1, on the reverse strand, counting down.
TCGCCGTTCTCCGACCCGGGCGTTCGCCGGATCGCTCGCCAACAACACCGGGCAGGAGCGGAGTTCGGCCGATCGCCTGCCGTCCACGGCGTTCCGGCGGCATGAAACGGCGCGCGTTCGCCGCCGGTTGACCGCGCGCGGGCCCGCGCCCCGCACGTACGCCCGGCACGGCGCCCCGTCGCGCTGCCGTCGGCCGTACGCGCACGGGACCCGGCCCCCGCGCGACCCGCCCCCGCGCACGGACGCCCTGACGGGTGAATGTCACGCGGCGGCGGGCGGCGGGCCGCGCATAGCGGCCCCGCGGCTGATTTGCTGCACCTGGAATCTGGCGTGACGCGCGCGGGACGGGTCGGCCGGCCGTCCCGGTGGGTACGGCGCCCCTGCCGGGTGCTCGTCCACCCGCGAACGACAATCGAAGGAGCGTCCCAGTGACGACGACGGGCACAACAGGGGCAGCCGAAGAAGAGGAGGCGTACGCGAACGAGCTTCCGGTCCGCGCCAAGGAACCGGGAAACGTCGTCATCAAGTGGCTGACCACCACCGACCACAAGACGATCGGCACCCTCTACCTCGTCACCTCGTTCGCCTTCTTCGTCGTCGGCGGCATGCTGGCCCTGGTCATGCGTGCCGAGCTGGCGCGTCCGGGGATCCAGATCGTCTCGCCCGAGCAGTTCAACCAGGCGTTCACGATCCACGGCACGATCATGCTGCTGATGTTCGCGACGCCGCTGTTCGCCGGATTCACGAACTGGATCATGCCGCTGCAGATCGGCGCGCCCGACGTGGCGTTCCCGCGGCTGAACATGTTCGCCTACTGGCTCTACCTCTTCGGCTCGCTCGTCGTGATCGCCGGCTTCGTCACCCCGAACGGCGCGGCGGACTTCGGCTGGTTCGCGTACTCCCCGCTGACCGACGCGGTCCGCTCGCCGAACATCGGCAGCGACATGTGGATCATGGGTCTGGCCTTCTCCGGCTTCGGCACGATCCTCGGTTCGGTCAACTTCATCACCACGATCATCTGCCTGCGCGCCCCCGGCATGACGATGTTCCGCATGCCGATCTTCGTCTGGAACGTCCTGCTGACCGCTGTGCTGGTCCTGCTGGCCTTCCCGGTCCTCGCCGCCGCGCTCCTGGTGCTGGAGGCGGACCGCAAGTTCGGCGCCCACGTCTTCGACCCGGCCAACGGCGGTGCGCTGCTCTGGCAGCACCTCTTCTGGTTCTTCGGCCATCCGGAGGTGTACATCATCGCGCTGCCGTTCTTCGGCATCGTCACCGAGATCATCCCGGTCTTCAGCCGCAAACCGATCTTCGGCTACATCGGCCTGATCAGCGCCACCATCGCCATCGCGGGCCTCTCCGTGACCGTGTGGGCGCACCACATGTACGTCACGGGCGGTGTGCTGCTGCCGTTCTTCTCGTTCATGACCTTCCTCATCGCGGTACCGACCGGTGTGAAGTTCTTCAACTGGATCGGCACCATGTGGAAGGGGTCGTTGTCCTTCGAGACACCGATGCTCTGGTCCATCGGCTTCCTGGTGACGTTTCTCTTCGGTGGCCTGACCGGTGTCGTCCTGGCATCGCCCCCGATGGACTTCCACGTCTCGGACTCGTACTTCGTCGTCGCGCACTTCCACTACGTCGTCTTCGGCACCGTGGTCTTCGCGATGTTCGCCGGATTCCACTTCTGGTGGCCGAAGTTCACCGGGAAGATGCTGGACGAGCGGCTCGGCAAGATCACGTTCTGGACGCTGTTCGTGGGCTTCCACGGCACGTTCCTGGTGCAGCACTGGCTGGGCGCCGAGGGCATGCCGCGCCGCTACGCCGACTACCTCGCGGCCGACGGCTTCACCGCGCTGAACACCATCTCGACGATCTCCTCGTTCCTGCTCGGCCTGTCGATCCTGCCGTTCTTCTACAACGTGTGGAAGACCGCCAAGTACGGCAAGAACGTCGGGGTCGACGACCCGTGGGGCTACGGCCGTTCGCTGGAGTGGGCGACCTCCTGCCCGCCGCCGCGCCACAACTTCCACGCCCTGCCGCGGATCCGTTCCGAATCCCCTGCCTTCGACCTGCACCACCCCTCGGTCCGCGCACTCGACGAAGCCCTCAACCGCCCGGCCCCCGAGATGCCCCCCGCCTCCGGGGACAAGCCCGCGTGAGCAGGGCGGCCCGGCGGGAGGAGGAGCGAATGGACCCCGACGAGGACAGCGCCCGCGGTCTGGTGCGGCTGCAGGGCTACCTGGTGTGGAACGCCGAGGTCGAGGAGGCCCGCCGCCGGGCGGCCCGCTTCACCGGTCAGCTGCCCTGGCTCACCACGGCGCAGCGCGAGGACGTGGAACGCGTCTACACCGCCGACCGCCTCGCCGCATCACGGGCGACGCTCCGCCGCGTCTCGGCCCGCGCCGCCGCGCTGCGCGGCGAGTACGAGGCGCGCTACCGCGTACTCAAGGCACGCTGCGTGGCCACCGGTGTGGTGTTCCTCGGCGCGGTCGGCGGCACCTGCACCGCACTCACCCTGCTGACCCGCTGACCGGGTGGCGTCGTCCGTCCGCCGTCCCCAGCAGGCGAACTCGCCCGGGGCTCGTGAAGATGGGGAACGACGGGCGCGTGCGACGGGGCAGGCGAACGGATGACCGTCCAGGCCCGAGAAGGGACGAACACTGTGGCACGACCCAGGATCCTCGTTGTCGGCGCCGGATTCGCCGGAGTGGAATGCGTACGCCGTCTGGAGCGCGGGCTCGTCCCCGGCGAGGCCGAGATCGCGCTCGTCGCCCCGTTCTCCTACCAGCTCTACCTCCCCCTGCTGCCTCAGGTGGCCGCGGGTGTGCTCACCCCGCAGTCGGTCGCCGTCTCGCTGCGCCGCAGCCGCAAGCACCGCACCCGGATCATCCCGGGCGGGGCCATCGGCGTGGACCCCGAGGCGAAGATCTGCGTCATTCGCAAGATCACCGACGAGATCGTCTACGAGCCCTACGACTACCTCGTGATCAGCGCCGGGAGCATCACCCGCACCTTCGACATCCCCGGTCTGCTGGACAACGCACGGGGCATGAAGACGCTGGCCGAGGCCGCCTACATCCGGGACCACGTGATCGCGCAGCTCGATCTCGCGGACGCCAGCCACGACGAGAACGAACGGGCCTCGCGGCTGCAGTTCGTGGTGGTCGGCGGCGGCTACGCCGGTACCGAGACGGCGGCCTGTCTCCAGCGCCTCACCACCAACGCGGTCAGGCACTACCCGCGCCTCGACCCGAAGCTGATCAAGTGGCATCTCATCGACATCGCCCCGAAGCTGATGCCCGAACTGGGCGACAAACTGGGCCGGAGCGCCCTGGAGGTGCTGCGCGCCCGCGGCATCGAGGTGTCGCTCGGGGTCTCGATCGCCGAGGCCGCCCCGGAGAAGGTGACCTTCACCGACGGCAGGGTACTGCCCTGCCGCACCCTGATCTGGACGGCGGGCGTCACGGCGAGCCCGCTGGTCAGCACGTTCGACGCGGAGACGGTACGCGGCCGGCTGGCCGTCACACCCGAGATGCGCCTGCCCGGCTTCGACGGCATCTTCGCCCTCGGCGACTGTGCGGCCGTACCGGACCTGAGCAAGGGCGACGGAGCGGTCTGCCCGCCCACCGCGCAGCACGCCATGCGCCAGGGCCGCAGGCTCGCCGACAACCTCATCGCGACCCTGCGGCACCAGCCGCTGAAGCCGTACGTCCACAAGGACCTCGGTCTCGTCGTGGACCTCGGCGGCAAGGACGCGGTCTCCAAGCCGCTCGGCGTCGAACTGCACGGGATCACCGCCCAGGCCGTCGCCCGCGGGTACCACTGGTCGGCGCTGCGCACCAATGTCGCCAAGGCCCGCGTCATGACCAACTGGGTGCTCAACGCGGTCGCGGGTGACGACTTCGTACGCACCGGCTTCCAGTCCCGGAAGCCGGCCAAGCTGCGCGACTTCGAGTACACCGGCGCCTACCTCACACCGGCCGAGGTCCGCGAACACACCGCCGCGCTGCACACCCGCACCTGATCGCCCACGGCTCGGCCCCGGCCCCGCTCGTGGCGGGACCGGGGCCGAGCCGTGCGCCGGATCAGCTGTTGTCCGCGTGCCCGGCCGTCAGCCCGGGATCGCGCTCGACCACCGGGTCCAGGATGTCGTCGATGCCCTTCAGCAGCTCCGCGTCGAGTGTCACCCCGGCCGCCCCGACGTTCTCCGTCACCTGTTCGGGCCGGGAGGCGCCGATGATCGCGGCGGACACGTTCGTGTTCTGCAGCACCCAGGCGACGGCGAGCTGGGCGAGGCTGAGCCCGGCGCTGTCGGCGAGCGGCCGCAGGCGCTGGACGCGCTCCAGCACGTCGTCGCGCAGCCAGCCGGCGACCATGTTCGCGCCGCCCTTGTCGTCGGTCGCCCGTGAACCGGCCGGGAGCGGCGCACCGGGCTTGTACTTGCCGGTCAGCGCGCCCTGGGCGATCGGGGACCAGACGATCTGGCCGATGCCCAGCTCCTCGGAGGCGGGCACCACCTCGCCCTCGATGACCCGCCACAGCGCGGAGTACTGCGGCTGGTTGGAGATCAGGGGGATGCGCAGCTCGCGGGCCAGCCCATGTGCGGCGCGGAGCTGGTCGGCCGTCCACTCGGAGACGCCGATGTAGAGGGCCTTGCCGGAGCGGACGACGTCGGCGAACGCCTCCATGGTCTCTTCCAGCGGTGTCGAGTGGTCGTAGCGGTGGGCCTGGTAGAGGTCGACGTAGTCCGTCTGCAGGCGGCGCAGCGAGTTGTCGATGGACTCCATGATGTGCTTGCGGCCGAGCCCCCGGTCGTTGTGCCCGGGGCCGGTCGGGAAGTAGACCTTGGTGAACACCTCCAGGCCCTCCCGCCGTTCGTTCTTCAGCGCCCGGCCCAGCACGGCTTCGGCCCGGGTCTCGGCGTAGACGTCGGCGGTGTCGAAGGTGGTGATTCCGGCGTCCAGGGCAGCGCGGATACAGGCGACCGCCGCGTCCTCCTCCACCTGGGAGCCGTGGGTCAGCCAGTTCCCGTAGGCGATCTCACTGATGGTCAGGCCGCTGCGGCCGAGTCGGCGGAACTCCATGTGGCTGCTCTCCCTGTGCTCGTGAGGCGTGGATCATGCACGACCCGGCCCATGCTATTGCGCCGGTCGGGATCCGTTCGGACCGGCTCAGGCGTCCGGGACGGTGCCGTGGACGGCGCGGAGGAAGGCGGCGTTGTCCGGGGTGCGGCGGATCCGGTCCAGCAGCGTCTCCAGCGCGGTCTGCGGGTCCCTGGTGTGCAGCGCGCGCCGCAGGCCCCGCACCACGCGCAACTCGCCTTCCGGTACCAGGAGTTCCTCGCGCCGGGTGCCGGATGCCGGGATGTTCACGGCCGGGTGGGTGCGGCGGTCGGCCAGTGCGCGGTCGAGCCGGAGCTCCATGTTGCCGGTGCTTTTCAGCTCCTCGAAGAAGTAGTCGTCGGCGCGGGAGCCGGTCTCCACCAGTGCGGTGGCCAGGATGGTGAGGGAGCCGCCCTCCTCGGCGAGCCGTGCGGCGCCGAAGAGCTGCTTGGGGCCGAGCAGGGCGGACGCGTCGACGCCGCCGCTGAGGGTGCGCCCGCCCGCGGCGGAGGCGTTGTTGTGGGCGCGGCACAGGCGGGTGAGGGAGTCGAGCAGGATGACGACGTCCCGGCCCTGCTCGACCAGCCGTTTGGCGCGCTCGACCGCGAGTTCGGCGAGGGCGATGTGTTCCTTCGCGGGCCGGTCGAACGTCGAGGCGAGCACCTCACCCCGTACGGACCGGCGCATGTCGGTGACCTCCTCGGGGCGCTCGTCGACCAGCACCACCATCAGATGGCACTCGGGGTGGTTGGCCGCGACGGCGGCGGCGACCTGCTGGAGCAGTACCGTCTTACCCGTCCTGGGCGGCGCGACCACGAGCCCGCGCTGGCCCTTGCCGATCGGTGCGACGAGGTCGACGAGGCGCATCGCGGCCCCGCCGGACGGTGTCTCCAGCCGCAGCCGCTGCCTGGGATGGAGCGGGGTGAGATCGCGGAAGTGCGGCCGGCCGCGCAGTGCCTGCGGGGGGCGGTCGTTGACCCGCTCCACCGTGGACAGGGTGCGGGGCCGGTCGCAGAGCCCTTCGACGGCATCGCCCCGGCGCAGGCCGTGGCGGCGGATCAGAGCGGCCGGGACCGTCACGTCGCCCGGGGAGGGCAGGCCGTCCCGGGCGCGCAGCGCGCCGTTGCCCTGGTGCGTGATGTCGAGGACCCCGCCGGCGCGGACGACCCGGGGCGCCGCAGCGGCTTCGACGGTGTCAGTGGTCAAATCCTGCTGGAAAACCGGGTGTTCGAGGGTGCTGGTCATGGTGGGAAGTCCTTTCGCGGACATGGCGAATGAAGGGGCCGGACGGCGCGGGCGGAAGGGATCACGCCCCGCACGACGGGCGGGAAAGTCCGAACGGAGAAAACCCGGTCCGAACTGGGCGAGGTGATGAGCGAAAGCTGGATCGCCGGTCGGAAGAGAACGGGCGCGGCAGCTTTGAAAAGATGATTCGGCACCGGAGCCTCGGAGCGAGGCCGACTCACGTGCCACTTGCACGGTACCACGGACCCCGGGCGGCACAACCGGGCCGAGAGCCCCGATATCGAACCGGGACTCCACGTCCACCCCGCCGAGCGCCGCAGGGGCGTCGGCTCGCGGCTGTTCGACACGGCGGTCGCCGCCGCCCGGGAGGAGGGCCGGCGCAGCGTCATCGCGCAGGTGGTGGCCGGTTCTCCGGGCGATCGCTTCCTGCGGGCCAAGGGGCTGCGTACGGTGCTGACCCTGACCTACGTCCGGCTCCCGCGGCCGCGGCCGACACCGGGGCCCTGCGCCGGACCGTCGAGGAGCCTCATCCGGGCTACCGGCTCATCTCCTGGGACGCACCGTCCCGGACGAGCTCGCGCCGACGTTCGCCGCGTCCCGCCGGTTCATGGACGGCATGCCCATGAGCGACACCGACTTCGGCGCGGTCGTCCGGGACGTGGACCGGGTCCGGTCCGCCGCGGCGGACGTCGCGGCACGCGGCGACCTGCTCCACACGGTCGCCGCGCTCGACGAGTCCGATGCCACGATCGCCGGCTTCACGGAACCGGTCGTCCCGGGCGACGGAAAGGGCGACGCCCGGCACTACGGCACCGGAGTCCTCCCCGAGTACCGGGCGCACGGCCTCGGCCGGCGGATGAAGGCGCGGTCCATCCTCCGGGCCCGCGAGAGCCACCCGGACCTGGAAGGGCTGCTGGCGGACACCGCCGACAGCGCTACGCACATGCGGAGCATCGACGACGCGCTCGGCTACCGGCCGACACACCGATCGGTCGAGTACCAGCTCGACCTGTAGGAGCGATCCGGCCGGTGGCCGGGGCGAGACCCCGGCCACCGGCCTTCGCCAGGATCAGGCCGTGCCCCGGAACGCGGCCAGGATCTGCTCCGCCGCCAGCGTGGCCGTCAACTCGCCGTCCCGGACCCGCCGTTCCAGCCCCGGTGTGAGCGCACGCACCTCCGGATGGCCGCGCAGACTCTCCAGCAGCTCGTCGCGCACCATCGTCCAGGTCCAGTCGACCTGCTGGTCACGCCGTTTCGCGGCGAGCCGCCCGGTCGACTCCAGCAGCGCGCGGTGCTGCTCCAGCCGCTCCCACAGGGTGTCGAGACCCGCCGACTCACGGGCGCTGCAGGTGAGGACCGGCGGGGTCCACGCCGCGTCCACCGGGTGCATCAGCCGCAGGGCGCCCGCCAGTTCACGCGCGGCGGCACGGGCGTCGCGCTCGTGCGGACCGTCCGCCTTGTTGACCGCGATCGCGTCCGCCAGCTCCAGGACCCCCTTCTTGATGCCCTGGAGCTGATCACCGGTCCGGGCCAGCGTCAGCAGCAGAAACGTGTCGACCATATTGGCCACCGCCGTCTCCGACTGCCCGACGCCGACCGTCTCCACCAGCACCACGTCGTACCCCGCGGCCTCCATCACCACGATGGACTCCCGGGTCGCCTTCGCCACCCCGCCGAGCGTCCCGGCGGTCGGGGACGGGCGTACGAAGGCCGCCGGGTCCACCGCGAGCCGCTCCATCCTGGTCTTGTCGCCCAGGATGGAGCCGCCCGTACGGCTGGAGGACGGGTCGACGGCCAGCACCGCGACCCGGTGCCCGAGCCCGGTGAGCATGGTGCCCAGCGCGTCGATGAAGGTGGACTTCCCGACCCCCGGCACACCGCTGATGCCGATCCGCCGGGCGGAACCGGAGTGCGGCAGCAGCTCGCGCAGCAACTGCTGGGCCAGCGCCCGGTGATCGGCGCGGGTGGACTCGACGAGGGTGATGGCGCGCGCGATGTGCGCCCGCTTCCCGTCGAGCACCCCCTTCACATAGCTGTCGATGTCGATCTTCGGAGCCATCGGGTCAGCGGCTCACAGCTCGTGACCGAGCGCGGCACCGAGCCGCGTCACCAGGTCGTACGCGGCATCCGGAATGACCGTGCCGGGCGGGAACACCGCCGTCGCGCCCGCCTCGTGCAGTGCCTCGACGTCCTGCGGCGGAATCACCCCGCCCACCACGATCATGATGTCCTCGCGCCCCTCGGCCGCCAGCTCCTCGCGGAGCGCCGGTACCAGCGTCAGATGCCCGGCGGCCAGCGAGGAGACGCCCACGATGTGCACGTCCGCCTCCACCGCCTGCCGCGCCACCTCGGCCGGCGTCTGGAACAGCGGGCCGACGTCGACGTCGAAGCCCAGGTCGGCGAAGGCCGTCGAGATCACCTTCTGGCCGCGGTCGTGTCCGTCCTGTCCCATCTTGGCGACCAGGATGCGCGGACGGCGCCCCTCGGCCTCCTCGAACCTGTCCACCAGCGTCCGGGTCCGTTCCACGGAAGGGGACTCACCTGCCTCGTTGCGGTACACACCGGAGATCGTACGGATCTGGCCCGCATGCCTCCCGTACACCTTCTCCAGGGCGTCCGAGATCTCGCCCACGGTCGCCATCGCACGGGCCGCGTCGACGGCGAGGGCCAGCAGATTGCCTTCGAGGCCGGGGCCGGGATCCCGCTCGGCCGCGGCCGTGAGCGCGCGCAGCGCGGCCCGGCACGCCGACTCGTCGCGCTCCTCGCGCAGCCGGCGCAGCTTCTCGATCTGCTGGGTGCGCACCGACGAGTTGTCGACCTTGAGCACATCGATCTGCTCATCGGTCTCCACCCGGTACTTGTTCACCCCGATCACCGGCTGACGCCCGGAGTCGATCCGCGCCTGGGTGCGGGCCGCGGCCTCCTCCACCCGGAGCTTCGGGATGCCCGCGTCGATGGCCTGCGCCATGCCGCCCGCCGCCTCGACCTCCTCGATGTGCTGCCAGGCCCGGCGCGCCAGGTCATACGTCAGCCGCTCGACGTACGCGCTGCCGCCCCACGGGTCGATCACCCGGCCGGTGCCCGACTCCTGCTGGAGCAGCAGCTGGGTGTTGCGGGCGATCCTGGCGGAGAAGTCCGTCGGCAGGGCGAGCGCCTCGTCGAGCGCGTTGGTGTGCAGCGACTGGGTGTGCCCCTGGGTGGCGGCCATCGCCTCCACACAGGTCCGGGTGACGTTGTTGAACACGTCCTGCGCGGTCAGCGACCACCCCGATGTCTGGGAATGGGTGCGCAGCGACAGCGACTTGGCGTTCTTCGGCTCGAACTCCTTGACCAGCTTGGCCCAGAGCAGCCGGGCCGCCCGCAGCTTCGCGATCTCCATGAAGAAGTTCATGCCGATCGCCCAGAAGAACGACAGCCGGGGCGCGAACGCGTCCACGTCCAGCCCGGCGTCCCGCCCGGCCCGCAGATACTCCACCCCGTCCGCGAGGGTGTACGCCAGCTCCAGATCGGCCGTCGCACCCGCCTCCTGGATGTGATAGCCGGAGATGGAGATCGAGTTGTAGCGCGGCATCTTCTGCGAGGTGTACGCGAAGATGTCGGAGATGATCCGCATCGAGGGCTTCGGCGGGTAGATGTAGGTGTTGCGGACCATGAACTCCTTCAGAATGTCGTTCTGAATGGTCCCGGCCAGCTTCTCGGGCCCGACGCCCTGCTCCTCCGCGGCCACGATGTACAGCGCCAGCACGGGGAGCACCGCGCCGTTCATCGTCATCGACACCGACATCCGGTCCAGCGGGATGCCGTCGAAGAGCTGCCGCATGTCGTAGATCGAGTCGATCGCCACACCCGCCATGCCGACATCGCCGGTCACCCGCGGATGGTCGCTGTCGTAACCGCGGTGGGTCGGCAGGTCGAAGGCGACGGAGAGGCCCTTCTGCCCGGCCGCGAGATTGCGGCGGTAGAAGGCGTTGGACTCCTCCGCCGTGGAGAACCCGGCGTACTGCCGGATCGTCCAGGGCTGGTTGACGTACATCGTCGGGTACGGGCCCCGCAGATACGGGGCGATGCCCGGATACGTGCCGAGGAAGTCGAGCCCTTCCAGATCGTGCCCGGTGTACAGCGGCTTGACCGCGATGCCTTCCGGGGTCTCCCACAGCAGATCGCCGTCGGAACTGCCGGAGGACTCCTTCACCGAGGTGCGCCACCGCTCCTCGGACACCTCGGCGGCGGCGCCCGGACCGAGCTCGATGCCGGAGAAGTCGGGGATACGCATTACGCCACATCCATACGGTCGAGGAGGGAGGAGAGCACGGCCACCACATCGGAGCCCGCGAAGACGTACGCGTCGACGCCCGGGTACTCGCCGGGGCGGCCGGCGAGGAACACCTGGCGCGCACCCGCCGAGCCCAGCGCCTCGGCGACCGCGGCGGCCTGCTCCGCGTAGAGCGCGTCGCTGGAGCAGAGGCAGGCCACGGTGGCCCCGCCGGCCTTGAACGCGGCGGCGGCCGTGGTCGCGTCCACCGAGACCGGGTCGTGGACCGGCTCGATGCCGCCCGACTGGAAGAGGTTGGCGGCGAACGACGCCCGCGCGGTGTGCGCCGAGGCCGGGCCGAGCGCGGCGAGGAACACCTTCGGCCGTTCTCCGGTCGCCGCGAGGTGGGCGTCCGACCGGGCGCGCAGCGCCTCGAACGCCTCGTCACGGCGGACCCTGGGCAGACCGCCCGATGCCGCGGCCGCTCCGGCGGGGGCCGGTTCGCGCTCCACCGGACGCTCCGCCAACTGCGGGAACTCGCTGACCCCGGTGATCGGCTCCTTGCGGCGCGCCAGATCCTTGCTGCGCGCCGCCCAGGTGGCCGCGAGGCGCTCGCCGATCATCCCCGAGCGAAGGGCGGCGGCCTGACCGCCGGACCGTTCGATCTCCTGGAAGAAGGACCAGGCGGCGTCGGCCAGTTCGGCGGTGAGCCGCTCCACGTACCAGGAGCCGCCCGCCGGGTCGATCACCCGGGCCAGGTGCGACTCCTCCAGCAGGATCGTCGACGTGTTGCGGGCGATGCGCCGGGCGAACGCGTCCGGCAGGCCCAGGGCGTGATCGAACGGCAGCACGGTGACGGAGTCGGCACCACCGACACCCGCACCCAGACATGCCAGCGTCGTGCGGAGCATGTTCACCCAGGGATCGCGCCGCGTCATCATCACCGACGACGTCACCGCGTGCTGGTGCTGTGCCCCGGCTCCGGGGGCCCCGCAGACCTCGGCCACCCGCGACCACAACCGCCGCGCGGCCCGCAGCTTGGCGATGGTCAGGAACTGGTCGGCGGTCGCCGCGTACCGGAACTCCACCTGCCCGCAGGCGTCCTCGACCGACAGCCCGGCGTCCGTCAGCGCCCGCAGCCAGGCGACACCGGTCGCCAGCGAGGCGCCCAGCTCCTCGGCCGCCGAACCGCCGGCCTCGTGGTACGGCAGCGCGTCGACGGTCAGCGCCCGCAGCCCGGGAAACTCCTGGGCGCACCGCTGTGCCCAGTGGACCGCGTCCGAGAGATCGGGCTCGGCGCCGCTCCGGGCGGCCTGCCCGAGCGGATCCGCACCCAGGTTGCCGCGTACGCTCCGCGCGTCCACGCCCCGCTCCGCGCAGATCCGCAGCAACTCCGTCGCCGCGGCGCCGGTCTCGGCTCCGGCGTCGAGCACCACGGGGGCCAGATCGAGGTAGACGCCGTCCAGAGCCCCCGCCAGCGCGGACACCGGAACACCCGACACACCGCCCACGGTCAGCCACAGCGAGGTGACACCGTTCTCCAGATCGGCGAGCACCGCCTCGTTGAGACGCGCGGGATCCAGGAGGGTGTGCCGCTGCCGTACGTCCCAGCCGCCCGCCGCGTTGCCCTCGGCCTTGCTGCCGCGGGTGAAGGGGGCGAAGCCCGGATATCCGGCATCGGGCGCGCTGTCGCGCGAGGTGTAGAGGGGGCGGGTGATGAGCCCGTCCTCCACCGTGGTGGACAGTGCTTCCTCGGCTGCCGGACCCGCGGCGTCCTTGCCCGACTTGCGCAGCACGCCTTCGACGAGGCGTTGCCATTGCTCATGGGCGGGGGCGGGGAACTCGGCGGCCAACGAAAGCCCGTCGGCAGGCAGGACCGTCATGCCCAGATGCTAGGTCAGGGCGCTCAAGGGCAGCATGAGTTCCGCTTGTGACCTTGCCCTCTCCGGAACGCACTTGATCCTTCACCCACCGTGGCCTAGACGGCTCCCACCTGCACGGGGCGGACGCGGAAGGCCACGACGGCGGTGCGTACGCGGGCGATCGGCCCATCTCGCCGACTGGGAACGCATCAGCCCTGGGGCGCGCCCCGGTCCATATCGGGCCCGGCGGAATCCAGGGGCCGGAAATTCGGGACGGCCGTTCCGGCCCGTCCATCGGCCCGTGCTGCCCTTGGCGCGGGGTTCCGGAGAACATACCGCCATGGGTGTGATGCGCCCCTGACCTGGGTGAGAGCGGTTTCGTTTTCACATTTCATTTATCTCCCGAAGTGCCCCCGATCGGTGTCGCCCGGCGTTTTACTTTGTCGATTTCCCGGCCGCGTGCGACGTTTGATCCGGCCAGGCCGAATGAATTCGGATAAGCGTCGGGAAAAGGGGAAGTTCATCGTGCAGACCGCCAGGACCGTCCCGGCAACCACCGTCCTCAACCTGCGCGACCTGGGCGGCATCGCCCTGGGTCCGGACCGCCGGGTCCGGGCGGGCGTCGTGCTGCGGTCCGGACAGCTCAGCGGGCTCGACGCGGAACAGGACGCGCAGGTCGCCGCGCTCGGCATCCGTACCGTCGTCGATCTGCGGACCGCCGACGAGCGCGCCGCGGCACCCGACCGACTGCCTCCTGGCGCACGGCTGTTCGTCGCCGATGTGCTCGGGGACAACCCGGGCGTGGCGCCCGCCCGGCTGCGCGCGCTGCTCACCGACCCGGTCGCGGCGGAGCGGATGCTGGGCGGCGGAAAGGCGGAGGGGCTGTTCGCGGACACCTACCGACAGATGGTGCTCTCGCCGGGCGCGTCCGCCGCCTACCGGGCCTTCGTCGACACGGTCGCCGACGACCGGGCCCGCCCGGTGCTCTTCCACTGCACGGCGGGCAAGGACCGCACCGGCTGGGCCACCGCCCTCCTCCTGATGATGATCGGTGCGTCGCGCGATGTCGTGCGCGCCGAGTTCGTCGCGGTGAACCCGGTGGTCCGGGCGGCCTTCGCGCCCTACGTCCAGGACTTCCTCGACGCCGGCGGTGACCCGGACATCGCGACCGCGATCACCGAGGTGCGCCCCCGCTATCTCGACACGGCACTGGACGCCATGGACGAGAGGTGGGGCGGGCTCGACGGGTATGTGCGCGACGGCCTGCGCATCCCCGCAGCCGCGGTGGAGCGGTTGCGTGAGGGGCTGGTCGTACCCGCCTGAGCGCGCTCCAAGGCCTGCGCTCTCCACCCCCGGCGTGCCCGGGAGGTGATGACGGGCTCCCGGGTTGACTTGATACCCCCAGGGGGTATCTTGTGAGGCATCGGGGAGCGTCGCCTCCCGGTCCACCGATGGAGGAGACCGTCATGAACAACGCACTGAGGACCACCGCCTTCGCCGCCGCGCTCGCCGCGACCTTCGGCGCCGCGTACGGAGTGGGCAGGGGCGTCGACCCGCTGGTGGCCGCGGAGGACCGTCCCGCGGGGCAGCGCGGCGGCCACGACGGGGCAGGGGAGGGCGGGGCGGAGGCGGCGGCCGCAGGCCATGCGCCCGGCGGGCTGCAGATCTCCGCCGGCGGCTACACGCTCGCCCTGGAAACGCCGGTGGTCCCGGCCGGGTCCCGGTCCGAGATCCGGTTCGCCGTCAAGGACGACAGTGGACGGAAGGTCACCGCCTACCGGCGCGAGCACGGCAAGGAACTGCACTTCATCCTCGCCTCCACCGACCTCACCCAGTACCGGCATCTGCACCCCGTCCGGGCGGCCGACGGCACCTGGTCGACCCCCGTCGACCTCCCCGAAGCCGGTGGCTACCGGGTGTTCGCCGACTTCACCCCGGCAGCGGCGGGTGCCGAGAACCTCACGCTGGGAGCGGATCTCGCCGTCTCCGGCGCCTACCGCCCTGCCGCTCTCCCGGCCCCGGCCGCCGTCGCCGAGGTCGACGGCTACCGCGTCACGCTCGGCGGCGAGCTCCGCGCCGGGCAGGCCGGTGAACTGACGCCGTCCATCAGCAGGAACGGCCGCCCGGTCACCGATCTGGAGCCCTACCTCGGCGCGTACGGGCATCTGGTCGCCCTGCGCGCGGGTGACCTGGCCTATCTGCACGTCCACCCCGAAGAGGGGGACCCGGGCCCGGTGGTGTCCTTCGCCGCGACGGCGCCCAGCGCGGGGACGTACCGGCTCTTCCTCGACTTCAAGCACCAGGGCAAGGTCCGCACGGCGGCGTTCACCGTCCGGGCGGCGGCACCGGCGAGCGACGCCGAAGGGCACGGGGAGAGCGGGAGCGGGGCGCCCGCCGGGCACACGCACTGACGCGGTGCGGGCGGTCCGGGTCCCGAAGTGGCGCGTTGCGGCCTGGGCGGTGAGGCTGCGTCGGGTCCTTCCGCGGCCCCTGGGTATCGTGGGAGGACCGGATGCCGAATCCTCCGAGAGGGGCGTACGTTGACCGAGCGCAAGCCTGCGGGCGTCAGCTTCGAATCATGGGTCGACAAGCAGATCCGGGAGTCCGAGCAGCGCGGCGACATCTCGCAGTTGCCGGGATTCGGCAAGCCGCTCGACAGCCTTGCGGCTCCCTACGACGAGAACTGGTGGATCAAGCAGAAGATGCAGCGCGAGGGGGTGTCGGTGCTCCCGCCGGCGCTGGCCCTGCGCAAGCAGGCGGAGGACGTCGCCGAGGCCGTGTCCGGGGCGCGGACCGAGGCCGAGGTGCGGAGCATGCTGGCCGAGGTCAACGAGAAGATCCACGCGGCCATCAGGCGGCCGCCGCCGGGACCGGTGCTGAACCTGGAACCGTTCGACATCGATGCCGTGGTCGCCGAGTGGCGCGCGGCGCGCGAGTCCTCTTGAGGGCTGTGCCTCGACGGGCGCGTGGGTGCCGGGAGTCCGGATGCGTAATACTCCATCCATGACATCGAGCATTACGCGCCAGGGTGGCGGGGCGCCGCGGGAGGCTGTACGCGTCAGGCGGGCCACCGCACGGGACGCGAAGCGGCTCACCCGGCTGGTCAGGAAGTCCCGCGCCTACGAGGGGCAGTACGCCGCCATGGTCGCCGGATACCGGGTGGGTCCCGACTACATCGAGACCCACCAGGTCTTCGCGGCCGTGGATCCCGGCACCGAGCGGCTGCTCGGCTTCTACTCGCTCGTTCTCTCGCCGCCGGAGCTCGACCTCATGTTCGTCGCCGACGATGCGCAGGGGCTCGGCATCGGGCGGCTCCTCGTCGACCATCTGCGCGGTGAGGCGGAACGCTCCGGGCTCACCGGCGTCCGCGTCGTCTCGCATCCGCCCGCCGAGGGTTTCTACCGGAGCGTGGGCGCCCGGCGGACCGGCACCCTTGCGGCCAGCCCGCCCGCGGTGATGTGGGACCGGCCCGAACTGCTGCTGCCGATCGGCTGATCCGCCCTGCAGGCGGCCCACCGGGACCCGTGCACGAGCCCCGGCCCAACCCCCTGCTCACCAGGCGGGGTTACGCGGGGAAGCCCCCGTACGGGCGCGTGATGATCTCCATGGCATGACCGGAGGGATCGAGGAAGTACACGCCCCGGCCGCCGTCGTTGTGGTTGATCTCGCCCGGATGCTTCCGGTGCGGATCCGCGTAGTACGTGAGCCCGAGCTCCTTGATCCGGGCGTACGCCGCGTCGAACTCGGTTTCCGAGATGAGGAAGGCGTAGTGCTGCGCGGTGATCGAGGCTTCGGGAACGGTCGCGAAGTCCAGAGTGACTCCGTTCGCGGTCTCGACCGGGATGAACGGGCCCCATTCCGCGCCGACTTCCAGTCCCAGAATATCCGCGAGGAACTCGGCGGACTCCCGGTTGTCCCGGGTGTGGACGATGGTGTGATTCAACTCGACTGACACTGTGGAATGCCTCCAACGGGCAATCTCACGGGCACCTCCACGCCTCACCCGGTCGGTGACCGACGCGCGATGCCGTACTCAAAATCCTAGGCGAGGTCGAACTGATCGTCGAGGGCGGGCGAATGATTCGGCCACCACGCCGGATCCGATGACCGGTTACGGTGGGGGAGGGGGGACACGACGTACTCCGGGTATGCGGACGGAGGCTCCCGGTGACCTCGACAGCACCTCCTCCCGACGGTCGGGGCCGCGACGACGGCCGTCATGAGACACCCGAGGAGCGGGCGGACCGGCGATGGACCGACCTGCTCCAGGAGCTGCGGGTGGCCCAGACCGGCGTCCAGATCCTGTTCGGCTTTCTGCTCGCCGTCGTCTTCCAGCCCCGCTTCGCCGAGATCTCGGACAACGACCGCACCATCTACGTGGTCACCGTGCTGCTGGGGTCGGCCACCGCCGCCGCACTGATCGGGCCCGTGTCGTACCACCGGCTCCTCACCGGGCGGCGTCTCAAACCGCAGACGGTCACCTGGGCCTCGCGCATGACCGTGCTCGGGCTCGGCCTGCTGTTCTGCACCATGTGCTCCACCCTGCTGCTCATCCTTCGGGTGGCCCTGCACAACGCGGTCGCCCTGTGGCTGGTCGGCGGTATGGCGCTGTGGTTCCTGATCTGCTGGTTGGTCTTCCCTGCCTGGGCGCCGGCCCGCTCCTCGTCCGGGCGTGACACATGACTTCGGCGCGGGGGAGAGGCGCGGTCAGCCGAGGTCGGCCGCCGTGACCCCCTGGACGTCCGTGACCGTGAACAGGCCGCCGTCCGGGTCCAGCAGGGTCGCCTCGCTGCCCTGCGCCAGCGGTTGCCGCTCCACCAGGCCGCCACCGTTCTCCCTCGCCGCCGCGACCGTGGCCGCCACATCGGTGACGAGGAAATGCACCTGCCAGTGCGGGCGGACCAGCGGATCGGGCGCAGACTCCACCGCGCCGGAGCTGATCCGCGCCAGCCGGCGCCCGTCGCAGTCGACGACGACCTCGTCCTTCTCGTACGACACCTCGCAGCACCCCGGGCGCCCACTCGCCCAGCCGAGTACCTCTCCGTAGAAGATCGCGGCATCGAAGGCGTTCCTGGTGTGCAGCCGCAGCCAGGCGTGCGAATGGTCGTCCGGTGCGGGCGGCGAGGTCGCGGGCTCGGTCCGCTGCCAGAAACCGAAGACCGCGCCGTCCCGGTCCGCCGCCAGTGCCCCGCGCCCCTTGCCGAACGCCATCGGGCCCACGGCGACCGTGCCGCTGCGCTCGCGGACGCGCGAGGCCGTCGCGTCGGCGTCGGCGACGGCGAAATAGGGCGTCCAGGCCACGGCCATCCGGTAGGCGGTCGCCACGGCGCCGATACCGGCGACCGGTACGTCGCCCCGGCGCGCGACCGAGAACTCCTGCCCCAGCTTGCCCGGACGGAAGGTCCACCCCAGCACGGCACCGTAGAACTCCTGCGCCGACGCCAGATCGCGGGTCATGAGATTGACCCAGCAGGGCGCTGCGGATCCGGTCAGCGGCGCCGGTGTCGGCGCCTTCCCCTGGTGGCTTCCGGTCATGGTCCTACTGCCTTCATCGGTTCTGAGGTCTGCGTCCGCCCGTGGCCGTCGGGCCCACACCAGCCTCACCGGGGGCGGCCGCCCCCGCAACACGCGATGTCCCTCCCCATGGACGGCTGCCGGGAAGCCCGCGGGGGTCAGTCGCGCTGCTCGTCGGTCTCGCGACGGATGGTCTCGTTCCCGTGGTCACCGAGCTCATAGGGCGAAAGACCCCGGCCGTCCGGCGGGAAGTGGTCGTCGCCGTGCACATCGCGTTCCTCGATGTGGCTGCGGTGGTCCGGCCGTGGCGGCTGCTCGTCGGGTCTGGGCGGCGGCAGCTCCTCGGCCCGGCGCCGCCTGCCCAGCCAGACCGCGCCGATCAGCACGGCCACCAGCACCACTCCGACGATGCCCATCACCGACCCGGTCGCGCCCCGGTCGTCGGCGAGGAAGAGGGCCAGCGAACTCAGGTCTGCGTTCAAAACGTCCATGCTTGCCGGATACCCCGAGGCGGACACCTCACTCGATAGTTCACATGAATTCATGTTTTAAGTGGATATGATCTGAAAAGCGTTTCGCTTCGGGCGGGCCGTGACCGGACGGGTTCCGCGGAGCGCGGAGCGGCGCGGGCCGGTGGTCTCGTGTCGCCGTAGCCCCGGTGCGGGGTGAGCCTGGAGACATCCTCGAATCGCCTCATGGACGCGGCGCCCGCCGCCGGGGCGATCGGTCCCGGGCGCGGGGACGTGCAGCGGAACACCGAGCGGAAGGAACAGCGGTGAACACCATCAAGGA
Source organism: Streptomyces sp. DvalAA-43 (assembly GCF_900091725.1). Classification (GTDB taxonomy): domain Bacteria; phylum Actinomycetota; class Actinomycetes; order Streptomycetales; family Streptomycetaceae; genus Streptomyces; species Streptomyces pulveraceus. The sequence goes on along the minus strand of NZ_FMBW01000095.1, from coordinate 233,434 downwards.
GAAGCAGACGGAGGAGAGCGGGTACGGACAGGAGGTCTCGGTCGTCATCAGCGGGTGCGAGAAGGCCGACGCACGGATGGTCTTCGACGTGCTGCGGGCCGCGTTCACCACCGACCGGGCCTCGGCCGACGTACCGCAGAACCTGGCGGGGAAGCGCCCCACCGCATGGGCGGTCACCGTCGACGTCACCGAGGCGAGGGTGGTCTCGGGGCCGGTCGCGCTCGGCGCGCCGGTGAGCGTCGACGTGCAGGGCGGCTACTGGGCGGTGGAGCGGCTCCGCCGGAGCCTGGCGCACGCCTTCGACGTCAAGGTCGTCGGGACCGTCTCCGGCGACCAGGAGGAAGAGGTGCGGCTGCGCCTGTCGAGCCGGTAGCCCGATGGGCCACGGCCCGGCGGTGGAGCAATGGAGCGGGAAGCCGCCGCATATCTGGTAGAAAGCGAACAAAAGGCCACCCCTGAAAGGTGCGAGTGCGTGGACCCCTCTCGAGGGCGGGACGACGGTGCGCAACAGCCGGGAGCAACCGGTGACCGTTCCACCCTGACACTGCAGATCAACGGAACCGAGCGGACGCTCACGCTCGATCACCGCACCACCGTCCTGGACGCCCTGCGCGAGCACCTCGATCTCACCGGTGCCAAGAAGGGCTGCGACCACGGACAGTGCGGGGCGTGCACCGTCATCGTCGACGGGCGGCGCGCCAACAGCTGCCTGCTGCTCGCCGTCGCCCACGACGGCGCCGCCATCACCACCGTCGAGGGCCTCGCCGACGGCGACCGGCTCCACCCCCTCCAGGAAGCCTTCCTGGACCGTGACGCCCTGCAGTGCGGCTACTGCACCCCCGGCCAGATCTGCTCGGCCCTCGGAATGCTCGGTGAGGCGGCGGACGGCTTCCCGTCCCACGTCACCCCCCGCGCGGCACCCGTATCGGCCCCGGCGCCGCTCGGTGCCGAGGAGATCCGCGAACGGATGAGCGGCAACCTGTGCCGCTGCGGCGCCTACCCTCGCATCGTCGACGCGATCAAGGACGTGGCGCCGTGAAACCCTTCGCCTATCTCCGCGCCCGGTCCGCCGATGAGGCGGTCCAGCAGAGCGCCGCCCGCCCCGGCGCCGTGTTCCTCGGCGGCGGCACCAACCTCGTCGACCTGATGAAGCTCGGGGTCGAGGCCCCCGAGCTGCTCATCGACATCAGCAAACTGCCGCTGGACCACGTGGCCGACACCCCGGACGGCGGCCTGCGGATCGGCGCGACCGTGCGCAACAGCGACCTGGCCGCCCATCCCGGCGTACGCACCCGCTACCCCGCACTGTCCCAGGCACTGCTCTCCGGTGCCTCCGGGCAGCTCCGCAACACCGCCACGACCGGTGGCAACCTGCTCCAGCGCACCCGGTGCCCGTACTTCCAGGACACCTCCAAGCCGTGCAACAAGCGGGCCCCCGGGACCGGCTGCCCCGCCCGCGACAGCGACCAGCGCGATCTCGCCGTGCTCGGCCACTCCGCGCAGTGCGTCGCCACCCACCCGTCCGACCTGGCCGTCGCGCTGTCCGCCCTCGACGCCACCGTCCACCTGCACGGACCGGACGGCGCGCGGACCGTACCCGCCACCGGATTCCACCGTCTGCCGGGCGACACCCCGGACCGGGACACCGAGATCCGGCCGGACGAACTCATCACCGAGGTGGTCCTGCCGCCCCGCCCCGACGGCGCCGCCTCGCTCTACCGCAAGGCCCGCGACCGCGCCTCCTTCGCCTTCGCCCTCGCCTCCGTCGCCGCCGTACTGAGCGTCCGCGGCGGCCGGATCGACCATGCCGCCCTGGCCTTCGGCGGACTCGCCCACCGGCCCTGGCGGGCACACGCCGCCGAGGACCTGCTCCGGGGCGCACCGGCCACCGCCGAGACCTTCGCGCGCGCCGTGGACGCCGAGCTCGCCGCGGCCCGGCCGCTGCGGGACAACGCGTTCAAGGTGGGCCTCGCCCGCAACCTGGCGGTCGACGCCCTCGCCGAACTCGCCGCCGACAGCCGACCCCGCCCCCTGCCGTGAGGACCCCGTCATGAGCCAGGCCCCGCCACCACTGGGCACCCCCGTCGTCCGCCGTGAGGGCCGGGACAAGGTCACCGGCACCGCCCGCTACGCCGCCGAGCACACCCCGCCGGGGTGCCTGTACGGCCTGCCCGTCCCCGCCACGATCGTCCGCGGCCGTGTCGACGCCATCCACGCGGACGAGACCCTGGCCCTGCCGGGGGTGCGTGCCGTACTCACCCACGACAACGCCCCCCGGCTCAAGGAGCCCGACGACCCGATCCTCGCCGTCCTCCAGAACGACCTGGTCCCGCACCGGGGCTGGCCCGTCGCGCTCGTGGTGGCCGACACCCCGGAGGCCGCCCGCGCCGGAGCCGAGGCGCTGCGGATCACCTACGAGACCAGCGGGCACGACGTCCTGCTGACCGAGGGCCATCCCGGCCTGTACACCCCGGAGACGGTCAACGGCGGCTACCCCGCCGTCCGGGAACGCGGCGACACCGACCGGGCCTTCGCCACCGCCCCCGTACAGATCGACGCCACCTACACCGTCGGCGCCCTGCACAACCACCCCATGGAGCCGCACGCCACGACGGCACGGTGGGACGAGGACGGACACCTGACCGTCCACGACTCCAGCCAGGGCTCCACCACGGTCCGCGACAGCCTTGCCACCGCGTTCGGCATCCGGCCGCAGCAGATCACCGCCGTCTCCGAGCACGTCGGCGGCGGCTTCGGGTCCAAGGGCACCCCGCGCCCGCAGACCGTCCTGGCGGTCATGGCCGCGCGCCACACCGGGCGCCCCGTCAAGGTCGCGCTGCCCCGCCGCCAGATGGCCGCCCTGGTCGGCCACCGCGCCCCCACCATCCAGCACGTCCGCCTCGGCGCCGACCTCGACGGCACCCTCACCGCGGTCGACCACGAGATCATCACCCACACCTCCACCATCAAGGAGTTCGTGGAGCAGGCGGCCGTGCCGACCCGCATCATGTACGGCTCCGGCACCAGCCGCACCGCCCACCGGGTGGTCGCCCTGGACGTGCCGAGCCCCTCCTGGATGCGCGCACCGGGCGAAGCCCCGGGCATGTACGCGCTCGAATCCGCCATGGACGAACTCGCCTCGGCCCTCGGCATGGACCCCGTCGAACTGCGCATCCGCAACGACCCGGCGAACGAACCGGACTCCGGACGCGCGTTCAGCAGCCGCGGCCTGGCCGCCTGTCTGGAGAAGGGCGCCGCACGCTTCGGCTGGTACGACCGCGATCCGCGCCCCGCGATCCGTGAGGAGGGGCCGCTGCTGCTCGGCACGGGCGTCGCCGCCGCCACCTACCCGGTGTACATCGCCGCCTCCAGCGCCTCGGCGCACGCGGCCCCCGACGGCTCGTACCGCATCCGGGTCAACGCCACCGACATCGGCACCGGCGCCCGCACCGTGCTCGCACAGATCGCGGCCGACGTCCTGGGCACCCCCCTGGACAACATCCGGATCGACATCGGCAGCAGCGAACTGCCCGACGCCCCCCTGGCGGGCGGATCCTCGGGCACGGCCTCCTGGGGCTGGTCCGTGCACAAGGCATGCACCCTGTTGCGCCGGCAGCTGGGCGAACGCACCGGCCCGGTCCCCGCCGAGGGGCTCACCGTCACCGCCGACACCCAGCAGGAGACCGAGCGGGAATCCCCGTACGCACGCCACGCGTTCGGCGCGCACTTCGCCGAAGTGGCCGTGCACGCACGGACCGGAGAAGTGCGGATGCGCCGGATGCTCGGCGTCTTCGCCGCCGGACGCATCCTCAACTCCCGTACCGCACGCTCCCAGTTCATCGGCGGCATGACCATGGGGATCGGCATGGCGCTCACCGAGGCCAGCGGCGTGGACCGCGTCTTCGGCGACTTCACCGAGCACGACCTCGCCTCCTACCACGTGCCGGCCTGCGCCGACGTGCCGGAGATCGAGGCGCACTGGATCGACGAGGAGGATCCGCACCTCAACCCGATGGGCAGCAAGGGCATCGGTGAGATCGGCATCGTCGGTGCCGCGGCCGCCGTCGGCAACGCCGTCCGGCACGCCACCGGTATCAGACTGCGCGGCCTTCCGCTCACCCCGGACGCACTGCTGCCGTATCTGTTGTGACCTGGGCGCTCGCGCCCTGTGTTGCGCGACCGGTTCCGCAGGGCCACGCTGGGGAGTGACCCAGAAGAGACATCTGCTCACTCTTCGTGCTCGGGGGTCGTTGTTCAACGGGGTGAAGCCAGTGGGCCTCGATGTGAGGAGCCTCGACGATGACCGTTCCACTCGACCGGCACTATCTGGTCGAACTCCAGGTTTCGGCAGAGCGTGTGTGCCAGCTGCGGCGAATAATCGCGGCGCACCTCCGCCACTGGAGTCTCGAACTCCATATCCGGCCGGTGTGCCGGGGTGTGGAGGAGCTGCTGACCAACGTCCACCGGCATGTCGGTGACGACAACAACTGCGTCGTCGAACTCCGCTGGTCCGGCCGGCATCTCACGGTCTCCGTCGCCGACAACGGCTCCGAGATGCCGAAGCTGCTCAGCACCGGCGGCGGTGGCCTGAGCCGGGTCATGGCCCTGAGCGACAGCTGGGGCACCTGCCGTACGGCCGAGGGCAAGGTCGTCTGGTTCACCAGGTACGCCAAGGAGCCGTTCAGCGTCGACCTGGTGCCGCTCTCGCCGCTGCCCGGTGTGGGTGAGTTCCGCCGCCCGCCCGCCGCGGTCGCCGCACCCGCCGGCGAGCCCGGCACCCTCGCCGCCCCCGCGGGCGAGCCCGAGACGGCGTCGGACCCCGCTCTGGTCTGAGACGGGCCACCGGGACCGCCGGTCTCCGTACCCCCTGGACGGTTCCCCTCCCGGCGCGGACGACGTGCACATCGCACGCACGGACCGCGCCGGCCGGGTGTCCGCCCGGCGGAGTCCGCGTTGCGGTGCGGCGCACGGCGCGGCACGGTCGAAGAACCGAGTCAAGGAGGACACGGCCATGCCCATCGCGACGGTCAATCCCGCGAACGGCGAAACCCTCAGAACATTCGAAGCGCTGGACGGGGCGGGGATCGAGCAGCGGCTCGCCGCCGCCGACTCCGCGTTCCGGCGGTACCGGACCACCGGGTTCGCCGAGCGGGCCCGCCTGCTGAACCAGGCCGCCGTCCTGCTCGACGAGGACCAGCGGGACATCGCCCGCACGATGACCATCGAAATGGGCAAGCCCATCGGGGCGGCCCGCGCGGAGGCCGCCAAGTGCGCCAAGGCGATGCGCTGGTACGCGGCCCACGCGGAGGAGCTCCTCGCGGACCAGTACCCGTCCGCGGCCGACGTACGGGACTCCGGCGCCTCCCGGGCCTACGTCCACTACCGGCCGCTGGGCGCCGTGCTCGCCGTGATGCCGTGGAACTTCCCGCTCTGGCAGGTCGTCCGCTTCGCCGCCCCGGCCCTCATGGCGGGCAACGTCGGCCTGCTCAAGCACGCCTCCAACGTCCCGCAGACGGCGATGTACCTGGAAGGACTGTTCCGCCGGGCCGGATTCCCGGCGGGATGCTTCCAGTCCCTGCTGGTGGGATCGGGCGCGGTCGAGGGGATCCTGCGCGACGGCCGGGTCGCCGCGGCCACCCTCACCGGCAGCGAACCGGCCGGCCGCTCGGTCGCGTCGATCGCCGGGGACGAGGTGAAGCACACCGTCCTGGAACTGGGCGGCAGCGACCCGTACCTCGTCATGCCGTCGGCTGACGTCGCCAGGGCCGCCCGCACCGCGGTGACCGCGCGGGTGCAGAACAACGGGCAGTCCTGCATCGCCGCCAAGCGGTTCATCGTGCACACCGAGGTCTACGACGAGTTCGCCGAGCGGTTCACCGTGGGGATGAACGATCTGACGGTCGGCGACCCGATGGAGGAGTCCACCGACGTCGGCCCGCTCGCCAGCGAACAGGGCCGCGCCGACCTGGAGGAGCTGGTGGACGACGCGGTGCGGCAGGGGGCGAGTGCCCTGTGCGGCGGCGCCAGGCCCGAAGGCCTGGCCCCCGGGCTGGAGCGCGGCTGGTTCTACGCCCCCACCGTCCTCACCGGGATCACCCCCGCCATGCGGATCCACCACGAGGAGACCTTCGGCCCCGTCGCCTCGCTCTACCGGGTCGACGGGCTGGACGAAGCCGTCGCGCTCGCCAACGACAGCCCCTTCGGCCTCAGCTCCAACGTCTGGACCCGGGACCAGGACGAGGCCCGCCGCTGCGTCCGCGACCTGGAGGCGGGCGGCGTCTTCTTCAACGGCATGACGGCGTCCCATCCCGCACTGCCCTTCGGCGGTGTCAAGCGCTCCGGCTACGGCCGCGAGCTCGCCGGGCAGGGCATCCGCGCATTCTGCAACGTGACCACGGTCTGGTACGGCCCCGAGCCCGTCGGCGCCACATCCTAGAGCTTTTCGGCTGGAGACATCCATGAGCAACGCCCCCGGCCCGGCAGCCCCCCTCGGCCCGTCAGGTCCGTCCGACGACGAGATCGCGGCCCTCGACGCGCACTGGCGGGCCGCCAACTACCTGGCCGTCGGCCAGATCTATCTGATGGCCAACCCGCTCCTGACCCGGCCGCTGACCCGGGAGGACATCAAGCCGCGCCTGCTCGGCCACTGGGGCACCTCGCCCGGACTGAACCTGGTCCACACCCACCTCAACCGGGTCATCAAGTCCCGCGGCGTCCAAGGACTCTGCGTCTGGGGACCGGGCCACGGCGGACCCGCCGTCCTCGCCAACTCCTGGCTGGAGGGCAGCTACTCGGAGACGTACCCCGACGTCGGCCGCGACGCCGAAGGCATGGCGCTGCTGTTCAGACAGTTCTCCTTCCCCGGCGGGGTGCCCAGCCATGTGGCACCGGAGACACCCGGCTCCATCCACGAGGGCGGCGAACTCGGCTATGCCCTCACCCACGCCTACGGAGCCGCCCTCGACCACCCCGATCTGCTCGTCACCTGCGTCATCGGCGACGGCGAGGCCGAGACCGGGCCGCTCGCCGCGTCCTGGCACTCCAACAAGTTCCTCGACCCGGTGCACGACGGGGCCGTCCTCCCGGTCCTCCACCTCAACGGCTACAAGATCGCCAATCCGACCGTGCTCGCCCGCCTCCCCGAGACGGAACTCGACGCCCTGCTGCGCGGCTACGGGCACGACCCCCTGTACGTCGGCGGCGACGACCCGGTCTCCGTCCACCGGGCGATGGCCGCCGCGATGGACCGGGCCGTCGACCGGATCCGGGAACTCCAGGCCGCCGCCCGCACCGGCGGCGGCACCGGCCGCCCGCACTGGCCGATGATCGTGCTGCGCACCCCCAAGGGCTGGACCGGCCCGGTGGAGGTCGACGGGGTGCCCGTCGAAGGCACCTGGCGCGCCCACCAGGTCCCGCTCTCCGGGGTCCGCGACAACCCGGACCACCTGCGGCAGCTGGAGGAGTGGATGCGCTCCTACCGCCCCGAGGAACTCTTCGACGCCGCCGGGCGGCCCAGTCGCCAGGTGCTCGCCTGCGTGCCCGCGGGCGAGGCCCGGCTCGGCTCGACCCCGTACGCCAACGGTGGCCTGCTCCTGCGCGAGCTGCCCATCCCGCCGCTGGAGGACCATGCCGTCGAGGTCGTCAGGCCCGGCACCGAGCTGCACGAGCCGACCCGGGTGCTCGGCGGCCTGCTGGCGGCCGTCATGGCCGCCACCGCCGAGCGCCGCGACTTCCGGGTCGTGGGGCCCGACGAGACGGCGTCGAACCGGCTCGACGCCCTCTACGGCGCCACCGCCAAGGCATGGCAGGAACGGACCCTGCCCACCGACGAGCACCTCTCCCACGACGGACGCGTCATGGAGGTGCTCTCCGAGCACCTGTGCCAGGGCTGGCTGGAGGGATATCTGCTCACCGGCCGGCACGGACTCTTCTCCTGCTACGAGGCGTTCGCCCACATCGTCGACTCGATGGTCAACCAGCACATCAAATGGCTCAGGACCTCCCGCCGGCTGGCCTGGCGCCGTCCCATCGCCTCGCTGAACTACCTGCTCACCTCGCACGTCTGGCGCCAGGACCACAACGGCTTCTCCCACCAGGACCCCGGTTTCGTCGACCACATCCTCAACAAGAGCCCCGAGGTCGTACGGGTCTACCTGCCGCCGGACGCCAACACCCTGCTCTCCGTCGCCGACCACGTACTGCGCAGCCGCGACTACGTCAATGTGATCGTGGCCGGCAAACAGCCGTCCTTCGACTGGCTCACCCTCGACCAGGCCCGCGCGCACTGCGCCCGGGGCGTCGGCGTATGGGAATGGGCGGGTACGGAGGACGGCAGCCGCGCACCCGACGTGGTGCTCGCCTGCGCCGGTGACGTACCCACCCTGGAGACCCTGGCCGCCGCGGACCTGCTGCGCGGGCATCTGCCGGAACTGGTGGTGCGGGTGGTCAATGTGGTGGACATGGCACGGCTGCTGCCCCGTGAGGAGCATCCGCACGGGATGCCGGACTCCGAGTACGACGCGGTGTTCACCAGGGACACCCCCGTGATCTTCGCGTACCACGGCTATCCCTGGCTGATCCACCGGCTCGCCTACCGGCGCGCGGGCCATGGGCAGCTGCATGTGCGCGGCTACAAGGAGGAGGGCACCACCACGACGCCCTTCGACATGGTGGTCCGCAACGACCTGGACCGCTACCGGCTGGTCATGGACGTCATCGACCGGGTCCCCGGCCTCGGCGTCCGCGCCGTGGCGGTCCGCCAGGCGATGGCGGATGCCCGCACCCGCCATCACGCCTGGATCCGTGAACACGGCACGGACCTGCCCGAAGTGGCCGACTGGGCCTGGAGCGGCTGACGCCGTCCCGCCTCCCGTGACGCGGGATCAGCGGCCGACCGCCCGTGCCAGCTCGGCCTTCGTCATGCTCGACCGTCCGTGGACGTTCTTCTTCCGCGCCTCTTCGTAGAGCTGGTCGCGGGTCGGTCCCTCCGCCCCGCTGCGGGAGCGCAGACCGCCGCGCCGGGAGGACGACATGTCCTCGATCGAGGTCCGGCTCGCGGTCCTCGACTCCCCGGCGCGGGCGCGGGCCTTGTTGACCGTGCGGGCCGCGATCTCCTCGGCCCGTTCCTCGCTGACTCCGCGCTCCTGCGCGCTCTCCTTGATGTGCTCGTACTGCCGTTCCCGCTTGGCATTGGATCCGCGTGGCATGGTGCGGTCACTCCTCTCCCCGGGACCTGTCCCGGGGCCCGGTGGGCCCCTCCTCAGTCTCCCAGCGACGCCCCGGGCCCGCATGCCTGAGGCATGCGGGCCCGGGGCGGGGTACGGCGTGGCGCCGGTACGGTTCAGTAGCGCAGGGCCGCCGCGATCCGCCCGTGCTCCGCGAGCGAGCCGTCCGGGAGGAAGACCACCTCGGCGCCGCTGTCCAGGGCCGCCTCGACGAGCTCGTCCACGATGTCCTCGCGGACCGCGCCGTCCGTGAGGTCGGCCGCCTCGCCGCTCACCGGCTCCAGGTGCTCGTCCGTCACCCGCACCGTCTGCTGGAAGTGCTCCTCCACCGCGACCAGCCCGGCCCGGCCCTCGCGTACGGCGGCCCACACCTCGTCCAGACCGCCGGCGAAGGCACGACGGCCGCGGGCCTCGTCCAGCTTGCCGTCGATCTCAGCGGCGAACCGCCGCTGCCGTTCGTCGAGCGCCGGCCGCAGCTCCTTGAGCAGTTCGCCCGGCGGCATGTCGGCGGGTGCGCCCTTGGTGACCCGGCCGGCGGCCGACCCGGCGGCCTCCCCGACCTCGTCCAGCAGGGCGAGCGCGGGGGCGAGGCCGACCAGGTAGAGCGGGCGCGGGTCCACGGCCAGGACCGCGCGGAGCTTCTCGTCGACCGTACGCAGGAAGGTGCGCGTCTCCTCGTCGCTGAAGGTGCTCGGCGTATCGCCGATCCGCTCCTCGCGCTGCGGGTCGGACGGCTCCTGCGGAGCCGTCAGCGGGAACCCGCCGGTCCGCTCCTCGCGCAGGGTGTCCGCCGTGCCGCTCCACAGGACGGCGCGCTCGGCGGAGACGGTGAGCGCCCAGAACGGCTGGGCCTGCGCCTTCGCGGCGACCAGATTGCGGGTCAGATACGTGTCGCTGAGCACCACCCGTTCCGGTGCGGTGCGCGGGAGGTGCCAGATCCGGTGCTCGTCGGCGGTGACGAGCAGCACCAGGGCGTCCAGGGACCGGCGGGGGTCCACCTCGGTGACCGCCCGGTCGAGCTGCTCCTTGATCGCGGCCCGCGCCTCGCGGGTGACCGCGGGGTCCGCCTCCAGCCGTCCGGCGGCCTCCGCCACCAGGTTGCGGAGCCGGACGGCGTCCTGGGTGTTGTCCGGAGCACGGCGGTGCGTCGGCATGGTGAGGGACAGGGCCGGATAGGGCTTGACCGCACGCAGTTCCTGCAACAGGTCGGCGGTCAGGGCGTCCGTATCCATCGTTCTCTCCCAGGGGTCTCGGCCGGAGTCCGCTCCCGAACGAAGCGGTGAATTCAACGAGTCAATTCATACCTTTTGAGCCTAATATGGGCGAGTTCTTCGGTGGTGTTCCAGGAGGTGCATGGCATGGCCACGCTTACCGTGTGGAAGTTCCCGTCGGCCGAGGGAGCGGAGAGCATGGAGACCGCGCTCAAGTCCCTCCAGAAGGAGGGGCTGATCAAGATCGTCGACGCGGCCGTGGTCAGCTGGCCCGCCGACCGGGCGAAGCCCAGGACCAAGCAGCTGCTCAACCTCGTCGGCGCCGGCGCGCTGGGCGGCACGTTCTGGGGGATGCTCTTCGGCCTGATCTTCCTGATGCCGCTGCTGGGCGCGGCGATCGGGGCGGCGGCCGGGGCCCTGGGCGGCAAGCTGGCCGATGTCGGTATCGACGACGACTTCATCGCCGAGGTCAAGGAGAAGGTGACACCGGGGACTTCGGCCTTGTTCCTGCTGACCACGGACGAGGTGCCCGACCGGATCAGCCAGGCGCTGCCCCACGGCGGTGCCGAGCTGCTCCACAGCAACCTGGACGCGCGGAGCGAGGAGCGGCTGCGTGAGATCTTCGGTGACGAAGAGGACTGAGCCAACGGTGAGCACGGCGATGCGCGCACGCCGGCACCGCCCGGACGTGGGGAGGGCGGAGCGCGCACGTCCGCACCGACCTCCCCTGCCGCGTGTCCTCGTCCCTCCCCGGCGCCCGGACCTTTCCCGGGATCGCCCGGACCGGGTGCGGCTGACGGCCGGGGCCGGGTGAGTACCGCCGCCGGGGCCGTCACCGACGCCCTGCGGGACCTGCACGCGCGGTTCGCCGGGCTGGGCGACGGCCGGCTCGCCGACTACATCCCGCAGCTGGCGCTGACCGACCCGGACGCCTTCGGACTGGCGCTGATCAGCATGGACGGCCACCGCTACAGCGCGGGCGACGCCGCCGCCCCGTTCACCCTGCAGTCCGTGTCGAAACCCTTCGTCTACGCCTTGGCCCTGTCCGCCCTCGGGCTCGACGAGGTGTGCCGTTGGGTCAACGCCGAACCCAGCGGGGAGGCGTACAACGCGATCAGCCTGGAACCGGACACCGGTCGGCCCGACAACGCCATGGTCAACGCGGGCGCCATCATCGCCACCGCGCTGGTCCCGGACACCCCCGACGCCCCGAGGTTCGACCGCATCCTCGACGGCCTGAGCCGGTTCGCGGGCCGGCGGCTGGACGTGGACGAGCAGGTGTACGCCTCGGAGGCCGCCACCGGCGACCGCAACCGCGCCCTCGCCTACCTCCTCCGGAGTACCGGCCCGCTGCCCGTCGACCCGGTCGCGGCGGTCGACACGTACTTCAGACAGTGCGCGGTGCGGGCCACCGCGCTGGACCTGGCCGCGATGGCCGCCACCCTCGCGCACGGCGGCGTGAACCCGCTCACCGGTGACGCGGTGGTCCCGGAACCGGTGGCCGCGCAGGTGCTGGCGGTGATGGCGACCTGCGGCATGTACGACGCCTCGGGGGACTGGCTGCTGCGGGTCGGGCTGCCCGCGAAGAGCGGCGTGTCGGGCGGGCTGATCGCCGCGGGCCCCGCACGGTTCGGCCTGGCGGCCTACAGTCCGCGGCTGGACCCGACCGGCACCTCGGTACGCGGGCGCGCCGCGCTCGGCGCCCTGTCGGAGCGGCTCGGCCTGCATCTGATGCACAACCCGGCGCTGGCCGCCAGCACCGTCACCCTCGTGGCCACCGCCGACGAACTGCCCGCCGCCGGGGCCGCGCCGCACAACCGGGCCCCGCGCGAACGGGTCGCGGTCGTGGCCGCCCAGGGCGCCCTCGACTTCACCGCGGCCGAGCGCGTGCTGTACGCGCTGGACGAGTCGCGCCCCCGGGCGACGGATCCGGTCGTGCTGGACCTGCGGCGGGTGACCGGCGTCGACAGGGTGGCCCGCGCGATGCTGAGCGGCGGGCTCGGCCGGATCGCGGCGGACGGGGCGCGTGCCGCCGTCGCCGACCCGGCCCGCCTGCTCGCCCTGCCCGGTCCCGGGCAGCGGGACGGACCGGCGGCCCCGCGGTGCTTCGCGACCCGTGCGCAGGCCGTGGCCTGGTGCGCGGGAGGCGGGCCCGGCTGAGTGCCGGGGCCCGCGCTTCCCTGCCGGGCCGGGGCTACCAGATGGACGCGACCCACTCGGGGTGATCGATGAACGGGTTCCGGTTGTGCTGGTACTGATCGAATATGACGTCGTTGCGCCGCTTCTCGAAGGCGTCCGGCGGGTCCTCCTGGCTCCACGTCTTCAGTACCGAGAGGCGGCCGATGTTCGGGGCGGAGCCGTTGGACACCTTGTCGTTGGGTTCCAGGTCCGGGAAGGAGTCGTCACCCTCGTACCGCACCGCCATGTAGAGGAGCATGCGGGCCACATCGCCCTTGACCGCGTCGCGCGGCTCGAAGGAGTCGCTGTCGGTGTAGTTGCCCGGTGCGCCGCTGACCGCGCTGCCGCCGTTGTCGAAGTCCTTGTTGCCGCGGATCGAGTTGACGGTGACGTCCTCCGGGCGCAGGTGGTGGATGTCGGTGCCCGGCCCGGTGGCGGTGCCGAAGTCGCCGTGGGACTTGGCCCAGACGTGCTCGCGGTTCCAGTCCCCGACCGCGCCGCCGTTGGAGTTCTTGGACTGGGAGCGGCCGGTGTAGAGGAGGATCACGTTCGAGCTGTTCGCGGGGTCCTCGTCGGTGTCCTTGAGTGCGTCCCAGACCTGGCTGTAGGACAGCTTGGTCTGGTTGCTGATGATCTTGTGCAGGGCGCTTTTGAGCTGGGTGCCGGTCTTGCCGAGCGCATCCTGGTAGTACGTGTCGTCGAGTACCCGCAGCGGTGTCGCGGTGGTGGACGTGGCCTCGGGCGTGGTGGCCGGTGCGGCGGCCGCGGTGCCGCCGAGCACCGCGAAGGCGGCAAGGGTCGCCAGCAGTGGGCGCCGGTGACGAAGGTGACGACGGGACATGTGGGGTGTCCTCTCCGGAAATGCGTGCGCCACGACACCGTCACAAGGTGGGGGGCGGCGCCGCGGCGATCGTGTGGTTCGTGGTACGCGGGAGCCTTCCACACGCACCGTGACCATGGTGTGAACAGTGCGTACCTATCATGTGCAGGTCAAGTGAGGGGTGGATCGCGCCGCCGGGGGACGTCGTGGGGCCTCGGATGCGGCGGGCCGGGCGCGGGGCGAGAATGACCGAAAGGACGAGGAGGCGGCATGAGCGACGAGCCCGAATCCGTATCCGCATCGCGGGGAGTGACTCCCGACAGCCTCTTGCACACCGGCGGCAGCGACCATCCGTCGGCGGAGGACCTGGTGCTCGCCTCCGGGCGGGACCTGACCCCGAAGAATCTCCAGTGGGCGGAGCGCAGACTCGCCCGGGAGGGCCGGTCGGCGATCGACAAGATGCTGCCGTAGGGCGGTTCCGCGGGATCCCGTACCGGCGGGAGGCGGCGGTCCGGCGGCCGGCGCGCGGGGAGTGTGTGGGCGCTCCCCGCGGCTCGGCTAGCCTGGGTGCACAATGAACCGTTTGACGACGTCAGGGGCCGGGTTCGAGCTCGCCCGCTACCCCGAGGACCCGCGCGACCCGTTCCGTGCCTGGGATGCCGCCGATGAGTATCTGCTGCGGCGGCTGGAGGGGGCCGACGGGACGGACCCGGTCGATCTTTCGGGCGCCGTGGTCGTGGTGGGCGACCGCTGGGGCGCGCTGAGCACCGCACTGGCCGGGCGCCGGCCCGTACAGATCACCGACTCCTACCTGGCGCAGCGCGCGACCCTGGGCAATCTGGCCCGCAACGGCGTGGACGCGGACGCGGTACGCCTGCTGTCGGCCAGGGACACGCCACCGGACCGTATCGACGTCCTGCTGGTACGCGTCCCCAAGAGCCTCGCGCTCCTGGAGGACCAGTTGCACCGGCTCGCACCGGCCGTCCACCCGGGCACCGTGATCATCGGTACCGGGATGGTGAAGGAGATCCACACCTCCACCCTCAAGCTCTTCGAGCGGATCATCGGCCCCACCCGCACGTCCCTGGCCGTCAAGAAGGCCCGGCTCATCTTCTGCACCCCCGGCCCGGGAACGGCTGCCACGCCCAGCCCCTGGCCGTACCGCTACGAGCTGCCCGAAGGGCTCGGCCCGGTCTCCGGCCGGACCGTCACCAACCACGCCGGGATCTTCTGCGCCGAGCGCCTCGACATCGGCACCCGGTTCTTCCTCGGGCACCTCCCCGTGCGCACCGGCCCCGACCGGGTCGTCGACCTCGGCTGCGGGAACGGCGTCGTCGGGCTGTCCGCCGCGCTCGCCAACCCCGAGTCCAAGGTCACCTTCATCGACGAGTCGTACCAGGCGGTCGCCTCCGCCGAGGAGACCTTCCGGGCCAATACCGGCCCGGACGCCGAGGCCGACTTCCTGGTCGGGGACGGGCCTGCGGAACTGCCGCCCGCCAGTGTGGACCTGGTCCTCAACAACCCGCCGTTCCACTCCCACCAGGCCACCACCGACGCGACGGCCCGCGCCATGTTCCAGGGGGCACGCGCCGCACTGCGGCCCGGCGGCGAACTGTGGGTCGTCGGCAACCGGCACCTCGGCTACCACACCCGGCTCCGCCGCATCTTCGGCAACTGCGTCACCGTCGCCGGCGACCCGAAGTTCGTCGTCCTGCGCGCTGTCAAGCGCTGACCCGCGCGTCAGGAGCCGCCCCGCGTGGTCGGGCGCGGAGTTCGCCGGTACCGTCCCGGCCCTTCCGGATTCTTGCAACACGTTCTACTGTGTGCGCCGCCGCACACGGACGACGCGACCGCGAGACTCCCGGAGGGGCCGTGCACCTCGAATACACGCCTGAACAGCAGCAGTTGCGCACCGAACTGCGCGGCTACTTCGCCGCACTGGTCCCCGACGACGCATACACGCGGTATGCGGCCCCCGAGGCCCAGAAGCGCTTCTACCGGGAGACGATCCGCCGCCTCGGCACCGACGGCTGGCTCGGCGTCGGCTGGCCGACGGAGTACGGCGGACGCGGGCTGTCCCCGATGGAACAGTTCATCTTCTTCGACGAGGCCGCCCAGGCGGGCGTCCCGCTGCCGCTGATGGCCCTCAACACCGTGGGCCCGACGATCATGCGGTACGGCACCGACGAGCAGAAGGCGTACTTCCTGCCGAAGATCCTCGCGGGCGAGATCGACTTCGCGATCGGCTACAGCGAGCCCGACGCGGGCACCGACCTCGCCGCGCTCCGGACCCGCGCCGTCCGTGACGGCGACGACTACGTCGTGAACGGGCAGAAGATCTGGACCACCAACGGCGACACCGCGGACTGGGTCTGGCTCGCCGTACGCACCGACCCGGAGGCGGCGCCGCACAAGGGCATCACCATGCTGCTCGTCCCGACCGCGGACCCCGGCTACTCCTGCACCCTGATCAACACCCTGGCCTCGCACGACACCACCGCCAGCTACTACGAGAACGTCCGCGTCCCCGTCTCCCGGCGTGTCGGCGAGGAGAACAAGGGCTGGCGCCTCATCACCAACCAGCTCAACCACGAACGCGTCACCCTCGCCGCCCACGGCACCATGGCGATCCGCTCCCTCCACAACGTTCAGCGCTGGGCGGCGGACACCCGGCTGGCCGACGGGCGGCGCGTGATCGACCTCGGCTGGGTCCGCGCCCTGCTGGCCCGCACCCACACCAGGCTCGACGCCATGAAGCTCCTCAACTGGCAGATGGTCTCCGCGGTCCAGAACGCCACCCTCACCCCGCAGGACGCCTCCGCCGTCAAGGTCTACGGCTCCGAGGCCCGCCGCGACGCCTACGCCTGGCTGATGGAGGTCGTCGGCTCGGCCGGCCCGCTCAAGGAGGGATCGGCGGGCGCGGTGCTGCACGGCGAGCTCGAACGCGGATACCGCTCCGCCGTCATCTTCACCTTCGGCGGCGGCAACAACGAGATCCAGCGGGAGATCATCTCGTGGATCGGGCTGGGGATGCCGCGCGTACGGCGGTGACCGCTTTTCGGTTGGCACGGAAGAGGGATGGTCGGCACCACGCGGAGGGGGCGCATTGCCCAGATGTGGCCTTCGAGACAGGTGGCACCTGGTCTCGGTGGTTGACGCCACTCCGGGGGACACCCGGTGCCCTGCTCCGATGGGACGTCGAAGCCGTACCGGCTTTCTGCTGTGCCCGTTCTGTGACGTGATCGGCACCGGCACGCAGTCCGCACACCGTTAGCGTCGGACCCATGATCGTATGGCTCAACGGTACCCACGGTGCAGGCAAGACGACGACCAGTGCACTCGTGCAGCAGCTGATCCCGGATTCACGGGTGTTCGACGCCGAGAAGGTCGGCGAGACACTCATGGACATCACGCCGGGGCTGCCCTGGACGGGCAACTTCCAGCACTGGCCGCCGTGGCGGCCGCTCGTCGTCGAGACCGCCCGCCACGTGCTCGACTACACCGGCGGCACCCTGGTGATGCCCATGACCGTCCTGGTCGAGCAGTACTGGCGCGAGATCAGCGCGGGCCTCGCCCAACACTCCATTCCGGTACGGCACTTCGTCCTCCATGCGGACCAGGACACCCTCCGCCGGCGCATCCAGGGGGACACTCCGGCCGGCACCTGGGGGTTCCGTCTCGAATACCTTGAGCCCTACGCCGAGGCGGCCCGCACATGGCTGCACAGCGAGGCCGAGGTCGTCGACACCACGCACCTCACGCCCGCCCAGGCCGCCCTGCAGATCGCAGAGGCCGTCAAGGGCTGAGGCTTGATCCGCCCGCCACGCGTTACCCGGCATGCAGGGGGTGATCGGCGCGCCCGACAGGCGGCCGCGTCCGTCGACTCATCGACGAAGGTGTCCAGCCGCACCCGGTGTGGATTCGGCAACCTGAGCGGTGTGCCACAGAATCTGGTGGGAAAACCCGCAGGCCAGAGGAAGCGGCAGGTGACATCGACGAGCTGTGGTCACACCGCATGGCGTGGTCCGTCCTGTCGGAACTCCTTCTTCCGGCAGGACCGGTCACATGGATCCACCGCTGCCGCGAGGGGCGTAGAGATCGAGCAGGCGGATCCGGGTGGCCTGCAGCCGGTGGGCGAGAACCTGACCGACCCAGTGGCCGACGGCCGAGCCGAGAGCGGGGTCCTCGTCCATGATGGTGCGTACGGTCGCCGCGTCGAACTCATGGGTACGGACCGGTGTCATCGCCTCCGCGCCGAGGTGCCAGACGTAGGGTTCGAACAGCCAGGCCCAGCCGACCAGTTCGCCGGGGCCGAGGCTCTCGATCACCACCGGTGGGCTTCCCGGCACCCGGATGTCCAGCGTGACGGTGCCCGAGCGCAGGATCCAGAAGCGGTCCGCGTGGTCTCCTTCCTCGAAGAGACGCATTCCCTGGGCGAAGTTGGCCTCCCGTCCGGTCCCCATCAGGCGGGCGCGGTACTCGGCGGGCAGGGCTGCGGTGATGCGGGTCGGAGAAGCGCTCATCGACGGCCTCCTCTGTCGTCTCGGGTTTCAGCATGGGCGGGCAGCCGGTCCGCGGACACGGGCCGACCGGCCCCTGGTGCGGTCCCGTCCGGCCCTGGGAGGCCCCGTGGCGCGGGCCCGTGCGCGGTGGACCGGGAGCCCGGCCGTACTTCTTCGGTGCCGGAGCCCGGCCGCGCTCCGTCGGTGCGTGTCCACTCCCGCTGCCGGAGCTTCATGAGTCCGGTCCGGAGCCGGTGTCGGCGGGGCTGATGCGCCGCCCGGTGAGGCGCGTGGGCCGGATCGACACCCATGTGTCGCGTCCGCCTCCCGCCCATGGCGTGGTATGGGCGAGGGCGGCGAGCCGCCGCAGTGCGTCGGGCTCCGTGACGATCCGTGCGGGGCCCACGGCGAGCACGCTCCAGCCCAGGCTCATGGTCTCGTCCACATGGTCGACCTCGAACGCGACATCCGTCCCCGGGGCCGTGGCGGGCATGGAGCCGGGCGCGGTCCGGAAAGCGATCGTGTCGTCGACGACCTCGTAGTTCACGGGGAAGACCCCCGGGCCGTCGGCTGTCGACACCGCGACACGGCCCACGCCGTGGGTGGAGAGCCGGGCGCGGCATTCGTCGGGGGACAGGTCCTCCAGCCGGGGATTCGGGAGCGCCCGGCCCCGGCCGGGCGGCAGACCGGTGTCGCCGCCGCGCAGCGCCACGGCGGTGGTGCCGAGTACGTCGGCCAGGCTGATGAGGGTCGCCGGACTCGGATCGGCCGGCCGTTGTTCGATGTACGCCAGATAGTCGGGTGCCATTTTGGCGCGGCGGGCCGTCTCCGCGCGGGTCAGCCCCTGCCGCTCGCGTTCCATGGCCACGCGTCGGCCGATGTCGCCCGCGCCGGCCGCCCCGTCGGGCCGGGCTCCGACGGACTCGGAGTCGGCCCCGGCTCCTGCCGTGCCCGGCCCGGACGGCGCGGAGGAGCCGCCGGGCCCGTTCTCCGGGTGGCGGAGACGGGCATCGGGCCCGGGGAACACGAGCGTCACCCGCCCGTTGTCCGACCAGCGCACGTCGTAGGGCGGGGTGCCGTCCGCATGGTGGAGTCCGACGATCTCACCGTCGCGCCTGTCGGCGCCGGTGGCCGGGCTTCCGACAACAAGTCGATCGCCGAGATGAGCTCGCATGATCGCCGCCGTTTCCTCATCATGGTGCTCTACCCAACGTGCCACGCGCGGCGTGCCGTCGCACGGGATGAGGATCCGCGATCCCGCGCAGCCCAGCGGGCCGGAGCCGTGCCCACCGGTCCGTCGACGAGCGGGACGGCCGGGCCGGGGGCCGGCATGCGGCGCCAGGGGATCTGCGGTACTTCTCGAACGAGGAGAAGCCGTGACCGGCGTGCCGGCGCGGACGCCCACACTGCCGACGGCCCCACGCCTTCGTCCGGCCGGCGACAGGCAGGGGCACGGGGAAGGCGGCGGACCGGGCGGACGGCCCCACTCGCCGTCGTTCCCGCCCTCGCGATGCCGGACGGCACCTACGAGACGGAGACAGTCGCCATGGAGCCAGTCGTCACCGTGGGCCTCGACGGCTCACCCGAGAGCCTCGCCGCGGCCCGTTGGGCCGCCGACGAGGCCGACCGGCGCAGGCTCACACTGCGTCTGCTGCACGCGTGGCCCCTGCTGGTGCCCGAGTCGTCCAAGGTCCCCGCGGAGATGGACCAGAACTACTGGGCGAGGCGGATCGTGCACAAGGCACGGGCGGAGCTCCAGAGGAGCCACCCGGGCCTGCCCGTCGTCGGCAGCCTGGTCGCCGACGACGCCCAGCACGCGCTGCTGCGAGCGGCCTCGGAGTCCGAGATGACCGTGCTCGGTTCGCGCGGACTGGTGCCCCTGGAGAGCTATTTCCTCGGAGACATCAGCCTGCCCGTCGTGGCTCGGGCCGACCGGCCGGTGGTCCTGGTACGCGCCGGGGCGGGCGGGCACGGGGCACCCCCCGCACCCGCCGTGAAGGGCGGCGTCGTGGTGGCGCTGAAACTCCACGGCCCCTGCGACGGCCTCCTCGAATTCGCCTTCACCGACGCCGCGGCGCGCGGCGTGCCGCTCCGGGTCGTCCACGGCCAGAGCCTGCCGGTGGCCGCCTACGCGCCCTGGGGCGTGGACCACGACGTGGCGGAGGAGATCGCCCAGGACGCGCGGAAGCGGCTCGACCGGGTCCTGCGCCCCTGGCGCGACAGGTTCCCGCGCGTGGAGGTGGACGACCGCATCGTTCTCGAAAGCCCCGCCAAGGCCGTGGTGAGCGCCGCCCATGGCGCCGGGCTGCTGGTCGTCGGCCGGCGCGAGCACCGCCCCGCCCCGGCACCGCACCTGGGCCCGGTCGCCCAGGCCGCCATCCATCACGCGCACTGCCCCGTCGCCGTCGTCCCCCACACCTGACCGGGTGACGGTCCCGGATCAGCGCAGCCCGACGGCCGGGGACCGCGCCACCAGGGCGTCCACGACGTCGTGGAGCGAACCGCGGCGCGCATGGACGGCACGCTGCCGGTCGGCGCCCGTGCCGGTGGCCGTCAGCCGGTGGAGCAGGGCGACGACGGTTTCCCGGTCGCCGGTCTCCTCCAGGGCGGGGCCGATGTGGCGCAGCAGCGACGGGAGCAGGCCGTCGGCCGGTGACAGCCGCCCCGTACAGGGATCCATGGCCTCGCCGCGCAGCCCGTCGCGCGCCGCTCGCCAGCACGCCGCCCGCAGCAGTTCGGCGGAGAGTCCGGGGCCGGTGTCGCCCCGCTCGACGGCTCGCAGGGCGGTGACGGTCAGCGCCCGCACCAGCACGGCCAGCAGGGCGCTCTCCTCGGCCGTCACGGGGACGTCGGCCGCCCGCACCTCGATGGTCGGGTACCGCGACGAGAGCCGGATGTCCCAGAACAGTGTGCGACGGTCCGGCAGGGTCCCGCTGTCGACGAGTGCCGTGAGGAGCCGCTCGTACGCGTCGTAGGAGGAGAAGTACGGCGGGGGCCCGGAGACCGGCCACCGCTGCCACATCATGCGGCGCCAGCTGGCGTACCCCGTGTCACGCCCGCAGAAGAACGGGGAGTTCGCCGACAGCGCGATCAGATGCGGAAGCCAGCGACGCAGATGATTGCTCACCAGCACGGCGCGTTCCCGGTCCGGGACGCCCACATGCACATGGGCCGCGCAGATGACGTGTTCGTCGACCAGGCCCCGGTAGTCGCGCAACTGCTCCACACAGCGCGGCTCGTCGCTGACCGGCATCGGGATAGGGGTGCCCAGCGGTACCGCGCCGACCGCGGCCGTCCGGGCCCCCACGGCCACCGCAGCCGCTTCGACGGCCGTCCGCAACCGCCGCAGCTCGCCGTGGAGCTCCCCGAAGGAGCCGCACGGCGGGGTCTTCGTCTCCACCTGGTACCGGCCCAGCTCCCCGGAGACCAGATCGCCCAGATCCTCCGCGGCCTTGCGCACCACATCTCCCGCGTACGGGACGACCTCACGGGTGAGGGGGTCGACGAGGAAGTGCTCCTCCTCGACGCCCATGAGCGGCACCGAAGGACGTAATCCGCTCGAATCGGCCATGGAGGTCACCCTAGGAGGAACCCGTGTACACCGCAACGGACCGTCCCGGTAGTCCCTGCGGGAACCATGGGAGGTGTCGGTGCCCGCACGTATCCTTCGCCTGCGTACGTCGCCGAGCGGGAGGTACGGCCAGCATGGTGGACGCCGACCCGGGGCGCTTCGGGGGTCACATTCTGCCGCGATGGCCCGGCTCGGTCCCGGCAGCCGCCCCACCCCGTACGAACCGCGCAGCCGGGACGCCATACTGGACGGGCCGGGGAGGGCGCGGAAACAGGCGTAGTGACGGGGGCGACTGCGGGAGATGGCGGACACCAGACTGATCCAGAGCCGGTACCGGCTGCTCGATCTGATCGGGCGCGGGGGCATGGGCGAGGTGTGGCGCGCCCGCGACGAGTCGCTCGGTCGCCAGGTCGCCGTCAAATGCCTCAAGCCGGTGGGGCCCCAGCACGATCAGTCATTCACCCGAGTCCTGCGCGAACGCTTCCGCCGCGAGGCCCGGGTCGCCGCCGCGCTCCAGCACCGCGGCGTCACCGTCGTCCACGACTTCGGCGAGCACGAGGGCGTCCTCTACCTGGTCATGGAACTCCTCGACGGCCGCAACCTCAGCCAGCTCCTGGAGGACAACAAACAGCATCCCCTGCCGGTGCCCGACGTCGTCGACATCGCCGAACAGGTCGCCGACGCCCTCGGCTACACCCATCAGCAGGGCATCGTGCACCGCGACCTCAAGCCGGCCAACATCATGCGGCTGGCCGACGGCACGGTGAAGATCTGCGACTTCGGCATCGCCAGGCTCGGCCACGACATCGGCTTCACCTCCCGCCTCACCGGCACCGGCATCGCCATGGGCACCCCGCACTACATGTCGCCCGAGCAGATCAGCGGCGGCCAGGTCGACCACCGCAGCGACCTCTACTCGCTGGGCTGCGTGCTGTACGAGATCGCCACCGGAGCGCCGCCGTTCGACCTCGACGACGCCTGGGCCGTCCTGGTCGGACACCGCGACACCCAGCCCCGGCCGCTGCGCACCCACCGGGCCGAACTCCCGGGCTTCTTCGACCGCGTGGTGCTGGAACTGCTGGCCAAGACCCCCGAGGAGCGGCCGGTCGACGCGGGCGACCTGCGCCGGCGGATCATCGTCGGCCGCACCGGCGAGCAGCCGCACCTGCCGTCCACCGGGCCGGTACCGCTCGCACCGCCCGTTCCCGTCCTGTACCCCGGTCAGCAGCTGCCGGCCTGGACCCGTGGCATGACCATCGGGCACAAGGCGACCGGCGCCCTCCCCGGGCTCGCTCCGCCCGACCACTCCGCCGGTCTCACCGGCGAGTGGACCACCGGCGCCGACCCGAGCCGCCTCACCGGTGAGCCGGTGCCGGTCAGGGCCGAGCGCCCGACCCCGTCGCCGGAGCTGCTGTCCGTCCTCGCCGGCCGGCACAGCGCCGGGCTCGACCTGGGCCGGCTCGGCCACTGGGAGGAGGCCGGAGAGGTGCACCGCGCGGTCGCCGCCGAACGCGAGCACGCCCTCGGCCCCGACCACCCCGACACCCTCTCCAGCCGGTACGAGATCGGCTTCACGCTCAGCCGCACCGGACGCGCCGCGGACGCCCTGCGGGAGTTCGACCGCGTCGCCCGGGGCCGCGAGCGCAGCCTGGGCCCCGACCACCCCGACACCCTGGCCGCCCGTCAGGAGGCGGCGTACGTGCTGGGCCGGCTGGGCCGCCACTTCGAGGCCCACCAGGTGTACGCGGAGGTGCTGGCCTCCCGGGAGCGGTCGATGGGCCCCGACCACCCCGACACCCTGCGCTGCCGCCACAACCTCGCCTTCAACCTCGGCAGGCTCGGCCGCCTGGAGGACTCCTGCCGGATGGCCAGGGACGTGGTGTCGGCCCGCACCCGGCTGCTCGGCGCCGACCACCCCGACACCCTGGTCACGCTCTACGAGGTGGCGTACACACTCGGCAGGCTCGGGCGCTGGACGGAAGCCCTCCAGGCCTACCAGGACGTCGCCCGCGCCCGGTCGCGTTCGCTCGGCGCCGACCACCCCGACACGCTCTCCGCCCGCTACGAGGTCGGCATCAGCCTCGGCCGCCTGGGCCGCAGCGCGGAGGCCCTGGAGCTGTACCGCGTCCTGGTGGAGGACCGGACCAGAGTGGGCGGCCCCGCCCACCCCGAGACGCTCCGCGCCCGCCACGGCCTCGGCGTCAACCTGGGGCGCCTGGCCCGCTGGGAGGAGGCGCTCGCCGAGGCCCGCGAAGTGTGCGCGATCCGCGAACGCGTCCTGGGCCCCGACCACCCCGACACCCTCGTCAGCCGCCGCGAGGTCGCCGTCGGTCTCGGCTGGCTCGGCCGCTGGGCCGACGCCCTCACCGTCTACCGCACGGTCGCCGCCGCCCGCGAGCGGCTCCTGGGCCCCGGCCACCCGGACGCCCTCGCCGCCCGCAACGACGAGGCGCACTGCCTGGAGCAGCTCGGCCGCGGTGCCGAGGCCGTCGAGCTGTACCGGCAGGTCGCCGCGGTGCGCCGCGGGCAGCGGGCGTCGCCGGACTGACCGGGCACCACGGCCTCTGGTCAGGGGCGATCGCACCGTGCTACGAAGGGTCATGCCCGCACCCGACAGCTATGACGCAGTGATCGTGGGCGGCGGCCACAACGGTCTGGTCGCCGCCGCCTACCTCGCCCGCGCCGGACGGTCCGTCCTGGTCCTGGAGCGCCTGGCCACCACCGGGGGAGCGGCCGTCTCGACCCGCCCCTTCGCCGGGGTCGACGCCCGTCTGTCGCGCTACTCGTACCTGGTGTCGCTGCTCCCGGACAAGATCGTCCGGGAACTCGGACTGGACTTCGCCGTGCGCAAGCGCACCATCTCCTCCTACACCCCGACCGCGCGCGGCGGCCGCGCCACCGGGCTGCTCGTCGGCGGGGACCGCACCCGGGACTCCTTCGCCGCGCTCACCGGCTCCGACCGGGAGTACGAGGCCTGGCAGCGGTTCTACGGCATGACGCGGCGCGTGGCCGAACGGATCTTCCCGACCCTCACCGAACCGCTGCCCGGCCGCGACGCCCTGCGCGAGCGGATCGACGACCCGGAGGCGTGGCGGACGCTCTTCGAGGAACCCATCGGTGTCGCCGTCGAGAAGAACTTCGCCGACGACCTGGTACGCGGAGTCGTCCTCACCGACGCCCTGATCGGCACCTTCGCCGACGCGCACGACCCGACGCTGCTCCAGAACCGCTGCTTCCTGTACCACGTCATCGGCGGCTCCACCGGCGACTGGGACGTTCCCGTCGGCGGCATGGGCGCGCTCACCGACGCCCTCGCCCGCGCCGCCCGGGAGGCCGGTGCGGAGATCCGGGTCCGGCACGAGGCGACCAGGATCGAGACCGACGGGACGCGGGCCGAGATCACCGTCCGCTCACCCGGGGCGGAACACGTCGTCGCGGCCCGCACGGTGCTCGTCAACGCCTCTCCGCAGGCGCTCGCCGCCCTCCTCGGGGACGAACCGCCCGCCCCGGCCGAGGGGGCACAGCTGAAGGTGAACATGCTCCTCACCCGGCTGCCCCGGCTGCGCGACCGTTCCGTCGACCCGCGCGCGGCCTTCGCCGGGACGTTCCACATCGCCGAGGGGTACGGGCAGCTCGCCGACGCCTACCGGGACGCCGCGGCGGGGCGGCTGCCCGCCGCCCCGCCGTCCGAGATCTACTGCCACTCGCTGACCGACCCGTCGATCCTCGGCCCGGACCTGGCCGCCCGCGGCTACCAGACCCTCACCCTCTTCGGCCTGCACACCCCCGCCCGGCTCTTCGCCGCCGACAACACGGCGGCGCGGGCCGAGCTGCTGGCGGCGACGCTCGCCGAACTCGACACGCACCTGGACGAGCCGCTCACCGACTGCCTGGCGCGCGACGAGAACGGCGAGCCGTGCATCGAGGCGAAGACCCCGCTCGACCTGGAACGGGACCTGCGGCTGCCCGGCGGCCACATCTTCCACCGGGACCTCGCCTTCCCGTACGCCACGGAGTCCACCGGCCGGTGGGGGGTGGAGACGGCACACGCCAATGTGCTGCTCTGCGGGGCCGGCGCGGTGCGCGGCGGCGGGGTCAGCGGGGTGCCCGGCCACAATGCCGCGATGGCGGCGCTGGGCCGGTGACCCGGGCCCGCTACCGGCCGAACACGCCCCGCAGCGCGCCGAGCTTGCGCGGGAGGTCGTACTCGGCGCCGCCCTCGTGCCCGTTGTACGGGAACACCTCGATCTTCGCCGGGCCCGCATAGCGGTGGTAGGCGGCGAACACCGTGGACGACGGGCAGATCTTGTCCATCAGGCCGACCGAGAACCACGCCGGGGCGGTCGCCCGTGCCGCGAAGTTGACTCCGTCGAAGTAGGACAGGGTCTCCATCGCCTCGTCGATCCGGAAGCGGTGCCCGGACAGCCAGCGGGCGATCTCCGCGTACGGTCCGGCGTCCGTGATCTGCGAGGCACGCCGGTAGTGGCAGAGGAACGGCACATCGGCGACGGCCGCCACGAGGTCGTCCCGCAGCCCGGCGACGGCCAGCGCGAGCCCGCCGCCCTGACTGCCGCCCAGCACCGCCACCCGTGAGGCGTCCACCGCCTCATGGGCCTTCGCCGCGTCCACCGCCCGTACCGCGTCCGTGATCAGCCGCCGGTAGTAGTGGCGGTACGGGTCCTCGATGCCGCGGGTCAGGAAGCCGGGGGAGGAGGAGCCGTGCCCGTCCGGGCCGATGTCCGGGGTGTCCGCGGTGTTCTTGCCGCCCCCGCCCTGGCCCCGGTTGTCCATCACCAGATGCGCGTACCCGAGCGCGCTCCAGGTCAGCCAGGAGTACGGAATCCCCCGGCCGCCGTTGTAGCCGATGTACTGCACCACGGCCGGGAGCGGGCCGGAACGCGTCCTCGGCAGCAGCAGCCAGGCCTTCACCGGCTGTCCGCCCCAGCCCCGGAACGTCACGTCGAACACGTCGACCGTCGCGAATCCGGCGTCGTACGGGACGGACGAGGCGTCCAGATCGTGACGGGCCGTCTCGGTGAGCGTCTTCTCCCAGAAGGCATCGAAATCGGCCGGTTCCTCCGGCTCCGGCCGGTAGTCGCGCAGCCGGTCCAGTGGCATGTCGAACAGCAAGGGTCTAGCTCCACTTCAGGGTGAGGTTGAGGGTCGCGCCGTGGCGGCCGGTGGTGTCGGCGGTGATCCGGATGCCGTCGCCGGTGGGCGCGGCGCTGACGCCCGGATCGGCGGAGACGACGCTCAGTCCGCGCTGCGCCAGGTCCAGCACGACCGAGGACCGCAGCTGTGTCGGGTCGGAGAGCGACACCTTCACCGTCTTCCCGTCCGGCCGCACCAGCACCGAGGCCGGGCCGTCCGAGGTCAGCTCCTGCGCGGTGCCGGCGGTCCAGAAGTTCGCGGCGAGCAGTCCGTCCGCGCAGCGGCGTACCGCGTGCACGGCGGTGGAGCGGGCGATCGGCTTCACCGGCGGCGCGGACGACCACTGCGCGGTCCGCTCGGGCGAGGCCGCCGGGGCCTGGAGCCAGTAGTAGCCCGCTCCGCTCGGTGCGGTGCCGTGGTCCTGCCAGAGCGTCAGATACGGCCGGGTGACCGAGGTGTCCGTGCCGTACTTGAGGTTGATCTCGCGCCAGGTCGCGGTGCGCTCCTCACGCAGACCGTTCAGCGTGACGGGCTCGGGGAAGACATAGCCGCCGGTTCCGGCCAGATGGAGCCACCGGACCTGGTCGAGCCGCGCCGACCAGCCGTCGTCCGTGGGCGCCGCCGCGCCGTTGACGAGCAGGGCCGCCGCCGGGTCGCGCAGCTTGCGGTTCTCCACCACCGTCTCGGCCGTGCCCGCGTCGGAGTCGATGCCCGAGCCGACGCAGGCGATCACGTCGTCCAGACAGAACCAGCTCTTCAGCCCGTGCAGCGAACTGCCGTACGCGCGCAGTTCCATGCCGTACGCGCCGAGCGTGGTGCCCGGCAGCGCGGTGCCGCCCGCCCAGTCGGACGTGCTGGTGGTCCGCTGGCCCGCCGCGTCCGCCGGACGTCCCGCGACGACCGTGGTGCCGGGCAGCCGGGCCGGGTCGACGGTCGGCCAGTAGTCCTCGCTGTAGTGCCCGAGGTCGTCGGTGTAGAGCAGAACCATGCCGTCGGAGAGGTGCCAGGCGTGCAGGTTCTCGTTCTGGATCGACTCGTAGTTGTAGATCCGGGACGAGTACGCGGAGATGCCGAGCGAGAAGGACGGCCGGCGGTGGGCCGCCTTGTCCATGCGCGGATGCTGCTTGTGCGCGACCAGCGGCCCCCGGGCCGGCACCGGGGAGGCGATGACCTGGCGGGCGGCGACGAGCGAGGCGAGGTCGGTGGCGGCCAGGAAGTCCCGGTAGGTGTCCTCGGCGATCCACTGCTTGACCAGGGCGGTGAACCGGTCGGCCGTCTCGCCGGGGAAACCCGGGATCAGCCGTACCACCGCCTCGATGACCGTCTGCGCCGACACATGGCCCTGCTTGCTGGGACGGGCGATCTCCCGCCCGCACACCGACGCCATCACGTCGCCGCGCACCAGCAGCGGGTCGAAGCCGTCGTCGACCCAGCGGCGGATGTTGTCGAGGTCGGGATCGGTGACC
This sequence comes from Streptomyces sp. DvalAA-43, assembly GCF_900091725.1. GTDB lineage: Bacteria > Actinomycetota > Actinomycetes > Streptomycetales > Streptomycetaceae > Streptomyces > Streptomyces pulveraceus. Next base: position 205,311 of record NZ_FMBW01000095.1, on the reverse strand, counting down.
GCCCACGCGGTCCCGGCGAGGAGGTTCAGCAGCCGGGAGAGGTTGTTCAGCAGTTCCTTGCCGTATCCGCCGTTGTACGGATGCTTGTAGTGCTGGAGGAACGAACCGTCGGAGTAGAAGCCCTCGCCGGTGCCCTCCGCCGCGGCGCTCGCGTCGTTGAAGGCGAGGACGCTGTTGGCACCCGAACCCTCGACGTCCGAGAGAGCGTCACGGACCCGGGCCAGGTCGTCGCCCGCGCCGCTGAGCACCGCGTTGACGGCGACCACGGTGGAGACCCACACCCGGTTGGCCCCGGTCGCGATCTGCCGGTCCGCCCGCCAGAGGTTCGGGTCGGGCGTGTAGTGCCGCACGGCCCCGGTGATCCGGCCGAGCCGCTCCGTCCCGAGCACGTCGTACAGCAGCACCGCCGCGTCGTTGAGGGCGAGCGCGGAGCCGATCTCCCAGTCCCAGTCGTTGTCGAACCGGGTGTGGCCGGGACCGTAGCGGTTGGTCAGCATCCAGTCGAGACTGGCCAGCAGCAGATCGCGCAGCACGGTGTCGCCGTACTGCGGGGTTCCGGGGACGGCCCACGCGGTGGCGACCGTGGCGAGCCGCTTGAACGACGTCGTCACGTGGTTGGAGAGCGTGGTACTGGTCAGATCGGGGAACAGTCCATCGGTCCTGGCCGGGTCGAGGCCCTTGACCGAGGTGGTCGCGGCCTTGCCGATCCTGGCCACCGCCGCCGCGATCTGAGGGTCCGTCGGGTCGAGGCCGGGGCCGCCGGTGAGCAGGGTGAGCCAGCGGGTGCGCAGGGCGGTGGCGTCGTCGACGACGGCGGGCCCGGCCGCCGCTCGCGCGGTGCCCGCGGAGGCGAGCGGCAGCGCGGCGGCGGCGCCGAGGGCCGCCGCCCCCGCGAGAACGGTGCGCCGGGTGGCGCCCGGAGTGGTGCCTGGGTTCGTCATACGGCCCTCACAGGAGGTGTCGGCGGTCGACGGCCGCTGCCAGCGCGGCATGACCGGAAGGGTTGGGGTGGAGCCCGTCGCCGCTGTCGTACGCGGGCAGCATCCGCGACGGGTGTGCCGGGTCGCGCAGGGCCGTGTCGAAGTCGACGACGGCGTCGAAGACCCGGCCGGTGCGCACCGCCGCGTTGATCCGCTGCCGCGCCGCTTCGAGCTCGGGTGTCCAGCGGGTCCAGCCGCCGAACGGGGCGATGGTCGCGCCGACCGCCCGCAGTCCGGAGTTGCGGGCGCGCAGCACCAGTTGCCGGTACCCGGCCAGGACGGGCGCCGGATCGGTCTGGCTCGGCGGCTGCTGGAGATCGTTGACGCCGAGATGGACGAGTACGGTGCGCAGTCCGGGCAGCGACAGCACATCGCGGTCGAAGCGCGCCTGTCCGCCCGGCCCGAACCGGGCGTCGTCCAGCAGCAGCCGGTTGCCGCTGATGCCCAGATTGGCGACGGCCGATCCGGGCAGCCGTCTGGCCAGCTGGTCGGGCCAGCGCAGATCGGCGTCGTCGGGGGTGCCGACGCCCTCCGCGATGGAGTCGCCGAGCACCGCGACCGCCGGCCCGTGCGCGCCCGTCACCTCGACGCCCGTCAGCAGGAACACGGAGGTGGTGCGCTCACCGTCGACGGAGTGGGAGGCATGGGTGTTGCGGTGGAAGGACAGCGGGCCGGTGGGGCCGGGGAAGCGGGTCTCCACCGTCAGCAGCGCCCCCTCGGCGGTGCGCAGTCCGGCGACCGGGTCACTGGTCAGCGAGGCGCCCGCGGCGATCCACGCCTGCCGCCGCCCGCCGAACGTCACCGGCAGGCCGCCCGCCGTCACCGGGCCGACGAGGACCGGGACGGTGCCGAAGGCATGCCCGTAGCGCAGCCGGACCGCACCGCCCGCCGACAGCCGCACGTTCGTGGTGCACAGCCCGTCGGTCAGACCGGCGCTCGCCACCGTGTCCGCGTCGGTCGGCTCCGTCTGCGCGGTCGCCCACGATGTCGTCCAGCGCGAGGGGCCCGCGCCGCTCCCCGACGGCCCGGCCGCCTGCGCCCCCGGCGCCGTGGCCGCGACCGCCGCCAGACCGGCCGCCGCCGTCAGCACCCCGCGTCTCGCCGGTCCCCGCCCGTTCACTGGGGGCACGCACCCGTCGGGTCGTAGGCGCTGCCGTAGGTGCCGACCGCGTCGCCGCCGGTGTTGCCGCTCATGGTGTTGGTGCACACCGGGCCCTGCGGGGTGCGCATGAACTTGATGCCGCCGCCCGCGTTGCCGGTGATGGTGTTGCCGTAGACGCTGGTGTCGATGCCGTCGGTCGCGGTGTCGCCGCCGAGCCGGATGCCCGAACCGACGTTGTCGTGGATGGTGTTGTAGCGGAAGATGTTGCCGCTGCCGCGTGCGTCCAGGCCGCCGGAGCTGGAGTCCTTCTGGCCGCTGCAGTCGTTGTACTCGACGTAGTTGTTGGTCGAGTTCTCCTTCACATCGACGCACTCGTTGCCCTGGGTGGCGATGGTGTTGTGATGGATGCGGTTGTTCCTGCTGATGTCGGGGGCCGCGTCCGGGGCACCGTTCGCGCCCTGCTGCTCGGGGGCGGTGCCGAGGTAGATGCCCTCGCCGTTCTTCCCGCCGCCGCCGAACTTGAAGTCGTTGACCCCGCAGTTGGTGATCGTGTTGTCGGAGATGTCGGCTCCGGTCACCAGATAGCGCACCCGCAGGCATTCGTCGGCAGCGTTCTTGAGCGTCATCCCGGTGATGCGCAGGCCGCCCACACCGTTGCCAGGGGTCGTGCTCATGACATAGATGAGCTTGAGGCGGTACCCCGACACGTCGGTGGACGACCCGTGCAGCCCGTCCACGGTGAAGCCGCTGAGCGTCGTGGAATCGTGCTGCACCTGGATGATCCGGGCATCGCCCGCCCCCTTCACCACGGCGTCCGCCGGGCCGGTGAGGGTGACGCCGGCGCGCCTGGTCACGACGTCCTGCTTGTACGTACCGGCGGCCAGGTTCACCACCGAACCCGTCGGCGCGAGATCCACCGCCTTCTGGATCGTGGCGAACGGGGCGCCCGCCGACGTACCGGCGTTGGAGTCGCTGCCGGACGGCGACACGTAGTACGCGGTGGCGGTCTCGGCCGCCACGGACGGCGGGGGGAAGGCGAGCGGGGCGCCGGCGGCGAGCGCGGCGACGAGAGTGGTGCGCAGTACACGGCTCATGGGGTGTGCCTCCTGGGGTCTGCGAAGGACAGGGCGAGCAGTACGGGGATGCTGGGGCCGAGGAGCAGGGGACCCAGCGGTACGACGAGCGAGAACAGCGCGGCGGAGATCACCGCGCCGAGCAGTGCGGTGCCACGGGCCGCCGACCCGAAGCCGAGGGCCAGCGCACCGCGCGACCAGGTGCGGACCGTTCCGTGCGGGGACCGGCCCGCCTCGGCCGCGAGCGCCACATGGTGGATGACGAGCGCGGCCGCGATGCCCACCTGCGCGGCGAGCAGCATGAACGTCCACGGCTCCGGACGGCCCAGCAGATGGACGAGGTCGGCAGCCAGGACGATCCCCGCCGCGGTGGACGCCAGACAGTGGCGCCACAACGCCCGCCAGTACCGCGGGAAGGCGGTGAACGTGTTCATGAAGCAGCGGCTGTCACCCTCCGCCCGCCACCGCTGGAGGGCGTGCCCCATCGCGGCGAGCGCGGGGAGCCAGGTCACGACACCGAGCGACAGCACGGTGAAGGCGGCCCCGGCGGCCGCCGGGTAGGCCACGAACTCCAGCCGCCGCAGCAGCGTCGGCCAGCCGGACGAGAGGGTTGCCTGCATGATCAGCCGACCTTTCCTGTGTACGGCTCCGGGACATCGAGCAGCACGCGGCCGTCCAGCTCCAGCCGGGTGGCCGCCACCACGTACGGGGCCGAGCCCCCGGCACCGAGCAGCACCGCCGCCGCGTCCGCCGACACCGCGCCGGTACGGATCCGACGGGCGACGGGGGAGAGGAGCACGGTCTCCTCGCCGAAGGTGACGCCCTGGCCCTCCTCGCAGCCGACCCGCTCGGCGGCGGCCGGTGCCGCGCCCGGGACGATCACGGTGAGGAAGAGGGCCTGTGCCGAGCGGGCGGTCGTCGAACTCAGGGTGTGCAGCGTCCGGGTGAGACGCAGCCCCGGCGTGCTCGACGTCGGATTGGCCTCGACCTCGGTGGCCGCGGAGACGACCGCTGCGTCGAGCGGCGCGAACCGCCGGACCAGGGCGGAGGCCGCCCCGGACCGGATCAGGCGGCCGCCGTCCGGCCGGGGCTCGGTGGGCCGGTCGGTCTGGAGCAGGAACGTCCACTCCCGCTCGGCGTCCGCCTCGGCGAGGTCCAGCAGGACGAGCCGCCCGGCCGGGGTGAACACCAGCGTCCGGTCCAGCCGCCGCACCCCGAGCGCCGGGTCGTACATCGCGGCGATCTCCGCCGTGGCGTGCGCCCAGCCGCAGTCGGGACCGGCGAGCACATCGCGCTGCCGGGCCTGCCGCTCGTACGGGATGTCCTGGTACACGTGGTACCGGTCCTCGTCCGCGTACCCCTGCCCGTCCACCAGCAGCAGATTGTGGTGCGCGGCCCGCTTGCGGTTGCTGTACCCCTCGTCGACCGCGAGGAAGGCACCCTGCGAGACCAGCACGAACGAGCCCGAATCGGGGTGGTGGTGCCCCTGGTTCAGGGTCTCCCAGCCCTGCTCCGCCCGGTGCTTCGCGGAGGTCTCCCACGCCTTGTGGCCGCCTCCGGGGCTCGACTTGAAGGAGACGAGCGTGGCGTCGTCGTCCCATCCGGTGCGGGCCGCGAGCAGACCGAGATCCGGGAAGAACGCCCGTGTCTCGGTGGGCCGGGCTGCGGCCACGGACGGGTCGTACCAGAGGTACTCGAGAGAGGCCTCCGGCAGGATCCCCGGCCGCACCCCGCTCTCCGCCGCCTCCTGCCACAGCAGCTCACCCGAGGCGAGACGGCCCAGCCACTGCGCCTCGGGAATCCCGTACTGCGCCGCGAGACGGAAGTACAGGCCGGCGCTGTGTCCGCTGCGCCGGTCGTGGCAGTCGCCGTGGTCGACGTTGAACGCGAAGCCGGGGGTCACCTGGTGGAGCCGGTAGCGGAAGGTGTTCCGCAGGAATCCGCCCCGCCCCCACCAGTCGATGCCCTCCGCCTCCTGGAGGAGATCCAGATGGATGGCGAGGAAGGGCACGCCGTAGCGCCAGTAGACGACGCCCTCGGCGTGCGAGCCGTCGTCCGGCATCAGGTCGAGGACCGTGCCGAGGTTGTCCTTGGCACGCTCGGTCCACGCCTCCTTGCCCAGCACATAACCGGCCGTCGCCAGACCCGCGTAGCAGATCCAGTTGTGGTTCTGCCAGTACGAGGAGGACCACCAGCGGCCCTCGCTCGCCACCGCGAACTCGTACATCCGCCGCCCCTGGAGCAGCAGCTTGTACCGCAGCAGTGCCCGCACCCCGTCCGGGAGTTCGCCGCCGATCCACCGGTAGGCGAGCGACAGATGGTGCAGCAGCCAGCCCGCGTCCAGGTCGTGGTCCGGCATATGGGCCCTGCCCCAGTGCGGCAGCCGCACCGCGGCCTCGATCCAGCGCCGGCTCTCCGCCAGATGGGCCGGATCGCCGCTCACCCGGTAGGCCAGCGCCGGGTTGGAGGCGGCGGGTCCGAGCCAGGTGATGCTGGCCAGGGGGTGGGTACGCGGTGGGGTCAGCCCGCGGTGGCGGGCGGCCTCCTCGTACAGCCGCGCCTGCTGTGCGGGGCGTGGGCCGGGCGGCGGGGTCGCCGAGAGCAACAAGGGTCAGTCCTCCGTCCGGAACCGTGCGGTGCTGCCGTCGGTCAGCGCGACCGTCAGCACCCCGTCACCGTCCAGCCGTACACCGGTCACGGCGGGCCCGGCCGACGCCGCCTGGTACACCGAGGCGAAGACGACGCGGTCCGACCGGGTGGTGAAGTCGACCCGGGTGCGCACCCGTTGTGGGTCGTCGGCCGGACCCGGGCCCGGCCGGGAGACCGGACGCACGGCCGCGCCAGGGGTGTGGGTGTGCCGGCCGTGCAGGATCTCGTCGCCGTACCAGGTGGTGTGGACCTCGCCCGAGGGCTGGAGCTGGATGTCCAGCGCGACACCGGGACGCAGCTGCGCGGTCAGGCCCCGCTCTCCCTCGGCGCGCACCGTCAGCAGATCGACCAGATAGCTGTCACCGAGCACCACCCGCCGCACCGCGCGCACCCCCTCGTACGCGGTCGTCACCTCGGCGGTGACGGACGAACCGTCCGAGCCGAGGAGCCGCCCGGTGCACTCGGCCTGCTCGGCACCGTCCACCCGGAACGCCGGATGGGCCTCCGTCGACGCGTACAGATCACGGAACTCGGCGTGCGCGTAGGGCACTTGACCCGGATCGGGCTGCCACGGGGTGGTGTCGCCGTACAGATACAGCGACAGCTTGTCCCGGTGGCCGTGCGAGCCGCCGTGCGGGCCGAAGTCCAGCAGCGCGTGGATGCCCGCGTGGCGCAGCACCGCGTACCCGGCGGTCGGGAACACCGTCACCGGACCGGGCGCCGGGCGCTCGGCCAGTGGCGGACCGGCGAACCAGCCGCCCAGCTCCCGGTCGAGCCCGTCGTCCTCGGAGCCGAGCTCGGACCGGGCCCGCCCGGCCACCGCCTCCAGAGCCGCTGATGGCACCAACTGCTTGGTCAAGGCCACGAGTTCCAGCCACTCCAGAGCGAGCGGGCCGCGCAGATACGGGCCGTCGTGCAGCGCCGGCAGGATGCCGCCCGGCGTGGCGATCGCCGCCAGCGCATCCGTCATCCCGGCCAGCACATCCACCACGTCCGAGGGCAGGGACGCGGGGTCGGTGCCCCGCAGCGCCAGCAGCGCGGCCCGCAGCACGAACCCGTGGTAATAGGTGCTGCCCTCCCACTCCCAGCCGTCGTCGGCGACCGCGACCCGCAGATGCGCGTACAGCCCGTGCTCGCCCTCCAGCCACTCCCCGGCGCCGCCCCACTCCTCGCCGCGGGCCGCCGCGGCACCCCGGCTCGCCGCCGCACCGGCCGCGTTGAGCCACGCGGTGTAGTTGGAGGCGAGCAGGCCCTGACCGGTGAGCACGTCCCGGGCGTCGAGAGCCGCCCGCTCCAGCGCGTCCAGCAGCGGCAGCACCGGGGCCAGGTCCTCGGTGGAGTCCTCGGCGAGTGTGATCACGGCGTGCCCGATGTTCACCGCCCAGATGGCATCGGTGAGCGCTTGGTGGAAGAGCCGGCCGCGCAGCATCCAGGTCTGGGCCTCGCCGTGCCGCTCGGTGGCCAGCTCCGCGTACAGCCCCGCGTACTCCACCAGCCGGGCCACCGACTCCGCGCGCTCCTCGCGATGGGCGAGCACCCTCAGGTGCCGCGCCCACGCCTGGTGGGAGAGCACCAGCCAGGCGCCGCGCACCGCCTCGTCGTCCACCCGGCAGCCGTACGCACAGCGCGCACCGCCCTCGGGGAACAACCCGGCGAGCAGATCGCCGTGGTCGAGCTCCACGCCGTGCGCCGGGCAGACGTACGCGTGCCACCAGCCGCCCCGCTCCCGGGCGATCCGCCTCAACGCGGCCACACGCCACCGTCGATGTCCACCGTGGTGGCGGTGAGGAAGCCGGACGACGGCGACGCCAGGTGGACGACCGCGGCGGCGACGTCCTCGGGGGTGCCGGCCCGGCCGACCGGGATGCCCGCCTCCATCGCCTGCTGCGCCTCGGGCGCGGTGAACGTGTCGTGGAAGGCGGTGCCCTTGATGAAGCCGGGCGCGACGGTGTTGACGGTGATGCCGGTGCCGCCGAGTTCCTTGGCCAGGCCCTTGGTGAAGCCGCGCACACCGGCCTTCGCCGCCGCGTAGGCGACCGAGCCGGGGCCCCCGCCGTTGTGCGCGGCCAGCGAGGACATCGTGATGACGCGGCCGGCCGGGGACTCCTTGAGATGCGGCAGGGCGGCACGCACGGTGCGGAACGTGGAGGTCAGATTGGTGGACAGGACACGGTCGAAGTGGTCGTCGGACATCTCGGCGATGGTGGCCCGGCCGATCAGGTGCCCCGCGTTGCAGACCAGGACGTCCAGTCCGCCGAGGAAGCCGGTGGCCTCGTCGACGAGCCGGTCCACATCGGCGGTCACCGTGACGTCGGCCCGGAACGCCTTCGCCCGGCGGCCCAGCGCCTCGATCGCGGAGACCGTCTCGGCGGCCTCGTCCGCGGAGGAGTGGTAGTGGACGGCGACATCGGCACCGGCCTCGGCGAGCGCGACGGCGATGGCGCGGCCGATGCCGTGGCCCGCCCCTGTCACCAGTGCGCGGGAACCGTTGAGATCAGCAGACATGGAATAAGTACCTTTCGGGAAAGGGTCGTTCGGGCCGGGACCGGTCACTTGAGACCGGCGGTCGCGAAGCCCTGTACGAAGTAGCGCTGGCCGATGAGGAAGAGAATGACCATGGGCAGGGTGGCCAGAGTGGTGCCGGCCATGAGGAAGTGCCACTGGGGGCCGTTCTCCGTCTTGAAGACGGAGAGCCCCACCTGGATCACCCGCAGACTGTCCGAGCGGGTCACCAGCAGCGGCCAGAGGAAGTTGTTCCACGACGACTCGAAGGTCAGCAGCGCCACGGTGGTGAGCGCGGGCTTGACCTGCGGCGTCATGATCCGGGCGTAGATCCGGAACTCGCCCAGCCCGTCGAGCCTGGCCGCCTCCTCCAGCTCCACCGGAAGATCCAGATAGAACTGCCGGAAGAGGAAGACCGCGAAGGGGGTGACGGCGCCGGGAACGATCAGCGCCCACCAGGAGTCCAGCCAGCCGCTGCCGCCCTGGCCGAAGAGGTCGTTGCCACCGGCCAGCGGCATGAAGCGGACGATCAGGAACTCCGGCAGCACCTTGGTGTACGTGGGGATCATCAGCGCGGCGATGAAGAGGTAGAAGATGACCTCGCTGCCCCGGAACCTGATCCGCGCCAGCGCGTACCCGGCCATCGACGCCACGACCACGTTGATGAGGGTGTGACTGAACGCGATGATGAAGCTGTTGCGCGCGTACGTCGCGAACGGCGCCGCCTTCAGCGCGTCGAGATAGTTCCCGAACTCCCAGTGTTCCGGAAGCAGTCCGGCGTCCTGGGAGGCGATCTCCACCGGGGTCTTGAGCGAGGTGAGCACCATCCAGACGAACGGCACCACCATCAGCAGTGAGACGACGGTGAGGGTCGCGTAGAGCGCGATCCGGCCGACGGTCACCGGCTTGCCGTTCTTCCCCGGCCGGGACTTCCTCGCGGCCCCCGGGGCGTGCAGCTCAGTTGTGGCCACGGGTGCCTCCCATGATCCGCCGGTTGACCAGGGTGAAGCCCATCAGCAGCACGAACAGCACCAGTGACTGGGCACAGGCGTAGCCGACGCGGAACTCCCGGAAGGCGGACTTGTAGATCTCGTACGTCATCATCGTGGTGCTGTTGGCGGGACCGCCGTCGGTCAGGATGTAGATCTGGTCGAAGGACTGGAACGCGCTGATCATCGACGTGATGAGGACGAAGAACGTCGCGGGCTTCAGCAGCGGCAGCGTGATCGAGAAGAACTGCCGCACCTTGGAGGCGCCGTCCACCGAGGCCGCCTCGTACAGCTCCTTCGGCAGGTTCTGCAGTGCGGCCAGGTAGATGAGCATCTTCATGCCGATGCCCTGCCAGATGCCGACCAGGATCACCGAGGGCATCGCCCAGGAGGTCGACGAGAGCCAGGCCGGGCCGTCGATCCCGAGGAACGACAGGAGCGTGTTCAGCAGGCCGTTGCCCGGGTTGTAGATCCACAGCCAGACCAGCGCGATGGCGACGGTCGCCGTCACCTGCGGCAGGAAGACCGCGGTACGGAAGATGCCCCGGGCCTTGAGACCGGTGTGCAGCGCCAGGGCGACGAGCAGCCCCAGCATCATGCCGAACGGCACGGTGAAGAAGGTGTAGACGACGGTGTTGACGATGGACTTGCGGAAGACCGCGTCGTCCATCATGTCGCGGAAGTTGTCCAGGCCCACGAACTGCGGCGCCGTCAGCACGTCGTACTTCGTGAAGGCCAGGACCACCGACGCGACGACCGGCAGGCCGATCCAGAGCGAGGCATGGAGCAGCGCGGGCGCCACCATCACCATGCCGGCGCGTTGCCTGCGGCGCCCCGGTCCCGTCGGGACCCGGCCGGCGCGCTTCTTCGCGACCGGATTCCCGGCCGGGGAGGAGGGCGGCGCGGGGCGCGCCTTCAATACGGATGTCGCTCCCACAGTGACGGGTCCTTACATCCGGCCGATCGCGGCCTCGGCGAGCCGGCCGAGTTCCGCGATGGCGTCCTTCGCCGACTGGTTGCCCACGATCGCGGGCTCCAGCGTGGGCTTGATCTTCTCGCGGATCTCCATCCAGGCGGCGGTGCCGCCCTCGGAGCAGGCGTCTCCCATGCTCCGCAGGGAGAGACCGACGAACTTGTTCTCCTTCACATAGCTGGAGTCGCTGAGGTCCTTCAGGCCGGGAACCGATCCTCGCTGCCTGGCCGCGCCGAGGATCGACTCGGGCGTCGCGAGGTACTCGACGAGCGCACGGGCCGCGGCGGGATGCTTGGAGCTCGCGGACTGGGTGACGAGCGTGCCGCCCTGGAGCATCGCGGGCCTGCGGTTGGCGAGGACGAACGCGCCGAGCTTGTCGTCCTTGAGCAGATCGGGTGTCTGCTGGCCGACCTGCGTCCACAGCGCACTGGACGTCATCATCATCGACGACTTGCCGGTCTGTACGTTGGTCGGGGCCCCGAGATCCGTCTTCTTGGCGTAGACGGCGGAGCCGTCCGCGATGAGGTCCTTGAAGAACTGCAGCGCCTCGACCCCGCGGGCGTCGGTGAACAGCACCTTCTTGCCGTCGGCGCTGAACAACTGACCGCCGTTGGCGAAGAGGAAGGTCTCCCAGCACTGGCGCAGTTCGATGGAGAAGGGGTCGAAGCCGGTCCGGCCGTTCTTGGTGAGCTGCTTGGCCACGGCGCGCAGCTCGGCCCAGTTCGCCGGGGTCTTCTTGATACCCGCCTCGGCGAAGTGGTCCTTGCGGTACACGACGATGCGGGTGTCGAGGACGACCGGCAGCGCGTACAGCTTGCCGTCGTACCGGGACGGCTCCAGGACCCGCTTCTCGTAGTCGTGCGCGGAGGCGAACTTCTCCGGCAGCGCGGCGATCGCCTTCTTGGCCGCGAACGGCGGGATCCAGCCGACGCCCATCATCAGCACATCGGGCAGCAGACCGCCCGCGAGACCGGTGGTGATCTTCTCGTTGAGCTGGGCGTACGTGGTGTAGTCCACGTTCACCTTGACGTCCGGGTACTTCTTCCGGAAGCCGCCGAGTATCTCCTTCTCCAACAGCGTCTTGCCGTCGGCGCCCTCGTAGATCGGGGTGAGCAGGGTGATCTCACCCTCGGCGGGGCCTTCGGCGGAGCCGGCCGTCGACGTACCGGTACCGCATCCGCCGAGCGCGGCGGCAGCGGTTCCGGCGCCGATGGCGGCAAGCAGCGACCGTCGGTTGAGTTGCATGGGACACCCCTTTTGAGGTGGAGGCTGTGGATCGATCCAGCGAGGGGTCCCGGCCATGGCTGGGAAGTGCTGGTAAATCGATGCACTGATGCTAGGAACGCCCCGAGAGCGACGTCAACAGCTGATGCACATGAATTTTCGAGGGTGTTAACGGGTGTACCGGTAAACGAAGTTCAGTAAATCGATACACTGGTAGGGTCAGACAGGTTCCGAACCGGAGGTGGCATGAGCGGGGTAACGATCCATCAGGTCGCGGAGGCCGCGGGGGTCTCCGCGAGCACGGTCTCCAACGTCCTCAACGGACGGACGGACCGTATGCAGGCGGCCACGCTGGCCCGCGTGGAGCAGGTGATCGAGCAGCTCAGCTACCGGCCCAACCGCGCCGCCAGGATGCTGCGCACAGGCCGCATCAAGGTCATCGGCCTGATCGTGCCGTCGGTCGCCAACCCCTTCTGGGGGGCGCTCGCCCGTGAGCTGGAGGCCATCGCGCTCGCCGAGGGGTACCACGTACTGCTCTGCAACAGCGAGCGCGACCCGGCCCGCGAGCTCAAGTACGGCGAGGAGCTGCTCGCGGACGGGGTGAGTGGTGTGGTGCTGTGCTCCTCGCTGCCCTCGCTCGACCATGTGACACCGCTGCTGAGCCGTGGGCTGAAGATGGTCGCCTTCGACCGCACCGCCCAGGCGGGCGACCCGCCGTCACTGGCCTCCATCAGTGTCGACAACGCGATGGGCGCCGAGCTTGCCACCCGCCATCTGATCGAACTGGGCCACCGCCGGCTGGCGTTCGTCTCCGGTTCGGTCAACAGCGTCAACCGCCGTGAGCGACTGCGCGGCTTCCGGGCCGCCCTGGAGTCGGCGGGGCTCGACCCGGCCGACGCGATCGTCTGGCCCGGCGCCGACGCCACCGAGTTCGGGGACAAGGACGCCGCCGAGCTGGGGCGCAACGCCGCCCGGGAGCTCCTCGGCGGACCGCGCCCGCCCACCGCGTTCGTCGCCATCAACGACATGTGCGCGATCGGGATCTGCCGGGGCGCCAAGGATGCCGGGCACAGCGCCGGACAGGACGTCTCGGTGGTCGGCTTCGACGACATCCTCCTCGCCGATCTCTTCGAGCCGCCGCTCACCACGGTCCGCCAGCCGCTGCCGGAGATGGCCGCGGAGACATTCCAGCAGCTCCGGGCGCGGATCGACTCGGCCCCCTCGGCGGGACGGTCGCTGCTCATCCGGCCGAGGCTGGTCGTACGGGAGTCGACGGCCCCGGCACCGGCCGGCGCGACCGGGGCGGTGCCGGTCCAGGACGGGGCCGGGCGGCCGGTGGGGAACCGGGCGGGGTAGGGCCTTTCTTTTGGATCGGGCCGGACTCGCGTCCCCGGGCGCCGCGCCCCGGCCGAAGGTTCAGGGGTGGGCGAGTTCGAGTACGACGATCCCGGCGAGGACGGCCGCGCCGGCGGTGAGGCGCAGTCGGCCGAACCGTTCGCGGAACAGGAGCGTGGCGATCAGCGCCGCGATGAGGATGCTGGTCTCGCGCAGCGCCGCGATGGTCGCGAGGTCGCCGTGGGCCTGCGCCCAGATGACCAGGCCGTAGGCGGTCAGTGAGATGACGCCGCCGGTCAGGCCGATCCCGCAGGCCGGTTTCAGCTGTGCGAGCAGCGGACGGCCGCGCCGGGCGAGTGCCAGCAGCGGCAGGACGGGGCCCTGGCAGAGGAAGAGCCAGGCGATGTAGCCGATGACGGTCTGGGACCGGTGCACCCCCGTGCCGTCGACGACGGTGTAGCCCGCGATGACCACCCCGGTGGCCACCGCCGCGGCGAGCGCGGGCAGCTGTGCGCGACCGGGCCGCCCGTTCGCGAAGGCCAGTCCGGCCAGTCCGGCCGAGATCACCAGTACGCCCGCCATCTCGGCGGCGGCGAGCGACTGCCCGAGCAGCGTCACGGAGGCGACGGCCACGAGCAGCGGCGCGGTGCCCCGGGCGATGGGGTACATCTGGCCGAAGTCCCCCAGCTGGTAGGCCCGCAGCAGAAAGAGCTGGGAGAGCACTTCCAGTGCGGCGGAGACCAGGATGAACGGCCAGGCCCCGGCCTCGGGCAGCGGAACGAAGCAGACCATGGCCGCCGCACATCCGGTGTACGCGAGGTTGATGAGGGTGAAACCGACGAGCTTGTCGGTGATGCGGTGAGCCATCGCGTTCCACAGGGCATGGAGAACGGCGGCGCAGAGCACGGCCGCGGGCACGGCTGAGCCCGGGGGAAGGAACGAGGGCATGACGGGACTCCCTGCGGCGACAGAGTATCTGGAACAGATTTCCGCGCTACTCTAATCACATGGAACAGAATTCCAGTGACGGGTACCGGCTCGGTGCCCACATCAGAGCCAGGCTGCCGGAACTGCGCGAGACCGAGGCCCGCGTCGTACAGGTGATCCTCGACCAGGGGCCCGACCTCGTCCGGCTCAGCGTCAGCGATGTCGCCAACCTGGCCGGTACGGCTCCGTCCTCGGTCGTCCGCGCCTGTCAGCGCCTCGGATTCCGCGGCTACCAGGAGCTGAAGATCGCGGCAGCACGCCAGGGCCCGGGGCCCGGCGCACCGGCCACCGCCCCCGGCGACGACCCGGCGGCCCGTGCGCTCGCCGACACGCTGCACGCCTCCCGCGAGGCACTCGACGACCTCGCCACCACTCTCACCCCCGCCGGGCTCCGGTCCGCCGCCGCCGCCCTGGACGCGGCGCCCCGCGTCGTGGTCGCCGCGTCCGGCCTCTCCGCCGCCGTGGCCGCCGACGCCGCCTACCGCCTGCGCGCCCTCGGCTGCGTAGTCGACGCCCCCGCCGACGCCCTCACCGCCCAGCTCTCCGCCGCCCAACTCCCGCCGGGCGCCGTATGCCTGGCCATCAGCCACACCGGCGCGACCCGCAGCACCGTCGACACCGCCCGCCGCGCCCGCCTGGCCGGAGCCGAGGTCATCGGACTGACCAGCTACGCCCGTTCACCACTGAGCGAGACCAGTACGCACACCCTCGTCGCCGGGGGACAGGACATGGTCTTCGGCCTGGAGACCACGGCCAGCCGCATCGCCCACCTGGTCACCGTCGACGCACTCGCCCAGACCCTTCTGGCCCTGCGCACGACGACGGCGGAACGGACACTCCACCTCTCGGCCGACGTCACGGCCGACCACTCCTACTGATCCGCCCGGAAGGCGCGGCCGACCGTGGACGGGCCCGCGAACCCGCGGCCCCCGCCGGGCGCGCCTTCCGGCCCGCGCTCAGAGGCGATTGACGCGGTACACGTCCCTGACGCAGAGGTTGAGGAGTGTGGCCGACCCGATGACACCGGCACAGACCAGCAGGACGGTCCGGTCGGCCCAGGCGTGCACGGCGAGCGCGGTGATCAGATAGCCCAGCGGGATGGCGAGCCGCTCCCCGACACCGTTGAACGAGCTCATCCGGCCCACCTCCTGCTGCGGCACGTGCTGTTGGAGCGCGGTGTTCCACGCCACGATGGCGATGTCCAGCCCGACGCCCGCGAGCGCGGCGGCGAGCAGCACCCAGGGCAGGCCCAGCCCGAGGCCCAGCGCGGCCGGGGGCAGACAGAGTCCGGCACCGGTGACGACGGCGACGGCCAGCAGCCGGTACGGCTTCCAGCGCAGGCACACCACCGTCCCCGCCAGCAGCCCGAACGCGAACGCGCCCTGGACCAGCCCCCAGGAACGCGCCCCCGCGTAGTGCTCGGCCGCGACCACGGGGCCGAGCAACTGGAACCCGGCCAGCCACGCGGCGACCACCACCGTGCCCGAGGCGGTGTACGTCCACAGCCAGGTCCGCGACCGGAACCCGGCCCAGCCCGCCCGCAGATCGGCCAGGGCACTGCTCGTCGTGACCGGCGAGCCCAGCCGCAGACCGAGCAGCAGGAGCGCTGCGGCCAGGAAGCTGAGCGCGTCCCAGGACAGGGCCCAGGCCGGGCCGCCGACCGCGATGATCAGCCCCGCGGCCACCGGGCCGAGCACCTTGACGGCATTGCCCGGAAGCCGGACCAGCGCATTGGCCCGCAACAGGTGTTCCGCCGCGACGATCTGCCCCACCACGCCCGTCGCGGCCGGTCCGGTGAAGGCCACGGCCACCCCCGACACGAAGCCGCACACGGCGATCGAGGTGGTCGTCGCTCGGTCCGCGGCCACCAGCGCCGCGAGTGCCCCCTGGGCGAGTGCGGCCAGGAGGTTGCCCAGAAACAGGATCCGGCTGCGGGAGAACCGGTCCGCGAGAACGCCGCCCGCCAGCGTGAGAACGATCGTGGGAACGGAGGTGGTGGCCAGCACGACACCGAGCGCGCCCGCTCCGCCACCCTGCCCGATCACCGCGTAGGCGAGCGCGAGGGGAGCCATCGCGGAGCCCGTCGCGGAGATGAGATCGGCGAGAACGAACCGCCGGAAAGCGGGAACCCGCAAGGGCGTCGGAGGGGCTGACACCGGTTCGGCAGCCGTCTTCACACCGCTCCCGCGCCCGCCGCGCCCGGCGCCCCGGGGCCAAGGACGACCGGCCGGTCCTCCTCGGACAACCGGTCCAGTTCCTCCCCGATCGCCGCCCGCAGCGCGTCGTGCCGAGGGCCGAGCGCGAAACGTCTCTCGTTCCACCGGTCCCGGGGATACAACCAGACGGGCATGCCCACCAGATCGCCCGGCTCCCACTCGTAGCGGGGCCACACATGTGCGTACAGAAAACCGTCGGTGTTGCCGAGGATCTCCAGATTCACCCGGCGGAATGCGGGGTCAGCACGGCGGCAGGCCCGTTCGACGGCCTCGCCGAGCCGGTCCATGTCGGACAGGAAGGCCAGCCGCTTCGCCCTCGGGAGCTCCGACAGGCGCTGCACCCGTGGTTCGTCGACCAGGAGCACCGAGTACCCCGGCAGGAACTGAACGTCCCCGATCACCGCGAATCCCGCCTCCAGGCGCCGCAGGACGGTCGGGTTCCCGCCCCGCAGGGCGCTGCCTATGCGATCGTTCTTCCAGTCGGAGAGCATCACCGGAATCTACAGCGCCCGGCCGGAACGGATCCGTCACAGACGCTGTTCGGCCAGATCCATCCAGTGCTCCACCTCGCCCGTGGTGAAGTGCCGGATGGCCCAGTCGGTCATGCGCAGACTCATATGGGCCCAGCAGGGGCGCAGGATGTCCTCGGGCAGGGCGTCCAGGATGGCGTCGAGTCGACGGACGACCCCCGGCGGCTGCTCGTCGGCGTGCAGTCCGAAGCGCAGGGTGACCAGGTCGAAACGGCGGTCTCCCCGCCCGGCGCCGTCCCAGTCGATGACCCCGGTGACGGTGCCGTCCACGGCGAGCAGATTGCCGTGGTGGAAGTCCTGGTGCACGACGTCGTCCCCGGCCAGTCGGCGGGGGTGGCCGGCCCCCGTCGTCCTGATCCGCTGCTCCAGGGCGGCGCTGCGCCGGTTGTGATGGCGCAGCGGATCGTGGAGGCAGTAGCCGGGGCCGTCGTCGAGCAGATACAGGTTCATCGACGGGATCCGCGGGTGCTCGGCCAGCAGGCCCGCCTGCGAGGCATTGAGGGCGAGGGCCTGATCCAGTCCGTGGTGGTCCAGACGCTCCATCGGTGTGCCCGGCAGAAGCTGCTGGACCAGCACCGCCGCACGGCCCACCTGGAGCGTCAACTCCGTCGACGGGCAGGGATATCCACGAGCGCGCAACACCTCGCACACCGCCAGCGGACCCGCCCGCAGCTCCTCGACCCGGGTGTCCGGCCGCGACTTGAGGACCGACCGGCGGCCGTCGGGCCCGCGCACGTACGCGGCACCCACCTCACCGCCCGGACAGGGCCCCTCCACCACCAGCTCCACACCTGTCCCGGCGTACACGGCGGCCGCCGTCCGGTCGGCGTCGAGGCGCTCGGCGCGCGCCCAGTTCTGCGGTGATGTGGTCATCGGGGCATTCTCCGCTGCGGCGCCGTCCGTCCCGTCGGCGGGTGTGCCCCGGAGCGGAGCCTCCGACGGGAGGCGGGCGGCGCGGGTCGAAGCCGGGTGCCGCGACTTCGGCCGGGGAGGAGACCACCGACATCATCCGTCCTGGACGACGACGGTGACCGCCGGTGCGGAGTCCTCCCGGTCGGCGAGGTCCGGGAAGAACAGCAGGACCACGGCCGCCGCGCCGAACAGTGTCCCGATGAGGATGACCAGCCCGAACGCACGGCCCTCGGGAGGCCGCCGGACCATGGTGGACGCGGGCGCGGAGCCGATACGGGCCGTCTCCGCCCGGCTCCGCCATTCCGGGCCCGGCCGCCGGACGAGCCGTACCCGCCACGGCCGGTCCGCCGGGTACTCGATCACCACCGTGCCGCCCGGCCGGTACTCCGGGACGTCGACCAGGTTGATGCCCGCCGTCATCCCGACGCGGTACGCCGGGGCGTCGCCCGGATCGACCGTGAGGACGAACTGGATCGGGATGTCCGCCGATTCACCCCCGATGGCGTGCAGGCTCTCGATCCTCGCGAGCGCGGTGCGGGGCACCACGGCCGCCTCGCGGGCACGCCGGGGCATCCCGGCCAGGGAGAACAGGAGGCCATACACCAGAGGCAGGCACAGGCCCGCGACGAACAGTGGCACGATCTCGGCGATCGTGGCGACGACGAGCGCGGCGAGCGATCCTCCGGTCACGCGGCCGGTCATGAACCCACGTGCGAGGGCGACCGGGCCGTTGTGGGTGGGGCGCGCGCTCGCGTTGATCACCATACGAGCGATTGTGCCGTGCGCGGACGGCTGCCGGACAGACTTGCGGCGACCGTGTACGGGTCAATGACAGGAGTGCATATGGTAATTGACGGATCATCACCCCACGCACAAGTCGATTGATGCGAGCCGGTAGATGTCGCCGGTCGAGTCCGCCCTTCATTTGAAGGCACCATCTGGCCGGGCTAGGTTGGACCGCTCGGTATGCAATCCCCTGGAAAGGGACATGAATCGGTATGACCGTCGCCGTACGAGCCCCGGACCAAGGCCCGACTCAAGGCCCGGCCCAAGGCCGTGCCGCCCGGTTGGTGGGGCGGACCCCCGCCGGGGTGCGGCCGTATCTGGAGCTGCTGCGGCTGGACCGGCCGGTGGGCGCCTGGCTGCTGGTGGTGCCCGGATGGATAGCCCTGGGGGCGATAGCCGGGCCCCGGGACGGGGGCCTGCTCGGGCTGCTGCTCCTGGTGTACGGGGTGCTGTCGAGAGGGGCCGCCTGCGGGCTCAACGATGTGCTGGACGCGCGGTTCGACGCACAGGTGCCGCGTACGGCGGGGCGGCCCGTCGCCTCCGGGCGACTGGCGGCCGGGCGGGCACTGGTGCTGTGTGTCGTGGTGGGGGCCGTCGCTCCGCTGGTGATGGGGTTCTGGAGTGTGGAGGCCGTGGTGTGGGCGGCGGCCGGGGCGCCCCTCGCGGCGGTGTATCCGTATATGAAGCGGATCACCCACTGGCCGCATGTGTGGCTGGGGATCACCATGAACTGGACGGTTCCGCTGGTGTACGGCCTGCTCACCGGAGGGCTCGGGCTCGTGGGCGGGGTGCTGTACGGGGCGCTGATCTGCTGGGCCGTGGGGACGGACGTGATCTATGCCTGCCAGGACCGGGAGGCCGATGTACGGGCCGGAGTGCGGTCGGCCGCCGTGCTGCTGGGGCGGCACAGCCGGGTGGCGGTGGGCGGGGTGTACGCGGGGTGTGTGGTGCTGCTCGCCTGGTTCGGGATCGTGGCCGGGCTCGGGCCGCTGTACTGGCCCGGACTGTGCGTGGTCGCGGGGCAGTTGGGATGGCAGGTATGGCGGGCCGACCCTGCGGATGCCGGAGCCTGCGGGTGGGCGTTCGGCACCAATCCTCTGTGCGGACTGCTCATCCTCGTGGCCGTGCTCGCCGGACGGGTCGGTACGCTCGGCTGACGGAAACGGAGCCTGGAGGCGCTGGTGGGACTGCGGGAACGGATCGCGGCGGAACTCACGGCGACCATGCACGGCGGGGATCTCAAGCTGGAGCGGTACGCGGGGCCGCCCGGTGATCCCGGGCTGTTCGGGATCGCCCCGGGGAATCCGGTGTGGCGGGTGCACGGGCACGCCACCGGGATGCTCACCGGCGGGTTCGCCGCGCTCATGCTCCAGTCGCTGCATCCGCTGGCCATGGCGGGGGTCGACCAGCACTCCGACTTCCGCGCCGATCCGGTCGGGCGGCTGAACGGAACCGTACGCTTCATCACCACGACCACCTTCGGCTCCTCGGACGCCGCCCGCGAGGTGATCGACCTCGTCCGGCGGATCCACACCCGGGTGCACGGCACCGCCCCCGACGGCCGGCCGTACCGCGCGGACGACCCCGACCTGCTCACCTGGGTGCACACCGCCGAGGTGCGCAGCTTCCTCGCCGGCCACCAGGCCTACGCACCCCGGCCGCTCCGGCTGACCCCCGCCGAGTGCGACGCCTACTACCGCCAGGCCGCCCCCATGGCCGAGGCGTTGGGCGCACGGAACGTACCGCGCACATCCCTCGAAGCCGAGCGCTATCTGGCCCGTCTCCGCCCCGAACTCCACGCCACCCCGGCCGCGTTGGACTCGGTCCTGTTCCTCCGCCGCTTTGGACGCACACGGCGGGAGCGGCTGGCCGTGGGCCTGCTCACGAACGCCTCGGTCGGGCTCCTCCCCGACTGGGCCCGCACCGAACTCGGCATCCACCGCCCGGCCCCCGTCCGCACCGGCTGGGACCGGCCCCTGGCGACGGCCGTCGGACGCACCCTCCAGTGGGGGCTCGGGCCGTCCCAGATCCAGGCCGCCGCACGGGGGCGGCTGGCGGCGGCACGGCAGGGATGACGTCGAGATCTCCGAGGCGTCCGGGAGCGGCATGCTTGGGTGGAGCGGAACCGGAGGCTCACCGGGTTTCATGACCGGGCGCGGCCGGCCTTCCACCCCCGCTCCCAGGCCCTAGTCCGCCGACGTCGTCCAGCCCAGCGCCTCGATCCGAGCGGCGTCGCCGGGCCGGCTCTCGTCGAAGACCGTCCGGTGGCCGTCCTCGACCCGTACGGCGTCCACGTACGCGCCGCGCCCCACGTACAGCTGATCCGTCGTGTACCGCCACCGCAGCCGCACCTCCTTGCCGCGCCAGGCGGCGAGGTCGGCTTCGAGGTGGTGCCATACCCGGCCGGACCAGCCGGAGGCCGTGCCGGTGGGATGCGGCTCGGGCTCGGTGCGGGGCTTCTCCGCCGTCGGCACGGTGGTGAACGGTACGGGCTGCCAGGTCGCTCCGGCGTCCGCCGACGCCTCCAGGAAGAGGAAGTCGGACCCGGGCTCGGTGTCCCACCACAGGGCCGAGCTCAGCCGGGCGTGCGAGGAGGCGAGTCGCAGCGTCGGCAGGGTGAGCGTGGCCGAGGTGGCGCTCGCCATCCCCGAGAACCATGCGGTACGACCGCGCGTGGGGCGGACCGCGACGGCGCGCGCCATGCGATTGGCCGTGGCGACGCGCGGCGCGCTGCCGGAACGCCAATTGCGGACCGGGTGGACCGAGTTGCCGAGGACGATCAGGAAGGAGTCGGTCGTCGGGTCCAGGACGAGACTGGTGCCGGTGAAGCCCGTGTGGCCGGCGGTGCGCGGTGTGGCCATCGCCCCCATGTACCAGTGCTGGTAGAGCTCGAAACCGAGACCGTGCGCATCGCCGGGGAACGCGGTGTTGAAGTCGGTGAACAGCAGGTCGACCGATGCGGCGGAGAGGATCCGCGCGCGGCCGTACACCCCGCCGTTGAGCAGCGTACGGGCGAGGACCGCCAGGTCCCAGGCGCAGGAGAAGACCCCGGCGTGGCCCGCCACCCCGTCCAGGCTGTACGCGTTCTCGTCGTGCACCTCGCCCCAGACCAGTCCGCGCTCCAGCCCGGACCAGGGCAGCCGGGCGTCCTCGGTGGCGGCGATCTTCGGCTTCCAGGAGGCCGGCGGGTTGTAGCGGGTGCGGTGCATCCCGAGCGGGGCGGTGATCCGCTCGCGGAGCAGGACATCCTGCGTACGGCCGGTGATCTTCTCCAGGACCAGTTGGAGCGAGATCAGATTGAGGTCGGAGTAGAGGTACACCGTGCCGGGCGGGCTGGCGGGCACCTCGTCCCACAGCAGTTGCAGTTTCCCCTCGCGCGTCGGCGCCTTGTACAGCGGGATCCAGGCGCGGAAGCCCGAGGTGTGCGTGAGCAGCTGACGGATCGTGATGTCCTGCTTGCCGCCGCCGGCGAAATCGGGCAGGTACGAGGCGACCTTCGCCTCCAGCTCCAGCGTCCCGCGCTCGATCTGCTGCACGGCCAGGATCGAGGTGAACAGCTTCGAGACCGAGGCCAGGTCGAAGACGGTGTCCTCGGCCATGGGGATCTGCCGGTCGGGCGGGAACTCCACCCCGGTGTCGGTCTTCTCGTCGTACGCCGCGTAGCGCACGGCCTTGCCGATCGGCCGGTGCAGGGCCACCGTGCCACCGCGCCCGGCGAGCAGCACCGCACCCGCGTACCAGGGATGCCCGGGGGAGTCGGCGAGGAACTTCTCCGCGTCGGCCACCAGCTGGTCCAGGGGTTCCTGGAGCAGACCCGCACGGGCGGCCGGTCCGCGCCGCAGCGTCGGCCGGGCCGGTCCCGACGCGGCGCCCCCGAGGGTTCCCGCGCGCATGTCCGACGCCTCCGCCCTCGATTCCATGGCCGACGCCCGCTCCGCGAACGGAATCGGCGCCAGGGCGAGTGCCCCGCCCAGAGCCAGCATCCCACCACCCAGCCTGCGTCGGCTGATCCCTCTGCCCGCCGCGTCCTCGGTCATCCGGAACCCCTTCCCACTGCGCGAAAGTAACTTTCTAAATTTCGTCCGACAATGAAACTTCCTGCCGCCGCAGAGATTACTGTCACCCCCGCCGCCACGGAGGTCCCCTGCGTCACAAAGAATCTGACACTGCATCAGAAAATCTCTTCCCTCGGATGCCCGGCTGCGGCATCCTGCGGCCCATGGAGACGGAGCTGAGCAAGAAACTGGGAGTCGAGCACGCCATCTTCGGCTTCACGCCGTTCCCCGCGGTGGCCGCGGCCATCACCCGGGCCGGCGGGTTCGGCGTACTCGGCGCGGTCCGCTACACCGCCCCCGACGACCTCGCGCGCGACCTCGACTGGATGCAGGAGCACACCGACGGCAAGCCCTACGGCCTCGACGTGGTCATGCCCGCGAGGAAGGTGGAGGGGGTGACCGAGGCCGACGTCGAGGCGATGATCCCGGCCGGGCACCGCCAGTTCGTCCAGGAGACCCTCGCCAAGCACGGCGTACCGGAACTCCCCGAGGGCGAGGCGTCCGGCTGGCGGATCACCGGCTGGATGGAGGAGGTCGCCCGCAACCAGCTCGACGTCGCCTTCGACTACCCCATCGCCCTCCTCGCCAACGCCCTCGGATCGCCGCCCGCCGACGTCGTCGGGCGTGCCCACGACCGGGGCGTGCTCGTCGCCGCCCTCGCCGGGAGCGCCAAGCACGCCCGCCACCACGCCGACGCGGGCATCGACATCGTCGTCGCCCAGGGGTACGAGGCGGGCGGCCACACCGGAGAGATCGCCTCCATGGTCCTGGTCCCGGACGTCGTCGACGCCGTCGGACCCCTGCCCGTCCTCGCCGCCGGCGGGATCGGCAGCGGCGAGCAGATCGCCGCCGGACTCGCCCTCGGCGCCCAGGGCGTCTGGCTCGGCTCCCTCTGGCTGACCACGGAGGAGGCCGACCTCCACTCCCGTGCGCTGACCCGCAAACTCCTCGCGGCCGGTTCCGGGGACACCGTCCGCTCCCGCGCGCTCACCGGCAAACCCGCACGTCAGCTCCGTACCGAATGGACCGACGCCTGGGACGGCCCGGCAGGGCCCGGAACCCTTCCCATGCCGCTCCAGGGACTGCTGGTGGCCGACGCCGTATCGCGCATCCAGAAGTACGAGACCGGCGCACTGCTCGGCACCCCCGTCGGCCAGATCGTCGGCCGGATGAACAGCGAACGCAGCGTGCAGGCCGTCTTCGACGACCTGACCCGCGGCTTCGAGCGTGCCGTGGACCGGATCAACCGCATCGCCGGACGGAGCGACTCATGACCCCGCCGCCCAACGGCTTCTGGGCCCAGGCCACCGCCGACCCCGGCCGCACGGTCCTGACCGCACCCGACGGCGAGAAGTGGACGGCGGGCCGGCTGCACGCCGCCGCCAACCGCCTCGTCCACGGACTGCGCGCGGCCGGGCTGCGGCGGGGCGACGCCTTCGCGGTCGTGCTGCCCAACGGAGTCGAGTTCTTCACCGCCTACCTCGCCGCCTCCCAGGCAGGCTTCTACCTCGTACCCGTCAACCACCACTTCGTCGGCCCCGAGATCGCCTGGATCGTCGCCGACTCCGGCGCCAAGGTGCTCATCGCCCACGAGCGGTTCGCCCAGGCCGCGACCGAGGCCGCCGACGAGGCGGAACTGCCGGCCACCCACCGCTTCGCCGTGGGCACGGTCGACGGCTTCCGCCCGTACGCCGAACTGTCGGAAGGGCAGTCCGGACAGGCCCCGGACGACCGCACCCTGGGCTGGGTCATGAACTACACCTCGGGCACCACGGGCCGCCCGCGCGGCATCCGCCGCCCGCTCTCCGGCCGGCTGCCCGAGGAGAGCCACCTCGGCGGATTCCTCGGCATCTTCGGCATCAAACCGTTCGACGACAACGTCCACCTGGTCTGCTCACCGCTCTACCACACCGCCGTGCTGCAGTTCGCGGGCGCGTCCCTGCACATCGGCCACCCGCTGGTGCTGATGGACCGATGGACGCCCGAGGAGATGCTGCGGCTCATCGACACCCACCGCTGCACCCACACACACATGGTCCCGACCCAGTTCCACCGCCTCCTCGCCCTCCCCGACGAGGTGAGGAGCCGTTACGACGTCACGGCCATGCGGCACGCCATCCACGGCGCCGCGCCCTGCCCCGACCACGTCAAACGCGCCATGATCGACTGGTGGGGGCGGTGCGTCGAGGAGTACTACGCGGCCAGCGAGGGCGGCGGCGCCTTCGCCACCGCCGAGGACTGGCTGAAGAAACCGGGCACGGTCGGCAGGGCCTGGCCGATCAGCGAACTCGCGGTCTTCGACGACGACGGCAACCGGCTGCCGCCCGGCGAGCTCGGCACCGTCTACATGAAGATGAACACCGGCGGATTCAGCTACCACAAGGACGAGACCAAGACGCGGAAGAACCGCATCGGCGACTTCTTCACCGTCGGCGACCTCGGCATCCTCGACGAGGACGGCTACCTCTTCCTCCGCGACCGCAAGATCGACATGATCATCTCCGGTGGCGTCAACATCTACCCCGCCGAGATCGAGGG
Organism: Streptomyces sp. DvalAA-43; assembly: GCF_900091725.1. Classification (GTDB taxonomy): domain Bacteria; phylum Actinomycetota; class Actinomycetes; order Streptomycetales; family Streptomycetaceae; genus Streptomyces; species Streptomyces pulveraceus. Next base: position 180,460 of record NZ_FMBW01000095.1, on the reverse strand, counting down.
CACCCTCCTCGGCCACCCCGGGGTCGCCGACGTCGCCGTCTTCGGCATCCCGCACCCGGACTGGGGCGAGGAGGTCAAGGCGGTCGTCGAACCGGCCGCGGGACAGGAGGCGGGGGAGGAGCTCGCCGCCGCGATCCTGCGCCACTGCGAACAGCGTCTCGCCGGGTACAAGCGCCCCCGGACCGTCGACTTCATCGACGTGATGCCCCGCGACCCCAACGGCAAGCTCTACAAACGTCGGCTGCGCGACCCGTACTGGGAAGGCCACGCGCGAGCCCTGTGAGCCGCCGTCCGGCCGCCGTCCGACGAGCGCCCCCGCACCCGCTCTGGCAGGGTGTGGCCCATGAACGCGCGCGCGACGATCCGGACACTGGCTACCCGGTGGACGGTGGTCGTGCCGATCGTCGCCGCACTCGCGCTGGTCTTCAGCTGGGGGCGGCAGCTGCCGCCGTCCGCCGTCGCCGTGGTCGCGCTCTGTCTCGCGGGCGCCGTCCTGGCCGCCGTGCACCACGCCGAGGTCATCGCCCACCGGGTCGGCGAACCGTTCGGCTCGCTCGTCCTGGCCGTCGCCGTCACCGTGATCGAAGTGGCCCTGATCGTCACCCTGATGGTGGACGGCGGCCCCAAGACGTCCGCGCTCGCCCGCGACACCGTCTTCGCCGCAGTGATGATCACCTGCAACGGAATCGTCGGACTCTCCCTGCTCGTGGGCGCCGTCCGCTCCCGCGTCGTCGTCTTCAACGCCGAAGGCTCCGGGGCGGCCCTCGCGACCGTCGCCACGCTCGCCACCCTCAGCCTGGTCCTGCCGACCTTCACCGTCGGCAAACCGGGCCCCGAGTTCTCCACCGCCCAGCTGGCCTTCGCCGCCGTCGCCTCCCTCTTCCTGTACGGGCTGTTCGTCGCCGTGCAGACGGTGCGGCACCGCGAGTACTTCCTGCCCCTCACCCCGGAGGGTGCGCTCAAACCGGACGAGCACCACGCGCCACTGCCCGGCCGGGGCGCCACCGCCCTGAGCCTGGTGATGCTGCTGGTCGCGCTCGTCGCGGTCGTCGGAGACGCCAAGTCCGTCTCGCCGACCATCGAGTCCGGGGTGGAGGCGGCCGGGATGCCCCAGGCGGTGGTCGGGGTCGTCATCGCGCTGCTGGTGCTGCTGCCGGAGACCCTGGCGGCGGTGCGGGCCGCCCGCCGCGAACGCGTCCAGACCAGTCTCAACCTCGCCCTCGGCTCCGCGATGGCGAGCATCGGCCTGACCATTCCGGCCATCGCCCTCGCCTCGGTCTGGCTCGACGGGCCGCTCCATCTCGGCCTCGGCGCCACCCATATGGTGCTGCTCGCGCTCACCGTGGTGGTCGGCGCGCTGACCGTCGTACCCGGGCGCGCCACCCTGCTCCAGGGCGGCGTCCACCTCTCGATCTTCGCCGCGTTCGTCTTCCTCGCGATCAGCCCCTGACCCCGCGGCCCGGCCCCTGCCGACACCGCCACCGGCGTCCGGACCCTTGACCCGCGGGTTCCGGCCGCACAGGATCACGCCATGACAGGTGTACGGAGCAGCACAGTCGACGGAGTCCTGGCACGCAGCGCCCGGCGCGCCCCGGGGAGCACCGCCCTGCGGTACGCGGACCGGACATGGACCTACGGGGAGCTCGACGAGGCCGTCAGCACCGCCGCCGCCGTCCTCACCCAGGAACACGGACTGCACCCGGGCGACCGGGTCGCCTGCTACGCGCACAACTCCGACGCGTATCTGATCGGCTTCCTCGGCTGTGCCCGCGCCGGCCTGGTCCATGTGCCGGTCAACCAGAACCTCACCGGCGACGACCTCACCTACATCCTCGAACAGTCCGGCAGCGCCCTCGTCCTCACCGACCCGGACCTCGCCGACCGGATTCCTGCCACGTTCCCCGTACGCGCGCTGCGCGACGCACCGGACTCCCTCCTGGCGGCCACCGCCCGCCCGCGCCCCTTCGCCCCGGAGCGCGAGCCGGGCGCGGGAGCCCTCGTCCAGCTGCTCTACACCTCGGGCACCACCGCGCTGCCCAAGGGCGCGATGATGACCCACGGCGCGCTCGTGCACGAGTACGTCAGTGCCATCACGGCACTCGATCTGCGGGCCACCGACCGGCCCGTCCACTCGCTGCCGCTCTACCACTCCGCGCAGATGCATGTCTTCCTGCTGCCCTACCTCGCGGTCGGGGCGCAGAACACCATCCTCGACACACCCGACGCCGACCGGATCTTCGACCTCGTCGAGTCGGGACAGGCCGATAGCGTCTTCGCCCCGCCGACCGTCTGGATCGGCATCTCCCGGCACCCCGGCTTCACCACCCGCGAACTCGGCGGGCTGCGAAAGGCGTACTACGGCGCATCGATCATGCCCGTCCCCGTACTGGAACGGCTCCGCGAACGGCTGCCCGCGCTCGCCTTCTACAACTGCTTCGGACAGAGCGAGATCGGCCCGCTCGCCACCGTCCTCGGACCGGACGAGCACGAGGGCCGGATGGACTCCTGCGGCAGGCCCGTCCTCTTCGTCGAGGCCCGGGTCGTCGACCAGCACGGCAAGGAGGTGCCCGACGGCACGGCCGGTGAAGTGGTCTACCGCTCACCGCAGCTGTGCGAGGGGTACTGGGACCGGCCCGAGGAGACCGCGGCGGCCTTCCGTGACGGCTGGTTCCACTCCGGCGACCTCGCGGTGCGCGACGCCGAGGGTTTCCTCACCGTCGTCGACCGGGTGAAGGACGTCATCAACTCCGGCGGTGTCCTCGTCGCCTCCCGGCAGGTCGAGGACGCCCTCTACACCCACCCCGCCGTCGCCGAGGCCGCCGTCGTCGGACTGCCCGACGAGCGCTGGATCGAGGCCGTCACCGCCGTCGTCGTGCTGCGCGAGGGCGCGACGGCGGCCGAACTCATCGACCACGCCCGCGAGCGGCTCGCCCACTTCAAGGCCCCGAAGAAGGTCCTGTTCGTGGACGAACTGCCGCGCAACGCCAGCGGGAAGATCCTCAAGCGGGAGCTGCGCGACCGGTTCGCGTGACGGACCGGGCCGACTTCCCGGAGCGGCCCCGACACCCGCTCGCGACGGGCCGGGCGGGCTTCCCGGCGATGCCCTAACGCCCGCCGCGCTCGTCCACGATCCGCCTGAACTTGCCGACCGACCTCTCCAGCGTCTCCGGATCGACGATCTCGACCCCGACCGACACCCCGATCCCGTCCTTGACGGCCGCCGTGATCGACGCCGCGGCCGCGGTCCGCTGCTCCGGGGTGGCCCCCGCCCGCGCCTCCGCCCGCACGGTCAGCGCGTCGAGACGGCCCTCGCGGGTCAGCCTCAGCTGGAAGTGCGGCGCCACCCCCGGGGTGCGCAGCACGATCTCCTCGATCTGGGTCGGGAAGAGATTCACACCGCGCAGGATCACCAGGTCGTCGCTGCGCCCGGTCACCTTCTCCATCCGCCGGAACACCCGGGCCGTGCCCGGCAGCAGCCGGGTCAGGTCCCGCGTCCGATAGCGGATCACCGGCATGGCCTCCTTGGTGAGCGAGGTGAAGACCAGCTCGCCCTCCTCGCCCTCCGGCAGCACCTCGCCGGTGAGCGGATCGACGACCTCGGGATAGAAGTGGTCCTCCCAGATGTGCAGCCCGTCCTTCGTCTCGACGCACTCCTGCGCCACACCGGGCCCCATCACCTCCGAAAGGCCGTAGATGTCGACGGCGTCGATCGCGAACCGCTCCTCGATCTCACGCCGCATCTCCTCCGTCCACGGCTCGGCACCGAAGATCCCCACCTTCAGCGAGGTCGAACGGGGGTCGATGCCCTGCCGCTCGAACTCGTCGAGGAGCGTCAGCACGTACGACGGGGTCACCATGATGATCTCGGGGCGGAAGTCCTGGATCAGCTGGACCTGGCGCGCCGTCATGCCTCCGGAGGCGGGGACGACCGTGCAGCCGAGCCGCTCCGCGCCGTAGTGTGCGCCCAGTCCGCCGGTGAACAGCCCGTATCCGTACGCCACATGGACCTTGTGCCCGGGGCGTCCGCCGGCGGCCCGGATGGAGCGGGCGACCACATCGGCCCAGGTGTCCAGGTCCCGTCGGGTGTAGCCGACGACGGTGGGGCGGCCCGTCGTCCCGCTGGAGGCGTGGATCCTGCGGATGCTCTCCTCGGGTACGGCGAACATGCCGAAGGGGTAGTTGTCCCGCAGGTCGGCCTTGGTCGTGAAGGGGAACCGGGCGAGATCGGCGAGGGTACGGCAGTCGTCCGGGCGCAGTCCGGCCCGGTCGAACGCGGCCCGGTAGTGGCCGACGTTCTCGTACGCGTGGCGCAGCGTGGCCCGCAGCCGCTCCAGCTGGAGTGCCTCCAGCTCGTCCCGGCCCAGTCGTTCCGCCTCGTCCAGCAGAGACGTCATCGGGATCTCCCTCTTCCGAGCAGGCGACCGATCATTCGGTCGATCTTTCGGTAGCAGTAATTCAGCATCCTCCGCCGGATGGCAAGAGGGGCGACGCGGCCGATCGGGATCACGACTTCGCTCATACCGAACACGGCCGCACCACCCGGCCGGCCCTGTTTGGATGGCGTGCATGCCGATCTTCCACGCATACGACGGGACCGAACTCGCCTACCGCCTTCTCGGGCAGGGCGCACCGCTGATCTGTCTGCCCGGCGGACCGATGCGGGCCGGTGCGTACCTGGGGGACCTCGGCGGACTCTCCGCCCGGCGCCGGCTCGTGGTGCCGGACCTGCGCGGTACCGGGGACTCCGCGGTGCCGGACGACCCCTCGACGTACCGCTGCGACCGGCTGGTCGACGATGTCGAGGCGCTGCGCGAACACCTCGGCGAGGAACGCGTCGACCTGCTCGCCCACTCCGCCTCCGCCAATCTGGCCGCGCTCTACGCCGCCCGGTACCCGGAGCGGCTGCGTACGCTCACGCTCGTCACCCCCGGCACCCGGGCGGTGGGCATCGACGTCACCGACCAGGACTGGCGCGAGGCGAGCGAACTCCGGCGCGACGAACCCTGGTACGCGCGGGCACGGGCAGCCCTGGACGACTTCCTCGCCGGGCGCGCCGGTGACCGGGGTCGCGCCGCCGTCGCACCGTTCGCCTACGGGCGTTGGGACGACGCCGCCCGGACCCACGCCGAGGCCGGCCCCGGACAGACCAACTCCGAGGCGGGAAAGGTCTATTACCAGGACGGCGTCTTCGACCCGGCCGCCACGAACGCCGCACTGGCGGCGGTCACCGCACCGGTTCTCGTCCTCGCGGGGGAGTACGACGCGGGACCGACCCCGGACCGCGCCGCCGAACTGGTCGCGGTCTTCCCCGACGCCGAATTCGTGGTGCAGCGCGGCGCCGCGCACTTCCCCTGGCTGGATGACCCGGGCGCCTTCGTCCGTACGGTGGCTGCTTTTCTCGACCCGGAGGTGCGCAGTGTGCAGGCCGGGGGCACCCGGCTCGCCTACCGGGTGTGGGGGGATCCGTCGGCACCGCCCGTCGTGCTCGCCCACGGCCGCTGCGGCGACAGCCGGACCTGGACCCGGATCGCCGAGCTCCTCGCCGCCGAACACCGGGTGTACGCCTTCGACTTCCGCGGCCACGGACTCAGCGACTGGCCCGGACGCTACTCCCTCGAACTGTTCCGGGACGACCTGCACGCCTTCCTGGAGGCCCGCAACCTGTGGGGAGCCACCGTGATCGGGCACTCCATGGGCGCCGCTGCCGCCTATCTGCTCGCCGAACGGGAACCGGGGCTGATCGGGCGACTCGTCCTGGAGGAGGTGCCGCCGCCGTTCCCGCTCGATCCGCCGCGCGGCCTCGCCCCACGGCCCGGCGAAGAACTGGAATTCGACTGGCCGGTGGTGCCGTCGACCGATGCCCAGCTCAACGAACCGGACCCCGGCTGGCGGGAACTCCTCGGCGCGATCACCGCCCCGACCCTCGTCATCGGCGGCGGCCCCACCAGCCAGATCGCCCAGGAGAGCCTGGCCTGGCTGGCGGGGCGGATACCCGACGGCCGGTTCGTCACCATCGACGCCGGACACCTCGTCCACACCGAGCGGCCCGACGAATTCCTCGCGGAGCTCAGGACGTTCGGCCTGACCTGAGGGCACCCGGGGCGCCGGCGACGAGGTCAGGAACGGTGCAGCAGCGAGGCCAGAACCTCGTGGAGGGTGCTCTCGGCATCCGCCGCGGGGCCCTCCGAACGCCAGGCCACGAAACCGTCGGGACGCACCAGCACGGCGCCCGCGGACGTCGTGCCGTGCAGCTCGGCCCAGTCCACACCGTTCTCCGGCTCCAGATCGGCACCCGGGCCGATGCCGTACGTCTGGAGCCGGACCGAGAGCCGGGCGGAGACCCGCGCCGCCGCCCGGCGCCACGCCACGTCCTCACCGTCAGTGAGCAGCACGAGCGTCTGCTCGTACAGATCCAGTGTGGACTTGCGATCACCGCCCTGATGGACCCACAGATGCGGTGCCCGGCTGCCCGGTTCACCGTTCAACTGCACACCCTGCGGCACCACCGGCTGCTCGGGGTCGGCGCCCAGCACGGCGCCGCGGGCATAGCGGTAACACAGCGCCACACTGAGCATGCCGCCCTGCTTCCCGCCGCCCACGCCCGGCGCCGCGGAGTACCCCGGGTGGCTGTGCTCGCTGGAGCGCGCCGAGGCCCGTGCGCTCGTCGCGCGGGCCACCGGCAGCCGCTCCGCCTCGTAGGTGTCCAGCAGGCCGGGGCCCGCTTCGCCCTTCAGTACGGTGGCGAGCTTCCAGGCCAGGTTGTGCGCGTCCTGGATACCGGTGTTGGAGCCGAACGCCCCGGTGGGGGACATCTCGTGGGCCGAGTCACCGGCGAGGAAGACCCGGCCGGAGGAGTACCGCTCGGCGACCCGCTCCGCGGCGTGCCACGGCGCCTTGCCGGTGATCTCGATGTCGATGTCCGGCGCCCCGACCGCCGTACGGATGTGCTCGGCACACCGCTCGTCCGTGAAGTCCTCCAGGGTTTCACCGAGTTGGGGCTGCCACGGGGCGTGGAACACCCACTCCTTCTTGTTGTCGACTGGCAACAGGGCACCGTCCGCCGCGGGGTTGGTCAGATAGCAGACGATGAACCGCCGGTCGCCGAGCACATCGGCCAGCTGACGGGAGCGGAAGGTGATGCTGACGTTGTGGAAGAGGTCGCCGGGCCCCGTACGGCCGATGCGCAGCTGCTCGCGGATGGGGCTGCGCGGCCCGTCGGCCGCGATGAGGTAGTCCGCGCGCACACTGATGTGCTCGCCGGTCTCCCGGTTCTTCAGTGCCGCGTCCACCCCTGAGGGATCCTGGTCGAAGCTCTGCATCTCGGTGGAGAACCGCAGGTCACCGCCCTGCTCCCGGGCCAGCTTCACCAGCACCGGCTCCAGGTCGTTCTGGCTGCACAGGCACCAGCCGGTCGGGCTGAACCGGGCGATGCCGCCCCCCGGGTCGATCTCCTTGAACAGCCACTCCTGGTCGTCCCCGGTGAGCGAACCGGCTTGCAGGATCCCGTGGTTGTCGGCGAGGACGGAGGCCGCCTGCCGGATGCCCGCCTCGGCACCCGCCGTGCGGAACACCTCCATCGTGCGGACGTTGTTGCCGCGGCCACGCGGGTGTGTCGAGGTGGACCGGTGTTTCTCGACCAGCAGGTGTTCGATCCCGAGCCGGCCGAGGAAAAGTGAGGCGGACAGGCCCACCAGGGAGCCGCCCACGATGAGGACCGGTACGCGAATGTCGACGTTCTCGTTCATCAGTTGCTCCAGCTCGGACGCCGTTCGGTTGCATTGTTCAATGCCCTGGTGAGAGCGGTTCGGACGCCCGCTCACCTGAACGGTTCATAAATCTCGCGCCACCCGGACCAGCGTTTCACGATCGGTCACGGAGACGATGCCCGCGGCCGTGGGGGCGGACCGTTCACATCCGCCGGGAGAGTCCCCGCTCCGAATCCACTCGCCAACCGACGGTTGACGGCATGCCACCCGGTCTGACCGCGCAACCGCCTCGAAGGAGATCGAAAGATGACCACCACCCTCTCGGAACGGATCTCCCAGTCCGCCTTCGACGGCTCCCGCCTGCGCGTGGTGCTGCTGCTGGACCTCTACGACGGGGCCCAGAAGGAGTTCCTGGAGGCGTACGAGCACCTGCGCAATCAGGTGGCGTCCGTCCCCGGCCACATCAGCGACCAGCTGTGCCAGTCCATCGAGAACCCCTCGCAGTGGCTGATCACCAGCGAATGGGACAGCGCGCCCCCCTTCCTCGCCTGGGTGAACAGCGAGGAGCACGTCGCGACGGTCCAGCCGCTGCACAACTGCGTGCGCGACACCCGCTCGCTGCGCTTCAGCGTCCTGCGGGAGACCGGGAAGGCGTTCGAGATGGCGCCCGAGACGTTCAGGAGCCGCCTCCAGGCGTCCCCGCGCCTGGGCGACGGGGTGGTGCGCCACGCGCTCACCTTCACCGTCAGGCCGGGCACCGAGGACGTCGTGGCCAAGATCCTGGCCGACTACGACTCGCCCAACGCACGCGTCGACGAGGACACCCGACTGCGCCGCACCTCGCTCTTCATGCACGGCAACCGCGTCGTGCGGGCCGTCGAGGTCGAGGGCGATCTCCTCGCCGCCCTGCGCCACGTCGCCCGGCAGCCCGAGGTCAGGGCCGTCGAAGAGGCGATCAACCCCTATCTGGAGCAGGACCGGGACCTCAGCGACCCGGACTCCGCCCGGATGTTCTTCACCCGGGCGGCGCTCCCCACCGTCCACCACGTGACCGCCGGCCGGCACAAGGCGGAGGACATCCGCCGCCACGCGCTCTTCTACCAGGCCAAGGAGGGCTGCGGCATGGCGCTGGCCCGCCTCCTCGCCGAGCACGACGAGGAAGCGGCCGACGACCCGGCGAGCATCATCGACAGCAGCACCATCTTCCAGCGCGACGACGTCGTCGTCCGCCTCCTCGAAGCCGTCGAACCGATCGACGCGCAGCCCGCCCAGGCGGTGGGCATCGACGGCCCCGGCAAGGTGGCCAGGCTCGGGCGTCTCCTCGACGGCGCCAGCAACGCCGTACCCGCGGACGAGCAGGGGATCTCGCGCTTCCTCGGCCAGTCCGAGATGACCCTGATCACGGATCGGCGGGCCATGGAGTCCTGAACCGCGCATCCGCCCCCTGGGGGGTTCTCGCTCAACCCGTCAACACAACGCGCAATGCGCCAGGAGGAAACAGTCATGACCATGCACCGGCCACGCATCGTGGACCTCAGCGAGACGCAGCCCAACCGCAGGCGCGGAGGAGACCTTCGCGCCATGCTCACGCCGACAGCGGTGGGAGCGACCAGCGGCTTCATGGGGCTGGCGATCGTTCAGCCCGGCGACCGCATCGGCGAGCACTACCACCCGTACTCCGAGGAGTTCGTGTACGTCGTGAACGGTCTGCTGGAAGTGGATCTGGACGGTGAACCGCACCGGATGCGGCCCGACCAGGGCCTGCTGATCCCTCCCCATGTACGCCACCGATTCCGCAACGTGGGCGACGTCGAGGCACGCATGGTCTTCCACCTCGGCCCGCTCGCCCCGCGCCCGGAGCTCGGCCACGTCGACACCGAGCACACCGAATCCGCCGACCGCGTCGCGCCGCCGGAACGAACGGAGGCAGCCTCATGACCCGCCGCGTGGCGGTCACCGGCGTGGGCGTCGTCGCCCCGGGCGGCATCGGCGCACCTGCCTTCTGGGACCTCCTCGCGAACGGACGCACCGCGACCCGCGGCATCACGCTCTTCGACCCGGCCGGCTTCCGCTCCCGGATCGCCGCCGAGTGCGACTTCGACCCGGCGGCGCACGGCCTGGACGCCGACACCGTCGACCGGTCGGACCGCTACATCCAGTTCGCGATGGTGGCCGCCCGGGAGGCCCTCGCCGACGCGGGCCTCGACCCGGAGAAGGTGGACCCCTGGCGCATGGGGGTGTCGCTGGGCACCGCGGTCGGCGGCACCACCCGGCTGGAGCACGACTACGTCGCGGTCAGCGAGGGCGGGGCCCGCTGGGACGTCGACCACCAGTCGGCCGGCCGCCATCTGGAGCGGGCCTTCTCGCCCAGCTCCCTCGCCTCGGCGGTGGCCGAGCAGGTCGGCGCGCACGGCCCGGTGCAGACCGTCTCCACGGGCTGCACCTCCGGCCTCGACGCGATCGGGTACGCCTTCCAGTCCATCGAGGAGGGCCGCGTCGACGTGTGCGTCGCCGGGGCGTCCGACTCACCGATCACCCCGATCACCGTGGCCTGCTTCGACGCGATCAAGGCCACCTCGGCCAACAACGACGACGCCGAACACGCCTCCCGGCCGTTCGACGCGCGCCGCGACGGCTTCGTCATGGGCGAGGGCGGCGCGGTCCTCGTCCTGGAGGAACTGGAGCACGCCCGTGCCCGCGGTGCCACCGTGTACTGCGAGATCGCGGGCTACGCCACCTTCGGCAACGCCTACCACATGACCGGACTGACCCCCGAGGGCCTGGAGATGGCCGAGGCGATCAACCGGGCACTGGGCCACGCCCGTATGGACGGCTCGCAGATCGACTACGTCAACGCGCACGGCTCGGGCACCAAGCAGAACGACCGGCACGAGACGGCCGCCGTGAAGCGGGCCCTGGGCGCGCACGCCTACGACATCCCGATGAGTTCGATCAAGTCCATGGTCGGCCACTCGCTGGGGGCCATCGGAGCGATAGAAATCGCGGCCTGCGTACTCGCCCTGGAGCACCAGACGGTGCCGCCGACGGCGAACTACGAGACCCCCGACCCCGAATGCGACCTCGACTACGTGCCGCGCACCGCACGTCCCCTGAAGCTGCGCAGCGTCCTCTCGGTGGGCAGCGGGTTCGGCGGCTTCCAGTCCGCTGTGGCCCTGACCAGAACAGGTGGGAGGACACCATGAGAACCCGCAAAGCCCGGCGCACCGTCGTCACCGGCATCGGTGTGGTCGCCCCCAACGGAAACAACACCGAGGCCTTCTGGAAGTGGACGCACGAAGGAATGAGCGTCCTGGACCGGGTCACCCGCGAGGGCTGTGAACACCTGCCCCTGCGGGTCGCGGGCGAGGTCCGGGGATTCGAGGCGGTCGAGCTGATCGAGGAGCGCTTCCTCGTCCAGACCGACAAGTTCACGCACTTCGCGATGGCCGCCGCGGACATCGCCCTGGACGACGCCAGGCTCGGCCGCGCCGACTACGAGAACTCCCCCTTCGACGTCGGAGTGGTGACCGCCGCCGGTTCCGGCGGTGGTGAATTCGGCCAGCGCGAACTCCAGCGGCTCTGGGGTCAGGGCCCCACCTACGTGGGCCCGTACCAGTCCATCGCCTGGTTCTACGCGGCCAGCACCGGCCAGATCTCGATCCGCGGCGGCTTCAAGGGGCCGTGCGCGGTCGTGGCCAGCGACGAGGCCGGCGGTCTGGACGCGCTGGCGCACGCCGCCCGTTCGATCCGCGGCGGCGCCGAAGCGGTGGTGGTCGGCGCGGCCGAGGCCCCGCTGGCGCCCTACTCGGTCGTCTGCCAGCTCGGCTACGAGGACCTGAGCACCGTCGAGGACCCCACCCGCGCCTACCGGCCGTTCACCTCGGAGGCCTGCGGCTTCGTGCCGGCCGAGGGCGGCGCCATGCTGGTGGTCGAGGAGGAGCAGTCGGCCCGTCGGCGCGGCGCCAGGGTACGGGCCGAACTCGCCGGGCACGCGGCCACGTTCACCGGGGCGGCCCGGTGGGAGGAGTCCCGGGAGGGTCTCGCCCAGGCGATCATCGGTGCCCTGCGGGAGGCCGACTGCGCACCGGACGAGATCGACGTCGTCTTCGCGGACGCCCTCGGCGTTCCGGCGGCCGACCGTGCCGAGGCGCTGGCGATCGCCGACGCCCTCGGCGCGTACGGCAAGCGGGTCCCGGTGACGGCGCCCAAGACCGGTATCGGGCGCGCCTACTGCGGCGCACCGGTGCTGGACGTGGCCGCCGCGGTGCTCTCCATGGAGAACGCGCTCATACCGCCCACCCCGAACGTCTACGAGGTGTGCCACGACCTCGACGTGGTGACCGGCAGCGCCCGCCCCGCCGAACTGCGGACGGCGCTGGTGCTCAGCCGCGGGCTGATGGGCTCGAACGCGGCGATGGTGCTGCGGTGCTCCGACGACCCCCGAACGTGAGAAGGAGAAGTACCCATGACCGACCGACTGACCTACACGGAGCTCGCCGTCCTGATGAAGAAGGGCGCCGGAGTCACCGTGGACCCGCGCGACATGGAGCAGCGTCCCGGGTCCGCCTTCGACGAGTACGGCCTCGACTCGCTGGGCCTCCTCGGCATCGTGGGCGTACTGGAGAACCGGCACGGCCGGGCGCTGCCGGCCGACGCGGACCGTTGCAAGACCCCGCAGGAATTCCTCGACCTCGTCAACAACAGCCTCATGACAGGAGCCTGACGTGTCCGGACACACCGAGAACGAGATCACCATCGCCGCCCCCCTGGAGCTGGTCTGGGACGTGACGAACGATCTGGAGAACTGGCCGCGGCTGTTCAGCGAGTACGCCGCGGTCGAGATCATCGAGCGGGACGGCGACAGCACGACCTTCCGTCTGACGATGCACCCCGACGAGAACGACAAGGTGTGGAGCTGGGTCTCGGAGCGGACCGTGGACCGTGCCACGCGCACCGTCCGCGCCCGCCGTGTCGAGCCCGGTCCGTTCCAGCACATGAACATCCGGTGGGAGTACTCGGAGGTTCCCGGCGGCACCATGATGCGGTGGGCCCAGGACTTCGCGATGCGTCCCGACGCCCCCGTCGACGACGCCTGGATGACCGACAACATCAACCGCAACTCCAAGGTCCAGATGGAGCTGATCCGGGACAAGATCGAGCAGCGCGACCGGGAGCGCCGCACCGCCTCGGTCGGGGCCAACTGACCCGCCGTCCGCCGACGGCTCGCCACCCGGCCGCCCGGCCGGGTGGCCGGGCCGGGAACCAGAAAGGCATCCCCCGATGCACCACGCTCTGATCGTCGCCCGGATGGCACCGGGTTCGGCGCCCGACATCGCCGAGCTGTTCGCAGCCTCCGACAGCGGCGAACTGCCGCACCTCGTCGGCGTCACCAGGCGCAAGCTCTTCCAGTTCGGCGACGTGTACCTGCACCTGATCGAGTCGGAGCAGCCGCCGGGCCCCGAGATCGCGAAGGTGACCGAGCACCCCGAGTTCAAGGACATCAGCGACAAGCTCACCGCCTACGTCAGCGCGTACGACCCGCAGACCTGGCGCGGTCCCAAGGACGCCATGGCCCACGAGTTCTACCGGTGGGAGCGCGGCACCCCCGCCTGAGAACGACGATCGCCCCGGGCCCGGCCGCAAGGCCGGGCCCGGGGCGATGTCCGTGCTGCCGGGGCGGGGAGGTCAGTCCGGGACCACGCACTCGAACGCGTGGAGGTAGGCGTTGACCGCGACGACCTCGCCGATCAGCAGGCCGGCGTCCGAGATCCGGGTGACCAGGCTCTCCCTGGTGTGCTTGGCGCCGCCGACGTTGAGGAGCAGCAGCAGGTCCATCGCGGTGGTGAACCGCATCGAGGGGGTGTCGTCGACGAGGTTCTCGATGATGACGACCCTGGCTCCCGGGCGGCCCGCCGCGACGATGTTGCGCAGCGTCCGGCGGGTGCTGTCGTCGTCCCACTCCAGGATGTTCTTGATGATGTAGAGGTCGGCCTGGACGGGGATGGCCTCACGGCAGTCCCCGGCGACGATCCGGGTCCGCTCGACGAGCGCGCCCTCGTCCCGCAGCCGGGCGTCGGCACGGGCCACCACGCCCGGCAGGTCCATCAGGGTGCCGCGGAGGGACGGGTGCTTCTCCAGCAGGCTCGCCAGCACGTGCCCCTGGCCGCCGCCGATGTCGGCGACCGAGGACACCCCGGTGAGGTCGAGGAGTTCGGCGACGTCCAGCGCGGACTGCACGCTGGAGGTGGTCATCGCCCGGTTGAAGATCTGCGCGGACTCGTGGGCGTCCTGGTGGAGGTACTCGAAGAACCCCTTGCCGTGCACGTCGGCGAAGACGCTCCGGCCGGTGCGGACCGCGTCGTCGAGGTGCGGCCAGACGTCCCAGGTCCAGGGCTCGGTGCACCAGAGCGAGATGTCGCGCAGGCTGTTGGGGTCGTCCTCGCGCAGCAGGCGCGACATCTCCGTGTGGGCGAACTCCCCGTCCGGGGTCTCGGTGAAGATCCCGTAGCAGGACAGGGCGCGCAGCAGCCGACGCAGCGGTGCCGGCTCGACCCGCACCACGGCCGCCAGTTCCTGTGCCGTCGCGGGCGTCTCGCCCAGCGCGTCGGCGACGCCCAGGCGGGCGGCGGCGCGCACGGCGGCGGCCCTGGCCGCGCCGAAGACGAGCTCACGCAGCTGCATGGCGGGCTGAGGAGGAGTGACGGGGTGCGGGAGGGCGGCGTGGACGGGGGTGGAGGCGGGAGTGGGGGCGGGGGTGGGGCTCACAGTGGTCATGCTGTTTCGCTTCTCCTCGTGCGGGGGTGCACCGGTCAGCACATCCCGGCCGGTGCGGACTGGGTGCAGACGTTGTCGGTGAAGGTGTTGCCCTTGCCGGTGTCCCCATTGGCGAGGTCGGCCGGCTTGTTGCCGAGCGCGACATTGCCGCTGATGGTGTTGCCGGTGTTCTTCGTGCCCACGAAGCTCTTGAACAGGACGACACCGCCGGACATCGGGGTGGCGCCGGAGTTGTCGCGGATCGTGTTCGAGCGGACCTCGGTGTCCGCGGCGCCGGTGAGCACGATGCCGGAACCCTGGATGGCCGGCAGCCGTTCGGTCGCGGGGCAGAACTTGTTGTTGCCGCTGATCTCGTTGGACTCGATCCTCATCGCCCCGGCCTGTGGCCTCCCCTCGTCGCCCACGACGAACACACCGTTGCAGTTGCCGGTGAAGCTGTTGTCGTGGACCGACAGGTTGCGCACACGCCGGGCGGTGAAACCGATCCGGTTGTCCGTGAGCGTGTTGTCCCGGAGCTCGGTGCCCAGGGTGTCGGTGGCGCCGCCCTCCTCGTCGACGGTGTTGGCGACGAAGATGCCCGCGTCGCCGTTGGCACGGGCGGTGTTGCCCGCGAACGCGCCACGGGTGGAGCGCTCCTGGGCGATGCCCCAGACACCGTTGTGCTCGGAGGTGACCCGCCGGACGGTCAGCCGGTCGGTCCAGGAGGCCCAGACACCGTTCTTCTTGAACCCGGAGACGGTCAGCGATTCGATGCGCACACCGTCCACGGTGTGGCCCGCCCGGCCCAGGACGCAGATTCCGTTGCCGGCCTTCGCGCAGGCGTCGGTGACCCGTGCGCCCGGCTCGGCCGGCTGGACGACGGTACGGCTGCCGGAGCCGCGCAGGGTCAGGCCGGGCGTGGTGACCAGGACGCTCTCCCGGTACGTGCCGGGCAGCACGACGACGGTGTCACCCGGCCGGGCGGCGTCCACCGCCCGCTGGATCGACTGACCCGGGTGGACCACATGGGCGCTCGCGGCGGAGGCGGAGGCGGAGGGGATGGACATGCCGAGTCCCGCGGCCGACAGGGCCGCGACGGGGACCAGGATCTTGATGTTTCGTTTCCTCATGAGCCGAAGCTATGGGCGATCTCCCCCGGTTGCCACACAGGGTGAGCGGATGGGTTCGGGGCGTGCCCGAATGGCTTAGAGCGTTCGGCGGTAGGTGTCGCGGCGTCGCGGGGCCGCGGCACGCGCTGCCTACTGCCGAGCGCTCTTGCGCGGGCTCCGCCGCCCGGCGGCCGGCCCCGCTCCGGCCGCGCGGGCGCTGTGCGGTCATTCCCTGGATTCGCACCGGGGTTCGACGACCGAGCGGGCCCACCGGTAGTCGGCCTTGCCGCTCGGTGAGCGCTGGATCCGGCCGGTGATCACCAGCCGGCGGGGGATCTTGTAGCCCGCCAGACGGGTCCTGCAATGGGTCTGGAGATCGTCGAGCGAGGGCTCGGGTGCCCCTTCGCGCAGCTGTACCACCGCCGCGACACGGTTGCCCCACCGTTCGTCGGGCACCGCGGCGACCAGCACGTCGTACACGTCCGGATGCGCCTTCAGCGCCTGCTCGACCTCCTCGGGGTACACCTTCTCGCCCCCGGTGTTGATGCACTGCGAGCCGCGGCCGAGGACCGTGACGATGCCGGCCTCGTCCACCGTCGCCATGTCACCGAGCAGGACCCATCGCTCGTCGCCCCTGCGGAAGAAGGTCTCCGCGGTCTTGTCCGGGTCGTTGTAGTAGCCCAGCGGAACGTGCCCGCGCTGGGCGATCCGCCCCGGCTCGCCCGGGGCCACCGGCTCGTACGTGGCCGGGTCGACCACCGCCGTACGGGAGTTGACCTGGAGTCGGAACCCGTTCTCCGGGCCCGAGTCGGCCGTCGCCGTGCCGTTGAACCCGGACTCCGAGGAGCCGAAGTTGTTCAGCAGCATCACCGTCGGCACCAGGGCCTGGAACTCCGCGCGCACCGAGTCCGACATGATCGCGCCCGAGCTGGACACGGAGAACATCGACGAGCAGTCGGTGCCCTTCAGCGGGCCGTTCAGCGCGTCGATCAGCGGGCGCAGCATCGCGTCGCCCACCAGCGACACACTGGTGACCTTCTCCTTCTCGATCGTGCGGAGCACCTCCTGGGGCACGAACTTGCGGTGGAGCACGACCCGCTGCCCGAAGTTGAAACCGATGAAGGCGGTGAGCGTCGAGGTGCCGTGCATCAGCGGGGGAGTGGGGAAGAAGGTGATTCCGTCACCGCCCGCGGCGACCCGTTCGGCCAGTTCCTGCGGGGACTTCACCGGTTCGCCGGTCGGTGCGCCGCCGCCCAGGCCGGAGAAGAAGAGGTCCTCCTGGCGCCACATCACGCCCTTGGGCATTCCGGTGGTGCCGCCGGTGTAGATGATGAACTGGTCGTCGGCCGACCGCGGCGGGAAGCCGCGCTCCGCGCTGCCGGCCGCCTCGGCATCGGTGAACGCGACGGCGTCCGGGCCCCCGGCCCCCGCTTCCGGCACGCCCACCCGCACCAGATGCCGCAGGCCCGGGGCCTGCGGCGCGGCGGCCGCGACCCGCTCGTCGAACTCGGCGTCGAAGACCAGTGCGGCCAGATCCGCGTCGCGGTAGAGGTAGACCAACTCCTCTTCCACGTAGCGGTAGTTCACATTGACCGGGACGATGCGGGCTTTGAGGCAGGCCAGCACGGTCTGGAGGTACTCGACCCCGTTGTAGAGGTGCAGCCCCAGATGCTCGCCCGGGGCGATGCCCGCCTCGATCAGATGGTGGGCGAGGCGGTTGGCCGCCGCGTCCAGCTCGGCGTAGGTCAGCCGGCGCTCCGCGCCCGTACCGGGATGGTCGAGGTAGACGAGCGCCTCGCGTTCCGGGACCGCGTCGACGACCGACTCGAACAGGTCGGCAAGGTTGTACTCCACCGTTCCTCCTGACCCCGGAAACTGACTGGTTCGGCGGTCATTAGAGCGCCGGGAGGCGCAACTGGGAAGAGGTGCCGCCCAGTAAATCTGACTAGCTGTCAGAAAACTATTGAACTGGGCCCCCACCTACTGCAACCTGTTCTAGGTCTTTGGATGGGAGGCGGACAATGGCTGGTACGGAACACCTCGCCGTGCGGCGCGAGGGCGCCACACTGGTGCTCACCCTGAACAGGCCGGAGGCGAAGAACGCCCTGTCGCTGCCGATGCTGGTCGGGTTGTACGACGGCTGGCTGGCGGCGGACGAGGACGACACGATCCGCTCGGTCGTACTGACCGGCGCGGGCGGCTGCTTCTGCGCCGGAATGGACCTCAAGGCCCTGGCGGGCAAAGGGATGGAGGGCGAGCAGTACCGGGACCGGATGACCGCCGACCCCGATCTGCACTGGAAGGCGATGCTGCGCCACCACCGCCCCCGCAAACCGGTCATCGCCGCCGTGGAGGGCCACTGCGTGGCGGGCGGCACCGAGATCCTCCAGGGCACCGACATCCGGATCGCCGGTGCGGGCGCCACCTTCGGGCTCTTCGAGGTGCGGCGCGGACTCTTCCCCATCGGCGGCTCGACGGTCCGGCTGCCGCGCCAGATCGCCCGGACGCACGCGCTCGAAATGCTCCTCACCGGACGCCCGTACAGCGCCGGGGAAGCGGCCGCCATCGGACTGATCGGCCGGGTCGTCCCCGACGGCACCGCACTGGAGGAGGCCCTCTCCGTCGCCGAGCGGATCAACACCTGCGGACCGCTCGCCGTCGAAGCCGTCAAGGCCTCCGTCTACGAGACCGCCGAGATGACCGAGACCGAGGGGCTGGCCGCCGAACTGAAACGCGGCTGGCCGATCTTCGCGACCGACGACGCCAAGGAAGGCGCCCGCGCCTTCGCCGAGCAGCGCCCGGCCGTCTACCGACGCGCCTGAGCCGAGGAGGCAACCGTGCCCGAAGCCCTCAGCGCCCCGCTGGTGGTCGAATTCCCCTTCACCCGCTCCCTCGGACCCGTCCAGAGCGCCTTCCTCACCGGACTGCGCGAACGCACCGTCCTCGGTGTCCGTACCGCCGGGGGAAAGGTCCTGGTCCCGCCCGTCGAGTACGACCCCGTCACCGCGGAGGAGATCCGTGAGCTGACCGAGGTCGCCGCCACCGGCACCGTCACCACCTGGGCCTGGAACCCCGCCCCGCGCCCCGCCCAGCCCCTCGCCACCCCCTTCGCCTGGGTCCTGGTCCGGCTCGACGGCGCCGACACCGCCCTCCTGCACGCCCTCGCCGCACCCGGCCCCGAGACCGTGCGCACCGGCATGCGGGTCCGGATCCGCTGGGCCGCCGAGCGGACCGGCGCGATCACGGACATCGCCTGCTTCGAACCGTACGACGGCGAGGAGACCGGCCGGCCCGCCCCGCACGACGGCGTGTTCACCGACCCCGTCACCGGCATCGTCACCCCCGCCCGGCTCGACTACCGGTACACCCCCGGCCGCGCCCAGAGCGCGTACCTCGACGCACTCTCCCGGCAGCGCATCGTCGGCGAGCGATGCCCGTCCTGCCACAAGGTGTACGTACCGCCCCGCGGCGCCTGCCCCACCTGCGGAGTCGCCACCACCGAACGGGTCGAGGTCGGCCCGCGCGGCACCGTGACCACGTTCTGCATCGTCAACATCAAGGCGAAGAATCTCGACATGGACGTCCCCTACGTCTACGCGCACATCGCCCTGGACGGCGCGGACCTCGCCCTGCACGCACGGATCGGCGGCATCCCCTACGACCAGGTGCGCATGGGGCTGCGCGTCGAACCCGTCTGGACCGAGGGCGGGCGGCACCCCGACCACTACCGGCCGACCGGCGAGCCCGACGCCGACTACGACGCGTACAAGGAGCTGCTCTAGATGCGAGACGTGGCGATCGTCGCCTTCGCGCAGACGGACCATCTGCGGCACACCGACGAACTCTCCGAAGTCGAGATGCTGATGCCCGTCCTCCACCGGGTCCTGGACGCGACCGGGCTCAGGACCAGCGACATCGGCTTCACCTGCTCCGGCTCCAGCGACTATCTCGCGGGCCGCGCCTTCTCCTTCACCATGGCCCTCGACGGCGTCGGCGCCTACCCACCGATCTCCGAGTCCCATGTGGAGATGGACGGTGCCTGGGCGCTGTACGAGGCCTGGGTGAAGATCCAGACGGGACAGGCGGACACCGCGCTCGTCTACTCCTACGGGAAGTCCTCGCCCGGCACGGTGCGCGACGTCCTCACCCGCCAGCTCGACCCGTACTACCTCGGCCCGCTCTGGCCGGACTCCGTGGCGCTCGCAGCCCTCCAGGCCCAGGCGCTGATCGACGCGGGCGACACGGACGAGGCCGCCCTCGCGGAGATCGCCCACCGCAGCCGCACCGCCGCGGCGGACAACCCGCACGCCCAGGTCGGGGGACCGGTCCCGGCCGGCGACTACGTCGTGCGGCCGCTGCGTACCGGCGACTGCCCGCCGGTCGGTGACGGCGCGGCCGCCGTGATCCTCGCCGCGGGCGACACCGCACGGGCCCTGTGCCCCCGCCCCGCCTGGATCCGCGGCATCGACCACCGCATCGAGGCCCACGGCCTCGGCGTCCGGGAGCTGACCGAGTCACCGTCCACCCGGCTCGCCGCGACCCGGGCCGGCCTCTTCCGACGCCCTGTGGACACGGCCGAGTTGCATGCCCCGTTCACCTCCCAGGAGGTGGTGCTGCGCAAGGCGCTCGGACTCGACGACAGCGTGAACGTCAACCCGTCCGGCGGCGCGCTGGCCGCCAACCCCGTCATGGCCGCCGGACTGATCCGCCTCGGCGAGGCCGCCGCCCGCATCCACCGCGGCGAGTCCGACCGGGCACTCGCCCACGCCACCTCCGGGCCCTGCCTGCAGCAGAACCTGGTCGCCGTCCTCGAAGGGGAGAGCGCTCATGTCTGAGGAGCCCGTGGCCGTTGTCGGCATCGGCCAGACGAAGCACGTGTCCGCGCGCCGGGACGTCTCCATCGCCGGACTCGTCCGCGAGGCCGCCGTCCGCGCCCTGGAGGACGCGGCACTGACCTGGGCGGACATCGACGCCGTCGTCATCGGCAAGGCACCCGACTTCTTCGAGGGCCTGATGATGCCGGAGCTCTATCTCGCCGACGCCCTCGGCGCGGTCGGTAAACCGATGCTCCGGGTGCACACCGCGGGCTCCGTCGGCGGCTCCACCGCGCTCGTCGCCGCCAACCTGGTCTCCGCGCGGGTGCACCGCACCGTCCTCACGCTCGCCTTCGAGAAGCAGTCCGAGTCCAACGCCATGTGGGGGCTCTCGCTGCCCATCCCGTTCCAGCAGCCGCTGCTGGCCGGAGCCGGCGGCTTCTTCGCCCCGCACGTGCGGGCGTACATGCGCCGCACCGGTGCGCCCGACACGGTCGGCTCCCTCGTCGCGTACAAGGACCGCCGCAACGCGCTGAAGAATCCGTACGCGCACATCCACGACCCGGACATCACCCTGGAGAAGGTCCGCTCGGCCCCGATGCTCTGGGACCCGATCCGCTACTCGGAGACCTGCCCGTCCTCCGACGGGGCCTGCGCGATGATCCTCACCGACCGCGCCGGAGCCGCCCGTTCGCCGCATCCGCCCGCCTGGGTGCACGGCGGAGCGATGCGCAGCGAGCCGACCCTCTTCGCCGGCAAGGACTTCGTCTCGCCCCGGGCGGGCCGCGACTGCGCCGCCGATGTGTACCGGCAGGCGGGCATCGGCGACCCGCGCCGCGAGATCGACGCCGTGGAGATGTACGTACCGTTCTCCTGGTACGAGCCGATGTGGCTGGAGAACCTCGGCTTCGCCGACGAGGGCGAGGGATGGAAGCTCACCGAGTCCGGCGTCACCGAACTCGACGGCGATCTGCCGGTGAATCCCTCGGGCGGGGTGCTCTCCACCAATCCCATCGGCGCCTCCGGCATGATCCGTTTCGCCGAAGCCGCTCTGCAGGTACGGGGACAGGCGGGCGAACACCAGGTGCCGGGCGCCCGGAAGGCCCTCGGCCACGCGTACGGCGGCGGGGCGCAGTTCTTCTCCATGTGGCTGGTCGGAGCCGAGCCCCCCACCCGCTGACACCCGGTCGTCCCGGACCTCCGCAAGCCCCTTCCGCGCCCTGTCCGGGACCGCCGGGGGTGGCTACGCTTTGGCCCGGGACGACAAGTGGGAGGAGCCGACGTGGCGGAGCGCACCACGGCCCAACAGCCCTTCTCGGGCTGGGACAAGCCGGACCTCGATCTGAGCGACGCGCAGTGGCGGTCGGGCAGCCGGGGCGCGGGAGACGTCCAGATCGCCTTCGTCGAGGGGTTCATCGCGATGCGCCAGGCCGGCAAGCCCGGCAGCCCGTCGCTCATCTTCACCCCGGCCGAGTGGCGTGCTTTCGTGGTGAACGCCCGCGACGGCGAGTTCGACCTCACCTGAGCACCGCACGGTGACGTCCCCGTGCCGGGCGCGTCACCGCACACCGTGGGTAGCGTGGTCGTCGTGAACGGTGAACGCGATCTCAGGACCCTGCTGGGCGGAATGCGACCGGAGCTGAACCCCGGCCGCTATGTCTTCACGACCGTGCCCGGCGACGCCGTGCCCACCGGTGTGGCGCCCGTCGTCACGGTCGCCGAGTCCGAGGGGCTGACGCTGGTCCTCCCGGAGGCGGAGGCGGAGGCGGTCTCGGCCGGGCTGGACCACGCCTACGCGGCCGCCTGGATCACCCTCCGTGTCCACTCCGCGCTGGACGCGGTCGGGCTGACCGCCGCCGTGGCCCTGGCGCTCACCGACGCGGGGCTGAGCTGCAATGTGGTGGCAGGCTTCCACCACGACCACCTGTTCGTCCCGTACGACCGGGGCGAGGAGGCCCTCGGCGTGCTGGAAGCGCTGGCCGCGGAATCCTCCCGGGAGCCGGGGCGCGGATCCGCCTGAGCCGGGCGCGCGGAGCCGCCCGGGTCCGGTCCGGGCACCCGTCGGCGCCCCGGCCTGCGCGGACCCGGCTCCGCAACGTGAGCCCGGACACGTAACATGGCTGCATGTCCTTCCTCCGCCGCCGTAGCGCCGCCACACCCGCGGGCCCCGACTTCGACGTCCTGGCCATGGACCCGGGGGACTGGCCCGGAAACCTCGGCGCCGGTCTGCTGCCCGCGCCCGACGGAAGCTGTCAGGGCGTCTTCCTGCGCTACGACCTGTTCGGCGGCCGCGGCCCCGCGATGATCATCGGCAACCTCCCGGAGGGCTCGCCCGCCCGCGAGACCGAGGAGGGCCAGGTCCCCTTCGAGGTCGCCCAGCTGCTGCTCGCGCTGGAGAACGACGAGCCGGTCGAGGTCACCGGCACGGAGGACATGCCCGTGATGCAGGGTGACAACCTGCTGATCGTCCGCCGGGTCAAGCTCTCCGAGAGCCGGATCTCCTGTGTCCAGTTCGACCGCAGCGACGGCGTGCTCGTCACCATCGCCAGCTGGGACCGGCCGATCACCGACGATCTGTACACCCTGCTGAAGCCCCTGCCCGCCGAGCTGTTCCAGCAGGGCTGAAACGGTCCTTCCCGCAGGCCGTCCGCGCGTTTCGGGCGGCTGCGGGGCCCAGGTCCCGACATCTGTCCAAGCGCTTGCGGCCTCCGTCCAAGAGGCCGCTTTGTCATGTTCCTTGTCCGGCCAGTCGTCGGACCTCTACCGTCGGCCGCATGACTTCCGGGATCACGCGACGCACCACAGTGAAGACAGCGATCGGCGCAACCGGTGCCCTGGCACTGGGAATTCCCGCCCTCTCCGGTACGGCAGCAGCCACCGGTACCTCCGATGAATCAGCGGGCGCCACCCACCCGAAGCAACAGGCTGAGCTGACGCTGCGGTACGACGCCCCCGCCGCGAACTGGGAAAGCGAGTCCTTGCCCATCGGCGGCGGCGCCCTCGGCGCGAGCGTGTACGGGACGCTCGCCTCCGAGCAGCTCACCTTCAACGAGAAGACGCTCTGGACCGGCGGCCCCGGCTCCGTCCAGGGCTACGACTTCGGGAACTGGACCGCTCCCCGGCCCGGCGCCCTCGCCGGTGTACAGCAACGGCTCGACAGCCAGGGCAGCCTCGGCCCGGACGCCGTCGCCGCCGAACTCGGACAGGCGCGGCGCGGCTACGGCGCCTACCAGGTCTTCGGCGATCTGCGGCTGGAGCTGCCGGACGCGCCGGCCGCCCCCGACGCTTCCTACCGCCGCACCCTCGATCTGCGCAACGCCCTCGCCGCCGTCACCTACATCCACCAAGGCGCCCGCCACACACGGGAGTTCTTCGCCTCGCATCCGGGCCGGGTCATCGCCGGGCGCCTCGCCGCCGATCGTCCGGGGCGGGTCTCCTTCACCCTGCGCCACACCTCGCCCCGCAGCGACTGCACTGTCACCGCCGACCGCGGCCGGCTCACCGTACGCGGCGCGCTGGCGGACAACGGCCTGCGCTTCGAGGCCCAGATCCGCGTCCTGACCAGCGGCGGCACCGTCACCGCGGGAGCGGACGGGACCCTCACCGTCACCGGAGCCGACAGCGCCTGGTTCGTCCTCGCCGCGGGCACCGACTACGCCGACGCCCACCCCTCCTACCGCGGCGAAGACCCGCACCGGGCGGTCACCGCCGCCGTGGACTCCGCCGCCCGGACCTCCTACGAGAAGGTCCGCGACACCCACGTACGCGACCACCGCGCCCTCTTCGACCGGGTCGCCCTCGACATCGGCCAGCAACTGCCCGACCTGCCCACCGACCAGCTGCTCGCCCGGTACACCGGAGGCGCGAGCCCCGCCGACCGGGCGCTGGAAGCGCTGTTCTTCCAGTACGGCCGCTACTTGCTGATCGCCTCCTCGCGCGCCGGGTCGCTGCCCGCCAACCTCCAGGGCGTCTGGAACAACTCCACCACCCCGCCCTGGTCCGCCGACTACCACAGCAACATCAACCTCCAGATGAACTACTGGCCCGCCGAGGTCACCAACCTCGCCGAGACCACCGCACCGTACGACCGCTACATCGAAGCGATGCGCGCCCCCGGCCGGCAGACGGCGAAGGAGATGTTCGGGACCGCCGGCTGGGTGGTGCACAACGAGACCAACCCGTACGGCTTCACCGGCGTCCACGACTGGTCCACCGCCTTCTGGTTCCCGGAGGCCGCTGCCTGGCTGACCCAGCAGATGTACGAGCACTACCGGTTCGGCGGCTCCACCGACTACCTGCGCTCCACCGCCTACCCGGCGATGAAGGAGGCGGCCGAATTCTGGCTGGCCAATCTGCGCACCGACCCGCGCGACGGACTGCTCGTGGTCACCCCCAGCTACTCTCCCGAGCACGGCGACTTCACCGTCGGCGCCGCGATGTCCCAGCAGATCGTGCACGACCTCCTCACCAACACCCTGGAGGCCGCCCGCACCCTCGGCGACGCACCCGCCTTCCGCGGCCGCCTGGAGAACGCCCTCGACCGGCTCGACCCCGGCCTGCGGGTCGGCTCCTGGGGCCAGCTCCAGGAGTGGAAGGCCGACCGCGACGATCCGGCCGACGACCACCGCCATGTCTCGCACCTCTTCGCCCTGCACCCCGGGCGGCAGATCGAACCCGGCGGTCAGTGGGCCGAAGCGGCCAAGGTCTCCCTCCGCGCACGCGGCGACGGCGGCACCGGCTGGTCCAAGGCGTGGAAGATCAATTTCTGGGCTCGGCTGCGCGACGGCGACCACGCCCACCGGATGCTCGCCGAGCAGCTGAAGGGCTCCACCCTGCCCAACCTCTGGGACACCCACCCGCCCTTCCAGATCGACGGCAACTTCGGCGCCACCTCGGGCATCGCCGAGATGCTGCTGCAGAGCCAGCACGACACTGTCGACATCCTCCCCGCCCTCCCGTCGAGCTGGCCGGACGGATCGGTACGCGGACTGCGCGCCCGGGGAGGCTTCACCGTCGACGTCGAATGGGCCGCGGGGCAGGCCCGCCGTGTGGTGATCACGGCGAGCCGAAACCGTGAAGTGACCGTCCGCAGCACGCTCTTCACGAGCGGCGAGAAGGTCTTCAAGGCACGCGCCGGCAGCCGCTACACGCTGACCGCCGAAGGCTGAGCGAACAGCGCGGTCACCCGCGCCGCCGAGACGCCGAGCCCCGTGGGACCGCTGATGTGCCACGGGGTTCCGGTGCCCCGCCGCAGGTCCTGTTCGCGGTAACGCCGGCAGTCCCGGTGCCAGATCAGGATGCCCGCGAGCCAGTGCTTGAGCTCCCGCACGTACCCGGCCAGGACCTCCCTCGCCTCCGCGTCCAGCCCGAAGTCGTCGTAGAGCACCGGGAGTTCCTGCTCGGCGACATGGAGGAACTGCCGCAGCCGCGACTTCATCAGGTCATGGACGATCGCCACCCCGGTCGGATAGTCCACCCCGAAGAAGTTCTGCACGACCAGGACGCCGTTGTGCACCTCGCCCTCGAACTCGATCTCCTTCTGGTACGAGAACAGGTCGTTGAGCAGACACGCGTAGTCCGCCGCCGCGTTCTCCAGGGAGCGCAGTGGCCCGCTGTGGTAGATCTCCGGCGGAACCTTCCTGCCGTGACCCAGCCTGCACAGGCTCATCGTGAGGTCGGAACCGAAGGTCATGCGGCGCATCTCGACGTAGTCCACCGGGTCGGGGATACGGTTCTGCACCTGGTTCGCGAGTTCCCACACCCAGCTCGCCGTCATGTCCTCGACCGCCTTGCGGAACGCGTGCCGGCCGCTCGTGTCCATCGGCGCCGAGGTCCGCGCCCAGAGATCGGCGAGCCCCCGCTCCAGAGCGTTGACCGGTTCGGGCGTCGCGCCCCCGTCCAGGGGCATGAACAGCGACAGACGCTCATTGGCGAGCTTGGCCCCCGCCAGGTCACGGGCCCGCCCGTGCACCACCGGGAACCAGTCGTCGCCGTACGTCCCCCAGGTCAGCCACTGTGAGGAGAGGTCCAGCTCCTCCGGGGTCGCGTCCGGGTGCAACCCCGCCGCGCACAGCGGCAGATCGGTCGCGAGGAGCCGCTCCTCGTCCCAGATGTGCGAACCGGGCACCCCCGGCTGCGCCTCCAGGATGCCCATGCGGCGCGACCAGTCGACGATCCGCACCCGGGCCCCGGCCAGATGCGGGCTGAGCGTCGTGCCGAAGGGCAGCTCGAAGTCGGGCAGCAGCGACGGGCCGACGCGCTGGTAGGGCACATGGGTGAGGCCGCGCAGCCGGGCCGACTCCGAGCGCCGGGTGAACCGGATCGACGCCGCGGCCATGCCGAAGCCGGTCGTGGCCGCCTCGACCGCGCCGTCGTTCATGTAGCGGCTGGAGCGCATGTGCCACTCATGACCGCCGGACTGCCAGTCCTGCAAGCCCTTGACGTACGCGAGCACCGCCGAGGTCCGGGCAGGATCGAGCCCCTTCTCCGCACAGAGCGGCCCGAGTTCGGTGAGCGCGGTGTTCTCGAACTGCTGGAGCCGGGACGTCAGCAGATCGTTCACCGCGTCGGCGGCCTCCTGGGTGGTGCAGCCGAGGAAGTGCTCCAGCACGAGCACACCGTTGCTGTTCTCGCCCTCGTCCTCGACCTCCCGCTGGTACGAGAAGAGGTCGTTGCGCAGATGCACGGCGTCGGAGAAGGCGTCCCGCAGTACCCGCAGCGCGCGTTCGTGCGCCACCGCCTCGGGGACCTCGGCGTTCGCCGCGTACTCCACGAGCCCGGCCGACCAGGGGGCGCCGCCCACCTTGCGGCGCATCTCGATGTACTCGACGGGGTTCGCGATGCGCCCCTCGTTGATGTTGGCGAGCTCCCACAGCGACTCGTTGAGCAGGTTCTCCGTCGCCACGGCGAACCTGGCCCGCCAGGCGTCGGACATGCTCGGCACCGTACGCGCCCACAGGTCGGCCAGCCCCGCCTCGACCGGATTGGTCGGCTCCGGCATCGGGGCCCCGCGGTCCATCGGCATGAAGGCGGGCAGCCGGTCCAGGTAGCGCTTGCCGCCCTCGCGGTCGGGGGTGCGCTTGAAGAGCTCCAGGAAGTGGTCGTCGAAGAAGAAGACCCACACGTACCAGTCGGTGACCAGCGAGAGGGCCTCGGCCGAGCAGTCGGGGTGGGTGTATGCGCACAGCAGCGCGTAGTCGTGGGAGTCGATGTCCTTCTCCTCCCAGATGCCCGAACCCTCCACCATCCCTATGCTGCGCGCCCACTGCTTGGTGTGTACGCGTGCCTCCTCGACGTGGGGGTTGAGCCGTGCCGGATACGGAACGTAGAAGTCCGGCAGGGTGAAGGGCTGAGCCATGTGCGTCCGGCCTTTCCTGGATCGCCGCGCGCGTGCCGCACGGACATGATCGTGTCGGCGCGAGCACTACCCTTCGGCCGTTCGGAGTACGCACATCCTGGATTAGTCAGATAAAAGGTGTATTCATTGGCGGTGCTCCAGTGGGGGGAGGAGGCCGCCAGACCGGCCCCGAACCCTGGGCAACGAGCCGTCGTCGACGACCGGTTGAATCTTTCCGTCGCAGGTCAGCAGCCCTGCCAGTGGTCTGGTCCACTGGCTCGGCCCGCGACCTGCACGGATCCCTTGACGTGCTGTCATCTCAGGTCGGAGAGTGTGCGCGCACAGCGGAACAGCGGAATCGGATCACGCACGGCTCCAACACGCACGGCTCCAAGAAGGGTTGTCATGACGTCCAAGCAGAGGACCGGACTCGCACTCGCGTTGACAGGTGTCGGTGCACTGAGCATGGCGCTGCTCAGCCCCACGGCGCAGGCCGGTGCGGACGGGGTACGGCCGGAGTGCCCGCGCAGTCTCGGCTGCGACTGGGTCCCGGCTGCCTACCAGCAGACGGGTGACCCGGCCGACAAGGAGACGTACGGGAACTACGACACCGCGGACCGGCCGCACACCAACAAGATCAGATTCATCGTCCTGCACGACACCGAGGAAGACTTCGACACCACCCTGAAGATCTTCCAGAACCCGCTGAAGCAGACCTCCGCCCATTACGTGGTGCGTTCGGCCGACGGCCACGTCACCCAGATGGTCAAGGGCAAGGACGTCGCCTGGCAGGCGGGCAACTGGTATCTCAACAGCCAGTCCATCGGCATCGAGCAGGAGGGCATCGCCGTCGAGGGTGCCAAGTGGTACACCCCCGAGATGTACCGTTCGACCGCCGCGCTGGTGCGCTACCTCGCGGCCAAGTACGACATACCGCTCGACCGCCAGCACATCATCGGCCACGACGGAGTGCCGCCCACCAGCGCGTCCGGGACCAAGAACATGCACTGGGACCCGGGCACGTACTGGGACTGGAACCGCTTCATGGCGCTGCTCGGCAAGCCCACCGTGCCCAGCGCTCCCAGGAGCAGCAAGCTGATCACCGTCAGTCCGGACTTCAAGAAGAACCGGCAGGCGTTCCGGGACTGCGAGAAGGGCGTCGACCTGCCGGTCCAGGGCTCCAGCGCCGTCCCGCTGCACACCGCGCCGTCCACCGACGCGCCCCTCTTCTCCGACCCCGGCCTGCACACCGACGGCTCGCCCGGCACGAACTGCGTCGCCGACTGGGGCAGCAAGATCAGCGCCACCCAGCAGGCCGTCGTCGCGGACCACGCCCCCGGCTGGACGGCGATCTGGTGGTACGGCCAGAAGGCCTGGTTCGAGACCCCGGCCCACAGCCGGAACACCACGCCCACCTCCGGCTATGTCGTCAGGCCGAAGGCCGGCCGCACGGACGTGCCGGTGTACGGGGTCGCGTACCCGGAGGCGTCCGAGTACCCCGCGGACTTCACGGACAAGCGGGTGGGCTCGCCGCTCCCGTACACGATCAAGGCCGGTCAGTCCTACCCCGGCGGCGGCGAGGCGCCGACCGGCTTCTTCTACGCGCCGACGATCGACGCCTCGTACCCGCTCGACCACGCGTACTTCCGCGGCAAGGAGAAGTACGTGACGGTGCAGATCGGCCACCGGATCGCCTTCGTGAAGGCGTCCGACGTGGACATCGTGCGCACGCGCTGAGACCGCCTACGACGGGAGCCGGGCCCCGCAGTACCGGTGCGTGCTCCTCCGGACGCGCCGGACCGCACATCGGCGCGCTGCGGGCCCGGTGTGTCGGCACCGGTCCCGCAGCGCGCGTCCCCCCGGGCAGGGTCAGCGCGTGCCGACCGCGGCACGCACGGCCCTGCGGGCCATCGCACAGTCGTCGTGCAGCCGGCGCAGCAACAGCCGCTGCTCCTCGCTCGACGACAGCGCACCCGGGCGGTCCTGCCCGGCGCCCGAGCCCGACGAGTCACGCATGGCCCGCTGCACGGCCGTCTCGTACGTACGGATCTCGCGGGTCAGCACCAGCATCAGGTTCACCAGGAAGGCGTCCCTCGCGGCCGGTCCGGCGGCCTGCGCCAGCTGGCTGATCTGACGCCGCGCCGCGGGTGCGTCACCGAGTACCGTCCAGAGCGTCGCCAGGTCGTAACCGGGCAGGTACCAGCCCGCGTGCTCCCAGTCCACCAGCACCGGGCCCGTGGGCGACAGCAGGATGTTGGAGAGCAGCGCGTCACCGTGGCAGAACTGCCCCATGCCCTGACGGCCGCCCGCGTGCGCCAGACCGTGCAGCAGCTTCTGCAGATCGCCCAGATCCCGGTCGGTGAACAGCCCCAGCTCGTGATAGCGGGCGACCCGTGAGGCGTAGTCGAGCGGGGCGTCGAAGAGCCCCGGGGCCGGCCGCCAGGCGTTGACCCGGCTGATCGCGCCCAGCGCCGCCCGCACATCGGCTCGGGGCGGAGCCTCCGACGGATGTCTGGTCAACGCGGCCACCCGGCCGGGCATCCGCTCGATCACCAGGGTGCAGTTCTCCGGATCGGCCGCGATCAGCCGCGGCACGCGCACCGGCGGGCGGTGCCGGACGAACGCACGATATGCGGCTATTTCGTGACGGAACCGCTCCATCCATGCGGGGGAGTGGTCCAGTAAGCACTTGGCGACTGCGGTCGCACGGCCGGTGGAGCCGACGAGCAGCACCGAACGGCCGCTGCGGCGCAGCACCTGAACCGGGTTGAACTCGGGGCAGATCCGGTGCACCGAGGCGATCGCCATTCTCAGCTGGGCGCCCTGCGTGCCGGACAGGTCCAGCCGGCCGCTGAGCGGCGGGCCCACCAGACCCGCCGGCCGCCGCGGCCGGACCGCGCCGGGCGCCGGTGGAGCGGCATGCGGAGCGAGGTACGGTCCGCCGCCGGCCCCGAGGGGACGGAGCGGCCGGGGCGGGGCGGTCACGGAGGACGATGCTGTGTACATGGGCGAGACAGATCCCTTCGCGCGCCGACAAGTTGCGTGCACCGCCCCGGCCGGCGGCCGATCGGCACCCTGGGGAGTACCTAGGGCTGCCGGGCGGGGTGGCGCTTTCCTACCTGACACCGGGCGGCGGGTGGCAGACCATGTGGCGCACCCTGGCGAACCCTGGCGAATTGTCGCAGGGCGTCTGACAGGGGGTTACTGTCAACACAGCCGAGAACCTGGGGGCTTGACGTGACCGGAGAACCCAACACCCGCCTGTCCGACCTGTTCGGCCTCGCCGGCTGGTCCAAGGGCGAACTCGCGAGAATGGTGAACAGACAGGCGGCGGCCATGGGCCATCCGCAACTGGCCACCGACACCTCGCGGGTGAGGCGTTGGATCGACATGGGGGAGTCCCCCCGCGATCCCGTGCCCAAGGTGCTGGCTGCCCTGTTCACCGAGCGACTCGGTCGTGTCGTGACCATCGAGGACCTCGGGTTCGGCCGACGCGGGCGTGTGGGGAAGCGGCGGGAGGCCGGGACGCAGGACAATCCCGACGGACTGCCGTGGGCGCCCGAGCGGACGGCAGCGGTCCTCACCGAATTCACGGGAATGGACCTCATGCTCAACCGACGCGGCTTGGTGAGCGCGGGCGCCGCGCTCGCCGCAGGATCGACCATCACCGGCCCCATGCACGACTGGCTGCACTCCGACCCCGTACTGGCGGCCGACGCACCACGGATCGACGACCCGCTGCACGCGGACCCGGCCGGTTTCGACCGGTACGAGGCCGCGCCCATCGGGTCCGACGAGATCGAGGCGCTCGAACGGTCCGTCGAGGTGTTCCGCGCCTGGGACGCCTCGCGGGGCGGCGGACTGCAGCGCAAGGCCGTGGTGGGCCAGCTCAACGAGGTGGGCGGCATGCTCGCCTACCGACATCCCGACCATCTCCAGCGCCGGCTCTGGGGCGTGGCGGCCAACCTCGCGGTGCTCGCGGGCTGGATGTCCCACGACATCGGCCTCGAACCGACCGCCCAGAAGTACTTCGTCATCGCCGCGCACGCGGCCCGCGAGGGCGGCGACCGCCCCCGGGCGGGCGAGGCGCTCTCCAGGGCGGCCCGTCAGATGGTCCACCTGGGCCGTCCCGACGACGCCCTGGACCTGATGAAGCTCGCCAAGTCCGGCTCCGGGGACCTGGTTCTGCCACGTACCCAGGCGATGCTGTACACCATCGAGGCCTGGGCACAGGCGTCCATGGGCCGCGGCCAGGCGATGCGGCGCACGCTCGGTATGGCCGAGGAGCTCTTCACCTCGGACAAGAGCGATGTACCACCCCCGAGCTGGATGCAGATGTTCGACGAGGCGGATCTGCACGGCATGCAGGCCCTGGCGTTCCGTACGCTCGCCGAACACGAGCCGTCGGCGGCGGTCGTGGCCCAGCGCCATGCCAAGCAGGCGCTGGAGCTGAGGGTCGGCGGACGCCAGCGGTCCAAGATCTTCGACTACATCTCGCTGGCCTCGGCATGCTTCATCGCCGACGATCCGGAACAGGCCGACCGCTACGCGCGACTCGCCCTGGTGACGATGGGGGAGACCTCCTCGCACCGCACCTGGGACCGGCTGCGCGAAATGTACCGGCTCACCGGTCAGTTCGCGGGCTACGCGAAGATCGAGGACCTGCGCGAGGAGATCAAACTCTCCCTGCCGCAGAGCTCCATCATCAAGCAGCCCAGGCGGTCCTCGCAGATCTGAGAAGCGGCCATCGGCCGTCCGAACACCGTATCCGTAGGCGGGCCCGACCCTCCTGCGTAGTCACGCCATGTCCGGCGTTCCACGGGGCCGACTGGTTCTGTACGCATGCCGCCGTGCTGCTATGCCCCGATGCGGGCGACCAGTACGCAGGCGTCGTCCAGGCGCTCGGTGCCGCCGAACTCCGTGACGACGGTCCGCAGGCACTCCTGTGCCGTACGTGCCTGTGCCAACCGTGGTGCCAGAGCGAGCAGCGTGTCCGCGCCCGCACCCCGGTCGCTGTGACGGTTCAGCCCGTCCGTGTGCAGGAGCAGCACATCGCCGGGCAGTAAGCGCACTTCGTCCTGCTCGTACGCGACCCCGGAGGCCGCGCCGAGCAGGACCCCGTCCGGGGCGGGCAGCGGCCACCCCTCTCCGCCGCGGAACAGCAGCGGTGCGGGGTGTCCGGCCTGTGCCCAGGCCAGGGTGCCGGTGGCCGGATCGACACGGCAGCACATCGCGCTGCCCAGAGCAGGTTGGAGGGAGGATTCGAGTAACTGATTGAGGTGCCCCATCAGAGCGCCCGGCTCGATGCCGGCCATGGCCATTCCGCGCAGTGCGCCCAGCAGCATCGCCATGGCCGAGGTGGCCTGGATGCCGTGACCGGTCAGATCGCCGACCGTGAGGAAGGTCCTGCCGTCCGGCGTCGCCAGCGCGTCGTACCAGTCACCGCCGATGAGCGAGCTCGACTCGGACGGGAGGTAGTGGGCCGCGATGTCCAGCGAGCCTGGCCCCTCCGGGGGGAGCCGTAACGAGCCCCGCCACGGGGGGAGCACGGCCTCCTGGAACTCGACGGCCAGCCGGTGCTCGGTCTGTGCCCTGTGCTCCTGGTGGCGCAGTGTGTCATGGGTCCGGCGCACCGCCTGCTGGCCGCGCCGCAGCCGACTGACGTCGCGCAGGACGGCCCACATGGAGGCGGTGCACCCGTCCGAGTCGAGGACGGGCTCGCCCATCATGTGGAGTGTGCGCGTCCGGCCGTCGGCCCGCAGGATGCGGAACTCGCCGTCTATCGGCTTTCCGTCCACCAGGCAGCCCGTCACCAGGGCGGTGAGCAGGGGCTGGTCCTCGGGAAGAAGCAAGGAAGGGAGTTCGTCCAGCGGGAGGGGGCCGGCTTCGGAAGACCTGCCGAAGATCTGGAACAGCTCCTCGGACCAGCTGACCTCGTCGGTGAGCAGATTCCACTCCGCGCTGCCCACGCGGCCGATCAGCGATCCCTGCTTCGGTTCGTCGTACTGCGCCCTGGTGCTCTCCCCGTGGGCGTCGTGCATCGTCTTCTGCGCCGGGACCGCCGCGGGGCGATCCGGGGTCCGGGGCGGCAGGCCCTCCCTGAGCTGTCCCAAGTGCGCGCCGAGATCGTCGAGATGATGGACCGCCAGTTCGCACAGCGCCCGCTGCCAGCGCAGCTGCGGGTCTTCCTCGTCGACCAGCACCGTGTCCCGCCGCACGGCGTCCACGTCGCCCCGGAGCCGACGGGTCCGGTGGATCAGCGCATCGACGGCATCGCGCGCGGGCGGCTGCGGAGCGGCGCGGTCCGCGGACAGGGGGGGCGGCATCTCGTACTCCGATACAGGCGCGGCACAACCAAGTCTGAAGGGTGGACCGAAGACGACTGTCGCACAGCCTGCGGGTGCCCGTAAGGGATTTGGCAACACTCGATCCGTTGTTGCTCCTGGCATATGCCACAGGCTGCGCAGAGCCCCGATCCGTCGAACAGCCTTGCTGTCTGCGGACGTTGACGCAAGTCAACCGGCGTGTGGGGACGGTTGTGCGCCCGCGTGCACCGCTTCGGCCTCGCGCGCCCGGCCCGGTCGTCGGCATATGCGGGCGGCGTCGGTGACCGGCGGGAATGAGTCAGGGGTCCGCCGTGTTGGACCAGTAGATCGAAAACGAAACCCATTCTCATCATGGGGAGTGGGTTCGGTGCAAGAGTCTGGAGGCGCCCATGGCCCGCAGTGAGGCCCGCCCCGTTGTGACGCTACGGTCGACGGCCGGGACCGGGCAGAGCTATGTGACCCGCAAGAGTCGCCGGAACACCCCCGACAGGCTCGTGCTGCGCAAGTTCGATCCCGTGGTGGGGCAGCATGTGCCCTTCCGCGAGGAGCGCTGACCGCGGGTCTGCCGGAATCCCGCATTCCGTGCCGTGGATCACAGTCCGGGGGTGCGTTTCCGGGAACGGGATGTGGTGGTTTATCGTTCACCTATATGTGGATGCCGCGTACCGCGCCCACCCCTTGGCCGCCCCGGCTGGATTCCCCCGATCCGGCCGGGGCTTTCCTCCGCCCCGGTCTCTGCCGAGGTCAGCCCACGGACGGCCGTCGGCGCCAGGTCTCGACGAACAGTGCGCCCGCCGTCGGCAGTGCGGCGACCGCGGCCGCCGCGCCCGGCCAGAGGCGTACGGCCAGCGCGGTCACGGCCGCCCCCACCACGACCGCGAGCAGCCTGCCGGCCACCCAGCGGTCCCTCTGCTCCCACGACCGCAGAGCCGCCCGGCCGACGAGGGCCGTGAGCGTGCCGGTGAAGTAGTTGGTGGGCGTCGCGCGGATACGGCCCTGGATGCCCATGGCCGCGGCGATCAGCACCAGCAGCCCCAGCCGGCCTCCGCCGGAGGTGGTCGGGTCCAGGGCCCACAGCGCGGCTCCCGCCGTCAGCAGGGCCACCTCGGCCAGTAGTATCACCGGCAGTGACCACCGCAGCCGTTCGGTCATCCACGCACCGCAGCCGACACCGATGCCGTAGGCGATCAGCGAGGTGATCACCCGCAGCGCCACTCCGTGTTCTCCGCCCCCGGTGGCGGAGATCCCGAGCAGCACGAGGTTTCCGGTCATCACTCCGGCGAAGACCTGGCCGACGCAGATGAAGGCGAACGCGTCGGCCGCTCCGGAGGCGGCCGACAGGAGCAGCAGGGACCATTCGCCCCGTGGATCGAGCCCGGGGGCGGGGCCGGGGGCGGCGGGGCGCGCGCGAGTGGACACGCCTGCATTCTCGGCCCCGCCCCCGCCGAGGACGCCACTCATGGTCCGTACGGCGTGCCGGGCCGGGCGGTCCCGTACCACCGCTTGGCTTAGAGTCCCCCGTCGTGAACAGGCATATGGAGTTCGAGCGACTGCACAACTTCCGTGATGTCGGAGGCTATCCGGCTGTGGGCGGCCGACCGGTCCGCCGGGGGCGGCTCTACCGGTCCGACTCGCTGGGCAAACTGCGCGGCGAGGACTGGGACCGCTTCCTGGCCCTGGGTATCGGCACGGTCATAGACCTGCGGTACGACTGGGAGATCGCCGCCAAGGGGCGAGTGCCCGAGGCCCCGGGACTGCGCTACCACCACCTCGGCATCGAGCACCGGCCCTACGACCAGGCCGCGCTGGGCCCGGAGGTGCAGACCGGGCGCTTCCTGGCCGACCGGTACGCCGAGGTCGCGCACGACGGGGCCGTGGAGCTCCGGCGCGCCCTGGAGGTGATCGCCGCCGAGGACAGCGGCCCGGTCGTCTTCCACTGCGCCTCCGGCAAGGACCGGACCGGGCTGCTCGCCGCACTCGTCCTGTCCCTGCTCGGCGTGGCCGAGGACGACATCGTCGCCGATTTCGCCCTCACCGAGCTCGCCACCGAGCGGCTCCTGGCCGACTGGCGTGCGGACCATCCCGGGCAGGGACCGGTCTGGCCCGGATACGGCAGGGCGCCCGCCGACATCATGCGGTTCTTCCTGGCCGACCTCGCCGCGGCGCACGGCTCCGTCCACGCCTACGCCACCGAATTCCTCGGTGTGGGGGAGGACGTGGTGGAGGCGCTGCGCGGCCACCTCCTCGAACCCGCCGGGTGAGTCCGGCCGGGTGCCCCTGCCTCGGGCCGAGGTACCCGACCGGCCCGGGGCCGAGCGCGGGCCGCCCCCGTGAAAAACCCTGTCCGGTTCCCCACGGGCGAGGCATGATCATGCCATGACATGGACAGCACCTGAGGTGAAGCGCGCACCCGGATCCTGCGTGGCCGGCGAGCGGGAGATGCTCACGGGGTACCTCGCATGGTTCCGCGACTCCCTGCTGCACAAGTGCGCGGGCCTGACCGGGGAGCAGCTCGCCGAACAGACGGTACCGCCGTCGAACCTCACCCTTCTGGGGCTGATCCGCCATATGGCGAAGGTCGAACGCGTCTGGTTCCGGGAGCGGTTCGCCGGCCAGGCCTTCGATCCGATGTACGACCCGGAGAAGGGCAAGGACGCGGACTTCGAGGACCTGGACCCGGCCCGCGCGGCCGAGGACTATGCCCGCCTCGTCGAGGAGTGCCGGCTCGCGGACGAGATCGTCGCCTCCGCCTCGCTGGACGACACCTTCGTCCACGGCGGTGAGGAGCACTCACTGCGGATGATCCACCTGCACATGATCACGGAGTACGCGCGCCACACCGGCCACGCCGACCTGGTGCGCGAGCGCGTCGACGGTGTGACGGGCTGGTGATGCCCCGCTGAGCGGGGCCCGGCGCGGCCGGGCGTGCGGGCGCGGTTGGTCCCGATCCCCCTCGCCCGGTGTCCGGCGGGTGTGCCCGGCGTCCGGCAGTGACGCACGTCTTGACGTGGACGCGTCGATCGGTATGGTCCAGTCCAAGTGCAGTGCCCTTGCCGGACGTCCGACAGTCCCGGGCGTACGCGGCAGCGGTTCCTGCCGTGCCCTTCGCACTTCTTGGCCCCCACACTGGAGAGGCCGGTCTGCCACTGCCGGGCCCCCATAGCCCGCTCGTGTGCGGCGACGCCTCATGTGAAGGAGAAGCATGCACGCGAAAAGGAAGACGGCCGCAGTCATCGGTGCCTTACTCGCACCCGTACTGGTGCTCACCCTGCCGGTCGGCTCCGCCAGTGCGCACGGATACATCTCGTCGCCGCCGAGCCGCCAGGCCCAGTGCGCCGCCGGGACCGTGAGCTGCGGAGAGATCAAGTACGAGCCGCAGAGCGTGGAAGGCCCCAAGGGGCTGACCAGTTGCAGCGGCGGCAACAGCCGGTTCGCCGAACTCGACGACGACTCCAAGGGGTGGCAGGTCACCCCGATCAGCCGGAGCACCTCCTTCCAGTGGGTGCTGACCGCCCGGCACGCCACGAGCACCTGGCAGTACTTCGCCGGCGGCCGGAAGATCGCCGAGTTCAACGACAACGGCGCGCAGCCCGGCGCCACCGTCACCCACCAGGTCGACTTCGGCAGCCTGACGGGCAGGCAGAAGGTCCTCGCGGTGTGGAACATCGCGGACACCGCCAACGCCTTCTACGCCTGCATCGATGTGAACGTCGGCTGACCCTCCGGTCCGGCCGGCGATGCGCCGGAGCCCTCACCCACTCGTGCGGGCCCCGGCGCACCTTCACCGGCACGGCGCCCCGCCCGATGTGTGGCGCCCGGAGATATCGCCGGGGGAATCATCCGATCCTTGATGCCGGTGCCCTGATAATCCGTGGCCAAATGCAGTGCGTACGCCGCTCATTTCCCTTGCTCTCTTCTGCTCGATGTTGCAAGAAGGGCAATACATCCGATCAAAGTCTTTCGCGACGACCTCACTTCGCACCATAGTGCTCTCAGCACTGCACAGAGCGTGCACAGAGGGAGTCGAAACGAATGCATCGATGGCGCATACGTAACCGTCCGATCCCCGTGGCCGTCGCCGCCACCGTCCTGTCCCTGCTCGCAGCCGCCGTGCCGTCGGCCGCCGCCGACAGCAACCGCACGAGCAACCGCGAGACCCAGTACGTCGACTGCTCGGCGGACGCGTCCGTCCAGACCGGATCGTCCGCCTTCCCCTGGCAGAGCCTGGACCGGGTCAACGGCCTCGCGCTCAAGACCGGTTCGCGGATCCTGCTCAGGCGCGGCACCCGCTGCACCGGCACCCTTGCCCCGAACGGATCGGGCCGGCCTGGCAAACCCCTGGTGATCGGGGCGTACGGTACCGGCGCCAAGCCCGTGATCGATGGCGGCGGCAACGCCGAGACGCTCCTGCTGAAGAACACCCAGTGGGTCGAGGCGAGCGGCCTGGAGATCACCAACTCGGGTGCGCCGGGACGCAACAAGCGCGGTGTGCGTGTCCAGCTGGAGGATTTCGGCACCGGCACCCACTACCGTCTGACCGGCCTCGACATCCACGACATCCGCGGCGACGACACCAAGGGCACCACGGGATCGGCGGGCATTCTCTTCTCCGTCACGGGCACGGAGAAGCCGACGAAGTTCGATGACGTCGTGGTCGCCGGGAACACCGTCACCGGCGTGGACCGTGAGGGCGTCTATTTCGCCTCCACCTGGAACAACCGTCCCGTGCACGGCGATTACGACCCCGATGGCCCCCCGTTCCTGCCGTCCACACGGGTCGTGGTCCGCGGCAACACCCTCAAGGACCTGGGCGGCGACGGCATCGTCATGACGGCCACCGACGGCGCCCTCGTCGAGCGCAACCGGCTCGACGGCTTCCAGCGCCGTTCGGCCGGCTACAACGCGGGCATGTGGCCCTGGAACGCGGACAACACCGTCTTCCAGTACAACGAGGTGTCCGGCGGCGAGACCACCCGCGACGGCATGGCGTACGACGTCGACGAGGGCACCTTCGGCACCGTCTTCCAGTACAACGTCAGCCACGACAACGCGGGCGGCTTCTTCCTCGTCTGCACCGCCACCGGCAAGCTCGGCGACGCGGTCATCCGCTACAACGTCAGCCGCAACGACCACTACCGGGGCATCGAGACCTGCTCGGGGTCCTTCGACGGCGTACGGGCCCACAACAACACGGTGTACGTGGGCGACGGAGTCAGCCAGACCGTCGTCAACGAGAACACGACGAAGAAGCACGGCCTCGCCTTCACCAACAACATCGTCGTCAAGGAGGGGGCGGGAACGGCCTCCTTCGGCCTGAAGGGCAACGGTGTCACCCTGTCGCACAACACCCTCGTCAACGTCCGTGACGCCCCCGCCGATCCGGGCGGCTCCACCGCCGACCCCCGGCTCACCGACCGCACCGGCGCGCTGCCCGACGGCCTGCGGCTGCACACCGGATCACCGGCGCTCGGGGCCGGCACGGCCGTGGCCGGTGACGTGGCCAGGGACCTGTACGGCAACCGCGTCCCCGCCCCGCCGAACACCGGCGCCTACCAGGGCCGCGGCGTGACCGGCGCCGCCCCCGATCCGGTCGGGGCCGCCCCGGCGGCCCTGGCCAACGGGGGCTTCGAGAAGGGCCTGGCAGACTGGTCCACCCGCAACGCGACGGCGTCCACCGACGCCCGCACCGGATCCGGCGCTCTCCGGCTGAACGCCCCCGCGGGGAACTTCGCCACCGCCGAGCAGACCGTCTCCGGCCTAGAGCCCGCCACCGTGTACGAACTCAGCGGCTGGGTCCGCAGCGACGGAACCCCCACGGCCCTGGGTGCCAAGGGGTACGGCGGCAGCAAGGACA
The DNA here is from genome assembly GCF_900091725.1 of Streptomyces sp. DvalAA-43. GTDB lineage: Bacteria > Actinomycetota > Actinomycetes > Streptomycetales > Streptomycetaceae > Streptomyces > Streptomyces pulveraceus. The sequence goes on along the minus strand of NZ_FMBW01000095.1, from coordinate 140,562 downwards.
ACCAGGTCTCCGCCACCGCCTGGACCCGTACCGCGCTGCAGTTCACCACCGGTGCGAACAACACCACCGCGACCGTCTACTGCTACCGGGAGAAGCCCGGCCAGGCGTCCTGCGACGACCTGGAGCTGACCGAGTCGGGCCCCAGGGCCGCGCTCACCTCCAAGGTGAAGGTCGGCTTCGGCGGCTCCTTCACCACCGCCACCGGATACACACCCTCGACCGGGGAGAACGTCGACGGCACACTCGGCCGGATGACCGGCAGCGAGCAGCTCGACGGCGGCGCCGTGACCCTCGGCGGCGGTGGGCAGGGCATCACCTACAGCCCGCGTGAAGCGGTCACCGACGGCAAGTACCTCACCAAGAACATCCTCAGCGAGGCCCTGGTCCGGCGGACCGCCGGCGCCGAGCTGGACTTCGACACCGTCCTGAGCCTTGCCGGCGGCGGCTACTACCGCTACAGGTCCGGCTCCCAGAACGTCACCCAGTTCGGCATGTACGGCCCCGAAGCGCCCTGGTACGAACAGCAGCAGGACGGCCCCGACCTGCCGTCCGACGCGTACACGCATGTGGCACTCGCCTACTCCACGACCGGCACCACCGGACCCGGCGTCGCCCGGCTCACCGCGTACATCAACGGCTGCCAGGCCGGCACGGCTCTGGTGAACCAGGTCGCCGCCGCCGACGCGGCCAAGGGCGTCCTCGCCTTCGGCAACGACGCGGGCACCAGGAACCGGGGCCTGCACGGGAGCCTGGACGGCGTCGCCGTCGCCACCTACACCGGCACCGTCACCCCGGACGACTTCCAGCTCACCGTCCCCGGATCCGGCTGCGGCGGCGGAACCCCGCCGCTGCCGCCGGGCTGCGACACCGACCCGGGCACCTCCGGGCCGGTCACCCCGTCGTCCGTCATCACCGTCGCCGCCTGCGACCGGCCGGACCGGATCGTGGAGAAGGCCGCCCATGTGGTGCCCGACGCCAAGCAGCTCGCCTGGCAACAGAAGGAGCTCACGGCGTTCGTGCACTACGGCATGAACACCTTCACCGACAAGGAGTGGGGCGACGGAACCGAGGCCGAGTCGGTGTACAACCCCACCGGGCTCGACCCGGACCAGTGGATGGCCTCCCTCAAGGCGGGCGGTTTCAAACAGGTCATCCTCACGGTCAAGCACCACGACGGATTCCTGCTGTACCCCTCCCGCTACAGCGACCACTCGGTCAGGAACAGCCCCTGGTGGCAGGACGGCGCCAATCCGAAGGGCGACGTCTTCGGCGCCTTCGTCAAGGCCGCCCGATCCGCCGGACTCGGCGTCGGCGTCTATCTCTCGCCCGCCGACGGCGCGGAGATCCCGGCCGCGGGACACCGGGGCAAGGGCCGCTTCGGCAACAACAGCGCCAAGAAGACGGTCACCGTCCCGACGCTCGTCGACGGCGACGACCGCACCCCGGCCACCACGTACACCTACCAGGCCGACGACTACAACGCGTACTTCATGAACCAGCTGTACGAGCTGCTCACCCAGTACGGCCGGATCGACGAGGTCTGGCTCGACGGCGCCAACCCGTGGGCCGGGCAGTACGACCAGCCCTACCAGACCACGGACTGGTACGACCTGATCGGGAAGATCGCCCCGCAGGCCAATGTCGCGATCAACGGCCCCGACATCCGCTGGGTCGGCACCGAGACGGCCTCGGGCCGCGACGACGAATGGAGCGTCATCCCGTTCAAGGGCGACCCCGCGTCCCGCAACCGCGACGACGACATGGTGGTGCCGCCCGAGGGCGGTGACCTCGCCTCCCGGGACGTCCTCGCCGCCCACCACCCGGACTACCTCGCCTGGTACCCGGCGGAGTCGGACGTCTCCATCCGGCCGGGCTGGTTCTGGCACGGCTCCCAGGACAGTCAGGTGAAGACGCCCGCCAAACTGCTCGACCTCTACCGCACCTCGGTCGGCCGCAATTCCGTCCTGCTGCTGAACGTGCCGCCCAACCGGGCCGGACGGATCAGCGATCCGGACACCGCCGCGCTGGCGTCCTTCGGACAGACCGTACGCGCCACCTACGGCACCAACCTGCTGGCGCCGTCCGGCGGCTCCCCGCTGACGGACGAAGAGCTGACCTCCGCGTGGAGTCCGGCGGACGACGCGCACTCGGGGGAGACGGTCCTGGAGTGCCCGCAGCCGGTCACCTTCGACCGGGTCGTGCTCCAGGAGGACATCACCCGCGGGCAGCGTGTCGAGTCCTTCGCCGTGGACATCTGGGACGGCACCGCATGGAAGACCGCCGTGCAGGCGGGCACCATCGGGTACAAGCGCATCGAGTACCTGAGCGCGCCAGTCACCGCGGCCAAGGTCCGGCTGCGCGTCCTCGGCGCCCGCGCCAACCCGCACGTGGCGAAACTGGGTCTGTACAAGGCTTCCTGACCCGGAGCTTCCCGGCGCAGCGCCCCGGGCAGTCTCCCGGTGCCGGGCGGAACGGACGACCGACGTTCCGCCCGGCACCGTCCGGCGCGGTGGCATGCTCCGGGGAATCGGCCGGCTCACCCGGGCGGATCCAAGGGGCGTACGCACGTGGTGCGATCTGCCAAGTTGTCGGCGCGCCGGGCCTGCGGAACACCTGGATGGGCCGCGGGAGCGCTGCGGGTGACCTGCTCGGTGCGGGTCCGTAGCCCGGAATCGTCATCGAGCGGATGCGTGTCCGTCCAGTAGATGCTGAGCATCGTGCGCAGTGTCGTCGGGTGCTGGCCGGGGCCGGTCGGCACGGTCAGCCGGTCGAGGTGCTGCCACAGCTCGTGGTCCACCTGCTCGGCGCAGCCGCCGTTGCGGGCGTGCACCGCCTGGTGGCGCTGGACGGCGACAGCCAGCTCGCGAAGGGTCTCGCGGCTCTGCTGCCCGGCGTTGTGGCTCTGTGCCCGGTTCACATTCCGCTGTTCCTGGCCCAGTTCGGTGATGGCCCGCTGCACGCGCTGGTGGAAGTTCGCGGTGCGGCGGCGCAGCGACTCGAAATCGGCCCGGGTGGCGAACCATTCGCGCTTGCCGGCCTCGCCCCGGGCGAAGCACTCGATGCGGAACTCCTCGCGCTCGGTCTTGCGGCGGCGCAGGACGCTCGCGGTCCGTTCGTGGACATGGGTGAGGATCTTCCGGGCTCGCGGCAGATTGTCGGGGTGGATGATTGCCGCCCACGTTCTGGCGTCGCGCGTGGGCGGGTGGATGTTCGAGGTGAGCATCTGCTCGAACTCTTTGTCTTCGAGCTGCGCGAGATCCTGGGCGTCCACTACTGGCCTCCAAGCCGGTGTTGGGCGGTATGCGACCAGCGTGGCGTATGTCACTGACAAGCAGGTAGAAATCCGGAAATAGAACGCGCTGAAGCCGATGGCGGCAACCAGTCCATTCATGACGGTGCGCCAGCGGGAGATGCCCGGAAGGGCGGCGTACACACCACGGATATGTCGCGTTCACCCGGCGCGGAGGCGTGAACATGCGGCTGCCGGAAAGCGGCGGAATCCCTTCCGCATGTCCGAAAATGTATGCCACCGCCGACCTTTCGGGGCGCTCAACAGGCATTTTGTCTCCCCGCGGCGTGATTCGTCGAAGCGGACGCGGGAGATCCGTCGTGGGCGCGGCGGCTAGGCTGCCGCCCATGACTCGAAGCCCTGTCGAACTGGTGATCTTCGACTGCGACGGCGTTCTCGTCGACAGCGAGCGGATATGCGTCAGAGTGGACGCGATGATCATGGCTGAACTGGGATGCCCGTTCACCGAGTCCGAGATCATCGAGCGGTTCGTGGGCTCGTCCGACGAGGTCTACACGGCGGCCGTGGAGCAACGGCTCGGCCGACGCCTGGAGAAGGGCTGGCAGCGGAAGTACGAGCACCTGTACCGGACGGCCTTCGACGCCGAACTGACCGCCGTCGACGGCATAGTGGAGGCTCTGAACGGGCTCACCGCCCCCGTCTGTGTCGCGTCGAACGGCGATCACGACGGCATCAGACGCAATCTGGAGATCACCGCGCTGACCGATCACTTCGCTGGGAACGTCTTCAGCGCCGAGGACGTCGCGACCGGCAAGCCCGCTCCCGACCTCTTCCTCCACGCCGCCCGTTCCATGGGTGTGGACCCCGGGCGCTGCGCGGTGATCGAGGACAGTGCGTACGGAGTCCAGGCGGCCCGTGCCGCCGGGATGCGGGCCTTCGGCTACTGCGGCGGGCTCACACCGGCCGCACGGCTCGAAGGGCCACGCACCACCGTCTTCGACGACATGCGCGAACTGCCGGCGCTGCTGGCGGCCGTCACCCACTGAGGCGCGGACGGACTCCTGGGTCGCGGACGGACCCGGCAGTTCAGGAGCGCCACAACGGCACGCGTACCGCGTCGTCCTCGGAGACCCCGCAGTTGAGGCCGTTGACGACCTCGTCCCCCTCGATGTCCCAGCCGACGACACCGTTGCCCTGACGCCCCAGCTCCACGAGACGGGCGCGTTCCTCGCCCCGCCCGGTGTTGACGTCGCATTCGACGACGCTGGTCCAGGAACGGCCGTCCACCGCCCCGATCAGCGCGATCACGGGGAGCACCGCCCCGGCCAGCAGCAGGGCGGCCACCCCCGCGGTGTCCGCGGCGTGTTCGAGCCAGCCGGAGGGCGAGGTGCCGGTACGCCTGCCGCTGCTGCGCTCGCGACGCCCGGTGCGGTACTCGACGATCACGCCGAGACGCAGCGCGTACGAGACCAGGGCCACCGCGACGCCCCACCACAGCCCGTGGAAGGCCCCGACCACCAGGGCGAAGGTGAGCGGGACGATGACGGCCTGCACCAGTAGGTGGGTGATGGGGGTGTCCGCGTGCACCCGGGCTCCGCCCTTGGCGGCGAAGTACGCGTACGACGTGCGCGAGACCACGACCGCGAGCACCGAGGCGAGCAGCGCGTTGTTGAGAAGCATCCCGATCAGGACATCGGGCCAGTTGGACGGCTCCATGGCGACGAGTGCCTCGCTCGCCTCGCCTCCGCCGCCCAGCGTCCAGGCCAGCTTGAGAACGGGCACGGCGAAGACGACCGCCAGCAGCACGATGTGGCCGGGGCCGCCCTTGAGGTCCTCCGACCTCTCCTTGTCGCTCATGGCCCAAGTCTTGGCGGGATCCGGGCGGTCGGCGAGCCGGCCACCGGCCGAGACCGCCACCCCCTGTGGCGCGGACCTAGCTCCCCATGCCGTGTGACGCCCGCCGACAGCAGTACGCACGCGCCGATCGCGACGGGCGGCCGGCCCCCGCATCACCCGATCGGCGTATCCGCGGCGGGCCGGTCAGCGGGCCAGGACGTCCGTGACGCCGTGGTGCGCGCAGATCGGGGGGCGAGGGGCGAGCCTCCGCGCCGTTGCGTGCCGGGGTAGGCGTTGGTCTAGTGAAATCACCTGCCCATAGGGGGCCACGGGACGAGCTCGACGAACCGTGAGCCCCGGGCACCCCACGTCCGTGTCCGGAGCGGGGCGATCCCGGCCGGGCACCCTTCGCGCGCCCCCACCCGCACTCACTGGACGGTGACCATGAGCATGTCCTCCTTCGGCTCCTTCGGCGGCCCGGATCCTTTCTCCGAACTGCTCAACCGGTTCTTCGGGATGTCCCCGGCGTCCTCACCGCCACAGGTCCAGCGGGTCCCCATCGGGCGGCTGCTGACCGAATCGGCCCGTGAGCTGATAGGCCGGGCGACCACGCGCGCGACCGACGACGGCAGCCGGGACCTGGACACCGAGCATCTGCTCTGGGCCGCCACCCAGGTGGACCCGGCGCGCACACTGCTCCAACAGGCCGGGGCGGACCCCGACGAGCTGGGCAAACGGATCGCCGAAGCCCTGCCGGGGGAGAGCGCCACCCCGTCCGCGGAGCCGAGCCTGACGCCCGCCGCCAAACGCGTACTGCTCCAGGCCTACGAGCGTTCCCAGGCGGCCGGGGTCTCCTACATCGGGCCCGAGCACATCCTCGGCGCGCTGCTGGACACCATGGAGTCCGGTGCGGCCAAGCTGCTCACCGCGTACGGCACGGACACCGGCAAGCTGCGGCGCGAGGCGGAGAACGCGGCACGGGCCGACGGCACCCCGGCGGGCGGCACCAGCGACACCCCCACACTCGATCAGTACGGACGCGACCTGACCGAGGAGGCCAAGGCCGGGAAACTCGACCCCGTGGTCGGCCGGGCCGAGGAGATCGAGCAGACCGTGGAGGTCCTCTCACGGCGCTCCAAGAACAACCCCGTGCTGATCGGTGAACCCGGTGTCGGCAAGACCGCCATCGTGGAGGGCATCGCCCAGCGCATCGTGGCCGGCGACGTCCCCCGCACCCTGAAGGACAAGCGGGTGATCGCCCTGGACCTCTCCGGCCTGGTGGCGGGCTCCCAGTACCGCGGCCAGTTCGAGGAACGGCTCAAGAACGTCATCGAGGAGGTCAGCGCCGCGGCCGACTCGACGATCCTCTTCATCGACGAGCTGCACACGGTGGTCGGTGCCGGGGCGTCCGGCGAAGGCGCCATGGACGCGGGCAACATGCTCAAACCCGCACTGGCGCGCGGCGAGCTGCATGTCGTCGGAGCGACGACCATCGACGAGTACCGCAAGCACATCGAGAAGGACGCCGCCCTGGAACGCCGGTTCCAGCCCGTCATGGTGCCCGAGCCGACGGTCGAGGAGACCATCCAGATCCTGGAAGGTCTGCGCGACTCCTACGAGGCCCACCACCAGGTCCGCTTCGCCGACGACGCCCTGGTGGCGGCCGCCGAGCTGTCCGATCGCTACATCAGCGACCGCTTCCTGCCGGACAAGGCCATCGACCTCGTGGACCAGGCAGGCGCCAGGGTCCGGCTGCGGTCGCTCGGCAGGTCCACCGAAGTCATCTCCCGCGAGGACCGGCTCGCCAAGCTGAAGCGGGAGAAGGACGAGGCGGTCGCGTCCGAGCACTTCGAGAAGGCATCCGGACTGAAGACACGGATCGCGGAGACCGAGGCCGAACTCGCGGGCATCGAGGAACGCCGTGAGGGCGTCATGGACGTCACCACCGCCGACATCGCCGACGTCGTCTCCCGGCGCACCGGCATCCCGGTCACGCAGCTCACCGCCAGCGAGAAGGAGAAGCTCCTCAAGCTGGAGGACGCCCTGCACTCCCGGGTGGTCGGCCAGGACGAGGCGGTCACCGCGATCGCGCAGGCGGTGCGCCGCAACCGGGCCGGAATGGGCGACCCCAACCGCCCCGTCGGTTCCTTCCTCTTCCTCGGGCCCACCGGCGTGGGCAAGACCGAACTCGCCAAGGCCCTGGCCGAGTTGCTGTTCGGCGACGAGAACCGCATGGCCCGCTTCGACATGAGCGAGTTCCAGGAGAAGCACACCGTCTCGCGGCTAGTCGGCGCACCGCCCGGATACGTCGGCCACGAGGAGGCCGGCCAGCTCACGGAGAAGGTACGCCGCCAGCCGTACAGCGTGCTCCTCTTCGACGAGGTGGAGAAGGCCCACCCCGATGTCTTCAACACACTGCTGCAGGTCCTCGACGACGGACGCCTGACCGACGCGCAGGGGCGAACGGTGGACTTCCGGCACACCGTCGTCATCATGACGTCCAACATCGGCGCCCACCGCATTCTCGCCCACAAGGGCGATGTCTCCGAGATCCGCGACGACCTCATGGGCGACCTGCGGGGACACTTCCCTCCGGAGTTCCTCAACCGCGTCGACGAGACGATCATCTTCCACGGCCTCGACAAGGACGACCTCGGCCACATCGTCGACCTCCTGCTGGACGGCAGCAGACGCCGTGTACGGGCCCAGGACATGGAGCTGGAGGTCACCGAGGCGGCGAAGAAGCTCCTGGTCGCCCACGGCCACCAGCCGGAGTTCGGCGCCCGCCCGCTGCGCCGCACGATCCAGACCGAACTCGACAACCGGATCGCCTCCCTGCTGCTGAGCGGCGAGGCGGAGCCGGGCGACACCATCGTCGCCGACGTCCAGGACAACTCCCTGGTCTGCTCGGTCAGCCGCCCGGAGACCTCTGCCGAGGCGGCGGCCGAGACCGAGAAGGCGGCAGCCGAATAGGCCCCGCCGGGCCGAACCACAGGGCTTGCCGCGCAGTTCACGGAACTGCGCGGCAAGCCCTGTTCTGCGGTACGGCGGCCGTACCGCGACGGACCGGCGCGACCGAATCCGACGATCATGGAACCCCCGCTCCCGTCTCCACATCCTCCTCCACATGACGCGCGGTGACCGGCCGCGCAAAGTGCCCCGGGGGGATCACATGTTCTCGTTCAACAGGCGTACCGCGGCCGCCGCACTGGCCGCTTCCGTGCTCGCCGCGGCCGGGCTCGCGGCCACCGCGACACCGGCCGCCGCCATCCACGGCGGGCAGAACACCACCGTGGTGGACCATCCGTACGCGATGCTCATCGAGACACCGGACGGTGCGCAGTTCTGCGGCGGCACTCTGGTGGCGCCCACCAAGGTGCTCACCGCCGCACACTGTGTCAAGGACGCCGCCGAGCCCCGCGACCTGCTGGTCATCGGCGGCCGCACCGACCTGAGCAGTACCAAGGGGACGGTCCGGCACGTGGCTTCGGTCAAGGTCCACCCGAAGTTCGCCGTGGCCACGCTCACGTACGACGCGGCGGTGATCACCCTCGCCAAGCCGATGCCGTACACACCGATCAAGCCCGCGGGTCCGAAGGACTCGGCTCTCTACACCACCGGGAAGGCCGCGAAGACCGTGGGCTGGGGGATGACCGCCACCGACACCCTCGGGAGACGGCTGAAGTCGGCCACCTTGACCCTGGCGCCGCTCAAGGGGTGTGCGCCCTTCACCGAGCCGGGCGAGTCCGCCGCGCTGAAGGTCTGCGGGACAGCGGCCAAGGGGACCCACGACAGCGTCTGCCGCGGTGATTCCGGGGGCCCGCTGGTCGCCGGCGGAAAGGTGATCGGCGTGGTCTCCACGGGCAACAAGTACTGCGACGACCAGTACCCGGTCTCCGTCTTCACCCGGGTCAGCGCGATCGCCGCAGGGCTCGGCCTCCCGGCCGTGTGACCCGCTGACGAGTCGGCAGGATGGCCGGATCCGGGCGGCCCGGCGTGGGTACTGAGGATGAACGGGCGATTACTCGTCGTCGGTTGCCGTGAACGGTCTTCAGCGCCCGAGGGCACCTCTGAATGAACCGCATGCGCAACGTATTCGCCGTGCTCGGCATCACCGCCGGGCTCATCACGGCCCCCGGGTCCGGCCGCGGCACACTCTCTTCTCGTAAAACAGGAAATGCGTTCCGGTGGTGAACTTCGCTACCCGAACGAGTGGTTGACCCTCCGGCGGCGCGACGCCGCCTCGGAGCGCGGCTATCCCTGCTGCTTGTGATCCAGAACCTGCTGCGTACCGCCACGGCGGTCGCCCTCACAGCCCTGCCCCTCACCATGGCGAGCCAGGCGCTCGCCGGCGAACGTTCCTCCGTCCCACAGGCGAGCCCCTGTTCCGCCGTCGTGGCGCCTGCCGGACAATTCTGTGTGCCCTCGCCGAAGCAGTGCTTCACGACCCCGTGCCCTCAGTACGACCTCGTCGCCATCCCGTTCTACCCGCTGCCCTCGGGCGGAGAGGTCATGGCCGCCCGGGGAGCGGCCCGCGCCCTCTGACGGCCGCCCGGGGCACGGCGCGATCGCACCGCGCGTCGTGCCCCGGGAATACCGTCCGGGCGCCGAACTCCACACCTCCATGTGCGGCCTGCCGCAGGACCGTCGTACGTCCACGACCGGGCGTTGTCAGTGGTCGTAGGTATGTTCGGCCGTGTCCTGCCGTTGTGGCGCGGAAGTCGCCCTGGTGAACATGGGAGTGGTGCGTTGTCAGACTGGGAGAGGTCGAGCACGGCACGGGTGACAACACCCGCACGAGCGCGCAAGCTGGCCAAGGTCCCGTTCGTCGAGCTGGCCGACGGACGCCTGCAGGGTGTGGTGTCCAGCGGCTCTGACATCGGGCGGGTCTATGTGTCTTCGGTGGCCGCCGGGAGCTACACGTTCGCCTGCAGCACCAATAACAACCGGCCCTGCGGCGGCGCCCGCGGGTCGTTCTGCAATCACATCCGGGCCCTGGTCAACGAGGCGGTGCTGCAGTACGGCGCCGAGCGCGTCGCCCGCTACCTGAGGGTCGAGACGGCGGACGGGGAGCCGAGCGCGCAGACCATCGCCACCGACATGAGCGGTACACGTCCACAACAGGGGGACACCAAGGCCGCCGCGCCCGTCTTCAGCCGGTTCCTGCGCCACCTCGCCTACCTCGAACTCACGCCGGCCACCACACCGTTGCCGGAGATGCAGTGGTTCCCGCCGACCAGGGCGGTGGCATGATGCGCGCCGACCTGCTCGCGGAGACCATCACCGGGCTCGACGAGGCCCTGACGGCCGTCGACGCCTTCGACCGGGTGCTCGTCGCCGGACTGCTCCGTCCGCAGCCCGCCCAGACCGCCGGCCTGACCGGACTCGCCCACGCGGTCGCCGGCACCCCGCTCGCCGCCAGGGTCGCCGAAGCGGCCGAGAAGGCTGCGGGCGGAGCCGCGGGCGAGGACCACTTCATCGCCCTCGCCGCAGCCCGCACCGCGCTCCTCGGCTCCGCCCACGACGCACTGATGACCCGCGTCGAGGAGGTGACCGGCCGGTCCCGCAGCGCGGAGACCGTCCCGCCGCCCACCGGACAGCAGCCGGTCAACCTCCTCGCAGCCGCCCGCTCCTGGCTGTCCGACCTGGCACGCTCAGGGTGGCAGGGCATCGACCACGAAATGGTCTCCGGGGCCGCGCCCGTCGTCTCCGCGATGCTCCCGGACCCCGCACTGCGCCGGTCGGCGACGCTCCTCGACGGCTTCGCCGCCGAGCTGGCCGCCTCCTGCCCCGGTGCGTCCCTGGAGCGGATCCCGGCCCGCCGCTGGGCCGACCTGTGGTCACGCGCACTGCTGCTGACGCTGCCCGGTGCCGCCGATGTGCCGGTGACCGGTACGGCCACCGGCCGCCTCCTGCCCCTCGGCGTCGACGTCCATGAACACGCGACCGCAGTACAGGCCCAGGTCCACGCGGTGTTCGAGCCCGCGGACGGCTCCACGCCGCGACTGGTGCGTGCCGGGGTGGCGGTGCCCAAGCCCGACACGGTCGTCGGAGCGGGCCTCTGGCAGCTGCTCCGCCCGCACATGTCGCTTCTGGCGGCCGTCGGTGAAGGCCGCTCCATGGACCTCACGGACATGCCGGTCACCGCCGAGGGCGACCTCGTCTGGAGCGACGAGCACGCACACCGGGGAGAGCCCGCCGACGCCTTCGCCACCGCCCGAGTCGCCCTGCCCACCGCCACCGACGCCGCGACCGCGCCCCTGGACCGGCACCCCGCGCGCATCGCCGTCCCCGTGTTCCTGGAGGGCTACGCCGCCCAGGAGGACGACGGCACACTGACGTTCACCCTCGCCGGGGCCCCACTGACCGTCGACACCGACCGCATTCCGACCGCCGGCCCGCTCACCCCCGAGGCCGTCGCGGCATCCGGCGCGTGCATCGGACTGCTCCGCTGGGACGCCGGGACGTACCGCGTCCAGCCCCTGGCCGTCGAGACGACCGTACGGAAGAAGGCCGTCGCGATCCACGCCGGGGGATGGGCCGGGGGCACGACCGACAAGGCCGGTGTCAAGGCGGAGAAGGCCGCCACCGACGCCGTGGCCGTTCTGCGGGAGCGTGCGGGAAGGCTGCTGCGGAAATGACAGAGCACACGACAGAGCGAACCGCCGGGAACACGACCCCCCGGACCCCGGAGACGGACCCCTTGGAGAGCCGCCGTCAGGTGTTGTACTGGCGTCTCCTCGCCCGGCTCTTCGACCCGGAGGAACAAAGCACCCTGGAATCCGCGAGCCTCGCCGTCGTCGAGGACATCGGCCTGCCCTCCGCGCTGCTGGACCCACAGGCCTCCGTGGACTCGATCGTGCAGCGCCACCCCGCGCTGGCCGCCGAGTTCGACGGTCTGATGGCACCCGACCCCGACAGCGACGAGGCACGCGACCGGGCCGCCGAGGTACGACGGGCGGCGCTGGTGTCGAAGGTGCTGCTCAACGTCTTCGCCTCCGGCTCGGGCACGGTCACCGCCGGACAGCTGGCGCGCTGGCAGTCCGGCGCGGGCTGGCTGGAGCGCGCGCTCGGCTGCAGGCCCGGCGAGCTGCGCGGCGGCCGGGCCGGGGGCCGCTCCGCGGGGCCGGGCGTCAGCCCTACCGGCACCGGCGGCCGCGGAACCGCCCCCGACCTCGGCCGACTGATCCCGGCGATCGGCCCGGAACTCGGCGCCATCGAGGCCGACCTCGTCAAACGGATGCAGCTGCGCGAGGTGCTGGCCGATCCCGGGCTCGCCGCACAGCTGACCCCGAGCATGTCACTGATCGAACAACTGCTCAGGGACAAGAACAACCTCTCGGGCGTGGCCCTGGCCAATGCCAAGGACCTGATCCGCCGCTTCGTCGACGAGGTCGCCGAAGTGCTGCGCACTCAGGTCGAGAAGGCCACGGTCGGTGCTCTGGACCGCTCCGTCCCGCCCAAGCGGGTGTTCCGCAACCTCGACCTCGACCGCACGATCTGGAAGAACCTCACCAACTGGAGTCCGGAGGAGGAGCGGCTGTACGTGGACCGCCTCTACTACCGGCACACGGTCCGCAGGACGACACCCCAGCGGCTGATCGTCGTCGTGGACCAGTCGGGCTCGATGGTCGACTCGATGGTGAACTGCACCATCCTGGCCTCGATCTTCGCCGGGCTGCCGAAGGTGGACGTCCACCTCATCGCGTACGACACACAGGCCCTCGACCTCACGCCGTGGGTGCACGACCCCTTCGAGACCCTGCTGCGGACCAATCTCGGTGGCGGCACCGACGGCACGGTGGCCATGGCACTGGCCCAGCCGAAGATCGCCGAACCCCGCAACACCGTCGTGGTGTGGATCTCCGACTTCTACGAATGGCAGACCGAGCCGCTGTTCGAGAGCATGGTCGCCATTCACCGCTCGGGAGCCAAGTTCATCCCGGTCGGCTCGGTCACCAGCTCCGGCCGCGGCAGTGTCAACCCGTGGTTCCGCGAACGCTTCAAGGACCTCGGCACGCCGGTGCTCTCCGGCCACATCCGCAAGCTCGTCCACGAGCTCAAGACCTTCCTCGCCTAGGGCTCTCCTTCGGATCATGCCGCACCGATCCGAACGGAAGACCCTGGACGCCTCACGCCCATACGCTCAGAAAGGCCCTGTCATGTCCGACCTGTTGCGCGCCCCCGCCGAGATCAAGTACGCCGAGGAACTGGAGTGGCTGGAGTCCATCGACGACGGCCCCAAGCCCTTCTCCTGGCGGCTGTCCCCGAAGATGGTCCGCCTGTTCATCCTGGGTTCCGAGCGGTCGGACGGCCTGGACCGGGAGATCTCGCAGAAGTGGTACGGCGACCGCAGCTTCGTCGAACGGTCCATCGTCACGCTCGCCTCCGACCGAGGCCTGCTGCTCATAGGCGACCCCGGCACGGGCAAGAGCTGGCTGGCCGAGCTGCTGTCCGCCGCGATCTGCCGCAACTCCACGCTGGTGGTGCAGGGCACGGCCGGCACCACCGAGGACCACATCAAGTACTCCTGGAACGTGTCGATGGTCATCGCCAAGGGCCAGTCGCGGGAGTCGATGATCCCCTCGCCGATCATGACCGCGATGGAATCCGGCGCCATCGGCCGCTTCGAGGAACTCACCCGCTCCACCAGCGATGTGCAGGACGCCCTGATCTCGATCCTGTCCGAGAAGTACATCTCGGTTCCCGAACTGGACAGCGAGGGCATCGTCTTCGCCAAGCCCGGCTTCTCGATCATCGCCACCGCGAACAGCCGCGACCGGGGCGTCAACGATCTGTCCTCGGCGCTCAAGCGCCGCTTCAACTTCGTCCGCATCCCGGTGGTGACGAACAAGAAGAGCGAGGTGGAGATCGTCCGCTTCCGCACCGAGGAACTGCTGCGCCGACACCAGATCGAACTGGAGGTGCCGCCGACGCTCCTCGACGTACTGCTGCAGAGCTTCGCCGACCTGCGTGCTTCGGCGGCCGCGGCCGGCAGCGACGACGAGAAGCTGGAGTCCGCGCTGTCCACCGCGGAGCAGATCGGTGTACTGGAGGACGCGGTGCTCCACAGCAACTTCTTCGGCGAGCGCGCCCTGACCGCCCGGACACTGGCCTCCTCGCTCGTCGGGTCCCTCGCCCGGCGCGAGCCCGAGGACCTGGCCATCCTCAACAAGTACCTGCACGGCGTCGTCGAGCCGCGCAGCAAGGAAGAGGGCGGATCCTGGCCGGAGTTCCTGGAGGGCGGCCGCGACGCGATCGCCACCCTGTCATGAGCGGCACGCACGAGGGCACCTTCCAGGGGCTGCGTGCCCAGCTGCAGGAGGCCGCCGCGACCTTCGCCGACGGGCCCGACGCCCTGGAGGGCATCCTCCTCGGCATCGTCGACGACGTCGACCGCGCGGTCCGCGAGCCGCTCGAGATCTTCCCCGTCTGCCATCACTCGCCCGCCTCGGCGATCGCGATGGCCCGCCGCCTGCGGGAGAAGCAGCCCAAGGTCGTGTACCTGGAGCTGTGCGAGGACATGGCACCGCTCCTGACCGAACTGCGCAACTGCAAGCTCCCGGTGGCGGTCCAGTCCTTCGCGACCGAGGTCGACGGCTTCCCGGCCGAGTGGTCCCCGCTGTCGGTGGTCGCACCGATCACCGAAGCCTCCGCCGAGTACCAGGCGATCGCCTACGCACTGGACACGCCGGGCGTCGAGCTGGTCCTCGTCGACCGCTCCTCGGACCATGTCTTCCAGTGGGACGCGCGCGGAACGGAGTCCGCCGAGCCGGCCGACCCGGCGGCACCTCCGGCGGAGGAGGAGGCCGCGCTGCACGGCGACGCGGTCGGTGTGGAGATCGGCGACCTGCGACCGCGCTTCGCCGAACTGGAGGAGTACCTGCTGCGCCACGGAAAGGTGCGGCACTGGTCGGAATGGTGGCACCAGTACGTCGAGCTGCCGCTCGGCGACAGCGACCACGACACCTATCGCCAGGTCATGCTCCTGATCGGAAGCCTCTTCCGGCGACTCGCACCCGGCGACCCCCACCGGGTCCGCGTGGACGAGGACCGCGAACGCTACATGTGGACCAGGATGCGCGAACACCTGGCCGCGGCCGACGCCGATCCCGCCGACTGCCTCTACGTCTGCGGCGCCTTCCACGCGGCGAGCCGCGTCGCGGAGTTCGGCGTCCATGGCACGGACACCTTCGAGGTCAGCCCGCCCACGGCCACCACGTGGCAGCACGGCCTGATTCCGTCCAGCCATGCGGCGATCGAGGCACAGTTCGGCCTCGCCGCGGGTTCGGTGTCGATCGCCGCCACGGTATGGGCGAAGAACCTCAGACGCACCCGCGTGGAGCCGTTCCGGCTGGTGGGACAGGCGGGTGCGAAGAAGTCGAGGGCCAAGAAGGCCGTGGCCGCGGCGGAGGCCGTACCGGCTCTCCCACCTTCGGACAAGCTGACCGGTTTTCTGCGGCAGACCCCCGCCCTGGACCGGCTGGACGAGGCCGAACTGCTCGGCTGGTCGGTGGAGATCGTGCGCGCCGCCCGCCGCAACGGCTACCTCGCCTCCACCGCCGACGCCATCGCGGTGTTCGAGACGTCGATCCTGCTGGCCGGGATGCGCGACCGGACCAGGCCCACGCCGTACGACTTCCAGGACGCGGCCGTCACCTGCATCGAGAAGGACACCGTGCCCGGCCGGCGCGATGTGCGGCGCCTCGTGGAAATCATGATGGGCGGCGACCGGGTCGGCCAGGTCGGCTACGACGCGCTGCCGCCGCTGGCCCGCGACGTGCACGACCGCCTCGCGCCCCTGGGCCTGAAGCTCCAGCAGTCCGGGGTGCGACGGGCGTTGCTGGACATCGCCTCCCAGCCGGAGCTGGAGCGGTGCTCCGACGTGTTGTGGATGCTGCGCTACCTGATGCCACAGGGGGCGGCCCGCCCGATCATGGGCGAACGGAAGCTGGGGGAGCGGTCGATCCAGGAGTCGTGGGACCTCGCTCTCGGCACCTACCAGCGAGCGCTGATCGAGCTGGGTTACGAGGGCGTCAGCATCGAGCAGGTGCTGGAACAGCGCCTCCGCCGTCTGGCATACGACCGGCGGGCCACCGCGGCATCCGTCCTGGAGGCCGTCGAGGACGCGACGCTGTACCTGCGCAGCCGCCGCCTCGCCGACGAGCTGGGCACGCACGCCCTGGAGGTGCTGTCGGCCGAACGCAGCGTCGACGGCGCACCGGAGGTACTGCGTCGCGTGCGGAGGCTGCTGGCGTACTACCGCACCAGTGAGGCGGTGCTGCCGCCCTGGATCGAGTCCTTCGTCAAGACCGGATACGCCCACTACTGCACCTTGCTGCCGACGGCCTTCACCGACGACGACGCCACCGTCCGCCAAGTGGCGGCCATGCTGGGCTTCCTGTTCAGCATGGAAAGCCTCGCGCTCTCACTCGGGTGCGACCGGACCCAGCTGGAACTGGCGGTGGTCCAGTCGCATCCTGAGGAGCCGTCGAAGACGGCGCTGCTGTGGGCGGCCCAGGTGCATCTCGGGCGTCTCTCCCGCGCGGACCTCCGGAACAGATGCGACGAACTGCTCGGCAACCCCTTGGTGGTGCCCGCCTATCCGCGCTACCTCAGCGGCTTCGTGCACGCGCTGGATCCCGTCCCGGGTCTCACCGACTTCGTGGTGGAGGCCGTGTCGAACGCATTCGGCCGACTGCCCGACCCGGTGCTCCTCCCGTGGCTGCCGACCCTGATCACCACGCTGCGCTCGGGCGGTTCGGAGCTGGCCCCCCTGCTGATCCGTGAGGCCGGACGGACCTTTCCCGGCCGGCTCGCGGCGCTGGACACGTGGGTGCCACCGTGGCGGGCCCAGCCGGAAGCCGTGCGTCCGGCACGCCCCGCGGAAGGCGGCCGCGGATGCGCACTGCTCGCCGCGCATCCGGCGACGTGCGACGCGGTGGCGAGCCTGCTGGGCTGCGAGGGGACGTGGGAGACGGCGGATTCCGGCCCGGCGGGGGTGGCACTGACCGGTCGCCACCCCGATACGGCGGTCGCGCTGGAGGCGCTGCTGGCCGGCGCGTGACCTCGGCGGGACAGGTCCCCGTACGGCGGATCCGGCGGCGGCGACCGGACCACGAGCGTGCGCTGAGCCGACCGGGATGCGTCGGCTCAGTGCACCTCGTCGCCGCACCGGACCGGGTGGATGACGGCACCCACCGTGCAGAGCTCCGAAGCGGACATCCCACCGAGACGCAGCCAGGCCTCGCCGGTGCCGTCATGCACGGGGCGGACGAGAGCGACCGACGTCGCCCGCGCCACCCCGCCCGCATGATGGATCTCGCACTCCGGCGGGGGAGTGGGGGATCCCGGCCTCCGAGCACACCGAGGACGAGCGCGTCGCCCCCCTGCACGGCCGCGCCCGGGACATCGGAGCGCCCATGCTCGTCGCGGTCCCGGCCCAGGGAGACCTTGGATTCTCCCGGGGCCGGGACCGACGCACGCCGCCCCCGGACGAGCCCGGCGACCGGCCGTGCGGCACCCGCGATCGCGGTGTCGGGATCGAGGACCGGCCCACCGCGTCCATCCCGTCGGCCAACCCACTCACGGGGGTCGGCTACGGCTGCACCACGAACCGGTAGACCGTGGAATCCCGGGCCTGGAAGCCCAGGCGCTCGTACAGCCGATTCGCCGCCCGACGGGACGGCCGCGAGGTGAGATCGACCGTCCGGACCCCGGCCGCCCCGGCCAGGCGCAGCGCCTCCTCCGTCAACGCCGCTCCCACACCGTGACCCCGGGCCGCCTCGTCGACCACGACATCCTCGATGCGGCCCCGCGCACCCGAGGGCAGCGGAAACATGATCAGGGTCAGCATGCCGACCGCGCGGCCCTCGACCCTGGCCAGCAGCAGGGTGGTGGCGTCGCTGCCCAACAACCGGGCCACCGACTCCCGGTCGGGCGTACCCGCCGTCCTCGAAAGCTGGGGCAGAAGGCGAGAGACCACTTCGACCACTTCGTCGGTCGCCCCGCGGACGACCTCCACCTCGACACTCATGGGCGTGACCCTACCCACAAGCCGTGCCCGCAAGCTCTGCCGACAAGCACTGCGGGTGCGCTGACCGGCAGTCCCCGCGGGCCGGTGGCTCCGTCTCGAAGTGCCTGTTCAGGGGCCATCCTGGAGATCATCGGGAAAGCCTGGACGCCGTATCGCGCCGCGTGATTCGATGCCGGGATGACATCGTTCTGGAGGGGAAAGCGGATACGTCTGCGCGGGATCGAACCCGATGACTGGACCGCGTTCATGCGATTCGCCGAGGACGAGGAGCGGTTGGGCGACCTGCTCAACCCGCCCCGTTCCGCAGCGGGCCATCGTGCCTGGGCACAGGAACAGGCCACCGCAGAGTCCGAAGGGGACTGCTTCCGGTTGGTGATCGAAGCCGCCGACACGGGGGAAGCCGTCGGGGCGGTGGGCGCGTCCCACGCGGACCCGCGGTCGGGCTGGTTCGAGTACGGCATCACGATCGGCGCCGATCACCGGCGCAACGGCTACGCGTCGGAGGCCGTACTGCTGTTGCTGCGCTTCATGTTCGCCGAGCGGCGGTTCCACAAGTGCCAGGCACGGATCCTCGCGCACAACGAGGCGTCGCTGGCGCTTCACCGGCGACTCGGATTCGTCGAGGAGGGCCGCCTCCGTGACCATGTGTACTTCGCCGGACGCCACCACGACCTCGTGATGGTGGGCATGCTCGCCGATGAGTTCGCCCGACTGCACCCGCCGGGCGAACTCTGAGAGCGCCGCCCGGGGCCGTACCGCCGAATCCGGAGAGTCCGGGTCACGGGCGCCAGTACAGCGATGGATCGGGGTGGTCGGTGAAGCCGAGCTCGCGGTAGAGCGGTTCACCCCCGGAGGAGGCGTAGAGGTCGACCCGGGCGACGCCGCTCGCCCGGAACCAGTCGAGCAGGCCCCGCATGACCGAGCGGCTGTGACCGAGCCGCCGGTACGCCGGATCGGTCACCACTCCGATCACCTGCCCGATCCGCCCATTGCGCAGATGGGGGCCGGGCAGCCGTTGTTCGACCGTGCCGATGCCACAGGCGGCGAGGCCGGATTCACCGTCCACGACCAGGATGTGTACGGCCTCGGTGGCCAACTGGTCCTTCAGAACCACGGCCAGCTCGTCCAGCCAGTCGTCGCCCCCCGAGGCGGGGTTGAAGAAGTCGCCGCCGAGGTTCTCGAACAGCAGCGCCCGCAGGCGTACGAGCTCCGCGATGTCGTCCTCCACCGCCTGCCGTACACCGACGTTGTCTCCTGTGCGTGATGTCATGCCGATCAGACTGGTGTAATGACCTTATGCACCTCAACCCTTACGGCCAGGATGTCGTCGACCTGGCCGCGGACCTGGCCAATCGGCGCCCGGCGAGCGCCGAGGAGCTCGCTGAGCGGTGCCGTGCCGCCGGCCTGGTGGTGGACCTCCCGGTCACGCCGCAGGACCTCGACCGCACCCAGGACGTACTGGACGCGTGGGAGAAGGCCGTCGATGCCGACGGCGAGCACGAGCGCGCCGAGCTGCTCAACCGGATGCTGGCGGCGGCCGCCGCGTGCCCGAGACTGACCGACCACGCCGGAGACGGCTGGCACCTGCACTACCGCGACGACGGGCAGTCCCTCGGCTCCCTGCTGTCCGCGCTGATCTCCGTCGGTACCGCACTGCATCTGGCGGGACGGGGCATGCACCGGCTGCGGCGGTGCGCCGTGACCGAGTGCACCACGATCTTCGCCGACACCTCCCGCACGGGGCGGCAGCGCTACTGCTCCCCTCGGTGTGCCAACCGCGACGCGGTACGCCGCCACCGGGCACGAGCCGCACCGTGACCGTTCCGGGGGTGCGGCGAAATTCGGTGGCCCGGGTGCCTCGGTGCCTGGAGACTGGCTGATCATGTCTACCAAGCTCGCTCCCGGCCCTATGTGTACCCGCGATTCGCTCGCCTCCGACTTCCGTACCCTGGGCCTTGGCCCCGGTGAGACCCTGTTGCTGCACTCGTCGCTGAGTTCGCTCGGCTGGGTCTGCGGCGGCCCCGGCGTGGTCGTCATGGCCCTGCTGGACGTTCTCGGCGAGGGAGGGACCCTGGTGGTGCCGACCCACTCCAGTGTCAATTCGGATCCGGCGTATTGGGAGAACCCGCCCGTGCCCGAGGCGTGGTGGGCGGACATCCGTACCTCTACCCCGGCCTTCGACGCGCGGACCACTCCCGCTGTCGGCGTCGGTGTCATTCCGGAAACCGTTCGCAACTGGCCGGGCGCCGCCCGTAGTTGTCACCCGCAGACCTCCTTCGCGGCCGTGGGCCCGCGCGCCGCCGCGATCGTGGACGGCCACGCACTCGACTGCCGGCTCGGCGAGCACAGTCCGCTGGCCCGGCTGGAGGAGGGCGGCGCACGGGTTCTGCTGCTGGGCGCCGGCTTCGACTCCTGCACGGCGTTCCATCTGGCCGAGTACCGGGTTCCCTCGCCGCAGGTGGACAACTCCTTCGCTGTCATGACTCCGCAGGGCCGTCGATGGGCAACGGTGCGCGACACCTCGATCACCTCGGACCGCTTCGACGACCTGGGCGCGGCCTTCGAGCGGGAACGGCCGGTGGTGCGGGGCACGGTGGGTGGTGCGGAGGCCCGGCTGTTCGACCTGTCCGACGCCGTCTCCTACGCCGAGGGCTGGCTGCCCGAGCACCGGCCGCGCACCGGCACGAACTGACCGCGACAGCCCCGCTTGCGGGCGTCCTCAAGACCCTCCGTCGCTGGTGGAGGGCGCCTCGGCCGGTCCCGGCGCGGGATCGGGCGCGGGAGGCGGCGCGCTGAGGTGCGGGGGAGCGGCCCGGGGTACACGGTTGGATCACGAACTCGGCCCTGCCGACGGTCACACAGGCCCGTCACCGACCGGTGTACACCGTGCGACAACCAGTCACGGAGACCGGACGGGGACAGGGACGAGATCGTGGGTGCGGCCCGTTCCGACCCCGATGTGCTGCTCTTCATGGAACGGGCCGGCCTCGACGAACCGGAGGTGACCGACGGCCTGCGGGCCGGGTGGACGCACCCGCACCGCGAGACATCGAGCCCGGGAAACCGGCGGCCGCGGGCCACGGCGGCCAGATGATCGCGGAACTCGTGGCGGCCGACCGCGACATGGAGGAATCGTTCGTGCGGATCGAAGGGCGGCCCGTGGGCCGCCCGCGGCGGCGGGAGACGCGAAGGAGCATCTGATGACGGCCCTCGGAAGGATCAGGCCCGTGGACGGAGCTCCCTGCTGGGTCAGCCTGCTGGCACGCGATCTGCGCGCGGCCCAGGGCTTCTACAGCGACGTCATGGGCTGGGAATTCGTCGCCAGCACCCTCGGCCGCAACTTCTCCGTGGCCATGGCGCACGGCCGGCCCGTCGCCGGGATCGGAAGCTGCTCTCCCGCCACCAGCCTCTCCGCCGTGTGGACCCCGTACTTCGCGGTGGACGACGCGGACGAGACAGCGGACCGGGTCAGGGAGCGCGGTGCCACGCTCGCCGTCGGCCCCGTGAAGCTGGGCGAGGGCCGGGCGGCGATCGCCGCCGACCGCGACGGGGCCGTCTTCGGCTTCTGGGAAGGCATGGCCCTGGCCTGGTCGGTGGGGCAGGGCAGCGCCCCCGCACGGCTGGACCTGCAGACTCGGCACGCCTTCGAGGCGGCCATCTTCTACGCGGAGGTCTTCGGCTGGGCCGAACCGCCCGGCGGCTGCACGGTCGACTACGCGCAGAACCACGTCCGCGTCGAACTGGAAGGGCGTACGGTCGCCACCCTGCGCGGGGGCGGCGTCGAAACCGCCGCTGACCCCAGGATCCGGCCCCGGTGGATCGTCGACTTCCGCGTCGAGGACAGCGCACGGGCCGCGGCCGCCGCCGTCCAAGGCGGCGGTGAATCGTCATGTGTCCCCGCGTGCGACGGCCCTGCGATGGACGCCTACATCGTCCGTGACCCCGACGGCGCGCTCTTCACCATGTCCGGTCCATGACACCGGCTCCTCCGACGGATCGCGTCGGGGATGCCGTGGTGACCCCGGCCCGCTGCCGGGACCATGCGTACGGCCCCGGAGCAGCCCGTTGCTCCGGGGCCGGGCGTCGGCCGCGCGGGCGGCTCACCCGCGGGCGGTCCTCTTCGGTGACGGCGGGCAGGGGGCCCTTCCCGGCCCAGGAGGCGGAGGCCTTGGCGGAGACGGCGGAGCTGCTGGATCCGGCCAGGATCAGCGTCTGGCTGGGTCCGTCGTGCTGATGAACGCGCGGCCGAGCGGAACACCCGTAGTGGCCAGGGCGGTCAGTTCCGTCGAGCCGTCCGGGGCGCCGACGGGGACGTCCAGGAAGACCTGGTCGCCGTTCTTGGCGTCCTAGACGGGTGTGCCGTCCCTGTCGGGGATCCGGGCGCCGTCCGGAGCGCCGGGGGCGAGTGACAGCGCGGCGGCCGACGCGTTCGTGCTGACGGTGACCGGACCGAGCCGGCCGTCGGACCTGCCCGCGACGGACGGCGGCGCGAGGGCGAGGGACGCCTTCGGTTCCAGGAGGCCCTCCGCCCTGCTGAGGAGGTAAGCGGTCGGCAGCTTGGCATCGGCATGGGCCGGGGTGGCCGTGACCTTGTCCGAGTAGTGCCGGATCGCTGCCTGCGTCGCCGCGGCGGCGTCATTTTGGTCGAGCTCCTTGGCACCAGCCTTCTCGGCCGGCTCCGCCACCGCGACCTTCGGGCAGGAGTGCCCCAGGACCCAGAGGATCTTCCCGGCGTCCGTGTTGTTGTGGAGGGAGGACCGGTCCCAGCCGACTTCCTCGTGGTGGAAGTCCCGCCTGGCCCCGGTCCGCAGGTCGATGCAGTAGGTCGAGAGTGTGCCGCCCTGCCCGGTCCGCATCTCGAACAGGCCCACGCTTCCGACGGGCCATCTGCTTCCGCCCTTCTCCTCGATGGTCACCCGCCCGAAGTCGGTCATGCCGCAGTACCGCGCGGTCGCACCTCCCGCGCTCTGATCACCTCCGTCGGCCGCGGCGGGGCCGGCGAGGACTGTCGCCCCCGTTGCGACGAGTCCCGAGGCCAGGGACACGACGGCCAGGCGGGCAAGGCCGCGCCTGAAGAAGGAAGGCATGGGATTCCCCTCGAAAGCAGGCCGCTCCGCGTGGTCGGTCGGTGGACGCGGAGGAAGGTGCCTGCGGCAGACGTACGCGCTCGTGCGGGAGCTGACGCTCCGTCCGAGTACACGGGGATCCTAGGTACGAGAATCCCTCTGCCTCCCGCCCCTATGGCTCTGATAAGGCTGGCGAGTCGCAATGGTTACCGGCCGCGCCCGACAGCGTTACGAGCGCGGATGGAAGGGGCGGTGAAGCCGGGTGTGCGGGCCATGTTCGTCGCACCCGGTCCAGACCATTCCGGTATTGGGTGATCACAACCTGAGGTACTCCTTAAGGCATCCATAAGAATGGCCCGCCGGCGTTCTCACCGCAGGGTCGGCGGGTTGTCCGGGGTTAGGTTGCTGATCGCCGGGCCACGGAGACGGCGTGCCGAATACGGTCGCCCCGTAGGCCTGTTCCCCCGGACATCATCATTGGTGAGGAGTTCTTTCCATGACCGTTCGTCGCAAGGCCGCCGTGTGTACCGCCACGGGTGCCGTATCGCTCGTCATGGCCGTTTCGTCGAGTGCTCCGGCGTCGGCTCATGGGTCGATGACGGATCCGGTCAGCCGTGTGGCGGCCTGCTACGCGGAGGGTGTGGAGTCGCCGCGGTCCGCGGCGTGCAAGGCCGCCGTCGCGGCGAGCGGCAAGCAGGCCTTCTACGACTGGAACGCGGTCAACATCGCGAACGCGGCGGGGAAGTCGAAGCAGATCATCCCCGACGGCAAGCTGTGCAGCGCGGCCAACGACAAGTACCGCGGCCTCGACCTGCCGCGGGCCGACTGGCCGTCCACGAGGATGACCGCCGGCAGCCACACCTTCCGCTACAAGGGCACTGCTCCGCACAAGGGTTCCTTCGAGTTGTACATCACGAAGGACTCGTACGACCCGACGCGGCCGCTCAAGTGGTCGGACCTGGAGGCACAGCCCTTCGTGAAGACCGCCGACCCCCGGATGGAGAGCGGCGACTACGTGTTCCAGGGGAAGGTGCCCGCGAGGTCGGGACGCCACCTCATCTACTCGATCTGGCAGCGCTCCGACTCTCCAGAAGCGTTCTACACCTGCTCGGACGTCGTTTTCGGCAAGGACAGCAAGGACAGCAAGGGCGGCGGGAACGGCGAGGGAGACAAGGGAGGCGGGGCCGGTGGTTCCGATGCTCCGGCACCCACCGCGTCCGCTCCGACCGACCAGAAGATCGCGGAGGGCGCCGCGAAGTCCTCCGTGCAGCACCAGGGCCACCACGCCGCGACCCCGGCGGGCGGCTCCGCCGCGGGCGCGGCCGACGGACCCGAGGCCAACAGCGTGGCCGAGCAGTCTCCGCACCCGTGCGGGACGACAAACTCAGAATCACGGTGAAGGCGGTCGGGAACCACACCCGGCGGATCCGTCGACTCAAGCCGGGCACGCGCGTGCTGGCCACGGGGCCCTTCGGCGCCATGACGGCGCACCGACGCAAGCGGCGGAAGGTGCTGCTGCTCGCGGGCGGCGTGGGGATCACGCCGATGCGGGCTCTCTTCGAGACACTGCCGGGAGGGCCCGGTGACATCACTCTGCTCTACCGGGCCGGCAGCGAGGACCAGTTGGTCCTGCGGGAGGAACTGGAGGCCATCGCCGCGTTCCGCCAGGCGGGGCTCCACTACCTGCTCGGTCCGTCCGACGCCTCGTTCAATCCACTCGCCCCGCAGACACTGCGGGGTCTGGTCCCCGACCTCGCCAGACGCGACGTCTATCTGTGCGGGCCACACGGCATGACCGTCGCGGCGACCGCCGCGCTCGTCCAGGCCGGGGTACCGCAGAAGCGCATCCATACCGAGAGCTTCGCCCTCTGAGGGGGTGTGGTGTGCAGTGGCCGTACCGGCCGCTGGGGAGCAAGGTGCTGGTCCTGCCGCGCTCACCCGGCGGCGTCGGCCGTCCCGCGGAACGTCCGCCGGTAGGTGAGCGGGGAACACCGATGGCCGCGTGCGGATGCTGGCGCAGCGATGTGTCGGTGCCGAAGCCGGCCCGTGCGGCGACCTCGTTTACGGGCAGGTCGGTGGTCTCCAGGAGGTGCCGTGCCCTGGCGATGCGCTGCTGGGCGAGCCAGCGACCGGGGCTGATTCCCGCCTCGTTCTGGAAGCGGCGCGCGAAGGTGCGCCGGCTCATCCGGGCGTGGGCGGCGAGGTCGGCCAGGACCAGCGGCTCGTCCAGCCGTTCCCATGCCCACTGGCGGGTCGCGGAGGTGCTCTGCGCGGACGCCTCGTACGGATGCGGGGCGGGCGCGGGTCGCCCCGCGTCCACACCTCCCCGCGGCACCTCCGCACACCCGATACCCCACACCCTCACGGCATCCGTACATCCCCCGTACCCCGGCAACGCTCCGGAGTCACGCATCTACACTGTGCTGATATCTCGCGAAGAGGCGAGGTACCTGAGCATCACGGGGGCCCCATGGGATTCGGCTTCGGGCAGCGGCGCAGCGGGCAACCTCCCGCCGAGCGGACCAGTTTCGTCGGACGTGCCGAGGAGATCGCGCTGATCCAGGAGGCCTTCCGCGAGGCGCGGCTCGTCACCCTGGTGGGGCCCGGCGGCGTCGGGAAGAGCCGCACCGCCCTGCGCGCGACGGAGGGCCTGCGGGAACAGTTCCCGGACGGGGTGTGGCTGGCCGAACTGTCGGCCCTGTCCGACCCCGAACTGGTACCCGCGACGCTGGCCACCGTGCTGGGAGTCCCGGAACACGCCGGGATGGAACCACTGGACGCGGTCGTCGCCCACGTCAAGGAACAACAACTGCTCATCGTGCTCGACACCTGCGAGCACATGGTCGACGCATGCGCCGTACTGTGCGACGTCCTCCTGCGCGAGGCCCCCGAGGTGTGCGTCCTGGCCACCAGTCGGCAGCCCCTCGACGTGGCCGACGAACAGACGATGGCGATCGCCCCGCTCGGAGTGGACGACGCCCTGGAGCTGTTCACGCAGAGAGCCGCCCGCGTGCTGCCGGGCTGGACCGTCACCGCATCCAACCGGACGCAGACGCTGGCGCTCGTGGAACGGCTCGACCGGATCCCGCTCGCCCTCGAACTGGCCGCCGTACGCCTGCGGGTCGCCCCGCTGGGGGAGCTGGTGGCCAGGCTGGACCGCCGGTTCGAGGTCTTCACCGGCGGCCAGCGCGCCGCCTGCGCCCGGCATCAGACGCTGCGTACGACCATCGGCTGGTCCTACGAGCACTGCACCCCGGCGGAGCGCCTGCTGTGGGCACGCCTGTCCGTCTTCGCCGGCCCCTTCGAACTGTCGGCCGCGGAACGGGTGGGCGCAGGCGACGGACTCCCGTCCGACTCCGTGCTGGAGGCACTGTTCGGCCTGGTGGACAAGTCGGTCGTGCAGCGCGTCGGCGAGGACGGGGCGCGCTACCGGCTGCTGGACACGATCCGTGAATACGGCGCCGAGCGCCTGGACGAGGACAGCAGCGCGGCCTCCGTGCGCGGGCGGCACTTCGCGCACCACCGCGACACGGCCCGGCGTCTGTGGGACGAGCTGATCACCCCTGCCCAGGCCGAACTGCACCAGGCGGTGCGCAGCCAGATCGCCGACATCCGGGCGGCGATGAAGTACGCGTTCACGGCCACGGGCAGCGCGCCGGAAGGGCTGAGCCTCGCCGTGCAGCTCGCCCCGCACTGGAGGGCGACCGGCACGCTGTCGGAGGGGCGCTACTGGATCGAGAAGGGGCTCCAGCTGGTGCCCGAGGACTGCGAGGAACGGGCCTGGGGCCTGTTCATGACCGGAGTGATCGCCACCTGGACCGCCGATCTCGACGAGGCGCCGACCTTCTTCCAGCAAGCGCGGGAAGCCGCACTGAACTGCGACGAACAGCGCGTGGCACTGTTCACCGAGCCGTACATCGGAGCGATGCGGGCGCTGTGCGGCGAGATCGACGAGGGACTGGCCGACCTGGAGCAGGGGCGTCGGCGGATCGTCGCCGTGGGCGACTCACTGGGCATCAGCCTGGTCCATTACGAAGGCGCCCTGCTGCGTGCCGTACTCGGGGACACCGACGGGGCCCTGGAGCTGTGCGAGATGGGACTGGCTCATCTGCACGGTACGGGCGACCGTCAGTTCTACGGCTCCACGCTCATGGCACAGGGCCTCATCCGCTGGCTCGCCGGACGCCACGAGGAGGGTGCCGACGCGCTGCGGCAGGCCTTGGACGCCATGAGCGAGATCGGTGACGTGCTGGTCGCCGCGCTCTGCTGCCTGGGCCTTGCCTGGCATGCCGCACAGCAGGAACGCTACGTCAGGGCCGCCTGGTTGCTGGGGTACGCGGAAGGCGCGCGGCGGCTGAGCGGTGACCCGGTGGCCATGCTGATGTCCGTGCTGGAACAGCAGGAGGCGACCCGGAACGCCGTGCGGGAAGCGCTGGGGGACGCGGAGTACGAACGCTGGCACGATGCGGGAGCGCGGCTTTCCGGGACCGAGATCCTGGACGCGGTGCGGGCGGACGCCGACAGGCCGTCGGCTGCCCGGCGCCTGCCCCGCAGCCGGCCGGAGCCCGGGGCGACCGAGCTGCTCACCCCACGGGAACGCGAAGTTGCCACGCTGGTCGCGCGAGGACTGTCCAACCGGGAGGTCGCCGAGCACCTGGTGATCTCCAAGCGGACCGCGGACACACACGTCGAGCGCATTCTCACCAAGCTCGACATCATTTCCCGTACCGAGATCGCGTCGGCACTGAACGCCTAGGCACCGGATCCGGTACCGGCAGCGACGCCCTCAGCGAGACCCCGTCCCGCGGCACCGCCCCGAGCGGAAGGCACCGGCTCGGTCGTACGTATGCCCACCCCGCCCCCGGTACGTATGCCGACGCCAGGAGGGTGACCGGGGCCGAGAGCACAGATACGTGTACCGACCTGCGATTCAACGTCCGCCGGGGGGCGGTGTCGTGCGGCAGGCTGGGCGTGCC
This sequence comes from Streptomyces sp. DvalAA-43, assembly GCF_900091725.1. Lineage (GTDB taxonomy): Bacteria > Actinomycetota > Actinomycetes > Streptomycetales > Streptomycetaceae > Streptomyces > Streptomyces pulveraceus. Next base: position 112,398 of record NZ_FMBW01000095.1, on the reverse strand, counting down.
GCTGGGAACGTGGAGTATCTGCGCAGCATCGTGGACGCGGCTGCGGCAGGCCCGAGTGCTCCCGGTCCCCAGCGGCGCCGGAACCATGTGCCTGCACTGTCGGCGGTGCAGGCGCATGATTCCGGCTGTTCGCCCGTGCTGCCGTCGTCGGTACCGGCCGCGAGTGCCGCGACGGACATCCGGTCCCGGTGGTCCCGCCCGGTGCCCATCGCCCGACCTCCCGGCGCTCCGCCTCGCCTACCGGCGGCGGACCTCGACCATGAAGCAGCCGAACTCCACCGCGCGGACGTGCACCAGTGCCACGTCCGGATCGGCGAAGACCTCGCGCAGCGCGTGGTCCACCTCGGCGGCCCGTTCCTTGGGGATCTCGATCAGCTTCCCGCCGAGGATGTTCCCCCGGGCACCGTAGGCGCGCAGTACCCGGCGGGCACCGTGCAGTTCGACCGGGTAGCCGGGGCCAGGGCCCGGCCCGTCGCACTCCTCGGCGTGGATGAACACCGGGCCGCACTCGTCGTACGGGCCGGGCTCGGCGCCCCCGCCCCGGCGGGAATCAGACGTCGCCCTGGGCGGCGCCGGCCCCCATGGGCCGATGAGGGACGGCCGCCGAGTCCTCCTGCCGCCATGCCCACCGCCAGAGCCCACTGACCCGGTGGTCGTGCTCGAAGCCGGGACCGAGCGGTCCCGGGACGCCGCCGGCGCCACCGCCGCCGCGGCCCGCACCCGGGCATACGGATCCCTGGCCAGGCGGAGCAGGGCCGGGACGGTCTCCGGTGCGAGGCAGTCCCACACGCCCGGCACCGTGCAGGCGCTGCCGCGCACGTCGGCGTCCGGGTCCCGCGCGAGAGCGAGCAACGCGCTGGTGGCAGCGGCTGTGCGGGCGGCGTCCTCCCCATGGAGGGTCTCGGGCACCCGGCGGCGTACGCGAGGGGTCGGGATGGTCCGCGTACCGGAGCGCGATGGCCTCCTGGCCCGGATGTCCGTGCTCGCTCAAGGCGGCGAGCACCTGTGCGAGGACCTCGCTCTCCGTTTCCTCGGCCGCCCAGGCAGCCAGGCGTCCGCCCTCCTCCTTTACCGGCTCCGCGCCAGGGCGAGCAGCCGCGCACGGGACGCCCCCGCGAGCCGCGGCCGGGGTTCGTCGCCCAGCACCGCCGAGACGATCGCCGGGGACCCGCCCTCGACCGCGCGCCACAGCGGCGTGGTCCCGTCCGGCAGCAGCCGGTCGGGGTCCGCGCCGCCCTCCACCGACGCGGCTGCGACACGCTCGTCGTCCGCGGCCACGGCCGCACACAGCACCGGCAGTCCGGTCGCATCCACGGTGTCCGGATCCGCACCGCTCTCCAGCGGGGCCCGCACCGCGCGGGTGTCGCCCGCGCGTACCGCTGACGCGAGACCTCGTGCCTCTGGACTCTCGGTTGCCTCCGCGTGGTTCGACTGGTGCCGGTGGCGCGCATCCTCTCCCATGGGAGTACGCGCGACGCGGGGGCCCCGTCGAGGGGGCTCCGCTCCCGGCCCGTCCGGACCTCCGGGCTCCGGCCGGGAACCGACCGCAAGGACCGTAGGGAGAGAACGTCATGACGGACCAGCAGACCGAGGCGCCCGACAGCACGGCCGTGCGGGTCGCCCTCTGGCGGGCCATGCACGTCCAGGTCGACCCGCCGCCCCATGTGTTCGAGGACGAGACCGGCCTGCGGCTGGTGGCCCCCGGCGACGACTGGCGCCGTCGCCCGGACATGGACCCGCGTGCCACCAGCGGGTTCCGGGCGGCCGTCGTGGCCCGCGCCCGCTTCATCGAGGACCTGGTCACCGAGCAGGCCGGCCGGGGCGTCGACCAGTACGTGGTACTGGGCGCCGGCCTGGACACCTTCGCCCAGCGCCGGCCGGACATCGCCTCCCGACTGCGGATCTTCGAGGTCGACCGGCCCGGCCCCCAGGCCTGGAAGCGCCGACGCCTGATCGAGCTCGGCTACGGCGTCCCCGACCGGCTGCGACTCGTACCGGTCGATTTCGAGGCCGGCGAATCCTGGACGGAGCAGCTGGTCGCCGTCGGCTTCGACCCGGACCGGCCGGCGGTCGTGGTCTCCACCGGCGTCACGATGTACCTCACCAGGGAGGCCACCGCGGCCACCCTGCGTCAGATCGCGTCGCTCGCTCCCAGTTCGACCCTCACCATGACGTTCCTGCTGCCGCCCGAACTCCTCGACGACGCCGACCGCACCGGACTCCAGGAGTCGGAGAAGGGCGCCCGGGCGTCCGGTACGCCGTTCGTCAGCCTCTACACCCCGCGGGACATGCTGGCACTGGCCCGCGGGGCGGGCATCGCGGACGCCCGGCACGTGCCGGGCGCGCTGCTGGCCGAGCGCTACTTCGCCGACCGGACCGATGGACTCCGCCCGTCGAGCGGAGAGGACCTGCTGGTGGCCACCACCTGACCCGCCCGTCCCGGGCCAGGGACGAACGACTGCGCCCGGAAGCGGAGACACCGTGAAGGCGGGGCGTGCCGATGTCCGTTCCACTAGGGTGACGGCTGGGCCGTGACTGGCGCTGAGGTGGAGTACCACCGGGGAGCGGCCCCGACATTCTGTCGATGCCGTGCGCCTGGGCAACTCACCGCGAGGCTCAGGAGTGGCACATGGCTCGTACACGGACGGCTCGGCTGATGGACGGCACCGGCCCCGCCAGCCGCATCATCGCCACCAGCTCCGCCACCGCGGCGGAGATCCACCGGCGCACCGGGACAGCCCCGTGCCTGGCCACCGTGCTGGTCGGGGAGGACCCGGCCTCGGTGACCTACGTCCGGATGAAGCGCGCCCGGTGCGAGAGGGCGGGCATCCGGTCTCGGCACGTGTCCCTGCCCGCTTCGGTCGGCACCAACGGCCTGATCGAGAGGATCACCGAACTCTCGGACGATCCCGGCGTGCACGGCATCCTGCTGCAGCACCCCGTCGGACCGCACATCGACGAACGCGCGGCCTTCGAGGCGATCGCTCCGGACAAGGACGTCGACGGGGTGACCACGCACTCCTTCGCGGCGATGAGCTTCGGCCTGCCCGGCTTCGTCTCCTGCACCCCGGGGGGAATCATGCGACTGCTGGAGGAGTACGGCGTGGACCCCGCCGGGAAGCACGCGGTGGTGGTGGGGCGCAGCCCGATCCTGGGCAAGCCCGTGGGCATGCTCCTCCTCGGGCGGAACGCCACGGTCACCTACTGCCACTCGCGTACCGCCGGACTGGCCGGCATCGTGCGGCAGGCGGACATCCTGGTCGCAGCCGTCGGACGGCCGCGCTTCCTCACCGGTGCGGACATCAAGCCAGGTGCGGTCGTGATCGACGCGGGGTACAACCCGGGCAACGTCGGGGACGTGGACTTCGAGTCCGCCAGGGACCGGGCCGGACTGATCACCCCTGTTCCCGGCGGTGTGGGGCCCATGACCATCGCCGTGCTCCTTGCCCAGACGGTCGAGGCGGCGGCACGCCGGCTCGGAGTGCCCCGGCTGTAGCTTCCGGACGATGGCCCTCCCGGCCCGTGGTTCCGGCCGGGGCGATGCCGCTCAGCCGGACTCCAGCGCATCGCGGACGACGGCGGCGGCCGCGCGGGCGGCCGTGCGGACCGGGGCCGTGTCGTGGGCCGCTCGGGCGAGCATGAAGGCGCCTTCCAGCAGGGCGATCACCGAGCCCGCGGTGTCCCGGGCGGTGTCCGCCCCGATGCCCGCCCCGGCGTAGCGGGAGGCGAGGGCCTCGATCCACGAGGCGAAGACATCCGCCGTCGCGCGGCGCAGGCCCTCGTGCGTACTGGCGACCTCCAGGGCCACGGTGGCGATCGGGCACGGGTCGGCGAAGTCCAGCTCCCGGAGGGTCTCGGCGGCGCCCGTGAAGGCGGCAGCGGTGGCTGCCGCCGGATCCGCCCCCGGGTCGGCGAACAGACTGCCGATCAGCTCCAGATAGGCGGCCCCGGAGGTGCGGATCACCTCCTCGCCGAGCTGGGCCTTGCCGCCCGGAAAGAAGTGGTACGCCGAGCCGTACGGGGCCCCGGCCTCCGCGACGATCTGCTTCATTCCGGTCGCCGCGTAACCCTGCCGCCGGAAGAGTTCGGTGGCGGCGGTGACGATCCGCTGCCTGGTGTCGCCGGTGGTCCTCATGCCGGATAGTCTCTCACTAGATCGGTCTATCAAGTCACGGTCGCGGGGAGGCCATGCGATGCCGGAGATCGAACTGAGCGCCGGAACCATCGAGTACACCGACACCGGGCAGGGCGCGGGCGGGACCGTGGTGCTCGTCCACGGGCTCGCTTTCGACTACTCCGTCTGGGACGCCGTCGTGGCGGATCTGCGCGAGGACTTCCGCGTGGTGGTCCCCGTCCTGCCGCTCGGCAGCCACCGCCGCCCGATGCGGCCGTCCGCGGACCTGTCGGCCCAGGGCGTGGCGGATCTGCTCGCCGAGTTCCTGGAGCGGCTGGACCTGCACGAGGTCACGCTGGTGCAGAACGACGCGGGTACGGCCCAGCTCCTGCCCGGCGTACGCGACGAACGCATCGCCCGGCTGGTGCTCATCTCCTGCGAGGCGCTCGACAACTACCCGCCGGGCATCCAGGGCCGCACCCTGGTGGCCGCGAGCCGGATGCCGGGCGGCCTGTTCCTGCTCCTCCAGTCCTTCCGGGTGCCCTTCCTGGTGGCGATGGGCAGTTCGCTGGGCGGTATGACGGCGCACGGGATCCCGTACGAGCGGGTCCGCCGCTGGTACCGGCCGCTGCTGACCGACCGGGCGATCCGCCGGGACCTCGCCCGCTTTCTGCGCTCCACGCGGAAGGACACCTATCTGCGGGCCGCCGAACGGCTGCGGCACTTCGACCGGCCCGCGCTGGTGGCCTGGGGCGCGGAGGACCGGATGATGCCGCCCGCGACCGGTCGGCGCCTCGCCGAACTGCTGCCGCAGGGGCGGTACGTCGAGATCCCCGGGGCCGGAACGCTGGTCCCCGTCGACAACCCGGCGGCACTCGTCGGCGAACTGCGCCGGTTCATCGGGGAGAGCGACTGAGCGCGGGAGCGCGCGGGTCTCTGCCGGTGCGGTTCCTTGCGGCGTCCGGCCGCGCCACCGATTCGCGAGGTGCCGTGGGCGTGTCGTCGCACGCCCGCCGGACCATGGGACAGCCCTTAGGCTGTACGGAGCAGCACCGTGCGGGGGAGGGGCTTCCGCTCCGTGCCGAGGCAGTGCCCGTCGCGGGTCCGGGACCGCCGCACGCGCTCCGCCGACACGCCCCAGTCCGAAAAGAGGAAGCACCGTGTCCTTCGCTCCCCTCGGCCGGCACAACGGCGAGCACAGCGACTACTGCAACACCAGTCTGTGCTGCCGCTGCCAGCAGCGGAACTGGACGACCCAGCAGGGCAACGAGCGGCTCTGCGGCCGGTGCGCGGCCTGCTGCCGTGAGTGCGGCAGGGCGCCGGCACCACACCTGGACGGGCTCAACGACGGGATCTGCGTGGACTGCCGCGGACTGTGCACCCGCTGCCACAAGCAACTGCCCGACGGAGGCGTCTGCCACTGCCGGCAGTGGAGGCAGAGTCCGGGCAACGACCCGATGCGCTTCATCATGCAGGGCTTCCCCCAGCCACTGCTCCAGGCCCTCGGACACCGGGTCCCGCGCACTCTGCCCGACATCCTGTTCGAGGAGCTCACGCACCGGACGGCCGCCCAGCTCCTCGACCGTATCGAAAGGCGCTGGAGCAACCGCTGGTCCCACGCGATCCACGAACGCGACGAGGAGAACCGTCGCCGCTGGGCACCCCAGGAGATCGCCGAGGCCCTGGTGAGCTCCGGTGCCTGCTCGAACCGGGCGTGCGAGGACGGCTACCTCCTCGCCGACGGCGCGCCCTGCCCGTACTGCCGGCAGCCGGCCCACCGCTTCGTACCCGCCTCCGCCGACGCGATCTCCACCTCGGAGCATGCGCGAGCGACCGCCGCACAGATCCGGCAGGCCCTCATCAGCAACCGCTCCGCCGGGCGGAAGCCCAAGCGGGGGGCGCAGCCGGGCGCCTGGCCGACCGCTCCCGCCGGCTGACACCGGACAAAGAGCGCGGCCGCCGTGCGCGGCGCGTCCTCACGCGTACGCCTCATGGTGTGCGTCCGCGGAGTCCGGCCGGGTCACGGCGGCCTGCGTCCTTCTCTTCGTACCTCTCAGTGCGCCGGGGCGGCCGGAGTCTTCGCCGCGGCGGCGTTCTCCTCCGCGAGCCGTTCCATGCCGCTCTGCGTCCTGAGCGGCTTCTCCTTGATGAACAGCACCGCGATCAGGGCGAGGAACGCGAAGGGGGCTCCGATCAGGAAGACATCCGCGGTCGCGATCCCGTACGCGTGCTCGACGATCTCCCGGGCCGGCTCGGGAAGCTTGGAGAGGTCGGGGACGCCATGGCCGGCACCCCCGTTGTCCGCCGCCCCGCCGAAGCCCTTCGCCATCTCACTCGCCACCCGGTGGCTGAGCACGGCGCCGAGCGCGCTCGTGCCGATCGCCCCACCGAGGCTGCGGAAGAACGACAGCACCGAGGTCGCGGCGCCGAGCTCCGACGCGGGTACGTCGTTCTGGGCCGCCAGCACCAGGTTCTGCATCAGCATGCCGACACCCACGCCGAGCACCACCATGTAGGCGCTGAGCAGTCCGAACGAGGAGTCCGCGCTGATCGTGGAGAGCAGGCCCATGCCCGCGGTCATGATGATGCCGCCCGCGATCAGGAAGCCCTTCCACTTGCCCCGGGCGGAGATGATCTGCCCGGCGACGGTCGTGGAGACCATCAGGCCGAGGATCATCGGCAGGCTCATCAGGCCCGCGATGGTCGGCGTCTTGCCCAGCGAGATCTGGAAGTACTGGGAGAGGAACACCGTGCCGCCGAACATGGCCACGCCGACCAGCAGGCTCGCCACGGTCGTCAGTGCCACGGTGCGGTTGCGGAAGATGTCCAGCGGGATGATCGGTTCCTGGACCCTGGACTCGACCAGCACCGCGGCGGCCAGCAGAACCACACCGGCGGTGACCAGGGCGGCCGTCTGCCACGACGCCCAGTCGAACCGGTTGCCCGCGAGTGTCACCCACAGCAGCAGGGCGCTGACCCCGCTCATGATGAGGACCGCGCCGAGATAGTCGATCTTGACTTCTCTGCGCACCGTGGGCAGCTTCAGCGTCAGCTGGAGCAGTACGATCGCCAGCAGCGCGAACGGCACCCCGATGAAGAAGCACCAGCGCCATCCCAGCCAGGAGGTGTCCACGAGCACACCGCCGATGAGCGGACCCGCGACGGTGCCGACGGCGAACACGGCACCGAAGATGCCGGAGTAGCGGCCGAGTTCACGCGGCGGAATGATCGCCGCCATCACGACCTGGGCGAGCGCCGTGAGGCCGCCCGCGCCGATGCCCTGCACCACGCGGCTCACGATGAGCAGGCCGACGCTGTGCGAGAAGCCGGCCACGAGCGAGCCGATGATGAACATCGAGAGGGACAGCTGGATGAGCAGCTTCTTGTCGTAGAGGTCGGACAGCTTGCCCCAGATCGGGACGGTCGCCGTCATCGCCAGAAGCTCGGCGGTGACCACCCAGGTGTAGGAGGACTGGCTGCCGTGCAGATCGGCGATGATCCGGGGCAGTGCGTTGGAGACCACGGTGGAGGCCAGAATGGCCACGAACATGCCGGCCATCAGCCCCGACATGGCCTGGAGTATGTGACGACGCGTCATGGCTGGTGCGGCCCCTTCGGGCGCACCGGCCGTACCGGTTTCGGGTGTGACGGCAGCGCTCATCGGCCGGCGTTCCTCATTCTCTGGTTCGTCTGGATTCTCGGGTGAAAGGCCCCGGTGGGGGCTTCGCAGGTGCTTCAGGAGTCAGTCGTGCTTGAGGTCTTCAGGCGTTCAGACCGGCGGCCAGCGAGGTGAACGCCTCGCGGTAGATGCTCTGGAACGTGCGGGTACGGCCGGAGGCCACCCAGAGATCCACGGCGGCGCGCACGGCGGCGATCGCCACGTGCGCGAGCAGCCGGGGGTAGAGGTCGGACTCGGGATCCTGGCCGAGTCGCTCGGCCACGGCGGCGATCAGCGCGCGTTCGTCCGCGCCCCGGGCGGCCAGGAACCGGGACAGCATCGAAGGGCTCGCCCGGAGCACCGCCATCTGGAGCTCCCAGCGTTCGTGGTCCTCCTCGATGTGCGCGAGTTCCTGGCCGATCGCCTCGCGCAGGGCATCGAGCGCGGTGAGTTCCTTCGGCGCGTCGAGCACCGCCCGGCGGGTCCGTTCGGCGTTGTCCTGGTCGGGACGGGTGATCGCGTCCTCGAGGCACGGGAAGTAGTTGAAGAAAGTGCGCACGGACACGCCCACCGCGTCGGTGACCGCTTCCACGGTCACGTTCTCGATACCGCGGTCCGCGGCCATGCGCAGCGCCACATCCGCGAGGGCGTCACGCGTCGCGCGCTTCTTGCGCTCACGCAGCCCGAGGGGCATATCGGCGGCACTCATGAAGTGCATGCTATGCAAGTTTGCGCGTTGTGCAAAATTCTGTGGGCGGCAGGGGATCGCCCCCGCCGCCCGCTCCGGTACGGGGTACCGCTCAGGGCGTCTCGTGCGCCGAGCCCGGGTACACCATCCCGTCCACGGAGAGGAGTTCGCCGATCCGCCCGACGAGGTCCTGCGCGAGCAGCGGCCCGCCGTCCGCCGAGCGGATCCCCGGGGCCTCACCCGTCAGCACCCGGCCCACGCGGCCGCGCCCCGCGCTCAGCACCTCGCCCGTGACCGGCACCTCGTCGGCGAGCAGCGCGGCCACCACCGGCGCGACCGCCTCGGGCGGCGCCTCCTGCCGCATCCGCTCCAGCAGCTCGGGCGGCACGCCCTCGGTCGCCGCCGACATCCGCGACCAGGCCACGGGGGCCACGGCATTGACCCGGATGCCGTGCGGGGCCCCCTCGGCGGCCAGCGTCCGCGTCAGCCCCACGATTCCCGCCTTGAGCAGGGCGTACGCGGCGTTCCCCGCCATCCCGTACAGCCCGGCCGCCGAGGTGACCAGGACGACCCGGCCCCGGCCCCGCTCCATGAAGTGCGGCCAGGCGGCCCGCGCCAGCCGCCAGGCGCCGAAGGAGTGGATGGCCGTCATCCGCTCCAGCAGACCCTCGTCGATCTCGGTGAACTCCAGCCCCGGCCGGTAGATCCCGGCGTTCGCCACGATCCCGTCGACCGAACCGAACTCGGCGCAGGCCAGGTCGATCAGGGACCGGGTCCCCTCGACGCTGCTCGCGTCCGCGGTACTGGCCACCGCCGTCCCGCCCACCGCCCGGATCTCCTCGACGACCCGCGCCGCCGGGCCCGCGTCCCGGTCCCCGGTGCCGTCCGTCGCCGTCCCGAGGTCGTTGACGACGACACGGGCGCCGCGCCCGGCGAGATCGAGGGCATAGGCCCGGCCGAGTCCCCGGCCCGCGCCGGTGACGACGACGGAGCGCCCGTCCAGCCTCAGGGTGTCCCGCGTCATGCCGACACCTCCGGACCCAGCGCGAAGCCCCGGTAACCGGACCGCGCGACCTCCTCGCACCGCTCCCGGTAGTGGTTGAGCCCACCCGCGTACGGCATGAACACCCGCGCCTTGCCCTCCACATTGGCGCCCACGTACCAGGAGTCGGCGCGTGGGTAGAGGGTCGTGTCGGCGACCTCGTTGACATGGGCGACCCAGGAGTCCTGGGCCTCGGGCCGCGCCTCGATCCGGTCCACCCCGTCCTCGCGCAGCCGTCGCAGGCAGCCCACGATCCAGTCGACGTGCTGCTCGACCGCCCGCACCATGTTGACCAGCACCGAGGGGCTGCCCGGTCCGGTGACCGTCAGCAGATTGGGGAAGCCGGCCACCGCGAGGCCCAGGTAGCTGCGCGGCCCGGAGGCCCACTGCTCCTTGAGGGACCGGCCGCCCGTCCCCCGGATGTCGATACGGGTGAGCGGCCCGGTCATCGCGTCGTAGCCGGTGGCCAGCACCAGCACCTCGGCCGGGTACGTACCGGCCTCGGTGCGGATGCCGTCCTCGGTGATCTCCACGAGCGGTTCCGCCCGCAGGTCGACGAGACCGACGTTCTCCCGGTTGTAGGTGGAGTAGTAGCCCGTGTCGACGCAGATGCGTTTGGCGCCGATGGGGTAGTCCAGCGGGACGAGCTTCCGGGCCGTCGCCGGGTCGTCCACGGCTGCCCGGATCTTCTCGCGGACGAACTCGGCGAGGTGCTCGTTGGCCTTCCCGTCCGTCAGCACGTCGGTGAAGACCGACATGATCTCGGTCCCGCCGATGGCCCACTTGCGTTCGAAGGCGGCCCGGCGCTCCTCCTCGCCGACATCAAGGGCCGAGCGACCGGTGGAGGCGATGTAGAAGCCGGAGAATCCGGTACGGGCATGGGTGCGCAGCTCCTCCAGCTCCGCCTTGGCCCGCCAGCTCTCCCGGCCCGAAAGCGGTCGGTTGCGGGCCGGCAGGCTGTAGTTGGGGGTGCGCTGGAATACGGTCAGGTGTGCGGCGTCGGCGGCGAGTTCGGGGACCGCCTGGATGCCGGAGGAGCCGGTGCCTATGACGGCGACGCGCTTGCCCGCCAGGTCCACGCCTTCGTGCGGCCAGCGGCCGGTGTGGTGGACCTCGCCGCGGAAGGCGCCGAGGCCGGGCAGGTCGGGAACACGGGACGCGGACAGGCAGCCCACGGCGGTGACGAGGAAGCGTGCGCGGGCGCGGCGGCCGTCCTCGGTGGTCAGGAGCCACGTCCTGGCTTCCTCCTCCCATACTGCGGAGGCGACCCGCGTCTCGAAGGAGATCATCGGCCGCAGGTCGAAACGGTCCGCGACGTGCCGGGCGTAGCGGAGGATCTCGGGCTGGGTGGCGAAACGTTCCGACCAGTTCCATTCGGCGTGCAGTTCGGGCGAGAACGAGTAGCAGTAGTCCAGGCTCTCGACATCGCAGCGGGCTCCGGGGTAGCGGTTCCAGTACCACGTACCGCCGACGTCGTCGCCCGTCTCGAAGGCGTGGCAGCTGAATCCGTGTGCGCGCAGCTGGTGCAGGGCGTAGAGGCCGCCGAAACCGGCGCCGACGACGAGCGCGTCGTACTCCGGGACGGGGATGGCCGGGTCGGTCATGTGCGGGCTCCTTGCGGGTGTGTGGGCTCTTCGGACGGTCGGGAACGCTTCGGGCGACTCCGACGACTTCGACTGCTCGGGCGAGTTCAGGAGGCTTCAGGCAGGTCGAGGCGGCTTCAGACGGCGAGTCCGCGGCGCAGCGCGTCCAGCGCGCCCTCGCTCATGCGACGGGTCACGGCCGTGTCGGGAACGAAGCCCGCCGCGCCGTGGAAGGTGCCGGGGAACAGGTGCAGTTCGGTGGGGACACCGGCCCGAACAAGGCGCAGGGCGTAGTCGAGGCCCTCGTCGCGCAGCGGGTCGAGGTCGCTGACGGCGACATACGCGGGCGGCAGGCCGGCGAGGTTCTCGGCGCGGGCGGGCGCGGCGTAGGCGGGTACGGGGGCTGCTGGGTCGCGGTCCGCGCCGAGGTAGGCCCGCCAGCTGCGCACGGCGTTGGGGCGGTTCCACACCGGAGTGTCGGTGAACTCCCGCATCGAGGAGGTCTCCAGGCGGTCGTCCAGCTCCGGGATGTCGAGCAACTGGAAACACGGCACCGGTCCGCCGCGGTCCCGGGCGAGCAGGGTGAGGGCGGCGGTGAGGCCGCCCCCGGCGCTCATCCCGGCGACGGCGATCCGTGCCCGGTCCACCCCGAGACCGGCGGCGTTCGCGGCGAGCCACTCCAGGGCCGCGTAGCAGTCGTCGGTGGCGGCCGGGTAGGGGTGCTCGGGGGCCAGCCGGTACCGCACGGAGACGACGACGGCGCCGAGTTCGGCCGCCCAGCGTGCCGCGAGGGCCCGGTCCCCGTCCCCCTCCTCCAGGATGAACCCGCCGCCGTGGACATAGAGCACGGCGGGCAGCGCGTTCCCGGCCCCCGCCGGACGGAAGACCGCCACCGGAACCTCGGGGGTGCCCACGGCCCCCGGAACGCTGTGCTCGCTCAGCTCGACGCCCTCGGGAAGGGTGAAGGGCGGTGCGGCGGCGGCCATCGCCTCGACGGTGGCCCGCGCGGCGGCGGCGTCACCGACATCGAGGGCGGGCAGCAGGGAGAGCCACGGGGCGAGTTCGGGATCGACGGGCAGAGGAAGTGACACGGGGACCTCCGGCGGACGACACGGAGCGGTCCCGGACGGAGCGAGCGCCGCCCGGGAGGGCCGCTGCTGATGCCCGTCAGTCTGTGCCCGCGGCCCCGGCCGGGGCATGCGCCGGATGGCGCGGGAACGGTCCCCGTCCGCGCCGCTTGGAGCCTTGCGCCCGGAAGACGGAGGAGAGAGAGAGGGGCGGCCTGCCTGACAGCTTCCCCCTGCCCTGCGGACCACCCCTCATATGCCGAGTACGAGCCTCGGGCCCGCCACCCGTACCACCCGGCCCTACGCCGGGTTGTCCCGCAGGCGGCGCAGGGCGAGGGCCAGCGCGAGCCGGAAACGGCCCACCGTCTCACCCAGCCCGTAGCCGAGCGCCGCCTCCGCCCGCGCGACCCGCACCGCCACCGAGTTGTGGTGCAGGTGCAGCGTCCGTGCCGCCGCGCGCAGCGAATCCGCCTGCACCAGGACCTCCAGCGTGGTCAGCAGCTCCGTACCGCTGCCCGGCTCGGCGGCGAGCGCGTCCAGGACGGCCAGGTCGCCGATGTCTGCGATGGCCGGGCCGGACAGTTCCCTCGCGAGCACCTCGAAGGCGCCGAGCGAGGAGTGGTAGATCGCGGGCTCCTCCACGACCGGGGCCAGACCCACGTCCGAGCGGGAGGTCCCCGCGAACCGCAGCGCCCGCACCGCACCCTCCCAGGAGCGCGGCGCCTCGCTCGCGGTGACCTCGGGACCGACCCCGATCCGGAAGCCCGCCGGGGCGAGCAGCCGCTCCGGCAGCGGGCCCGTCACGGCGACCACGTGAACGGAGCCGAGCGCGGCCGTCCGGCGTCGGCTCACGGAGGTGGGCGCGAGCCGGTCGAGGACCGGCGCCAGTCCCTGCGGGCCCCGCCCGCCGTCGACGGCCAGGAGGGTCAGCGGGGCCGAGGGTGCGAAACCCAGCAGCCGCAGTGCGCGCGCCCGCTCGGGCAGCGGGGCCGTGGAGCTGATCACGGTCTCCAGCAACGCCGGGTCCAGCGGCACCGCCTCGCCTCCGCGACGGCTCAGCACGGCGTCGCAGGCCAGCGCCAGCCGCTCCAGGAGCAGTGCGTCGAAGGGCTGCGGGGCGCCCGTACGCGCCAGCCAGGCGCACTGCCCGCCGCGCAGCTCCCGGACGGTCGCGCCCGGAGGTGGCCCGCCCGGTCGGGTACTGCCGTCCGGCCGGGCCATGAGGCCGGTGGCACCGGGCCCGGCCAGCCCGACCGGGCACTCGGCGACCCGGGCCGCCATGCCCAGTACCCCGTCGAGGCCGAGCCGTTGCTCGACGAGTGTGTCGAAGAAGCCGATGAGCCGCATGGCGCCCTCCGCCCCGGCGCTGAGACCGGCGAGCCGCAGCACGAGACCCCGCATGTGCCTACCCCGATCTCCCCGTCGCAGAGGTGCTGTGACCTTGCGACGAGTGTCGTCCACCACAGCGGGGCGGGGAAGAGTCGTGCGTGTGGCCGGGGCCGAGGCGCATGGGTGCGGGCCCTTCGCTCAGGTGCCCAGCGGCACCGGCGCGGCGGGAACCCCCGAGGCGATCACGTCGGTGAGGAGGGTCGCCAGGTCGCGCGGGGAGAAGATCTCGGGGCCGTCGTAGGCGGCGACTTCCTGCGGGTGCCACCACTCCAGACCACTGATGTGTTCCGCGGCGAGCGCCTCGTCGGACAGTGTTCCGCGCGGGCTGAACCTGGCCGCCCGTATGAGGAAGTAGTCGTTGACGACGCCGTCGCAGCCCGACGCGTGTCCCGGTGCCACGACTTCCTGGTGCCACACGTGCGGCGGATCGGTCCCGATCACGAGGCCCACCTCCTCCCGCAGTTCGCGACGGAGCGCGGTGAGCGGCGTCTCGCCCCGCTCGATCCCTCCGCCGGGAGCCGTCCACACGACCGTTTCCGGCGGCCCCGGAAGGGTGAACCGGCAGAGAAGGACGCAGTCGTTCTCGTCGAGGACGAGCGCGCGGACCGAATGACGCAGATGCTTGGAGGGCATCAGGACACGCTAGCCGTCCGGAGCAGGGGCGGGAGTCGAGGGTGCTCCGGCCGACGCCACTCCGAGCAGCCCCGCCGTGCACCGCGACGGTCGGTGCACGCTCCATGCTCCGTTTCCGGCTCCGCCGGACGCCCGGACGCCCTCCTTGCCGTGTGATGCCCGGTGGTGGCGCCGGGACTATCCGGGAAGCATGGCGCGTCGCCCGGGGGCGGCGGAGGACTGCATGCTCATCCCGCCGTCGACGACGAGGAGTTGGCCGGTGAGATACCGGGACTCGTCGGAGGCGAGGAACACCATGGTGTGCCCGATGTCCTCGGGAGAGCCCAGATACGGGAGTGCGTTGCCCTTCTTCAGCGCTTCGATGACGTCCTCGGGCAGATTGTTCTCCAGGGCGGGAGTCATGACCGCGCCGGGGGCGACGGCGTTGCAGCGCACGTTCTGCGGCCCGTACTGGACGGCGATCGACTTGGTGATGCTGACCACCGCGGCCTTGACGGCGCCGTACGAGGTCTGCAGGACGTCGCCGACGAGCGCGGCCACGGACGCCGTGTTGATGATGGATCCGCCGCCGGCGCGGATCATGTGGGGCACCGCGTGCCGGGCGCCCAGGAGGGTGCTGCGCATGTTGAGGGCGACGGCCCGGTCGAATTCGTCCATGTCCATGCGCAGCAGGTCCAGGTCCTTGCGCGGGTTCGTTCCGCCGACGTGGTTGCACAGGACGTGCAGGTCGCCGAATTCGCCGACGGCGGCGGCGACCATGTCGGCGACCGAGCCCTCGTCGGTGACGTCCACGGTGACCGGCAGCGCCCGGCCGCCCGCGGCCTCGATGAGCGCGGCGGTCTCCTCGGCACCCCGGGTGTTGTGGTCGGCGACCACGATCCGGGCGCCTTCCCGGCTCATCAGTTCGGCGGCGGACCTCCCGATACCGCTGCCCGCACCGGTGATGACCGCGACCTTGCCCTTGAGGCGTTCCATGGCCCTGTCCTTTCGTCTGCGTAGGGAGAGACGGCTGTGCGACACCTCTAGGGGCTGTGCACATAATATGCACCATACATAGAATATGCATCGTGCACAAAATATCGGCCGTGGCCTTCGACGCGGGGTGGGAATGGGCGATGATGACGGGGAATCGACGGTGGAAGAGGGGCAGGCGCATGAGTGGGCAAGAGCACCGGCTGAGCGATCTGGAGCGGGAGTTGACCTTGCTGTCGCGGCATTTCATCGCCGCGCGCGGCCCCCGCATGGGCCAGAGCCTGGAGCGCTCGGCCTATGTGCTGCTCACCCGGCTGGAAGTCGGTGAACCACTCACGCTCAAGGAGCTGGCGCTCACCTTCCAGGTCGACGTCTCCACCATCAACCGGCAGGTCAGCGCCATGCTCCGCAACGGCCTGGTGGAGCGCATCCCCGACCCCGAAGGGGGGATGGCCCGCAAATTCCGCCCCACCGCGCTCGGCCTGGAACGCCTGGCGGCGGATCGTGCCGTCAGCCGCGCGGGGACCACGCGTCTCATCGAGGCGTCGGGATGGACGGACCGGCGGACCGAGGAGTTCGTCACCCTGCTGGTGGAGTTCAACCAGAGCATCGAACGGCTGGAAGGGCTCACCTGGTCCCGTACGGGCCGGGCGGCCGAGCCCTCGCCCACGGACCGATCCGGGAAAACGCGGTGCGAGCAGGGTTACGACGACGCGGGCATACGTGAGCGGTGAGCCTCCTGACCGATGTCGGGAACCCGGCCCGCCCTCACCTCACGGTCTTCTCAAGAAGCGTGAACGACTTGGGTACGCCGCCTGGTTGCTGCTTGCCCGCCTTGTGACCGACGCGCCGATAGCCGTCGGCCATGTAGTAGGCGTTCAGGCGGGCGTTCGTGGCCAGGCAGTCCAGACGGGCGAACGACCGCCCCGTCTCGGCCACACGGCGCTCCGCCGCCCGCAGCAACCACCGCCCCGTCCCCGGCCGGGCGCTGCCGTGGTCCACCATCAGCCGGTGCACATAGCCGGCCACCGGCGGCTGCGGGCCCCAGGCGTCCTCGTCCGCCCACCACAGCTCCCAGGCCCCGGCCACGCGGCCACGGTCCTCGGCGATCCAGACCTCGCCGTTCGCCATGATCCGGCGGAAGTGGTCCTCGTCCAGCTCACCGGGCTGCCACTGGCCGGTAATGCCCCGGGCGAGCATCCAGCGGGCGGCGTCGTCGCGCAGACGGACGAGGGCGGCGAGGTCGGTTTCGTCGGCCAGGCGGGTCCGTAGATCATTCACGCCGCGATCCTTGCACGGGCCCGTGCAGACGTCAGGTGACGACCCCGCACCATCGCGAGATCGTCACGGCCAGGGCTGTGCCGTTCAGCGGAACTCGTGGACCAGCTGGATCTCGCCGACGATATGGGCGTTGAAGTCGTCGAGCTCCTCGGCCGGAACCCACAGTTCGAGAATCGTTCGCCCACCGGCCTGCCGAACGGGGTAGCGCCGCAGGAACTCCGAATCGACCTCGAACCGTGTGACGAACCCGGCTCCGTCGTACTTCACGTTCCAGTCCCTCGCGATCCTGATCGCGTAGTCCTCGTTGAGGACCGGGTAGAAGATGGGCTGCTCGGGCAGGCGAGGCGGCCACGCGCGCCAGCCCGATTCCCGGACCAGATCCAGCTCCTGGGGGCCGGTCGGGCGCCACAGGGTCGTCGTCGCTTGGCGGCTGATCATGAGAATCGCTCTCTCCGGACGTGGAAGGCCGCCGATACGGCTGGTCGAGGGCCGGACGATACCCGTACGACATGCCGGTCGGCCACGGCGTTTCCGTCCCCGGCGCGGCCCCACGGACCGGCCGGGCCGGGCGCGGCACGCGCCTGCCGAGTCCGCCTTCGCGCCCCGCCACATGGGCTAATCGCCGCTGGGCCGAGCCCGCCATGATCAATACCCTGTCGCCCGGCGCGTGACCTCGCGCCGTCGGACAGAGAAGGCGAGCGACCCCCAGTGGAACTCCCGATGTTGCAACGCGTGGTTCGGCTCACCGCGGCGGCCGCGTTGCTTACGATGCTCGCCGGTGCCCCGGCCGGCGCGGCCGGTGAATGGCGGAAGGTCGGCGATGACGCCCGTAGCGGAGTCAGCGGTCTCGCGTACGAGGGCCGCACCGCAGACGGCGCCGGGGTGCACGCGCTGGTCGTGCACGACAATAAGCGGTCGGGGCAGCAGCGTCTCTCCCGGCTCATCCACCGGACGGGCTCCGACGGCGTCGCACCGATCACCTGGAACGGGCCGGAACCCGTCGATCTGGAGGCCATCGAAGCCATCCCCGGGATTCCGGAGGAGTACCTGGCGCTCGCCAGCCGCGGCATTGTCTATCACGTGAAGGTCACCGGCTCCGCGGCGGAGGTCCTCGACTACTCCCCGCTGCCGGGCATCGGCGAGGGCGACGACTTCGAGAGCTTCGCGCTCGTCGCCCGGGACGGAAGACTCGCCGCACTCTGGGCGGACCGGGGAGCCGGTGCCGACCGTCCCGCCACGCTGTACGCGGCGCCGCTGACGTTCGCTCCCTGGGGACAGCCGCAGTTCGGCGCTCCGACGCGCCGGGCCTATCTGGCGGCGTACCCGACCGGTGAGGGCACGCGCCACATCTCCGACATCTCGGTGACCGACTCCGGCCGGATCATCGTGAGTTCGGCGTCGGACGCCGGTGACGACGGCCCGTTCGACTCCGCGGTGAGTGACGCGGGCCGTGTGACGGTGTCGGACGCCGGTCGGGTGCGGGTCACGCTCGCGGCGCACCCGGCCGTGCTCGGAACGTTCCCGGGATACAAGATCGAGGCGGTGGAGTGTCTGCCCGGTACCTCCGACGCCCTCCTGGGGACCGACGACGAGAACCTCGGCGGATATGTGCGGGCCATGCCGTTCTGCGGAGCCTGACACCCCGTCGCCGTGTGCTGCCCACCCCCTGCGCAGGTGCGCGGAGGGCGGATTCGGGGCTTGCGCGAGGTGACGATCGCCGGTCCCCGGGACCCGTTCGGGTCGCGGGGACCGGCACTGCCGTTCTGGGGCGGCGCGGATCCGAGGATCCGAGGGCGGACTACTCCGGTCCTCCGGTCCTCGGACGCGGTGCGGGAAACGGCCTGCCGTTACTCGGCGGCGGTTTTGCGAGCGTAGGTGAGAAAGATCGCCCCGCACTGCAGGACGGTGTGGTCGGTGAGTTCCCAGCCGCACGGGTCGAATGCCGCCTTGTCGGAGAAGAGCGGGATCCCGGCGCCGATGGTCATCGGGCTCAGCTTGACGACCAGTTCGTCGATCTCGGAGTACAGCGCACCGGCGAGCTCGGCCCCGCCTATCAGCCAGATGCCCTTGCCGTCCTGCTGCTTCAACTCCCTCACGGTGGCCACCGGATCGTCCGCGACCAGCTCCACCGCCGGGTCCGGGCTCTCGTTCAGCGTCCGGGAGAACACCAGGTGCCGCAGATGCGGATAGGCGTCGGTCAGCCCGGCCCGGAGGCCGATCTCGTACGAGCGCCGTCCTTCGAGGACGGTGTCGAAATGCGTGCCGCCGTCGGTGATGTTCAGTGCGGCGCGGGCCGGCGCGGGCAGGGTCTCCGGGTACTCGGTGATGAGGTGCTGGACGTAGTCCGCGGGAACCGGCCAGAAACCGTCCGGACCGGTGGGGTCGGCGCCGTCCGGGCCCGCGATGAAACCGTCGAGAGTGGACGCGATGTAGTACACGAGCTTGCGCACGGACGACCTTCCGTTGATCGGTTCGGCAGTGGCCGAACGGGGAGTGACGGCGAACGCGGAGCGGACGCGAGCCGTTCGGCCCAGCCTCTGGGCCTCCATGATCACCGCGTCTCCGTTACGGGGCAAGGCTCTTGGCTCCGTCGGCCCCGCCCTGCCCGTCCGACCCCGAGTGCAACCGGTGTGCACTCGCCCACTTCCGCACGGTGGACCTCCGGCCACCTGGAGGTGAGCAGGGTGCCTTGATCCTTCCGATTCCCCGCCTGTTCAATCAGCGGATGACCGAGACCGGTGCCGACCCGAGTGCCTGGGCCCTGCTGCCCGAGGGCCTTCGTCCCTCCAAGCAACTATCCGACGCGTGGTTGCGCGGTCTGGGTGGCAACCGGGCCGCCCCGGCAGAGGTACTGATCCGCCTCTTCGACGCGAGGGATCGGCCCCTGGTGCATTTCCTCTACCGCGACGACCTTCCGGCCGGTGTCCGGGACGCGGCGGTCGTCCACCCGTCAAGGACCGTCCGCGGCATGGCGGCGGAATCAGGGAGACTCTCACCCGCGCAATGGTGCCGGCTCCTCGCCGCCACCCCGAAGTCGGCGTTCCGGGAGGCCCTGGCGGAGCTGGCGGCCGAGCAGACGGCGCAGCGGGCCGCGCATCCGAAATCCGGCATACGGATCGGCAACGAGCCGGCGCCGGACTCCGAATCCCGGCCACCTTCGAGCCCGGCCGAGATCATGGCGATGGCGGCCACCGTTCCCGACATCGCTCCTGAGGACATCACCTACGCGGTGTGGTGGATCGCGGCCCTTCACGACGACGCCGACGCGATGCGCAGGCTCGCCGTGTCCCCGAACCTCCGGATCCGCCGCAGTGTGGCCCGCGCCCCGCACCTTCCGCCGGACGTCGTGGAGCTCCTCGCGCACGACGAGGACCGCGTCGTACGCCTCTTCCTCACCGAGTCCTGCGACGACGCCCCGGCGTACCTGCTCCTGGAGGTGTGGAGCTGGTGGTCCGGCAGCTTCTCGTTCCCGGGGCGCCCCCGCAATCACCCCAACTTCCCCCGCCATGACCTGCTCCGATTCGCCGAGGAACCGCAGCCCCGGATACGCCTTCTGGCGCTCGACGACCCCGCGTCGAGCGCCTCGCTCGTCGAATGGTTCAGCCGCGACCCCGACGCCCAGGTGCGAAGCCGCGCCGCCGACGACCCGCGCCTGTCTCCCGAATCCGCTGCCCGGCTGGCCCACGATGCCGACCACCATGTCCGCCGCTCGGCCTGGCAGAACCCGGCCCTGCCGCCGAAGGCCCTGATCCCTCTGCTCCTCGATGAGCACAGCGCCGAGGACGCCGCCCAGAACCCGTCGATCCCGACGCCGGTCATGCATCGCATGATCTCCCTGGCCGCTGCACGCGTCTGACAGACAGTCGCCCCTCACCGCACCACGGCATCCCTTCTTCACAACATCTCTTTCAAAACAACTGTTGCGGGTCTATCTTCGGCGCATGGCCGCCCCCTTCACTCCAGCCGCCGAGTCCCCGGAACGGGACATCGAACTCGACACCGCAGCCCTGCGCGTACTCGCTCATCCGCTGCGCCTGAACGTGCTCACCCTGCTGCGCGAGCGCGGCCCCTCCACCGCCACCCGCATCGGCGACGAACTCGGGATCAACCCCGGCGCAGCCAGCTACCATCTGCGCCGCCTCGCATCGGGCGGACTCATCATGGAGGAACCGGGCAGGGGCACCGGACGGGAGCGATGGTGGAAATCCGTCCACCGTCAGTCGATCCACGATCCCGCGGCCGCGCCCGCGGAGCAGCGCGAGGCCGGGCGCGCCTACACGCAGGCAGTCGCCGTGGCCGCCGCCGACCGACTGCGCCGGGCCGCGCAGGAGGTGGCCCTCCTCCCCGAGGAATGGCTCGACGTCACCGCGTACAGCGACTTCCTGCTGTACCTGACCCCTGGCGACGTGGACCGGATGCGGACCGAGATCTTCGAGGTGATCTCCCGGTACCGGCACGGCGAGGGCGAGGCGCCCGAAGGATCCTCCCCGGTGGTCCTGCAGGTGCAGGCGTTCCCGGCGGCCGGAACGGCTCTGCCACCGGCCGGTGGCGCGTGAGCGCGCACGAGATGGCCCCGCCTGCGCGGGCCGCGTACCGGGATGCCAACGTCCTGCGCTGGCTCACCGCTTACACGGCTTCGGTCACGGGCGACGTCGTGTACTTCCTCGCCCTGTCCTGGGCGGCCACCCGTGTCGGTGGGCCGTCGCAGATGGGCCTGGTGGTCGCGGCCGGGGCACTTCCCCGTGCGGTGCTCATGCTCGGCGGGGGTGTGGTGGCCGACCGGTTCGGGCCGCTCCGGGTCGCCGTCGTCAGCGATGCGATCCGCTGCGCGGTCGTCCTCGCCGTGGCCGTGGCCGTGGTGCTCACCTTCCCGAGCGTGTGGCTCCTGGTCGTGGTCGCGCTGATCTTCGGCGTGGTCGACGCGGTGTTCATGCCGGCGGTGGGTGCCCTTCCGCCACGCATCACGTCGCCCGAGCAACTTGCCCGGGTCCAGGGGATGCGCGGGCTGTCGATCCGGCTGAGCAACGCAGTCGGCCCCCTCCTGGCGGGATCGGTGATGGCGATCGGGCATGCGGCCGGTGCGTTCACGCTCGCGGGCGTCCTGTTCGCCGCCTCGCTCGCCGTGCTGCTCACGGTGCGGATCGCCGCTCCGGCGGAGGCGGCACCCCGGCGCGCCTCCGCCTGGCGTGAGTTGGGGGATGGCCTGCGGTATGTCCGCCGCCACCGGATGCTCGCGCCGCTGGTCGCGGTGATCGGTCTGAGTGAGATGTGCTTCAGCGGTCCGGTCGCCACCGGCCTGGTGCTCCTGGCGGACGAACGCGGCTGGGGCGCCCCCGGCATGGGGTGGGTCGCGAGCGCGTTCAGCGTGGGCGCCGCGGCCGCCGCGTTACTGCTCACCGTGGCGTCCCGAATACCGCGCGCCGGACCGGCGATGTCCGGTGCGTTGCTCGTCACCGCGGCGGGAGCGGTCGCCCTGGGGCGCGAACCGGCACTGCCCGTCGCCGTGATGTTCGGCGCTTTGATCGGCCTGACCAGCGGGTTCACCACAGCGGTGACCGGTGCCCTGATTCAGACGGAGAGCGACCCCCGCTACCTCGGCCGGGTCACCTCGGTCACGACCTTGTGCACGCTCGGCCTCGCACCCGCACTCTTCCCGGCCGTCGGAGTCACGGTGGCCCTGTGGGGAGCCGACGCGTTCTTCGCCGGATGCGGTGCGATCTGCCTGCTGGCCGCGGTGCTCGGCCTCTCCGTTCCCGCGTTGCGGCGCGCCGAACTCCAACCGCCGGGGTCCGTCACGCCGACCGCGCCGTTCCCCTCCGGGCCGCCGGTGCCATGATGATCGTCACCGGAGGGTTCCTGCCGACGGAATGCCCGACCGGCCTACGGACCCGCCTGACCCCGTACACAGACGTAGGAGGGCACATGGGAGAGCGGCCGCAGCAGGAACAGGCGAGCCTCGAGGCCCAGAAGCGCATCCGGGAGAGCTTCGGCCGCCAGGGACTGATGGCCCATCTCGGCGCGCGCATCACCCACGTCGGCCCCGGCCGGGTGCACATCGGGCTTCCGGCCCGTCCCGAGGTGACCCAGCAGCACGGATACGTCCACGCGGGCGCCACCAGTGCCATCGCGGACAGCGCCGGTGGCTACGCGGCGCTCACGCTGTTCCCCGAGGAATCCGATGTCCTCACCGTCGAGTACAAGATCAACCTCCTCGCGCCCGCCGCGGGGGACCACCTCGAAGCGATCGGCATCGTCCTGAAGCCCGGACGCACCCTGACCGTCTGCCAGTTGGAGGTGTACGGCGTCCGGGGCGACGGCGAGCGGAAACTCGTCGCCAACGGCCAGCAGACGCTGATCCGTGTGGACAGGCCCGCGAAGTGACCCGGCGGGGACGCGGGGACGGGGAACACCGCTTCCGCGATGCGAGGTCCGTCCGGTCAGGGGAGCCGGTCGGTGACGCGAGGCGTGACAGGGGGACGGTGTCGCTCAGCCCTGGATGAGCGGATCGTAGGGCTCGTCCTCCGCCGTGAGGACCAGCACGAAGTCCTTGCCCGCCCCGGTGGCGACCTGGTGCAGACGGGTCAGGACTTCGGCCTCGGTGGGAAGGGCGAGGCCGAGCGCCTCGGCCGCACGGTCCCGTCGAACTGTCAGGTCGGGCATGTCCTCCAGATACTCGGCGGCCAACTCGCGGCTCTCCGCCTCGGTGAACGCGCGGCAGTCGCGCCACCAGGGTGCGACCAGGAGCAGCCGCAGCAGCTCCGGCAGACCGATCGCGACCAGAGCCGCGCCGCCTTCGGAGTCCGCGTACAGGACCGGACGTTCCTCGCCACCGTCGCCGCAGAAGAAGTACGTGCCCCCTGCTCCATCACCCGCGAAACCCTCCAACGCCGCGCCTGACGCGAGGTGGACACTCTCGACATGGTCGCCTCGGCCGAGCTCGAAGTCGCCCGGCCAGGCCAGGAAGCGGGCGGCCTCGTCATGGGCGACGACGGCGGTGATCAGCGAGTGCATGGGCCGAACCTTAGCGGGTGGCTTCTGACGGCCTTCGGGGGTTGGCGCGCGGTCATGCCCGTGGACCGGTCGGCTCAGCGGACCCGGTCGTACACGAGAGCCAACGTGCCGTGCTCACCCGCGGCCTGGCTGACGAGTGACCACCGCCCGGCGGGCAGGCCGTCGTCGAACAGGCGCGGACCGCCGCCGAGGAAGACCGGGAAGACCGTGAGCGCCAACCGGTCGACCTCGTCGGCCGCCAGCAGTGCCTTGATGACGCTCGCGCTGTTGAGTACGAGGATGTCTGCGCCTTTGGTGGCCTTGAGGTCCGCGACCACCTCGGCGGCCGGTTTGTCGACGATCGTCGTCCGCTCCCACGGTGCCTGGCCGAGGGTGGAGGACAGGACCACCTTCTCGGTGCCGAGGAGCCACTCGGCGAAGCCCTCGTCGCGCGGGTCGACGCCTTGCGTGCCGATGACGGTCGGCCAGAAACCGAGGAATCCCTCGGCGTTGACCCGTCCGAGCAGGGCCGTCGTCGCCGTCTGGTGAATGCTGGCCATATGGTCGCGGGCCACATCGGTGTGCGCGTACGGCATGACCCAGCCGTTGTCCTCGGGGTCGCGCGGCCCGGCGTAGTGGCCGTCGAGGGAGAGGCTCATGTTGATGACGACCCTGCGGCCGACGGACTGCTCTGTCACTTCGCGCTCCTTGTGTGGATGTCGGCATCGGCATCGGTATCGGTGCCGTGCTCGGTGCCACCGGTGTCGTGCGAGTCGGCGGTGAGTACCGCAGCGAGCTTGTCGAGGCTCTGGCCGAAGCCGATCCCGATGCCTGCGATGAAGTCCGCGGAGTCCACGGTGCTTTCGGAGATCCGCCAGTGGACGTCGAGGTCCGTGCCGACGTCGGTGGGCCGGAGGCCGAGGTCGACATGGGCGGTGAAGGCGAGATCACCATCGGGGAGCAGCGGGGAGAGCCGGTAGGCGAGGCGCTCGCCGGCGAGCATCTCCTCGACGACTCCCTCCGCGCGCCCGGCGACCGGGTCGGAGCCGTCGATGTCCTCGGCATCGCGGTACTCCTGGACGATCCGCCCACCCGGTCGCGCCTCGAAGACGAGCTCGGAGACGCGGAGGTCGTCCGGTGTCCACCACCGGGCGAGAAGCGGGGACTCGGTCAGGTGACGCCACACCAGCTCGGGGCGCCCCGCCAGTGACCGGAGGAACCGGAACGAACGGTCGTCGGCCCACCCCGACTCCCGAGCGGCGAGCCGCTCCGCGTCGAGGGCGCGCCCGTAGTGCGCGAAGGTCGCCTGTGGGCCGTGGGCCTGGTCCGCGGCATCGGCGAGCCGGCCGAGTGCGGCCGCCAGGTCCCGCAGGGCGGCGGGGCGGAGGGCGTAGACGCGTCGCTGGCCGGTGCGCTGCGAGGTGACGGCACCGGCGCGCTCAAGGGTCTGCAGGTGCTTGGTCGTCTGCGGCTGGCGTGCATCGGCCAGCTGGGCGAGGACGCCGACCGGGCGCGGCCGCTCGGCCAACAGGCTCACGAGCCGCCAGCGGACCGGGTCGGCCAGTGCGGAGAGGAGTGCGTCCATGGAGAGAAGTATGCTCAGTGAAGAATATTCGTGTCAAGGAATATCTTGACTCGGTCGATACCGCGTCGGTTCGCGTTCGTATAAGACAGGCAAACTGTTCAATTGAAACTGGACAGTCAAAACTGATGGATCTACGGTCGGGGCATGACCAAGAAGACCGAGAGCGCATCCGCGTCCGCCGTCCGTGCCGCCCGTGCCATCGTGGTGACCGTCGGCCGTCTGCGCCGCCGCATCCGGAGCGTGAACGACGCCGCGGACATCACGCCCTCCCAGGCTTCCGTCCTCGCCCGGCTCTCCAAGAACGGGCCCACCACGGCCAGCGATCTCGCGGCCGTGGAAGGAGTGCGCCCGCAATCCATGGCCACCACGGTCGCGGCGCTCTCCCGCCTCGGACTCGTGGAACGCCACCCCGACCCCGGGGACGGCCGCAAGCAGCGCGTCACCCTCACCGCTCCCGGCCGCGAACGCGCCGAGGGCGACCGGGAGGCCCGTCACGCCTGGCTGACCCGCGCGCTGGAGGAGCGATGTACGGAGGACGAGCGGCAGACGGTCGTGGCGGCGATGGCCGTCCTGGAAAAGCTGATCGACCATGAGATCGACCATGAGTGAGGGCAAGCCACCCATACCCGCCGACTCGGCGCCCCACGAGGGCGACGGCGCGCGGGCCGAGCCGGGCGGTCGCTTCGACCGGCGCCTGATACCCCCGATGATCCTCGGGTCGGTCCTCAACCCAATCAACTCGACGATCATCGCCGTCGCGCTCGTCCCGATCGGAGCCGCATTCGGCGCCCCGCCCTCGGAGACCGCCTGGCTCGTCTCGGCGCTCTACCTCGCCACCGCGATCGGCCAGCCCGTCGTCGGGCGCCTCATCGACCTCTTCGGCCCGCGTCGGCTCTTCCTGATCGGCACCGCCCTCGTCGGCGCCGCAGGCATCGTCGGAATGCTCGCCCCCGGCCTGGGCGTCCTCATCGGGGCCCGGGTGCTGCTCGGCTTCGGTACCTGCGCCGGATATCCGGCGGCGATGTCGCTGCTGCGCCGCGAGGCCGACCGCACCGGGAACGACAGTCCCGGCGGGGTGCTCACCCTACTCGCCGTCGCCAACCAGACCATTGCCGTCATCGGCCCCACACTCGGCGGCCTGCTGATCGGCGCCGGCGGCTGGCGCAGCACCTTCGCCCTGAACATCCCGCTCGCCGCGGCCGCGCTGGTGCTCGGCGCGCTGCGGCTGCCGAAGACCCCGCTCACTCTGCCCGGGGGCCGAAGGGGTGCCGTCGCGCGCCTCGACCTTCCCGGGATCGGCCTGTTCGCAGCCATGCTCGTCACCCTGCTGCTGTTCCTGATGAATCTGAGCGTCGAATCGCTGGACCTCCTCGCGATGTCCGTCCTGGCGGCCGTCGCGTTCGCCCGGCGCGAGCTGCGCACCGACGAACCTTTCATCGACCTGCGGGTCCTCGGCGGAAACGCACCCCTGCTCGCCACCTACGGGCGCAGCCTGGTCGCGTACATCGTCTCCTACGCCTTCCTCTACGGCTTCACCCAGTGGGTGGAGGAAGGCCGCGGCCTCTCCGCCTCCGAGGCCGGGCTCGTGCAGCTGCCGATGTTCGCGCTGGCCATCGTCGTATCGACGCTCACCGGCCGCCGCAAGGGCGTCCGGGGCAAACTCGTCGTCGGCGCGGTCGGCCAGATCGTCGCCTGTGCGCTGCTGCTGTCCCTCCACGCGAGCAGCCCGATCTGGATGCTGTTCGCCATTGCCCTGGTGTTCGGTGTGCCGCAGGGGCTCAACAGCCTCGCGCTGCAGAACTCCTTGTACCGGCAGGCCGATCCGGAGCGCATGGGCGCCTCGTCCGGGCTGCTGCGCACCTCCGCCTACATGGGTTCGATGGTCGCATCCGCAGCTTCGGCGCGGGCCTTCGGACAGCACGCCGGAACCGGCGGTATGCACGAGCTGGCCTGGGTGATGACCGGCGCGGCCGTCCTGTACCTGCTGAGCACGGTTGTCGACCGCAGCCTGTACTCACTCGCAGCCTGACCACCCCCGAACCGTTTCCCGCTACACACACTCCGCAGGCAGTAAAACCCGAAGGGAACCACTCGCCATGCCCGCTTCCGCTGCCCACACCGCACTCCTCGTCATGGACATCCAGAACGGCGTCGCGTCGCACATCTCCGACCCGGAGTACCTTCCTCGTGTCACCCGCGCGATCGAAGCGGCCCGGCACGC
The DNA here is from genome assembly GCF_900091725.1 of Streptomyces sp. DvalAA-43. GTDB lineage: Bacteria > Actinomycetota > Actinomycetes > Streptomycetales > Streptomycetaceae > Streptomyces > Streptomyces pulveraceus. The sequence continues at coordinate 85,175 of NZ_FMBW01000095.1, read as the reverse complement.
GGGCGTGCCCGTCATTCACGTCGGTATCGGATTCCGCCCTGGCCACCCCGAGATCCACCCGCGGAACAGGACGTTCGCGGCGCTGCCGGAAGACGCGTTCGTCCACGGAGACCCCGCCACCGATTTCCACCCGGCCGTGGCCCCGGCCCCCGGCGAGGCCACGGTCTTCAAGAACCGCGTCAACGCCTTCGCCGGGAACGACCTGCACCAGATCCTCGCGGCCGGTGGCATCGACCACCTGGTGCTGACAGGGATCGCCACGGGTGGTGTGGTGCTCTCGACCGCCTGTCTCGTGGCCGACCTCGACTACCGGCTGACCGTGCTCTCCGACGGCTGTGCCGACCCCGACCCCGCGCTGCACCGCCTCCTCGTCGAGAAGGTGTTCGCCCGGCGCGGGGACGTTCCGAGCGTCGACGAATGGGTGAAGTCGCTGCCCACGGCACAGGGCTGACGAGGCCGCGCGGGCGACAGCGGCCGGTTGCGGCTGCCGCTGTCGCCCGACCCTACGTTGCGAACCCGCAGAATCAGGCCGGGTAGCCCTTCGGCGGTATCAGGGTGGCGAGTTCCTCGGGGCCGAGATCGTCCGCCGTACGGAACGTCCGAAGCAGTTCGGCATCGGAGGCGTGACGGAGGGCACCGGCTGTCGCGCCGTCGACCTGCCCGGTGGCGGGCAGTCCGTGATGCGCCTGGAACCAGGCCACGCCATGACCGGAGTCCGCTGTCCCGGTCGTGGCCGCGCCGGTGGCGCGGGGTGTGGGCTCGCAGCGGGGCCAGTAGCCTGCGGTTCGCGTCTTCGCTGCTCGCACCACTGCTGGTGCGGGTGCCCCCGACGGGCGGGCCACACCGGTCCGTTCCCTGATCACAGACAAGGCGAACGTCATGGCAGACGACAAGAACGGCGACACCCCGCTGCCCATCGATATGGCCGCGATCCGGCGGACCGTCGAGGTGATGCAGGCCGAACGGGCCGCCACGTTCGAGGCCGACGACAGCGGCTGGCTTGCCGATCTCGTGGAGCGGGACCTCGACAGCTACCAGGAGTTCGTCGCCCAGCTGCGTGTCACCCTCGACCCCGATCTGCTCGGGTACGTCCCGGAGATGTGCGCCGAGGCTCTCGGCGACACCGCGACGACCCGCACCCTGATCGGCGACCAGCAAGTGGACACCCCGTTCTTCCACCACGGCGACCTGGTGGTCAAGGGCGACCTGGGTGTGGGCGCGCCCTTCGTGGTCACCGGATCGGTGACGGTCGAAGGTGTGGTGGGGGACCGCGCCCCCTACTCGGTGGTGGCGATCGGCGGCACGGTGAAGGCTCGGGGGGTCCTCACCAGCGGCGAGATGCTGGTCATGGGTGACATCGAGGCCGACGTCGTCTACGGCGACTACAACGACAGCACGCTTCACGCGGGCACCATCCGCGCCCGTCTGGTCATCGAGGACGACCACGAGACGATCGCGGGCGTGGAGGCGGACCTCTACTTCGACCTGGACGACTACCAGCAGGGATACGGGGACGGCGTGCAGGAGCAGCTGCGCGCGTTCCTGGTGGACGAGGTGTTCGCCGCTGATGAGGACGAGGACGCCGACGAGGATGAGAACGAGGACGAGGAGATGTTCGACGCCGGCCTGCTCTTCGCACGGCTGCGCGAGGGCCTGCCGGTCTTCCGCGCCGACGCGGCTCCCGAGGGGTGCTGAGGCCCGCTGGGCGAGCTCGTCCGTCGGCCTGGGTACCCATCTCCCGATTCACTCACCGAACTGCCAGGCACATTACCCATGGAGCAGCCGCAGATGGCCGACAAGCAATTCCGGCATCGTGATCCGGAATCCGGTCCGGTCACAACCGTGCACTCACCGGCGGGGTTTCGAGCCCCGGCAGGACCCCGCGGTACGCGGCACCCTGCTGAACGTCATGCCGCAGAGCACCGACCGCGAACTGCCCGCACCATGGCTGGAGATCCTGGAGAAGTCCGGTGCCACCGCCGGGCCGTGCGACGCCACGATGCTCGACGAGGAACGCCCTGCCGACGGCAGCGCGGGCCGACTGAAACGGTTTCTGGGGTTCCGGCGGTACATGTGGTCGCCGCCTGCAGAGCGTCATCTGCCGAGGCCAGGCCTTCGTTCGGTCTGAGCGACCGGCAGCCGCGCGGCGAGCCGACCGCCTGGTCCCGCCGGGCCCACGCACTCGCTGTTTGACACGCCGGCTCATGGGATGTCCGTCAAGACACCCGGTTCCCGAAGACGAGCACCACCGACCGCCGACGCCGATCGCGGACCGGCGTTGTCAGTGGTGTCCGGCAGACTTGCGGTCATGTTCACAGGGATCGATGACATCGACTGGGCGTCCATGGGCCACGCGTACGGCGATGCCTCCGACGTGCCGGACCTGCTGCGGGGGCTGGCCTCCGCCGACGCGGCCGAACGGGAGATCGCGCTCGACGGCATGTATGGCGCGGTGCATCACCAGGGGGATGTGTACGACAGCACGGTCGCGTGCATCCCGTTCCTGTACGAGCTGATAGCGACGAGCGGCCTGCCGGGGCGGGGCGAGGTGGTCGACCTGCTCCGCAGCATCGACGGCGACGGCCGCGACGTCGAAGAGATGGACTTCTGGTCCGACGACGAGGACGAGTACGAGGCCTGGGCCCGCACCATCACCCGGGCGGAGTCGGACACCCGGGCCCGCAGCGGACTCCTGCTGGGTCTCCTCGACGACCCGGAGGCGGGGCTGCGGCGCGCGCTGCCGGGAGCCCTGGTGCAACTGCACGACGACTCCGGAATCGTGCTCGCGGCCCTGCGCCGACGGCTCGCGGCGGAACAGGACGTGGGCGTACTGCGAGCCCTGGCGACGGCACTCGGTGAACTGGCAGTCCGGCAACCGGAGTTCGCGGATCAGTCGGGTGACGCCCTGGAAGCGCTCGCACTTCCCGGCGACGGCCCGACCGATCCGGGGCTCCGGCTCGCAGCCCTGGTGCAGCTGGCACGCTGCGCACCCGGCCGGCTGCCGGACCGGACCGTGGAGACAGCCATCGACGTGATGCGGGAGGCACGGGGGTCGGAGGAGGAGAAGGCGGACGCGGCGGCGAAGGACGCGGAGCCGGTCGCACGGACGCCGACGATGATCTCGTATCTGCGCCGTCTGAAGGCATCGCAGCGCGGTTCGGTGAAGGCTCCGTGGGCGACCGATCTGCTCGGGGAGCTGCACCATGCCCTGGACGACCGGGTTGCCGAGCGCTTCGCGCTGTTGGAGGACCAGCTGCGCAGCCCTGACTGGGGGCAGCGGCGCGAGGCGATCGACATGAGCGGTCTGCTCCTGACAGGGTGGCGGGGCCCGCACGAGGAGGCCGTGCGACTCCTCGGCGAGCAGACCCGGGAGGCCGACCACCGCATCGTCCGGTGGGCTTCCTCGGAGCTGGCATTGTTGTACGCCATCGGCGGCCCGGCGGCCGGGGCACTGGCGGAACGGGTGGCGGCCGGGCCGGACCACCTTCCCCAGGCGCAGTGGGACGAGACCTCCTACGGGGCGGTGCTGGGCGCGCTCGCGGCGCAGGGCGACGCACGCGCCGTGCCATGGCTCGTCGAAGTGCTGCGCTTCGGACACGTGCCGGAAGAACTGGGTGACTGGATCGACCGTATGGACCCGGACGCGGCAGCCGCGCTGCTCCCGGTGCTGGTCCGGCGGATCTCCGAGATCGACCCCGTGGACTGGCCGCAACGCACCGAGAGTCTGCTGAAGGCCGCGGCCGCCACCGGCTCGCCCGAGTTCGCGGAGCCGATCGCCCACATCCTGCGAGCCTCCGGAAGCCAGGGCGGCCAGGTGCGGGGCGCGGCACTGCGGGCACTGGCACGGCTCGGCACAGCGGCCCCAGAGACAGTGCCGGAGCTGCGGGAGCTGGCCAGAGACGCCGAGTCGTACCACCGCATGGACGCGGCTGCGGCGCTGTGGGCGGTCGGCGGCGAGCTGGACACCGTTCTGCCCGTGCTCTCCGAGAGCCTCATGGCCGAGCGCTGGTATCAGCGGCACGACGCGCTACAGGCGGTCGCACGCATGGGTACCGAAGCAGCTGGGCTGCTGCCTGGGCTGCGCCGACTCGTGGAGAACCCGGAGGAGAACGGCGGCTGGGTCGCGGGCGCCCTCGCGGTGGCGTTGTGGCAGGCGGGGAGGGATGCGGAGGAATCCATGCCCGTGCTGCTGCGCGCGTGGTCGGCGCATCATGACAACCGCTCCGATGTGGCCGGGATCTGGGCACAGATGGGCTCCGCGGCCGCCCCGGCAGTCCCACTGCTCCGTCAGGAACTCGCGGCCGTCCGACGCCACAACAACACGGGCGGAACAGGCCGGATGCGATACCGGTGCGCCGACGACGAACGGCTGCTGCGGCACGGCCGAGCCGTACTCCAGGTGTGCGGATGACCGGTCAGATACGGGCACCCGCCGAACCCGGCCGGACCTGGCCGAGGCATGCCCGAGAAGTGCCCCGGCGGCTCGCACCAGGTCACCGCACCGAGGGGAGAATGACCAGGGGGAGTTCTCCGGCCTCCACAACGGCCTGATCGATCGACAGGCCGCAGTAATCGCCGACAGCGGTGAACACAGCCGTCGGGAGCTCTTCCCAGTGCTCCTCGAAGTACAGCGCCACCTCTTCCTCGGGGGCCTCCCGCACGGAAGGAAGCACGGCCCCCGCCGCCCGCAGTGCCGCGTCCAGCGTCGATGACCGCCCGGTGTCCTCGGCGAACTCGGCCTGCCACACACGGCCGTCGCCCGGCGCGTGAAGGATCAGCTTCGGGGGATCCCAGGTGTTCATCGTCAGGCAGACGACCTCCTCGCCCGTGAGTGGTTCCATCGCCGCGACAGTGCGGTGGCCCGCGTACCAGGTCGCCATCCCCCAGTCTTCGAGCACATACAGCCACTCTCCGCACGTCCCGTACATCGCGACGCGGGCATGCTGCGCATCGGGTCCCAGAGCCAGTGCGCCCCTCTCCAGGTACATGTCGTGACACCGGAGCTGCCCGCTGTCCGCGCCGAGACGGACCAGGAACTCCTCGGGCTCCACACCGCGGGCGGCTGTCAGCGAGATGGCGGCGCGCATCCCGGGCCCACGACGTGCGGCGTTCTCGTTGCTGAACTCACCGATCCACGCGATTCCATCAAGCACGACGATCACGCTACCGGGCCTTCGGCACCGGCTCGGTGGCCAGGGCAACGGAGGTCCGTCCATGGTGTGAGCTCTGCCGAGTTTCTTTAACGCATTAATTGGTTCGTCAACTGCGGTGTGCGGCAAGGGTATTGACGCGCTAATGGCAGGGTCTTACGGTGCGCACACGCTGTACACATCGAGCTGACGCCGGAGCGTACCCATGAAGCGCCGCACCTTCCTCGCCGGAACCACCGCCGTGTCCGTCCCCGCCGTGACCGCCGCAACTGCCATGACGGCGGCGCCCGCAGCCGCCGCTTTCCCCTCCGCCGCGCCGCTCTCCGGCGCTGACACCGCCGCGACCCTGCGCCTCGTCATCGACGGTGTGCCGCACGATCTCCCGCCGACCACGGTGTACCGGACGACGATCGAGGCGACCGGCACGGCAGGGCGGACGCGGGTCACCATGGCCGGTGCGTACAGCGAGTTCTCGGTGGCGTTCCCGAGCCCGTACGCGCCGTACCTCGCCCGGGTGTCGGTGTGGCTCACCGGGGTCACGCCGAAGAAGGGAAACCTCTGGCTGAAGATCTTCGACCAGGACAATGAGGAGTGGGGCACGCTCGCCTCCCGTGTCGACCCGACCGGTTTCGACGGGCGGACCCGCGTGACGTTCGAGCCGCAGCGGCTCGCCCGGATGACGTGGAGCGGGGTGGCCGACGGCAAACTCACCTACCCGCTGCGCCGACTCGTGCTCGTCTTCTTCCCCGACGACAAGCAGTCGGCCGATCCGTTCGTCTTCGAGGTGGAGTCCGTGGAGGTGGTCGGCGACGGCGGGCCGGTGTCCACCTGGAGCAGGGCCGGTGCGCTGGAGCTGACCAGCGGCGCGGACCGTGTCCTCATCGACGATCGCGGCCGGCTGCTCGACTGGACGTCCGGCGGCCGGATCCAGTCGCCCGGTGTGCTGCCGCTCGCCGTGTACTACGACAACGGCACCGGCGTGTTCTCCGACGAGGCCGAGGTCGACGTCGCCCGGGTCGCCGCCGACGAGGCCGCGGTCAGTCTCACCGTGCCCGGCTTCCTCACCGCTCAGCTGACGGTTCGGCTCCGTGCGGGACGTCTGGAATTGCGCCCGACCGCCATACGCAACCTCTGGTCCCGGTCCATCCTGTCGGTCGCCTGCCCCGAAGTGGCCTACCGGGTCATTCCTGCCGACGGCACCATGCTCGGCATCGCGCCGAAGTGGGGCGGGCTCGCCCACACGCGTTCGGTGCTGGCCGGTGGTTTCTACGCCAACTACGGCATGCCGACCGCCACCCACGACCTGATCCTGTTCGAGGAGGACGACTCGGCCCTCGGTGTCTACTCCGTGCAGCCGGCGAGCGCGCGGCCGTACCGCCCGGCACAGTTCGGCTTCGTGGGCGGCCGGGCCCGCAACGAGGCGTTGACCGGGTTGATGCACCGGGTCGACGCCTGGATCGCACCCGGCGGATCGGAGCGGCTTCCCGCGACCCGGCTGGTGGCCGGTGAGAGTGCCTTCGACCTGTTCGCGGCGTACCGCGCCGACAACGGGATGAACACCTGGCGCGGCCTCACGGACAAGCTGGGCCCCCGGTTGCGTGCCGGGCTCGCCGACTCGGTGCACCTCAAGGTGGACCTCTGGCAGCCGACCGGCGGCACCTCGGCGACCGGGCGGCCGGAAGCGGCGTTCGAGTACCTGCGCGCGGTGCCAGGCGGGCCGTACAGCGTCGAACTCGCCAGCTACTACTCCGACGGACAGCACGATCACCACTACCCGGACTTCCTCACCTTCGACTACCTCGGTGGTCCGGCGGAATTCCAACGGCTCATCGACACCATCCACGACCGCGGTCACTACGCCAGCGCGTACACCAACCCGACGTGGTGGCACCCCGACAGCCGGGCGGTGGCGGCCCTCGGAGGCGTCGAGCGGATCGGGATCCGCGACAGGCGCGGCAAGCTGGTCACCAAGACGCACACCAATAATCTGGGGTATCTCATCGGCGGCTGGCGCAAGGCGCCCCGGGCGCTGATCCTCGACCAACTCCGCACGTTCCGCGACACGTACGGAATGGACATGATGTTCCAGGACGAGATCGCGCGCCGGGAGTACGACTACGCGGCCGACTTCTGCGCGCCGCCGTACGCATACTGCGAGGAACTGGTGGAGCAGACGGCACAGTCCGCCGCGATCCTGCCGATCGGCACCGAGGGGGTCGGCGGTGACCGGATCTTCCAGAGCCTCACATCGAGCCTCGGCTTCTACCTCAACACCATGCAGGGCGACCGGGCCAGTACGTACGACGGGCCCAACCGCAACGGCGTCGTCGTGCAGCAGTGGCCGTTGGGCACGGCCGTCATGCACGACAAGGTCGCGTTCTACCCGCACAACCTCGACCGCGGTGTCGACACGACCGAGAACCTGAGCTGGGCGCTGGCCTTCGGACTCAACCTGCACTACCAGGCGCAGCACATGACGGCGGACTTCAGAGCGGGGCGCGGGTTCGAGCTGCTCAAGGGGCTGTCGCTCGTGCAGAAACGGGTCGCCGGCCGGTACTTCGGGCGGGCGATGACAGCCTTCCGGTACCTCACCGAGGACCTGAAGGTGTCGCGGACGGCATTCGACGGGGGAGTGGAGATCGTCGCCAGCCACGATCTCCAGCCACGCGCGCTGCCGCTGCCCGGCGGGCAGGGGACGGTGACCGTCGCGCCGCACGGCTTCGTCGCCGGCGAGCACGGCACCCCGACGTACGCGCTCATCGACGACGCGCACCACCGGCCCGGCTACCTCGCGCGCTGGACGGACGGCCGGTTCGTGCCCGAACTCGCCTGGTATCCGGCGGATCTGGCCGGGTACCGCTCCGACTCGGTGCACGCCGACCTCCGGCTCACCGCCACGCCGGCCGAACTCCCCGCGGGCGGCACCACCAGGGCGGCACTGGTCCTCGCCGCGTGGGACGGGACACCCCTCGACCTGGACGGCGCGGACATCGCCTGGGAGCTCGACGGGCGGCCCGTCGCGCACCTGGTCACCGACGCCGACGGGAGCGTATGGCTCACGCCGGAGCACGGCGGTGCCACCGGCTGGGCGACGGTACGAGCCGTCGTCACCCGTGACGGGGTGCCCGCGTACAGCGGTGTCGCGCTGGTCGAGATCACCGCCTGAGCCCGACCGGACGGCCCCTGCCGGTTCGCAGGCCGGGCGAGGAGTACGGCCGGCCGGTCCCTCGGCCCTCCACGGTATGAGCGGACGCGTAGTGGAATGGGGAAACGGCACGGCCCTCCAGGATTTAACGCATCATGAAAGCTCCTGGGGCTCTGCGCGGTGGGCTACGGGGCGCTGGTGAGGATGCGCCGGAGGATCCGAAGGAGGTCCGGGCCGGCGGCCGGAGAAGGAGTACGCCAGGCGATGTGGCCGTCGGGGCGGACCAGAACGGCTCCGGCCACGGGCATGGCGCACAACCGGTGGAAGGAACCGGGGTGTTCCTCGCGCAGCCGTCCGTCGTCGAGCCGGTGGACGGTGACGGGGATCCCCGCTGCCCCGGCGGCGTCGGCCTGCCGCTGCCAGACCGGGGCGTCCGACGCTGTGATCAGGGTGAAACCGGGGCCGACGAGGTCCAGGGTGGAGGAGATCCCGGGCGGTCCGGCCAGCCTTGTGTGCGGGGCGCGGTCACCCGGGGCGCCGCTCGGGTGGTAGCCGGAGAGGTCCAGCGGCGGCCGGGCGGGTGTGTCGGGGTCGGGGACGAGGGCGGTGGAGCGGTAGGCGGCGGTGAGCAGGAGTTCGTCGTCGATCCGGTAGCCGGCACCGGCGCGGGCGTTGTCGGTGGACAGGTCGATGACCTGCCGGGCCACCGGGCGGCGTTCGGCCTGGTAACTGTCCAACAGTGTCGCGGTGGCGCGGCCGGCGGTGACGGCGGCGATTTTCCAGGCCAGGTTGTCCGCATCGCCGATTCCGGTGTTCATGCCGTGCCCTCCGGTCGGCGGGGTGACATGGGCCGCGTCTCCGGCCAGGAGGATGCGTCCGCTGCGGTAGCCGGAGGCCAGCTGGGCGTCCATGCGCCAGACCATGGTGTCGCGTACGGTCACGTCCAGGTCGGGGATACCGGCCGCCGCCCGGACGAGGTCTTCGAGGTGCTTCCGGTCGGTGAAGTCCTCATCCCCGTGCGGGTGATCGGGGTCGAAGGGGTACTGGTAGATCCAGTGGCGGTCGTTGTCCACCGCCATGAAACCGCCCCGCCCGGGTGGAGTGAGGAAGTACGACGCGCTCGCCCGGTCGGCCACCACCTTGCCGAGCGGCGCCTCGAAGCGGACGCTGAGGAAGTGGCCCAGGCCCGTCGGGCCGTCCATACCGACGCCCGCACCGGCACGGACCGCACTGGCAGCACCGTCGCACCCGACGAGCCACTCGGCACGCACCGTGTGCCGCTCGCCGTCGGCGCGGTTCTCCAGCATGGCGCGCACCCCTTCCTCGTCCTGGATGAAGGACAGCAAGCGCGTGCCGAACCGGATCCGGTCGGCCGCCAACGCGCGGGCCCGCCCCAGCAGGACCGGTTCCAGCGCGTCCTGGGGGCAGATCACCCCGGGCGACGGAGTGCTACCGCCACCGTCCGACGCGTCGTGGGCCACGCCGCTGCGGACGAAGTCCGGGTCGACCAGGTCCCTGCCCCGGTAGAAGAAGACCTGGGAGGCCGGAAGACCCGCGCCACGGACCGCGTCTTCCAGTCCGCAGCGCCGGAAGATCTCCATCGAGCGCGCCGAGACCCCGCGCGCCTTGGGGTGACGCGAAGTGCCCGGACGGGCTTCGATCAGCAGATGGTCCACGCCGTACCGGGACAACAGATTCGACAGGGTCAGACCCACCGGCCCCCCACCCACGATGAGCACGGGGGTCGTCGTCGGAACATGCATGTGCTCTCCATGGGGGCGGTTCACGGCCGGCGCCGGAGCGGTGTGCCGCGAGGCGGGTCGAGAGCGGTCGGGGCGGGCGCGCGCCAGCCGTAACGCTCAATCATTGCTTTGGACGTTACCATGGGGTGTGTCGCTGCCCGCCGGACGAACCCGCCAGGAGAAGGTGAAGCCCATGACCGAGGACCCGACCGGGGGCAACCCCCGTGGCCTGCACTTCATCGCCGACCTGGCCAACGCCGTCCAGGACGACGCGGAAGTGGGCGCGGAGGCGCTCCAGGCCCTTCTGGAGCGCCATGGCGGCCCACCGTTCGCGCTCACCGGGGCCGATGCCCGGCGGCTGCGCGAAGCCACCGCCCACCTGACCCGCATCCTGGCGATGCACGACGAGGACCAGGCGGCCGAGGCGATCAACGCCCTCCTCGACGAGTTCCCCGCCCGGCCCCATCTGGTCCGCTTCCCCGGGCGCCCCTGGTCCCTCCACACCAGGGCACCCCGCGACGCCGGCCCCACCCAGTGGCTGCTGTCCACCACGGCGCTGGCCCTCGGGCTCTGGCTCAGCGAACGCGGCCGGTGCGCCTGGGGGCAGTGCGCCGCTCCCCACTGCGACCACTACTTCATCGACACCGGCCGCCGCACCCCCCAGCGCTACTGCGCCCCTCGCTGCGCGACCCGCGTCCGGGTGGCCTCGCACCGGGCCCAGCGCGACAGGTCGTGACTGCCCGGATTCCCACGCGGCCGACCCACCACGGATTCATGTCCGTGTCCGTACGGTCTCGGTGAGGCCGGGCCCGTCACCGGTCCCGGACGCGGAGAGCGCGGTCAGCACTGCCAGCAGCGCCGCGCTGCCGGTGAGGGAGAACGCCTGCCCCCAGTCGAGGTCCAGCACGCCGGTGGTATCGAGTCCGAGCGTCGCTATGAGGGTCTGAGCGGCCGTCCGTACGGTGCGTTCCGCCGTGGCCACCCAGAAGGCCTTGGTGAACATCGTCGAGGCCATCAGTCCTCCCCGGCGTTGCTGTCGGTGCCGTCGGCGACGGCCTTGTCGATCGCGGCCCGGACCGCGGTGACGATGGTCTCCGAGTCGGCGCCCGTACCGACGTGACCGGCGAGCGCGGTGATCGCGGCGGTCTGGGCGGCCAGCCGCTTGTCCATGGACCGGATGCGGGCCTGCATGTCCTTGAGGATGGACTGCGGCTGCCACGTCGGATTCGTCGAGTGGTCCGCCGCGTCCGTCGGGCCGCTGATCGCGTCGGTCTTCCACACGGCGTCGAAGATGTCGCGCTTGGTGATTCCTGCCATGGGGTCCTCCTCGTTGTCGGAGCCGGGGTTCCAGCTCGCGGGGTGCTTGAGTCGCTCGGCAACGTCGGCGCGGAGCTTGGTCATGGTGAAACCACGGGGGTCGACCTTGTCGTTCGACCACTCCAGGTGGCCGATCACGGACTTCGCCGACCACTTGTGCGCCCGGCACAACGCGGCCTGGACGCGGACGATCGCGTTGTACTGGGCGGCCGGCCAGGGGTCCTTGCCGTTGCCGAGGTTCTCGCACTCCCATCCGTAGAACCGTGCGTTGCCGTCGACCCCGTCGTTGTTGCCACGGGTGGGGGGAGTCGGCCGGGTGCCGTACGACTCGGCTATGACCTGCTGCAGCACCTTGGGGTCGCCGCCGCCGGCATGATTCGCCCGGCCCCAGCCGACCATGTGCACCCGGCCGTCCTTCGCGATCATTCCGTGGCACAGCGGGCCGGGCAGGTCCGCGTATCCGTCGCGGACCATCTGGACCGTCGCCGCGGTGCCCTTGGTCACGGTGTGGTGCACGATGCTGCCGTTGACCGGGCCCCAGGGGCCTTTCGAGTTGCGGTTGTGGGTACGCCAGTTGCCGACCTCGACCACGCGTACGCCCTCGGCACGCAATGCCTTGAGAACAGCGGAGGCGGACAGAGGAGTCGCCATTCGTTTCCCTTTCAGCCCGAGGTGTACGAGACGTTGCGGACCTTGCCGATGAACCCGTCGTCCGTTCAGCCGTCGATCGAGTCGACCGTCTCCACCTGGAGGAACGCACCGTGCCATGCGGTATCCGCTGCTGTCACCGTGTACTTCGTATCGTTCGCCACCGTGTGCGCGGGGGTGAGTCGGGCCGTGGTGACGTTCGGTTCATAGAGGTTCCATACCCCCGCAAGGGCCACCGGACTCGACCTCGTGGCCAGCAGTGTGTACGACCCATGTGCTTGGCTCACGTGTGCGACCCGTGCGCCTGATCCATCGACAGTGGGCAGTCCCACGCCGGGCCTTGCGTTCCGCGGGGGGCATGAGGCGCCACGACACGCCGGGCGACGGGTGGCCGGAGTCCGCCTCAGCTCGATCCGCCGGTGAGGGTGGTCACGGCCGCGTTCGCGCTGACGATCAGGGCGATCGCGATCCAGGCGAGCGCATCGAGCTGCTGCCCGAGGACAACTACACCGGCCAGGGCCGCGAAGACCGGGTTCACGCTCATGAAGACGCCGAAGAAGTGCGCCGGAACCCGGCGCAGCGCCAGCAGATCGGTCAGGAACGGCACCGCTGAGGAGAGCACCCCGGCGGCCAGCGCACAGCCGAGCGCCGCCGCGGTCGGCGGGTGATGCCACAGCACCCACGCGCCGACGGGCAGGTAGAGGGCACCGGACACGGCCGCGGCGGCGGCCGAGCCCTCCAGACCGGGCAGACGGGCCCCGACGGTCCGGTTGAGCAGGATGTAGCAGGCCCAGCATGTCGCGGCGAGCAGAGCCAGGCCGATGCCCAGGTAGTCGGTGGACGGAGTGGGACGCGTGAGGATTACCACCGCGCCCGCGGCCACTACCGCGGCAACCAGGTCGACGCGGCGCCGGGATCCGGCCAGGGCCACGGCCAGCGGTCCCAGGAACTCCAGCGTGACGGCCAGCCCGAGCCCGATCCGCTCGATCGCCTCGTACAGGGACAGGTTCATCGCCGCGAACACCAGCGCGAGGCCCAGCACCGGACGCCACTGCGCCGCGGTGAAGCCCCGCGGCCGCGGCCGGCCGACGGCCCCGAGCACCACGGCGGCCACCCACTGGCGGACCGCCACCACGCCGAGGGGCCCGAGCACCGGGAACGCCAGTGCCGCGACGGAGGCCCCCGTCTGGTTGGACAGTCCGCTGCCCAGCATCAGCGCCACCCCGGCACCCCGCCCCGTACCCCGTGACGGCGCGGCGCCGTCGACCAAGGCGCCCCGGGGCCCCGCGGCGAGGGAAGAATCGCGTTTCATGTCCTCCACGATGCGCGCGGCGCCCGTATGCGCAAAATGCATCCAGGCGCCTACCTATACGCTGGACGCATGGATGAGATGCGAGACAGAGTGGCTTCGCTGGAGCTGAAGCATCTGCGGTGCCTGGTCGCCATCATCGACACCGGCAGCTTCACCGACGCGGCGCACGAACTCGGCATCTCCCAGGCCGCCGTCTCCCGCACCCTCGCCGGTCTCGAAAGCCTTCTCGGGGTGCAACTGCTGCACCGCACCAGCCGCAGCGTCGCCCCCACCAGCACCGGTGTACAGGCCCTGGCCCGTGCCCGCGTCCTGCTCGCCGGCGCCGACGAACTCGTCCGCGAGGCCGCCACCGGTCATACCCGACTGCACATCGGCCACGCCTGGTCCGCCTTCGGCCGGTACACCACCGAGTTCCAGCGTCGCTGGCACGAACAGCATCCCGAGACCGACCTGCGCCTCATCCGTCACAACACCCCCACCGGCGGCCTCGCCGAAGGACTGTGCGACCTCGCCGTCATCCGCGCTCCGATCGACCTGAAGCCGTGGTCCCACGCACGGATCGGATACGAGGCCCGCTACGTCGCCCTGGCGTCCGACGACCCCTGGGCCCGCCGCCGCAGCATCCGTCTCGACGAGATCCCCGGCCGCACCCTGGCCATCGACCGCCGCACCGGCACGACCGCCCTGGACCTGTGGCCCGAGGAGGACCGGCCCGCCGTCGAGTACACCCACGACATCGACGACTGGCTCGCCGCCATCGCCACCGGCCGCTGCATCGGACTGACACCCCAGGCCACCGCCGCCCAGTACCGCCGCGACGGCATCACCTACCGCCCCCTGCGCGGCGCCGATCCGATTCCCGTCCATCTCATCTGGCGTTCCCAGACCACCCACCCCGCCACTCACACCGCGATCGCCCTCGCCGCCGGGCTCTATCGCGAGGGCCGCGGCTCCTCGCGCTCGCGCATATGAGCGGTGGCGCGAGTTCCACCGAGGGCGCCCGGTACTCGCGCTCCAGGCGGGTGGTGAGCGTACGGTCGTACATTCCAGGGTGTACGGTCGTACGCATGTTGATCGACCACTTCGCTGACGACCCACGCACCAACCTGGAGCGGATGCTCGCGGGAGACCTCTACATCGCTGACGACCCGGAGATCGCCCGGCGCCAGCAGCAGGCGATGAGGCTGGCCGCTCGCTATCAGGCTGCCTACGTCGAGGACGCCGACAGCGCCCGGCCGCTGCTCGCCGAACTGCTCGGCTCCGTGGGGGAGGGCGTCGACGTACGGCCGCCGCTCGCCGTCGATTACGGCAGCAACATCACCATCGGGGCCCACACATTCATCAACTTCAACCTGACGGCGCTGGACGTCGCCCGGATCGTCATCGGAGAGCACTGCCAGATCGGCCCGAACGTCCAGTTGCTCACGCCCACCCACCCCGTGGAGCCGCAGCCCCGGCGGGACAAGCTTGAGGCGGCACGCCCCATCACCATCGGCGACAACGTCTGGCTCGGCGGCGGCGTCATCGTGTGCCCCGGGGTGACGATCGGTGAGAACTCGGTGATCGGTGCGGGCGCGGTGGTCGTCAAGGACATCCCCGCCGATGTCGTCGCCGTCGGTAATCCCGCCCGCCCCGTCCGCGAGCTCTGACGGCGCCCGTATGACCACCGGACGTACCGACCCGCAGCGGCGCGAGCGGATTCTCGCCGCCACGCTCGACCTCATCGCCGACGAAGGCGTCGCGGGCGTCTCGCACCGCAAGATCGCCGTCCGTGCCGATGTGCCGCTCGGCTCGATGACCTATCACTTCACCGGTATCGACGATCTGCTGCGCGAAGCCTTCACGCAGTTCGCCGAGCACATCGTGGCCGTCTTCGACCGCCGCCTCGGCCGGGCCGGAAGCCTCGAAGAGGCCCGCGAAGCCATCACCGACCTCATCCATACGCTCTCCGAGGGGCCTCGCCGCGACCTGATCCTCACTCAGGAGCTCTACACGCTCGCCGCCCGCCGCCCTGAGTACCAGCGGCTGTGCCAGGCGTGGATGCAACGGAGCCGCCGCATTCTCGAACGGCACTTCGATGCCGTCACCGCGCGCCAGGTGGACGCGCTGATCGAAGGGTTGACCCTCCACCGGGCCCTGGACGACACCCCGCCCGATCGCGAGTCGACGCGCCTGGCCGTCGCCCGCGTCACGACCGCGATACAGCCCTCGCGGTGACCCCCGCGCTGCTGATAGCAATGGACGATGTCGACCGAAACCCTTGATCCGATGGAACGTCTCCTCGCCGAACGGGCTTGCGAGCGCCTGATCGTGGAGTTCGTGCGCCGCCTCGACCTGGGAGATCCGAGCAGTGTCGCTGACCTCTTCACACCTGACGGGGTGTGGCAGTGGCCTCACGGTGACCGAAGGGTGGAGGGACGGGACGCGCTCCGCAGGTACTTCGGCTCACGGCCCAAGGACCGGCTGTCACGCCGCATGTCCACGAACATCCTGGTCACCGTGGATTCCGCGTCGGAGGCCACCGCCACCTCCTACTTCGCCACCTACCGGATCGACGGCTACACCGGCGGCATGGTGCCCCCGGTGCTCCCGGCGAACGTGGGCCACTACGAGGACACCTTCCGGAAGGTGGACGGCGCCTGGCTGCTGGCCGGCCGAGTGACGTTCCTGCCGTTCGGTGGGGAGACGGTGCAACTCGGCCGTCCCGACCGGTCGTGAATGATCGAGGGCGACGCCAGAACGCTTCCAGGTGCGAGCGGAGGGGGTGATGCTGGGACACTCTCCGTATGTCGATTGTCGAAGTGTCGCCCGGAGTGTCCATCGAGTACGAAACCTTCGGTGATCCATCCGATCCGGCTGTTCTGCTCGTGATGGGCTTCAGCGCGCAGATGATCGGCTGGCACGAGGACTTCTGCCACGCACTCGCAGAACGCGGCCGCTATGTGATCCGGTACGACAACCGCGACTGCGGGCTGTCCACCAAGTTCGACGATCACCCCGTCGACACGGGCCGGCTCATCGAGGTGGTGAGCTCGGGCGACATCGCGTCCGCCCTCGCGATGGTGCCGTACACGCTGCAGGACATGGCCGACGACGGCCTCGGTCTGCTCACCGCGCTCGGGATCGAACGGGCCCATGTGGTCGGATCCTCGATGGGCGGCATGCTCGCCCAGACGATGGCCATCAGCCGGCCGGAGCGCCTGCTGACCCTGACGTCGATGATGTCCTCGACCGGCGAGCCCGAATACGGCCGGTCCAGCGCCGAGGCCCAAGCAGTCCTCTTCACCCCGAAGCCGTCCGATCGCGAGGGGTACATCGCGGCGGCGGAGCGGGACCTGATGTGGTCCTCGAAGCGTTACGGCAACCCCGCACTCCTCCGCGAGCTGGCTGCCAGGAGCTACGACCGCGCCTACTACCCGGCCGGAGCCGGGCGGCAGCTCGGAGCGATGATCCTCAGCAGCTCACGCGCCGAGGCGCTTCGCGAACTCCGCGTACCGACCTTGGTGGTGCACGGCCTGGACGACGTCCTGGTCGACCCGAGCGGTGGGAAGCGCACCGCCGAGCTGGTGCCCGGAGCGAAGCTCCTGCTGCTTCCCGACATGGGGCACGACCGGCCACGCGAGCTGTGGCGCGAGATCATCGACGCCCTGGACGCGCACACCAGCTGAACGCTCCCGCCCGGGGATCCATGTGTTGTGCCCGGGACGCGTACGCGTCCCGGGCACAACACGGCTCACACCAGTTCGGGCTGCGGTTCCACCTGCCGCACGGGCGCGGCCTCCGGTTCCCACTGCCTGGTCGTCCGCACGTAGGCATAGATCACCGAGACCATCGCCAGGACGAGGAGCGGTCCGAACACCCATGGGTACGTGGCCATTTCCACCGGCAGATAGCGATACGCCACCAGGAGCACGGTGAAGACCGCGGTGCCGTAGGAGACCAGCTGGATCCTCGACCGGTCCCAGCCGCGCTCGTGCGAGCGCAGCGCCGCCTCGATCGTGAGGGTGAACACCACGCCGGCGATGATGTCCGCGCCGTAGTGGTAGCCGAATCCCAGCGTTGCGGCGAGCGTGGCGATCAGCCAGAACGCGCCCGCGAATCGCAGGAACCGCGGCCCCTTGCGGGAGTGGATGAAGATCGCGGTGGCCCATGCCGTGTGAAGGCTGGGCATGCAGTTGCGCGGGGTGATCTCGTCGAATGTCATGTGGTGCGGGGTACCGAGCGGTGGCGGCGTGTTCGGCCACAGATCGGCCACCGCCCAGTGCCCGCCGTCGGCACCGTAGGCGAAGATCGGTCCGACCACCGGGAAGATCATGTAGATGGCCGGGCCGAGCAGGCCGATGACCAGGAAGGTGCGCACCAGATGGTGGCTCGGGAAGCGGCGCTCGACCGCCACCTTGCGCAGCTGGTACAGGGCGACCGCGACCGCGGCCACCGGGAGCTGGGTGTATATGGAGTCGAGGAAGTGTTCCCCGATCGTGCCGGTGGCCGTGACCATCCGGCCCACCACCCACGACGGATTGCCCAGCGCGTGATCGGCGGTCGCCACGTACTGGTCGAGCACCAGAGGGCGGGTCTTCGACGTGATGAGCAGCCAGGTGTCGCCGGTCTTGCGGCCGGCCACCAGCAGCAGACCCAACCCGACGCCCTTCAGCAGCAGGACGCGTTCCGGTCCCGTGCGGCGTGTGACGGCGAAGACGGCACAGCCCAGGATCACCCACAGCGCGCCGTTGCCGAAGGGGTGGCCCTCGGTCAGCTTGGTGTCGGTCGCCCACCGCACCAGAATGAAGACGAGGTCGATGCCGATCGCGGCACCAAGTGCGATGAACCGCTGCCGCCAGGTGAGCACCAGCATCATCAGCCCCATGCTGGCGTACAGCAGGAAGCCCGACTTGGGGGCGACCACCACTTCTTGCGCCTGGGTGACGATCGGCCCCGGTAGGCCGTAGTGACGCGCGGCGATCTCCAGCGCGATGAGGAATCCGAGGGTCACCACCGCCGCTGTGGCCCACAGTATCGCCCGTGGTTGACGCCACGCGGCGCCCCCCATGCCGTTGTCTCTTCGCGAAAACACCCGCGATGCTCTAGGTATCAATTGTTTGGCCGATTTGTTAGATGGTGGCTGGACGAGTCACTCTTCATGCCGGATAGCACGGTTTCTCCGGTGAAGGACGGGTGACGAGTGCGCTCGCCATGGGCTCGAACATGCTATCGGAGCAGTGTGTGGGGATTTTCCTGGTCACGAATGGTGCGTAGGCCGGTGATTCCGCCCGTGGGGTGACATCCTGTGCATGTCGGCCCCAGGGGCCGGAACGGCGCGGCCCCTCCTGATACCAGCAGGGAATGCCCAGGCCCTCGCATCCGCAGCCCGACACGACGGACCCCGGCGCACCGTCCGGATCACGACGCCACCGGATCCGCGCCGCGTCACGACGGGCGCTGCGCGGAATGACCGCCCCGCCCGGCCGGGACCCGGGCGCACGGCAGACGCCCCTCGGCGCGCGGTACACGCCCCGCGTGAACCCCACCTTTCAGACGACCGCCGCCTACGCCTGGCGGATCCTGGTGGTGGGAGCCGTCGTGTACGCGGTCTTCTCGGTGCTGGGACGCTTCCACGAGGTGGCGGCAGCCGTCTTCCTCGGCCTGGTCGTGGCCGCGGTCCTGCGCCCGGTCGCGGATCTCCTGGACCGTGCGATGCCGCGGCCGCTCGCCGTCGCCGTGGCGCTGCTCGGCAGCATCGTCCTCGTCCTCGGTGTCCTGACGCTCGTCGGAGAGGTGGTCGCCGGAGAACGCGCCGGGCTGGAAAGGGAATTCGGCGACGGACTGGGCCGGATCGAACGCTGGCTGGAGGGGCCGCCCTTCCGGCTGGACCCCAGGACGCTCGACGACCTCCAGTCCCGGATCGGTCAGTATCTGTCGAGCCATCGCTCCGCCCTCATCAGCACGGCCGTCAGCGGTGTGGGCCGACTGGTCGAGGTGGTGACCGTATTCGTTCTGGCGTTGTTCTGCTCGGTCTTCTTCATCCACTCGGGCGACCGGCAGTGGAACTGGTTCTGCGACCAGCTCCCGCGGAAGGCCCGGACCCGGGTGGCGATCGCGGGCCGGGCCGCCTGGCGCACGTTCACCGGATACACCCACGGCATCATCCTGGTGGCAGGGACCAACGCCGTGTTCGTGGGACTGGCCCTGTTCGCACTCGGAGTCCCGCTGGCCCTGCCCCTGGCACTGCTGGAGTTCTTCGCCGCCTTCGTCCCGCTGATCGGTTCGCCGATCGCCCTCGCGGTCGCGGCCGTGGTGGCTCTGGCGGCGAAGGGCCCGATCGTGGCGGCCGTCGTCCTCGTCCTGATCGTGGTCATCGGCCAGATCGAGGGACATCTGCTGCACCCGCTCGTGATGAGCTGGGCGGTCCGCCTGCACCCGGTCGTGGTCGCGCTCTCGGTGATCGGCGGCGCCATCGCGGCGGGAGTGCTCGGCGCGGTGGTGGCGGTGCCGCTCGTCTCGGTCCTCTGGGCGGTCCGTCAGGCGCTGCGCGGAGCAAGCGGGTCCCCGTCCGGCGAGGAGTGAGCGGGGCGCACCGGGCAGGATCCGCCGATGCCGATGCCGATGCCGATGCCGAGACGGCGTACCCGGCCGGGAAGGCCGGGTACGCCGGTGCTGCCGCACCGCACCGGCTCACCTCAGCGGGGAGTCGGATGCTGCCGCTTCACCACCAGGCCCTTCGGCGCCTCGACATGCGCCGTGCCGTCGGCATCGACGGAGACGTCCAGCCGCCCGCCCGCGATGTCGAGCCCCTCGACCTTCAGCGGACGGTAGGCCTCCGCGAACCCGGGCGCGACCGTGAGCGTCCCGCCGGGGACATCGGCCGAGAGCCCCAGCACCGACTGGAGGACCATCACGGACGAGGCCGCAGCCCAGGCCTGCGGGCGGCACGACGCGGGATAGGGCGACGGCCGGGAGTCGGCCGACGCCCCATGGCCGGCGAACAGCTCGGGAAGCCTGCCGTCGAAGGCCGTCGACGCGCTCAGCAGCCCCTCGGACAGGGACGCCGCCACTTCCGGGAATCCCGCTCTGGCCAGGCCGTGCACGGCGATGGCCGTGTCGTGCGGCCAGATGGAACCGATGTGGTAGCCGTACGGGTTGTAGGCCACGGAGTCGCTGCTCAGGGTGCGCAGACCATGGCCCGAGTCGAGGTCGGGCGCACTGATCCTGGCGGCCAGCAGGGCGCTCTCCTCGTGGTCGAGGAGGCCCGTGCCCAGCAGGTGGCCGAAGCCCGAGGTGACCGAGTCCACCGGCCGCTTGTTCCCGTCGAGCGCCACGGCCGGGAACGGTCCCCGCTCGTCCTCCACCCAGAAGTGGCTGCGGAAACGGTCGCGGAGCCGCTCGGCCCACTCCTCCCACTGGTCGGCGCCGGGGCGGCCGAAGGCGCGCAGCAGGTCCGCGCCGCCCCGGGCCGCCTCGTACGCGTACGCCTGGACCTCGCAGAGCGCGATCGGGGACGTCGCGATGCCCCCGTCGCTGTAGCGGATGGAGTCGCCCGAGTCCTTCCAGCCCTGATTGGCCAGGCCCCGTCCGGTCTGGTCGATGTACTTGAGGAACCCGTCCCCGTCCGGGTCGCCGTGGTCGCGCATCCAGGCGAGCGCGGACTCCGCGTGCGGCAGGAGCTGTTCGACCTGCTCGGGCGCGAGGCCCCAGCGCCAGGAGTCGTGGAGCAGGGTGATCCAGAGCGGGGTGGCGTCGACCGTGCCGTAGTAGCAGGGCGGCAGGGCGAAGTTCTCGTGGAAGTTCTGCGTGGCGCGGCGCACTTCGTGCAGGATCTTGCCCGGCTGCTCCTCGGTCGCCGGGTCGGACTTCGTGCCCTGCCTGCGAGCCAGGGTACGCAGCGTGCCGGCGGCGAGATCGGTACCCAGCGGCAGCAGCATACGGGCCGCCCAGAGGGAGTCGCGGCCGAAGAGGGTGAGGAACCACGGGGCCCCGGCGGCCAGGAACTGATCGGCGGGGTTCTCCGGATCGGTGAGCCGCAGCCGGTCGAGGTCGTCCGTGGAACGGCTCAGCCAGTGGTCGAAGCGCCGGTCCGCGCTGCGCAGTCGCGGCGTGCGCCAGGGCACGCTGTCCGCAGGCGGCGCGGGGAACTGGTCGCCGTCCTCGTGCGCCGCGGCGCAGTTCAGTACGGCGGTCCATGAGGTGCCGGGGGCGAGCTCGATCTCGTACTCCAGCCGCCCGGCGGCCGGATCGACGGCCACGGGCTCCGGGGAGCTGCCGAGACGCACGGCGAAGGTGCCCCGCGACCAGGCGAGTCCGCCCTCGGTGACCGCGGCGGTGACCGGGCTCTGCGCATGTCCGGACTTGACGCGTTCGATCGGGGCGAGGTCCGTCGCGGCAGTGACGATCAGCCGGGCACGGACGTGCTGCCGCCCGGCGTTGGCGACTTCGAGGGTCTCCTCCAGCCGCCCGGGGGCGACGCGGCGTCGCCGGTGCAGGGTGACCGCCGGGTCCGCCGTGTCCTCGCCGAGGCCGCGCAGCACACTGCGGAAGCCCGCCCCGTCCGCTCCCTCCAGGGCACCGCCCACCGGAGCGAGCGCGATTCCCTCCGCAGCGACGGTCAGCCGGGCGAGCGCCCTGCTGTCGCCGTGGTAGAAGCCGTCGGCGGCACCGTCGAACCGGCCGTCCTCGCGCGAGATCACGAAGCTCGGGGCGTACAGCGTCACACAGGCGTCATGCAGGAATGGCTGGAGACCTTCGACCGACGGGCCTGCCCCCGTCTCGGAGGTTGTTACGTCGTGGGTCTTGACAGTGGTGTGCAACAGAGCAGAACCTCTCAGGCATTGGAGCGTTCCAAGAACCCTAACGACGACCTCAGGGCGTTGACAATGGTTTTGGAACGCTCCAATGAACTCGTCCATTCGCACAACCGGTTCCGGAGATCCCCATGCCCCGCTCCTCCAACAACCCCGCGACCAAGGCCGCTTCGGTCACCCTGGCCACGGTCGCGCAGCGGGCCGGAGTATCTCCCCAGACGGTGTCGAACGCGCTGAACTCGCCCGAGCTGCTCCGTCCGGAGACCCTGGACCGGGTCCTGCGTACCATCGACGAGGTGGGCTACCGCCCGCACCGAGCGGCGCAGACCCTGCGCACCCGCTCCAGCAAGCTCATCGGCTACGGCATCCGCCCCACCGCCCCGGGCGCCTCGGCCCCGGTCATGGACCGGTTCCTGCACGCCCTGTCCCAGACCGCCGACGAGGCCGGCTACCGGATCCTGCTCTTCGCCTCGCCCTCCGGCGGCGCGGGTCTCGACGGGTACGAGGAACTCCTCGACCTGCACAGCGTGGACGGGTTCGTGCTGAGCGGCACCGAACGGGGCGACCAGCGCCAGGCCTGGCTGGAGAAGCGCGGTGTGCCGTTCGTGGCCTTCGGCCGGATGTGGTCCGGCCGGCAGATCGGCGACTGGGTCGATGTCGACGGCGCCTCGGGCACGGATGCCGCGGTCGAGCACCTGGTGGGTCTGGGGCACCGCAGGATCGCGTTCCTCGGCTGGCCGCGCGGGTCCGGGGTCGGTGACGACCGCGCCGAGGGCTGGCAGCGCGCCATGCGGCGGCACGGCCTTCCGGTGCGCGGCAGGCGGGCACAGAGCGTCGATGACATCGCCTCGGCGCAGGCCGCCGTCGGACCCTTGCTGGACGCGGGCGCGACCGCGGTGATCACCGCCAGCGACATGCTCGCCCTGGGCTGCTATCACGCACTGCGCGAGCGACGGGCCGTGCCGGGCACCGACATCGCCGTCGTCGGCTTCGACGACAACCCCATGGCGGCGCTGCTGTCTCCCGGCCTCTCCACCGTCGCCCAGCCGCTGGAGGCCGTCGGCCGCGAATGCGTCCGACTGCTGCTCGCCCGGATGTCCGAGGCGGGCGCTCCCCCCGAACGGGTCCTGCTCGAACCCTCGCTCGTCCTCCGCGACAGCACCTCCGCGTCGGACGCCTGAGCCACCGACGCCCCCCGGACCCCACGTCTCACACCCTCACACCCCCACGCGCCCGTTCCGCGGGCCGTCCATTCACAGCACGCCCCTTCCCCGGGCAGCTGAGCCGCAAGCCTCATCCCTCATGGAGGAACTCATGGGAACCCGTACGGCCTTCGCCGCGCTCGCCACCTGCGCGGCGCTCCTGGTCACGACCGGCTGCTCGTCCAGCTTCGGCAGCGACAAGGAGCCGGAGCAGGACAAGGCCGCCAAGCAGAAACTGACGGTACTGATCGCCACCTCGGGGGACGCCGAGACCCAGGCGGTCAAGGCCGCCGCCGCCGGGTACGCGAAGGAGTCGGGGAACACGGTCTCCGTCGAGGTCGCCAAGGACATGAACCAGCAGCTCGCCCAGGCCTTCGCCGGGCACAAGCCGCCGGACGTCTTCTACGTCAACTCCGACCAGTTCGCGAACTACGCGAAGGGCGGCTCGCTGTACCCGTACGGGGACCGGATATCCGACGCCGACGACTTCTCCCAGCAGCTGCGGACCTCGTTCTCGTACGACGGGAAGCTGGTCTGTCTGCCGAAGGACACCTCCACCCTCGGTCTGGCCATCAACACCGACCTGTGGAAGAAGGCCGGGCTGACGGAGAAGGACTACCCCAAGACCTGGGAGGAGCTGAGGACCGTCGCGGGCAAGCTCACCAAGAACGGTGTCACCGGCCTGGTCACCAGCGACGAGTACCAGCGGCTCGGCGTCTTCATGAAGCAGGCGGGCGGCTGGCTCACCGACGCGGACCAGAAGAAGATGACCGCGGACACCGTGGAGAACGCCAAGGGGCTCTCCTTCGTCCAGTCCCTGCTCAAGTCGGGCTCGATGAAGTTCGCCAAGCAGGTGGACACCAGCTGGGGCG
Organism: Streptomyces sp. DvalAA-43; assembly: GCF_900091725.1. GTDB lineage: Bacteria > Actinomycetota > Actinomycetes > Streptomycetales > Streptomycetaceae > Streptomyces > Streptomyces pulveraceus. Next base: position 60,992 of record NZ_FMBW01000095.1, on the reverse strand, counting down.
GTGAGGCGCTCGGCAAGGGCAAGGCCGCGATGACCATCGAGGGCAACTGGCTCGAAGGCGGCATGAAGCTCGACTACCCCGACGTGAAGTACGCCATCGCGCCCCTGCCCGCCGGGCCGGCCGGCCAGGGCACCCTCGCCTTCAGTAACTGCTGGGGCGTCGCCGCCGACAGCGCGCACCGCGACGCGGGCGTCGACCTCGTGAAGTACCTGACCTCCGCCAAGCAGCAGCTCGCCTTCGCCGACGCGTTCGGAGTCATGCCCTCGCGGACGAGCGCCCTCACCTCGTACGCCGAGAAGCGGCCCACCGCCAAGGCCTGGGTGGACGGCAGCGCCCACGCCCAGGGCCCGGTGACGATCGCCGGCTTCGACAAGGTCCTGAGCCAGTTCAACACCGAACTGCAGTCGCTGCGCACCGCCGACCCGAAGAAGATCCTCGCCGACCTTCAGCGCAACGGCGAACAGGCGATCGCGAAGGGCCACTGAGCCCCATGCCCATCCGCACGATGCGCGTGAGCGGCGCCCCCCGTTCGACCGGCTCGCCCGGCGCACCTGACAGCGCCCCCGGCGAGACCGGCACGCCCGCGAAGGCCCGCGCCCGGCGCGCGGGCCTTCGCGGGGAGGGCACCTGGGGCTGGCTGTTCGTCAGCCCCATGGTGCTCGTCCTCGGACTGTTCATGGTCCTTCCCATCCTGATGGCGCTGTGGGTGAGCCTGCTGCACTGGGACGGACAGTCCAACCCGTTCTCCGGGCAGGCCGACTTCGCCGGCCTGGACAACTACCGTTCGCTGCTCACCCAGGACGGCCTGGACCGCACCCTCTTCGCCACGTCTCTGCGCAACAACCTCTACTACGTGCTGCTGACCGTCCCCCTGCAGACCCTGCTGGCACTGGGCCTCGCCCTGATCGTCAACCAGAGACTGCTGCGGGGGCGCGGAGCCCTCCGCACGACGTTCTTCTTCCCGTCGGTGACCAGCTCCATCGCCGTCTCCACGGTCTTCCTCTTCCTCTTCCAGGGCAGCGGAGCCGTCAACTCCATGCTGTCCTGGATCGGGGTCAAGGGACCGAACTGGTTCGCCGACTCGCGCGGGGTGCTCTCCCTGGTCCTGGGAGGTCTGGGCATCGTCGATCCCGAACGGCCCACCGGCATGCTGGCGGATCACTCCACGATGGGACTGTCGTGGTTCGAGTGGCTCTCGGGCCCCTCGGTCGCGATGTGCACGCTCATCCTGCTCGCCGTGTGGACGACCTCCGGCACCTTCATGCTGATCTTCCTCGCGGCCCTCCAGAACATCCCCCGGGAGCTGGAGGAGTCGGCGGCGATGGAGGGGGTCAACCGCCGTCAGATGCTGCGGTATGTGACGCTGCCCGCCCTGCGCCCCGTGCTGTTCCTGGTGCTGACACTCGGGCTGATCTCCACCTGGCAGGTGTTCGACCAGGTGTACGTGATGGGCCAGGGCGCTCCGGGCAACACGACGCTCACCCCCGCCTTCCTGTCGTACTCGGCGGGCTTCGACAACGCGGACTTCGGTCAGGGCGCGGCTATCGCGTTCATCCTGCTCGCCCTGATCCTCGTCCTGACCGTGCTCCAGCGCTGGGCGCTGCGGGAGCGCGGCGCACGCACCGGGAGGAACCGATGACCGCCGCCGCCACGGCCGTACGCGAACGGACTCGTCGGGCTCCGCACGACCGGGGTCGCCCCGTCCTGAGCCGGTTCCGCCTGCCGTGGCGGCTGGTGGGCTACGGCGCGGTGCTCGGGCTGGGGCTGCTCTATCTGCTCCCGTTCGCCCTCCAGCTGGTGACGGGCTTCAAGACGGACCCGGACGCCGCCGCCCACCCGCTGTCCCTGCTGCCGACCACTCCCACCACGGCCGCGTACCAACGGCTGTTCGGGCTGAGCCAGGCCGCGGACGGGGTGCCCTTCCTGCGCTGGCTGGGCAACTCGGCCCTGATCGCGGTGCTGGTGACGGCGGGCCGGGTGCTGTTCGACTCGATGGCGGGTTACGCGCTGGCGCGGCTGCGTTTCCGGGGCCGCTCGGTGCTGTTCGGCTTCGTGCTCGCGGTGATGGCGGTGCCCGGCGTGGCACTGCTCATCCCGAAGTTCCTGGTGCTGAACACCTTCGGCCTCTTCGACACGTACACCGGCATGATCCTGCCGCTGATGGTGGACGCGGCGGGCATCTTCATCATGAAGCAGTTCTTCGAGTCGGTGCCGCGCGAGGTGGAGGAGGCGGCACGGGTCGACGGGGCGGGTGTGTTCCGGATCTTCTGGTCCGTCGTCCTGCCGATGGCCAGACCGGCGTTGATCACGCTGACGATCCTGTCGTTCCAGGGATCGTGGAACGAGTTCACGCACTTCCTCGTCAGCACGCAGTCCGGCCAGTACGAGACGCTCACCACGGGCCTGGCCCGCTTCGTCTCGGGCGGACTCGGCGGCGGAACGCAGTATCCGCTGAAGCTCGCGGCGGCCCTGCTGTCCACCCTTCCGGTGGCCGCGCTCTTCTTCTGCTTCCAGCGCTACTTCGTCAGCGGCGCCAACGCGGGCGCGGTAAAGGAGTGAGCTCCGGCCGGACGGGCCGCGCGGCACCGCCCGCGACCGACGGTCCGCCGAGATGACACCGGTCCGTGCACGCCCCACCCGGGCGTGCACGGACGCTCCTGTCTGCCGCCCGTCAGGGCGCCGCGCGTCGGGCCTCCGAGGGGAGCGTGCCGTCCAGCTGCGCCAGCCGGTGCTGGAGAGCTTCGACCGCGCCGGGGCGCCGGCCAGGCACATGGAGGCGCAACGCGACCAGGGGCGGGCCGAGTTCCAGGCACCGCTGCGGATCGTGGAGCTCCTGCCACTGGTGGTGGGCGCGGTCCACGGCGCCTTCCACGGCCGGGTCGTCCGGGGGCTGTTGCCGGGCCAGGCGGGCGTCGGCGGCGGCCATCCACAGCTCGCAGCTGCGTGCCGCGTCGCCGGCCAGCCGGGCGAGATCGGCCCGGACCTCCAGCCAGTGGGTGGCCTGCACCGACTCCGCGCCGTAGGTACGCAGCGCCCACCCCTCCCACATGGCCGCGAGCGACGCGGCTTCGCCGTGCCGCCCGGCGTGGGCGGCGGCGAGAATCGCGGGCAACGGATCCTCTTCGGCCGTCCCGGTCTCTGCCGGGAACGGAGCGGGCGCCGCCGCGGCGGGTACCGGAGCCGGGTGCGGCGGATTCGGATCCTGGGCGGTCGACGCGGCGGGGGAGGCGACGGCCGTGCTGCCGATGGCCAGGAACAGCGCGTCGGGGGATCCGCTTCGGGCGGCGGCCTGTTCGTGGAGCTGGGCGAGCGGCGGGTTGATCCCGCTGCGCCAGGCGGTGGCGAGAGCCTTCAGATAGGCCGGTTCCGCGATCTGGCGGCGGGGCGGTGGCGGGATGATCCGGCCGTATACCCGGATTCCGTAGCCGAGAACGAGGCCCTCGGAGCTGAGCTTCTGCCAGGCGTCCGGGGCGGCGACCAGGTCGGTGACGACGGTGGTGGTGCCCGGTCGGCGCAGTTTGAGTTCGCCGGCCAGCCAGTGCCAGGGCAGTGCGGTGTAGCGCAGGGTGGTCGGCGTGGAACGGGCGAGTGCGAGATGGATCAGGTGCTGCTTGTGGTCGAGGTGCAGCTGCCCGGCTATGTAGAGGGTGAGCGGGCCGGGGGTGGTGGCCGCGGCGCGGACGCGGGTGAGGACGGTCTGCGGGTCGGTCGGGTCGGCGAGTTCGACGAGGGTGGCCGCCGTCGTACCGGTCAGGATGCCGGGCGGGACCGCCGCCAGTGTGGGCAGGACGCTGGTCGCGTCGATGAGACAGCCCTTGCCGACCGGGGCCGCCGCGATCAGCAGCGCGGTCCCGGATGCCGTGTCCTCCCCGTTGATCACCACGACAGCACCGTAGCCGCTGCCTGCCGTGTGAAGGTAACCAGCGGCCAACTCCAGCCCGATGAGCGGCGGGGGAACTGTTATGCGACTGCTCGGCCGACATGGTACCCGCACCGGGGGACGGCGGCCGGGATACGGCTCTTCCACCTGTGTGGTCAGCCGTGGCCGCCGCTCCGGCGGCTCGCGGAGAAGCGGGACGGGGGCAGGCCGAAAGCCCGGGTGAAGGCAGCGGTGAACGCCGCGGGGGAGGCGTAGCCGATACGGCCACTGACCTCGCTGACCGACTCGGTGCGCAGCAGCGGGACGGCCGCGAGCAGACGGGCGCGGCCCCGCCAGACGGCCGGGCTGTCACCGGTCTCGGCGCGGAAACGCCGGGTGAAGGCACGCTCGCTCATGGCCGTCCTGGCGGCCCATACGGCGTTGGTGGCGTCGGCGTCCGGGGCGGCCAGGTACGCGCGGCAGAGCTCCGCGAGGTCGGCGGAGGCGGGAATCCCCACGTGGAACGGGAGCGGGGCACGCTCGGCGATCTCGTACAGGAGGAGCGCGGCGATGCTCCCCTCCCGCCCGGACAGACGGTAATCGACCTCGAACTCGACGGCGGCGAGCAGCAGTTCCCGCAGCAGCGGCGGAACGTCCACGACCGTACAGGTGGCAGGCCACCAGGGGACGGCATGCGGCTCGATGTACAGACTCCGGGTGCTCACCCCCAGCATGCGGACCCGGTGACGGGTGGTGGGCGGGATCAGTACGGCGCGCTCGGGCGGAACGGTCCAGGTCCCCTCGGCGGTGTCGACGACCATGACCCCGGTCGCACCGTAGAGGAACTGCGCGCGCCGGTGTTCGTGCCAGTCCAGTACATGACCGGGCGGGTAGTCGGTGCCGATCGGCAGGACGGCCCGGTCGACGTCATCGACATCGGCCAAGGGGACGTTCTTCACCCGTCCACCTTACTGGCCGACACACGAAAGAACTGAGCCGAACATCGCATGCGAGAAATCTGCCCGAACTGGTGGAGTGGGAAGCATGGACTTCGTGATGTTGGTCGGGGTCGGGCTCCTCACCGGAGTGACGACCGTGTTGTTCGGCTTCGGTGGAGGGTTCGTCGCGGTGCCGGTCGTGGTCTGGGCGGACGCCGCGCTCGGCACGGACGCGATGCGGGTGGCGACGGCCACCTCGGCCCTGGTGATGGTGGTGAACGCGGGATTCGCGACGGCCGTCACACCCCGGCGGGTGCTCCTCTCACTGCGCGGCAGTGGAACACTGCTCCTCCTGCTGGCGACCGGTGCCACGGCCGGCGCGTTCGCCACCCGCCTCGCTCCGGCTGCTCTGGCCCACTGGGCGTTCGTCGCGTACGTGGCCCTCACCATCGCCGACCTGCTCCTGCGCCCCGGCTTCCTGCGCCCGGACACCCGGGGCGGGACGACACCGGATGCTCCGCGTCCGCTGCCGTCCGCCCTCGGCGCACCGATCGGAGGGGTCGCCGCCTTCCTCGGCGTGGGCGGCAGCGTCATGACGGTCCCGGCGATGCGGCGGGCCGGGCACACGATGCAGGTGGCGACCGCGCTGGCCAACCCCCTCACCCTCGCGATCGCGTTCCCGGCCACCGTGGTCTCCCTGTACGTGGCAGCGGTCCCCGCCGCCGCGCACGCGCGGGTGCATCTGGTGGGGCTCATCGACCTCCGCGCCGCCGCGGCGCTGCTCCTGGGAGCACTGCCGGTGATCGCGGTGCTGCGGCGACGCCCGCCCCGTATCCCCGACCGTATCCACGCCTGGGCCTACATCGGACTGCTCGTCGTCGTGACGGTCGCGATGCTGCTCGTGGTCTGACCGGCCGTGCCGGCCCGGCCTGCGCGGGCTGGTCGGACCGGCAGAGGCGCAGGCGCTACGCGGCGGTCAGCCCTGGCCGCCGGCCGGGGCGGTGAACGAGATCCAGCTGTCCGGTGGCAGATCCGGGCGGCCCGGCACCGCCCTGCGTTCCTCGGTCCACGCCTCGCCCGCGATCTCGGCGGCGACGCGACGCCAGAACCGGACCGCGGAGACATTGCCCTGCTGAAAGGCGACCGCCCACGGTCCCGGGTATGCCGCCACGACCTCCTGGACGGCGCGCAGTCCGATCCCCGTCCCGCGTACGCCACGCACCACGAAGAAGCTGTTCAGTACGCGCGTGGGCCCGGTCAGGCCACGAACGAGAGCCAGACCCACGGGGAATGCGCCGCTGGTCAGGAGATAGGGCGCGTAGTCGGCGTCGGTGAAGGCGGCGTGGAGCCGATCGCTTCGGAAGGTTCCGTCCGGGTCGGGCGTGACACCGTCGAACTCGGACATGTCGTGCCGGAACATCAACCAGAGGCGCTCCAGCGTCGGCCGGTCGGCGGGACCGGCGAGGCGCACGGATGCGAGCCGCATGGATGGGTCGGTCATGGATCTCCTCCGTCATGTTCTGCGGTTCGGCAGTGGCCGTAGCGTCTTCGGGGTCGCTCGGCCGTCGTGGGCGCGCGGTGTACCCGGCCCGCGGACGAGCCGGGACACAAAAAAGCCTCCCTGGCGGAGGTGTGACCCAGCCGGGAGGCGTACGTACTGCCAGGCAACGTATCAGATCCACGGGGGAGTTCCTCTCGCGGACCGGACCGACCGGCGAGGAGCGTCAAGCCGTGAACGCCGGGCTTCCCGAGCACACACGCGACACCGCCGCCCGGCTCGGAACCGGCGTCCTCCACGTCCTGAAGGTTCTGGTCGGCCAACTGGCCGACGACCCCGGCATTGGGCCGACCACCGCGCGTACGCCACCAGAGCGATCACCGGCCTCGTGGCGCCCCCGGTCTGAGCCCTTGCGAGGGGTGGTGCCAGCGACACCCGCACAAGGGTCCCAGGCCGCCTGACGCACCGTCGGCCACGCAGCAGACTCTTTCCCAGCGCCGACGAGGACCCGTCGGCACCGACCACGAACGGGGAGAGCGATGACCAGTCATACACGCCGAAGGATCCTCCAGGGAGCGACACTCGCGGCGGCCGGAAGCGTCGTCGGAGGATACGGTCTCGGCCGCTGCGCCACCGCGGCGCAGGCCGCCGCCCCCGGCACGGAGGCCGGAGGCAGCGACTCGTTCCCGTTCCTGGAGGGCGCCTTCGCCCCGGTCACCGAGGAACTCACCGAGTTCGGCCTCCGGGTGACCGGCCGGATACCGCGCGACCTCGACGGCCGCTATCTGCGCACCGGCCCCAACGCACTGGGCGTCGAGGACCCGCGGGCCCACCACTGGATGCTCGGCGACGGCATGGTGCACGGGGTGCGGCTGCGCGACGGGCGTGCCGAGTGGTACCGCAACCGGTGGGTCCGCTCCTCGCAGGTGGCACGGAAACTGGGTGAGCCGTACCCGGGCGAGGTCCCGCCGGACGACTTCGCCTGCAACACCCACGTCATCCCGTACAAGGGGCGCATCCTGGCCCTGCAGGAGAGCGGACCGCTGCCGTACGAACTGGACGGCGAGCTGAACACGGTGCGGCCCTACGACTTCCGCTCCACGCTGGAGGGCGCGTTCACCGCACACACCAAGTACGACGCGGTGGCGGACGAACTGCACGCGGTGGCGTACTACCCGACCTGGGACCATGTGCGCCACCTCATGATCGACCGGACCGGCCGGGTGGCACGGACCACCAGGATTCCGGTGGCGGACGCCCCGATGATGCACGACTTCGCCCTCACGAAGACGTACGTGGTGATCGTCGACCTGCCGATCACCTTCGACGTGGCAGCCGCCGAGGCGGGCGCACTCGTGCCGTACGTCTGGAACCCGGAGCACCCGATGAGGGTGGGGGTGATGCCGCGGACCGGCGGCGCCACCCGCTGGTTCGAGATCGATCCGGTGTACTACTCGCACACGCTCAACGCCTATGACCAGGGCGACACCATCGTCATGGAACTCACCACCATGCCCGCGCCGTTCTACGCTGCGGGCCGGGGCAACGGGGGGCCCTCCGCGACCGGCACACCCGTACTGGACCGCTGGACCATCGACCTGCGTGCGGGCCGCGTCCACAGCACCCGGATCGACGACCTGCCGCAGGAGTTCCCCCGCGTCAACGAGTCCCTGGTGTCGCGTCGGCACCGTTTCGCGTACGCGGCGAGCGCGGCGGAGATGTGGCGCGCCTACGAGACGGTCGACGGGGTGCCGCCGGACGACAAGTTCACCAACTGCCTGGTGAAGCACGACATGCTGCGCGGCAGCCGACAGGTGCACCGCTTCCCGGACGGCGCGGCGGCCGGGGAACCCGTCTTCGTGCCGCGCCGCGGGGCACGGGACGAGGACGACGGCTACCTCCTGTCCTATGTGCACGACCCCGACCGCGGCGCGAGCGACCTGGTGATCCTCTCCGCACAGGACTTCACCGGCCGCCCCCTGGCCCGCGTCCATCTGCCGGGGCGGGTCCCGCTCGGCTTCCACGGGAGCTGGGTGCCGGACGCGTGAGGCGGACACCCAGGGGGCTGCGGGGCGGGACAGCGGGCGCGGGACCGGTGATCAGCGGTAGTCGTCCGGGGAGCTGTCCTTCCCGGCGTACGTGACGTCCTCGAAGTACGCCCACGCGTCGGGCCGGCTGCCGTCCACGTCCCGAATGTCATACGTCCTGGCGAGCTCCGCGCTGGAGGTGGACTTCCCGTTCCAGCGGGTGGCCCGGTCCGGGTCGGCGGCGAGGGCGGCGATCGCGCGGGCGAGGTAGTGGGGCGACTCGGCGACCGCGAAGCCCGGCTCCTGGGCGATGGCGTCGCGCCAGTTCTCCTCCCGCACGCCGAAGTGGGCGAGCATCTGTTCCGAGCGCAGGAAGCCCGGCGTGACGGCGACGGCCGTCCCTCCGTACTCCGCCAGTTCCTGGCCCAGTCCGAAGGCGATCCGGATGGGGGCGTTCTTCGCGAGGTCGTAGTAGAGGTTCTCGCGGTACCGGCGGTTGGAGACCGCCGTGCCGTCGGTGACCTCCACGTGCAGCGGCGCGTCCGAGCGCACCAGGAGCGGGAGGGCGAGCGCCGCGGTGATCACATGCGAGCGGACGCCGAGTTCGAGGATGCGCAGGCCGTCGGCGAGCGGTGTCTCCCAGCTCTTCTTGCCGAAGACGGATCCGGTGAGCAGGTGCTCGCCGCCCCAGAGGTCGTTGACCAGGATGTCGAGCCGCCCCTGTTCGCGGTCGATCCGCCCGACAAGGGCGCGTACCCGCTCCTCGTCCAGGTGATCGGTGGGAACGGCGATACCGGTGCCACCGGCCGCGGTGACCAGTTCCGCGGTTCCCTCGATGGTCTCCGTGGTCCGGCCGACCTCGCTGACGTGCTCGCGGGTGGTACGGCCGGTGACGTAGACGGTGGCGCCGGCGCGGCCGAGTTCGACGGCGAGGGCGCGTCCGGCGCCGCGGGTGGCTCCGGCGACGAGCGCGATCCGACCGGCGAGCGGGCCGTCCTGGCTGGTGTGCTGGGTGTTCGTGTGCTTGCTCATGGCACTACGGTGCATGCTAAAGGCGACAGATCATGTCGCCTTTTCTCGCTGGGTTTCCTGCCGGAGTGCACGTGGGGCCTGCGGGGCGGACGCCGGAGCGGAGCCGAGTCCACCGGCCCTCTCCGAAGGCGAGGGCCGTGGCAGAATGCCGGCATGGTTCTGATCCGAAAGGCCGATGCCGTGTAGGCGTCCGAAGGCCGTCCGCGCCGAGCGGTGGCGGCCGCCCAGACATATACGAGTCTGTCGCATCGCGGGCGTATCGGCCCGAACCCGGGCGGCAGTGCGACGTGTTGAAGCCGAACATCTCTGGCCGGACGCAGTCGCCGATGCCCTGAGCCGGTTCGAGTGGGCTTTCATGCAGCCGGGACGCTACTTGACCGGCCCCGGCGAGAGTCCCGGCATCGAGATCGAGGACGCCCGCGACGACCTCGCTGTGGCGCTGCGGTATCTGCCCCGGGGAGCCCGAGCGGATCTGGGTCGCCTGGTGGAGCGGATCGACGTGGAGTTCGAGCGTCGTACCCTCCCGAACCCGGGCCGGGTGAGCGAGTGGACCGCCGGGCGCTGGTGGTGGTGGCGTATTCGGGAACGCTGACTCCGCCGGTCGGCGGACCGGGTGGCTCGGGGCTTCGGTACGAACACCTCCGTCACCGACGAGCCGGACGGGTTCGCCCGGCGCGGGGGGCGCCGCGACCGTGCGCCGGGCGGCGCGGAGGCGGCGACGGTCACTTGCCCGCGGTCACGGCCTTGAGTTCGTCGAGCGCGTCCTGGACCAGTTCCGGCAGGTCCTGCCGGTTCGATTCATTGACCCAGCGCACGAAAGCGATCTTGAAAACGGCTATCCCCGCCTCGGCGGCCAGACTCGCGGCCGGCTCCGCGACGCCACGCCGGCGCAGCGCGTCGGCGAGCGCCGAGGAGAGCGAGGCGAGCTTGATCAGCTCGCGCTCCTGGAGCTCGGTGTGGGCGTCGATGATGGCCTGGCGCCGACGGGCGAGCTCCCGGCGCTCCTGGAGCAGATCGGCCGTGACCCGCAGGGCTACGGCTATCGCGTCGATCGGCGCCACGGTGTCCGGACCGGCGTCGAGCGCGGTGACGAGGGATTCCTGGAGAGGGCTGGAGCCGAACAGAACCTCGCGCTTGTCGGCGAAGTGACGGAAGAACGTGCGCTCCGTCAGCCCCGCGCGCTCGGCGATCTCCTTGACGGTGGTCGCGTCGAACCCGCGCTCGCTGAACAGATCAAGCGCCGCCTGCTCCAGGCGCCCGCGCGCGTTCGGCTCCCATCGTCCCATGTCCCCGATCATAGCGATGACAGTCTCTGTCATCACCCGTTACGCTGATGTCAGTCATTGACATCGACCCTCGTGGCCGTGCCGCCGGGCGGCGCAGGCCGTGGCACAAGGAGGTCCCTCACATGCGTGTCTTCGTCACCGGCGCGTCCGGCTGGATCGGCTCCGCGCTCGTCCCCGACCTGATGGCCGGGGGTCATCAGGTCGTCGGCCTCGCCCGTTCGGACGCCTCCGCCGACGCTCTTGCCGCGGCCGGGACCGAGGTGGTCCGTGGCTCCCTCGACGATCTCGACGTCCTGCGGGAGGCGTCCGCCGCGGCTGACGCCGTGATCCACCTGGCGTTCCATCACGAAGTCGCCTTCGCGCAGGGCGACTTCAGGGGCGCCGCCGATGCCGACCGGCGCGCGGCCGAGACGATGGGGGAGGTGCTGGTCGGCACCGGCAAACCGTTCGTCCTCGCCTCCGGTACACCCGTGGAGGCAGGTCGTGCGGCGACCGAGCGCGACGGGCACGGGTACGTCCCGCTCGACGCCGTCCCGCCCGAGGCCGTCGGCATGGTGACCCGTCTGGCCACGGCCGAGTGGGTGCTCTCCCTCGCCGACCGAGGCGTCCGCTCATCCGTCGTACGGCTGCCGCGCACCAACCACGGCGAAGGCGACAAGGGTTTTGTCGCCTCCCTGGTCCGGACCGCCCGCGACAAGGGCGTGGCGGGCCACTACGGCGACGGGGCCAACCGCTGGCCGGCCGTCCACCGCCTGGACTCCGCGCACATGTTCCGCATCGCCCTGGAGGCGGCCCCGGCAGGCTCGACGCTGCACGCCGTCGCCGACGAGGGCGTGTCCCTGCGCGAGATCGCCGAGGTGATCGGCCGCCATCTGAACGTTCCGGTGGCCGCCGTCCCGCCCGAGGAGGCCGCCGAGCACTTCGGCTGGCTCTCCGCGGTGCTCTCCATGGACCAGCCTGCCTCCAGTGCGCTGACCCGGGAACTGACGGGCTGGCAGCCGACACGGCCGGGGCTCATCGACGATCTCGACAAGGGCCACTACTTCATCACCCCGTCCGCCTGAAGCGCACTGCGCAGCCGGGCGAGCCGTGCGGCGGGCACACGCCCCCGAACAAGGGTCCCTAAGGGCTGTCCCGTAATCCCTGGTGGGCGTGCGACGACGGCCACGGCACCTCGCCGCGTTGTCGGAACGCCCGAATACATCCAGTATTCGGGCGTCCCTCCGCCTTGCGATGCACCGCGTCCGACGCCGCACGCTGATCCACCAGGGATTACGGGACAGCCCTTAGCCTTCTGGATAGAACAGGAACAACGTGCACCCCGTCGTCGTCTGCGGGACGTGCGAGGAACCCGCGGGGGCGTGGATGAAGGAGCCGACCGGGTAGTCCCGGTCGCCGTCGTTGAAGGTGCCGGAGACCACGAAGACCTCCTCGGGTCCGGGTTCGTGGACATCGACCCCCTGCCAGCGCGTGTTCGCGTCCATCTCCAGCACGTAGGCCTTCGCACCGTTGTCCCCGTTCCACAGCGGGCGCAGGCGGATACCCGGGAAGAGTTCGCGGACCGGAGCGTCCCGGACGGTGGACCACTCGCAGGCAGGCGCGTTCTGTTCCGTCGTCATGGGGTCAGCCTGACGGGCGGCCGTCGCCCCGCCGAGTGTCATGAATGACATCTCACGGTACTTTCCTGCCATGCATCGAGTAGTGGCGCTCGTCCATCCACCCCAATCGACCTTCGAACTCGGCTGCGCGGCCCAGGTGTTCGGGATCGAACGGCAGGGACTCCCGACGCGGTACGCCTTCGGCGTGTGCACCGAGCACCCCGGCCCGGTCACGACGCACGCCGGATACGACATGCTCGTGACCGACGGACTGGACGCGCTCGACCGGGCCGACACCGTGATCGTCCCGGGCTGGCCGCCCACAGAGGAGCCACCCTCGCCTCCGGTCGTCCGGGCGCTGCGCCACGCGCACTCCCGCGGGGCGCGGGTGGTCAGTATCTGCTCCGGATCCTTCGCGCTGGCGCACGCCGGGCTGCTCGACGGACGCCGGGCGACCACCCATTGGGCACGGGCCGACGACCTTGCCGCGCGTTTCCCGCAGGTCCGCGTCGACCCGGATGTGCTGTACGTCGACCACGGTGACGTGGCCACCAGCGCCGGCGCCGGAGCCGGAATCGACCTGTGCATGCACCTGGTCCGTAACGACCACGGCGCCCGGTACGCGGCACATGTCGCACGGACCATGGTCATGCCGCCCCACCGTGAGGGCGGACAGCTGCAGTACGCGGCACCGCCGCATCCCCGACAGATCGACGGCACACTCGCGCCGTTGCTGGAATGGATCACCGGGCGACTGGGCGAGCCGATGACCATCGAGACCATGGCCGCGCACGCGGGCGTCTCGACGCGCACCCTCGCCCGACGGTTCGCCGATCAGCTGGGCACCAGCCCGGGGCAGTGGCTGCTTGCCCGGCGGATCGCCACGGCACGGGACCTGCTGGAGTCCTCCGACCTCCCCCTGGACGCCGTCGCCCGCCGCGTAGGTCTCTCCTCGGCCACCAACCTCCGCAGACGCTTCCTCGGCATGCTGGGTACCACGCCGGGGGCGTACCGCCGGGCGTTCCGGGCCGGTCCGGGATGACACCGCACCGGTTCAACCGGCTACGGCGGCGAACTCGCGGCGGCCGGCAGCCGGTGGTGCCCCGCGCCGGGCGCACCACCGGCGGTACGAAGTGTCCGCCGCTCATGGCAGCAGAGCAGCGGCGAGCTCATGGGGGCGGGCGGCGAACGGGCTGTGGCTGCCCGGGAGGGTCCGTACCGTGAACGGGTGCTCGGGCACGGCCCGGTCGGCTTCCGCGATCATCAGGTCCTGCACGGGCGGCGTCAGCGCTTGGTCGTCCGCGCAGCGCAGGAAGATCCGTGGAATCCGTCCCCACCGCGAGGAGGTCACGACGACCGGTGTGGTGGGGATCGCCAGCGGGAGGTCCGTGCTCAGCGCCGAGCGCCAGCGGCCGAAGCGCTCCGTCGGGGTGTCCTGGTAGTGCGTCTGCCGCAGTTCCTCGACGTAGGCGGGATCCGGTGAGAGCGGGTTGATCCGGATGGCACCCAGCGCCTCGGGGTCGCCGAGATGGAGGCCCTGTCCCCGGGCGGTGGCGTTCTCGAGGGAGCCGAGGTAGTCCACGAACCGTGGCCGCCCGGCGGGGACGAACGCCGACAGGTAGACGATCGCGTCGACGAGCTCGGGCGCCCGCTCGGCGGCCAGCGACGCGGGCCCGCCGCCCGCGCTGTGCGCGACGAGCACGACACTGCGGTAACGGCGGACCTGACGCAGCGTGTCCAGAACCACCTCGGCACAGTCGTCCATCGTCACGGAGGCGAGCGGGGACTGCTCGGTCAGCAGGCCCGGCTGGCCGGGTAGCAGATATCCGCTGGGCAGCGGCGCGTCGAAGCCGTGCCCCGGCAGGTCGACGGCCACGCTCGCGGCGCCGCGCCCGGCGAGTGCCCGCTGCGTCGCCGCCCACTGTCCGGAGCTGTGCCAGGCCCCGTGCACGAAGACGAAGACGGTGTCGACAGGGGAGAGTTCAGTCATGGCTGCATTCCACGTGACCCGGCCCCGGCCATACAGTGAAAGATCTGACACACTGATCCGCGATACTCCGGAGATATCGCCGGGAGGCCGACATGGAAGCGCGACACCTGCGGTACGCGCTGGCCCTGGCGGAGCACGCGCACTTCGGCCGGGCGGCAGGCGCCCTCGGCATTGCGCAGCCTCCGCTGTCCAAGCAGATCGCCGATCTCGAACGCGAGGTGGGTGCCCGGTTGTTCGACCGCACCCGGCGGGGAGTGTTCCCGACGGCGGCGGGTACGGCCTTCCTCGCCCGCGCCCGCAGAGCGCTCGACGAGATCGCGGCGGCCTCGGTCGACGCGGCACGGGCCGCACGCGGCGAGACGGGCCGACTGCGCCTCGGGTTCATCGCCTCGGCTCTGCTGGAACCCCTGCCGGACGTCCTCTGCCGGTTCGGCCGCGAACGGCCCGACGTGCAACTTGAACTCCACGAGATGGCGACCAGCTGCAGCACATCTGTCCTGGTCGCCGGTGACCTGGACGTGGCGATCACCCTCGGCCCGCCGCAGGGCGTCGGCGTCGAGCGATTGGTGTCCGTCCCGATCGGCCACGACCACCTCATCGCGGTCGTGAGCAGCAGCCACCCCTATGCGGGACAACCGTCGGTGAGTGTGGAGCAGTTGCGGCGGCAGCCGCTGATCGTGGCGTCCGGCGAGGACGAACCCGCCGTCATCACCGGGCTGCGCGCGCTGTTGGGAAAGGACTCCCCGGCCCTCTCCGGCGCGACCGTCGCGAGGGACGTGCACACCATCATCGGGCTTGCCGCCTGCGGGATGGGCGTCGGCCTGGGGCCCTCGCGCATGCTGTCGGCACCGCGGGCGGGCACGTGGTTCTGCGAGGTGGCCCCTCGTACTCCGCTGCCCGATCTGGTCCTGTCCTTCGCCGCGCAGGACCGCTCCCCGGCGCTGAACGCCTTCCTCGACGTCATCCGCAAGAACTGCCCCGACGTCGGCGTCGCACTCGACCACCGGCTCGGCACACGAGGCGGAGCTCATCGCGGAGGCCGGCACTGACCGACGGCCGTTCTTCAGGGCGAACGGTGGGCCATGGGCGCGTGTTCAGGAATGCCGCCGTGTGGGGTCCGAGTCGGCGTGAGAGGGCCGGACCGGCTGCTCCCAGAGGCCGGACAGATGGGCGTGGAGGACATCGTGGGCCTCCTGCGGGGTGAGGTGGCCGATGAGGACGTGCGTGGTGAGGCCGTCCGCCAGGGCGAGGAGGGTGCGGGCCTCAAGGCGCGGATCGAAGGGAACGGAGCGGTCGGCGTCTTCCCCGGCTTCCTCGATGAGCTGGGTGAATGCCTCGTGCAGGGTTGCGTAGTTCGCCTTCAGCGTTTGTGCGAGTGCCGGGCTGACAGCCGCCTGCGCGACGAAGGCGAGCCAGACCCTGGCCTCGGCGCGGTGCTCGTCCCGGAGTAGTGAGATCTCGGCGGCCGCGTGTCCCAGGGCGGTGGCGGCCGACTGGGCCGGGCTCCTGACGAGGCGGGCCCGTACGCGCTCGCTGACCCTGTCGCTGATGTGCCCGAGGGCGAACACGAGCATTTCTTCCTTGGTACGGAAGCAACGCTGAACGGCGCCCATCGACACCTGCGCACGGGCGGCGACATCGCGAAGGGTCACGCCCTCCAGCCCGCGTTCGTCGGCGAGGCGGCAGACGGCCTCGGCGATGAGGCGGCGTCTGCTCATGTGATCGACCTGCCTGGGCATGCCCGGCCGCCTTCCTGTTTCACAACGCTTCTGCTTCACAGCGCACTGCTTTCCCGTGCACTTTATTCGATGCGCTCGTATCGGTTCCAGGGGTACTGTTTCGATGCAAGCGCATCGGTACGTGAGCGAGGAGAGAGGGCCATGCAGGACGCCCTGTGGAAGATGTCGGCCGCCGAGCAGGCGGAGGCTGTGCGCAACGCAGAAGTGTCAGCGGCCGAACTGGTCGACAGCCACCTGGACCGCATCGCCGAGGTCAACCCGCGGGTGAACGCGGTCACGCAGCTCCTGGCGGAGCGCGCACGCCGGGCCGCGGCACGGATGGACCGGCAGCGGGCCGCGGGTGAAACGCTCGGACCACTCGCGGGCGTGCCCTTCACGGTGAAGGAGAGCACCGCCGTCGAAGGCGTGCCGACCACGTTCGGCACGGAACGCTTCCGTGATCTGGTGGCGCCGGCCGACGCACCCCCGGTGGCACGGTTGCGCGCGGCCGGGGCCATCCCCATCGGACACAGCAACATCCCCACCCTGATCCTGGCGGGGATGCACACCCGCAGCGAGCTGTTCGGAGACACGGTCAACCCGTGGGACAGCAGCCGGACCCCGGGGGGTACCAGCGGAGGCGACGCGGTGGCCGTCGCCACCGGCATGGCGGCGCTGGGGCTCGGAAACGACTCCGGCGGGTCGGTGCGCATCCCGGCCCAGTTCTGCGGTGTGGCCGGGCTGAAGCCGTCCACGGGCCGGTTCCCCGCCGACCACCGCATTCTCGGGCCGGACGACCCGGGCCCGGCATCCCAGATACTGGTCACCGACGGCCCGCTGGCCCGGCGCGTGGGCGATCTCCGGCTCGCCTACGAGGTGCTGGCCGGGACGGACCCGCGAGACCCACGGGCCGTTCCGGTGCCCGCCTACGGCGAACCGCTCGCCGGGCCGCTGAAGGTCGCGGTCGTGGCGGACCCCGGCGGGCACGGCGTCCACCCGACGGTGCGCGGAGCCATCGAGACCGCGGCCGATGCGCTCCGCGACGCCGGATACGACGTGCGCGAGGTGCGGGACGTACCGCGGATGGGCGAGGCCCTGGACGCGTACGACCGGATCACCATGACCGAGTTCGCTCCGAACTGGCCGGCGGTACGCAAACTGCTCGGCAAGGGCGGGGACCGATTCATCGGGATGACGATGGAGCGGACCCCGCCCGTGAGCGCGGACGAGCTGATGAAGGTGATGGGAACCTGGATGAACATCCGCCGCTCATGGGCCGAATTCCTCGACGAGTACCCGCTGTTGCTCGGCCCGGTGTTCACCGAGCCCCCGGTCGGGCCGGGGCTGGAGTCGCGTGACAGGCCGGGCAGGGACCGGGTCGGGTCGGGAATGCGCCTGTGCACCGTGACCAGCTTCGTGGGCGTCCCCGGCGTGGCCGTACCGACCGGCATGGCCGAGGGGCTCCCTTCCGGGGTGCAGATCGTCGGCCGCGCGTTCCGGGAGGACCTGTGCCTGGACGCGGCCCAGGCGATCGAGGACCGGCTCGGGGTTCTCGCCCCGGTCGACCCGTGGGCGGGAGGCCGGGCCGATTGAGCTTGATCCTTTGAGTCTCCGCGCCTTTGAGTCCTTGGGTCAACTCCATGACCGGGACAGCCCTTAGGCTGTGCAAATGTCTGACAACGGCGCGTCATCGACCGGCTCGTGTACGGAAGAGCCCGGCGTCGGCGCGGAGCTGCCCGCATCCCTGCTCGTCGCCGGGCTCATGCTGGAACGGACGGAGAGCCCTCCGTCGCTGGCCTGCTGGACCGGCTGTTTTCCGCGTCCGGCGGGCACGGAGCCGGCCGGGGTGAGTCTGGTCGTCGAGCCGGCGGCCGCGCCGGAGGAGTCCACCCTCCAACTCGCTCACGTTGTTGTGAGCCGTTTCGATGCCTTGGTCGATCAAGCCCTGGAGTACTGCCGTATCCGGCTCCGGGAACGGTGCTTTGAGCTCACGACCGAGGAACTGGGCTGGCTGGACCTTCCGGAGTTGCCACTGGCCGTTCCCGAAGCAACGGTGTGGGCCGACCGGACCTGGGCGATCCGCTTCGCCGAGAGCAGGTTCCGTCTGGGGGACCCGCACGGAATCCTCGTGACCTTCGACGGAACACGGCCGGTCGACGTGGAGGGCATCGACGACGAGTGATGAACCACTCGTTGCACTTCGGAGACCCGGGACGGCCCGGGGCCTGGATCTGGGCCCGGGGCGGGGCGGCGGCGTACGAACGGTTCCGGCCCCCGGCCGTTCTTCGGCGACGGCGCCCTGCCCGGAAGCCCCGCCAACCAGGCGGCACTTCCGGGCAGGTTCGGCATGGCGCCAGGTCCGGGCGCGTCGTGCCCGGATGCTGAGGGCCTCCGAACCATGCGGGAGAGACCATGGACGACCGCCCCAGCCCTCAGGAAGCCCGGCAACCGGCCTCCACGGGCTCGGGACAGGCCACCCCCGGTCAGCCCGGGGTGATCGGAATCGCACTCGGCGGAG
Source organism: Streptomyces sp. DvalAA-43 (assembly GCF_900091725.1). Classification (GTDB taxonomy): domain Bacteria; phylum Actinomycetota; class Actinomycetes; order Streptomycetales; family Streptomycetaceae; genus Streptomyces; species Streptomyces pulveraceus. Next base: position 42,528 of record NZ_FMBW01000095.1, on the reverse strand, counting down.
TGCTGACGGCCGCACTCGCGCAGGGGTCCTGGCAGTGGTTCGCCACATACATCGGGGCATCGGGGTGACACTGCTCGCGTTGGTCTTCTGCTTCCACCGACTACCGGCATGGAAACCCTGGCCTCGGATCCGCGTACATGCGGAATTGGGCCGCGTACTCGCTGGTCGTCGGCCTGTGCGTGGCGATCACGCTGGCTCCGGCGCTGCAGCGCTGGGCATGGCTTCTTTACGATGCCGGCGACGTGTGCCGGGTGCCCTGAGCTGGGCCGGTACGAGGGCATCAAGGCGGAGGCCGCGCTGTCGACCCTGGCGAGTCGCGAAAGCGTCGCCCTGGCTCACGCGCAGGAGGCCCAGAGCCATGCCGCCATCGCCGACTGCCTGTCAGCCACGGCGCGCAGAAGTCCTCCTCGTACGGGCTGAGCAGGAGCACGAGCAGGAGCGGCGAGCGGGACAGGGCGGCGGTGGGCGTCCCTCGGTCGGGCCGGGGTGACAGCAGCCGCGCCGCGCCTCGGCGCACAGCACCGTCGCACTCGGCGCGTCAGCCGACCAGGGAGCTCTCCTGCAGGCCACCTCGGGCGGGACGGCGGGACAGAGTGTCCCAGGCGGCTGCGACCGCGCCTTCGTGCGCGCCGGTCACAGGCTCGTGACGAGGTCGTCGAGCGGAGCCGGTACCTGGCCGGGGCCGAGGCTCTCCACCAGGAGACGGCCGTAGCGGATCTTGCGGCCCTTCTTCGTGCCGAGGAAGCGCCGCAACTGCTGTTGCCGGGGCCGACCGTCCTGCGCGGGCTGGCGCAGGAAGGTCTGCCAGGCGCGCAGGTCGCCCTCCGCCCCGATGATCTCCTCGACCCGTGCCGTGCCCAGCGCGCGGATGAGCTCGTCCTCCAGATCCGCCACGCATACGAAGAAGCCCTCGTGCGGCGCCCGCGCCCGCTTCAGGCCCCGGTCGTAGAAGCTCTGTTCGCCCATGTCGCACAGCCCCCTCAGCCGCAGGCCGAGACCGGGCGGCCCGAGCAGACCGGCGTAGCGGCCGACGCTCATGGCCCCGCCCATCGCCACGACACACACCCCTTCGGCGGCGAGATCCCGGCCACGGCGTGCGGCCAGCACTTCGACAGCCGCGAGGTCGCTCGGTCCTTCCAACAGCACCGCCGTCCGCAGCCCCAGCCGTACGGCCAGATCACTCGCCGGTGCGCCGGGACCGCCGGCCGCCCAGCGAGTGAGCGCGTCCTGAAAAGCCTGCATGCCCGCCATGCGGCAAGTCTGCCCTTCCGCCGACCGGCACGGCACACGATTATCGACCAGCGAACTGGCGAACCGGAGCCCGAAGCACGGGCACCCGTATTGACCGACCCGGGGACCAGAGCGGAGAAGTCCACACCACCGGGGCTTGCAGCCGGCACGATGGACCCCCACCCTGGTATGCGCAGATGAGTGGGGGAGCGGAGGCGAACACTCCCCTGCGGCGGCGAGGGAGAGCAGGGGATGTCCGACGCCGGCGTCCCCGCTGAAGAATGTTGACGGCGCCCACGGGCGACGGCATGATGACCAACTGCGTGGCCTACGCCGAACCTCCCGCGACCGTCCCCAGCACGGTCTCCCATCGGAGGCAAAGGGACCAGCGTCTCAGGTCGTCATTGCAGCCCGATCGCCTCGGGCGAGGTTGCTGGGGAACGGTCGCTCTGGGCGTGGAAGGCCGAGATGACTGCCCGTAGGAACTTCAAGCACCAGGTGCGTGCCCGCGCCGCCAAGACCGGCGAGTCCTACACGTCCGCCCTCCGGCACTTCCGACCGACTCCCTCAGGAGACGTCATGCCGGAAGCAAGGGACCCCAGGAGCGTACGGCTCGCCGTGGCGCAGACCCCCGTACGCGATGACCCCCGAGACGCTGAAGCGTTGCGCGAAAGCGGCCGTGAGGTCCGTGCGCTGATGCGCGAGGCCGGCACACGGGGCGCGAGGATCGTGCACTTCCCGGAAGGTGCGATCTGCTTTCCCAACAAGCTTGTCCTGTCCGTCGACGGCCCGGACGCGGTCGGCCCGGCGGACTGGGACCGGTGCCAGTGGCCCGTGCTCCAGTCGGAGCTGGCGGCGATCGCCGCGTTGGCACGCGAACTGCGGTTGTGGACGGTGATCGCCTCGGTGCACCGTCTGACCGGGCCGCACCGCCCGCACAACAGCCTCTACGTCATCTCCGATCGCGGCGAGGTCGTCACCCGATACGACGAGCGCCTGCTGTCGAAGACGAAGGTCTCGTACATGTACTCGCCGGGCATCTCGCCGGTGACCTTCGACGTCGACGGTGTGCGCTTCGGCTGCCTGATCGGCATGGAGATCCACTACCCGGAGCTGTTCGCCGAATACGAGAAGCTGGACGTGGGCTGCGTCCTGCTCTCCACGACCGGTGTCTCCCCGGGGGCCGCCTCCGCCCAAGCGCAGGGCCACGCCGCGGTCAACAGCTACTGGGTCAGCTTCTCGGTGCCCGCACAGCACAGCGCCACCGCACCGTCCGGAGTCATCGCACCCAACGGCGACTGGATTGAGCGGTGCCCCGCGGACGGCACGCCATCCGTGGCAGTGGTGAACCTTGACGACAGTTCCGAGGCCGCCGTCGAATCGGTGACCCACGCGCGTCCCTGGCGCCGCGAGTCGCGCGCGGGCGTCTACGCCGAGCACCAGGTGACCGACCCGCGCAGCCAAGACCGGACCGCGACCTTCTAGCGCCGAAACAGAATCCGAGGGATTCGCGGGTACGGGAGGACTCCCGCGCCGCGAACCCCTCGGATTCCGGGTCGTCGGTGTGGCCGGATCTGCTGGTGCTCGGCCGGCTCGGGGAAGGCCGGAACATCGCCCGGACCTGGGGAGATGGCGGGTATCGCCGAGGCTGACGACTTGGCGGTTGTGGAAGAAGTCGTCCTCCCGCAGTGTGGTGATGCTGTCTGAAGGCGCCCGGAAACCGGCAGAACCTGCCGACTCGATCGGCATCCTGATCCAGGACGCCACGACGAACGTCAGGGAACCGCCGTGCGTCACGATGATCTGGTGTGCGCAAGGGCTCTGCAGGATCTCGTCCATGGCTGCGTGGATACGCTGCGCACACACGGCCTTGGTCTCCGCACCCGCCACACTCTCGTCGTGGTTCATCCGTTCCCCGACAGCCGGCGGTGGGACGTAGCGCCGGTCCAGCCGCTCCTGGGGCCTTCCCCCCTGCCCCACCGTAGGACTTCTCCCGCAGCCTGCGATCCAGTACCGGCTTCACACCGAACCGTTCGGCCACCTCCTCGGCCAGTCCGCAGGGTGCGCTGGAGATCCGAGGAGAACAGCTCCACTGCTCGTGAGTGTTTCGATGCGGCCGGCTGCTCCGGCCCAGCGTCCCCGCACAGGAGAGTGCATTGCACCTCATTGCCGTGCGTGCCTCGCCGGTCGGGTGAACGACCGGCGAGGGGCGAGCCCGCCCGCTCATGGAAAGGCGACCATCGGGGGATTGGCCATATCCGAGGGAAAGGGCCCATTCCATGCGTCGTGCACTGATCATCGTCGATGTGCAGAAGGACTTCTGCGAAGGCGGCAGCGTTCCGGTGAAGGGCGGCGCGGACCGGGCAGCGGCCATCGCCGACCTGGTCCGGCGCCCTGACGAGCGGTACGCCTTCGTCGTCGCCACCCGTGACCACCACATCGACCCGGGTGCCCACTTCTCCGACCACCCGGACTTCCAGGAATCGTTCCCCGTGCATTGCGTCGTCGGCAGCGAGGGAGGCGAGTTCCATCCGGACTTCGCGCCCGCCGTCGAATCCGGACACGTCGACGAGGTCGTGTTCAAAGGCGCGCACTCCGCATCGAAGAGCGGTTTCGAAGGCTTCACCCAGGACGGCACGACACTGTCCGCCTGGCTCAAGGCCCGTGACGTCACCGACCTCGATGTCGTCGGCATCGCAACCGATCACTGCGTGAAAGCCACCGCCTTGGACGGTGTACGCGCGGGCTTCACGGTACGGGTCCTGCTCGACTACACCGCCGGTGTCGCCGCCGACACCACACGCACCGCAGTTGACGAGCTGCGCCGAGCCGGAGTCGCACTGAGCGGCCACCCCGTCGTCGCCGCCTGAACCGGCTGGTCCCGTCAGGTGGTGGTCGGGACATGCACCGATGGGTTCGGCCGGCCACTGACTGCGGTCCCGCCGAACCGGCCCGGCATGCCGTGCGCTTGGCCATCCGTCACCAGCCAGCCCGGATCACCGTGGTCGACGCGTCACCCGGTGTGAGGCCTGGCGCCCTTGCCACTCAGGGAGTTGGGGGCGAGGTAGGCTCCCTGGGCCATTGGGAGGGGGAGGGCATGTCGAGGAAGAAGGATCAGCGGGATCACAGTGCAGCGCGGCGTCGCCTGGCGAAGGAGCGCAGGTGGACGTACACGGACTGGCATCCCGAGCGCATGCAGTTGTGCGCGGCGCCGCTCGGTGTCGATGCCGAGAAGGCGAGGGCCCTGGATGCCGTGAGTGGCACCCTGGACGGCCATTGGTTCAGCGTCTTCGACTGTGTCACCGACGACCCCTCGGCCACCCGCACCGTATACCTCGTCCAACTGCCGGCCGTGCTCCCGCTGGTCGCGGTGAGCCGGCACTCGCTGGCCGTGGACACCATGGTTCCGCTGCTGAAGCGGCTCGTCACCGAGCGCCCCGACCGTGATCTGTACGAGATCGGTGACCTGGCCTACGACGCCAACCATGTGGTGGAGAGCGTGGACCCGGAGGTGGCGGCGCGGCTCCTCACCCCGGCCGTGCGTGACCTCGCCGACGACCGCCGCTGGCTGCAGTGGCAGGTGGAGGGCGGCTACCTCGTCTACGCGGCGCCTCCAGGGTCGCGCAGGGAGCAGGACGACTCCCACACGATCCTGACCGAACTGCGTTCCCTGGTCGACCTGGTGGAGGCCATGGACCCGGGCCTGTGGGGCGAGGCAGCGGGTGCGGCCCCTGGTGTCGGCGAGGGCCGTGCGGCGGCGGAGACGGAGATGGAAGTGGAGACGGAGGGGAATCCCGGCGATGCCGAGGGCGGCTCGGCGGATGCGGTGCCACCGGCCGTGCCGGACACCGTGCCCCGGGCCGTTTCGGACGCCGTTCCCACTGCCGGCGCAGGGCCGGGGCCCCGGCCCGGCAGCGGACCGTCCGCCATGTTCCGCGGGGGCCCGGCCCATACCGGTGTCTATCCGAAGGGCACACTGCCGGCCGGCTTCGAGGCGTGGAGCGTGCGGCTGCCGGACGCTGTCGTGGCCGCTCCGGTCGTCTGCGCGGGCACCGTGTACGTCAACTGCTCCGACGGCCGCTGCTACGCGCTGGACGCGGTGACGGGCGCGGCGCGTTGGTCCTTCGACGCGGTCGGCGCCCTGAAGGAGACACCGGCGGTCGCCGACGGGACGGTGTACGTCGTCGGCCAGTCCGGCGTGCTGCACGCGCTCGACGCCGCGGACGGGCAGGAGCGCTGGCGGCAGCGGGTGGGCCACTCGGGCGCCCCGGTGGTCGCCGACGGCCTGCTCCACCTCGTCCACCACCCGGCCAACCTGCTGCGCGATGCCTCCCGGATCCGCGCGCTGGACGCCGCGACCGGCGAGGAACGCTGGGCTCGGCGGCTGCCCGACGGGTCGGCCGCCGCGGCGGCGGTCGCCGACGGCCGCGTCTATGTGCAGGGCGCGCGGGCCCAGTTGACCGCCTTCGACGCGGTGAGCGGCGAGGAGTTGTGGCACCAGGACTCCACCGCCGCCCAGTTGAGCTGCTGCACCCCGAGTGTCGCGGGAGGCATGGTCTGCGCGGGCACCGGCGCCGGCCGACTGTACGCCTATGACGCCGCCACCGGCCAGCAGCGTTGGGGCGCACAGGCGGCCGGCGTGGTCGACAGCACCCCGGCGCTGGCCGAGGGCCTGGTCTTCGTGGGCGACAGCCACAGTGGCGTGTACGCGATGGACGGCAACGACGGCGGGCTCCTCTGGCACCTGCCGGATCGTTACGGTGCTTCCTCCCCGGCGATCTGCGGCTCGTCCGGGTGGATCGTCGGCACCAAGTACGGCCGCGGGCTGTTCAAGATCAGCCTGAGCACGGGCGTGGTCCTGTGGCGGCACGCACTGGATGGCCGAGGGACCGGCCCCGTCCATGCCGACGGGGTCGTCTACGTGGGCACGCACGCCGGTACGGTGCTCGCGGTGGACGCCGAGACAGGCCGCAAGCCCGTCCGGGCGCGGCGCAGGATGCGGGTCTGAGCAGATGGGAGAGGAGCAGGGGGTGTGGACCGACGTGGTCCGCCTGGTCGGCGCCGATCCGGACGAGGTACTGCGTACGGCTCCGCCTCCGGCAGACGAGGCCGGGCGGCGTACGGAGACCGTCTACCGTTCGGTGGCCCGGCGGCTCATCGGGGCCGACACCGTGGGCCGGGCCCAGCTGCTGTCCCTGGAGGCGGCCCGCTTCGGGTGGCCCGGCCTGGCCGCACGGTTCGCTTCGGCCACGCCGCCAGGGGAGCCGACCGCGCCCTGGCGGGTCGGCTGGGCGACGGGACGACTCGTCGACGAGCGGACCGTGCGGGTGCTGCGCTGCGACGGCGTGCATGCGGCGTTGGCCGTGCGGAACGGGCGTCTGGTCGCCGTGGACGCCGGTCCGTTCGGCGAGGTACGGGCCCTGGACGTGCTCGACGGGGCCTCGGCGGACCTGTTCAAGCCCCCGCAGGACGCCAGGGTGTTGGGCTCGGTCGAGGCGGGCGGGCGGGTACTCGTCCTGACCGGCCACGAAGCGTGCGACCGGCACTGGAACACCGACCGGCAGCGGCCCGACGACACCGTACGGTCCTGGGACCTGAGCACCGGCGAGCCGGTGGGCGAGCCGTTCGCCGTGGCCCATGGTTGCGTCACCGCGGTGGCGTCCGCGCAGGTGGACGGCAGGACACTCCTGGTCGGCGGCTGGGACGGGCTGGTCCGGGTCTGGGACCCGGCGACCGGCCGGGAGGTCGCCGAGCCTGTCGGGGGACACCGGGGCCGGGTGACCGCCGTCGCGACCGCGCGGGTGGCCGGCCGCCCGGTCGCCGTCACCGCGGGGGAGTACGACCCTCACGTCCTGGTCCGGGACCTGCTCAGCGGCCGCCCGGTCGGCCCGCCGCTGAGTGGCCACTCCGCGCCGGTCCTGGCGGTGGCCACCACCTGCGGTGACGGCCGGACCCTGGCCGTCACCGCGAGCGAGGACCACACGGCCCGTGTCTGGGACCTGGCCACCGGCCGGCAGATCGGCACCCCACTCACCGGCCACGGCCACCGCGTCAGCGCGGTCACCACCGCCCGCGTCGACGGTCGCATCCTCGCCATCACCGGAGGCTTGGACAACACCCTCCGGGTGTGGGACCCGCTCACCGGCACGCAGCTCGCCGACGCGTTCACCGGCCATGACCAGCCGGTGCGCGAGGTGGGGCTCACCACTGTGGACGCTCGGCCCGTCGTGGTCGCCCGGTCCTCCGACGGCCAGTTGCGTACGTGGCACCTCACCGCACATCGACACGGCGGCGACGCCCTCGACGGGCCGGGCCGGGAGACCGCGGCGCTGGCCACGGCCACCGTGGGCCGCCGACCGGTCGTGGCCACGGGCCGGTACGACGGCACGGTCGACCTCTGGGACCTCGCCCGTCCGCGTGCCACCCGGCCCCTGCCCGGACACACCGGCGCCGTCCTGGCCATGGGCATGGCCACGGCCGTCGTGGAGGGGCGCACCCTCCTGCTCACCGCGGGACGGGACGGACTCGTGCGGATCGCCGATCTGGAGACCCGTGAGACGTTCGGGGCGCCGCTCGACTGCCGGGACACGGAACCGACCGCCCTCGCGACGGTCGTCGTCGATGGCCGGACCCTCGCCCTGGTGGGCACCCGGGCCGGAACCGTGCGGATCTGGGACCTGGCCGCACGGCAGGAGACCGGACCGCCCCTGGCCACCGGCGACGACCGGGGCGTGCGCGCGCTGGGCGCCATCGCGGTCGGCGGCGACACCACCCTCGTCACCGGTCACGCCGACCGCGCCGTCCGGATCTGGGGCCTGGCCGACCGCACCTCGCTCGGCCGGCCGCTCCACGGTCACACCCGCGCGGTGGAGCGGGTCGCGACGGCCCTCGTGGACGGCACGCCCGTCGCCGTCACGGCCGCCGGGTACGACCCGCACCCGAGGGTCTGGGACCTGGCGACGGGCCGGGAGCGCGGCGAGCCGCTGTACGGCCACCGCCGTCGGATCGCGGACCTGGCCCTCACCACGCTCGACGACCGGACCATCGCCGTCACCGGTGGCGACGACGCCACCGTCCGCGCCTGGGACCTGCACACCCACACCCGGATTCTCCGGGCCCTGCGCCTTCCCTACCGGGTGCACAGCGTGACCTCCGTCGACGGCGGCGCTCTGCTGGTCGGCTTCGCCGATGAACTGGCCCTGCTGCCCCGGGCAGACCTCGCGGATGCTCTCCGCTGATCCGGCTGTCCGGACCAGTGCGCGTGGTTCCGTGTGGTGGTCCGCCAGGGCGCTCAGCCCGGACTCGACGGTTGGTTGTCGAAGGCGGCCGAAGGGGGGAAGCAGGGTGGTCGGCGAATGCCGCTCAACGAGCAGTCGGCTCGTAAGGCGTGTCCATCGGCCTGCGTTGTGGGTGTCAGGCCGTGGAGGCGGGGCCGGGCGGCAGGTGGACGGTCATGATCAGGTGGCAGGTTTCGGTGCCGACACCGCGGTAGGCGTGGGGGGAGTCGCCGTCGAAGGCAGCGGTCTGCCCGGCTTCGACGGAGTGCTCGGCGCCGTCGACCACCAGGGTCATCCCGCCGGAGGTGACACTGATGGTCTCGACGACCCCGGCCTGGTGGGGATGGCTGGGGTATTCCTCGCCCGGCCGAAGCTGCCACCGCCAGACCTCGACCGGGGCCGGGCCGGATGTCGTCAGCATCAGCCGGGCTTCGCCGCCTTGCTCGCCGGTCCACAACGGCATCATGGTGTCGGCGGTCACAACGCGGACACGGCCCTCGGTCCGCCCTTCCATGAGGGCGGACACGGAGACGCCGAGGGTATCGGCCAGCCGGACCAGGGTCGCGAAGTTCGGGTTCCCCTGCGCCTTCTCCAGCGCGACCAGGGCGCCCTTGCTGACCTTGGCCCGTCGGCCGAGTTCGTCCAGGGAGAGCCCGGCGCGGGTGCGTGCCGCCCTGACGTTGTGCGCGAGCGTCCGCAGAGCCGCGTCCGTCTCGGTCATCCGATCACTTCCTTGCAGGTGGACCACTGGAATGCACCGTACGGTCGGTTGGTTGACACGAGACGGTCGGTCCGTTGTACGGTTCGGTCGTTTCACTGAATAGTAGGGGATGTGTCGTGATCGCTCTGCTGCTGGCACTGGGCAGCTCCCTGGCCTACGGGTGCGCCGACTTCCTCGGCGGCCTCGGCGCCCGCAAGGTCCACGTTCTGCGCACCGTGATGATCGCGGCCCCGGCTTCCCTCGCGGTCGAGCTGATGCTGTGGCCGGTGCTCGGTGCCTCGTTCGGTGTCGGCGCCGTCGGCTGGGGTGCCGCGTCCGGAGTCGCCTCGGCTGCCGCGTTCTCCCTGCTCTACCGCACCCTGGCGATCGGCCCCATGAACGTGCTCTCGCCCGTGACAGCGCTGGTGTCCGCCATACTTCCCGTCGGCGTGGGCCTGTTCCAGGGGGAGCACCTGGGCGTCGCGGGACTGGTGGGCCTGCCGCTCGCGCTGGCCGCGGTGGTGATGGTCAGTGCCGGTCACGGCGCAGGGTCGGCGCGGCCACCGCGTACCGCCCTGCTGCTGGCCCTCGGTGCCGGCGCGGCCATCGCGCTCCAGCTGGTCTTCCTGCACCAGGCGCCATCCGACAGCGGGGTGGCACCGCTGATCGTGGGCCGCGCGGTCTCCTCGGCCATCACCCTGGCCGCGGCCGGGCTGATGTTCCGCAGACTGGGATCCGAACGGCCCGCCTACGCGGTGTCGGCTGCCGCGGGTGTGCTGGACTCGCTGGCGAACCTGCTGTTCCTCATGGCCGCCCGCAGCGGGGACCTCGCCGTCGTCGCCGTCATCACCGCCCTGTACCCGGCGGGCACCGTCCTGCTCGCCCGCAGCGTGCTCGCCGAGCGTATCCACCGAGGCCAGTTGGTCGGGCTCGGAGCCGCCGCCGTAGCCGTCAGCCTCCTCGCCCTGACCTGAGCCCACCGCGCGGCCCGACCCATGGATCGCGCAAGGAGAGAAGCATGTTCATTCAACCCTGGGACGCCGCCCTGGACGAGGCCGAATGGCAGACCTGGATCGCCGCCGGCCACGACTTCGGACAGCTCAGTGTCAACGGCCCGCCCGGCCGGCCGCCCACCGTCGTCCCCACTCACTTCACCACTGACAACGGTGACCTGCTGATCCACCTCGCCCGGCCCAACCCGGTCTGGAAGGTGATAGAGCACGACCCGAACGTCACTTTCACCGTCATCGGCGACTACGCCTTCATCCCCGGCCCCTGGCGCGCCAAGCCGGACATCCCGCCCACCGACGGCGTCCCCACCAGCTACTACGCGGCCGTGCAGTTCACCTGCCACGCCCACCTGGTCGACGACCCGAGGCCAAGGCCGAACTGCTGCGCCGCCAGCTCGCCCACTTCCAGCCCGACGGCGATCACGCCCTGGTCGCTGTCGACCGGCCGCCCTACGGCCGAATGCTGCCCGGCATCCGCGGCCTGCGCCTTCAGGTCACCGACGTGCGGGCGAAGTCCAAGTACGACGACCACAAGCCCGTCGAACAGCGGGCCGACGTCGCCGACCGCCTCACCGAACGCGGACAGGATCTCGACGTTCCCACCGCACGGCATCAGCGCCGCCGCCTGGACCGCCTCGGCCCCTGGAAGCCGTAACCCCCACCCCGCACGCCCACACGCACCGAGTAACGGAGCCCTCCATGACCGCCTTCCGTATTGCCCCCGCCGTCGCCGACGCCTTCCCCGACACCCTCATCGCCGTGGTCACCGCCACCGGCCTCCGCGGCCACGAGTCCTGGCCCTCCACCACCACCGCCCTTCAGGACCTGGAGCAGCAGCTCGCCGATGGCACCTGGCAGCCCGCCGACGAGACCGACCCGAGGATCGAGGCGTGGCACACCGCCTACCGCTCCTTCGGCACCAACCCCCGCCGCATCCGCCCCAGCGTCGACGCGCTCGGCCGCCGCCTCACGAAGAAGGGAACCCTGCCGCGCATCAACCCGGCCGTCGACTCCTACAACACCGTATCCGTCCAGCACGGCCTGCCCGCCGGCGCCTTCGATCTCGACCACGTCACCGGTGACGTCGACATCCGGTACGCCGACGGCACCGAGGAATTCACCCCGCTTGGCGAGCCCGAGGCCGTCGAGAACCCTAAGCCCGGCGAGATCATCTACACGGATACCACCGGCGTCCTGACCCGCCACTGGAACCACCGCGACGCCCACCGCACCCGAGTCACCGAAGACTCCACCCACGTCGCCTTCGTTCTCGAAACCCTCCATACCACCCGCGACGGCCACCTCCTCAAGGCCGCAGCGCTGGAACTGCAGGGGCTCCTCGTCCCACATGCCGAACAGACCGCCGTGTACTACCTCAGCCCGGACCAGCCTCAGTTCACCATCTGAGGATCGGCCCCGGTCCTCAGCCTCGGACCCGCGGCAGGGAAGCTTTCCAAGATTCCGTGAGCTCGTCCGGGCCGTTCACGTGCGTTGGTTCAGGGCTCGTGTCAGCTCGCGGTTGGCGGAGCGGGCGGCCTCCAGCTCTTCGGTCCGTTCGTCGAGTCGACCTTGTGTGGCAACGAGTTCCTGGTCGAGCATCGTGATGCGTCGCTGGAGCTGGTCGATGTCGGTCGCAGCCCCGAGGCCGGATTCGGTCCAGGCCGCCTCGCCGGGTATGGCGGACAGACGCTTCTCCAGTTGCCGCACTCTGGACGACAAGCGGCTGTTGCGCTCCAGCGCGTTGGCCAGGTCGGTTTGCATTGAGACTCGGCTGACCGCCGCGATCCGCCCCTCTTGTCTTGCGGTGGGGTGATGGCGGCGGCATGGACGCGTTCGAGCAGGTCACGGTGGCGGTAGAGGAAGGTGCGGTCGACGCGTGCCGCGCGGGCGAGGCCGGAGACGGTGATGTCCTGGTTGTCTCGCAGGGCGGTGTCGAGGGCGGTGAGGACGCGTTCGCGGCGGCGGGCTGAGTCGGCACGGCGGCCGTTGGCCATGGGGTTGGTCATGCGGTTCTTCCGGGACGCAGGTCGGGCAGTGGCTGGCGGATGCGGGGCATGCCGAGGGAGACGGTGCGGGTGCGGCGGACCACCGTGATCGCTTTCTGGATCTGGGAGCGGTCCTCGTCGGTGAGGTCTTCGAGGTCCTGGCGGACGCGTTGCACCAGTCGGCGGACGTGGGTGATTTCGTCGTCCGACGGCATCGCTTCGCTCGCGGTCTCCGGCATCGGCGGGCGGCCCACGCCGCCGCGCACCTCGATCACGGCCACGTTGTAGCGTTGTCCGACTCCGACTCCGACACCGCAATCGCCGACGTGGCGATCTCGACACCGTCGGCTCTGACAGCGGCTCGGAGAACGTGCCGTGAGTTGACCTGGCGGAGCTGCAGGACTTCGTGATGGCCTCTCGTCCGCCGGGATAAGTTTCTACCGTCCTGGTGCCGAGGCGGGAAAGGGGGGCAGGTATGGCGCGCGCGGCGTTACTGTCACCTGTCGATGTGTGGTTGCTGGTACGAGAGCGTCCGGTTCCGCTGCAAGGCGCGACCCGCGAGCTGGTCGACGCGCTCGTGGCGCTCCACGGACCTCGGTTCGCCGTCTGGCACACCGACGAGTTCGTCTTCGGTGTCCGTGAGGGGAAGCTGATTCTGCGGACGCTGGGCGGCGCGGATATTCCAGCCCCGAAGGTCGTGTGCGTGCGTCAGATGCCCGGCTCGATGCATTACGACCGAGAGGTGACCCTCCTGCGGCATCTGGAGCGCATGGGGGCCACGCTCCTCAACCCGCTGGACGCGCAGCTCGTGTGCCGGAACAAGATCTGGCAGTTGCAGGAACTGGCCCGTGCCGGACTGCCGGTGCCCGACACTCTCTCTTACGCGACCGCCCCCCTGGAAGGCGTCGTACGCACCCGCCACATCGACACGCCGTGCGTGGTCAAATCGGTCACCGGCCACAAGGGCAAGCAGGTGTTCCTCGCCCCCGACGCAGATCTGCTGCACGGAGTGGCGGGCGCCCTGGCACATGAGACACCGCACCTCTTCCAGGAATACGTGTCCCACTCGCACGGCCGGGACCTGCGCCTGATCGTGGTCGACGGCGTACCCGTGGCCGCCGCGGTCCGTACCTCCCGCGACGGTAGTCTCACCTCGAACGTCGGGCAGGGAGGCACTGCCACCCTGTGTCTGGGCCGCTATCCGGAGGCGGAGGACCTGGCCGTCCGGGCTGCCGGGGCCGTGGGACTCGCGATCGCCGGGGTAGACCTCCTGTTCGCCTCCGAGGACACGTACACCATTTGCGAGGTCAACGCCGTCCCCGGCTGGCGTCCTCAGATGACAGCGGTGGCTCCCGCCATCACCGACTGCATCGACCGCCGCCTCAAAGCCTGGCCGCACACGGAGCCAGGACCTGCCTGAGACAGCCTTCCCCGTGCGGAGCGCACCCTGTTCACCCGTCCTGCTCCGAAGTCTGTCAACTTTCTCGAACCGTGCTCGCGGCGGCTCGGAAGCGGTGACCGAGCTATCACGAGAAGGCCCGCCGCCGCCATGACCGCGCGCCAGGCCAGTGGTCGAAACGGCAGGCTCAGCGGGGAAGACGGATGACACCCACGGCGTGGTGGTTGCTGGAGGGTTCCGGATCGGTATCCGGGCAGCCTGTCGACAGGCTGGGAACGATCATCCCCATGCCCACGACGGAACGGCTCGGCCGGCTCCGTCGCCGATCGCTCATCGACCCAGACGCCGAAGTCCGTCGTCGAGCCGATGCGGCAGCCACCACTGCCCGGTCGGACCACCGCTTCGAGATCGACCGGTCCGACGTACCGGTAACACCGCCCCCGCATGCTCATGCGTTTCAACCTAGAACACTTCCAGTGCACGCCGTCGGAATCCGGGGCCGTCGGGACTCACCCTGGCGTGCGCGCCACGGAAACCGATTCACTGGCCGAGAGATGACGGCACGATCGCCAGCGGGGTGAGCGTCACGCCGATCACAGGTGCCAGCGTCTGCGGTGCCTTGCGGAGAGCAGCCACGGTAGCCTTCGCGCCATGCCTGGAATATCGGTGGCACACTTCTATGACGAGCTGGCCGATGACTACCACCTGGTCTACGAAGACTGGAATGCGAGCGTCCGTCGGCAGGGGGATGCCCTGCATGCGGAAGACGTCTTCGACGTCCGTCCCGATACTGGTGTAGTGGTGTGTGCCAACACCTCGTGAACCCGGGCCACCGGTAGCCAGCACCACGAGGGGGACAGTGGCCCCGGCTGCCGAGCGTTCCGTGTTCAGGCGCTCGAAGATCCCCGGGTACCGCTGCTCCGCCTCCCGCTCCAGCTGGGCGGGGTGTTCGAGGGCAGTGGTGGCAGCCCGGCCCTCGCGCGGATCACCGCGTGCGGCGTGGCACTCCAACTCGCGCTTGCATACGGCCTGTCGGGATCGGGGCTGCCCGGCATCCGCCTGGCCATGGCGCTGGCGATGGCCGTCCAGTGTGCAGCCATCGCCAGGATGTATCGGCGCACGGAACATCCGACGGCTACTGACTGCGACAAAAGCAGGGTGAGCGTCAACGTCGCGGAGCGACATGACGGGCAGGGGAGGGAGTGAAGTGAGCGGAGTCGTGAAAGGTCCAGGACTTCAGACGGCATGGCCGGACGAGCAGCCGTCGTTCGAATCCGAGGGGCTGAGGCACAGGGAGCGAGTGCAGGATTCATCGTGTCCTCCAGCAGACCGTCGGATGGCACGGATGCTCTAGAAACGGGGCTTCTGCCTCGCCGTAACGGGTGACAGCGAGGGCAATGCGGGGCATGTGTACGAATCTGCAGCGGATGCCCAGCGTTACGGGGACGGCCCTCCCAAACGTCCTCGTTCGAGGGATGGTCGCCCGTTCGGCCGCTTGCTCCGAGGGTTTCCGGCCAACCTGAATCCCTGGCCGCTCCGTGCAGCAACTGCGCGGCGAAGACGCACGCCGCGCGGCGTCACGGTGGCAGCAATGGCCCGATTCCACACGGCCGAAGCCTCGCCGCCGAGCCACCGTGCCAGGCTGCCGTCCACCGCGGCGCCACCCGCCCCGCTGCGCTTCTGCGGCCCAGCGACGCGCGTCCACCACCCGACAGCGAGGAACCCGATGACCGACGACTCCACACCAGAGGTGCTCACCGGCGGCTGCCTGTGCGGGCACATCCGTTTCGAAGCCACCGGCGAGCCCTACGACCCCCACCTGTGTTCCTGCCCCCACTGCACCCGCTTGTCCGGCGGCCCCTTCATGGGCTGGGTCGGCTTCCAGCGGACCGCCTTCACCTGGACCGGTCCCGGCATGCCCGCCTCGTTCCGGTCCTGGCCCACGTTGGAGCGGTGGTTCTGTCCCGTGTGCGCCACGCCCCTGGGGGCGGCGGGTGACGGGGAGGATCTCCTCGGTGTCTGCCTCTCGGCCCTGGACGACTGCGACGAGATCACCCCGATCGGTCACAGCTTCCGCGACAGGACCCCCACCTGGCTTCCGCCCATTCCCTCCACCCGGCCGACGTTCTGATCTGCCGACCTCGGGGCGACCCGGTGAGTGCCGACGACGGTCGGGTCATGGACGGCGTGTCCGGGCCAGGCGGACCGGGGACCGTGCGCCGTCCGCACCGCCCATGTGCCGAGGTGCCGCAGTCGCAGCGGATGAGCACGCCGACCGTTGGCGCGCGGCAGACCCGTCCGGCGGCTCATCCGGTTCGGTGACCGCCCGGCCGGCTCCGTTCGCGCGATGTGCGGAGGTGGGAGAGGCTCGGTGAGGGCCGACGGGCCACATCGCCCGCCGCGGCCGTTCCGTGCTCGCTCCGCCGTACCGGAGGTCAACTCGTGTCGGCATCGAAGAACTCCCAGGTCCACCTCGTCGGCGGCGGCATCGCCTCGCTCGCCGCAGCCGCCTTCCTCGTACGAGACGCCGGGGTGCCCGGCGAGAACGTACACATCCTGGAACAGCTGCCGATCCTCGGCGGGTCGATGGACGGAGCCCCCGCCCCGACCACCGAGGGCGGTTACGTCACCCGTGGCGGCCGGATGTTCGAGGAAGAGCACTACGTGTGCCTGTGGAACCTCCTGGAGACGATTCCGACCCTGGACGATCCGGCGATCTCGGTACGACAGGAGGTGCTCGCCTTCAACATCGAGCACCCCACGAACGCCAAGGCCCGGATCATCAACGGCGACCGCACCATCGCCGACGCCTCCCAGCTCGGTCTGGACGCCCGCGACCGCGTCGACATGACCCGGCTGCTCGCGCTGCCCGAGCGGGTCATCGGCGCGCGTCGTATCGACGACTTCTTCCAGCCGCACTTCTTCGCCACCAACTTCTGGTGCATGTGGCGTACGACCTTCGCATTCCAGACCTGGCATTCGGCGATCGAGCTGAAGCGTTACTTCCTTGCCTTCGTCCAGGAATTCGACCGTATCCACACGTTGTCCGGGGTGCGGCGCAGCAAGTACAACCAGTACGACTCCGTCATCCGCCCGATCCAGGAGTGGCTCACCGCCCAGGGCGTGCGGACCGAGTTCGGGGTGACCGTGGCCGACGTGGACTTCTCCGACCCCGCCGCTCGACGGATCTCCCGATTGCACCTGGAGCGCGACGGCGTCGAGGCGGGAACGATCGAGCTGGGCGAGGAGGACTACGCGTTCCTGACGATCGGGTCGATGACGGCCGACACCACGTACGGCGACCGCTCCACTGTCCCGGAGCTGATCCGCGACAGGCGCGACGGATCCTGGCGGCTGTGGGAGTCGATCGCCAGGAAGGCCCCGGACTTCGGCCGCCCGACCGCGTTCTGCGGCAACATCGACGAGACCAAGTGGGAGTCCTTCACCCTCACCATGACGGGCAGCACTCTCCTGGACCGCATCCAGGAGTACACCGGCAACGTCCCCGGCGAGGGTGCCCTGATGACCTGGAAGGACTCGCGCTGGCTCCTCTCGGTCGTCGTGCCGGCCCAGCCGCACTTCCGGGACCAGCAGGAGAACACGTACACGCTGTGGGGATACGCGCTGTTCGGCGACGTCCCAGGCGACCACGTACCGAAGAAGATGGACGACTGCACCGGCGCCGAGATCCTTGACGAGCTCCTCGGACATCTCGGTTTCGACGACATCGCCGACGAGGTCCGGGCCACCACCAAGGTGACCACGGTCCAGATGCCCTACATCGACGCCCAGTTCCAGCGTCGCGCCGTCACGGACCGGCCGCTGGTCGTTCCCGACGGCGCCGAGAACTTCGCGTTCCTCGGCCAGTTCGTCGAGATCCCCGAGGACGTGGTCTTCACCGTCGAGTACTCGGTCCGCGCCGCCATGCTCGCTGTCTATCATCACTTCGGCGTCGACAAGAAGATCCCGACGATGTACCACGGTCTCTCCGATCCGAAGATCGCCTGGTCCGCGCTGAGGACCGCCTTCGCCTGATTCCGAAGCGGACCACGCACCACTTGAACGGTGTCGGAGGAGGTTCGGTGGGGGCCGTGTCCGTTCTGGACACGTGCCCCTCATGATGCCTGGCACGTGGACGCCGGCCGATGGCGGATTCAAGCCCCTGCCGGAGGGCCCCTCGGCGGAGAGCGTCAACCTGGTCGACCCGATGCACTCGTGCGGGGGACTGAATGTGGTTGTGGCCTCAACAGTCGCCGCGCCTGGCCAGACTGGGCCTCCGGCCGACCGGCCGATGACGGGGCTCGGAGGTGGAGCGTGGGGCGGGATGCGTCACCGTACAGCCGGACTCATGGCGCGGCCGGGCCGGACGAGTCGGCCAAGCAGGTCCTCCTGAATGAGTCGGGCGGGTCGGACGGGCCATCGGATGGGTCCTCACCCCACACCCCGTTCTTCCTCGGGGCGGTCCCCAGCCCCTCGCCGCACCCCGACGCGGGGACCATCGGGAAGCGGGTGGAGGCATGGCTGACCGCCACCGGTGTTCTCGGCGGGAGTCCTCGGACGTTCCTGGCGCAGGGGCATGTCGACCTGATCGTGCGCGCGTGGGGTGACGCTCCCTGCGGCCCGGGTCTGGCCGCGGCGGCGAAATGGCTGATGCTCACCTGGATTCTCGACGATCGGTTCGACGACCAGTGGATCGGCCGGCCGCCGGCCGGGGCCCGGCAGACCGTCCGCGCCCTCACCGACGTTCTGGAAGCCCCCCGGCCGACACACGGGTCGGCTGATGGCCGCGCCTGCCGGAAGACCGAAAGCACAGGGAAGACCGGGGGAACCGGGCACACCGGACCAGCGGATCCGCTGGTCCGGGTGTTCGCCGTGCTGTGGGACGAGACAGCCGCTCTGACCACGCCGGCGTGGCGGGCACGCTACGCGGCGCACTTTCGCTCCTACCTGTATGCCTCGCTGGACTACCTGGAGGCGAGCACCGCCGGGGAGACCGTTCCCACGCTCCCGGAGTACCTCTTCCACCGGGACCGGGACGGGGCCGTGCTGTGCGCGGCAGGCTGGACCGAACTGGCACACGGCCTGGACATCTCCGACGAGGTGTACGGCCACCCGCAGGTGGTGGACGTGCTGATGCGCTTCAACCACGTCGTCTGCTGGGTCAATGACCTCTACTCGGCCCAGGGCGAATCCGCCGCCGGCAACGGCAAGAACCTCCTTCGCTCCCTGACCGTCCACGAGGACCTCACGCCCGACAGCGCCGCGGCCCGGGTCGGCGCGCTGTGCGAGGCCGAGCTGATGACGTTCGAGTTCCTGGCCGACGGCATCGCGCGGGGCCCGTCGTGGCCGGAGGAGGTCCGGGCGTTCTCCCGGGCACTGCTCCGTTTCGCCCATGCCCTCGTCCACTGGACCGCGACGGCAAGGCGCTACCGCACGATGGAGGTACGTCGATGATTCCCCGACCGCCCGGGGCGCTCCCGGTACTGGGACACCTGGTGCCCTTCCTGCGGGATCCGCTGGTGTTCCTGCGTTCCCTGCCGCAGCACGGGGACCTCGTCCGGATCCGGCTCGGCCCGGTCACCGTGGTCGTGGTCTGCGATCTGGAACTGACCCGGCAGGTGCTGCGCGAGGACCGGGTCTTCGACAAGGGCGGCTTCCTGTTCGAACGCATCAGGGACTTCGCCGGGAACGGCCTAGTGACGTGCCCGCATGCCGACCACCGCCGCCAGCGCCGCTACGTGCAGCCCGCCTTCCGCAACGAGCGGATCGGCCAGTACGCCGAGGTGATGGAGCGCGAGGCGCGGCGCCTGACAGGTTCCTGGCACGACGGCCAGGAGGTCGACCTCACCGCGGAACTGAGCCTCACCGCGGGCCGCAGCCTGGTCGCGGCACTGTTCACCCAGTTGCCCTTCACCGGGCTGAGGGAGACCGTCGAGGACTTCGTGCTTCTCATCGGGGGCTCGTACCGGCGCATGCTGCTGCCGCACCGGTTCAACCGGATCCCGCTGCCGGCCAATCGCCGCTACGACGGCGCACGCTCCCGGCTCACGCGCCTGGTCGACGAGGTCGTCACCGCCTACCGCGCCGATCCGGACGACCGGGGCGACCTGGTGTCGATGCTGGTGGCCGCCGACGAGAACGGGCACATGCTGACCGGTGCGGAGATCACCGACCAGATCATGACGATCTTCGCAGCAGGCTTCGACACCATCGCCAACTCCACGGTCTGGGCCCTGCATCTCCTCGCCCAGCACCCGCGGATCGCCGACCGTGTCCGGGCCGAGGCCGACACCGTGGGGGCGGCCGCCGCACCGGGGAGCGTCGAAGGACTGGAACTGACCGGCCGCGTCATCCGCGAGGCCGTCCGCCTCTACTCGCCCGGCTGGCTTCTCACCCGCGTCACCACCACCGACACCGATCTCGGTGGGCACCAACTACCCCAGGACACCGCGGTCGTCTACAGCCCCTACCTCCTGCACCGCCAGTCCCGGTACTTCCCCGAGCCGGATCGCTTCGACCCCGACCGCTGGCTCGGCATCCACCCGCAGCGGGGCCCGTTCATCGGGTTCGGCGCCGGGCCGCGCCGCTGTGTCGGTGAGCAGTTCGGGCTGACGGAATCGACCCTGCTGCTCGCCACGATCATGCGAACCTGGCAGTTGGACCACGTACCCGGCAGGCCGGTACGCGAAGTGCCGCTCGCCACCCTGCGCCCCGGCCCGGTGTGGATGCGCGCGACCCGGCACCACGCCCCCGACCCGACCGGAACCATCCCGTGAGCACCGCCCTGGTCCTCGGGGGCGGCCTGGCCGGACTGCTGGCCGCCGCAGCCCTCGCACCCCATGCCCGGCAGGTCACCGTCATCGAACAGGGCAATCTGCCGGACGGGCCGGAGCCGCGCAGAGAAGTGCCCCAGGGCCACTTCGGCCACATCCTTCTCGGGGGTGGCGCCGACGCGCTCGACTCCCTGCTGCCCGGCACCGTCGACGCGCTGCGCGCGGCCGGGGCCCACCACCGGCAGATCCCCTCCGGACTGCTGATGCGCCTGGGGACGGGCTGGCTCCCGGACCACGACTCGACCACGTTCCTGATCGCCTGCAGCCGGCACCTGCTCGACCACGTCGTGCGGGAGCGGATGAGCGGCCTGGCCGTAGCGGTCCGTACGCGAACCTCCGTCCTGGGCCTGCTGGGAGACGCGGGCCGGGTCGACGGAGTGCTCGTGGAGAACCGGGACGGGACGCGCGAGACGCTGCCGGCCGACCTGGTCGTCGATGCCACCGGTCGCCACTCCCGGGCCCCGGAGTGGCTGCGCGCCCTGGGCTCCGAGGAGGTGCGCGAGGAGCGGTCGACGCCGGACTCGCTTACGCCGCACGGCTCTTCGACGCGCCAGGCGGCAACGACGGCTTCCCGGTCGTCAGCATCGTCCCCGTCCCCGGCCGCCGTGTACCCGGACGCGGCGCCACGGTCATCCCCATCGAGGGCGGCCGCTGGATCGTCACCCTCTCCGGCACCCGCGGCGGTGAACCCTCCCGGAGCGAGGCCGGTTTCGAAGCGTTCCTCAGCTCCCTGGACCACCCGGTGGTTCACGGTCTGGTCCGCGCCGCCCGCCCGATCGGCCCGATCCGCACCTGCCGCAGCACCCTCAATCGCCGCCGCTTCCACGAGGACGGTGCCCCGGCCGGGTTCACGGCGGTCGGTGACGCGGTGGCCGCGCTGAATCCGGTGTACGGGCACGGCATGACGGTCGCCGCCCAGTGCGCCGCCGCCATCCGGGCCGTCCTCCGCATCGAAGGCCTGCACCCCGGCGTGGGCACTTCGATCCAACGGCGGGTCGCCCAGGTCGTCGACACACCGTGGACCATGGCCGAGGAACAGGACCGGGGCTTCCCCGGCGCGAAGTCGAACGGCCTCTCCGCCAAAGGCCCCATGGACCGTCTCGCCCGTTGGTACGGTGACCGGCTGGCCCGCGCCGCACTCACCGACCCGGCCGTCTTCGCCGCGTACTTCGACGTGTTCGCCCTCACCGCCCCTGCGGCCCGCCTGGCCGCCCCCGCAGTTGCCTTCGCCGCGCTGCGTCCCTGCCGGAGAAGGCCACCGACCGCCGCCGAGGCGATCGGCCGCCATCGACGGGTGGCCGAACTCGCCGGACACCCCTGACAGCGGCCGACACGACCACTCCACGGCTGTCGCCCGTATCAACTCCGGCCTGGATTAGCGACGTCCGCCCCGGAGGAGAGCACCTGACCAGTAGGTTGGGACTTGTGTTTACTCTGTATCCGCGTGTACTCGCCGGCAACTACCCGGCTGTCTTTGCCTTCTATGAGGCTGTACTGCCCGCGCTGATGGGATATGCGCTCGTGCGGGGTGATGCGGCGTCCGGGTACGCCAGTTGGGACACGCCCGAAGGGACGACCGCATTCGCGGTGATCCAGCGGGATGCGTTCGCCGGTGAGGTCTCATCGGCTCCTCCGGCGGGCGGTGCGACCTTCGTGGTGCCCGCCGCGGACGCTGCGGCGGTGGACGCGGCGGTCGCGCTGTGCCGGCGGCACGGCGGGGTTCTGGTGGCGCCGGCCCGGGATCTGCCGGGGTGGGGGTTGCGGGCGGCGCACCTGCACGATCCGGACGGGAATCTGCTGGAGATCCAGACGTACTGAGCGCTGCCCGGGGCGGCCCGCTGCCCGCCCCGGGCGGGGATTCCAGCGCCTCACGGTGTTCGTACTCTCGTTGCCCACCCATGCGCTTTGCTGTTGCGGCAAGAATGGTTGCTGTTTTGTGGTTGCTGGTCGCAGCCTGGTGTTCGACCGAAGGCCGTCGACAACAGCACAGGAGGCCACAGATGACCACCCGCAAGGGCATCGAGTCCGCACCGAGTACCGACGACAGCGCCCCTTCCGGCAACCGGGTCCATCACGTACGAGCAGGTGAGCTGGACGGTCACGCCGCTCTCAGCGGCGGTACGGTCGGCTCGAAGAAGCTCTGGATGGGGCTGGTGGAGAATCCGCCGTTGAGCGCGACGGACAACCACCACCACGGCGATTCGGAGGCGGGGATCTACGTGGTCAGCGGACACCCCGTGTTCGTCTACCACGACGGCGTGCAGGAGGTACGGATCTCCGCCGGTCCCGGCGACTTCCTGCTCGTGCCCCCGTTCGTTCCGCATCGCGAGGAGAACCCGGACCCGGACGAGCCCGTGGTCGTCGTGATCGCACGGACCACCCAGGAGCCGATCAAGGTCTCGCTGCCCGAGCTGTACCAACTGACTGAGACGGGCGCGCGCTAGGAGGCGGGCGTGGACTGCCGACCACATCAGGCATCGGCTCCTTGTGCCCGATCGACTCCTTGTACTCGGGGGCAGGGAACTGGATCTGGTTCCGGCGAGGCCGCGACATGCTCCTCCGCCGGATAGCGCCGGGTGCTGGTGGGCGACTCTGTCAGGGAAGTGAAGGTTCGCAACGGCTCCAGGGGTGGAATACCAGGGATTTCGCCCCTGGAGCCCGGCCCTCTGACCATGCCTTCCCCGGTGGCGGTTGCACTCGCCGACCGCGGCACCAACCATGGAGGGCAGGGGGGAATCTCCGCCCGTAGGCGGTCATCGCCTGCGCTGATCGCCGAAATCCCGCGACACGGTCCGCAGCCCACATGCGTGCCCGCGATATGGAGCGAACATGACCGAGCTTCCGCCGCCCCTCACGCCCAGCCTCGAACCGGCTGCCAAGGAACTGGCCGAGGCCACCGACTCTCACCCCCGGATCTACGAGGTCCCTCCGGAGAAGGGCCGGGACATCCTGCTCGGCTTGCAGAGCGACCCCGGTGTGCCTCGCCCGGACGTCGACGAGGAGTGGGTCGACATCGACGCCGGACCATGGGGCAAGGTCCGCACCCGCATCATCCGGCCCAAGGGAACGGACGGCCCGCTACCGGTGGTGCTCTTCATCCACGGTGCCGGTTGGGTCTTCGGCGACGACAGGACCCACGACCGTCTCTTCCGTGAACTCACCGTCGGCGCGGGCGCCGCAGGCGTCTTCCCCGTCTACGATCGGGCACCGGAGGCGAAGTACCCCACCCAGGTGGAACAGAATTACGCTGTGGGCCAATGGATCGTGGACCACGGCGCGGACCACGGCCTCGATCCTTCACGCGTGGCCGTCGCCGGTGACTCGGTCGGCGGCTGCATGTCGGCAGTGTTCGCGCTGATGAACAAGGAGCGCGGCGGGATCGACCTCAAGGCTCAGGTCCTGCTCTATCCGGTGACCAACGCCGACTTCGACACCTCCTCCTACCTCCAGTTCGCCGAGGGCTACTACCTCACCCGCGACGGCATGAAGTGGTTCTGGGACGCCTACACCACCGACCCCTCCCAGCGCACCGAGGCTTACGCCTCCCCGCTCCGGGCATCCCTGGAGCAGCTCCGGGGACTGCCCACCACCCTCGTCATCACCGACGAGGCCGACGTGCTGCGCGACGAGGGCGAGCAGTACGCCAACAGGCTGCGCGAGGCCCGGGTGGACGTCACCTCGGTCCGGGTGGCCGGCATGGTCCACGACTTCCTCCTCCTGGACAGCCTCCGCGACACCCGTGCCGCCAATGTCGCCCGCGGACTCGCCGTCACCTTCCTGGAGAAGGCCCTGCACGGCAGTTGAGGGCCCCATCCGGATCACTGCCCCGTCGGAGGAGCGCTGTCGCCCGCCGTGGACGACGCCCGGCCCGGCGGGGCCCCGCCGGTGATCCGACGCGAAAGCGATCGGCAGACCGGGAGCCGTTCTCAGCCACCCCCGGACACGAACTCCCGGCACATCAACTCCGCCACACATGAGCAGGGTTGGCCATGTCCCGTACAGACCAGGCGGTGCATGGCCGGGGTGATTGGCCAGAGGCCCGGCTGCGGAGCCCCTCCTTCCAGATGCGCGACGGACCATCAAGTCCAGTCACGCGTAGGCGACTTCCGGTCAAAACCACCTGGCCAGGTGTCGGGGTACTGACAGGCGCCACCACGCAGGTCACGATGCTCCGACATCGACGGGGGGCGTGATGAGTACTGCCGAGAACGAACGCCGCGGAGAAGGCGAGCCGGAGGCCGGAGCGGAACTGGCTCTGCGTGTCTTCACCGGGGAGGAACGCTGGGGCTGGGAGTTCGTCCAGCCGCCCGCGCCGCCCGCACACCGGGACGCCCACAACCCGCCCGTGTACACCGAGCCCTCCGGCGAAGAGGTCCGCGCCATGGAGGAGCGGGCCATGATCGGGAAGAAGAACAAAGGCTCCGGCTGCCTCGTGCTGCTGGCAGGCATCGTCGGCTTCGCCGTCGGCGGAGGGACCGCCGCGGCGATCGTCGTCTGCCTCGTCATCGTCGTACTGATGGCCAGCTCCCCGAGCGCCCGGCTGAAGGCCGCCCGAAACCGCTTGGAGACGTCTCGGGCCCACGCCCGGCGTGACCACGAGCGGCGTCGGCGTGCCTGGCAGAGCCGGATCGACGCCCACCGCGAGGAGCACCTGAGGCACAACGAGACGCTGGACACGTGGTTCCCGCTCTCCCTTGCGTCCAGGCCCAGCCGGATCGACGTCTTCGGCGGCACGGGCAACGGCTGGGCGAGCCTGCTCGCCACGGTCGGCGGCCCACTCCTCGGCAGCGGTCAGCCACTCGTCGTCCTCGACCTCACCCAACAGGCCGTCGCACTCGAACTGGCCGGGCTCGCCGCAAGCCGTGACATCGCCGTCACGCACGTGCCCATGCCGGGCGCCCTGCTCGACATGGATCTTCGAGACGAGTTCACTCCCGAGGAACTGGCCGAGACAATCGCGGAAGCGCTGGGCACCATGCGCCCGCCCGGCGCCGACGTGGACCTCCACACCATCGACGTGGACGTGGTCCAGACTGTCGCGGAACTGCTCGAAGGACCGGTGACCTTCACCCGTCTCGCCGCCGGCCTGCGCGTCCTGCTCCGCGTCTACGACACCGCCCCGGACGCACCGGGCACGCTCAGCCTCTCCGAGGTCGAGTCCATCACCCGGGCCATCGACCTCCTGGGCCAGGGCGAGCGCGTCCAGAACGAGCTCCGCTACATGCGGGCACAGACGGAACTGCTCACGCCGAGGAAGGACGAGGTCGCGGCCCCCGGCGGCCGGGCAGCGGAGTGGTGGCAGGCCGCCGGGCTGACGATCGTCACGACCGAGGACTCCGTGCGCCGCCGCAAGGACCTCACGGATCGCTTCGTGTTCTTCCGGCTGCTCCACGTGCTCCGCAAGCGCGCCGTGCCGAACGGATCGGGGACGCTCATCGTCGCCGGAGCCGGCCATCTCGGCCGCGACGCCCTGGAATCGATGGCCCGGGAGGCGAGGACGGCCGGCGTCAGGCTCGTGTTTCTCCTCGAACACCTGCGCGAAGACACCGTGCAGGTGGCCGGTGGGTCGGACAGCGCAACCGTGTTCATGCGCATGGGCAACGGCGAGGAGGCCAAGGCAGCCGCGCAGTTCATCGGGCAGGAGCACAAATTCCTCGTGAACCAGCTGACCCGGCAGACCGGGGAGACCCTCACCGAGGGCCGCGGCAGCAGCTACGGCTACCAGCGGGGTGTGTCGGACACGGACGGCTTCAACCGGGGCGGCGGCATGTCCGGCAGCAACTGGGGGAGTTCACGTTCCTTCTCGACCTCCCTCTCCCGCAGCTGGCAGGACTCCACCAACACCTCGACCGCCCAATCGACGACAACTGGCGAGAACCTCAGCCGTGTCTACGAGTTCGCGGTCGAACCCACCCAGCTCCAGGCCCTACCGGTGACCGGACTGGTCCTCGTCGAAGCCGGTCCGGGCGGCCGACGCGTCGTGTTCGGGGACTGCAACCCCGGAATCAACTTCCTTCCCCGGCTGTCCTCCCGGCCCCGCGCGAGCCTGACATGACCGCAGGCGTCGGGGCCGGCCAGGGTGGGCTCTCCGCGCTCGGCGCGTACCGCTTCCACCGCCTGCTCACCGTGCCCCGCCGACCGGAGGACCCCCGTACGGAAGACCGTACGGCCGCCCAGTTGACTGCGGCGGTGACAGCGGCCCACGCCGTGCTCGGCCGGCACGGCGACGGCCGGCCGGCCGGGCTCGCCGCCGCGTGGGTACGCCCCGGCCCGCACCGGCCGATGCACTTCCTCGTGGGCGGCGCCCCCTTCTTCCCGCCCGCCGGGGACCGGCCCCCCGACACGGCCGAGCACCCGCTGAGATACCCGCCCGGGGCGACGGCCCGCGACGTCCCGCCCGGCGAGGCAGCCGCACTGCTGGAGCGGATGCCGTACTGGCTGCCCTGCCTCGGCTCCCACGACGTCCTGCGCATGGGCGACGACCAGCGCGCGCTGCCCACGGAACGCCGCGGATCGTTCGACGACGCCGTCGCCCATCTCCCGGACGCCTTCGCCTGGCTGCTCCTGGCCGAACCCCTTCCGTACGAGCGGCTGGAACAGGAGCGCGCCGCGCTGTCCGTACAGCTGCCCCGGCTGCGCCAGCGGGAGAACTCCGCGCCCGACCGGGTGGCGGCCGAACGGGCCGAGGCCCGCTACCGGGAGCTCACGAGGGCACGCGCCACCGGGGTGTGGAACGTACGCGTGCTGGTCGGCGCCGAGCAGCCCGGTCCGGCGCTCGCCGCGGCGGCGCTGCTGTGCGGTTCGGGCGACCTGGACGAACTGCCGTACGTCCTCGTCCCGGTACGGCGCCCCGTACCTCTCGCCGACGCGCTGAGCACGATCATCCCGGCCACCGACGGACCCGGACCGCCGGGCAGCACCCCCTTCGTCGCCCCCGCGGAACTCGTGGCGGCGCTCGCCCGGCCACCGGAGCGGGAACTCCCGGGCATCCGCACGGTGGCGCCGAACTCCTTCGACGTCACCTCCGACGACACGGCGGAGGCCACGGCCACCGACGGCTTCCTGATCGGCGAGATCCTCGACGAGTCGCTGTCGGCAGCGGGCCGGGTCCATGTGTCGCGCTCGACCCTCAATCGGCACGCCTTCGTCTGCGGAGCCACCGGCTCGGGCAAGTCCCAGACCGTACGGAGCCTGCTCAGCGCCCTGTCCACGCACGAACGGCCCGTCCCCTGGCTGGCGATCGAACCGGCGAAGGCCGAGTACGCGCGCATGGCCGGGCGCCTCGGCGCGGCGAGCGGACCGAAGGGTGCCCGGCGGGTCACCGTGATCCGCCCGGGGGATGTGGACGTCCCGCCCGCCTCCCTCAACCCGCTGGAACCGGAACCCGGCTTCCCGCTGCAGAGCCACGTGGACCTGGTACGGGCCCTGTTCCTGGCCGCCTTCGAGGGGCACGAACCCTTCCCCCAGGTCCTGGCGCGGGCGCTCTCCCAGTGCTACACGGACGCCGGATGGGACCTCGTGACGGGCGAGCCGCGCCCCGCCCACAAGCCGAAGTTCGTGCTGGACGAGCCCGACGCGCCCCGGACGGCGGTCTACCCGACCCTCGGTGAACTCCAGGCGACCGCCGGTCAGGTCGTCGAGATGATCGGGTACGGCAAGGAGGTCACCGCCGACGTACGGGGCTTCGTCGACGTCCGTATGGGATCGCTGCGGGAAGGCACACCGGGACGGTTCTTCGAGGGCGGCCACCCACTGGACATCGCAGGCCTGCTCTCCGGGAACGTGGTCCTCGAACTCGAAACGATCACGAACGACCAGGACAAGGCGTTTCTCATCGGAGCCGTCCTCATCCGCCTCGTGGAACACCTCAGGGTTCACCACGGCGCGGGCGGCGTGCCCCTGCGCCACGTGGTCGTCGTGGAGGAGGCGCACCGGCTCCTCAAGAACGTCGAGGACGGGCCCGCGGCCGCGGCCGTCGAACTGTTCGCCTCGCTGCTCGCCGAGATCCGGGCGTACGGCGAGGGCGTCGTCATCGTGGAGCAGATCCCCAGCAAGATCCTCCCCGACGTGATCAAGAACAGCGCACTGAAGATCATGCACAGGCTGCCGGCGGAGGACGACCGCCGCTCCGTGGGCGCCACCATGAACCTCCAGCAGGAACAGAGCGAGAACGTCGTCGCCCTGCCGCCGGGGCGCGCCGCCGTCGCCGCCGACGGCATGGACCGGCCCGTCCTCACGGCGATCCCGCACGGTGAACACGACGAGAGCACACAGGGGGCCTGCGGAGACCCACCGCTGCTCGGCAGCCGCAGCCGCCTCTGCGGGGCCTCGTGCCGCAGTGCACCCTGCACCCTGCGCACGATGAACGATGCCCATCACCGGTCCATGAAGCCGCTGCACCTGATCTGGGTGGAGGCGGCCGCCTGCGCGCAGGCGATGGGCATGGTCGCCCCCGATCCGGCCACGGGAGTACGGACGGCGCTGACGGCGCTCGCCGCGCGCGATCTGGAGTGCACCCTTGTCTACGCGGCGGAGCGCGCCGTCGCCGCGCGGGAGGCCCTGATGCGCGACGAGGTCGACCCGGCGGACTTCGCGGAGCGCCTGTACGCCGTGCTGTCGGCCGGGCTGTCGGGCGCGGAGTCGCCTCCGGCCGGGGACCGACGCCGCTACACGTTCGCCAATTACCGCTTCCGGGACGTGCTGGAAGCCGTCCAACGGGCCCGGAAGGCCGCCCCGGACGGGCCCCACAGCTACCCGGAACACGAGGCCGAATGGGCGTCGCGCGGCCTGGTCCTGACCGGAACCTCGGGCGCTGAGCACCGCCTCCAGGTCCGCGCCCTGCCCGGGTACGGTCCGGAGAAGGTCCATGCCCGGATCGGCGATGTGCACCGCAGCGGTCTGCGTGACGCGGTGGCGGCGGTGACGGGCGGCACGACAGAGGAACACGTACGGCGGGCCTTCGCCCTGGCCTGCGCGGACGGCCCGCGTCTGCGCGCGGTGGTGGCGGAGACGGCGGCACGCGTGGCGCAGGTGTGCGCCGGTGCGACGGGAGCCCGCTGATGAGCAGCGAACTCGGCGGCGGAGTTCCCGACGCCCCACCACCCCCTCCACCGCCCCCGCCGCCGAAGGACGCGCATGCTCGCGGGGACGGAGACGTACCGGACGGGTCCGACGAGAACACCGGGGTGCCGCGGGAGGCCACCCCGGAGCGGGCGGACGACGCCCGGAGTTCCGATGCCCCGGAGCGTGACGACGCCCAGGAACCCGCCCCCGAACCTGCCGAGCCGCTGCCGCCTGCCGCTGAAACCCCAGCGGATGGTGATCCTCCGGCAGAGGGTGACTCTTCGGCGGAGGGTGACTTTCCAAAGGACGGTGACTCTCCAGCGGACGGGCCGGATTCCACGGAGCCGCCGGACGAGCCCCCGACGGGGGACGCGCCAACGGGTCCGGACCAACCTGAGCCGGACCCGGAGTCTGACCAGAAACCGGAGTCTGACAAGAAACCAGACTCGAAACCTGAGCCCGAACCGGAACCTGAGCCCTCGCAGGAACCGGAACCGGAACCGGAACCGGAGGCTGAGCCTTCGCAGGAGCCTGAGCCTGAGCCTGAGCCTGAGCCTGAGGCCGATCCGGACCCGGAACGCACACCTGCGCGTGAGCAGGAATCGCAGCCGGAGGCGAGACCCGATCCCGAATCCGATCCCGAGCCCGACCCCGAATCCGATCCCGATCCCGAGCCCGAATCCGATCCCGAATCCGATCCCGAGCCCGACCCCGAATCCGATCCCGAGCCCGAGCCCGGCCCCGAACTCGATCCTGAGCCCGGCCCGCAGGCGGAAGCTGCCCCGGAGTCCCAGCCCGAGGCTGAATCCAAGGCAGAAGAGAGGCCAGTACAGGAGCCCGGGGGCGAAAGTCAGGCAACGGAGGATGTGCCGGACGGCACCCAGCTGAGTGACTCGACAGAAGCCCCGTCCGAGGCGCCTGATCGGACCGAGGCCAGGGCTGCGGACGGGACCGAGGCTGCGTCCGATGAAGGGGACAGCCCGGACCATACGTCCGCCGGGCCTGCCCGGCCCGAGCAGTCGGACGTCCCCGACCAGGACGACCAGCAGCAGCCGTACGCTGCCACAGAAGCCCCGGATAGCGCCACGAACCGGGACCTGGATCCAGACCGCCAGGAACAATCGGAGCCTGACGCCTGGGACGGCCAGACCTCTTCGAGCCCGGGAGACGAGGCCAACCAGGCCGTGGAGGCGACGGCCGGCGGAGTGGCCAAGGTCGCCGTCGCCGTGGCGGAGACTGCTGTGGGCCTTGTCGGGCAGGCCATGAATGCCTTGGACGAGGCTGTCGGCAGCGCATCCTTCGAGGCCGATGCCGCTCGTGCGGGGGCCGCCGTCGAGGGGACGCCGGACACGCGATCGGACGCAGTAACGCCCGCGCAGGGCAGGGCGTCGGACGGTGAGTGGGAGGATGGTGACCCTCCGGCGGCAGGTATGGAGGAGCCGGAGCAGGCCGGGACGATCAGTGAGCAGCGCCCCAACCCGTGGCTCAACCTTGGCCAACCAGCGACGCACGCGGCAACGGACGGAGGGGGAGCCAGGGTGCCTCCGGACGGTCCGGGCAGTCCGAGCCGTCCGGACGACCCCGGTGACGATCCCGAGGACGAAGACGTACCGGGCGAGCCCGCGCCCGCGGAATCCGCAGACTCCGGCGAATCCGACGCCGACGACACCCCTGCCCACCTCAGTGCCTCGCCCCGTGACGACAAGGGTGGGGACGACGAGGATCGGTCCGACGTCGAGACGAGGGAACTCAAGCCCGAGGAGCTCAAGCTCGAACCGGATGCCGAGCGCATGCACGAGGCCAGAAGGGCCCGAGCCATGGAGGCCCAACAGGCGCACGACGCTTCGCGACAGGCCCAGGACCGGGAGGGAGCGAACCGGGCTCAGGAAGGCCGGGAGAGCCCGGACCAGGAGCGCGAAGCACCGGGGAAACCGAACAAGCGGGCCCTTGAGCCATCGCGCAACGTCGCCGCACTGGGCTTCGCCGACGTGACCCGGGCCACGGTGAACCGCGTGAACAGTGTGCCCGACGTGGCGCCAGGCGTCACCAAGGCCCTGCGACAGGATCTGGCACAGCGCCGGGGGCTGGGCCTCGGGAAGGGCCTGGGCCTGGGGTGAATGGTGGAGGCTGAACACCGGCGCCTACGTCGAGGTGCCGCAACCGCGCCAGATGGCGAGGAAGACGGCAGCACGGGGGCGAAGTTGCGCACCGACGGGAGAGGAATAGTTCATGAGCGAAGTCAACGACATCTCCGACGCACCTCCGTCTCCGCCGCCTCCGGTCGACGCGAAGGCGCCCGGCGACGGGGACGTCCCGGAGGAGGGCGACGCGGGCAGTGGTGTGGAGAATGCAGGACAGGTGGCGGCGGACGACGCAGGGGACGGCGACGTCCCTGATCCCGAGCACACGGCGGAGGTGCAGGCCACTGGCGCCGAGGAGTTCGGGGACGGTGACATCGGCGTGCGCGAGACGACGGCGGAACAGTCGGCGGTCGAACCGGCGTCGGCGGGACAGCAGCCACCGGGCGGCACCGAACCACCACGACCGCCGACGTCCGCGGACCCGCCCGACCGCCCGGACCGCTCCGTGCCGCCGGAGGAACCGATCGCGGTCGAGGAGGCGGGGAGGAATCGGAAGCTTTCGGATTCCCCAACTGCTACGGATCAGGTGGCGATTGATGATTCCCCGACGCCGGTGGACCGCCCGGACCGGAGCCTGAAGTCGGACTCGGACTCCGAGCCGGAGAACACCCCAGCCGCCCCGGCGGATGACCCGTCGCAGCGGCGGGAGGCAGCCGAACGCCTCGAGCAGGCCGAGGCTGCGCCGGACGAGGCACAAGGTGATGCGGATGACACGTCCGCCGGAACAGCACGTTCCGATCAGCCGGGCGATCCTGAAGAGAAGCCGACGCCCCTCGAACAGGCCGAGGAACAGCAGCCACCCGCCCCGGAAGCGAGCAGGGAGAGGGACACGGGCCCGGCTGCCCCAAACCGTACCGAGGCAGCCGAGACCGGCGATGCCGGGGAGGCCCGCGATGCCGACACCATCCCCGTGCCGCACGAGTCCGACGCCGGGCCCGACGACAAGGCAGAGCCCACTGAAGGATCGGAGGAACCAGCGGAAGCGCGCCTCGCTGAAGGTAGCGAGGAGCGGTCACCGGAGGCCGGGAGCGTCGGTGAAGCCATCGACGTCGCGGAGTCCGACAGCGCGGCCGAAACGACAGGGGACGCCGAACTGGAGGAAGGAGCCGAGAACGCCGCAACGGAATCGGATACCCATGAATCCCGGACCCAGGAACCCCAAGACGGTGCAGCCGCAGGCGATTCCCGGGCAGAGGAAGACTCTGACGTACAACAGGGTGGACCCGATTCACGCGGACAGACGGATTCGGAGCTTGAGGCAGACTCCAGGCAGCCACCCTCGAACATTCAGGAAAGAATACGACAGGCGGTCGGAGCGGCGAGGAACTGGGCGAACGACACTTATCTCGGACGCCTTCTGGCAGGAAGGCCCATGGAGCCGTGGAAGAGTAATCGCGCATTGCACCGGAGTCTTGATGGCGCGCGCCCTCCGGCCAACGCGGTGGTCGCCGACCTGGAAAAGATCGGGCGAGGAAATGGTGTCATCGGATACAAGGACGTCAATGCGAAGCTCCGCCCGGATGGAGATCTGATCAACTCTGTCTTTGCGCCTCGTGACGGGCAGTACATATCGACACACATTGACAATCCGGGTGTGATAGGGCAGGGAAACCACCGGGCTGAGGAACTCCTGAAACGCGCCAAGGACCCGCACAACCCAAACATTGAGATGACCACGCCCATATTCATCCACCGCGTCGGAGAGATGGAGACGGATGCCGTGCCGAAGGAGCAGGAGTGAGGGGCGGCTGGCAGTAGCGCGGCCGTGATCCGGCCGACGGGGCGTTCGGGGTGGGGGAGCGGTGGGCTGGGAGTTCATCGAGCTGCCCGGCCCGATCTCCTTTCGCGCTGGCTGCCGAGATGCAGCCACCTCTGGACGTAATCGGCAACCTCGTCGCGAATCCACAACTGGCACCGCGCCGACCACGAGGACCGGACGCTGATCCGCCGCCCGAACGCTGCGGCGACGGCACCGTGGAGCCATAGCCCGAAGCGCCGCCCGCGGGGACGGCTCAGGCGGCGAAACAGCTACAGATCGTGCGCCGGGCCGGGCCGACTCGATGCGTCATTGCCGAGCGATATTACTGGCCTCCATCGGCGGAAACGGCGAGCCAGTGATCATCCAGCCAGTAAATGTGTCGCGTGTTGTTGTGGGTGTCGGGATACTGCGTCGATGACCCGTGCTGCACTGCCTCAACCGCTTCGGCCTCGCGCCCTGGCGCCTGGAGATCTAGTCGTCATTGCATCGCTGTCCGGCCCGCTCGATATCGGCCAGGTGCCCGAACTTGAGCGGTCGGTGGCCGTGCTTGAGCGGATGGGATTCCGCGTGCGGCGGGCACCGCTACTCGAAACAGGGCGGCAGCATTGGTGGAGCGCGGCTCCGTCGGCGGAGATCGCCGAGGAGTTCAACGCTCTTCTGCGTGATCCTGAGGTGCGCGCGATCATCGCGCATGACGGCGGCCAGACGGTGCTGGGTTACCTCGACCTGATCGATGTTGAAGCGATCACTGCCGACCCCAAGCCGATTCTCGGCTACAGCGACATCTCGCTCCTGCATCTGGTGCTGTATGCGCGCACCGGTCTGGTCGGGTTTCATGCCGACTTGGCCACGCCTGGACTCGGTGGGGCGTGGCAGGCTGCGCCCGCTGCGCGTAGAGCAGAACTTGAGAGGCTCTACGCGACACTGCTGACCGGTGCGGAGGCGATCGGTGCGCTGCCTGCAAGCCCGTCGTGGGAGTGCTGGCGTGCCGGTCGTACCGAAGGGCGGTTGATCGGCGGGGTGCTCAACCGCATTGTACGGGCGCAGGCGACGCGCTTCGCGCTGCCGCTCGAATGGTTCGACGGCGCGGTGCTGTTCTGGGAAGAGATGGGCGGCCAAGCATCGTGGGTGTGGAGTGATCTGCAGGTGCTGCGGCACTGCGGCGTCCTCGACCGGATCTCCGGCATGGTCGTGGGTGTGCCGCGCGAGATCGGCGGACTTGGGACGTCCGACGCGACCCCGCCCCTCCCCGAGATCGTCCTCGATGTCCTCGGCGACCGTGACATCCCAGTCCTGGGCAACGTCGAGTTCGGGCATGCCGGCCCGAATCTGCCGATGCCGGTCGGCATCCACGCCGGCCTGGATGCGCAGCAGCGGACGTTGTCGCTGCTCGAACCTGCGGTCCGGCCGCTCATGGTGACGGGCCAGGGCGACTGAGCGAAGCCGATCAGTGAGCCGACGACCTCGGCGGTACCCCGGGGCCGACTCATGCTCTGGTGTCTGGCACCCGAGTGTTGTTGCTCCGCTCGTATTCACTTGCGAAGGAGGCGAGTTCATCCTTCAACGCTTGGAGATTCGTCGTTCCTCTCCTTCAACCACTCAGTGAACATGGAGAGTTCGATGCCACAGTTGAGACGCTTGCGTTTCATTGACGACGAGAGCGACGACGCCGGAGGGGGAAGATCTCCCTGGCGAGCCTTACGGTGGGCTCCTACTCGGGGCGCTTGGTGGCGTATGCGGCGGAAGTAAGTTGGCTACAGGTCGCCGATCTTCGGACCGGCGGCTCTCGCTACCCTCTCTCGGACCAATCGGTCGGTTGCGAACGGAGCCGGATATGTTCCCCGGGACGGTTTTGCACAGCACGCGACTGGTCCTCCGCGCGTTCGACACCAGTGACATCCCGGACACACACGCAAGCTGCTCGGACTCCCTCGCTCAACGATGGCACCCGCTGCCCCAGCCCGCGGGAAACCGCAGGTACGAACCGTGAATACGGCTGGACCAAGTCCCGCACTCCGGGGACGCGGCATATGGGCTCAGCGAAGTCAGTGGGGTCGGGCTGGCACAGCGCTCCACTTGGCCATTCGGATACACGGCCGTCTCGGCCGGCCCCACGGCTGGGTCAGCCCGGCTTGACCGCCAGCGTCGCAAAATAGTGCGACATGTATTGAGCGGATGCGTTGGATTGGTGCGGCGCTTCCGCGAGGCCGGTGAGGACGAACCCCGCGGCGAGTTGCCCGCCGATCTGGTCGGTGAGGGTGTGGCTGTATTCAAGAGGGGCATCCGCGCCGAACTTCGTGGCGCGTTCCTCGGCGGAGTACTGCGTGACATCGCTGTAGGGCAGCTTGTGCACGACGATCAGCTCGCCGCGCTCGTCGAGCGCCTCGTGGTCGAACAAGTACACATCAGGGTTGAGGAAGCCCACGAGCAGAGTTCCGCCCGGTCGCAGGATGCGGAAGCACTCACGCCACACCGGTGCCAGGTCTGGTACGAATAGGTTAGAGACCGGATGGAATACGACGTCGAATGTTGCGTCGCCGAAGGCGCTGAGGTCGCGCATGTCGCCTAGGACGGTGCGCAGCTCGAGTCCGTCGCGCGCCGCCACCATCTGGTCCTGGCCGAGCTGGCGGGGGGAGTTGTCGAATACGGTGACCCGCGCCCCTGCGGCGGCGAGGATTGGACCCTGCTGGCCACCGCCGGAGGCCAGGCACAACACGTTCTTGCCGGTCAGGTCCGTCGGCAGCCAGGAGCGGTCGACTGGCTCACGCCCGATGAGAACAATCGACCAGTCGCCCATGCGGGCGCGCTCGACATCCTCAGCACTCACCGGCCTCGACCACTCGTTGCCCTCTTGAACATACTTGTCCCAGGCTGCCCGATTGTGGGCAACGGGGTCGACAACAATGTCCTGCACGTCTAACTCCCTGCTACAGCCAAGCAGACACCTGCGGTACTGACGGTTCGGTGCCGCTAGCCAACACGATTGCAGGGTGCGGGCTCAACGAAATTAGCGGGCATCGAGGTGTCCACGGGCTCGACGGGTGGTGCGCAGCGGGTGCGTATGCGCTGGTTGCCGGGGTTGCGAAAGCCGTAGGCGTCGCGGGCGATGGTCTTGATGACCCGGTTGGTGCCTTCGGAGCCGGCGTTGGTGATCCCGGTGTGCAGGAACGCAAGGATCTCTGGCCATCATGTCTCGACGGTTGCGGCCAGGCGCTGCAGTTCGGGAAGGTCGGCGCATCGGCGCATCGGCGCATCGGCGGTAGAACCGGTACAGCAGATCGCGGACCTGCTCCCGGTCCAGGCGGGTCCGGGCGGTGGCAAGCAGGTCCAGGAGGAATTCGGCGCGGCTTCAGGGCGACCACGAGCCTGACGGTCCCGGGGAGCGTGGGCGGCAGCCGATATGTCGCCGCTCATGGCCGCTGCCCTTCCCTCCGTCTGGTCGTCGCCACCGTCGCCCATGGCCGACCCCGACGTGCTCGCCCAGCAGTTCGTCCGCGAGGAGGAACTGCCGCGGCGCCCTGGCCGACCGTCTCGACATCTGGGGCGCGGCGGGCGAAGGTCTGTCCGGGTGGCCGGCGTGGAGAAACTAGCCGGGGTGAAGTGATCAAGGGCGCTTTACCTCCGACTCGGTGACGTGGATCTGGTGGCTGCGCCGATCGACCGGATTCCCGAACTGTTCGATCAGCCCCTCCTGTTCCAGTCCGCGGAGCATCTCCTTGCCGACGACGCATTCATCCACGCGATGCACGGCACCGCGGTGTGGACGATGGTGATCGCACCTATCGGAGCGGCCTTATTGGTATTCGCCCTGCGGCCCGACGGCCATCAGCCCAGGGTGGAGGTGCCGGGAGAGCGCCTGGAGTCGGCCGTTCCGTGACCAGTTGCCAGGACTTCCTTCGGCGAGGCATGGCGGATGGAGCGCTGCGCAAGGTGAGTGAGGGGGCCTGTCAGCCGATGCTCTGCGGACTCCCGAGTGGGCAAGGCTGTCCTCGCCTCGGTCTGGTCCGCTCACCTCAGGGCCTTCGGCTGTGGCACTCGTCGCCTAAAATCGGACAGCATGCGGATACTTGTCGTGCAGCACGACCCGGAGCTGGCGGCAGCGATTGCCGAGTGTCTACGAAGCACTGGCTTTGCCGTCGACGTGGCTGCCGATCTCGCCGACGCCGAGCTCAAGTTGGGCACTACTGAGTGCCATGGCCTTGTTGCCGATCGAGCCCAGCCCGACGGAGACGCCCTTCGCCTGGTTGCCGCCCATCGCAGGGCAGGCTGGACTCGCCCGGTCATGATGCTCACCGCACTCGATTCGCACGCCGAACGAGCAGCTCTCATCGAGCAGGGCGCGGACGACTACCTGGTCAAGCCTTTCAGTACCGCCGAACTGGCCAGTCGGATGCGCAACCTCTGCCGTCTCCCTGTGACTCTCGCCCAGGCGCCCCGGCTATGCGTGGGCGAGTTGGAATGGTGCCGAAGCAACGACGCGTTCACCCGCGCCGGGGTACCGCTGTCTTTGACCGTCATGGAGGCTGCGGTCCTTCGGGCATTGATCCTGGCCGGCGGCGCACTGGTCACCCGGGACAACCTGGCCAGGGCCTGTGCTGCCGAACGGGACCAGCCGACATCGCACGCGGTCGACGCGTTGATCGGCACTCTCCGCCGTCGGCTCGGACCCCCGGACCTGATCCAGGCCGTCCGCAGGATCGGCTATCGCCTGGTCGAGCCTTTCTGAGACAGCGACGCACACGAGCATTCCGCACACACCACAGCCGGGAGCGGACGGCGAACTGAGGGCCCATTGCCGGGTGCCCTGGCACACGACGGCTTACGAGACGCCGAACAGAGGTGTGAGCTGCCGCGTGGTGAGGTTCGGGTGCCGACGAATAGTGATCAGCAGCACCCACTTCGCCAGCGAATGGCGCGGGGGCCGACCAACTCGCGGCGTCACCACCCCACTCACGCACCAACCGCGACAGCCACTCGGACTGTTGTCTTGGTGGATTCCTGAGGCTCAATCACTTCCGGGCCGTGGCCACGAGGCACGACCAACGGGCTTACGTTTTCCTCGGCACCGCTACCGTCACCAGCACCGCGATCCGGCCTCGGCTCCGTCCATGATTCGCCGGACAGAACCTGGCGGTGAGGTGCTGGAAAACCAGTGGAGCAGCGCGCTGTGGGCCGTTACCGTGCTGCCGAACCAAGTCGTCTGAACAAGGACACGCCGTTGTACACCCTGTGAGACCTCCCAAGCGCTGAATCGTCGCGCGTCGCGCATCTGCGCCGTGCTCCTTTTTGCTGCGGACTGCTCACTGAAACCGGTGTACTTCTGTGCTCAATAACTGGGTGGTCGCTCCCACCTGCCTGCCGCTCGTGATCCGTCGTTGCCACATATGCGCGTCCGATCGCTTTCGGGCAAGCGGCAGATTTCGTGTCAACGCAAACCACAAGCTCATCGATGCCTGGCTCCTCGTGCTCTGTACCGCATGCGGGGAAACTGCCAAGCTCACGGTCCTGGAGCGGATGAACGTACGCTCCGTACGACCTGGACTGCTGGACCGGCTGCATGACAACGACACCGGCCTGATAGCCGAACTGCTCCAGGATCCGGTCGTACGGCGCCGCAATCGCATCGCGCTCGACTGGGACAACGCGTGGCGCCTGGACACCGGCGGATCGGATCACTTGGACCGCGAGGTGGTCGACGTCTCGGTCCGCTTCGCGGCGCGGATCCCTGTCCGGCCGGTGCGACTGATCGCTGAAGGTTGCGGTCTTTCGAGGGCCGAGGCCGAGCGACTGATCACGGAGGGGAAGCTCGTCTCGGCAGTCCGGCTGACCAGCAAGCTCTCCGGAGACTTCACCTTCACACTCAAGCGCTGAGCCCTCCTCGCGACCGAGGGTCTGTCCGGCAACATCTGTCGGGCAGGCCCCGGTCCAGATGAACTGAAGCAACGAGGGCAATATGCCCACCCGCATGGTGGGCATCCCGATGGTCTACTCGGGCTGCCCCGGTCACCACCGTTTGGTCGGTTCACGCTGCCGAGGCCGAAAGCCCGTCCAGGAGGCGGTTCGGCCGCCCTTCCTGGCCTGACGATTCTCGAAGGGCCTCGATCGTCCGAAGCACCCCCAAGCGGGTTCCGGTCACGGGGTGAGACCGCCGTCGCATTGCCGAATCATCGACCAGTCGCACCACCTGAGCGGTGCCGAGACCCCAACCCGGCCGTGCGACGTGCGCTTCTTGTGCAGGCAGGTGCGAGCTCGCAGGCAGCCCCCCGTATCCGAGCGGCATGGTCTTCTTCCACTCCCACTTCCACTTCCACAGTCCCGGGCACGGGCCATGAGGAAGGGACGGGCCCATGTCCGAGTACCTCGACCGCTTCGAAGCAGACTCAGTTCGTAACGTCGAGGCCGTTCAGGACCCAGAGGGGAGCGGCAGTAGTCAGCCCAGGGCCATGCACCAGAGTCGCTGTCACTGCTGGCTGGTATCAATGGGTTGCATGAACACCGAGCATGCAGATCCTCACGACCTCGCTGCGATTCGTGCGGCCTTCGACGTCGACGACGGCGGTGAGTCCGCGCTGGGCTGGGAAGCAGTGCAAGCCTTCGAGGCAGAGCACGGCATAGTCCTGCCAGAGCCCTACCGGACCTTCGTCGCCGAGGTCACCAACGGATCGCACACCGGTCCGCCGGACTATGGGTTGGTGGGGCTGGCAGAGATGCCTGATGACTGGGGTGACGGCCGGGGGGAACGCGATCTGAGTCGGCCTTTCCCGCTCACCTCGAGTTGGCTGTGGGACGAAGACTCAAGGCCGGAGGAGGAGATCGAGCCGATTCTGGACCAGATGTTCAATCACGGGACAATCGTGCTCGGGACAGACGGCTGCGGTATGTACTGGCACCTCGTCGTCACTGGTCCACATCGCGGACACATATGGTTCATCGCCGGCGAAGGGGCGACTCCATTCGGAGCCGGATTCGGGTCCACCACGGCTGAACCCGGATTCGCAGGTTGGGTGAAGCACTGGGCTGCCAACAAGCCCTGGTTCGACGTGGAATGACGCGCGAACGACTCTGATCAGAGCTCGCCTCCGCTGCCGGAATCGACCTCGCAACCTGCGGCAAGGGCGTGGCCCACCATCTGTGCGTGCCTGACCGGGTAAAACCGCAGCTTCGGCGAGTTGAGCAGATCAGGCCCCGGGCGCCAGTGCGAGTACGGGACTGACATCGGGCGGCGCACGGTGTAGGGCAGACCGATCAGGTGATTGCCGTCCAGATACATCGCCCAGCCGTGCTCGTGGTCGGCACCAATGCCTGGGGCCACACGCTGCGCGTTTCGCGAGCAACTTCTGGTAGGCGCGTTGTGGGACGGCGAGTTGGAGGGAGTGCGATGCTGCTTGGACCGCGGACGATCGCCCGCTCTTCACCGCCGCCTTGGCCTGCCCGGTCACCACCGGCCTCGCGATCTGGTCCTGGACCTGCACCGGCTGAATTTCCGAGCTCGTCCGGGAGACAGCGGTGGCGAGGAGCACGTGACGCCGAGTGTCCCCGCCCCTCAAGGTTGCTGACCAACTCCAGGCGGAACTCAGCCTTGTCGGATCACCGTAGCCAGCGGAGGACATCGGGGAGCAGGAGGCCACTTTGGTGGAGGCCGTGGCCGCCATAGTCCAGGACCTGCCGAAAGTCGTAGCCGGTTCCGGCGAGCGCGGCGGTTGACGAGTTGGTGCGTGATAGCGGGTGAGGTGTGTTTGTCTTGCTCACGGCGGCCTTCAGATGTTGTTGGTGCGGTCGGAGACGAGGCCGGCGATGGCTCGGTAGGTGTCGGGCAGGCGGTCGCGGCGATGTGTCCAGCGGGTCAGTTGCTTCCAGCGCTTGTGATCAGCGAGGGCGTGTTCGACGGTGATGCGGTCGGACGAGTGGCCGTGGCGGTCGCGTTCCCACTGTTCGACTCTGCCGGGCAGTGCTCCCGGCCGGGGTTTTCTCGGCGGTGTGATCGCTTGCCCGCGGTGGTCGCGGCTCAGGCCCAGGTAGCAGTCGTCCAACAGGACATCGACGTCGGGGAAGTGCCGGAAGCAGACGGCGATGCCTTCGTTGCGTGCGGCCGTGGCATCGTGCATACGCCCAGGTCGCAGGGCATCGGTCCATAATGTGCGGCCCCGCCGGTCGGCCATCACGGTGGCCTTCATCGTGTTCTGCTTCTTCTTGCCCGAGACGAACGCGCGCCGGCCGCCGCGGTGGGCCGGTGGCCGGCGGACCTGGACCTCCGTGGCATCCATACGCAGCTCGACGCCTTCGACCCGGGCGTAGGCGAACACGTCCGTCAGCGTCCGAAGCCGCAGGCCGGGACGGTCGGGAACCGCGCACCCCCGCTCCGCCAGGAGCGTGCGCACCTCTCCGATCGCCCGGGTGACAGTGGAACGGTCCACCCCGTACAACAGGGCCAAAACGGCATGCGGCAGGTCGTGCCGCAGATGGATCAGCGTGGCCACCAGCCGGTCGACGAACACCAGCTGATGGCGGGCGCCGGCTCCTGCGGCCCGCTTACGGGCCCCGCCTCGCGCAGCATGGCGACGACCCTCGACCCCGGCCTGCCATGGCTCGGCCAACTCCGCGACCAGACATGCAAGATGATGCCGGGAGGGCCCCGTGAACAGCCGATGCGCCAGCACCGTCCGATTGACCATGATCGCCACACCCGAATCATCCCACCTGCCAGCAACGACGCCCCACCCGTTATCACGCACCAACTCGTGAACCGGCCTGAGGCTGCCGGGGGGCGACTCCGCATGCACGAACGCCATTGCATGACCCATCGGACAGTCCCTAGTAGGGCTTTGTTAGGTGGTGTCGTAGGGCTGCCATGGGGTGGGTTGTCGGCAGGTGGGGCAGGTTCCGGTCCAGGTGGCCAGCAGATGTTGGAGGAGGTCCAGGGCCTGGTAGAGGGTCAGGCCCTGGCAGGGACTTTTGGGCAGGTCCGCTGTTCGGTCAGGAACAGGTGGGCGGCGGTGACGAGGGTGACGTGGCGGTGCCGGCCGGTGAATGAGCGGCCTTCGAAGTGGTCGAGTCCGAGGGTGGTCTTCAGCTCGCGGTAGTCGTGCTCGATGCGCCACCGTAACTTCGCGAGGCGGACCAGGTCCCGGGTC
>NZ_FMBW01000050.1 GCF_900091725.1 Streptomyces sp. DvalAA-43 | reverse complement strand
GGCGTGCTGAACGACGCCCTCTCGCTGGCCGGGACCATGGACCTCACGGCCGGTTCCCGCATGCTTTTCGCCACCTCCGTGAACTTCGACGTGTCGGCCTTCGAGGTGTTCAGCGCGCTGAGCGTCGGGGCCACCGTGGAAGTCGTGCGCGACGTGCTCGAACTCGGCGAGCGCGACAGCTGGGAGGGCAGCGTGATCAGCGCCGTGCCCTCGGTCTTCGCCGAGCTGGTGGATGAGATCGCCGACCGGACCAGCGTCGAGACGGTCGTCTTCGCCGGAGAGGTGCTGACCTCGTCGTTCGTGGAGCGGGTACGGGTCGCGCTGCCCGGCGTCCGCGTGGTCAACGGTTACGGACAGAGCGAGAGCTTCTACGCGACCGCCTTCGAGCTTCCGCCCTCCGTACCGTGGAACGGTACGGGCAACGCGCCCATCGGCCGGCCGT
Source organism: Streptomyces sp. DvalAA-43 (assembly GCF_900091725.1). Classification (GTDB taxonomy): domain Bacteria; phylum Actinomycetota; class Actinomycetes; order Streptomycetales; family Streptomycetaceae; genus Streptomyces; species Streptomyces pulveraceus. The sequence continues at coordinate 1,454 of NZ_FMBW01000050.1, read as the reverse complement.
TGGGCAATATGCGGACCTATGTGCTGGGTCCTGGTTTGGCTCCGGTTCCGGTGGGTGTGGTGGGTGAGTTGTACGTGGCGGGCGCGGTGGGCCGTGGGTATCACGGCCGTCCGGGGCTGACGGCCGAGCGGTTCGTGGCGGATCCGTTCGGGCCCGCGGGTGAGCGCATGTACCGCACCGGCGACCTGGTCCGATGGACGGAGGCCGGCGAGCTGGAATGCTTGGGCCGTGCCGACTCCCAGGTCAAGCTGCGCGGGCTGCGGATCGAGCCCGCTGAGATCGAGGCGGCGCTTCTCGCTCACCCGGGCGTCGACCAGGCCGTGATCGTGGTCCGCGACGGCCGGGGTGTGGGCAGCAAGCAGCTCGTGGGTTACGTCGTGCCGACGTACGGCGTCGATTCCGGTGATCCGGATTTGCGTGCGGGTGTGGACGTGGCCGAGGTGCGGAGGTTCGTGGGCGCGCGGCTGCCCGAGTACATGGTGCCGTCGGCGTTGGTCGTGCTGGACCGGATGCCGCTGGATCTGAACGGCAAGGTGGACCGTTCGGCGTTGCCTGCTCCGGAGTTCTCCGCGGGGGAGTACCGGGCGCCGCGTAAGCCGGAGGAGGAGATCCTCGCCTCGGTGTTCGCGGAGGTGCTGGGCCTGGACCGGGTGGGCGTCGACGACGACTTCTTCGCGGTCGGCGGCGACAGCATCCGTTCGATCCAGGTCGTCGCGCGGGCCCGGGCACGTGGTATTGAGGTCACTCCGCGGCAGGTCTTCGAAGCGCGGACGGTGGCTGAACTGGCTGCCCGGGCCCGGGCAGGGGCGGCCGTGGTGCCGCGGGCCCTGGCGGAGTTGGAGGGCGGTGGAGTGGGCTGGCTGCCGCTGCCCCCGGCAGGCGCGTACCTGATGGATCTGGGGGGCAGCACCGACAGGTTCTCGATGTCCATGACGGTGGACCTGCCGGAGGGGATCGACGCGAACGGGTTGGCCGCGACCCTGCGCACAGTGCTGGACCGGCATGACGTGCTGCGCTCGCGCCTGGTCACTGAGGACGGTGTGTGTGGCCTCCGGGTGGGTCCGTCGGGTGTGGTGCCGGTCGACGGGCTGATACGCAGGGTTGCTTGTGACGGTCGTTGGGATGCGTCGGGGTGGCGTGAGTCGGCCGCCGTCGAACTGAACGCGGCGATGGGAAGGTTGGACCCGGTCGCCGGTGTGATGGCGCAGTTGGTCTGGTTCGACGCAGGTCCCTCGGTGCCCGGGCGGCTGTTGTTGGTTCTGCATCATCTCGTGGTCGACGGGGTTTCCTGGCGGATCCTGCTGCCGGATCTGGCGGCGGCATGGGCGCAGGTGCGTGAGGGTGAGGTCGTGGAGCTGCCGCGGGTGGCGACCTCGGTCCGCCGCTGGACCCACGCCTTGGTGGAGGAGGCCGCGAGGGACCGCCGAGCTGCCGAACTGTCCCTGTGGCAAAGG
>NZ_FMBW01000061.1 GCF_900091725.1 Streptomyces sp. DvalAA-43 | reverse complement strand
GCGCCCCGAACCGCCGCCCTGCGTGTCCTGCGCCCCCGGCGCCGCGTGCTCGTCCGGCGCCACCGGCTCGCGGCGCGCCCGGCGCCGCCCGGTCGGCTCGGCCGCCGCCGTGTCACCGCCGGAACCGCCCATCGGGCTCTCCAGGAACGCGTCCGTGGACGCCCGCCGCGCCCGGCGCCGCCCGCCGCCCGGCTGCTGCCCCGCGGTCTCCGGACCTTCCTGACCGGCCATCGGCTCGGGCCCGGCGCCGGGCTGTGTCCCGCTCTCCGGCTGAGCCCCGGGCGCAGTCGCCGTCACCGTGCCGGAACCCGCGCCCAACGGCACCTCCAGCACATACGCGCTGCCGCTCATCCCCGGCACCTCGTGCGTCTGGAGCACGCCGCCGTGCGCCCGTACGATCCCGCGCACGATCGGCTCGTGCACCGGGTCTCCCCCGGCGAACGGTCCGCGCACCTCGATCCGTACGACCTCACCGCGCTGCGCCGCCGCGACGACGACCGTGGAGTCGACGTACCCGCCGCCGGGCACCAACCGGGCCTTGCCGGTCGAGTCGACCCCGGCGACATCCGCGACCAGATGGGCGAGCGCGGTCACCAGCCGGGCCGCGTCCACCTCGGCCTCGATCGGCGGCGCGTGCACGGCGAACTGGGCGCGCCCGGGGCCGATCAGCTCGACGGCCGCGTCGATACCGGCCGTCACGACCGAGTCGAGCAGCACGTTCGCCTTGGTCAGCTTCTCCGAGCCGGCGTCCAGGCGCTGGTAGCCGAGCACGTTGTCGACGAGGGTGGTCATCCGGGCGTAGCCCGCGGCCAGGTGGTGCAGGATCTGGTTCGCCTCGGGCCACAGCTGCCCCGCCGGGTCGGCGGCGAGCTTCGAGAGCTCGCCGCGCAGCTCCTCCAGCGGACCGCGCAGCGATTCGCCGAGCACGGCGGTGAGCTGGGTGTGGCGGGCGGTCAGCGCCGTCAGCCGGTCGGCCTGCGCCTCCAGCTCGGCCGCGTACCGCTCGCTGCGGTCGGCCAGCTCCGAGCTGTGCCGCTCCGTCAGCTCGGCGACCTCGGCGGTGTGACTCCTGGTCAGTTCGGCGAGCTCGGCCCGGTGCTCCGCGCCGAGCTCCTCGTACGGCCTGCGGTCGGTGAACGTCATGACGGCGCCGACCAGCTGGTCGCCGTCCCGGACTGGTGCGGTGGTCAGGTCGACCGGCACCTGCGCGCCGCTCTTGGACCACAGGACCTGGCCGCGCACCCGGTGCTTGCGCCCGGACCTGAGCGTGTCGGCGAGCGGCGACTCCTCGTACGGGAACGGCTCGCCCTCCGCCCGCGAGTGCAGGATCAGCGGATGCAGCTCCTGGCCGCCCAGGTCGCTGGCGCGGAAGCCGAGGATCTGCGCGGCGGCGGGGTTGACCAGGACGACCCGGCCGTCGGTGTCCGTGCCGACCACGCCCTCGGCCGCGGCCCGCAGGATCATCTCGGTCTGCCGCTGCGAACGGGCCAGTTCGGCCTCGGTGTCCACGGTGCCCGACAGGTCACGTACGACGAGCATCAGCAGTTCGTCGCCGGTGTAGCTGCCGCTGTAGGAGCTCTGGAAGTCGTTGTACGCGGCCTGCCCGTCCTCCAGGCTGGCGCTGGTCACCTCGACGGGATACTCGGTGCCGTCGGTGCGCCGCGCGGTCATCCGGGTCGGCTTCGTACGGCCCCGGTCGTCCGCGGTCTCGGGCCTGCGCATCGATCCCGGGATCAGCTTGGAGTCGAACTCCGGCAGCAGATCCAGGAGCCCGCGCCCGACGAGCGCGGTGCCCGGCGTCTCGAACATCTCCAGCGCGATGGTGTTGGCGTTGACGACCGTGCCGTTGCAGTTGACGAGCAGCAGCCCGTCGGGGAGTGCATCGAGTATGGCTGCGAGGCGAGCAGCGCCTCGGGATGGCCTGCTGCTCACGACGACGCTTCCTCCCTGGTTACCGCACCTTGCCGACAGCGGGCCCCATCTTGCCCCTCGGGCCGCGGGCTGTCACTGGAGGAGTCTAAAGGCAGGGAGGGGACACGGGGCTGCGGATGAGGGGGAGCTCTCACCAAGGTTCTGTGCATACGGTGTACGACTCCGCCCTGTCCTGTGTCGCGGATGTGTCCTGAGCAGCGGCGCGAGCCCCGTTCCCGGGGGCGCCCGGTGGGTGGCGCGAGCCCTGTTCCGGGGGGCGCCCGGTGGGTACGGACGCCCCTTCAGCGGCCCGGCCGGTCAGACGTTGGGGAGCACCGGCCGCAGATTGTTCCAGCGGGAGATCTCGCAGCCGTTGGTCCGGCTGAAGGCCGTGTCGACGCTCCGTCCGTGCCAGGTCCCGGTGACCCGGGCGGTGGCCGGGCTTCCGAACTGCAGGGTGCACAGCGCGTCCTTCGGCACCGGGGCGAACGGGTCCGCGCCCGCGCCCGCCAGCTCGTCCAGCCGGTCGCAGGCCTGCCGCGCCACCGGGTGGCTGCCGCCCGCCGGGCCGCACCGCAGCTCGAAGGTGCCCTCGGCATCGGCGATCCCCGAGCCCGAGACCGTGATCGTCAGCCGGGTGGCGGCGTCGTCCTGGAGCAGCGGCAGCGGCAGCGGCAGGGGAAGGGGGCCGGTGGCCGCGGTCGCGGCCGGTGCGGCGGCGGACAGCGCGGCGAGGGACGCGACGGCGGTGAGGGCGAGGCGGCGCAGCATGCGGGCTCCTGTGCTCGTGCACTTCGGCGGGAGTGCCGGTGGAACGGACGGAAGGGCGGGCGGCGCCCCGTCATCACTAACGCTCCGCACGCCACGGCGTTGCGCAACCGAATGCGCTTTGCCCTCGCGGCCGACTGCCTAGTACCGTAGGCATCGATTGGTGACGCACCGCTCAACTGTGTCATCATCTGCACGCACCACTCGCGCTCGCGCGGGGTGTGCTGGAGGCGTCGCCTAGTCCGGTCTATGGCGCCGCACTGCTAATGCGGTTTGGGTCTTAAAGCCCATCGAGGGTTCAAATCCCTCCGCCTCCGCTCTCTGACCAGGGAGTTCAGCCCACATCGGCTGAACTCCCTGAGTCGTTTCCGGAGCCGTTCCGGGAGGAGCCGTTCCGGCGACCGGCGGCAGGTCCCGGTTGCTTCGCCCCGGCTACTTCCGGGTGGCGCAGGGGTCGCAGCAGGAGGGAGCCGGCTCGACGCAGATGGTGACGGCGTCGGTGTTGTCGCCGGTGTCGGGATCCTTTTCGTTGGCGGTGGCCGTGGCGGTGTTGACGACCGGACCGGCCTCGGTCGCCTTGGCCCGCAGTACGAGGGTGGCCCCGGCGCCGTCGGCCAGGGTGCCCACGGCCCACCGCCCGGTGGCCGGGTCGTAGCTTCCGGGGCCGTCGGCGGACAGGAAGACGAGACCCTCCGGGAGCCGGTCGGTGACGGTGACGCCAGTGGCCTGGTTCGGCCCGGCGTTGTGGACGGTGACGCGGTAGGTCACGGTCTGGCCGACGGTGACGGTGGTCGCGTCGGCCGCCTTGACCACGGACAGGTCGGCGGCCGGGTTGACCTGTGTGACCTGTTCGTTGGAGGTGGCCGTCAGCGGCTCCGGGGTATCGCCGAGGCGGTTCTCGTAGGAGGCGGAGGCGGTGTTCCTGAGCTGCCGGCCGCCGGCGGCCCGGTCGATGGTGACCCGGTACTCGGCGGTGGTTCCCGCAGGCAGGGTCTCGGTGTTGGGCAGGCTGCCGCCTTCCCCGGTGGTGGTGTTGCCGAGCGCGAAGACGACCTTGTCGCCCTGGGCGTCGTAGTACGCCTGGTCGTCGCCCCGCGCGTCGGTCTTCGGCCCGGCGTTCGGGCCGTCGACGATGCGCAGGGAACCGGGCAGATACGTCGTGCCCTGCGGGATGACGTCGGTCAGGACGAGGTTCTCGGCCGCGCCGCCGCCCTCGTTCCTGGCGTTGATGCGGTAGGTGATGACGTCACCCACCTCCAGCGGTCCCGTGGGGGCGGCGGTCTTGGTGAGCACCAGGTAGGGGGCGGTGCCGAAGAAGATGCCGTCCAGGAAGTTGCCGATGCTCTGGTTGCCGCCGGCGGCGGAGACGGAACGGAAGGCGAACCGCGTCCGGGTCTGCCCCGCCGGGACGATGTAGGTGCCGGTGTAGTGGCCCCAGGCGGTGTTGCCGTCGGTGAAGCGTCTCTGCTGGACCGTGGCGCCCGGCGCGCCGATGTCCAGGGCCATGGTGTCGTTCCCCTGACGGCCGCGGTGGTACAGCTGCCAGTACAGCTTCGTGCCGGGCGTGGTGGGCAGGTCCTGGTAGAGCGTGGAGACCTGATTGGCGTTGAGTTCCGCGAACTGGGTGCCGTCGGCCGCCGGTACTCCGTTGAAGCCCGTGTGCCACAGCTCGATCATGTGGTCGGTGGCGGTGGTGAGCCAGCCCGGGACCCGCTTGGGCGCCTGCGTCTGCGAGGAGTCCGGCAGGATCTCCACACCGGTGACGACGGGCTGTTCGAAGCTGCCGTTGGCCAGGGTGACCCGGAGCGGAGCGGGAGGTGTGGACATGGTTTCCCCTCAAGTCGGCGCGCTGCTGGAACGCACCGCCGCCCGGCCGCACAACTGCGCGCCGTGGCGGAGCCGGTGCATCCAGTAGCGCAATGCATCCGGGTGATCGCGTAAAGCGAGGAGCGGGGCGGTTCGGCCAACCCCGCGCGGCAGGTTTGCTGCCCCCGCCCCCGGACGGCTCCCACCGCCGAGTCCCCCACGCCGCCACCGTCGCGCCGCGCCCGTCGCACCCGCCCCCTGTTTCCCTCCCGCCCACTCCGTCATGGCCGGAAGCCCGCGCCGTGCCCGGTGTGCCCACCCCCGCTCAGGGTGATTCGGGCACCGACGAAGTTGACGCTCCCGGCACCGCGGCGGCGAACTCGTGAACGTCCATGAAGACGGGGGCCGCTGACTCGCGCCCCGGGGTCTTGCCCGTCGGTACGGCTCCGGCCACATGCGGACCCGCCCCGTCCGCCGCCCGCCCCGCAAGGGCGCGGTGCCCCGCCCCCGCAACCGTCGAACACGGTGTTTCCGCAGGTCGGGGCGGGTGTGGCTAATGGATTTCGCGCTACGGCGCAGGTCATGTAATGTTGTTCTCGCAACGCCGACCGGGAAGAAAAAAACCGGGAAGCACAAGCACTCGTAGCTTAACGGATAGAGCATCTGACTACGGATCAGAAGGTTGCAGGTTCGAATCCTGCCGAGTGCACAGCAGTTCAGAGGCCCTGTGGATCAGTCCACAGGGCCTCTGGCTTTTGCCTTCACGGCCTGTCTGTGTGCACAGCCATGCAGGGGCGGGTGAGGCCGGTCAGGCGGCGATGTTCGCGGCCGGTCGGGGTGTGGCCTCCAGTCGCCGGGACCGTACGGCCAGGATGATCATGACCGCCGGGATCAGGAGGTCGTTGACGAGGACCCCGCCGGTGTTGCCGGGGGCGTGGTCGCCGTTGGCGAACCACTGGTAGAGGTGGCCGGCCAGGGCTCCCCAGAGGAACATTCCGCCGCCGAGTCCGATGGTGATGCGCTCGCGTGCGGAGGCCGAGGCGGCCCGGAAGCCCATGACGGCCAGCCCGAGGTTGGCGAAGGCGATCTCGAACATGAAGGGCGTCCGGTCGAAGCCGATCGCGGTGGCCATGACGTCCGGGAAGGCGAGGAACGCGACCGTCATCCAGAGACTGCCGACGCCGAAGGCGCCGATGGCCCACCAGCGCTGCCAGGTTTCCAGCGCCTGCTGGGGTGACTGGGCGTGGCGGGTCCGTACGAAGGCTCCGATGGCCGGTACCAGGATCCAGACCAGGGGGAACGCGGACTGGGCGACGTACGAGAAGGTGTCCATGGGTTCAGTCTTACCTGGTTAATATTAACCAGTCAAGAGTCAGGTATAGTGGTGGTGTGGATGACGGACTCGCAGACCTGCTGCACCGCGTGGTCATGCTGCTGGGTGAGGCGACCCGGCAGCGCACGGACGACCCCGACGGGCTGACCTACAGCCAGATACGGCTTCTGGGCACGCTGGAGGACATCGAGCCGACGACGCAGCATCGGCTGGCACAGGCGCTGTCGGTGTCGGACCCGGCGATCAGCCGGGCGCTACGGCCGCTCGAAGCGGGTGGCCTGGTGCAGATCACCGTCGACCCCGCACACGCGCGGCGGCGGCTGGTCCGCCTCACCGAGGCGGGCCGGAAGGCCTTCCACGCCGCCGGTAAGCCGCTCTACGACGAGCTCCGCGCCGGGCTCGTCGCGGCCGGTTTTCCCTATGAGCGCTATCTCCAGGACACGCTTCGGCTCGCCGAGTTCCTCGCATCCGACTGAGGGCGCCGCCGCGCCCGCCGTTCCCTCAGCCCGTGATCGTGACGGTGGCTCCTGTGGCGGCCGAGTCGGGGGCGGCCATGATGCGGGCGGCCGTGGGGGACGGTGCCGGGGGCGGCGGTGTGGACGGAAGGCTCTGCACGGGGCGCGGGGTGTCCGAGGTGTCCGAGGTGTGCTGCGGTGCCGGGGGCGCTGCGGCGGCGGGTGCCTTCGGGGAGGTGCCGCCCGCGACCGTGGTCGCGATCACGGCGGCGAGGATGGTGGCCGCGCCGGTGATGACAGCCGCGATGATCACTGTCCGGTGGCTGCGATCGGCCCTCCCGGACGGGTCGCCGGTGGCGCGGGTGTCGTCGGAGTCGGACACGTGGATTCTCCAACCGATCATGTCTGGAAAGCAGTTGAACGGGATACTTGGCACGGCTCTCCGGAGACCTCCGGATTTCCTGTCTCGGCGCGGGGCCGCCGAGGCCGTCCGCTGACGTCGCTCCGGAGGTTCGTTCATGGTGGTGGCCATGGGATGGCAGTGCACCGGGCTGCGGTGGCCCGACGCGCAGGGGCCGCCCGTGCTCGGCTGGCGGCGCGGCGGGGCCGTGCGGGCGAGTGCGCAGATGTACGGGGCGGAGTTCGGGTTCCGGGCCCAGGGGGCGCGGGGCTGTACCGGGGCGCGCGGGAACGCGTGTCCGGTCGGGGCCGTGGTGTCGGGGCGGAGCACGGGGGCGCGGTGTCCGGAGTGTGCGCGGCTGGACCGGGCGCATTCGGTGGCCGCCGACACGATCGCCGACGACCCGAGGACGTACCGCGTCTATCTGGCCTGGTTCGGGCCGGGGATGGTGAAGGTCGGGATCACCGCGGAGGAGCGGGAGGCGGCGCGGCTGCGTGAGCAGGGGGCCGTGGTGTTCAGCTGGCTGGGCCGGGGGCCGTTGATGGCGTGCCGGCGGACCGAGGAGCTGCTGCGGTCGGCGCTCGGGGTGCCGGACCGGATCCCGTACGCCAGGAAGCGGGCCGTGCGCGGGGCGCTGCCGGGGGCGGCGGAGCGCGGGGCCGAGGTGGCGGAGCTCTACGGACGGGCCGTGGCGCTGGAGGGGGCCGGATGGCCGGAGTCGCTGGAGCGGCTGCCATTCGAGGCGGTCGATCACGCGGGGCTGTTCGGGATCGACGGGGTGGTCGAGGTGGCCTCGGCGGTGACCGAGTTGGTGGCCGGGGGTGCGGTCGCGGGGCGGCTGCTGGCGGCGGCCGGGCCCGATCTGCATCTGGCGACGGCCGACGGGGTCGTGGTGCTGGACACCCGGCTGATGACCGGGTGGGAGCTGGTGGCGGCGGACGCGCGGGCCGGGGTCGGGGTGCCGGTGGCCGACCTCGGGGGCGGTGGCGTGCAGGGCGGGCTGTTCTGAGATCGTCGGATCCGTCCGGACCGGTGGGAGCCGGACCGGACGGACGGTGAGAACGGTGAGAGGGGCGTGGGATGAGTGGTGACGCCGACGACGTCGTGCGGTTCCGGGAACGGCTGGGGCTGCCCGGGATCATCGATGTCCATACGCACTTCATGCCGGAGCGGGTGCTCCGCAAGGTCTGGGCCTACTTCGACTCGGCGGGGCCGCTGACCGGGATGGAGTGGCCGATCGAGTACCGCCGCGACGAGGACGAACGGCTCGCGCTGCTGCGTTCGTTCGGCGTGCTCCGGTTCACCTCGATGCTCTACCCGCACAAGGCCGGGATGGCCGCCTGGCTGAACGGCTGGGCAGCCGATTTCGCCCGCCGGGTGCCGGACTGCCTGCACACCGCGACCTTCTTCCCGGAGGAGGGCGTGGAGGCGTATGTGCGCGAGGCCGTCGAGGCGGGGGCCCGGGTCTTCAAGTCGCACCTCCAGGTCGGCGCGTACGACCCGAACGACCCGCTGCTCGAACCCGTCTGGGGGCTGCTCGCCGAGGCCGGGATCCCGGTGGTGATGCACTGCGGCTCGGGGCCCGCACCCGGCAGGCACACCGGCCCCGAGCCGGTCGGCCGGCTGCTCGCCCGGCATCCCCGGCTGCCGTTGATCGTGGCCCACCTGGGGATGCCGGAGTACACGGAGTTCCTGGCGCTGGCGGAGACGTACCCCCGGGTGCGGCTCGACACGACGATGGCGTTCACGGACTTCACGGAGGACTTCGCCCCGTTCCCGCCGGCCGAGCGGGGGCGGCTCGCGGCGCTCGGGGACCGGATCCTGCTGGGCACGGACTTCCCGAACATCCCGTATCCGTACGCGCACCAACTGCACGCGCTGGAACGGCTGGAGCTCGGGGAGGACTGGCTGCGGGCGGTCTGCCACGGGAACGCGAGCGCCTTGTTCGAGCTCGGCTGACGGCCCGTCGGCGGTGCTGCTTTCTCAGGGAATTCACAGAAACGGGTAAGGACCCTTTCAGGGGAGCCTCACAGGGTTGGGGCATGACGACGACGACCTCGCCCCAGGGGCGTACCGAACGGCTGAGGGCGGACCGCACCCCCGTCCGCGTACTGGTGGTGGACGACGAGGCTCCGCTTGCCGAGCTGCTCTCCATGGCGCTGCGCTACGAGGGCTGGGAGGTGCGCAGCGCCGGGGACGGTGCCGGGGCCGTCCGGATGGCGCGCGACTTCCGGCCCGACGTGGTGATCCTCGATGTGATGCTGCCCGACACGGACGGCTTCGCCGTGCTCGGCCGGCTGCGGCGGGAGCTCTCCGAGGTCCCCGTCCTGTTCCTGACCGCGCGCGACGCGGTGGAGGACCGGATCGCCGGCCTCACGGCGGGCGGCGACGACTACGTGACCAAGCCGTTCAGCCTGGAGGAGGTCGTGGCGCGGCTGCGCGGGCTGATCCGGCGGTCCGGCACGGCGGCCGTGCGCAGCGAGTCGACGCTCGTCGTCGGTGATCTGGTCCTCGACGAGGACAGCCACGAGGTGAGCCGGGGCGAGGCCTCCATCCACCTCACCGCGACCGAGTTCGAGCTGCTGCGCTTCCTGATGCGCAATCCGCGGCGGGTGCTGAGCAAGGCGCAGATCCTCGACCGGGTGTGGAACTACGACTTCGGCGGCCAGGCCAACGTCGTCGAGCTGTACATCTCGTATCTGCGCAAGAAGATCGACGCCGGACGGTCACCGATGATCCACACCCGGCGCGGGGCGGGGTATCTCATCAAGCCCGGTGAGTAGCCGCCCGCGCCGGTGGCGGGGGCCGTGGACGCTGCGGACCCGGCTCGTGGTCTCGGCGGTCACGCTGATCGCCGTCGTCGCCGCGGTCATCGGCACGGTCACCACCATCGCCTTCCACAGCTACATGTACGGCAAGCTCGACGACCAGCTGCACGCCATCGCCGGACGCGCCGCGAAGCCGCCGGGCGGCGGGGGACCGTTGCCCGGCGGCCCGCTGCGGAGCCTGGACCCGCTGGCCTTCGTCGATGCGCGCGGGCTGCCCGTCGGCGCCTTCGGGGCCGTGCTGACGGACGGCTCGGTCATTGCGTCGCGCGTGGTCGTGGAGAGCGCCGCCACTCCGGGGTCCGACGCCGAGGACAGCGGGCAGCCGATGACCGGCGCCCAGCGCAGCGCCCTGGCGGCGGCGGGCGTCACCGTCGGCGGCGGGGCGAGGAGCGTCGACCTGCCGGGGCTCGGGGCCAACCGGGTGGAGGCGGTCACGGACCCGCACGGGGTGATCGTCCTCGTCGGCATCCCCGCCGACGAGGTGGTTTCCGCGCTCACCACCCTGATCGTCGTCGAGGTGTGCGTCACCGGCGCCGGGCTGATCGCGGCCGGGCTCGCGGGCGCCGCCATGGTCGGTGTCGCGCTGCGGCCGCTGCGCCGGATCGCCGCGACCGCGACCCTGGTCTCCGAACTCCCGCTGCACAGCGGCGAGGTGGCCCTCCTGGAGCGGGTCCCGCAGGCCCAGGCCGATCCGCGGACCGAGGTCGGCCAGGTGGGCGCGGCGCTCAACCGGATGCTGGGCCACGTCGGTTCGGCGCTGGCGGCGCGGCAGGAGAGCGAGACCCGGGTGCGCCAGTTCGTCGCGGACGCCAGCCATGAGCTGCGCACCCCGCTGGCCTCGATCCGCGGATACGCCGAACTGACCCGGCGCGGACGCGAGGAGACCGGCCCCGACACCCGGCACGCCCTGGGCCGGATCGAGTCCGAGGCGGAGCGGATGACGGGCATGGTGGAGGATCTGCTGCTGCTCGCCCGGCTGGACGCCGGACGCCCGCTCGGCCTGGAGAGCACCGACCTCTCCCCGGTCGTCGTCGACGCGGTGAGCGATGCCCGCGCCGCCGGGGACCACGGCCACCACTGGCGCCTCGAACTGCCGGACGAGCCCGCGACCGTGCGCGGCGATCCGATGAGGCTCCATCAGGTGCTGGTCAATCTGCTGGCGAACGCCCGTACCCACACCCCGCCCGGCACGACCGTCACCGTCCGGGTGACGTCGGCGGCGGCCGACCGGCCCTGGGTGACGCTGGAGGTCCGGGACGACGGGCCCGGCATCCCGCCCGAGCTGCTGCCGCACGTCTTCGAGCGGTTCGCGCGCGGTGACGCCTCGCGCTCCCGAGGCGCGGGCTCCACCGGGCTCGGGCTCGCCATCGTGCAGGCGGTCGTCGCCGCGCACGGCGGCCGGGTCTCGGTGGAATCGGTGCCGGGACGCACGGTGTTCGCCGTCCGGCTGCCCGCGCTTCACACGGTCGGTCCGGATTCACAGTGGGGGGACAGGCTCAGCACACCGGCGTGACAGCGGGGGTGGCGAGTGTCGGTCCCATGCGAACCGACACTCCCTGGAGCACCCTGCCGGCCCGGGACCATCTCCTCGCCGGAGCGGTCGATACGGCGGGTGCGCCCGTGCTCGACGTGGTGGTACCCGTCTACAACGAGGAGAAGGACCTCGAACCGTGTGTGCTGCGCCTGCACGACCATCTGGCGCGCACCTTCCCGTACGCCTTCCGGATCACCGTCGCGGACAACGCCAGCACCGACCGGACGCCGCAGGTGGCGGCGCGGCTCGCGGCGGCGCTGCCCCGGGTGCGGTCGTACCGGCTGGAGGAGAAGGGCCGGGGGCGGGCGCTGCGTACCGTCTGGGCGGGCTCGGACGCGCCGGTCCTGGCCTATATGGACGTCGACCTGTCCACCGACCTCAACGCGCTGCTGCCGCTGGTCGCCCCGCTGATCTCGGGCCACTCGGACCTGGCCATCGGCTCCCGGCTGGCCCGGAGCTCGCGGGTGGTGCGCGGATCGAAGCGGGAGTTCATCTCGCGCGCCTACAACCTCATCCTCCGCTCGTCGCTGGCCGCCCGGTTCAGCGACGCCCAGTGCGGGTTCAAGGCCATCCGGCGCGATGTCGCGGAACGGCTGCTGCCGATGGTGGAGGACTCGGGGTGGTTCTTCGACACCGAGATGCTGGTGCTCGCCGAACGCGCCGGGCTGCGCATCCACGAGGTGCCGGTCGACTGGGTCGACGACCCCGACTCCACCGTCCACATCGTGCGGACGGCGACCGAGGACCTGAAGGGCGTGTGGCGGGTGGGGCGGGCGCTGGCGGTCGGCGCGCTGCCGCTGGACCGGCTGGCCCGGCCCTTCGGGGACGATCCGCGCGACCGTGCGCTGAACGGGGTACCGGGCGGCCTGGCCCGGCAGCTCGTCGGGTTCTGCGTGGTCGGCGCCCTGTCCACGCTCTGCTACCTCGCCCTGTACTCGCTCTTCCGGCTGGGCGCCGGCCCGCAGATCGCCAACGGGGGTGCGCTGCTGGTGTCGGCCGTCGCCAATACGGCGGCCAACCGGAGGCTCACCTTCGGCGTACGGGGCCGGGGCGGAGCCGTACGCCACCAGGCGCAGGGCCTGGTCGTCTTCGCCATCGGTCTCGCGCTGACCAGCGGATCGCTGGCCGCGCTGGGAGCGGCGTCCGGATCGCCCTCGCACGCCACGGAACTCGCCGTACTGATCGCGGCCAACCTCGCGGCGACGGTGCTGCGGTTCCTGCTCTTCCGCGCCTGGGTCTTCCCGGAGCGGACGGACCGGAACCCCGCCTGCTCCGGGGCCGCCCCCGCCGCCTGCTCCGAGGTCGCCCCCGCCGCTTCCTCGGCCGGGCACGCCGCCTCTTCGGCCGGGCACGCCGATGACACCCACCACGAAACGGGGACCCTCCGATGACCACGCTGCATCCCGACCACCTCCCGGCCCCGCCGGGCGTACCGGCGCCCCCGCCGTCCACCGCGCCGGCCCACGGCCGCCCGGACAGGCCCCTGGCGCACCGCGTGTGGCGGGGCAGGCCCGAGGACCCGCGCTGGGCGCGGCCGGCCTTCCTCGCGCTGCTGCTGGTCATCGGGGCCGCGTACCTGTGGAACCTCAGCGCTTCCGGATACGCCAACTCCTTCTACTCCGCCGCCGCCCAGGCGGGCAGCCGGAGCTGGAAGGCCCTCTTCTTCGGCTCGCTGGACGCGGCCAACGCCATCACCGTCGACAAGCCCCCGGCCGCCCTCTGGCCGATGGCCCTGTCGGTACTGATCCTCGGCCTCAACTCCTGGGCGATCCTGCTCCCGCAGGTACTGATGGGGGTGGCCACGGCCGGGGTGCTGTACGCGGGCGTACGCCGCCGGTTCAACGCAGTGGCCGGGCTGATCGCGATGGCGGTGTTCGCGCTCACGCCGGTGGCCGCGCTGATGTTCCGCTTCAACAACCCGGACGCGCTGCTGGCACTGCTGATGACGGTCACCGTCTACTGCGTGCTGCGCGCGATGGAGCACGGCCGCACCAAGTGGCTGGTGTGGGCGGGGGTCGCGGTCGGGTTCGCGTTCCTGGCCAAGACCCTCCAGGCGTTCCTGATCCTGCCGCCGCTGGCCGTGCTGTACGCGGTGTTCGCGCCGGTCCCCGTACGCAGACGGCTCGGCCAGCTCGGGCTCTCGGCCCTCGTGACGACCGTCGCGGGCGGCTGGTGGGTCGCGATCGTCGAGCTGTGGCCCGCCGCGTCACGCCCGTACATCGGCGGCTCGCAGAACAACTCCTTCCTTGAGCTGACCTTCGGCTACAACGGGCTCGGCCGGATCAACGGTGAGGAGACCGGCAGCGTCGGTGGCGGGGGAGGACCGGGCGGCGGGTCCGGCGGTCAGTGGGGCGAGACCGGCATCGGCCGGATGTTCAACTCCGAGATCGGCGCCCAGATCTCCTGGCTGCTGCCCGCCGCGCTGATCCTGCTGGTCGCGGGCGTCTGGCTGACCTGGCGGGCGAAGCGGACGGACACGGCCCGTGCGGCCTTCCTCGCCTGGGGCAGCTCGCTGCTGATGACCGCCGCGGTGTTCAGCTTCATGGCCGGTATCTTCCACCAGTACTACACGGTCGCCCTCGCCCCCTATGCCGCGGCGCTGACCGGCATGGGCGCCACGGTCCTGTGGGAGGAGCGGGCCCGCTGGTGGGCGGGGGCGACGCTCGGCGGCACGGTCGCCGTGACGGCGTACTGGTCGTACGTACTGCTGGGGCGGACCCCGGACTATCAGCCGTGGCTGCGCACGGCCGTGCTCGTCACGGGGATCGTCGGCGCGCTGGGGCTGCTGCTCGCCTCCCGGCTGGGGCGCCGGCTGGCGCTCGCCACGGTGGGACTGGGCCTCGCCGCGTCGCTGGCCGGTCCCGCCGCGTACACCCTGAGCACGCTGAACACCGGGCACCAGGGCTCGATCGTCACGGCCGGCCCGTCATTCGGCGGCATGGGCGGACCTGGTGGCGGGGGCGGTGGACGCGGTGGCGGACGCGGCGGTGGTCCGGGCGGCGGGATGCGATTCCCGGGGCAGGCCAACCAACAGGGTGGTCAGCAAGGTGGCCAGCAGGGTGGCGGCATGGGGCAGCCTCCTACCGGCACCCCGCCCGGCCAGGGGCAAGGCCAGGGCCAGGGCCAAGGGCAGATGCCAGGGGGGCCCGGCGCCTCGCAGAACGGGCAGCGGCCCGGAGCCATGCCCGGCCTGGGCGAGGGCTTCGGAGGCGGCGGCATGGGCGGGCTGCTCAACGGCGCGTCCGTCGGCACCGAGGCCAAGGCTCTCCTGGAGAAGAACGCCGGGGACTACACCTGGGCCGCCGCCGCCATCGGCTCCCAGAACGCCGCGAGCTACCAACTCGCCACCGGAGACCCGGTGATGGCGATCGGCGGCTTCAACGGCAGCGACCCGTCCCCGACGCTCGCGCAGTTCAAGCGCTACGTCGAGGACGGCCGGATCCACTACTTCATCGCGGGCGGCGGCATGGGCGGCGGACGTATGGGCGGCGACAGCGGCACCTCCTCGCAGATCTCCTCGTGGGTGGAGAAGAACTTCAAGGAGGTCACGGCGGGCAGCGCCACCTTCTACGACCTGACGCGGCCCACGGACGGAGCGTAGGGCTCAGGCCACGGACGGAGCGTAGGAGCTCAGCGCCGCAGCAACAGATCGGCGACGACCGGGCGGTGGTCCGAGGCGAGTGTCTCGGCCACCGCCGCGTCGCGTACCCGTACGGAGTCCTTCGACACCGCCACGTAGTCGATCCGCTGCACCGGATCCTGCGCCGGGTACGTCGGCCCGCCGGGCTCGGCGTCCGTCAGCTCCCGCCACAGCGGGGCGAGTTCGGGGGCGGACGGGGCCGCGTTGAAGTCGCCGAGCAGGATCTGCCGGACCCGCTGCCGGCCGGGCGCCCGGTCCTCGGCCATGATCCGGCGGGTGTCGGCGACCTGGGCCGTGCGCACGGACGGATCGGCGCGGTAGTCCAGATGCGTCACATAGACGTGCACCGGCAGCCCCTTCACCCGCACGACCACCTCGCCGAAGCCGGGCGCGGGGGCCGGAACGGGGTCGGGGACCTGAGTGGAGAGCCGGGTGATCTCGTGGTTCTCGGCGCTCACGATCCGGTACCTGGAGAGCACCGCGACCCCGAACTCGCGTCGTGGCGCCCCCGGGGTCTCCGGATCGAGGCTGTAGACCGGGGCGAACGACACCCGCATGTCCAGCCGTTCGGCCAGCTCGGCCGCCAGATCGCGCCACTCGCTGCGGGTGCCCCAGTGGGCGTCGACCTCCTGGAGCCCGATCACATCGGCGTCCAGCGAGCGGAGCTCGGCGGCCTGCCGGTCGAGATCGAAGACATCGTCCATGCCCGCCCCCGCATGGATGTTGTACGTGGCCACCCGGAGCGGCACCGCGCGCCCGGGGCCCTCCCCGGCCACCGCGGGAGGCGCGAACGCCGTGCCCAACAGCCCTGCCGTGACCAGCACTTCCACCGTACGACGACGCAGTGACATACCACTCCAGCCCTTGTCGGATCAGCGGCGAGCACGGTACCGCGCGGAAATGTGTTGTACGCCGTACAGGAGTAGCTATACGGTGTACAGCGCCTCACAGTCGTACACCGTACAAGGGATCAGGAGTCCGTATGACGGCGACCGCCGCCGAGCAGAACAACCTCTCGTCGCCGAGCCATCCACAACGCTGGCTGATCCTCGGCGTCATCTGTCTCGCCCAGCTCACCGTGCTGCTCGACAACACCGTTCTCAATGTCGCGATCCCCTCCCTCACCTGGGAGCTGGACGCCTCCACCGCCGATGTGCAGTGGATGATCAACGCCTACTCGCTGGTCCAGTCGGGTCTGCTGCTCACCGCGGGCAGCTCCGCCGACCGTTACGGCCGCAAGAAGATGCTGATCGCCGGACTCGCCCTGTTCGGCATCGGCTCGCTGGTGGCCGGACTGGCCCAGACGTCCGTACAGCTGATCGCCGCCCGCGCGGGCATGGGCATCGGCGGCGCGCTGCTGATGACCACCACCCTGGCCGTCGTCGTGCAGATCTTCGACGAGACGGAGCGCGTCAAGGCCATCGGCATCTGGTCGACCGTCAGCTCGCTCGGGTTCGCCGTCGGACCGCTGATCGGCGGAGTGATGCTCGACCACTTCTGGTGGGGCGCGATCTTCCTGATCAACATCCCGGTCGCGGTCATCGGACTGGTCGCCGTGGCCCGGCTCGTCCCGGAGTCCAAGAACCCCGGCGGAGACCGCCCCGACCTGCTCGGCGCACTGCTCTCCACCATCGGCATGGCATCCGTCGTGTACGCGATCATCTCGGGCCCCGAACACGGCTGGACGTCGGGCCGGGTGCTGCTGACCGCCTTCACCGGGGTCGCCGTCCTCACCGGATTCGTGCTGTGGGAGCTGCACATCCCGTACCCGATGCTGGACATGCACTTCTTCCGGAACCAGAAGTTCATCGGGGCGGTCGCGGGCGCGATCCTGGTCGCGTTCGGGATGGGCGGCTCACTCTTCCTGCTCACCCAGCAGCTCCAGTTCGTCCTCGGCTACGGGCCGCTGGAGGCCGGTCTGCGTACGGCGCCGCTGGCGCTGAGCGTCGTCGCGCTCAACCTCACCGGACTGGGCGCAAGGCTGGTGCCCAAGCTGGGCACGCCGGTCACCATCGCGTCCGGGATGAGCCTGCTGGCCGCGGGCCTCGCCGCGATCGCGCTGCTCGGCGGCGACGGCTACGGCGGCATGCTGCTCGGCCTGGTCGTGATGGGCGCGGGCATCGCGCTCGCCATGCCCGCCATGGCCAACGCGATCATGAGCGCCATTCCGCCGGAGAAGGCGGGCGTGGGCGCCGGGGTCAACGGCACGCTCGCCGAATTCGGCAACGGCCTGGGGGTCGCCGTCCTCGGCGCGGTGCTCAACTCGCGGTTCGCGGCGCTGGTGCCGACGGCCGTCGGGGCGGCGTCGCTGCCCGCCGCACTCGCCTCGGCCACCGACGCCGACGAGCGGGCCGGGATCACCGACGCCTTCGCCTCCGGACTGGAGACCAGCCAGCTCTTCGGAGCGGTCGCGGTGCTGGTCGGTGGCCTGCTCGCCGCCGTGCTGCTGCGCCGCGCGGAGCGGGTGGAATCCACCCGGGCGGACTCCACCGGCACCACCGCGGCGGCATAGCATCGGGGAGGGGCGCACCGGACCGTACGGATCCGTTCGTGTGCGATCCACGCGTACGTGGCCGGTCCGCCCCGCCGGCAAGACGAGGAGAGTGCGCCATGGTGTCCGCGGCCGACCATGTGAAGAACACTGCCAGGACCAGCGTGTGGCTGGACCGGCGGACACCGTCGCGCACCCGCAAACCGGACCATACGGCGGGCCTGGACCGGGAGCGGATCACGGCGACCTCGGTCCGGCTGCTGGACGCCGAGGGCCTGGCCAAGTTCTCCATGCGCCGGCTCGCCGCCGAGCTCGACGTCACCGCGATGTCCCTGTACTGGTACGTGGACACCAAGGACGATCTGCTGGAGCTGGCCATGGACTCGGTCTACCGCGAGTTCACGCCCCCGGGGGAGGACGCGCCCTGGCAGGACCGGCTGCGCGGGATGGCCGCCGAGTACCGGGAGCTGCTGGTCCGGCACGTCTGGGTGTCGACGCTCGCCGGGCACTTCCTCAACATCGGCCCGCACGCGATGCTGATGTCGTACGCCATCCAGGACGTCATCCGGGCGACCGGACTGCCGCTGCGGCACCAGACCGGCGCGCTCTCCGCGGTCTTCCAGTTCGTGTACGGATTCGGCACCGTCGAGGGCCACTTCGCGCAGCGCAGCGCGGCGGCGGGGATCAGCCAGGAGGAGTACTACCAGCAGGCGATGGGCACGATCCGTGCCCAGCCGCAGCTCCGGCAGATCGTGGAGTCCTCGCAGCAGGTGATGGACGCCCGCGGCGGCAACACGGTCGAGGAGATGCGCGACCGGGACTTCACCTTCGCCCTGGAACTGCTGATCGCGGGCATCGAGGCGATGCGGGACCGCTGAGGGGAACGCCGGGAAAGGGGGGTGGGGGCGGGGGACGGCCGGGATTCCGCCCGCCCCTTCTCGTACCCGCCCGCCCCTTCTCGTTCTCGTACCCGCGTGGTCAGCCGTCGGACGCCAGCCGGGCCGGGAAGCCGCCGGTGGCCACCGGACTCCACCGCTCCGGAGTGATCCTGATGATCGACTTCCCCTGCTTCAGCATCGCCGCCCGGTACTCGTCCCAGTCCGGGTGCTCGCCCGAGATGTTCCGGAAGTACTCGACGAGCGGCTCGACCGATTCCGGTGAGTCGATCACCTCGGCCGAGCCGTCGATCTGGACCCAGGGCCCGTTCCAGTCGTCGGAGAGGACGATCAGGCTGACCCGCGGGTCACGCTTCGCGTTGCGGGTCTTGGCCCGTTCGGGGTAGGTCGAGACGACGATCCGGCCGTCGTCGTCGACCCCGCAGGTCAGCGGCGAGCCCTGGGGGCGGCCGTCGGACCGGGTGGTCAGCAGGATCGCCCGGTGCCTGGGCCGTACGAAGGCCAGCAACTCGTCGAGTTCCACGGCCGTGTTCGTCGCGATGTGGGGTGCCATGTCCGCAGACTACGACGGCGGGGACTCACCCCGCGCGGCGTACGACGGCGGGGACTTACCCCGAGCGGTGACTACGACGGCAGGGCATCGCCCCGCGCGGCGACTACGACGGCAGGGACTCGCCCTGCACGGCCTGGACGTCGAGTTCCACCCGAAGCGTCGTGCCGATCGCCGAGATGCCCGCCTGCACCACCTGGTTGTAGTTCATGGCGAAGTCCTCGCGCCGCAGCTCCGCCGTCGCGTTGAACGCCGCGCGCACCCCGCCCCACGGGTCCGGGCCCGTCCCGAGGTAGCTCAGGTTCAGGTCGACCGGGCGCACGACACCGTGCAGCGACAGTTCGCCGTGGACCAGCCAGCGGTCGGGCCCGGCCGGGGTCAGGCCGTTCGAGCGGTACGTGATCTCCGGGAACCGCTCCGAGTCCAGGAAGTCGGGCGACCGCAGGTGCTTGTCGCGCATGCTGTTGCCGGTGTCGATGCTCGCCGCGCTGATGACGGCGTCGACCCGGGACCGCTGGACGTCCTCCGCGATCTCGATCCGGCCGCTGAACTCGGTGAACCGGCCGTGCACGCTGGAGATCCCCAGGTGCTGCGCGACCGCGGCCACCGAGGAGTGCGCCGGGTCCAGCGACCAGGCGCCCGGCGGCGGCAGCTCCACACCGCCCTGGCGGGCCAGCACCACCGTGCCGGCCTCGACCCGCCCGCTCGCCGTGACGAGGGCGGTGGAGGCGGCGGGGGCGTACCCGACCGCCGTGACGATCACGGTGTACGCGCCGGCCTCCAGGGGGCTGCCGGTCCGCACGGCCCCGTCCTCGTCGGCGGTGGCCCGCAGCACCTGCGTGCCGGTCATGTCGGTGACCGTCACGACCGCGTGCTGGACCGCCCAGCCGTCCCGCGTCCGTACCTGTGCGCGAAGTCCCATCCGGTTCTCTCTCCTAGCTCCATGACTCGATGAGTCGGCCCCGGGGTGGGGACGGCAGGCCGTCCCCTGCCTGCCGTCCCCACCACCGGGGCCATTTCCACCTGCCGGTACGGCGTCTCCGCTCGAAGCGCCGACCTGCCGGAGGTCTGTTACTCGCCGGGGTGGGCGAGCTCGATGTCGTGACCGTCGGCCCCGCGGCCGGCCACGGTCAGCGCGCTTGCCACCGGCGGGTAGCCGGTCGCGATGACCGAGTACTCGCCCGCGTCCAGGTCGGTGAAGGCGTACGCCCCGTCCTCCCCGGTCGTCGAGGTGGCGATCACATTGCCCGCCGCGTCGACCAGTGTGACCCGGGCGTCCGGCATCGGTCGCCGGGCGGTCCCGGCCCGGACGACGCCCTGGACCAGCGCACCGGCCTGGAGCGCGGCCTCGACCCGGGTGACGCCCTGGCCGCCGATCTCCACCGGCAGCGCCAGCGGACGGAACCCGGCGGCGTTCACCGCGACGGTCACCGAACCGGGCACCAGCTCGCCGAAGGCGAACTCGCCCGTCTCACCGGACTTGCCGGTGGCCAGCACCTCACCGCGCACATCGGTCACGATGACCATGGCGCCCTCCACCGGAGCGGTGGATTCCGCGGCCCGCACGACGCCGGCCAGTCCGCTCGTACCGGAGAGCAGGATGTCGTACGCCAGCGGCTCGTCACCGACGACCACCGTGGACGCCTGCGGCTGGTAGCCGTCGGCGGAGGCGATCAGGACGTAGGAGCCGGAGCCCGGCGCGTCCAGACCGTAGCCGCCGTCGTCCTGGGCGACGGAGCGCCCCAGCTGCCGGCCGGCCAGCGAGATCAGCGTGACGGCGGCACGGGCGACGGGTGCGCCCTCGGCGCCGCGCACCACACCGTGCACGGCCGTGCCCTGCAGGGTGGCGACCGGGGCCTCCAGGGTGTCGACCGCGGTGATCCCGGCCGCTGCCTCGGAGACCGGCTCGGCGGTGGCGGCCGCGGCCTCGACCGCGGCGACGACGGGGGTCTCGGCCGTGGCCGGGGCCTCGCTCGACGCGTTGGTCTTCAGCGCGACCTCCTTGATGAAGATCGTGATCAGGAAGGCGACCAGCGCGGCCGGAGCGGCGTACAGGAAGACATCGCCGACACCGTGCCCGTAGGCGCTCTCCACGACCGTGCGGAACGGCGCGGGCAGCTTGTCCAGGTCGGGGATGCCCCCGCCGCCGGTGCCGCCGTGACCCATGGCAGCGCCCTTGGGGCCGAGCTCCGCGAGGCCGTCCTTGACGTAGTGGGTGACGCGGTTCGCCATGACGGCGCCCAGCGCCGAGACGCCGATCGCACCGCCGAGGGAACGGAAGAAGGTGACGACGGAGCTGGCCGAGCCGAGGTCGGACGGGGCGACCTGGTTCTGCGTGGCGAGCACCAGGTTCTGCATCATCATGCCGATGCCGAGACCCATGACGGCCATGAAGACCGCGATGTGCCAGTACTCCGTGTCGTACCGGATGGTGCCCAGCAGCCCGAGCCCGGCGGTGACCAGGAAGCCACCGCTGACCAGCCAGGCCTTCCAGCGGCCGGTCTTGGTGATGACCTGGCCGGAGACGGTCGAGGAGATGAAGAGGCCCGCGATCATCGGGATGGTCATGACGCCGGACATCGTCGGCGACTTGCCGCGCGCCAGCTGGAAGTACTGGCTGAAGAAGACGGTGCCCGCGAACATCGCGACACCGACGAACAGCGAGGCCAGCGAGGCCAGCGTGATGGTGCGGTTACGGAAGAGGCGCAGCGGGATGATCGGCTCGCTGGCCTTGGACTCGACGACGACGAAGAGCCCGGCGAGCGCGACGGAGCCGAGGAGCATCGCGGCGGTCTGCCAGGAGAGCCAGTCGTACTTGTCCCCGGCGAAGGTCACCCAGAGCAGCAGCAGCGACACGGCGGCGCTGATGAAGAACGCGCCCCACCAGTCGACCTTGACCTGACGCTTCACGACCGGGAGCTTCAGGGTCTTCTGGAGCACGATCAGCGCGATGACGGCGAACGGCACGCCGACGTAGAAGCACCAGCGCCAGCCCATCCAGCTGGTGTCGGTGATGACGCCGCCGAGCAGCGGACCGCCGACGGTGGCGACGGCGAACACCGCACCGATGTATCCGCTGTAGCGACCGCGCTCACGCGGGGCGATCATCGCCGCCATGACGATCTGCGCGAGGGCGGAGAGACCGCCGACGCCGATGCCCTGGACGACACGGCAGGCGATCAGCATGCCGCTGCTGGTCGACATACCGGCGACGACCGAGCCGGCGACGTAGATGACCAGGGCTATCTGGACCAGCAGCTTCTTGCTGAACAGGTCGGAGAGCTTGCCCCACAGGGGAGTGGTGGCGGTCATGGCCAGCAGCGAGGCCGTGACGACCCAGGTGTAGGCGCTCTGGCCGCCGCCGAGGTCGGAGATGATCTCGGGCAGTGCGTTCGAGACGACCGTCGACGACAGGATCGCGACGAACATGCCGAGCATCAGCCCGGCCAGTGCCTCCATGATCTGCCGGTGTGTCATCGGCGCGCCGGAGGAGGGATCGGGCGATCCCCCGTGCTTGGCGTGGCCGCCCCGCACACCGGTCGGTGTGGTCGTAGCCATTTAAGTCCTTGTCTTTGCTTCTGTTACACGGGTGTACGGGTGTGCACGTCGTTGTCGCTGTCGGCAGGCCGGGAACGGCAGTCGCCGCTGTGCTTTCCGGGGCCGCACCCGCTGGGCCCGCGACAGGCGAAGCTGTCGCGCAGCCGGGCCAACAGAGTGTTGAGCTGTCCGACCTCGTCGTCCGACCAGTCGGAGAGGTTGTGGGCGAACATCTCGGTGGTACGCCGGTTCAGCTCGCCGAGTACGTCATGTCCGTCGGGGGTCAGCCGCAGGATGCGGGACCGCTTGTCCGCCGGGTCGGGGGACCGTTCGATCCAGCCACGCTCCGCCACATGGGCGACATGACGGCTGGTCACCGACATATCGACGTCCAGCAGCTCGGCCAGCCGGCTGATCCGCATCTCGCCGTGCTGCCTCAGGAGAGCCAGTACGGCGGCGGAGCCGGCCGGACATTCGGCGGGCAGGATCCGGGCGAGACCCCGCTTGACGGCCCCTACGGCGCTGAGTTGCCGGGCCAGCTCTTCGTACTGACTCCGTGCCGCCACGGGACCCCCAGACATCTCACCGGTTCATCTTGTTGCTTAGGGCAACCATAGAAGCCGTTGGTTGCTGCAGGCAAACGAAAAGGGGCTTGCAGAAGTAAAGGAAAGCAAAAGGCTACGTACGGCCCGGGTCAAAGCCCCAGCGTGTGGGGGGCGGGTGATGAGGAGTGTGTGTCATGCCACAGCCGGGGCGGGTGAGGCGTCGGCGGCATTGACGGCGGGGCGGGCGCGGCTGCGTGAGGGGCCGGGCACGCGGCGTGCGCGCGCGGGTGTCGAGGGGTGACATCTGCGCGCCAACTCCTGCATGGGGGAAGCGAGTTACCGAAGAGAATCCGCACCGCGCCCCCTAACTGGTCTGTATGCGTACGGAATCGGCGACGGCGTGCCCCACCCGGCGCGCTACCCCGCGCGCCCCGCTCCACCGCCGGACGGCAGCCGCTTCCGCACCTACTTCCCGGCCCTGGCCTCGGCCCTTCGCCGACCCGGGGGTTGGGCCGGAACGCCGAGTTCGCTAGGGTCCTGGCCCATGGCACACAACCCCCACGCCCCGCAGGGCCCCGAGGGCAACCACGACCCGGCCGGCAGCACCCAGATGTTCCGCGCCTTCGTCGACGAGGGCGAGCCGCAGCGCCGGCAGCAGCCGGCCGCGTCGTCCGGACCGAAGGCCGGGGTGATCGCCGCCGTCGTCGCGGTGGTCGTCGTCCTCGGAGCGGTCGCCTGGCTCGCGCTCGGCTGACCGGCTCCCCGGCCACCGCGCACCGCACCCATCCACCCGTCACTTCAATACGGCGGTGACGTCCCGGGTCTCGACATGCATCCCCAGGGGCACCCGCCAGGCGTCCACGCAGACGGTGTACGTCTTCGTCCGCGCCGCTCCCGCGTCGATCGGCGCGGGCAGCGGCCCGGTCGACTCGATGGTCGCCCAGTCGACCCCCAGTGCGCCGATCACATGCGTGGCGAAGGTGACGGTTCCCGAGCGCGCCGCTGATCCTCCGGTGTTCCGGAACTCCACAGTCACCTTCTCGCACCAGCGCTCGTCCGCCGCCGCCCGCACGGGGGCGCCCACCGTCAGCTCGGCGGGCCCGCCGGGGGCGGGGGATCCGGGCACCGAGGGGGCTGTGGGCCCCGTGGAACCCGTGGAGCCTCCTCCAGGGCCGCCCGCACTCCCCGTACCGCCGCCGCTGTGACTGCCGTCTGTGCCGCCTGTGCCGCCTGTGCCGTTCGCGTCGGGTCGGCCGGGCGGCCGGGAGGTTCCGCCGCTCGCGGAATCCGTGGCTCCGGATCCGTGGGCGCGTCCTGAGGCACCCGGCGCGGGCTCATGGCTGCCGGAGCGGCCTCCGGCCGCCTCGTCGCCGCCACCACCCCCGCCGGGGCCGCGTTCCTTGCCGCCCCGGTCCAGCGGGACCAGCGTCACCTTCCCCGACGGTGCCTGCGCCCCCGCCGGAGCCCTCCCGGGATCCGTTCCCGCCGCGCCGAGCGCCACATAGCCCTCGTCCGCCGTACCGCCGCCGCAGGCGGCCAGTACGCCGCCCAGACACAGCACGGCCGCCGAGGCGGCGATCATGGCGCCCCGGCGGCCGTTCGAGCCGAGCATCTGACGTCGCATCGCGCCAGTGTGGCTGACGGTCCGTCAAATCGGAACCCTTGTGCTCCGGTACGGGAGTCCACGGCGTCAGTCGGCGATGAGTCCTTCCCGGAGCTGGGCGAGCGTACGGGTCAGCAGGCGCGAGACGTGCATCTGCGAGATGCCGACCTCCTCGCCGATCTGCGACTGGGTCATGTTGGCGAAGAACCGGAGCATGATGATCTGGCGCTCGCGCGGCGGGAGCTTGGCCAGCAGCGGCTTGAGCGACTCGCGGTACTCGACGCCTTCCAGCGCCGCGTCCTCGTAACCGAGCCGGTCCGCGAGGGAGCCCTCGCCGCCGTCGTCCTCGGGTGAGGGCGAGTCCAGCGAGGAGGCGGTGTACGCGTTGCCGACGGCGAGGCCGTCGACCACGTCCTCCTCGGAGACCCCGAGCGCCTTGGCCAGCTCGGGCACGGTCGGCGAGCGGTCGAGCCGCTGCGCGAGCTCGTCGCTGGTCTTGGTCAGCGCGAGCCGCAGCTCCTGGAGCCGGCGCGGCACGCGCACCGACCAGGAGGTGTCGCGGAAGAACCGCTTGATCTCCCCGACGACGGTCGGCATCGCGAAGGTCGGGAACTCCACACCCCGTTCGCAGTCGAACCGGTCGATCGCCTTGATCAGGCCGATCGTGCCGACCTGGACGATGTCCTCCATCGGTTCGTTGCGGCTGCGGAACCGCGCCGCGGCGTACCGGACCAGCGGGAGGTTGAGCTCGATGAGTGTGTCCCGTACGTAGGCACGTTCCGGGCTGTCCGTTCCGTCGGGGCCCGGTGCGGGCCCCAGCGCGGCGAGCCGCAGGAACAGGGAGCGGGACAGAGTGCGGGTGTCGATGGCTTCCGGCGAGCTGGTGAGCACAGCGGGTGCGGGTTCGCTCTTCGTGAGCGTGAGCACCTTCGAGCTGCCCTGTTCTGCGGACATGCCACCCCCTTGAGGTCGCGGACGGTCGCGTGGAGCCGCGACCATCGGAGGAACGCAGCCTCCACCTGAATACCGGAGGCGAGGCCACGGCAAACGCGGTTCCCGCAGAATGTCACATGTCGGCAACACGCTGTAGTGACATGTCGACAAGTCTTTGTGGCGTCTGCGCAGTTAACGGGGGGTGCGGCGCATTCGGGCCGCGCGAAACGGACTTCGGGCGCTCTACCCGATCCGGTTAGGCCTCGATCCTGTTTGCGGATCGGAGTCGGGCGAAGCTTCTGGCCAACAGTCTTGACACATGCATCTGGGAGACACCCAGTTCCGCGCTGATCTGGGACTGCGTCAGATTGCTGTAGTAGCGCAGCAGGAGGATGCGCTGCTCACGCTCGGGCAGCTGCACGAGCAGATGCCGGACGAGGTCGCGGTGCTCGACCCCGGCGAGCGCGGGGTCCTCGTAGCCGAGCCGGTCGAGCAGTCCGGGGAGTCCGTCACCCTCCTGGGCGGCCTCCAGCGAGGTCGCGTGGTAGGAGCGTCCGGCCTCGATGCAGGCCAGCACCTCGTCCTCGGAGATCTTCAGCCGCTCGGCGATCTCCGCGGTGGTGGGCGAACGGCCGTGGGCGGTCGTCAGGTCCTCGGTGGCGCCGGTGACCTGGACCCAGAGCTCGTGGAGCCGCCGGGGGACGTGGACGGTGCGTACGTTGTCCCGGAAGTACCGCTTGATCTCACCGACGACGGTCGGCATGGCGAATGTCGGGAACTGGACACCGCGTTCGGGGTCGAACCGGTCGATGGCGTTGATCAGCCCGATCGTGCCGACCTGGACGACGTCCTCCATCGGCTCGTTGCGGCTGCGGAACCGCGCCGCGGCGTACCGCACGAGCGGGAGGTTCGCCTCGATGAGGGCGGCCCGCACCCGGCCGTGTTCCGGGGTGCCCGGCTCCAGGTCCTTGAGCTGTCCGAACAGCACCTGGGTGAGCGCCCTGGTGTCCGCGCCCCGGGTGCGGGCGGGCGGCGTCGTGCTGTCGGGCGTCTCGGTCGCGATCGCCTGACTCGTATCGACGGCCTGCTGCGGCTCGGCCGCCTGATGTGCCCCGACCGCTTGATGTGCCCCGACCGCTTGATGCGGCTCGAACACCTGGTTCGTCTGGACGGACTGGGGAGGCACTTGAGGCGCTGTACTGGCCGGCACGATGAGGCCACCCCTTTGCGGTCAACTTCGGTCAACTCATCCGTCAAAAGCGGTCATAGCATCACAAGACATGTCCACTGTGTGCAAGCACCGTATAGCGTCGTGTTGGGTTCAACTTGGTTTAAACACCAAAAAAAGCCCCTCACCGTGATGGTGAGGGGCTCGGAGGCCGTCCGGACCGGCGGGAAAGCCGGGCCGGCGAGGTTCAGAACGGGTAGTCGGCGATCACCCAGGTGGCGAACTCGCGCCACTGCCCGGCGGCGGCCTGATGGGCGGGGTGCTCGATGTAGCGCTTCAGGGCGTCCTGGTCGGCGACCGCGGAGTTGATGGCGAAGTCGTACGCGATCGGCCGGTCGGTGATGTTCCAGGCGCACTCCCAGAACTCCAGCTCGGGGATCTGCCCCTCCAGCTCCCGGAAGGCCTCCGCCCCGGCGGCGACCCGCGGGTCGTCGCGCTCGACGCCGTCGTTCAGCTTGAAGAGGACCAGATGGCGGATCACGGTGTACTCCTACTTCACGAGCTCGGACATGAAGTCGCCGACGCCCTGTGCGGCACTCGAAACGCCCTCGAACCCTACCTGGACGAGATCAGCCGCCCGAGCCGGGGAGGTGATGATCGTGTACAGCACGAAGACGACTATCACGTAGAGAGCTATCTTCTTCGCTTGCACCACAGCCCCTGCCTCCCCTTCGATCCCCTGTTTCGATCTCCTGTGCAGTCGGGCGATTCTATCCGCACGTATGGCCGCACCCCTCGGAGGATTGCGACGACCACTCACACGGCTTTTAAGGACCAAGGGCCCGACGATCGGGGCCCTTCGCCCGTCCGTACGGCCGCTGCGAGGGAGCAGGATGGATGCTGAGCCCAGCGGATGAGGCAGGAATCCGAGGGGCTCGGAACGGGCCCCACTGTGGGGTCCTCGCCGCAGTCCACCCCCGACCGCGACGAGGGCCGGCGGGCCCTGTTCTCACCGGGGGAAGCGGCTTGTCCCCCCGATGCCGCTTCCCCCGACCTGAGCGTGGGTGGTGAGCTGTGGCCCCGCACGACGACCGTCGTGCGGGGCCACAGTTGTATGGCCACGGCGGTATCCACGGCGCCTCCGGCGTACACGCGGCGCCTCCGGACAGCCTTCGGCCCTGGAGCCCGGCCTTGACCTCTGCGCGGGGATTGCCCCGCGGGTGCGGGGATCGGGGATCACGGATTCATGAGGTCGCGCAGAAGCTCGGTCTGGGGACCATCCCCGCACGTACGGGGAACAACAGTGTTTGGTGACCAAGCCGGGTCCGGTGAAGGGACCAACCCCGCGTCGGCGGGGACTACCCGTACGCACCCTTGGTGCGCTGGTCCTGCAAGGGACCATCCCCGCGCACGTGGGGATCACGTCGAGCTGTCGGCCGAGGGCCACATCATCATGGGACCACCCCCGCACGCGCGGGGACCACCGGTTCCCGCCTCTTCGATCGTCAGTCCAGAAGGGACCAACCCCGCACGCGCGGGGACCACGCGACTTCGAGCACGCGCAGCCAGTTGTGCGGGGGACCAACCCCGCACGCGCGGGGAACACGTCTGCACCGACTTCTGCCCCGGGGCGAGGTTGGGACCAACCCCGCACGCGCGGGGACCACGACCAGGTCGGGGGCGATGTCCACTTCACCCTGGGACCAACCCCGCACGCGCGGGGACCACCGGGAGAGCGGCATGTTCGGTTCCTTCCTGGGGGGACCAACCCCGCACGCGCGGGGACCACCTCCCTGCGACGGGCATCAGCACGCTTGAGCTGGGACCAACCCCGCACGCGCGGGGACCACACCAAGTGGGCGTACTCGCTCTCCGAATCGATGGGACCAACCCCGCACGCGCGGGGACCACGACCGCATCCAACGGGCTTGGTCCGCAGGCTCGGGACCAA
>NZ_FMBW01000020.1 GCF_900091725.1 Streptomyces sp. DvalAA-43 | reverse complement strand
CTACCTGGGCCGCACCGACGACCAGGTCAAGGTCCGCGGCTTCCGTATCGAACTCGGTGAGATCGAGGCGGCCCTGCTGGGTCAGGAGGGTGTGGCGCAGGCCGTGGTCATCGTCCGCGAGGACATCCCCAGCGACAAGCGGCTGACCGCCTACCTCGTATCCACGGACGGCGCGGCGGTGGACACGTCCGAGGTGAAGGCCGGTGTCGCATCAGTGCTGCCGGACTACATGGTTCCGTCCGCGATCGTCGTACTGGACGCGCTGCCGCTGACGGTCAACGGCAAGCTCGACCGGCGCGCACTGCCGGCCCCGGACCACACCGCCGCCCTGGAAGTGTCCTACCGGGCCCCACGGACCGAGGAGGAACGGCTGGCCTGCGAGGCGTTCGCCGAGGTACTCGGGCTGGAACGGGTCGGCATCGACGACAACTTCTTCGACCTCGGCGGACACTCCCTGCTCGCCACCCGGCTCGTCAGCCGTATCCGTTCGACCCTGCAGGTCGAACTGCCCCTTCGGGCGATCTTCGAAAGCCCCACAGTCGCGGGCCTTTCGTCCCATTTCAACCGTCCCAAGCGAACCAGGCCTGCCCTGCGTCGTCGCTCCAGGCAGGAGGAGATCTGATGATCCCGTTGTCGTACGCCCAGCAGCGACTGTGGTTCCTCGGGCAGTTGGAAGGACCGAGCGACACCTACAACATCTCGCTACCCCTGCGGCTGCGGGGTGCCCTCGACCGTGAGGCACTGCGCCAGGCCCTGCAGGACGTGGTGGAACGCCACGAGGTCCTCCGTACCGTTTTCCCGGCCAAGGACGGGAAGCCGTACCAGAAGATCCTCGCCCCCGACCTGGCACGCATCGATCTGCCGACGACCGAGGTGGCCCCTGCGGACCTGCCGGCGTCACTGGCCGAGGCGTCCAGGCACACCTTCGACCTGCAGTCCGACATCCCGCTGCGCGCCCGGCTCTTCGCCGTGGCGCCGGACGATCACGCGCTGATCGTCGTGGTGCACCACATCGCGAGCGACGGGTGGTCGAGGGGGCCGTTGGCGCGCGACCTATCGATCGCCTACGCGGCGCGCTGCGGCGGACAGGTACCGGAGTGGACACCGCTCGAGGTGCAGTACGCCGACTACACCCTGTGGCAGCGAGACCTGCTGGGCGATGACGACGACCCGGAGAGCCTCCTCCACGAGCAGCTCGCCCACTGGCGTCGCGCGCTCTCCGGTATGCCGCACGAGCTCGAACTCCCGGCGGACCGGCCACGTCCCACCCGGGCCACGCACGTGGGCGGCGTGGTGGGGCTGACCATCCCGGCCGAGCTCCACGAGCGGCTGGCGCAGACCGCCAAGGCCGAGGGCGCCACCGTGTTCATGGTGGCGCAGGCAGCCCTCGCCGTCCTGTTGTCCCGGCTCGGGGCAGGGGACGACATCCCGATCGGCGTGCCGGTCGCGGGGCGTCTGGACGAGGCCCTGCACGATCTGGTCGGGCTGTTCGTCAACACGCTGGTGCTCCGTGCGCGGGTGGCCGACGCGCTCTCCTTCCGGGACCTCCTGCGGCAGGTCCGGGAGACGTCGCTGGAGGCGTTCTCCCACCAGGACCTGCCGTTCGAGCGGTTGGTGGAGGACCTGGCGCCGACCAGGTCGATGGCGCGCCACCCGCTGTTCCAGGTGACGCTGAGCCTGCAGAACAACGAGGACGCGGCGCTGGAACTCCCCGGCCTGGCCGTCGAACCGCTGAGCGGGGATCAGCGTCCCGCCAAGTTCGACCTCGACGTCCAGCTCAGCGAGCAGTTCGGCGCCGGGGGCCGACCCGCCGGCATGACCGGCAGCATCACCTTCGCCACCGACCTGTTCGACGAGGCGACCGTCGAGGCGATGGCCGAACGCTTCGTCCGGGTCCTCGACACGGTGATCTCGGACCCGGAACAGCGCATCGGCCAGGTGGAGGTGACGAGCCAGGCCGAGCGCCGCCACCTGCTGGACGAGTGGAACACGTCCGCGCACAGCACGCGGCCGGCGACGACCCTGCCGGAACTCTTCAAGGCCCAGGCGCGGCGGACACCGGACGCGGTCGCCGCGGTCCGTGGCGACCAACAGCTCACGTACGAGCAACTCGACGGGCGCTCCGACGCGCTGGCCGCCCTGCTGGTCCGGCGCGGCGTGCGGCCCGAGAGCTCCGTCGCGGTCTGCCTCGAACGCTCCCTCGACCTGGTCGTCACCCTGCTGGCCGTGGTGAAGGCAGGCGGAACCTACCTCCCCATCGACCCGGCCTCGCCGTCGGACCGCATCAGCTTCGTCTTCGGGGACTGCGCGCCTTCCCTGGTGATCACCTCCACCGTCTCGATGGGCGCGGTGGCACACGAAGGCACCGTCCACCAGGTGGTGCTGGACGATCCGGAAACCCGCGCGGAACTGTCGGGCGGCCGGGACGACGTAGTGCTGCCGGCCGACGTCCCCGGCGCACTGTCCCCCGCGAACGCGGCGTACATCATCTACACCTCGGGCTCCACCGGCCGCCCCAAGGGCGTCGTCATCCCTCACCAGAACGTGGCGCGGCTGCTCGACGAGACGCGACCGTGGTTCGAATTCGGCGCCGACGACGTGTGGACCTGGTTCCACTCCTTCGCCTTCGACTTCTCGGTGTGGGAACTGTGGGGAGCCCTGTTGCACGGCGGCCGCCTGGTCGTCGTCCCCGTCGAGGTTTCCCGGTCGCCGGTGGAGTTCCTGCGCCTGCTCACGCGTGAAGGCGTGACGGTCCTCAACCAGACGCCGTCCGCGTTCTACCAGCTGGCCCAGGCGGAGGCCCAGAACCCGGAACTCGGGTCACAGCTCTGCCTGCGCACGGTCGTGTTCGGCGGCGAGGCGCTCGACACCGGGCGCCTGCGGGAGTGGTACGCCCGTCACCGGGACGACGCCCCGACGCTCGTCAATATGTACGGGATCACCGAGACGACCGTGCACGTCAGCCACTTCCCGCTCGACGAGGCGACGGTGGCCGAGGACTCCCTGGGCAGCCGGATCGGCCAGGGCATTCCCGGCCTGCGCGTATACGTGCTGGACGCCGGGCTGCGGCCTGCCCCGGTGGGGGTGCCCGGTGAGATGTACATCTCGGGTGGCCAGCTGGCGCGGGGGTACCTGAACCGTCCAGGTCTGACGGCGGAGCGGTTCGTCGCTTGCCCGTTCGGTGCGGCGGGCGAGCGGATGTATCGCACGGGTGACCTGGCGCGCTGGCGTGCGGACGGGACGCTGGATTACCTGGGCCGTACCGATGACCAGGTGAAGGTCCGTGGCTACCGGATCGAGCTGGGTGAGATCGAGGCGGCGCTGCTGGAGCAGGAGGGCGTGGCGCAGGCGGCGGTGATCGTCCGCGAGGACGTCCCCGGTGACAAGCGGCTGACTGCGTACCTCGTGCCGGGTGGTGCTGGTGCTGTGGTGGATCCGGCGGAGGTCAAGGCCGGTGTGGGGGCGGTGCTGCCGGAATACATGGTTCCTTCGGCGATCGTTGTCCTGGATGCGTTGCCGCTGACGGTGAACGGCAAGCTGGACAGGCGTGCCCTGCCGACTCCGGATCACACCACCGCCCTGAAGGTGTCCTACCGGGCCCCGCGGACCGATGATGAGCGGCTGGTCTGCGAAGTGTTCGCCGAGGCGCTCGGCCTTGAGCGGGTCGGTATCGATGACAACTTCTTCGAGCTCGGTGGGCATTCGCTGCTGGCGGTGACGCTTGTGGAGCGGTTGCGTTCGCGTGGTGTGGTGGTGTCGGTGCGGGCGTTGTTCCAGACGCCGACGCCTGCTGGTCTGGCTGCGGATGGCGGGGCGGGGCCGGTGTTCGTGGTGCCGGAGAATCGGATTCCGGGTGATGCCACGGTTCTGGCGCCGGAGATGGTGACGCTTGCCGAGCTGACTGCGGATGATCTCGACCGGATCGTCGAGGCGGTTCCGGGCGGTGCGGCGAACATTGCGGACATCTACCCGCTGGCGCCGTTGCAGGAAGGCATCTTCTTCCACCACCTGCTGGACGCCGAGCAAGGTCGTGACGTCTACATTCTGCCGACGGTGCTGGGGTTCGATTCCCGGCAGCGCGTGGACGAGTTCGTCACCGCTTTGCAGTCCGTGGTGGACCGTCATGACATTCTGCGTACGGCGGTGCTGTGGGAGAACCTTTCCCAGCCCTTGCAGGTCGTCCAGCGGCGTGCGCCGTTGAGGGTTGAGGAGGCCGTTCTCACCCGGAGTCCTGGTGATGACGCGACGGCTCTGCTGTTGGAGGCGTGTCCGGCGTCGATGGATATCCGGCAGGCGCCGATGCTTGATGTGACGATCACTCGCGACGCCGACGGAGATCGTTGGCTGATGGCGTTGCGGAGTCATCATCTGACTCGTGATCATCAGGCGTTGGAGATCTTGCTCGATGAGGTGCGTGCGCATCTGGAGCATGAGGAGGGGCGGCTTGCTGAGCCGGCTCCGTACCGTGACTTCGTCGCGTACTCGCGCCTGGCTGTTTCGGCGGAGCAGCACCGCGCCTACTTCGAGCGGGTGCTCGGTGAGGTGGAGGAGCCGACCGCACCGTATGGCGTCTTGGACACTCACGGTGACGGCAGTGGCACCGGTGAGACTGTGGTGGAGCTTGCCGCGGAGGTGGCTGAGCGGTTGCGGGCGCAGACGCGTCGGCATGGTGTGAGCGCGGCGGCGTTCTTCCACCTTGCCTGGGCACGGGTGGCCGCCGCGACGACCGGCCAGACCCACCCCGTCTTCGGCACCGTCCTCCTGGGCCGCATGGAGGCCGGGGAGGCTTCGGACCGTACTCCGGGTCTGTACATCAACACGTTGCCGATCCGCATCGACGCGACCCAGGCGTTGGGCCAGGGCCTGGGAGTCGTGCAGGCCCAGCTGGGCGAACTGCTCCGGCACGAGCACGCACCGCTCGCCCTGGCGCAGCAGGCCACGAGCCTCCCGGCGCAGAGTCCGCTGTTCACCTCGCTCCTCAACTACCGCCACAGCCCCGGTGCCGCCAACGGCGGGAGCGGTCTTGCCGGCATCGAGGTCCTGTACGGCCATGAGCGCACCAACTACCCGCTCATGGCGTCGGTCGACGACACCGGTGTCGGGTTCCGGCTCTCCGTACAGGCCGGTCGCCCAATCGATTCCGATGTCGTCTGCGGGCTGCTGCACACCGCCATCGAGAACCTGGTCGGTGCCCTGGAGGAACGCCCGGACACCCGGCTCGACCGGATCGGCGTCCTCGACGACCGGCAGCACGAACAGCTGCTGACCACCTGGAACGACACCACGCGCGAGATGCGTCCCGCGACCCTGCCGGACCTCTTCGAGGCGCAGGCCGCCCGGACCCCCGACGCCGTCGCGGTGGTGTTCGGCAGTGGCACGGAACGGGAGGCGCTGACGTATGCGGAGTTGAACGCGCGGGCCAACCGCCTGGCCCACCTGCTGATGGCGGACGGGGTCGGGCCCGAGCAGCTGGTCGCGGTGTGCCTGCCGCGTTCCACCGAGCTGGTCATCTCGCTGCTGGCCGTCACCAAGACGGGAGCCGCCTACCTGCCGCTCGACCCGGACTACCCGGCTGAACGCCTGGCGGCGACGCTGGCCGATGGACGCCCGACGGTGCTGATCACCACGGGCACCACCATGGCCGCGGGACTGGGCACCGAGGCGGGTGCCCGGCGGATCGACCTGGACGACCCCGCCGTGACCGATCCCATGGGCCGGCAGCCGGTGGCGAACCCGGCGCGCCCCGGTCACCATCCGGAGAACCCTGCCTACGTCATCTTCACGTCCGGATCCACCGGCCGTCCCAAGGGCGTCGTCGTCCCACATGCCGCACTGAACAACTTCCTTGCGGCCATGAGCGACCGCCTGGGGGTCGACGAGAACGACCGGCTGCTCGCCGTCACCACGATCGGCTTCGACATCGCCGGACTTGAGCTGTACCAGCCGCTGCTGTCCGGCGCCACGGTTGTCCTCGCCGACCGTGACGAGGTACGCGACCCGGATGCCCTGCGGTCCCTTGTCGCACGCGAGTCCGTCACGGTCATGCAGGCCACGCCCAGCCTGTGGCAGGCACTGGCAGCCGACGATGCCCTGAGGTCCGTACGCGCCCTTGTCGGGGGCGAGGCCCTCCCCGCCGAGCTCGCCCGTACTCTGACCGACACGGCCGTCTCCGTCACCAACCTCTACGGCCCGACCGAGACGACCATCTGGTCCACGGCCTCGGCTGTCACCGCGGACACCCCTGTCTCCATCGGCCGGCCGATTCTCAACACCCGCGTATATGTGCTGGATGCCGCGCTGCGTCCGGTGCCGGTCGGTGTGCCCGGTGAGTTGTACATCGCCGGGAACGGGCTGGCGCGGGGGTATCTGGGGCGTCCGGGTCTGACGGCGGAGCGTTTCGTGGCCTGTCCGTTCGGTGCGGTGGGCGAGCGGATGTATCGCACGGGTGACCTGGCGCGCTGGCGTGCGGACGGGACGCTGGACTATCTGGGTCGTACGGACGAGCAGGTGAAGGTCCGTGGCTATCGCATCGAGCTCGGTGAGATCGAGGTGGCACTGCTCGGTCAGCCTGGTGTCGCCCAGGCCGTCGCGGTCGTGCGCGAGGACGTTCCCGGGGACAAGCGGCTGACTGCCTACGTGGTTCCCACTGCGGGAACGGCTGACGACACGGCGGCGGATCCGGCGGCGGTGGACACCGCTGTGCTCCGGGCGGGCGTTGCGTCGGTGCTGCCGGAGTACATGGTCCCGTCCGCGATCGTCGTACTGGACGTGCTGCCGCTGACCGCGAACGGCAAGCTGAACCGGCGCGCGCTGCCGGCCCCGGACCGCACGGCGGTGCTGGAGGTGTCCTTCCGTGCTCCGCGGGGCGAGGATGAGCGGCTGGTCTGTGAGGCGTTTGCCGAGGTGCTCGGCTTGGACCGGGTGGGTATCGATGACAATTTCTTCGAGCTCGGTGGGCATTCGCTGCTGGCGGTGACGCTTGTGGAGCGGTTGCGTTCGCGTGGTGTGGTGGTGTCGGTGCGGGCGTTGTTCCAGACGCCGACGCCTGCTGGTCTGGCCGCGGATGGCGGGGCGGGGCCGGTGTTCGTGGTGCCGGAGAATCGGATTCCGGGTGATGCCACGGTTCTGGCGCCGGAGATGGTGACGCTTGCCGAGCTGACTGCGGATGATCTCGACCGGATCGTCGAGGCGGTTCCGGGTGGTGCGGCGAACATTGCGGACATCTATCCGCTGGCGCCGTTGCAGGAGGGGATCTTCTTTCATCACCTGCTGGATGCGGAGCAGGGCCGCGATGTGTATATCGTGCCGACGGTGCTGGGGTTCGATTCCCGGCAGCGCGTGGACGAGTTCATCACCGCGTTGCAGCGTGTCGTCGACCGCCATGACATTCTGCGTACGGCGGTGCTGTGGGAGAGCCTTTCCCAGCCCTTGCAGGTCGTTCAGCGGCAGGCGGCTCTTCCCGTTCACGAAGTGACACTCGCACCTACTGGCGGCGGCGACGCGACGGCTCTGCTGCTGGAGGCGTGTCCGGCGTCGATGGACATCCGGCTGGCGCCGATGATCGACGTGACGATCACCCAGGACACCCGCGACGCCGACGGGGATCGTTGGCTGATGGCGTTGCGGACCCATCACCTGACTCGTGATCATCAGGCGTTGGAGATCTTGCTCGATGAGGTGCGTGCGCATCTGGAGCATGAGGAGGGGCGGCTTGCTGAGCCTGCTCCGTACCGTGACTTCGTCGCGTACTCACGCCTGGCCGTCTCGCAGGAGCAGCACCGCGCCTATTTCGAGCGGGTGCTCGGTGAGGTGGAGGAGCCGACCGCACCGTATGGCGTCTTGGACACCCACGGCGATGGCAGCCGAGCTGGCGAGGTCATGCTGGAGCTTGATGGGGAGGTGGCGGAGCGGTTGCGGGCGCAGACGCGTCGGCATGGTGTGAGCGCGGCGGCGTTCTTCCATCTTGCCTGGGCGCGGGTGGCTGCTGCGACGACCGGCCAGACCCACCCCGTCTTCGGCACCGTCCTCCTGGGCCGCATGGATGCGGGCGGGACGGCCCATCGCACCCCCGGCCTC
>NZ_FMBW01000049.1 GCF_900091725.1 Streptomyces sp. DvalAA-43 | reverse complement strand
GGTGGATCCTTGGGCGGCACTGCGTCACCTGCCGGGGCTCGTCGAGGGCTGGTCTGCCGGGGTGAGCGCCCCGGCGGACGGGGGCGCGAAGGTGCTGGGCGTCGCGGCGGCGCCCGGCTGGCCGAGCGAGGCCGCCGAGGCCGCTGCCGATGGAGAGGGCGCGACCGGGACGGTGGCCGGGGGCAGGGCGCCGGCAGCGGATGTGGACGCGGTCGCGCCGGGCGTGGTCGTGGCGGATGCGGTCGCGGCGGGCGCCACCGGCGGGCTGCTCTTCGGCGGAGGCGGGGTGGGAGTGGGCTCGGCGGTGGTCTCGGCCGGTACGCCGCGGACCGTGCCGTTCGGGTTCAGGAAGGCGGGGCTGCCGCCGGGCACCATGCCCAGTTCGCGGGCCCGCCGCTCCAGGGCGTCCGGCTTGGAGTAGTTGTCGACGTCGTGCTGGAGGGCCTGCTGCTCGTCGGTGAGCCCGGTGGTCCGCTTCTTCAGCTCGC
Organism: Streptomyces sp. DvalAA-43; assembly: GCF_900091725.1. GTDB lineage: Bacteria > Actinomycetota > Actinomycetes > Streptomycetales > Streptomycetaceae > Streptomyces > Streptomyces pulveraceus. The sequence continues at coordinate 97,361 of NZ_FMBW01000049.1, read as the reverse complement.
TCAGCCTGAACGATCCTTCGTTGAGGGCCGAGTTGAGCACCAGGAGCGTGATCAGGCCGCCGCCGAGCAGCACCACGACCAGCAGGACGAAGGGCGTACGGGCCGCGTTGCTGGGCCCGGACGGCATCAGCCGGACGAGCCGCGCGGCGCGCCCTCTCAACTGTCCGACCGGTCCGCTCACCGCGCCGCCCCGTGCCTCACCGTTGTCCGGGGCCCCGGACGCCCGACGCTCATCGTTCCTCCTCGCGGATCCGCTGGGCGCCGCGCAGCCGGGCGGGGGCGGCGCGCCGGTTCTCGGCGACCTCCTCCTCCGTGGGCAGCTCCGCGCCGCGGGTCAGCAGCTTCAGCCGGGGCTGGTAGCGCTCGGGGACGACCGGCAGACCGGGCGGCGCCGTGGTGGCGGCGCCCGCCGCGAACACCTGCTTGACCAGCCGGTCCTCCAGCGAGTGGTACGAGAGGACGGCGATGCGGCCGCCGACCGCGAGGCTCCGCACGGCGGCCGGAATGGCCCGCTCCAGGACGGTGAGCTCGCCGTTGACCTCGATGCGCAGCGCCTGGAAGGTCCGCTTGGCGGGGTTGCCGCCGGTGCGCTTGGCGGCCTGGGGCAGCGAGTCGCGGATCAGCTCGACGAGCCGGGCGCTGTTGCTGAACGGCTCCTTCTCGCGCTCGCGCACGATCGCGGAGACGATCCGTTTGGCCTGCTTCTCCTCGCCGTACGCCCGCAGGATCCGGACCAGCTCGCCCGGCGGATAGGTGTTGAGCACCTCGGCCGCGCCGATGCCGGTCGTCTGGTCCATGCGCATGTCGAGCGGGGCGTCCTGGGCGTACGCGAATCCGCGGTCCGCCTCGTCCAGCTGCATGGAGGAGACGCCGAGGTCGAACAGGACGCCCTGGACCTTCGGGGTGCCGAGCCTGTCGAGCACCTCGGGCAGTTCGTCGTAGACGGCGTGCACCAGGGTGGCCCGGTCGCCGTACGGGGCGAGCCGCTCGCCGGAGAGCCGCAGCGCCTCCTTGTCCCGGTCCAGCGCGATCAGGCGCACGGACGGGAAGGCGGAGAGCAGTGCCTCGCTGTGTCCGCCGAGACCGAGGGTGCAGTCGACGACCACGGGCGCCTGTGGTCCCGGCGCCTCCAGAGCCGGGGCCAACAGGTCCAGGCACCGCTGGAGCATCACCGGGACGTGTCGGGTCTGGCTCATGCGCCCTCTCAGGCTCAGGTCACGTGTGGCCGCACGTACGGCCTGGTCCCCGCCCGCTCAGAAGGGGAGGTCGGCAGGCGCCGGGGAAGGGGCGCCGGCCGACCGGCGAGCGGGAGAGGGCCGGGCCCGTACGTACGCCGCACACACAGGGGAAATCTACGGAATGTGCAGGGTGTCGGTAACTTCCCGTCACTTTAGTCCACCCTGCCATTCGATCGATTCCCGATCAATCAACCCGGCTGCGCGTCGCCCCGCCCCCTGTTCACCCGCTCGAACCAACAACTGCGAGGCTTGTGGGTTACCTCACAACAAGCCCCGTTGACGTTCTTTGTCCCTTCCCACAGCACGACGTGAGCAGGTGCGGGAGCTAACGTCATATCCATGTCGACTTCTGCGCACTCCCCCGCCGGGCCCTCCACGACCGACCGGACCCTCACCGGGAGCACGGTCACCGATCGCCTCGTCGAGGCGAACGTCCGGTACGCCGCCGAATTCGAAGACCCGGGCATGGACGCCAAGCCCGTGCTGCGTGTCGCCGTGGTCGCCTGCATGGACGCCCGGCTCGACCTGCACGACGCCCTCGGCCTGGCCCTCGGCGACTGCCACACCATCCGCAACGCGGGCGGCGTGGTCACCGACGACGTGATCCGTTCGCTGACCATCAGCCAGCGGGCCCTCGGCACGCGCAGCGTCATACTCATTCACCACACCAACTGCGGCCTGGAATCGATCACCGAGGAATTCCGCCAGGAACTGGAGGCCGAGGTCGGCCAGCGTCCGGTCTGGGCGGTCGAGGCGTACAAGGACGCCGACCAGGACGTACGGCAGTCGATGCAGCGCGTGCGTACCTCGCCGTTCCTGCTGCACACCGATGACATCCGCGGCTTCGTCTTCGATGTGACCACCGGCCTGCTGCGGGAGATCCTCCCCGCCTCCTGACCGGCCGAACACCGCCCTCCCGGAACCGAAAACCCCACCGAAACCGGCATATCGCCCTCACTTGTCCACAGGCGAGTGACACGAAGCGGTAACGGCAACAAGAATGCGCATGTGACATCCCGCCGGACGTTTCCGGATGGGGTGTCCGTGTTTCGGGGTGGGCCGGCCCGCTGTGTGCGCGTCGGCCCGTGAATGGGGTATCCCCTGCTTCTTGTGAGCACGGGGCAGGGCCGAGGAGGGCCGGGTGACGACCTATGACGATCGAGCGAGCCTCACAGATCTGACCACGACTGCGGAGCGGGTGCGCAGGTCGATGGAGAGCGTGATCGAGGGCAAGCCTGAGGTCGTACGGCTTTCGCTGACCGTACTGCTGGCGGAGGGGCACCTCCTCATCGAGGACGTCCCCGGAGTCGGCAAGACGATGCTGGCCAAGGCGCTGGCGCGGTCCATCGACTGCTCGGTGCGGCGCATCCAGTTCACGCCGGACCTGCTGCCTTCGGACATCACCGGTGTGTCCGTCTTCGACCAGCAACGGCGCGACTTCGAGTTCAAGCCGGGTGCGATCTTCGCCCAGATCGTGATCGGCGACGAGATCAACCGCGCCTCGCCGAAGACCCAGTCGGCGCTGCTGGAGTCCATGGAGGAGCGCCAGGTCACCATCGACGGGCACAGCTATGAGCTGCCCGATCCGTTCATGGTGGTGGCCACCCAGAACCCGGTGGAGATGGAGGGCACCTACCCGCTGCCCGAGGCCCAGCGCGACCGGTTCATGGCGCGGGTGTCGATCGGCTATCCGAGTGCCGACGCCGAACTGCGGATGCTCGATGTGCACGGCAGCCTCTCGCCGCTCGACGACCTCCAGCCGGTGGCGCACGCCCACGATGTGGTGAAGCTGATAGACGCGGTGCGGACGGTCCATGTGGCCGACGCCGTGCGGCGGTACGCGGTGGAGCTGGTCGGGGCCACCCGCGGCCATCCCGATCTCCGGCTCGGCGCCTCCCCGCGGGCCACCCTGCATCTGCTGCGCGCGGCGAAGGCCTCCGCGGCGCTGAGCGGCCGTGACTACTGCCTGCCGGACGATGTGCAGGCGCTGGCGGTCGCGGTGCTCGCGCACCGGCTGCTGCCGACGGCACAGGCCCAGCTGAACCGCCGTACCGCCGAGCAGGTCGTCCTGGAGATCCTCCAGCAGACACCGGTCCCGACCGCCGACGGCGGCGTCACCCAGGTACGGCCCCCGCACCAGCCGGGCCGTCCGGCGTACGGGCAGCAGCCCGGCGCACGGCGGGCGTGATGACCGCCGGGGGGCCGGCCGCGATGGACGACGGTGACGGGAAGGGCGGTCTGCGGGCCGCTCTGAGCGGGCTGACCACGCGTGGGCGGTCCTTTCTGGCGGCCGGTGTCGCCGCGGCGATCTGCGCCTATGTGCTCGGGCAGGCGGACCTGCTGCGGGTCGGGCTGCTGCTGGCCGCGCTGCCGCTGGTCTGCGCGGTGGTGCTCGTCCGCACCCGCTACCGGGTCGCGGGCACCCGGCGGCTGACGCCGTCCCGGGTCCCGGCGGGCTCGGAGGCGCGGGTCCATCTGCGGATGGACAACGTGTCGCGGATGCCCACCGGGCTGCTGATGCTCCAGGACCGGGTGCCCTATGTGCTCGGGCCGCGGCCCCGGTTCGTGCTGGACCGGGTGGAGGCGGGCGGCCGTCGTGAGGTGTCCTACCGGGTGCGGTCGGATCTGCGCGGGCGCTATCCGCTCGGGCCGTTGCAGCTGCGGCTGAGCGATCCGTTCGGGATGTGCGAGCTGACCCGTTCGTTCAGCGCGTACGACACCCTCGTCGTGATTCCGCGGACCGAGCCGCTGCCGCCGGTGCGGCTGGCGGGCGAGGCCTCCGGGTACGGCGAGGGGCGGCAGCGCTCGCTGGCGCTGGCCGGTGACGACGACGTGATCCCGCGCGGCTACCGGCACGGTGACGATCTGCGCCGGGTCCACTGGCGGTCGACCGCGCGCTACGGCGAACTGATGGTGCGCCGCGAGGAGCAGCCGCAGCGGGCCAGGTGCACGGTGCTGCTGGACACCCGCCGGATCGCCTACCGGGGGACAGGGCCCGACTCCGCCTTCGAGTGGGCGGTGTCCGGGGCCGCGTCCGCGCTGACACACATGCTGGAGCGCGGTTTCGCCGTGCGGCTGCTGACCGACGACGGGAGCTCGGTTCCGGGCGAGGGCGCGGGTGGTTTCGCCGGATCGACGCAGGAGTCCGCCGACTCGGCGGGGCTGATGCTGGACACCCTGGCGGTGGTCGACCACTCCGACGGCGGCGGTCTGTCGCGCGCGTACGACGTGCTGCGCGGCGGCAACGAGGGGCTGCTGATCGCGTTCTTCGGCGATCTGGACGAGGAACAGGCGGCGGTGGCGGCACGGATGCGGCAGCGCAGCGGCGGCGCCGTCGCGTTCGTCCTGGACAGCGCGGACTGGGCGCAGGACGATGTCCCGCCCGCGGGGGCGGAAGCGGCGTCCGAGCGGCGGCTGAGGCTGCTGCGCGAATCGGGCTGGACGGTGGTGGCGGTGCCGCCCGGGACCGGTCTCGCCCATTGTTGGCAGCAGGCGGGGCACCAGGGCGTGGCGGCGCAGTCCGTCACCACGGGTGGCACGACGGGATTCTCCGGGGGATGGTCATGAGCGGTCGTGGTCGGCTGGCGCTGTGCGCCTTTGCGGCGACGCTGATGGCGGCGGCCTCGATGCTGCCGCTGGTCGAGCCGGCCGGATGGATCGTGCAGGCCGCGTTCCTGCTGGCGGTCCAGAGCGGGATGGGGGTGCTCGTCCGCCGGGCGCCCGTGCCCCGTGTGCTGGTGCTCGCGGCGCAGGCGGTGGTCACGCTGGTCCTGCTGACCGTGGTGTTCGCACGGCTGCAGGCGGTGGCCGGTCTGCTGCCAGGACCGGAGGCCGTCCAGCGCCTCGCGCATCTGCTGGCCTCGGGCGCCGAGGACGTGGGCAGGTATGCCGCTCCGGCCCCCGTGACGGACGGCATCCGGCTGATGCTGATCGGCGGTGTGCTGCTGGTCGGGCTGGCCGTGGACGCCCTCGCCGTGACGTTCCGCAGCGCGGCCCCGGCCGGTCTGCCGCTCCTCGCGCTCTACTCGGTGGCCGCGGGGCTGTCCGAGGGCGGGGCCGACTGGCTCTGGTTCCTGCTGGCGGCCGGTGGCTATCTGCTGCTTCTGCTGGCCGAGGGCCGAGACCGGCTCTCCCAGTGGGGGCGGGTCTTCAACGGCGCGGCCACCAGGTCCCCCGGGGGGCCCGCGGCCGGTGCGGCGATGTCGAGCGGGCGGCCGACGGCTCCCGTCCGTACCGGGCGCCGCATCGGTGCGCTGGCCCTGGGCGTCTCGCTGATCGTCCCGGCGGCGCTGCCGGGGCTCGACGGCGGGCTGCTGATCGGTACGGGCGGCGGCGGGGGCGGCAAGGGGGGCGGCGGCACCATCTCCGCGGTGAATCCGCTGGTCTCGCTCCAGGACAATCTGAACCAGCCGGAGAACCGGCAGGTGATGTCCTACCGCACCAATTCCGGCGCCCCGCAGGACTTCTATCTGCGGATCCTGGCCCTGGACCAGTTCAACGGGAGCGAGTGGCGGCCCTCCACACGCCGTCTGAAGGACGTGCCGAAGCGGCTCCCGAGCCCGGAGGGCCTCGGTCCGGACGTGGCGGTCACGGAGATCAGGACGAACATCTCCGCGTCCGGCTCCTACCGGCAGACCTATCTGCCGCTCCCCTATCCGGCGACCGAGGTCAGGATCGACGGGCGCTGGCGGTACGAACCGGCGGGGCGGACGCTCGTCGGTGACCGCGGGGAGACGACCCGCGGCGCGCAGTACCAGGTCACCAGCCTGGTGGTCGAGCCGACCGCCGAACAGCTCGCCGCGGCGCGCCCCGCGCCGGCCGCTCTGCGGCGCGAGTACACCCGTGTCCCGAGCTCCCTGCCGAAGGTGGTCGAGGAGACCGCGACCAAGGTGACCGAGGGCGCCGCCAACGACTACGAGCGGGCGGTGAAGCTCCAGGACTACTTCGCCTCGGACGGCGGCTTCACCTACGACACCTCGGTGAACTCGGGCACCGGGAGCGCGGCGATCAGCCGGTTCCTGAAGGACCGGAAGGGCTTCTGCGTCCACTTCTCCTTCGCGATGGCCGCGATGGCCCGGACGCTGGGCATTCCGGCCCGGGTCGCGGTGGGCTTCACTCCCGGCACCGGGCAGTCGGACGGTTCGGTCTCGGTGGGGCTGCGCGACGCGCATGCCTGGCCCGAGCTCTACTTCGAGGGCGCCGGATGGACCCGCTTCGAGCCGACTCCGACGCGGGGCAGCACGCCTCCGTACACCCAGCAGGACGTCCCCACGGGCGACACGGACACCCCGGCCCAGCCCGAGAAGGGTGCCTCGGCGGCCCCCTCGGTCGCGCCGTCCGTGCCGGACAGCTGCCCGGCACAGCTGCGCAAGCAGGGCGAGTGCGACAGCGCGGCGGCGCCGGGGGTGACACCTCCGACGGATTCCGGGACGCCGACCGGCACCGTCGTCGGCCTGGTCCTGCTCGCCGCGGTGATTCTCGCGCTGCCCCTGCTGCCGCTGCTCTGGCGGCTCCGGACACGCAGGCGCAGGCTGGGCCTCTCCACCGGGCGTACGCCGCCCACGGGGCGGGGCGTCACCGCCACCGGCCCCGACCACGCCATCGATCCCGGCCGCGCACCGGCGCACGCGACGACCGGCACGCTCGCGGCCTGGCGGGAGATCACCGACACGGCCTGGGACCACGGCATCGAGCCGGACGAATCCCGGACCCCGCGCAAGGCGGCGGCCCGGGTGGTGCGGCTGGGACAGCTGGAACCCGAGGCGGCCGCCGCGGTGCACCGGGTCGCCGGGGCGGTGGAGCAGGTCCTCTACGCCCCGCAGCCCCGGGCGAGCACCGGGCTGGCCGAGGACGTGGAGACGGTACGGGCCGGTCTGCGGGCCTCCGCCGGACGGCTCACCCGGATCCGGGCGGTCGTGGCACCGCGCTCGGCCGTTCGGGTGGTCTGGGCGGCCTCGGACCGCTGGGCGGCGGTCACCGGCAGGTGGACGGCGCTGTGGGGCCGGGACCGGTGGGTGGGGTGGCTGCGGCGGCCGTCGCGCGGACAGGGCTGACCGGGGGCCCACCCCGCCCGTCGCGCGGACAGGGCTGGCCCGGGGCCGATCCGAGGCCGCCGGCGACCGGCCTCGGCCGCGGGCCGGCTCCGGCCGCTCCGGCCTCTCTGGTCCCGTACGGCCGCAGGCCGCCCATGCCCCGTCCGGGCGGGCTCTCTTCGTCCTGGCCGTCCGGAGGGAGCCCCGGGCGGGGGCCGGGCGAAGGCCCGCCCGAGAGAGAGGCGGGGCCGATGGCCGCCCCACGACAGACGGTCCCGGGCACGCATGAGGGGCGGCCGCGAAACGCGGCCGCCCCTCATCCAAGTTGTCCGGGGGCCTACTGACCCTGCTCGTCGCGGCGGCGCTGCCACCGCTGTTCGATGCGGTTCATCACGGTGCGGCGTTGCCTGGGACGGCCGCGCTCGCCACCGCCGGCTGCCGGGTGCTCACCGGGTTTGGGTGCTTTGCGCCACCCAGTGACCGCAAGGACCGCGCAGCCCAGCATGACGAGAAAACCCACCACGCTGATCCAGATCTGCTGGGCGACCATTCCGGCCATGAGGAGCGCGATACCCACCAGGAAGCCTGCGACCGCCTGGTAGACCCGTCGCCGGGTGTACGTACGCAGCCCGCTTCCCTCGAGCGCTGTCGCGAACTTGGGATCTTCGGCGTACAGCGCTCGCTCCATTTGCTCGAGCATTCGCTGCTCGTGCTCCGAGAGCGGCACGGAGTCCTCCTCGTCGTCGGCCGCGGGGGGCGGCCGGTATGCGGCCCTTCCAGGATAGGCAGGGAATCGCCCCCGTGAAACCCGCCTTCTTGCCCATCAGCCAGTCCGGGCCGCCACGACGGCTCAGCTGCTGAGGCGTTGATTCCCCAACCTCCGATCCGTCATGCCGGATGGTGTCCCCCGATCATACGGGGCGGAGCCCCCGATCGGGGGGCCCGGTGCGTACTCCGTCTGCCGCTGCGTCGCTGATCAGCCGCGCTACGGCCGAGCCACCACCGGACCGGACCGCGCTCAGGCGCGCTTCGTGCCCAGAACGTGCAGCTGCGTCGCGACGGAGTGGAAGGCGGGGAGTTCGGCCGCGGCGGACTCCAGCTTGAGCAGGGCCTCCATGGCACCGGGCTCCGTGTCCACCAGGACGCCCGGCACGAGATCGGCGAAGACCCGCACCCCGTGGACCGCGCCGACCTCGACGTCGGCCCCGGAGACCAGCTCGGTGAGCTGCTCCGCGGTGTAGCGCCGGGGCACCGGGTCGCCCTCGCCCCAGCGGCCCGCCGGGTCGCCGAGCGCCTGCCGGGCCTCGGTGAAGTGACCGGCGAGCGCCCGTGCCAGGACGGCACCGCCGAGCCCGGCGGCGAGCAGGCTGAGCGCGCCGGACGGCCGGAGCGCCGCCACGGCGTTGCGTACGCCCTCGGCGGGGTCGTCCACGTACTCCAGGACGCCGTGGCAGAGCACCGCGTCGTACCCCTCGCGCTCGACCACCTCGAACAGGCCGTGGATGTCGCCCTGGACACCGCGGACCCGGTCGGCGACCCCGGCCTCGGCGGCGCGGCGCTCCAGCGCGAAGAGCGCGTTGGGGCTGGGGTCGACGACGGTGACGCGGTGGCCGAGGCGGGCGACCGGCACCGCGAAGTTGCCGGTGCCGCCGCCGGTGTCCAGGACGTCCAGGGCGTCCCTGCCGGTCACCTTCACCCGGTGGTCGAGGGCGTCCTTGAGGACCTCCCAGACCACGGCGGTACGGAGGGAGGCGCGGGGGCGCAGCTGGTCCGACACGGCAGATGACTCCTCGGCACGGTGCCGCCTCTGACGGCGGAGCGTGAACAGTGCAGGTGGTACGAGCGGTCTCCACCCTATTGCCTCGCGCCGCCGCTGCCCTCATCCCGCGTCGGGCCGCTCCTTCCTGGCCTGCGGGAGCACCGGCTGGAGCACCAGCAGCCGCTCGACCAGACGCAGGAACATCGCCGCGTCGCGCAGCAGGTCGTCGGCGTCCCGCCGGGTGGCCGCGCCGGGGATCCCGGCTTCCGCACGGGCCCTGCGGGGGGCGCCGGAGGCGAACAGCGCGCTCCATTCGGTCAGCTCGGGGGCTATTTCGGGCAGGACCTCCCAGGCGCTGCGGATGCGCTCCCGGCGCCGCTTGGACGTCTCCGGGCGGGCCCGCGCGGCGAGCACCGCGGCCGCGGTGCGCAGCGCTGCGAGATGGGCGGTGGCGTACCGCTCGTTCGGCACATCGAGAACGGCGGCCTCGTCGAGGCCGGTGCGGGCCTGGGCGAGCAGATCGAGGGCGGCGGGCGGCGCCGTGGTGCGGCGCGGAACGGGGTGGACATCGCTTGCCGGACCGGTCAGTGAGGGGGCAGGGCCGTCTGCGCGGCGCCGGGGTGCGGCTGCTGCGGACGAGTGGGCCATGACGAAACCTCCTGTCTCGTGTGACGGCTCCGTGGCCGTATGTATCCATCGTGAGGGGCACCACTGACAATCGGCCTCGACCCCGCGCTGACCTGCGCTTTTGCTTCGTTCGCAAGTTCGGGCTACCTTTTTGAACTGACCGGTCAGTTCAAAAGAAGGGGGAGGGGTCTGTGGACAGCCCGCACGAGGCATCCGTCACCGCCGAGAACTTCGGCCTCAAGGGGCCGCGCGGATGGGCCTTCCGGGGCCTGGGGATCGACGCCGGACCCGGCTCGCTGGTGGCGATCGAGGGTCCGTCCGGCTCGGGCCGCACCTGCCTGCTGCTCGCCCTCACCGGCCGGATGCGCCCCACCGAGGGCCAGGCGAAGGTCGGCGGGCTGCGGCTGCCCCGCAAGATGGCCGCCGTACGCCGCATCGCCGCGCTGGGCCCGGTCCCCGGGGTCAGCGAGCTCGACCCGGCCTTCACCGTCGCCGAGCACCTGCGTGAACGGGCCCTGCTCCAGCGCCGCTTCGACGGTTCGCTGCGTGCCCTGCTGCGCCCGCGTGCCGAGCGGATCGCCACCGCCCAGGGACGGATCGACGCGGCGCTGGACGCCGCCGGACTCGACCCGGAGACCCTGCCCAAGGCCGGGCGTACCTCCGTACGGGATCTGGAGCGGCTGGAGGCACTGCGGCTCTCCATCGCCCTCGCGCTGATCGGCGGCCCCCGACTGCTCGCGGTGGACGACACCGACCTCAAGCTCTCCGACGCCGAACGCGCCGAGGCCTGGGACCTGCTGCGGTCCGTCGCGGACAGCGGCACGACCGTGCTCGCCGTCTGCAGCCAGGCACCCGAGGGCGCGATCACCCTGCGCACGGACAGCACGGACCGCACGCGCGACGCGAACGGCACGGACGACGACGCCGCCGCCGACACGACCACGCGGCCCACGACCGGGGACACCACGACCGAGGAAGGAACGGCCGATGCGTTCGCCGAGACTGGCCGCGCTTGAGCTCAAGCGTTTCGGCAGGGGGAAGCTGCCGCGCGCAGCCCTGGTGGCGCTGCTGCTCCTGCCCCTGCTGTACGGCGCCCTGTACCTGTGGTCCTTCTGGGACCCGTACGGCCGCCTCGACAAGATCCCCGTCGCGCTGGTCAACAACGACAAGGGCGCCACCGCGGCAGGCAAGCGCGTCACGGCCGGTGACGAGATCACCGGCAAGCTCCTGGACTCCAAGGTCTTCGACTGGCACGAGGTGAGCTCCGCCGAGGCCCACAAGGGCGTCGAGGACGGCACGTACTACCTCTCGCTCACGATGCCGTCGGACTTCAGCAAGCGGATCGCGTCCAGTTCGGGCGACTCCCCCGAGGCCGGCGCCCTCCAGGTGCGGACCAACGACGCCAACAACTACATCGTCGGGCAGATCTCCCGCTCCGTCTTCTCCGAGGTGCGCACCGCCGCGTCGACCAACGCCTCGCGCGGCTTCTACGACCGCATCTTCATCAACTTCTCCGACCTCCACGACGCGACGGCGAAGGCCGCCAAGGGCGCCGACGACCTCAAGGGCGGCATCGGCAAGGCCAAGAAGGGATCGCAGGATCTCGCGGACGGCCTGAAGGACGCCAAGGCCGGCAGCGACCGGCTGGCCGGCGGGATCGTCAAGCTGAACAAGGGCGCGGGCGACCTCGAAACCGGCTCCCGGCAGGTGGCCGACGGCACCCAGCAGCTCGCCGACCAGGTGAACGGGGTGGCGGCCGACGTCCGCCCGTTCCTGAAGGACAACGGCAAGTCGATCGGCGACACCGCCCGGCTGGTCTCCGACTCCTCGAAGGCCGTGCGGCACAACCTCGACCTGCTGGTGAAGGCGGCACCCACCGCGGCCACCGACGCCCACACGGCCTCCGACGACCTGGCCGAGATCTACCGCACCAGCTGCGTGGACCAGCAGCCCGACGACCCGGCCGTCTGCCCGCCGCTGAAGCGCGCCAAGACCACGGCGGCCGATGTCGCCGCGGTCGCCGACGATGTGAACGTGCTGGTCACGAACCAGAACGGCGACCTGAAGAGGCTGAGTACCCAGCTGACCACGCTTCAGCGGCAGGCCGACGACCTGGCCGAGCACGCGCCGCGCCTGGACGAGGACCTGGAGTCCGCCGTCAAGAAGGTCAACGCGCTCAACACCGGTGCCCACAAGGTCGCGAAGGGGGCCGACGACCTGCACACCGGCCTGGTCACCGCCCGGACCGGCTCCGCCGACCTGGACACCGGCGTGGGCAATCTCAAGAAGGGCGCGACCAATCTGGACGGCGGGCTGATCCGGCTCGGCGACGGCTCGGCCACCCTCGCCCAGGGCCTCAACGACGGCGTCGGCAAGATCCCCGACTACGACAAGAAGGACCGCGACGCCCGTACGGGCGTCATGGCCGACCCGGTGCAGCTCGCCTCCCAGTCGCTGCACGCGGCCCCCAACTACGGCACCGGTTTCGCGCCCTACTTCATCCCGCTCTCCCTCTGGGTCGGCGCGATGGTGGCCTACATGCTGATCCAGCCGCTCAACCGGCGCGCGCTCGCCGCCGGGGCCTCCGCCTGGCGGATCGCCTTCGCGGGCTGGCTGCCGGTGGCCGCGATCGGTCTGCTCCAGGTGGCCGCCCTGATGTCCGTACTGCACTGGGGTCTCGGTCTGCAGATGGCCCGCGCCGCCGGGACGATCGGCTTCCTGGCGCTGGTGACCTGCTGCTTCGCGGCGATCGTGCAGTGGCTGAACGCCCGGTTCGGAGCCGCGGGCCGGATTCTCGTGCTGGCGGTGCTGATGCTCCAGCTGACCTCGGCCGGCGGAACGTATCCCGTCCAGACCAGCCCCGGGTTCTTCAACGCGATCCACCCCTACCTGCCGATGAGCTACATCGTCGAGGGGCTGCGCCGGCTGATCACGGGCGGCGGGCTGGGCCCGGTCTGGCAGGGCAGCGCGGTGCTGCTGGCCTTCACGGCGGGGGCACTCGCCCTGACCGCGGTCGCCGCACGCCGCAAGCAGGTGTGGACCCTGGACCGGATCCACCCGGAGCTGAGCCTGTGAGCACGCCGGAACCTGTGAGAATCGGGGGCATGGAAAGCAGCAGCACCACGCGTCGCCGGGCCACCCGGCAGAAGCTCTACGAAGCGGCCGTGACCCTCATCGCCGAGAAGGGCTTCTCGGCGACCACGGTGGACGAGATCGCCGAGCGCGCCGGGGTCGCCAAGGGCACGGTCTATTACAACTTCAAGAGCAAGACCGAGCTCTTCGAGGAGCTGCTGCGCCACGGCGTCGGACTGCTCACGGCCTCGCTGCGCACCGCGGCCGAGGAGACCGAGGAGCGGGGCGGCACCCGGGTCGAGGCCCTGGACGCGATGATCCGGGCCGGTCTGGTCTTCATCGACCGCTATCCGGCCTTCACCCAGCTGTACGTCGCGGAGCTGTGGCGCACCAACCGCGCCTGGCAGGGCACCCTGCTGGTGGTGCGTCAGGAGGCCGTCGCGGTGGTCGAGGGGGTGCTGCGCGAGGGCGTGGGCAACGGTGAGCTGAGCGAGGAGATCGACATCCCGCTGACGGCCGCCGCGCTGGTCGGCATGGTGCTGGTGGCGGCCCTGGACTGGCAGGCGTTCCAGCCGGAGCGTTCGATCGACGATGTGCACTCGGCGCTGTCGCTGCTCCTGCACGGCCGGGTCAGCGGGCGCTGATCCGCCCGGCCGGTGCACGGCGGCATACGGAAGACGCCGGTCCGGTGAGGCTCGATCCCCCCGAGCCTGCGCCGGACCGGCGTCTTCCGTACTGCCGGAGAGCCTTCCCCCGTGACCTCGTTCCCCCGTGGCCCCGGACTCTCCTTCGTGCTCCCCCGTTCCGGAGGGAGCGCCGCGACCGTTCCGCCGCCCCGTGCCGGCGGTGCCGGAGCCGCGCCCCTTTCCGTGGGCTCCACTCTCCCGTTCCCGCGGGCGGGAGCCCATCCGCGTACCTACTCATCTCCTCACCTAGGTACGGATACTCAGGGCTGTGTACCGGACCCCGCCCCGGGCGTCGCGCCGTCTGGTTACGATCGCGTCCGTGTCCATACTTCCCCTGGTGTTCACAAGCGGCTGGGCGAGCGGGATCAACGCCTACGCGGTGGTCCTGCTGCTCGGTGTCTTCGGCGCGACCGGTCTGACCGACGAGGTGCCCGCGTCGCTGCAACGCACCGATGTCCTCGTGGTGGCCGCCGTTCTCTTCCTGTGCGAGGTGGTGGCGGACAAGATCCCGTACGTCGACTCGGTCTGGGACGCGGTGCACACCGTCGTCCGGCCGGTCGCCGGTGCCGTCGTGGCCGCGCTGCTGGCCGGCGAGAGCGGTTCGCTGCCGCAGCTCGCGGCCGCGGCGGTGGGCGGTTCCACCGCGCTGATGAGCCATCTGGTGAAGGCGGGCACCAGGATGGCGGTCAACTCCTCCCCCGAGCCGTTCAGCAATGTCGTGGTGAGCATCGCGGAGGACCTGGGCGTCGCCGGGATCGTCACCTTCGCGATATTCCATCCGGTGGTGGCCGCGTTCGTCGCGGGAGCGCTGTTGCTGCTGGGCCTCGCGACCGTGGCCTTCCTGGCCTCCAGGATCCGTCGCTTCCTGCGCCGCAGGGCCCGGCGCCGGGAGGAGAGACGTCTGGCCGGGACGGGTTCGACCTGGCCACCGCAGTGACTGTCGGTGGTGGCCGTTAAGGTCACTGACATGGCACGTATTGCGGTGATCGGCGCCGGGATGGGCGCGATGGCGGCGGCCGCCCGGCTCGCCGTGGCAGGCCACCGGGTGACGGTGTACGAGCGGTCGGAGACCTTCGGCGGTTCGGTGGGCCGGTATGCCCATGAGGGCTTCGTCTTCGACACCGGCCCGGCGCTGCTGCATCTGCCCGCCGTCTACCGCGACCTGTTCGTGAAGACCGGCAAGGAGCCGCTGGAGCGATGCGTCACCATGACCCAGGTCGATCCGGCGAGCCGCCATCTGTTCGCCGACGGCACGGCGGTCTCGCTGCCGAACGCCTCACGGGCCGGGGTCGTCTCCGCGCTGGACGGCGCGCTCGGCGGCGGTGCCGGTGCGGCCTGGGGCGCGTTCCTGGACCGGGCGCGCGATGCCTGGGACCGGTCCCGGCGGCCGCTCCTGGAGGAGCCGCTGCGCGCCGACTGGCAGGTGCTCGGCCGTGATCCGTATCCCGCGCTCCGGCAGCGCCGACTGCTGCGCTCCGCCCGGCAGGCGGGCACGGTCGCGGAGGTCGGCGCCTGGGAGCTGGCGGATCCCCGGCTGGCCGCGATTCTCGACGGATACGCCCTGTCGTACGGGCTCGACCCGTCGCACGCCCCGGCGGCGGCCGCCCTGCTGCCGTACATGGAGGAGACCTTCGGCAGCTGGTACGTCTCCGGCGGGATGCGGGCCCTGGCCCAGGCGGTGTACGAGCGGTGCCTGGCCCGGAAGGTGGAGTTCGTCTTCGGCGCCGAGGTGGCCCGGGTCGTCGAGAAGGACGGCCGCGCGGCGGGCGTCGAGCTGGCGGACGGGACGGTCGCCGAGGCCGGCCAGGTGGTGCTGGGAGCCCGGCCGCAGCCGGGGCTGGTGCCCGGTCAGGAGCTGTGGCGGGACGGCGACGTGGCGGTGCGGCCCCGGCCGGAGCAGGGTGTGGTGCCGGGCCGGTTCGCGGTCCTGCTCGCGTTGCGCGGCGCCCGGCCCGTGGATGCCGTGCACCGGACACTGGTGCATCCGGCGGACGGCGCGACGGAGCGCGCTGCGGTGTTCGGCGGAGGGCTCGCCGAGCACCCCACGGTCACCGTGCTGCGCCCGGACGACCCCACGACCCGCCCCGACGACGCCCACGAGGCGGTGACGCTGATGGCGACGGTCGCCCCGCACGGGGCGGTGGACTGGACGGACCCCGTGGTGCGCGAGCGGTACGCCGACGTGCTGATCGAGGCGGCGTCCGCGGCCGTCCCCGGGCTCCGGGAGCGGCTGCTCCGCGCCGAGGTGCGGACACCGGCCGAGACGGCCGCCGAGACCGGCGCCGAGGGCGGTTCGGTGCCCCCGCCCGCGCTGGCCGGGGCGGGCGGCGCGTATCTGCATCCGGGCAACCGCACCCGGCTGCCGGGGCTCTACGCCGCGGGCGGCTGGTCGCACCCGGGCGGTGGGCTGGCCCACGCGGGCATGTCGGGAGCGCTGGTCGCCGGGCTGATCGTGGAGGGCGACGGCTTCCGGGGCTCGCAGTGACCGGACGAGTGACCGGGTGGGCGGCCTGCCGGGTCCGTCGGCGCTCCGGCGGCCCGCCCGTCCCCGGTGGCGGAGCGATGCCGCCGCCCGTCGTCAGTAGCGGTACTGCTGCTCGTCGTAGCCGTTGCCGTTGTTGTAGCCGTTGGGGAACGGGGCCGGCTGCGTGGGCTGTTCCGGCGGCGTGACGGGGTACTGCTCGCCCTCGCGCTGCTGGGGCACCCAGACACCGCCGGGCGGCGTCTCGGGGGCGTACTGCTGGGCGTACGGGTCGTCGGTGTACTGCTGTCGGCCGCCGAAGCTGTCGTAGCCGTTGCCGTAGCTGTCGTACGCGTCGTACTGCGGGGAGCCGCCGGTGGTCCCGGTCCCGATGTACGGGTCGGAGTACGCGGCGTACTGCTGCTGCTCGGTGCCGTAGTCGTACTGCCCGGCGAGCGGGTCCTGACCGGCGTAGGCGCCCTGGTCCTGCGCACCGTACGCGGAGGGGTCGGCATACGGGTCGTACGCGGCGTACTGCGGCTGCTGCTGGGGCTGCCCCTCGTCGGCGGGGCCCTGCCGCGACCGTTGGTGATCGGAGTAGACGCCGTACTGCCCGGTGTCGTCCGGCAGCGGCTCGGGTTCGTAGACGGCGGACGCCGGAGCCACGGCGTCCGCGTGCTGCGGGGCCCCCTCGTCGTCCGTCATCTCCAGGTCCGACACCTGGAGCGTGGGCCCCCGGCGCTCCCGCTCGCCGCCGCCCCGGCGACGGCGGCTCTCGCCCGGCCTGCCCCCTATGGCCCAGCCGGTGGAGAAGCCGCGCCGGAAGGAGAGCGTGACGTACGTCTGGCCGGTCGCGAAGGCGATCGTGCCGAGGACGATGACGAACACCGACGGAATCAGCACGCCGACGACCACGCAGCCGAAGCCGCCGAAGGCGAGCAGACGCCAGCGAAGGCGCGCCTTGTACTGCAGGAGCACCTCGCCGAGCAGCCACAGCGCGACGATTCCGAACGCGATGTAGAGGACCGTCCAGCCCATGCCCGCCCCCTTCTACGGCCACCGCCCCGGGTCGTGGCGGGTACGGCCGGTCACGACTGCTTGTGCAGTCCGAGATTCTCGTAGATTTCGAGCGTCGCCGTCGAGTTGTTGAGCGTGATGAAGTGCAGTCCGGGCACACCCTCGGATCGCAGCCTCGCGCAGAACTGCGTTGCGAAGTCGATGCCAATGGAGCGTACAGCGGCGGGATCGTCCTTGGCGGCGAGGATGCGTTCTTTCAGGGACGAGGGGAAAGAAGCGTTGCTGAGCTGCGCAAATCTTTCCAACTGCTTCACACTGGTCAGCGGCATGACCTCGGGAATGATCGGGGTTTCGCAACCCGCAGCGACCACTCGGTCACGCATACGCAAATAGTCCTCCGGATTGAAGAACATCTGCGTGATCGCATAGTCGGCACCGGCACGGCACTTGTCCACGAAATGCCGGATGTCGGTGTCCCAGTCGGTCGAGCGCGGGTGCATCTCGGGAAATGCCGCGACGCCGACACAGAAATCGCCGGATTCCTTGATGAGCCGGACGAGATCGGCCGCGTACCGCACACCCTGCGGGTGCTTCACCCACTCGCCCATCGGGTCGCCCGGCGGGTCTCCGCGCACGGCGAGGATGTTCCGGATCCCGGCGTCCGCGTACTGCCCGACCATGTTGCGCAGCTCGGCGACGGAGTGGTTGACCGCCGTGAGGTGAGCGACGGGGGTGAGGGTGGAATCGGCCGCGATCTGCTCGGTGGCCTTCACCGTCCCGGCCCGGGTGGAGCCACCGGCCCCGTAGGTCACGGAGACGAAGCTCGGCCGCACCGCCTCGACCCGGCGCAGCGCGTTCCAGAGGTTGCGCTCACCCTTCTCGGTCTTGGGCGCCCAGAACTCGAACGAGTACGAGGTCTTGCCGGTCGCAAGGAGCTCACGCACCGTACGTGCGTGATCTGTCCTGGTGGATGGTGTGCCAAGGGCCATACGGGCAGGTTAACCAGAGCACGGCGGCCGATGGACCAGACCAGCATGAATTGCCCGAATTGACTGGTTGTTTGTCCATCCATCGGACACTTGGCCTGATCACGCCGTGGCGCGCGCCCGGATCCTTCCGGCCAGCTCGGCGGTGGCGGCGGCCGGGTCGGCGGCCTCGGTGATCGCCCGTACGACGACCACCCGGCGGGCTCCGGCGTCCAGCACCTCGTCGAGATTGCCGGCGTCGATCCCGCCGATGGCGAACCAGGGGCGCGGCTGGTCGAGCGAGGCGGCGTAACGCACCAGGTCCAGGCCCGGGGCGTGCCGTCCGGGCTTGGTCGGGGTGGGCCAGCAGGGGCCGGTGCAGAAGTAGTCCACGCCGGGCTCGGCGACGGCCGCGTCGACCTCGGACCGGGCGTGGGTGGAGCGGCCGATCAGCACGTCCGCGCCGAGAACGGCGCGGGCGGCGGGCACCGGCAGGTCCCCCTGGCCGAGGTGGAGCACGTCCGATCCGATGGCATGGGCGACGTCGGCCCGGTCGTTCACCGCGAGGAGCTTGCCGTGGCGGCGGCACGCCTCGGCGAGGACGGCCAGATGGTCGAGCTCCTCGGCCGCCTCCATGCCCTTGTCGCGGAGCTGGACGATGTCGACCCCGGAGGCGAGGACGGCGTCGAGGAAGGCGGGGAGGTCGCCCTGGCGCCTGCGGGCGTCCGTGCACAGATAGAGCCGGGCTTCGGACAGCGGCGCACGAGGCGTGGACATGGTGCGGTTCCCCCCTGGGAGAGCGTGGTGGAGCGGCTGTCGCCCGGGACGGTGCGGGGCGCGGGCCGCGCGGTGTCGCGCGGCCCGCCCCTCACTTACGGCCGGCCGTCAGACGGCGAGCGCCTGGGCGCGGCGCTTCACCTCCGTGCCGCGATTCTCGCTCAGTGCCTGGGCGGGGGTGCCCGGCAGGGTCGGGTCGGGGGTGAAGAGCCATTCCAGCATCTCTTCGTCTTTGTAGCCGTCGTCCCTCAGGAGCGTCAGGGTGCCGGAGAGGCCCTTGACCACCTTGTCGCCGTCGATGAAGGCGGCGGGCACCTGAAGCGTCCGGTTCTCACCACGCCGTACGGCGATCAGCTGGCCCTCCTTGACCAGCTGCCGGACGCGCGTCACCTCGACATCGAGCATTTCGGCGATATCGGGCAGGTGGAGCCAGGCGGGGACGAGAGCATCGATCTTTGCGTCAATCTCGGTCACGGGGACAAGCCTGCCATCCCGCGCTGACAGCCGATACCCGGACTCAGCCCTTCAGGGCCTCCCGGACCACGTCGGGGACCCGGCAATGGCTCCGCCGGTCCCCGGTGACCCAGCCGTGCGCGGTCGTCAGGGAGCGCGCGTAGCAGGCGCCGGTGTCGGTGGTGCCCCGGTACGTCTCGGACGAGGCGCCGTCGGCGTCCCGGACCGCGCCGTTCTCGCGGGCGAGGCTGCCGGTCGAGTCCACGGTGTCGTCCGTGACCGCGTCCGTGCGCCACCGGTGCCCGGAGCCCGTCCTGGACGTGTCGAGGAGCACACGGCGCTGGGTGACGGCGGCGTGCAGCTCGTAGTTGTTGTAGTCGCCGTAGAACGGGGTGTCCATGTCGACGTCGATGGGGTAGGACCAGGCGTGCCGCCGGGCCTCGGTGTGCCCGCCGGTCCTGGTCGTCACCGTGGTGGTGCCCTGGTCGCGCTGGTGCATCGTCTGCTGCTGTCCGGTCCGGGAGACCGTGTCCTCGTTGGTGTACGAGAAGTCCTGCTCGACGGTGGTGGTGACCCGGCCCTTCGAGGTCCGTACGTAGCCCGAGATCTTCCAGGAGCGCCCGGTCGACACGGCGACATGGGTGGAGCCGTCGCCGCGCGGGGTCTGGACGGTCTTCACCACCGGCTCGTCGGTGAGGGTGTCGACGGTGACCCTGCCGCTCGTCCGGGCCGCGTGCGCGTCCGTACGGAGGAAGAGCGAACCGTCGACGATCCAGCTGTCGGCGGCGCCGTACGGGGTGATGCCGATGGTGTGCGGCCTGCCGTCGGCCAGTTCACCGGCGAAGGGGGTCAGGTCGATGTCGTACGCCTCGGTCCTGAACTGGTCGATGGCCGGAACGGGCCGCCACAGGGTCGGCACGATGCCGCCGGAGTAGACCACGGGGTACGGCTGGGCGAGGCCCGCGGGCCGCCCGTCCACGGCGATCTGCACCTCGCGGTAGGGACCGCCGCCGCAGAGGTAGTCCGGGGCGGTGGCGGCGAGGTCGCTGGGGACCGCGTCGAACCACTGCTCGTCGCAGCCGCCGCCACGGGCGTACACCTGGAGGCGCGCGGCGGTCAGATTGCGCGGGAAGGTGACGTCGGTGCTGGTGGAACCGCCCTTGCCGACGCTCATCCAGGGGGCGCTGTCGGACCCGGTGTCGCCGAGGGGGACGATCCGGTCGGCCGTCCGCGCGGCCGGGTGGCGCTTGTCGGCCCGGTAGTACGTGATCGTCAGCTTGACCTTGTACACACCGGTGTAGGTGTCGTTGACAACGTTGCCGAGATCCAGCTGGAGCTTCTGCGGGTCCTTGAGGAGCGGCGCGAAGTCGGTGATGTCCTTGGCGACGTGCCAGCTGATGCCGTCCTCGTCGGGCTCGGCGGTGCTGGTGCGGAAGATCTCCGCGCCGCCGACGAACACCGCGGCGAGACGGTCGTACTGACGCCCCTTCACGCTGGCCGACCAGTCGAGCACGACCTTGTTCCAGGGGCCCGCGCACGCCTTGGGCGGCGCGAGTGTGGTGGTGTACGGCGGTCCGCCGAGGGTGTTGCCGAAGTCGTGCTCGACGGCCGTCACCGCGCAGTGCGCGGTGTCGGGCCGGGAGACCGGCGGCAGCGCGTCGACCGGGTCCTGGTAGTCGACGGCCGGATTGGAGCCGGGCTTCGGGGCGGTGCCCGCGTGCGCCGGGGCGGCGAGCACTCCGCCGGCCAGGACTGCCGAGGCCGAGGCCACGGCGATCCGGCGCAGCGCGCGGACCCATCTGTGTCGGGACATGTACTTCCTTCGCGAGCGGACGGGTGATCCAAAAGATGTACGGTGCACCAGATTCGGCCGCCGCCCAAGGGGCTGCCCGCATTCCGGACACCCGCGCCCGGCGGCACGCTACTGACGGACCGTCGACTTCAGGGGTACGGAGGGGTCGGCGGCCCGCACCGGATCGAGCCGCGCCCCCGCCTCGATGAGCTTGCGTCCCTGTGCCAGATCGCGCGGCCTGCCGACGGCGAGCACCGCGACCAGGACGCCGTCGCGCAGCCAGACCACCGACCAGGCGGGCTCGGCCGGATCACCGCGCCACAGCAGGGTGTCGGCGCCCCCGTGGTGGCCCGCGTACTGCACGAACCGGTCGAACTGCTCGGACCAGAAGTACGGCACGGGGTCGTAGACCACCGGCGCCGGGCCGTCGTCGTCGGCCGCCCCGATGATGTTGGCGGCGGCGGTGCGCGGGCCCTGGAGCGCGTTGTCCCAGTGGTGGACGAGCAGGCGTTCGCCGTACCGGGCGGAGGGGAACGAGGCGCAGTCGCCGACCGCGTACACATCGGGCAGCGAGGTGCGCAGCGCCCGGTCGGCGGTCACCGATCCGTCCGGACCGAGCGCGATGCCGGAGCCGGCCAGCCAGCGGGTGGCGGGCCGTGCGCCGATCCCGACGACGACCGCTCCGGCCGGGACGGTGCGGCCGTCCGCGAGGACCACCCGGCCCGGCTCGACGCGGGCGACCCGGGCTCCGGTGAGGAGTTCGGCGCCGCTCTGCGCGTACCAGGCGGCCATCGGGGCGGCGACCTCCGCGGGCATCGCACCCGCGAGGGGCCGGTCGGCGGCCTCGATCACGGTGACCGCGCAGCCCGCGGAGCGGGCCGCGGTGGCGAACTCGGCGCCGATCCAGCCCGCGCCGACGACCACGACGCCGTGCCGCTCGTCCAGGACCGGCCGCAGCCGTGCCGCGTCGTCGAGGGTGCGCAGCAGATGGACGCCGGGGACGCCCTCGGCCCCGGGCAGGACGACCGGTTCGGCGCCGGTCGCGATCACCAGCACGTCGTAGGGGACGGGCCCCGACCCGGTGTCCAGCTCGTGCGCCGCGGGCCGCACGCCGGTGACCTCGCGGCCCAGCCGCAGATCGATCTCCAGCGCCTCGAAGTCGATGTCGAAGGCGGAGTCCTCGGCCTTGCCGAGCAGCACCGCCTTGGACAGCGGGGGCCGGTCGTAGGGCTGATGGGGTTCGGCGCCGATCAGGGTGACGGGCCCGGTGAAGCCCTGCTCCCGCAGGGCCACCGCGGTCTGCACCCCGGCCATGCCCGCACCGACGATGACGACGCGGCGTCCCGCCCGCCGTTCCGGCTGCTCCGACTGCTGCTGCTCGCTCACCCGTACACCTTAAGCACCTGAAAGATCGTCAGGAAAGGGTGCGTTCCCCGGCCGTGCCCGTACCGCCGCCCTCCTGCGGCTCCGGCCGGTGAACGGGCCGCGGCGGCCGCTCCCTTACCGGGCCGGAGGGACGGGGTTTAGGGTGGCCGACGTAAAGCACTCGCGGGAGCCCGGACGCACCGGGCTGAGAGGGAGGCTGGGCGGCCTCCGACCGTACGAACCTGATCCGGGTCATGCCGGCGAAGGGAGGGGCTGGAAGCCCATGCGTTCTTCTCGGAACGGAAACGGGTCCGATGTCCTCGTCATCGGGGGCGGGATCATCGGTCTGGTGACCGCCTGGCGGGCCGCGCAGCGCGGACTGCGCACGGCGGTCGCGGATCCCGAGCCGGGCGGCGGGGCCGCCCGGGTGGCGGCCGGAATGCTGGCCGCCGTCACCGAACTCCACTACGGCGAACAGCTGCTGCTGGGCCTCAATCTCGCCTCCGCCGCCCGCTATCCGGCCTTCGTGGCCGAGCTGGAGGCGGCGAGCGGACGGGAGACCGGCTTCCGGGCATGCGGCACCCTGGCCGTCGCGCTGGACGCCGACGACCGCGCCCATCTGCGGGACCTGCACGCCCTCCAGCTGCGTTCGGGGCTGGAGTCGGAGTGGCTCACCGGCCGCGAGTGCCGTCGGCTGGAGCCGATGCTCGCGCCGGGCGTGCGCGGCGGTCTGCGGGTCGACGGCGACCACCAGATCGATCCGCGCCGGCTGGCCGCCGCCCTGCTGACCGCCTGCGAACGGGCCGGGGTGGTCTTCCACCGCGACCGGGTGGAGCGCCTGAGCGTGCTGGGCGACCGGGCCGCCGGGGCGGTGCTCGCCGGGGGTACGGTGCTCGCCGCCGACCAGGTCGTGCTCGCCGCGGGCAGCCTCAGCGGCCGGCTGCCGGGGCTGCCGGACGAGGTCGTGCCGCCGGTCCGGCCGGTGAAGGGGCAGGTGCTGCGGCTGACCGTGCCCGCCCCGTGCGCGCCGTTCCTGAGCCGGACGGTCCGGGCCGTGGTCCGGGGCAGCCATGTCTATCTCGTACCGCGTGAGAACGGCGAGCTGGTCGTCGGCGCCACCAGCGAGGAAATGGGCTGGGACACCACCGTCACCGCGGGCGGGGTCTACGAGCTGCTGCGGGACGCCCACGAGCTGGTGCCCGGCATCACCGAGCTGCCGCTCACCGAGACCCTGGCCGGTCTGCGCCCCGCCTCCCCCGACAACGCCCCGCTGCTCGGCCCCACCGCTCTGCCCGGCCTCCTCCTCGCCACCGGCCACCACCGCAACGGGGTGCTGCTCACCCCCCTCACCGGTGACGTCATGGCGGAGTTCCTCACCGGCGGCGAGCCGCCCGAGCCGGCCCGCCCCTTCACCCCGCGACGTTTCCCGTCCCCCGCCGCCCCCGTACGTCAGGAGCAGCCCGCATGACCGCCGAGCCCGCACCCCACTCCGTGTCCGTGTCCGTGAACGGCGAGGTCCGGATCCTCGCCGAGGGCACCGCCCTGGACGCCCTGGTCGCCGGCCTGACCGTCGCGCACTCCGGCGTCGCGGCCGCCGTCAACGAGACCGTCGTACCGCGCGGCCGCTGGTCCGCCACCGTGCTGGCCGACGGTGACCGGGTCGAGGTCCTGACCGCGGTCCAGGGAGGCTGACCATGTCCGACGACCCCTTCGTCCTCGGCGGGACCGCGTTCGGCTCCCGGCTGATCATGGGCACGGGCGGGGCGGCCGGCCTCGACGTGCTGGAACGCTCGCTGAGCGCCTCCGGCACCGAGCTGACCACCGTCGCGATGCGCCGCCTCGACCCGACCGTGCAGGGCTCGGTGCTCTCCGTCCTGCGGCGGCTCGCCATCCGGGTGCTGCCCAACACGGCGGGCTGCTTCACCGCGGGCGAGGCCGTGCTGACCGCCCGGCTGGCCCGCGAGGCGCTCGGCACCGACTGGATCAAGCTGGAGGTGGTGGCCGACGAACGGACCCTGCTGCCCGACCCGGTCGAGTTGCTGGACGCCGCGGAGATCCTGGTGGACGACGGCTTCACCGTGCTGCCGTACACCAATGACGACCCGGTGCTGGCCCGGAAGCTGGAGGACGTGGGATGCGCGGCGGTCATGCCGCTCGGCTCCCCCATCGGCTCCGGGCTCGGCATCCGCAATCCGCACAACTTCCGGCTGATCGTCGAGCGGGCCCGGGTGCCGGTGATCCTCGACGCGGGCGCCGGGACGGCCTCCGACGTGGCGCTCGCGATGGAGCTGGGGTGCGCGGCGGTGATGCTGGCCTCCGCGGTGACCCGGGCCCAGGAGCCCGAGCTGATGGCCGCGGCGATGCGGCACGCGGTGGAGGGCGGGCGGCTGGCGTACCGGGCCGGCCGGATTCCGCGCCGCCACTTCGCCGAGGCCTCGTCACCGGTGGAGGGGCGTGCGGTGCTGGACCCGGAGCGCCCGGCGTTCTGAGCCGCCGGTACGGCGGACGGCGCATGTCCCTGTCACGGCTCGGCTGCAGTACGGCCCCGGGACGGCCCCGGCCCGTGGGTCGTGTCCGTGGCGGCTCGTAGACTCGCCTGCGTGGATACGACCCTCCAGGACCCTCTCGTCGGGCAGCTGCTCGACGGCCGCTACCGCGTCGATGCCCGCATCGCCGTGGGCGGCATGGCCACGGTCTACCGGGCCGTG
The DNA here is from genome assembly GCF_900091725.1 of Streptomyces sp. DvalAA-43. Lineage (GTDB taxonomy): Bacteria > Actinomycetota > Actinomycetes > Streptomycetales > Streptomycetaceae > Streptomyces > Streptomyces pulveraceus. Next base: position 72,409 of record NZ_FMBW01000049.1, on the reverse strand, counting down.
GACACCCGGCTCGACCGGGTGCTCGCCCTCAAGGTGATGCACCCGGCGCTGGCGACCGATGTCTCGTTCGTCGAGCGCTTCATCCGCGAGGCCAAGTCCGTGGCCCGGCTCGCGCACCCCAATGTGGTCGCGGTCTTCGACCAGGGCGCCCAGGGGCAGTACGTCTACCTGGCGATGGAGTACGTCGCGGGCTGCACCCTGCGCGACGTGCTGCGCGATCGCGGCGCGCTCCAGCCGAGGGCCGCCCTGGACATCCTGGAGCCGGTCCTCGCCGCCCTCGGCGCGGCACACCGGGCGGGCTTCGTGCACCGCGACATGAAGCCGGAGAACGTCCTGATAGGGGACGACGGCCGGGTCAAGGTCGCCGACTTCGGACTCGTACGGGCGGTGGGCACCGTCACCGACACCACCGGGTCCGTCCTGGGCACGGTCTCCTATCTCGCCCCCGAGCAGATAGAGAACGGCACGGCGGACACCCGCACCGATGTGTACGCCTGCGGTGTCGTCCTGTACGAGATGCTGACCGGGTCCAAGCCGCACGGCGGCGACACCCCCGCCCAGGTCATCTACCAGCACCTCAACGAGGCCGTCCCGCCGCCGTCGGCCGCCGTCCCGGGGCTCCCGCCCGAGCTCGACGACCTGGTGGCGAGCGCCACCGCCCGTGATCCGGGGCTCCGCCCGTACGACGCGGTGGCGCTGCTCGCCGCGACCCGGGAGGCCCGCTCCGGCCTCACCGACGCCCAGCTGGACGCCGTACCGCCGCAGGCCACCGCCGAGGCGCACGACGCCGCCGAGGACCGCACCAGCGTGATCCCGCGCCTGCTCCCGGCCGGCCAGGGCGTCTCGCACCACACCAGCCGGCTGGAGATGCCCCCGCCCCAGGCGCCGCGGGCGGGGTCGCGGGACCGGCTCCACCGCGGGCCGCGGCGCTCCGTCATCGCCGTGGTCGTCGCCGTGCTGCTGGCGCTGGGGATCGGTACCGGTGTCTGGTACATCAACTCCGGACAGTTCATCCGGGTCCCCGCGCTGCTCGGCCAGACCCAGAAGAACGCCGAGAAGCGGCTCTCGGACGCCGGTCTGGAGCTCAAGGGCGTCAAGCGGTCCTACAGCGACACCGTGGAGCGCGGCAAGGTCATCAGCAGCGATCCGGCGTCCGGCGCCCGTATCAGGGGCAACGACGCGGTGACGCTCGTCGTCTCGCGCGGTCCCGAGATCGTGAAGGTGCCCGATGTCCAGGACCTCTCGCTCGCCGATGCCGGACGTGAGCTGAAGAAGGCCGGCCTGGTGCCCGGCATGGTCACCGAGGAGTTCAGCGAGGAGACGGACCGGGGCGACGTGATCCGTAGCGACCCCTCGGCGGACACCGAGCGTCATCCGGACTCGGCGGTCGCGCTCGTCGTCAGCAAGGGCGCTCCGGTGGACGTCCCCGATGTCACCGGGCTGTCCGTCGAGGACGCCACCGCCGCGCTGAAGGACGAGGGGCTGAAGGCGAAGGTGCTGCCCGACCGGGTCCATTCCTCCGAGGACGCGGGCGACATCACCCGTCAGTCGCCGGGCGAGGGCACCGAGGCCGCCGAGGGCGACACCATCGAGCTCACGGTCTCCGACGGACCCCGCATGGTCGACGTCCCCGACGTCACCGGCAAGGACGTCGACGAGGCCACGAGCGCGCTGGAGGACGCGGGCTTCGAGGTCAAGGTCGACCGCCCGTTCCTGTCCTTCAGCGACACCATCGCGAGCCAGTCCGTCGACGGCGGCGAGCAGGCCCCCGAAGGCAGCACCATCACCATCAAGACCAAGGGACTCTAGATCCATATGCGCAACCCAGTCGGCGGCCATGTTCCGGTGGCCGGCGGCCTCGCCAAGGTCGGCCTCCCCTACGCCCGCGAAATGGGGGCGGAGGCCGTCCAGGTCTTCGTCGCCAACCCGCGCGGCTGGGCGACCCCCGTCGGCGACCCGGCCCAGGACGAGCGGTTCCGCGCCGAGTGCACCGCCGAATCCATCCCGGCGTACGTCCACGCCCCGTACCTGATCAACTTCGGGTCGCACACCGAGGCGACCGTCGAGAAGTCCGTGGAGTCGCTGCGCCACTCGCTGCGCCGGGCCCGCGAGATCGGCGCCCTGGGCGTCGTGGTGCACACCGGTTCGGCGACCGGCGGCCGGCCGCGCGAGCAGGCCCTGGCGCAGGTGCGCACGCACATGCGGCCGCTGCTGGACGAGCTGACGCACGACGACGATCCGTATCTGCTGCTGGAGTCGACCGCCGGACAGGGTTTCTCGCTCTGCTCGCGGACCTGGGACTTCGGCCCGTACTTCGACGCCCTCGACGCCCACCCCAAGCTCGGCATCTGCCTCGACACCTGCCACATCTACGCGGCGGGCCACGACCTGACCGGCCCGGCGGGCATGCGGCAGACCCTGGACCTGCTGGTGGAGACGGTCGGCGAGGGCCGGCTGAAACTGATCCACGCCAATGACTCCAAGGACGTGGTGGGAGCCCACAAGGACCGGCACGAGAACATCGGCGCCGGGCACATCGGCGAGGAGCCGTTCCGTGAGCTGTTCACGCATCCGGCGACCGAGGGCGTACCGCTGATCATCGAGACGCCCGGCGGCAAGGAGGGCCACGCGGCGGACGTGGCCCGGCTGAAGGGGCTGCGCGACAACTGATTCCTCCCATTGAGGAATACCCCATGGGGGTATACGGTTCCTGCTGTCGACAGGAACCGCTACCCGGCATGGGGGGATCGTCATGCAGCACGACACGCACGACGCACACGAGCGGCAGCACAGCCACCACGCGGACCACTCGGGCCGTCCGGGCCACGCGGGTCATGTGGACCATTCCAGCCACGTCGGCCACGCCGGCCATCGGCCCGGCACGGTGGGCTGGGCCATGGCCGCGCGGGCCACGCTGCACTGCCTCACCGGATGCGCCATCGGCGAGATCCTCGGCATGGTGATCGGCACGGCGTTCGGCTGGGGCAACATGGCGACGATGGTGCTCGCCATCGTCCTGGCCTTCTTCTTCGGCTACTCGCTGACCCTGCGTTCCGTCGTGAAGGCGGGCGTCGACCTCCGTACGGCCCTGAGGGTCGCCTTCGCCGCCGACACCCTGTCCATCGCCGTGATGGAGCTGATCGACAACGGCGTGATCGCACTGTGGCCGGGCGCCATGGACGCCACGCTCGCCGACACGCTGTTCTGGGGCGCGCTCGTGCTCTCGCTCGCCGTCGCGTTCGTCGTCACCACACCGGTCAACAAGTGGATGATCGGCCGGGGCAAGGGACACGCGGTGGTGCACCGGTACCACCACTGAGGAACGGTCCGGAACGGCCCCGAGCCGTCAGGTCAGAGCTCGGGGCCGTCCCCGGGCCCCTCCTGGTACGAGTAGCGCTGCTCGCTCCACGGGTCGCCGATGTTGTGATAGCCGCGCTCCTCCCAGAAGCCGCGGCGGTCGGCCGTCATGTACTCGACGCCCCGGACCCACTTGGGCCCCTTCCAGGCATAGAGGTGCGGCACGACGAGGCGGAGCGGGAAACCATGCTCGGCGGTGAGCAGTTCCCCGCCCTTGTGGGTGGCGAAAAGTGTTCGGTCCGAGGCGAAGTCGGAGAGCCTCAGATTGGAGCTGAATCCGTACTCGGCCCAGACCATCACATGGGTGACGTTCGGCGCGGGCGGTGCGAGTTCCAGAACCGTGCGGGCCAGGACACCGCCCCATTCGGCGCCGAGCATGCTGAATTTCGTGACGCAGTGCAGGTCGGCGACGACCGAGGTGAACGGCAGCACCGAGAACTCCTGATGGTTCCAGCAGTGCTTCTCGCCGTCCGCGGTGGCTCCGAAGACCCGGAACTCCCAGCGGTCGGGCTTGAACTTGGGGACGGGCCCGTAGTGGGTAACCGGCCAACCACGCTGCAGTCGCTGTCCCGGCGGAAGCTCGGACTGCTCTGACGCGCGGTGTTCCCGGCTTTCCGGCTGACCCATGCCTCCATGGTGACAGACAGGCAGGGGTGGTCCCGACCAGGATGGGGGGCAATTCTGACAACTCGCAGTAAGCCTGTACTTACTGGACGGCCATCGGGCGCGATGACAGGATGCGGCCAACTTGCCCAGTTCACCGGTTGGAAGGAGCCTCTGCGATGCAGGGCGACCCCGAGGTCCTCGAGTTCCTGAACGAACAGCTGACCGCAGAATTGACTGCCATCAACCAGTACTTCCTGCACGCCAAGATGCAGGACAACTTCGGCTGGACGAAGCTCGCGAAGTACACCCGCTCCGAGTCGTTCGACGAGATGAAGCACGCCGAGATCCTCACGGACCGCATCCTCTTCCTCGACGGACTGCCCAACTACCAGCGGCTGTTCCATGTGCGGGTCGGCCAGACCGTCACCGAGATGTTCCAGGCCGACCGCCAGGTCGAGGTGGAGGCGATCGACCGCCTCAAGCGAGGGATCGAGCTGATGCGCGGCAAGGGCGACATCACGTCCGCGAACATCTTCGAGTCGATCCTGGAGGACGAGGAGCATCACATCGACTATCTCGACACCCAGCTGGAACTGGTCGAGAAGCTCGGTGAGCCGCTCTACATCGCCCAGCAGATCGAGCAGCCGGACAGCTAGGGCCTTCAGCCGGACGGGTCAGGCCGCATCGGGGAGCGCCACTCCCGGCGCCACGCCCGGGACGATGCCGGGTGCGATGCCCGGGGCGGTGCCGGGAACGGCATCCGTGGTGGTGCCGACGGTGGCGCCGGGCGTCCGCTTCCGGTCGAGCAGTTCGCGGCGCGGGCAGGCGCCGCGGCCGAGCACGGCCTGGATGGCCCGGACACAGCCGCCGCAGTCGGTACCCGCTTTGCAGGCCGAGGCTATCTGCCGGGGCGTGCAGGCTCCGGCGTCCGCATGCTCCTTGACCTGCTTCTCCGTGATGCCGAAGCACGAGCAGACGTACACGCGGTTCACCTCCCGGCGGGATCGGTCGTTCACAGCCACCCCGTCTATCGGTGAGGCTAACCTAACCTTACCCGGCGACGAAAGGTGCGGAAAGCCTCCGAACGCCCTGTGGGGCACGGATCACATCGATCCGTGCCCCACAGTCGTACGCGCGCTCCCCGCCCCGGTGCCTACTGGTCCCGGTACATCTCGGCGACCAGGAACGCCAGGTCGAGGGACTGGCTGCGGTTGAGCCGCGGGTCGCAGGCCGTCTCGTAGCGCTGGTGCAGATCGTCCACGAAGATCTCGTGTCCGCCGCCGACGCACTCGGTGACGTCGTCACCGGTGAGCTCGACGTGGATGCCGCCCGGGTGCGTACCGAGGCCCTTGTGCACCTCGAAGAAGCCCTTGACCTCGTCCAGGACATCGTCGAAGCGACGGGTCTTGTGGCCGGAGGCGGCCTCGAAGGTGTTGCCGTGCATCGGGTCGGTCACCCACGCCACGGTGGCGCCGGAGGCGGTGACCTTCTCGACCAGGGCCGGGAGCTTGTCGCGGACCTTGTCGGCGCCCATCCGGACGATGAAGGTCAGCCGGCCGGGCTCGCGCTCGGGGTCGAGGCGGTCGACGTAGCCGAGCGCCTCGTCGACCGTGGTCGTCGGGCCGAGCTTGATGCCGATGGGGTTGCGGATCTTCGAGGCGAACTCGATGTGCGCGCCGTCCATCTGGCGGGTGCGCTCACCGATCCAGACCATGTGGCCGGAGGTGTCGTACAGCTCTCCGGTGCGCGAGTCGGTGCGGGTCAGCGCCGACTCGTAGTCCAGCAGCAGGCCCTCGTGCGAGGAGTAGAACTCGACCGCCTTGAACTCGGCCGGGTCCGTGCCGCACGCCTTCATGAAGTTCAGCGCGTTGTCGATCTCGCGGGCGAGCGCCTCGTAGCGCTGGCCGGACGGGGACGACTTCACGAAGTCCTGGTTCCAGGCGTGCACCTGGCGCAGGTCGGCGTAACCGCCGGTGGTGAAGGCGCGGACCAGGTTCAGCGTGGAAGCGGACGCGTGGTACATCTGCTTCAGCCGGTCCGGGTCCGGGACGCGGTCCTTCTCGGTGAAGGCGAAGCCGTTGACGGAGTCGCCGCGGTAGGTCGGCAGGGTGACGCCGTCGCGGGTCTCGGTCGGCTTGGAGCGCGGCTTGGAGTACTGCCCGGCGATCCGGCCCACCTTGACGACGGGCACGGAGGCCGCGTACGTCAGGACGGCACTCATCTGGAGCAGCGTCTTCAGCTTGGCCCGGATGTGGTCGGCCGACACGGCATCGAAGGCCTCGGCGCAGTCACCGCCCTGCAACAGGAACGCCTCGCCCTTGGCGACGGCTCCCATACGGGCGCGCAGCTGGTCGCACTCGCCCGCGAACACGAGGGGCGGATACGACGCGAGGTCCGCGAGTACATCGCGCAGAGCCTCGGCATCGGGGTACTCGGGCTGCTGCGCCGCGGGAAGGTCTCGCCAGGTGTGGCCACCGGCGACGGAGGTATTGGCGTTCACGGTCACAACCCCAACATTACGGGGTCCGGCGACAGGTCCATCCGCAAGCTCAACAGATGAGACGCGCGCCCGGACCGTGTCACGTCGGTTAAGGTTCTGGACATGTTCGCGCAGACAGACCAGAACTGGTGGTGGACCGCTCATCCGGCGGCCCACTGACAATCGCGCGCGACAGACCACGCGAAGGCCGCCCGAGGGGCGGCCTTCTCCGCGTTTTCGGGAGCCGTTCCTCCATCCGGAAGGAACACCCCATGCCTCACCGCACCGAAGCCGTCGTCGACCGGCTCCTGGGCGACGACTGCCCGCCGTTCGCGCTGCTGCGCAGGCGCACCCCCGGCCGCGACCAGGACACCGTCGAGGTGCTGATCGGCCGGGTGCGCGAAGTGGACCGGCTCGCCGGTCTTCCCGTCGGTGAGCTGCCCTCGCTCGCCCTGGTGCCGTTCCGGCAGATCGCCGAGCGCGGCTTCGACGTGCGCGACGACGGGACACCGCTGTCCGTGCTGGTCGCGGACGAGACGTACGAGCTGCCGCTCGCCGAGGTGCTGGACCGCCTGCCGGTCCGGGACGTGCGGGTCGAGGGCGGCGCGTTCGACATCGGGGACGAGGAGTACGCGGGGATCGTCCGGCGGGTGATCGAGGACGAGATCGGGCAGGGCGAGGGCGCGAACTTCGTCATCCGGCGGACCTTCCAGGGCGGGATCCCCGGCTTCGCGCGGGCCGACGCGCTGGCCCTCTTCCGGCGGCTGCTGGCCGGTGAGCGCGGTGCGTACTGGACCTTCGTCGTGCACACGGGGGCCAGGACGCTGGTAGGCGCCAGCCCCGAGGTCCATGTGCGGATGTCCGGCGGGACGGTCGTGATGAACCCGATCAGCGGAACGTACCGCTACCCCGCCGGGGGTCCGACCGCGCAGAGCCTGCTGGCCTTCCTCGCCGACCGCAAGGAGACCGAGGAGCTCTCCATGGTGGTCGACGAGGAGCTCAAGATGATGTGCACCGTCGGCGACATGGGCGGAGTGGTGGTCGGACCGCGGCTCAAGGAGATGGCCCATCTCGCCCATACGGAGTACGAGCTGCGCGGGCGCTCCTCGCTGGATGTGCGGGAGGTGCTGAAGGAGACCATGTTCGCGGCCACGGTCACCGGCTCCCCGGTGCAGAACGCCTGCCGGGTCATCGAGCGGTACGAGTCCGGCGGGCGCGGCTACTACGCGGGGGCGCTGGCGCTGCTGCGGCAGGACCCGGGCGGGGCGCAGACCCTGGATTCGCCGATCCTGATCCGTACCGCCGACATCTCGGCCGCCGGTGAGCTGCGGGTTCCGGTGGGGGCGACGCTGGTGCGTCACTCCGATCCGCAGGGCGAGGTCGCCGAGACCCATGCGAAGGCGGCCGGTGTGCTCACCGCGCTCGGGGTGCGGCCCGGCCGGCCCCGGGAGGAGGCGGCCCGGCCCCGGCTGGCGGGCGATCCGCGGGTACGGGCGGCGCTGGACGCCCGGCGGGACGGTCTCGCCCCGTTCTGGCTGCGGATGCAGGAGCGTACCCACGAGCTGTCCGGCCGGGCGCTGGTGATCGACGGGGAGGACACCTTCACCGCGATGCTGGCCCATCTGCTGCGCTCCTCGGGCCTCGACGTGTCGGTGCACCGCTACGACGAGCCGGGGCTGCGGGAGCTGGCGCGGGCGCACGAGGGTCCGGTCGTGCTGGGCCCCGGGCCGGGGAATCCGGGCGACACGACCGATCCGAAGATGCGGCTGCTGCGCGGGTTCGCCGCGGAGCTGGTCCGTGATCACCGGCACGGCCTGCTGGGGGTCTGCCTCGGCCATGAGCTGATCGCGGCCGAGCTGGGTCTGGAGATCGTCCGCAAGACCGTGCCGTACCAGGGCGCGCAGACCCGGATCGAGCTGTTCGGGCGGCCGGAGACGGTCGGCTTCTACAACAGCTTCACCGCGCGCTGCGACGAGGCCGTGGTCGGCGAGCTCGCGGCACACGGGATCGGGGCGAGCGTCGACCCGGCCACGGGTGAGCTGCACGCGCTGCGCGGGCCGGGCTTCGCCTCGGTGCAGTTCCACCCGGAGTCGGTGCTGACGCTGCGCGGCGCCGCGATCGTGACGGAGCTGCTGGCGGGGCTGCCGGTGGCCGGCTGAAGAAGGCGGACGGGGCCCCGGGGCGATCCGGGGTCTCAGCGCGCCGGGAGCGCCGGGACCAGGACGTTCTCGCTGCGTCGGCCGGCCAGGTAGTCGGCGACGTTCCGCACGGTGGCGTCGATGATCTGCCCCACGGCGTCCTCGGTGTAGTACGCCTGGTGCGAGGTGACGATGACGTTGGGGAAGGTGACGAGCCGGGCCAGGGTGTCGTCGTCGACGCCCTCCAGCGACTTGTCGAGGAAGAAGAGCCCGGCCTCCGCCTCGTACACATCGAGTCCGACGCCCAGGAAGCGGCCCGCGCGCAATTCGGTGACCAGCGCCGTGGTGTCGATGAGACCGCCGCGGCTGGAGTTGACCAGGATCGCGTCGTCCTTCATCCGGGCCAGGGCGTCCGCGCCGATGATGTGGTGGGTCGCGGGCAGCAGCGGGACGTGCAGGCTGATCAGGTCGGACTCGGCGAGCAGCCGCTCCTTCTCCACGTACGTCATGCCGAGCGCGGTGCAGGCGGGGTTCTCGGCGACGTCCCAGCCGAGCAGCTCCATGCCGAAGCCGTGGGCGATACGGGTGAAGGCCTCGCCGATCTTGCCGGTGCCGATCACGCCCGCGGTGCGGCCGCGCATGTCACGGCCGAGGAGTCCGTCGAGCCGGAAGTCGAAGTCGCGGGTGCGGCTCGCCGCCCGGATGATCCGGCGGTTGACGGCCATCGCGAGGGTCCAGGCGAATTCGGCGACCGAGTAAGGAGAGTAGTACGAGACCCGGGCGACCCGCAGGGCGAGGCGTTCGGCGACGTCGAGGTCGATGTTGTTGAAGCCGGTGGAGCGCTGGGCGATCATCTGGGTGCCGCCCGCCGCCAGGGTCTGCAGGACGCCGGCGCCCAGGTCCGCGTTGACGCTGGTGGAGATGATCTCGTAGCCCGCCGCGATGGGGGCGGTGTCCTTGTTCAGGAAGACGTCCAGGCAGCGGACGTCGTGCTGTCCGGCGAAGGCCTTCTCGATCAGCGGCCTCTCGTCGGACTGCACACCGAAGGCCAGGATCTCCACGGCGTCTCCCGTTCTCCGTGCTTCGCGCGGCCGGCAGGTCAGGGGCTCGCACCGGTCATCGCGAACAGCCGGTCATCGCGAATATACGGCGCCCGTCCCTGCCCCGCCGCCCGGCCGTCCGGCACCGCGTCGGCCGCGTGCGGTACGGGACGGCCGGCGACCGGGTCCGTGGTGCTCAGGCGTCGTCGAGACCGCGCTCGATCGCGTACCGCACGAGCTCCACCCGGTTGTGCAGCTGGAGCTTGCCCAGGGTGTTCTGCACATGGTTCTGCACGGTGCGGTGCGAGATGACCAGCCGCTCGGCGATCTGCTTGTACGAGAGCCCCTTGGCGACCAGCCGCAGCACCTCGGTCTCGCGCTCGGTGAGCTGCGGGGCCTTGGGCTCGTCGGAGGCGACCGGTGTGGGGTCGGAGGCGAGCCTGCGGTATTCGCCGAGGACCAGTCCGGCCAGGCCCGGCGTGAAGACGGGGTCGCCGACGGCGGTGGACCGCACGGCCTCGGTCAGCTCCTGGGTACTGGCCGACTTGAGCAGATAGCCGGTGGCGCCGGACTTGACCGCCTCCAGCACATCGGCGTGCTCACCGCTCGCGGAGAGCACCAGCACCCGCAGCCCCGGATGGGAGCCGACGAGCTCCTTGCAGACCTGGACACCGGGCATACCGGGCAGGTTGAGGTCGAGGACCAGGACGTCCGGGGTGGCGGCCTTCGCCCGGCGGACCGCCTGCGGTCCGTCACCGGCGGTCGCCACCACGTCGAAGCCCGACTCGGAAAGGTCGCGGGCGACGGCGTCGCGCCACATCGGATGGTCGTCCACCACCATCACCCTGAGGGCCCGCTCCTCGGTGCCCTGGGTGTTCTCCGTGCTCATCTCGCTGATCCCGCCTTCCCCCGTGAAACCTTCGGAACCTTCAACTCGACCTCGGTCCCCTGGCCGGGCACCGAGATCAACTCCGCCGTGCCGCCCAGGTCGCGCAGCCGCCCCCGGATCGACAGGGCCACCCCCATCCGCCCCTCCCCCTCGGCCTGGGCGAGCCGCCCCTCCGGGATTCCGGGGCCGTCGTCCCGGACCGTCACGATCACCTCGTCCGGCCAGTCCTCGACGAGGATCCACGCCTGGGCATTCTCCCCCGCGTGCACCCTGACATTGTCCAGGGCGGCACTGACAGCGGCCGCCAGTTCCCGCGCGGCCTCGGGGGCCAGCAGCACCGGAGCGCCCGGTTCCGCGAAGCTGACCCGGGAGCCGGCGTGCGGGGCGAGCAGGGAGCGCAGATCGCAGTCGGCCCGGCCGGACGGTTCGTCGTCGACCTCCACGCTGCGGACCACGGCGCCCTCGGCGGCGTCCTCGGAGACCCGGGTGGCGGGCACCAGGCCGCTGGAGACCAGGGTGCGCAGGGCGACCTCCTGCTCCCCGGCCATCCGGCCCAGCTCGGCCGCCTCCCCGCCGAGCGCGGTACCGCGCCGCTGCACCATCGCGAGGACCTGGAGCACGCTGTCGTGGATGTCCCTGGCCAGGCGTTCCCGCTCGCGGGTGGCGGCCTCGATCTCCAGGGCACGGGCGAGGGTGCGCTCACTGGCCCTGGCGACCTCGACGACGTACCCGATCGCGATGGAGGCGACCCAGACCAGCAGCACGTTGTGGAAGGTGTCCCGGCTGGGATGCCCCCGCTCGATGATGTTGGCGACGGCGACGAAGGTGGAGGCGAAGGCCGCCCAGCGCCAGCCGCCCTTGATGGCGAAGGCCAGCACGGCACCGGCGGTCCAGATGGACGACAGTGTCGGGCCGTCGACCTGCTGGGCCTCGAAGTCGGCGAGCGGGGTGAGGAGTATCCCGGCCAGGGCGATGGTCAGGTCGGCGACGAGGAAGCGCTTGGTGCAGGCGGCGGCGCCCGCGACCTTCGGGAGGGTGACGAGCGTCCAGACCACCATCACCACCAGGAAGGCGACCGCCACCCAGGGCCGGTCGTACTTCTCCCGGCCGAAGACGGAGAGCAGCACCGCGTACAGCATCGTGATGACGCGGTATGCCGTCAGCGCCCTCCACAGCGGCTGCTCGACCGACATCCGTACGACGCGCTCGCGCCTGGCCACTTCCCCCACCCCCTGGACGGCACCGGCGCGCGTACGCGCCGTACCGTTCCCTCAGCCCCGTGTCCCGGACTCGTCGTCCTTGTGCTTCTCCGCCTCGGCGCGGCGCTTCGCCTCGTCCGCGATCTGCCGCTTGGCCGCCGTCGCGTAGATGTCGACGTACTCCTGGCCGGAGAGCTTCATGATCTCGTACATCACCTCGTCGGTGACCGAACGCAGGATGAAGCGGTCCCCGTCCATGCCGTGGTAGCGGCTGAAGTCGAGCGGCTTGCCGATCCTGATCCCCGGGCGCATCAGCTTGGGCATCACCTGGCCGGGCGGCTGGATCTTCTCCGTGTCGATCATCGCGACGGGGATGACGGGCGCCCCGGTGGCCAGCGCCACCCTGGCGAGCCCGCCGGGCTTGCCGCGGTAGAGCCGGCCGTCGGGGGAACGGGTGCCCTCCGGGTAGATGCCGAACAGGCCGCCGCTCTCGATGACCTCGATGCCCGCCTTGATGGCCGCCTCACCGGCGCCGCGGGCGCCGGAGCGGTCCACCGGGAGCTGGCCGACGCCCTTGAAGAAGGCCGCGGTCAGCTTGCCCTTCACACCGGGTGCCGTGAAGTACTCGGACTTGGCGATGAAGGTGACCTTGCGGTCCAGGACGGCCGGCAGGAAGAAGGAGTCGGAGAAGGACAGGTGGTTGCTCGCGAGGATCGCCGGTCCCTGCGCGGGAATGTTCTCCAGGCCCTCCACCCATGGCCTGAAGGCGAGCTTCAGCGAGCCGCCGATGGAGAACTTCATTGCGCCGTAGATCAACTCGGGTGCCTCCTGTGTGCTGTCCGACAGACCTTAACCCGTGGGCCGCCCGCCTCCCGCCCGGTACGGAGCCGATGCGGCGGCCGGAGCCGGTGACGACCCTGGTCGGTGTCAGTCCGGTCGCGTACGGTGAAGTCATCCTTCTGCACTCCCCCTTTCGCTCCCCTTTCGAGCCTCACGAACAGGAGACCCCGGTGCCGGTCCTTCCTGGAGCCGAGCCGTTCCGCCACGAGGGCGGAGAGGTCGGCGTCCTTCTCTGTCACGGATTCACCGGTTCCCCGCAGTCGTTGCGCCCCTGGGCGCGGTACCTGGCGGAGCGCGGGCTCACCGTCTCGCTGCCGCTGTTGCCGGGGCACGGCACCCGCTGGGAGGACATGCAGCTCACCGGCTGGCAGGACTGGTACGCGGAGGTGGACCGGGAGCTGCGCGCCCTGCTGGAGCGGTGCGAGCAGGTCTTCGTCTTCGGGCTGTCCATGGGCGGCGCGCTGACGCTGCGGCTGGCGGCGAAGCACGGGGACGCGATCAGCGGTCTGGTGCTCGTCAATCCGGCGAACAAGGTGCACGGCCTGTCGGCGTACGCGCTGCCGGTCGCCCGCCATCTGGTGCGGACGACGAAGGGGCTGGCGAGCGACATCGCCCTGCCGGGCTCCGACGAGGTGGGGTACGACCGGGTGCCGTTGCACGCGGCGCATTCGCTGCGGAAGTTCTTCCGTCTGGTCGATGCCGAGCTGCCCCAGGTCACCCAGCCGATCGTGCTGCTGCACAGCCCGCAGGACCATGTGGTGCCGCCCGCCGACTCGGCCCGCATCCTCGGCCGGGTGTCGTCGACGGACGTCGAGGAGATCCTGCTGGAACAGAGCTACCACGTCGCGACGTTGGACCACGATGCGGAGCGGATCTTCGACGAGAGCTACCGGTTCATCGGCCGCCTCGCTCCGAGCGTCGGAAAGAAGGGGAGCACGTCAGGTGGCTGAGCACGACGCGGAGCGCGCGGGCAGCGAGGAGGAGCGCGAGCCCCTTCCCGCCGAGGGAGCGGCCGTGCCCGACGACGGCACGGGCCCGCAGGACACCGCTGCCCGGGAGGCGGTGCCGGGCGCCGACGGCGGCCGGCCCGAGCCGTCGGTCGACGAGGACGCCGCGTGGCAGGCGATCGTCGCGGGGTACGGCGAGGAGCCGCCGGACCCGCCGGGCGCCAAGCCGTTCCGTTCGGTCGAGGACCTCGCACTGCTGGAGGACGATCAGCCCGGCGTCCTGGATCCGGACAAGGGGCTCGGGAAGAAGTCCGCGAAGCCGCCGGAGAAGCCGCTCGGCAGCTCGATCGTGTTCGCCCCCGGTGTCATGGGGCCGCGGGACTACGAGACGGCGGAGCCGAAGGACGACGACCTCGACGACAGCGACGAGGGCCATTTCGTCCCCCCGGAGCCGCCGCCGCTGCCGGAGGCCGATGTCACGGCGAAGTTCGCCTGGCTCGCGGTCGTCGGCGGTCCGGTGCTGATGCTGCTCGCGGTGCTGCTGCGCTGGGACATGACCTGGTGGCTCACGACGCTCTGCGTCGGCGGCTTCCTGGGCGGTTTCGTCACGCTGGTGGCGCGGATGAGCGACGACGACGAGGACGGTGACGACCCCGGGCGCGGGGCGGTGGTCTGAGACCGGGGCGCCGCAGTGCTCAGGGCCTGATCGCGGGCACCCGTAGCGCCGCCAGCACCGGCAGATGATCGGTGGCCGCCTTCAGGTCCGCCTCGGTGACCCCGGGCAGCCCGGCGGGGACGCCGCAGCCGAGCACCTCGATCCCGTCCGTCGCGAAGACCGCGTCGATGCGCCGTCGCGGGTGGTCCGGTGCGAAGGTGTGCTCCCCGCCCCAGGGCCGGACCGCCCAGCAGTCCTGGAGCCGCCCGGCCAGCCGGTCGAACGCGCTCCCGGTCGGTACGTCGTTGAGGTCGCCGGCCGCGATGGCGTGCTCGACGCCCATCTCGTCCAGCTGTCGCAGCAACATATCGGTCTGGGCCAGGCGTTCGTCCCGCTGAAGGCTCAGATGGAAGCTCAGCAGACCGATCCGGGTGCCCGCGATCCGCACCACCGACGTGGCGAAGCCCCTGCGGTGCAGTCCGGGGGTGAGCGGCAGCAGTACGTCCTCGGTCCGCTCCACGGTGGCCCGCAGCGAGCAGAGCAGCAGCGGCCCGGCGGCCGTGGCGCCGCCGCCGAGGACGACCAGGTCGGTGCGGGCCGCGAGCCAGGCCGCGCGCTTGCGCCAGCGGAAGAAGCGCGGGGCTTCCTGGATGAAGACCAGGTCGGGGGCGCAGGCGCCGATGACGCGGGCCAGTGCCTCGCGGTCGTCGCGCATCGACCGGATGTTGTAGCTGAGCACGCGGATGACGGCCGAACCATCCGGCTCGGTACGGGAGTCGGGCAGTGGCGTCAGGACCATGCGTCTCACGATACGACGGACGCCCGCCGCTCCCACAAGGGCGCGACGGGCGTCCGGCTGGTCCGGTCCGGTCGGTCCGGCCCGCCGGTGAGGACCCCTAGCCCTGGCGGGCCAGGTCCGCCGCGCCCACCAGCCCGGCCTCGCCGCCCAGTTGGGCCGCGAGCACCTGGGCGTGCGGGCGCCACTCGCCGCCGATCAGCCAGCGCCGGAACGACTTGCGGATCGGGTCGAGCACCAGCTCGCCCTCGTCCGACACCCCGCCGCCGACGATGAACGCGGACGGGTCGAAGAGCGAGGCGAGGTCGGCGAGTCCGGCGCCGGCCCAGCGGGCCAGCTCGCGGAAGGAGTCCACCGCCACCGGGTCGCCCTGCCGGGCGGCCTGGCTGATGTGCTTGCCCTCGATACCGTCCACCGTGCCGTCGCCGAGCGACAGCAGGATCGTGGCGTTCTCCGGTGTGGCGTTGGCCCGCTGCTTGGCGTACCGGACGAGTGCGCGCCCGGACGCGTACTGCTCCCAGCAGCCCTGGCTGCCGCAGCCGCAGAGCAGACCGTCCGGGACGACCCGGATGTGGCCGAACTCGGCGGCCACGCCGAAGCGTCCGCGGCGCAGCTTGTTGCCGATGATGATGCCGCCGCCGAGGCCGGTGCCGAGCGTGATGCAGATGACGTCGTCGTGGCCCTGTCCGGCGCCGAAGCGGTATTCGCCCCAGGCGGCGGCGTTGGCGTCGTTCTCCACGACGACCGGGAGGCCGACGCGCTGTTCGACCTTGTCCTTCAGCGGCTCGTGCCGCCAGTTGATGTTCGGCGCGAACAGCACGGTGGCGCGCTTGTCGTCGACGTATCCGGCGGCACCGATGCCGACGGCATCGATCCGGTGGCCCTCGCTCGCGCCGGACACGGCCGTCGCGATCGCGTCCACGATGCCTTCGGCCGTCGGCGGGGTCGGCACCTTGTGCGTCGAGAGGATGTGGCCCTCTTCGTCGACCACTCCAGCTGCGATCTTCGTGCCGCCGATATCGACGCCGATGGTGAGTCCCATGAATCCCTCAGTTCCGGTCGAGCCCCGCTGGGGCCAACCGTACCCGAGCCGGGGACCCGGCCCATCGGTGCCGGTCAGTCCAGGTCGATGTGTTCGCCCGCGGCGGGGCCCTCGTCACGGGGGTCGGAGGGGTCGTCGGCCTTCTTCCCCGGGCCCTCGGCGCCCTGGGTCCAGCGGCGCTCCTGGCCCTCGACGGCGGAGCGGTAGGCGGCGAGGAGTTCGCTGCCGGCCGCGGCGATGTGGTCGAAGACGTCCGGGTTGCGCTCGATGACGGGCTCGACCGCGGACTTCGCCTGCTTGATGATCTGCTGCACGGTGCCCTGGGCCGCCGCGCCGAGCAGCGGCGACTGGAGGGACGAGACCTTGTCGGCCACGGCGTCGACCAGCTTGCGCAGCTCCTCGGCGGCGGAGCCGGGCGGCGGACCGTGCTGGGCCCGGCGGCGGGCCTTCTCCGCTTCCAGGTCCTCGGCGCAGGCCTTCGCCCACGCGTCGTCGTCGACGGGACGATCGGTGGCATCGCTCATGGCGGACTCCTGCGACGGGGTGTACCGGCGGCCCGGCACACGGGCACGTACTAACGACGTTACCCGAAGCGCGACGCGCCGTTCAGTCCGTCCGCGGCCACAGTCCGGGGTCCGGCGTGAACCGGACCCGGAGCACCCCGTCGGTGAGGGCGGCGCCGGAGACGGTGCAGCGGCGCAGTCCGGACTCCAGCGGGACGATCCGGTGGAACGGGCCCACGGTGAGCAGCAGTTCGTCGCCGCGGCGGACCAGCTGGAGGTCCTTCTTGACGGCGCCGGGCAGCGGCAGGCACCAGACGAGGACCGGGTCGCCGTCGCCGGTAGGCGGGACGGTCACGATCCGGCCGCCGGGCAGCAGCCCGCCGAGGCCGTCCGGGGTGTCGGGGCTCTCGATCCACCAGGGGTCGTCGGCGCGGCCGGGGCCCCGCCCGTCCGGCTCCGGGGCCAGTGCGTCGTCCTCGGCGAGGCGGGCGAGGTCGTCGAGGTCCCGCGGGTCGCGGCCGAGGTGGGGGACCTCGTGCAGCGCGGCCCCGGGCGCCCACTCCTCGGACCAGCGGTCGACGGTCTTCTCCTGCTGTGCGGCGAGCTCCGCGAACCAGGGGTCGGTGGAGTGCCTGGGCAGGACCCGGTTCACCGCGAGGGTGTCGACCCGCAGTCCGTGCAGGGCGAGGCCGGTGCGGGCGGTGCGCAGGGCGTCCTCGGCGGCGGGTCCGGGCTCCGCGACCAGCCGGAGGGTGGTGCCGCGGTCCTCGATCAGGGCCTGGACGGCGGCGAGCTCGGCGTCCCTGCGGGCGGCCGCCTCGTACAGCCACTGGGCGGGCATGGGCACACCGGCGAGCTGGGCGAGCATCGGGCGCAGGGCGCGGGCGGCCTGGCGTTCCGGGGGGAGCAGCCGGCGCAGGTAGCGGCGCAGCTGCTCGGGGAGGGCGAGCAGGGCGAGTGCCTCGCGCAGCGGTGGCAGGTCGACGACGAGGAGGTCGTGGCCGAGGCGCGACCAGTCGCCCTCGGCGGCGCGGCGCAGGGTGTGCAGGAGGGCGAGCTGGGTGCTGCCGGGGAGTTCGGTCAGCTCCTCGCCGTCCAGCCGGTTCCCGCCGAGCAGGTCGAGCAGGGTGGAGGCCTGGTCCTGGAGGGCGAGGAGTTCGCCGCGGAAGTGCTCGCCGGAGTCGATGCGGGCGGACCACAGCCCGTCGGCGACCTCGGTGGGGACGGTGTTCCCGGGGAAGCCGGGTATGCCGTCGGCGGTCAGCAGCAGGGTGCGCCGGCCGCGGCGGGCGGCGGCCAGCGCGGTCGCCGCCGCGACGGTGGTACGGCCGGCGCCGCCGGGGCCGGTGACGAGGACCGTACGCACCGGGTCAGGCCTTCGGGACGGACTCGACGCGCTTCTTCAGACCGGCCAGGGCCCGGTCGATGATGACCTTCTCCGCCTTGCGCTTGATCATGCCGAGCATCGGGATCTTGACGTCGACGGTCAGCCGGTAGGTGACCTCGGTGCGGTCGCCGTCGCCGAGCGGGGCCAGTGCGTAGGAGCCGTCGATGGCGCGCAGCATCTGGGACTTGACGAGGGTCCAGCTGACCTCGTAGTCGCCGATCCAGGTGTAGGCGAGGGTGTGGTCGTCCTTGATCGCTCCGGCGTCGAGGACGAGCCGGACCTTCTCGGCGCGGCCCCGGTCGTCGGTGGCGAGGACCTCGGCCTCCTTGACCTCGCCGGTCCACTCCGGATAGCGGGCGAAGTCGGCGATCACTCCCATGACGTCGGCCGGTGCCGCCTCGATCGTGATGCTCGAGCTGGTGTGTTCAGCCATCGCCGTGGCTCCTCCAGTGCGGTGTACCGGTGCGTCGGCAGAGGCCTGCCGTCAGAAGGCTATCGCGTGCGCACGGCGCCTCGTCCCAGGGTCGGATGCCGGTGCGGTCACCACTCCAGGGCCCAGGGTCTGCCGCTGGACGCGAAGTGGCCGACGTTCACGCATTCGGTGGCGCCGATCCGCATCCGGCGGACCAGCGGCTGGTGGACGTGGCCGAACAGGGCGTACCGGGGGCGGGTCCGGCGGATGGCGTCCAGCAGGGCCCGGCTGCCGCGCTCGAAGCGGCGCGCCACCGTGTCGTACGTCAGCTCCGGCACCTCGGGCGGGATGTGGGTGCAGAGCACGTCGACCGGGCCGAGCGCCTCGATCTTGGCCGCGTACTCCTCGTCGCCGATCTCGTACGGGGTGTTCATCGGGGTCTTCAGGCCGCCGCCGACGAAGCCGAACACCCGGCCGCCGATCTCGGCCCGTTCGCCGTCCAGGACGGTGGTGCCGGGGTGTGCGTACTCGGACCACAGGCCGGGGATGTCCACGTTGCCGTAGGTGGCGTACGTCGGTGTGGGGAAGGCGGCGAAGAGCTCGGCGTACTGCTTGCGCACCGCCGAGACGATCGCGGCGTTGCGGTCCATGCCCGCCCACAGGCCCCGGCCGAACTCGCGGGCCTCCTCGTAGCGGCGCGCGGTGCGCAGCGCGACGATCCGGTCGGCGTTCTCCACGCCGAAGAGGTCGGGGAAGATGCCGCGCGAGTGGTCGGCGTAGTCGAGGAAGAGCACCAGGTCGCCGAGGCAGATCAGCGCGTCGGCGCCGTCCCCGGCGCGGGCCAGCGCCTCGCTGTTGCCGTGCACGTCACTGACCACATGGATGCGCGTACGCCGTCGGGTCGACGGTGCTGGGCTGTCCGGTCCGGCTCGCATGACGATCACCCTAGGACTCTGTCGGCCACCTGGGTAGGGGCCGCCGGACCTGCGAATATCGTCGCCCGGTCACGCGGGTGGACTACTGTGCGCCCAAGGATCACCGTTATGTGTGACGCATAAGACATCTGGCCGGAACCCCCTATCGGGAACCGAGTACTCGTGGGTAACGTCCGGGCAGTCCAGTTGTGCTCACCCCACTGAGCGCTTGCCATTCTTGGACCGCAGCCGGTGCGTCACACAGAGCCGTGGCACCGGAGCCCGATGAGGAGCAGCAGTCTTGCGCGAGTTCAGCCTTCCGGCCCTGTACGAGGTCCCTTCGGACGGCAACCTGACGGATCTCATCCGCCGCAATGCCGCTCAGCATCCCGATGTCGCGGTGATGAGCCGCAAGGTGGGGGGCGTGTGGACCGATGTCGACGCCGCGCAGTTCCTGGCCGAGGTCAGAGGCGTCGCCAAGGGTCTGATCGCTGCGGGTGTCGAGGCCGGCGACCGGGTGGCCCTGCTCTCGCGCACCCGCTACGAGTGGGTGCTGCTCGACTTCGCGATCTGGAGCGCGGGCGCGGTCACCGTCCCGGTGTACGAGACCAGCTCGCCGGAGCAGATCCAGTGGATCCTCGGTGACTCCGGTGCCGCCCTGTGCCTGGTGGAATCCGGGGCGCACCAGGCCTCCGTGGTCTCCGTCCGGGCGGATCTGCCGGCCCTGAAGGGCATCTGGCAGATCGAGGACGACGCGATCCGCCGGCTGACGGCGCTCGGCGAGGACGTCCCGGACGAGACGCTGGATCTGCGGATGACGAGCGCCAAGGCGGACGACCCGGCCACCATCGTCTACACCTCGGGCACCACCGGCCGCCCCAAGGGCTGTGTGCTCACGCACCGCAGCTTCTTCGCCGAGTGCGGCAATGTGGTGGAGCGGCTGAAGCCGCTCTTCCGTACCGGCGAGTGCTCCGTGCTGCTCTTCCTCCCCGCCGCGCACGTCTTCGGACGGCTGGTCGAGGTGGCCTCGGTGATGGCCCCGATCAAGCTCGGCTGCGTGCCGGACATCAAGCACCTCACCGATGAACTGGCCTCGTTCCGGCCGACGTTGATCCTCGGTGTGCCGCGGGTCTTCGAGAAGGTGTACAACGCGGCGCGCGCCAAGGCGCAGGCCGACGGCAAGGGGAAGATCTTCGACAAGGCCGCGAACACCGCGATCGCCTACAGCCGCGCGCTGGGCACCCCGCAGGGCCCGGCTCTGGGCCTGAGGCTGAAGCACAAGATCTTCGACCGGCTGGTCTACGGCAAGCTGCGGGCGGTGCTCGGCGGGCGCGGCGAGTACGCGATCTCCGGCGGCGCGCCGCTGGGCGAGCGGCTCGGCCACTTCTACCGGGGGATCGGCTTCACCGTCCTGGAGGGCTACGGCCTCACCGAGACCTGTGCGGCCACCGCCTTCAATCCGTGGGACCGGCAGAAGATCGGTACGGTCGGCCAGCCGCTGCCCGGTTCGGTGGTGCGGATCGCCGACGACGGCGAGGTGCTGCTCCACGGCGAGCACCTGTTCACCGGCTACTGGAACAACGAGGCGGCGACGGCCGACGCGCTGGCCGACGGCTGGTTCCACACGGGTGACATCGGCACGCTCGACGAGGACGGCTACCTCGCGATCACCGGCCGCAAGAAGGAGATCATCGTCACGGCGGGCGGCAAGAACGTCGCTCCCGCGGTGATCGAGGACCGGATCCGCGGTCACGCGCTGGTCGCCGAGTGCATGGTGGTCGGCGACGGGCGGCCGTTCGTGGGCGCGCTGATCACCCTGGACGAGGAGTTCCTGGGCCGCTGGGCCGAGGAGCACGGCAGGCCGGCCGGTTCGACGGCCCGGTCGCTGCGCGAGGACCCGGAGCTGCTGGCCGAGGTGCAGCGGGCGGTGGACGACGGGAACGCGGCGGTGTCCAAGGCGGAGTCGGTACGCAAGTTCCGCATCCTGGACTCGCAGTTCACCGAGGAGGCGGGCCACATCACGCCGTCGCTGAAGCTGAAGCGGAATGTGGTGGCGAAGGACTTCGCGGACGAGATCGAGTCGATCTACCGGGGCTGACCCGCCATCCGTACGTCGCAGGGCCCGCACGACACGTGCGGGCCCTGACGCGTACGCGGCTCAGAGCAGCGCCCGGAGCCGTTCGGCGAGCAGGTCCCAGCGCCACTTCTCCTCGACCCAGGCCCGGCCCCGCTCCCCCATCCGCCGGCGCAGCTCCGGGTCGCGGAGCAGGGTGACGATCCGGTCGGACGACTCCTCCACACTGTCCCCGCGCACCACCCACCCGGTCTCACCGTCGAGCACCGCGTCGGGCGCGCCGCCCGAGTCGCCCGCCACCACCGGCAGTCCGGTCGCGGACGCCTCCAGGAAGACGATGCCGAGACCCTCCACGTCGAGGCCGCCGCGACGGGTGCGGCACGGCATGGCGAAGACGTCGCCCGCGCCGTAGTGGGCGGGCAGCTCCTCCCACGGCACCGGTCCGGTGAACCGCACGGACTCGGCGACCCCGGTCTGCGCGGCCAGCCGCTTCAGCTCCTCGGCGTACGGTCCGCCGCCGACGATCAGGAGCACCGCGTCCGGCACCTGGGCCAGGATCGCCGGCATCGCGAGGATCAGCGTGTCCTGGCCCTTGCGTGGCACGAGCCGTGACACACAGACCACGACGGGCCGGTCCGAGAGCCCCAGCCCGGCCCGGACCCGGCTCCCGCCCGAATCCGGGTGGAAGGTCTTCTCGTCGACACCGGGCGGCAGTCGGACCATGCGCGCCGCGGCCGCGGCGGTGAGCGCGGGGGCGATCCGGGAGCGGGTGTACTCGCCCAGGTAGGTGATCGTGTCGGTGCCCTCGCCGATCCGCCGCAGCAGCTGCCGGGCCGCGGGCAGCTGGGCCCAGCCCGCCTCGTGCCCGTGGGTGGTGGCGACCAGACGGCGGGCGCCGGCCCTGCGCAGCGCCGGTGCCATCAGCCCGAGCGGGGCAGCGGCGCCGAACCAGACGGAGGTGCAGCCGTGTTCGCGCAGCAGTCGTACCGCGCGCCGGGTGACCCTCGGGGTCGGCAGCAGCATCGTCGTGGGGTCGCGCACGACGGGGAACGGCTGCTCGGCGTCGAAGGCGGCGGTGGCCGCGAGGCCTTCGGGACTCCGCTTCCAGGTGGAGGCGTACACGACGATCCGTCCGGGATCCAGGCGCAGCGCCATGTTGTGCAGGAACGCCTGGATACCGCCGGGGCGGGGCGGGAAGTCGTTGGTCACGATCAGGGTCTTGTCCATCCCGGCCGACAGTACCGGGCGGTCCGGACCGGATGGCTCCGGCACCGCCCGTACGGGCATCATGGCTCCTCGTACCCGGCGCGTACCCGCCGGGTGCCCACCGAGGAGAACGGATGAGACGGTCATGACGGGATCGACCGGCGCACGGCTCGCCGCCATGGCGGTGTGGACCCTGACCAGGGTCGTGCTGCTGCTCTGTGTCACCAAGGTCATCACGCTCTCCGGACCGGACGTGACCAGTGATGTCTCGGTGATCTACCACGGCTGGTCCGAGGTGCTGAAGACCGGTACGTATCCGGAGTCCGACGTCACCTGGCAGTACCCGCCGCTGGCCGCGCTCGCCGTCCTCTCCCCCGCGCTGCTGCCGTTCCTGGACTACGCCTCGGCCTTCTTCGTCCTCGCGTTCGTCTGCGATCTGCTGGTGCTGGGGCTGCTGATGTACGCGGGCCGGGGCGACGGCCGGTGGCAGGCGGGCACCTGGGTGTGGGTGGCGGGGGTGCCGCTGCTCGGCACGACGGCGTACGCCCGTTACGACGTGATGGTCACGGCGGTGGCGGTGGCGGCGCTCCTGGCGGGGCTGCGGCATCCGCGGGTGATGGGGGCGCTGGCCGCCGTCGGCGCGCTGCTGAAGGTGTGGCCGGCGCTGGTCCTGGCCGGTACGGCGCGCGGCCGGCGCACGCGCCTGGCGTGGACGGCCGCGGCGGTGACGGGGGCCGGGCTGCTGGTGGGGTGCGCCGTGGCGATGCCGGGGTCGCTGGCCTTCCTCGGCGCCCAGCGCGACCGGGGCACCGAGGTCGAGTCGCTGGGCGCGCTGGTCTTCCATGTGGCGCGGCAGTTCGGCTGGCCGGGCCGGGTGGAGTTCCACTACGGCTCGATGGAGTTCCTGGGTCCGTACGTGCCGCTGGTGAGCACGCTCGCCCTCTGTCTGTCCGTCCTCGCGCTCGCCTGGCTGCTGCTGTGGCGGCTGCGGGCCCGTGACTTCGGCGCGAGCACCCCGGCGGACGCGGCGTTCGCGGCGGTGCTGCTGTTCACCACGACGAGCCGGGTGCTCAGCCCCCAGTACATGCTGTGGCTGGTCGGGCTGGCGGCGGTCTGCCTGGTGTTCCGCGACAGCCGGATGGTGCTGCCCGCGGGTCTGGTGCTGCTGGCGACGGGCCTCACCCAGTGGGAGTTCCCCTTCGGGTTCACCCATGTGGTGACCAGTGACGCGACCGGCGTGACGCTGATGCTCCTGCGCAACGGACTGCTGGTCGCGGCGACGCTGATCGCCTGCCGCCGGCTGTGGCGGCACACGGTGCTGGGAGCGACGCACGGCGACGGCGGGTCCGCCGACCGGTCCGTCCCGGCCGGTACGGAAGGTCCTAACCGAGCCGGGAGCGCAGCCACTCCCGCCAGAGCACGGTGAACTCCTGCGGGGTCGTGTCGAGCACCTCGCGCATGGCCTGCCGCACCGCTCCGTCCCGTCCCGCGTGCCCCCCGACGGCCCGGTAGAAGGCGGACAGCTTCTCCTCGCCCCAGTGGTCGGCGATCAGCGCGCAGGCCGCCCAGCCGCCCTCGTACGCCCTCGCCAGGCGCTCCGGGTCGCCCGCGAAGCCGAAGTCCTCGTCCGTGGGGAGCTCGGCCGCCGGGTCGCCGCGCCGGACGGCCTCCGCGAGTCCGGGCGCGATCTGCGCGGGCGCGCGGTCCTCCGCGCGGTAGGCCACCCGGTCCGCGAAGCCCTCGGAGAGCCAGGTCGGGGTCGCGGCGGAGGTGCGGGTGCGGGTGGCGACATGGGTGGTCTCGTGGGTGAGGACGACCCGCTGCCCGAGGGGGCTGAGCGTGCCGTACGCCTGCGGGTTGACGATCACCCGGTCCGCGGGGTTCCGGCCCGCGGAGCCGGTCCGCCCGGTGGTGACGGCGGCGATGCCCCGGTAGTCCGCGGCCGCCGACCCCAGCAGCCCCGCCATGTCCTCCACCGTCCGCGGCACGAGCACCACCACCCGGCCCGCCCAGCGTTCCGGCCAGGCACGGGAGACGGCGGGCACCGCGCGGTCCGCGGTCCCCGCGATGGCGCGCAGCTCCCTTTCGGTGCGGCCGACGCCGAGCACCAGGCTGTGCTTCCCGTGCACCACCCGTACGTCGCCCTGCTGCCAGAGCTGGCGGACCTGGTCCGCGCCCGCCCGGTCGCCGACGACGTACCAACGGCCGTCCGCCCGGTCCCGTCGCAGGTCGAGCACCCGGTCCGAGGTGACCGGGGCGGCGTCGTAGCCCTTGATCCGGTAGCCCAGCTCGACCTCCGCGGTGGCCCGGTCGGTGCCCCGTGCGGTCACCTGGCGCAGCCGGTACGTCCAGGAACTCAGCGGGACGTCCGCGAGGTTGTCCAGTTCCCGGCGCTGGGCCGTGCGCAGTCCGGTGGCCCCGGGGTCCGTCGTGGCCAGGTAGGCCGCCGGGTCGTGGTCCAGCACGGCGGCCGCCCGGCGGTCCAGCACGGCGCGGACGGCACGGTCGGTGGCCCCGGGGGCGGCGCCGTCGTCGTCGGGGGCCGCGCAGCCGGAGACGAGCAGCAGACCGGCGAGCAGCACGCCGACCGCGCGCCGCGCCCCGTTCCGTCCCCGCCTCTGGTTCACCCGATCGAGGGTACGGTCAGACGCGGGTGACCGAGGAGACGGGCATCATGCCGACCGGGTCGTAGCGCACCGCGGCCCCGGGGTACGGGGCGTGGATCACCTGGCCGTTGCCGACGTACATCGCGACGTGACTGGCGTCCGCGCGGTAGACGACCAGGTCGCCGGGGCGGGCCTCGGAGAGCGGCACCATGTGTCCCGCGTACCGCTGGGCCTGCGAGGTCCGCGGCAGGCTGACCCCTGCGCGGGCGTACGCCCACTGCATCAGCCCGGAGCAGTCGAATCCGGCCGGTCCGTTGGCCCCCCAGATGTACGGGCGGCCCAGGGCCTGCTGGACCGCCATGACGGCGGCCGCGGCGCGCCCGGAGCCGGCCGGGAGATCGGCCCGGAGATCGGCCAGGGCCGGATACCCGACGTCGCGGCCGGAGCGCGAGGCCCGCTCGAACCGCGCCCGGTCGGCGCCGGGCAGCGTGTCCAGCAGCCGCCTGGCCTCGGCGAGCTTGCGCTGGACGGTCCGTTTGTGACGGGTGGCGTCCGCCCGGCTGCGTTCCAGCTCGGCCAGCGCGCGGGCCGCCTCCGTGCGGGTCTGCGCCAGTCCGCGCTGGACCTGCTGGAGTTCGTGCAGTTCGGCGGTCTGGAGGTCGGTCAGGCGCTCCAGCACGGCCGCCCGGTCGAGGTAGGTGTCCGGGTCGGAGGAGAGCAGCAGGGCGAGCGAGGGGTCGATGCCGCCGGACCGGTACTGCGCGCTCGCCACCGAACCGAGCACGGCGCGCATCCGGTTGACCTGTTCCTGGCCTCGGGCCGCCCGGTCCTGGGCCCGGCCGATCTCGCCGCGCAGCCGGTCGGCGTTCTCACCGGCCCTGTCGTACTTCTGAGTGGCCTGCTCGGCCTCGGTGTACAGCCGGTCGACCCGCTCCTTGGCGGTGCGGGGCGCGTCCTGCGGGTCGGCGTTCGCGGTGGCCGCCCCGAGGGTGGCGGCCGCGGTCGCCGCCGCGGCCGACAGAACGGTGGCCCGGACGCTCAGGTTGAGGCCGGACTGTGTGGAACGGCGATGGGACACCACAGGACGCCGCACTCCCTTCCGCGGTACGCAGACGCGCAGCCCCTGCCGCCCGGGGCGGGCGGACCGACGACCGGGAGCTGCACAGCAGGCAGACAGTAGTCGGACGGTTACGGAGCGGCCACAGGCCGCGCCGGGAGGCAGGGCGGCGGAAACGGCGACGCCCCGCCGGTGACCTGTGGTCTCCGGCGGGGCGGACGGTCTGCGCGGGCGCGGGAATTCGCCCGTTCGGGCGTCGTCAGCCGACGCGCACGCCGAACTGGAAGCTGCCGATGGTGTTCATCGACTCGTAGCGGACGAACGTGCCCGGGTACGGGGCGTGCAGGACGGTGTTGTTGCCCGCGTAGAGGCCCACGTGCTCGGTGTTGTTGAAGAAGACCAGGTCGCCCGGCTTCAGCGCACTGCGCCCGATGTGGACACCGTCGTTGACCTGGGTGTACGTGACCCGGGAGATCTGGACGTTGGCCTGGGCGTAGGCCCACTGGGTCAGCCCGGAGCAGTCGAAGGATCCGGGGCCGGTGCCGCCGCGGCCGTACGGCTTGCCCACCTGGGTGGCGGCGGCGTTCAGGGCGGCGGCGCCCCAGGCGGACGCGGGGACCTCCTTGCCCAGGTCGACCCGGTCGCCGGCGGCGCGGCTGGCGCGCTGCTCGTCCTCGCGCATCTTCGTGCGCTCGGCGGCGGTCATCGTGTTGAGCAGGCGCTGCGCCTCGGCCAGCTTGTCCTGGAGCTTCTTCTTCTTCGCGCCGAGCGTCTTGCGCACGTCCGCGAGGTCACCGAGCTTGTCCTGGGCCTCCTTGCGCTCCTGCGCGAGGACCCGCTGCTTCTCCTGGATCTTCCCCAGGGTCTCGGTCTGCTTGGCCGTCAGCTGGTCGAGGGCCGAGGCCTCGTCGAGGAAGGTGTCCGGGTTGGACGAGAGGAAGAGCTGCACCGACGGGTCGATGCCACCGGAGCGGTACTGGGCGGCGGCGAGCGAACCGAGGCCGCTGCGCAGGTTGTTGATCTCCTGCTGGCCGCGGGCCACCTTGTCCTGCAGCGCGCCGACTTCCTTCTCCAGCTTCTGCTGCTTCTCCTTGGCGCCGTAGTACTGCTCGTTGGCCGCACCGGCCTCGTGGTTGAGCTTCTCGACCTTCGCCTTGACCTCGCTCTTGGAGGGCTTCGGGTCGGCGTGCGCCGCCTGGGAGGTCAGGGCCACGGCCGCGGCGGCGGTCGCGGTGAGCACGGTCACACGGGCGCGGCTCGGCTGCTTGGGACGACGGTGGGACGCCACGAAGGCGAGCTCCTTCTTCCTCGAGCCGCCTACCGGGCTGTGGGGGATCGAATCCCCGGCTCCGTGGACGTCACGGACTCGGCGGTGCCTTCGCCGTCACCCCGGATGGGTGATCAACCGTGCGAAGGTTCGAGGCCTGACCCTAGTGACCAACTTGTGATCAGTTCAAATCCTCACCCGAAAAATCTCATCACGGGGTGCACTTCTTTACCCTGGACACACGGGGTGTAGCTGCGGTCTGACGGACCGTTCCCCGATTTCCGCCGAGACCCGGCAAGTGCCACTAGACGCGCGAAAGGCGCTTCAGGAGCAAGGCGGACGCAACGGGCCTGGCGCCCGCCTTCGCCACTCCGTCGGCGACTTCGCGGTCGGTGGAGACCACCACGACGGGCCTGCCCGGAGGTTCGGCGCGCGCCAGCTGCCGGATGAGCTCGTCGGCGGTCACCCCGGGCTTGCTGAACAGCACCCGGACCCCGCGCGGCGGCGCGAGCAGCACCGGGGCCGCCAGCTCGGCCCCGTCGAAGACACAGGTCATCTCGGCGCCGGTCTGTGCGGCGAGCATCGAGAGGCCACCCAGCAGCCTCAGCCGCTGCTTCTCCAGCGGCAGTTGCGGATAGCCGGTCTTGGTGACGTTGTAGCCGTCTACGATCAGGTGTGCCTGCGGCAGCGCGAGCAACTGGTCGAGCAGGGCCGGATCGGTCTCCGAAAGGGCCCTGGCGGCGATGTCCTTGGGCGACATCCGGCCCGGCTCGACCGCGTCCACGCCGTCGGCGGGACGGATCGAGGAGGGTGGCAGGGCCAGTTCGCGGCGGAGCCCGCTCGCCGCGTCGAGCACCGTGTCCAGCAGCAGCCGCAGCCGCATGTCCTCGACCGAGCGGCCCTCCCTGGCGGCCCGGCGGCCCGCCTCCACGGACGCCTCGGCCTCACCGAGCCGCGCCTTGAGCCGGCGGCTCTCGCTCTCGGCCGCCGAGACCTGGACGGCCGCCTCGGCCCGTACCGCGTCGGCCTCGGCCCGGCTGCGGCGCAGCGCGGCCTCACCGCGCCTGACCTCGTTGACGGCGCTGCGCAGCTTGCGCTGAAGGGACTCGGCCTCCTTGCGGGCGGCGTCCAGCTCGGCGCGCAGCCGCTCCGTCTCGTCCTTCGTCTGGGAGCGGGCCCGGACGAGCTCCTCGCGCAGCCGCTCCAGCTCGCGGCGGCTCTCCTCGTCGGCGCGCTCGGCGTGCACACGCTGCGCCTCCTCGCCGGCGGCGGCGACCAGCTTCACCCAGCCGGCCGGGCGCAGCACATAGGCCGCCGCGGCCACGTCGACGGGGTCGGCGGCGGCCGGCGGCGCACCGGACTCCAGGGCGGCGGCCAGCTCCGGCTGCCCCTCCTTGAGCCGCTCGCCGATGCGCTGCCGGAACAGCGCGTCGTTCTCCAGGGCGGCCGCCATCGCGTTCCCGGCGAACTTGGCGCGCCGGGTCGGGGTGAAGCGGGCGTACTGCCGTAGCTGGGCCGGGAGTTCGGTGACCGTCAGGCCGCCGAACGCGTCCGAGACCAGCGCGACGACCCGCCGCCGTACGCCTTCGGGCAGCGGGCGGTCGAGCGCCTCGACGGCGTCGTCGGCCGCCTCGGCCGACTCGGCGCCGTTATCGGGCTGCTCCACCATCCGTCACCCCAAAATGTCTGTGGGCGCGGCTCCGTCAGGAGTCGGCACCCGGCCTGTCCACCAGTTCGATCTGGTCCACCGCGTTGCACCAACGGCAGCGCACCGACTCGATGGTCTCACTGACCACCTCGCGTTCCTCGACGCTGGACTCACCGGCCAGGTCGAGATGGACATATTCGACGACCTTCGAGGACCGCGTCACGTCGAAGCGCGTGAGATTCCCGCAGAGCGTGCAGCGCCAGCGGGTCCCGTCGGTCGGCTGGGGAACCGTCGTCATCGTTGCGTCCTCTTTCGTCGAGCGTCGTGCTGCCTTGATTCAAGGATCTCGCGGTGCGCCGTCGAACTGCGGATGTCCTGCCGTAACCCTACGGCCTCACCGCGTCCCCCCGACACGGCGAGGCGGTCTGTCCCGTTCCCTCCGCTTGCGTCATGCTCTGTTCATGATCGATCGGCGAGCCGAGACCGGCGGACAGACCGGCCGACTGTTACGGACGGTCACCGGTGGACCGCTGGTGACCCATGCCCTGATCGCGGTCTGCGCCCTGGTCTTCGTGGTCAGCCCGCTGTCCGGCTTCCACCCGGTCCCCGGCGGCGCCGACGCGCTGCTCGCCGCCCAGGCCGGGTACTTCGAGCGCTGGGGCGTGATCCCGAGCGAGCTGTGGGACGGCTCCGCGCACGCCCTGCTCACCCCGTTCACCGCCCTCTTCGTGCACGGCAGCTGGCTGCATCTGCTCGGCAACGTGCTGTTCCTGTACGTGTTCGGGGCGATGACCGAGGAGCGGATGGGCCGGGTCGGGTTCACCTTCTTCTATGTCATCAGCGGCTATCTCGCCCTGGTCGCCTACGCGGCCGCCCACGCCACGTCGGACCAGACACTGGTGGGCGCGTCGGGGGCGATCTCGGCGGTGCTCGGGGCGTTCCTCTATCTGTTCCCCAGGGCCCGGGTCACCAGCCTGTTCCCGTTCCTCTTCTTCCTGCCGTTGCGCTTTCCCGCCTGGATCGTGCTGGTCTTCTGGTTCGTGCTGCAGTGGCTGGCGGTCCAGGGCGCGGGCAGCGGGGGGCCGGGGGTCGCCTATCTGGCCCATGTGGTGGGCTTCGCCCTGGGCTTTCTCTACGCCTGGGGGCGTTACCGGCGTACGGATAGAGTGAAGGCACCAGCCACGGCCACCGAGGGAGAAAGCCAGCCGTGATCACCGCGATCGTGCTCATCAAAACCAGCGTGGACCGGATTCCCGAGATCGCCGAGGCCATCGCCGCGCTGGACAGTGTCAGCGAGGTCTTCTCGGTCACCGGTACGTACGACCTGATCGCCATGGTCCGGGTGGCCAAGCACGACGATCTGGCCGATGTCATCCCCGGCCGGATCAGCAAGATCCCCGGCGTCGAGGCCACCGACACGCATGTGGCGTTCCGTACCTACTCGCAGCACGACCTGGAGGCCGCCTTCGCCATCGGCCTCGACGCGTAGGCACACCCCACGCGTGACACTTCGGCGGGGGACGGGCTACTGAGCCCGTCCCCCGCCGAAGTGCTGTGTGCCGTCAGAGCTGCGCGGCACCCCGGTCCGGGACGCAGCGGCCGTCCTCGGTGCGGTACTTCCACTGGGCGCCCTTGCTCACCAGCTCCGTGACCGCGCGGACGAAGCGCTCGATGTGCTCGTCGGGAGTACCGGCGCCGAAGCTGACCCGGATCGCGTTGAGGGAGCGCTCCCCCGGCTCGGCCTCCGGGGCGCCGCACTCGCCGACCTCCTGCGGGTCGCTGCCCAGCAGGGTGCGGACCAGCGGGTGGGCGCAGAACAGTCCGTCGCGGACTCCGATTCCGTACTCGGCGGAGAGCGCGGCGGCGAAGTGCGAGCTGTTCCAGCCCTCCACCACGAAGGAGATGACGCCGACGCGCGGGGCGTCGTCGCCGAACAGCGAGAGCACCTTGACCTCGGGGATGCCCGCGAGACCGGCCCGGACCTCGCCGACGAGGTGCTGCTCCCGGGCGACCAGGTTCTCGAAGCCCGCCTCGGTGAGCGCCTTGCAGGCGGAGGCGATGGAGTACACGCCGATGACGTTGGGGGAACCGGCCTCATGGCGGGCGGCGGTGGAGTGCCATTCGACGTCCACGCCGCCGTCGGTGCGGCGGGCGACCTTGCGCGAGGCGCCGCCGCCCGCGAGGTAGGGCTCGGCCGCCCGGAGCCAGTCGGACCGACCGGCGAGGACGCCCGAGCCGAAGGGCGCGTACAGCTTGTGTCCGGAGAAGGCGACCCAGTCGACGTCCAGCTCGGCGATGTCGACGGGGTGGTGCGGGGCGAGCTGCGCGGCGTCCAGCACGATCCGGGCACCGTGCGCGTGCGCGGCGGCGGCCAGCTCCTTCACCGGCCACAGCTCGCCGGTGACGTTGGAGGCGCCGGTGACACAGACCAGGGCGGGGCCGTAGGGGTCGCGGTCGGCCAGCGCCCGCTCCAGCGTCTCGACGGCCTGGGCGGGGGTGCGCGGGGCGTTCAGGTAGGTCACCCGGGCGTCGCGCCACGGCAGCAGCGAGGCGTGGTGCTCGGTCTCGTACACGAAGACCTGGCAGTCGGCCGGGACGACCGCGGCCAGCAGGTTCAGCGAGTCGGTGGTCGAGCGGGTGAAGATCACCTGGTCGTCGGCGCGGCAGCCGAGGAACTCCGCGACGGTCGCGCGGCTGTTCTCGAACAGGTCGGTGGAGAGCTGCGAGAGGTAACCCGCCCCGCGGTGGACGCTGCCGTAGTACGGGGCGTACGCGGCGACGTCGTCCCAGACCCGCTGAAGGGCGGGGGCGCTGGCGGCATAGTCGAGAGCGGCGTACGTGACCTCACCACCGGTGACCAGCGGAACCGTTACATCCTTGCCCAGAACCGGCAGAGGGGCACAAAGCGACTGGTCGGCGGCAGCGGTGAAGACAGACATGGCGAACTCCCGTAAGAGGCAGGCGAAACGCGTGCGCCGGCGGATACGCGGCAGCGCAGCGGAAGAGTGAAGAGGGGTGTGCGGAAGAGGGCCGACGGCCCTATCGCATTCGCGTGCTCACAAGAGACTCCCTAGGGACCAGGACCCCGGGGGTTGGCATTCACAGATGCCGAGGGGCCCGCGCTTGCCGCAGACCTCGCTGCCTACGGCCTGGTCTTCACCCGGGGCACCCCGCCACGGACGGAGGGTTGCCGGACAGCGGGCCGGGGCCGTAGTCGCTGTCACTCATGACCTGTCCAGCATCTTGCCATACGTACGAAGACGCGCAAGGCGCAGTCCAGGATCCGGACTGCGCCCTGCGCCACATTTCCGCCCGTTCAGGCGTTGCTGACCGCCACCCAGCGCTCCAGCGCCCGTGCCGCCGCGCCGGAGTCGATGGACTCGGCGGCCTTCGCCATCCCGGCCGCGAGCTGCTCGTTCAGCGTGCCGTCCGCCGCGTCCAGGGCCACCAGCGCCGCCGCCGAGTTGAGCAGCACGGCATCGCGCACCGGCCCCCGCTCGCCGGCCAGCACCCGGCGGGCCACATCGGCGTTGTACGAGGCGTCCGCGCCGCGCAGCGCCTCCACGGGCACCAGTTCCAGACCGACGTCGCGCGGGTCGAAGGCCTCCTCGCGCACCGCTCCGCCCCGGACCACCCAGACCCGCGAGGTCGAGGTCGTCGTCAGCTCGTCCAGTCCGTCGTCGCCGCGGAAGACCAGCGCCGAATTGCCGCGCTCGGCCAGCACCCCGGCGACGATGGGCGCCATCTTCAGGTCGGCCACGCCGACGGCCTGGGAGCGCACCCGGGCCGGGTTGGTGAGCGGCCCGAGGATGTTGAACGTGGTCGGCGTGCCGAGCTCCTTGCGGGCCCGTGCGACGTAGCGCAGGGCGGGGTGGAACTTCACCGCGAAGCAGAAGGTGATGCCCGCCTCCTCGGCGACCTCGACGACCCGCTGCGCGGAGAGGTCGAGGTTGACGCCGAGCTTCTCCAGCACGTCGGAGGAGCCGCTCGCCGAGGAGGAGGCGCGGTTGCCGTGCTTGACGACCTTGGCGCCGGTACCGGCGAGGACGACCGCCGACATGGTGGAGATGTTGACCGTCTTGGCGAGGTCGCCGCCGGTGCCGACGATGTCGAGCGTGCGGCCGGGTACGTGGATGGTGTTGGCGTGCTCGTACATCGCCCGTACCAGGCCGGACACCTCGTCGATCGTCTCGCCCTTGGCCCGCAGCGCCACCGCGAAACCGGCGATCTGCACATCGGTCGCCTCGCCGCTCATGATGCGGTCCATCGCCCACGCGGTGTCGTCGGCGGTGAGGTTCTCGCCGCGGAGCAGCGGGTTCAGCACGCCGGGCCAGGAACGGTCCGCCACGCTGTCGCCGCCGATCGGGGTCACAACGTTCATGGTCCGCTCCTGGGTCCACAGCCGGTAAAAGGGATGTCTCCACCCTATCGAGCGCCATGGACGGCGAAGAGCCCCGTCCATCGAATGGACGGGGCTCCTGCTGTGGCGATCAGTTCAGACGATCAGTGGTGACCGTGGCCGCTGGTGATCTCCTTGTACTCCTCGACGGTGGGCTTGGCGATCTGGTTGTCCTCGCCGTAGTAGCCCTTGCTGAGCCGGGCCCGCAGCTTCTGCAGGGCCGACACCTTGCGCTCGACACCGTTCTCGTCGACCGTCGGGCCGATCTCGACCGGCTTGTACTGCTCGTGCGCGGTGAGCGTGTGCAGCTGCTCGGGGCCGAGCGGCTCGTGGATCTCGACGAACTCACCGTGCGGCAGGCGCTTGATGATGCCGGACTCGCGCCCGTGCAGCACCTTCTCCTTGTCGCGGCGCTGGAGGCCGAGGCAGATCCGCCGGGTGGCGATGAACGCGAGGACCGGTCCGACGAAGATGAAGATCCGGACGAACCAGGAGATGGCGTTCAGCGACAGGTGGAAGTGCGTGGCCCACAGGTCGTTGCCACCGCCGATGAAGACGATGACGTACTCGGTGATCCAGGCGACACCGAAGGCCGTCCGGGTCGGGGCGTTGCGCGGGCGGTCCAGGATGTGGTGCTCGCGCTTGTCGCCGGTGATCCAGGACTCGACGAACGGGTAGACCGCGATGATCGCAAGCACCAGTCCGAAGGCCATCAGCGGAATGAACACGCCCAGGACCAGCGTGTGGCCCCAGAGGTTGATCTCCCAGCCGGGCATCACTCGGATCAGACCCTCGGCGAAGCCCATGTACCAGTCGGGCTGGGCGCCGGTGGACACCTGGTCCGGGCGGTACGGGCCGATGGCCCAGATCGGGTTGATCGAGGCGATGGCCGCGATGACGGCGATGATGCCGAAGACCAGGAAGAAGAACCCTCCGGCCTTCGCCATGTACACCGGCAGCAGCGGCATGCCGACGACGTTCTTGTTGGTGCGGCCGGGACCCGCGAACTGCGTGTGCTTGTGGTAGAAGACCAGGATCAGGTGCGCCACCAGCAGGCCGAGCATGATGCCCGGCAGCAGCAGGATGTGGATCGAGTAGAACCGGGCGACGAAGTCGTGACCGGGGAACTCTCCGCCGAACAGGAACATCGAGATGTACGTGCCGACGATCGGCATCGACAGGATCGCGCCCTGGGTGAAGCGGACACCCGTACCGGAGAGCAGGTCGTCCGGGAGCGAGTAGCCGGTGAAGCCGGTGAACATGCCCAGCACGAACAGCAGGAAGCCGAACAGCCAGTTGATCTCACGCGGCTTGCGGAACGCACCCGTGAAGAAGACGCGCATCATGTGCACGAACATGCCGGCCAGGAAGATCAGCGCGGCCCAGTGGTGGATCTGCCGGACCAGCAGACCACCGCGGACGTCGAAGCTGATGTCCAGTGTCGAGGCGTAGGCCTCGGACATCTTGATGCCCTGCATCGGCTCGTACGAGCCGTGGTACACGACCTCGTTCATGCTCGGGTGGAAGAACAGCGTCAGATACACACCCGTGAGGATGATGATGATGAAGCTGTAGAGAGCGATCTCACCGAGCATGAAGGACCAGTGGTCCGGGAAGATCTTGCGCATGTTGGCCTTGGCCAGGGAGTAGATCCCGAGCCGGCCGTCCGCCCAGTCGGCCACCCGCTCACCGGCGGGCGCCTTGCGCTGTGTGTCGGTCGCAGTACTCATCCGCGCTCCCAGAATGCAGGACCGACGGGCTCATCGAAGTCACCGAGCGCCTCGAGGTTGCCCTCGCTGTTCACACCGATCCGCAGCTGCGGAAGGGCGTGACCGGCCGGACCGAAGATGACGCGGGCGCCGTCGGAGAGGTCGAAGGTGGACTGGTGGCACGGGCAGAGCACGTGGTGGGTCTGCTGCTCGTACAGGCTGATCGGGCAGCCGACGTGGGTGCAGATCTTGGAGAAGGCCACGATTCCCTCGTGGGCCCACTCGCGCTCGCGCTTGTCCTTGATGTTCTCCGGCTGGATACGGATGATCATCAGCGCGGCCTTGGCGATCTGGTTCTGGAAGTCCTCCGCCTCCTCCGTCAGGCCCTCGGGCATGGCGAAGGTCAGCGAACCGACGGCGACGTCCTCGGGACGCAGCGGCTCCATCGTGTTCATGTTGATGAGCTGCTTGCCCTTGGCCCACAGGGTGTTGCGGAGCTTCTTCTCCGGCAGCGGACCGAGGTCGCGCAGCAGCACCACTCCGGAGAGCGGCACCAAGGCCAGCGCGCCGAACATGGTGTTGCGGATCAGCTTGCGCCGTCCGAACGCGGACTCCTCGGCACCTGCCGCGAAGTCGGCCAGGACCTTCGCCTTGACCTCGGGCGTCGCCTCGATGGCGTGCCGGTCGTCGGCGACCTCCACGTCGGACATCAGCGTGCGCGCCCAGTGGACGGCGCCGGCGCCGATCGCGAAGAGGGCCACGCCCAGGGTCAGACCCAGGGAGAAGTTGAGCGCGCTCACGTGGCCGAAGGGCCAGATGTACACGATCTTGTCGACCGGGAAGATGACGTAGGAGGCGATGAAGCCGACCGTCGCCAGCATGGACAGCGTGAACATGAACGCGACGGCGCGCTCGGAGCGCTTCGCGGCCCGTTCGTCGATGTCCTGGATGCGCGGCTGGTGGGCCGGCAGCCCCGGGTCGGCGAACGGGTCGTCCGCGCCCTCTACCGCGCCGTGCGCGGGGCCCTGCTCAGCGGGCAGGTTCTCTTCTGGAATCTCTTGGCTACTCATGACTTCTTGGCCTTAGCGGTGTGGGCCGCGACCCAAATGGCAACTGCGATCAGTGCGCCGAGCCCGAAGATCCAGGCGAACAGCCCCTCGCTGACCGGCCCCAGGCCACCCAGCTTCAGACCACCCGGGTTCTCCGACTGGGCGCTGTTCACGGTCTGGATGTACGCGATGATGTCCCGCTTCTGCTGCTCGGGCATCGTCGTGTCCGGGAAGGACGGCATGCTCTGCGGGCCGGTCTGCATGGCCTCGTAGATGTGCTTCGGGTCCACGCCTTCAAGGCTGGGCGCGTACTTGCCGTTCGTCAGCGCGCCGCCCTCACCGGTGAAGTTGTGGCACTGCGCGCAGTTGGTACGGAACAGGTCGCCACCCTTGGCGATGTCCGCACCGTCAGGGCTGACCTGGTTCTTGGTCGGAACGATCGGACCGGCGCCCAGCGACGCGACGTACGCCGCGAGCTGGTCGATCTGCGCCTGGTTGTAGATGACCTTCTTCTTCGGCACCTGGGCGCCGGGCTGCTGCGCCGGCATACGGCCCGTACCGACCTGGAAGTCAACGGCGGCGGAGCCCACGCCGACCAGGCTCGGCCCGTCGGTGGTGCCCTGACCGCCGGTTCCGTGGCAGCTGGCGCAACCGACGGAGTACAGCTTCTTGCCCTCTTCGATGGCGAGGGACTGGGCGGTTTCGTCGGCCTGCGCCTTACTCGCGGGCGCAAACGCGGCGTACAGCCCCCCAGTGGCCGCCAGCGCGAGGAGTAGTACGACGACCGCCGCCAACGGATGGCGTCGTCGTGCGGAGAGCTTTTTCACGGATTACCCCGGTGTCAGGATCTTCTGCGTCGATGCTGGATGTGGTTCGGGTTCGAGCCCGGTTACTTGATCATGTAGATCGTGGCGAAGAGGCCGATCCATACGACATCGACGAAGTGCCAGTAATAGGACACGACGATGGCGGCGGTCGCCTGTTCGTGGGTGAACCTCTTGGCTGCGTATGTCCTGCCCAGAACGAGCAGGAAGGCGATGAGACCGCCTGTCACATGCAGACCGTGGAAGCCGGTGGTCAGGTAGAACACCGAGCCGTACGGGTCGGAGGACAGCGAGAGGCCGTCCTTCTTCACCAGCTCGGTGTACTCGAAGACCTGGCCTCCGATGAAGATTGCACCCATCACGAAAGTGATCACGAACCAGGCACGGAGCTTCTTCACATCGCCCCGCTCCGCGGCGAAGACGCCGAGCTGGCAGGTGAGTGAGGAGAGCACCAGGATCGTGGTGTTCGTCGCCGAGAACGGGAAGTTCAGGGCCGAAGCCATTTCCTTCCAGTGGTCCGGTCCCGTCACCGATCGCAGGGTGAAGTACATCGCGAAGAGGGCCGCGAAGAACATCAGCTCGGAACTCAACCAGATGATGGTTCCGACGCTGGTGAGGTTCGGTCGATTGACCGACGGGTGCGCGTGCCCGGTTTCTACTGTCGTTGCTGTCGCCACGACCGACATTATGTCGGTCGCTTATCCCGCCCTCACCCCGGGGGGTGCCGTTCGGTGTGTCAGACGGGTGTGTCCTCCCCGAACGGCCCATGGATCCGCTGTCCCGGGCGGTGCTGACAGGGCGTCGGGCGGAGTACGATCCGCGCATCGGTTCATGCCCGGAAAGCCCCGAAGACACAGATGTCACGGAGGAACAATGCAGCCGACCGCCACGGTCCTGGTCTACAGCGACGACGCCAACACCCGTGAGCAGGTGAGGCTGGCAGCCGGGCACAGGCCCGCGGCCGATGTACCCGCGGTGGAATTCCTGGAGTGCGCCACCCTGCCCGCCGTCCTGGAGGCACTGGACCGCGGCGGCATCGACGTCTGCGTGCTGGACGGCGAGACGGCGCCCGCGGGCGGCATGGGCGTCTGCCGGCAGATCAAGGACGAGATCTTCCGCTGCCCGCCGGTGCTGCTGCTGATCGGGCGCCCGCAGGACGCCTGGCTGGCCACCTGGAGCCGTGCGGACGCCGCCGTGACCCTGCCGGTCGAACCGGTCGAGTTCGCGGACGCCCTGGCCGCCCTGCTGCGCAGCAGGGACTGCGTGAACGCCTGACACCCCCCGCTTCCGGGGCCGTGGCCCCGGAAGCGGTCCCGCCGAAGGGCAGCGCACTCCCCGGTCCGGTCAGACCTCGGGGCGCAGTCGCGCCGCCTGGATCGTGTCCGTACGGTCCGGCGCGGTGTTCTTCTGCAGGGCGCTGCCCTTCAGCCATTTGGCCCAGGACAGGTTCCAGTCGCCGTAGCCGTTGTCGAACGGTGTCATCGTCTCGCCCTCGCTGCCCACGACCGTGACGAGGTCGCCCGGCCGCACGGTGTTGTAGAACCACTCGGCCTGGCTCGTGCTCATCCCCGTACAGCCGTGGCTGACGTTCGCGTACCCCTGCGAGCCGGTGGACCAGGGGGCCGCGTGCACGTACTCGCCGCTCCAGGTGACGCGCGTCGCGTAGTAGACCGGCAGGTCGTAGGAGTCCGACGAGCCCTGCGCGATGCCGATCGTCTCCCCGCGCATACGTACGTAGTACTCCTTGCCCAGCACGACCTTGACGCCGTTTCGGGTGGAGAAGCCGGGCTTGCCGGTGGTGACCGGAATGGTATTGATCACTTTTCCGTCGCGCTTGACCGTCATCGTGTGCGTCCCGGCGTCCGTGAGGGCCTCGATGCGGTCGCCCGTGGTGAGCCTCAGCGGCTTCGTGGGGGCTCCGTAGAGGGCGTCGGTGACCTTGCGGCCGGCCAGGCCGCTGGTGACGTCGATGGTGGCCCTGGCGGGCCAGTAGTCCTTCGGGCGGTAGTGCAGGGTCTTGTCGTCGACCCAGTACCAGGAGCCGGTCACGGCGGGGGTCGAGCGGACCCTGAGGGCGCGCTCGACGTTGGCCCTGGAGGCCCTGTCCTTGACCGGAGCGCTGAGTTCCGCCGTGATGGGCTGTCCGACGCCGTAGGTGCCCGCCTCCGGGCCGAAGGCGACCTTCAGGAGCTTCTTGGCGGAGGTGGTCCCGAAGGAGAGCGTGCGGCTGCCCGGAGCGCCGTCGTCCTCCGTGCTGACCCGGACGGTGTACCGGGTGCCGGCGGCCAGCGGGAGGGTGGAGTGCCACCGCTTCCCGTCGGCGTCGAGTTCACCCGCCAGGTGGCGGCCGGTCGTGTCGACGGCCGACACGTCCGTGATCCGGCCGTCGTCGCCCTTGACCGTGACCTCCAGCGACTTGCCGGGATCGACCTTCTCGTCGCCGTCGGACGCGTTGGCGGAGATCTCGTCCACAGCGTCGTACGGCTTCTCCGCGAGGGGGTGGTCTCCGGACCCGCCGCAGGCGGTCACACCGGCGACCAGGGTCACGACCAGCAGAGTGCAGCCCACTACGGGGCGGATGCGCGGCGTGCGGTTCATGGACCCACGTTAAGGAGGTTCCCCCGTATCAGCGCGCGATGCGACTGCGAACGGGGGACCCGTACTCCTCTTGGTGGAGAAGTACGGGCCCCCCGTCAGGTGGAGCGGTGACGCGAGGTCACTGGGTGCGGTTCTCACCGCGGTAGTACTCGAAGACCCAGCCGAACAGACCGATCAGGATGACCGGGGCCGAGAAGTAGAGCAGCCACCAGCCGAAGACGATGCCCAGGAAGGCCAGGGCGCCGCCGATCGCCAGCGAGAGCGGCTGCCAGCTGTGCGGGGAGAAGAACCCCACCTCGCCGGCCTCGTCCGCGACGTCGGCTTCCTTGTTGTCCTGCGCCATGGCGTCGACCCGCCGGGCCGTGAAGGCCAGGTAGAAGCCGATCATGACGCTCAGCCCGAAGGCCAGGACGAGTGCGGTGGTACCGGCCGGCTCCTTCGACCACACGCCGTACGTGACGGCCATGGCGAGGATGAAGACGCTCAGCCAGATGAACATCTTGCCCTGGATCTTCACTTGCCGGCCTCCTTGCCACCAGCGAGGGCCTTGTCATCCTCGGAGTGGTGCTCCAGCTGCTCCAGCGCCGCGATCTCCGGGTGGTGCAGATCGAACGCCGGGGATTCGGAACGGATCCGCGGCAGGGTGAGGAAGTTGTGGCGCGGCGGCGGGCAGGAGGTCGCCCACTCCAGCGAACGGCCGTAGCCCCACGGGTCGTCGACCTCGATCTTCTTGCCGTACTTGGCGGTCTTCCACACGTTGTAGAAGAACGGCAGGATCGACAGGCCGAGCAGGAACGAGGAGATCGTCGAGATCGTGTTCAGCGCGGTGAAGCCGTCCGCGGCGAGGTAGTCCGCGTAACGACGCGGCATGCCCTCGGCGCCCAGCCAGTGCTGCACCAGGAACGTGCCGTGGAAGCCCACGAACAGCGTCCAGAACGTGATCTTGCCGAGCCGCTCGTCCAGCATCTTCCCGGTGAACTTCGGCCACCAGAAGTGGAATCCGGAGAACATCGCGAACACCACGGTGCCGAAGATGACGTAGTGGAAGTGCGCGACGACGAAGTACGAGTCCGAGACGTGGAAGTCCATCGGGGGCGACGCCAGGATCACACCGGTCAGACCACCGAAGGTGAAGGTGATCAGGAAGCCGACGGCCCAGAGCATCGGTGTCTCGAAGGACAACGACCCCTTCCACATCGTGCCGATCCAGTTGAAGAACTTCACACCGGTCGGTACCGCGATGAGGAAGGTCATGAACGAGAAGAACGGCAACAGCACACCGCCCGTGACGTACATGTGGTGCGCCCACACGGTCACGGAGAGGCCCGCGATGGCGATCGTCGCGCTGATCAGGCCGATGTAGCCGAACATCGGCTTCCGGCTGAACACCGGAATCACTTCGGAAATGATTCCGAAGAATGGCAAGGCGATGATGTACACCTCTGGATGGCCGAAGAACCAGAAGAGGTGTTGCCAGAGCAATGCGCCGCCATTGGCCGCGTCGAAGACGTGCGCACCGAATTTACGGTCCGCCTCCAGCGCGAAGAGCGCGGCCGCCAGGACCGGGAAGGCCAGCAGGACCAGCACACCGGTCAGCAGGACGTTCCAGACGAAGATCGGCATGCGGAACATCGTCATGCCGGGAGCGCGCATGCAGATGATCGTGGTGATGAAGTTGACCGAACCGAGGATCGTGCCGAAGCCGGAGAAGGCCAGACCCATGATCCACATGTCGGCGCCGACACCCGGCGACCGGACCGCGTCCGAGAGCGGGGAGTAGGCGAACCAGCCGAAGTCCGCCGCACCCTGCGGAGTGAGGAAGCCGGCCACCGCGATGATCGAGCCGAAGAGGTACAGCCAGTAGGCGAACATGTTCAGCCGCGGGAACGCCACGTCGGGCGCGCCGATCTGCAGCGGCATGATCCAGTTCGCGAATCCGGCGAACAGCGGCGTCGCGAACATCAGCAGCATGATCGTGCCGTGCATCGTGAACGCCTGGTTGAACTGCTCGTTCGACATGATCTGCGTGCCGGGACGGGCCAGTTCGGCGCGCATGAAGAGCGCCATCAGACCGCCGATGCAGAAGAACGCGAACGATGTGACCAGGTACATCGTGCCGATCGTCTTGTGGTCAGTGGTGGTCAGCCACTTGATGACGACGTTTCCCGGCTGCTTGCGCCGGACCGGCAGCTCGTCCTCGTACGAGTCGTCTGCTGCCGCGGCACCCTGAGGTTCGTTGAGGATGCTCACAGTTTGTTCGTCTCCGCATTCCTGGCCGGGTCAGTCTGCTCGATGCCGGCCGGCACGTAGCCCGTCTGGCCCTTCTTCGCCAGCTCCTCGAGGTGCGCCTGGTAGCGCTCCGGGGAGACGACCTTGACGTTGAAGAGCATCCGGGAGTGGTCGGCGCCGCAGAGCTCGGCGCACTTGCCCATGAAGGTGCCCTCCTGGTTGGGAGTCACCTCGAAGGCGTTGGTGTGGCCCGGGAAGACGTCCTGCTTCATGAGGAACGGCACCACCCAGAAGGAGTGGATGACGTCACGCGAAGTCAGAACGAAACGGACCTTCTCGCCCTTCGGCAGCCACAGGGTCGGACCCGGGTTGCCGTTCTGCGGGTTCCGCGTTCCCGGGACACCGAAGTCGTAGACGCCTTCGGCACCCTTGGGGAAGTCCTTCTGGAACCGGTTGGGGATGGCGTCGAGCTCCTTGGGGATCTCGTTGCCCGTGGCGGTCGAGCCGTCCACGTTCTCGATGTAGTTGAAGCCCCAGCTCCACTGGTAGCCGACCACGTTGATGGTGTGGGCGGGCTTCGGGGAGAGGGTGAGGAGCTTCGTCTCATCGCGAGCGGTGAAGTAGAACAACACCGAGACGATGATCAGAGGGACCACGGTGTACAGCGCCTCGATGGGCATGTTGTACCTGGTCTGCGGAGGAACCTCGACCTTGGTGCGGCTGCGCCGGTGGAAGATGACGCTCCACAGGATCAGGCCCCAGACCAGCACGCCCGTGGCGAGCGCTGCCGCCCACGAGCCCTGCCAGAGGGAAAGGATCCGTGGTGCCTCTTCTGTTACCGGCGTGGGCATACCAAGGCGGGGGAAGTCCTTGTATGTGCAACCGGTTGCGGTCGCCAGGATCAGGCCCGCAGTCAGCACCTGCGGCAGCTTCCGCCGCATCGGGCGCCGCGACGAGCGGTCGGAGCCGTTGGGACTCACGTAGCGCCTTCCCGAGAGTCTCGCCCGCGCGGTCGGCGCGGCCGTCTCTCTGGTCGGTCGCCGCCCTGACGCGGGCAGGGGTTTGGATGTTTATGCGGACCAAACCCTACTGGACGCTATTTGGGGTCGCGCGGGGAGGGTGCCCAACGCGCCGTCCGACACCCCGAAGGGGTGGAATACGGGCCTCCGGCCGCCATCTGACGCCCCCTCTCCTGGCCCCGCCACAGGCCCGTCCCCGGGCCGGGGCCCGGCTCGGGCTAGCGTGGCCGGGTGCCCTACTTCGACACCGCTTCCGCCGCCCCCCTGCACCCCGTCGCACGTCAGGCGCTGCTTGCCGCGCTGGACGAGGGCTGGGCCGACCCGGCCAGGCTCTACCGCGAGGGCCGACGGGCCCGGCTGCTGCTGGACGCCGCCCGCGAGGCCGCCGCCGAGGCCGTCGGCTGCCGCCCGGACGAACTCACATTCACTCCTTCGGGGACCCGGGCGGTGCACTCGGGAATTTCCGGAGCTCTGGCGGGACGTCGGCGTGTCGGCCGCCATCTGGTCGTCTCCTCGGTCGAGCACTCGTCGGTCCTCCATTCGGCCGCCGCCCATGAGGCGGCGGGCGGATCGGTCTCCGAGGCCCCGGTCGACCGCTCGGGGGCGGTGAGCGCGGCGGCCTACGCGGAGCTGCTGCGCGCGGACACCGCGCTGGCCTGTCTGCAGTCCGCCAATCACGAGGTCGGCACCGAGCAGCCGGTGGCCGCTGTCGCGGAGCTCTGCCGGGCGGCGGGGGTGCCGCTGCTGGTGGACGCCGCGCAGTCGCTGGGCCGGGAGCCGGTGCCGGACGGCTGGTCGCTGCTGGCGGGCAGCGCGCACAAGTGGGGCGGCCCCTCCGGTGTCGGGCTGCTGGCGGTGCGCAAGGGGGTCCGGTTCGCCGCCCAGGGACCGGCCGACGAGCGGGAGTCGGGGCGGGCGGCGGGGTTCGAGAACATTCCGGCGATCGTCGCCGCGGCGGCCTCGCTACGGGCGGTGCGGGCCGAGGCCGCGGCCGAGTCCGTACGGCTGCGGGCCCTGGTGGACCGCATCAGGACCGCGGTGCCGGAGCTGGTGCCCGATGTGGAGGTGGTCGGCGATCCGGTGCGGCGGCTGCCGCATCTGGTGACCTTCTCCTGTCTCTATGTCGACGGGGAGACACTGCTCCATGAGCTGGACCGGGCGGGGTTCTCCGTCTCGTCCGGCTCGTCCTGCACCAGCAGCACACTGACCCCGAGCCATGTGCTCAGGGCCATGGGGGTGCTGTCGGAGGGGAACGTACGGGTGTCGCTGCCGAACGGCACCGCCGAGACGGACGTCGACCGTTTCCTGGACGTGCTGCCCCGGGTGGTGGCGGAGGTGCGGCAGCGGCTGGGCGCGCCCGTCTCCCCGCCCAGGGAGACCGCCCCGGCCGCGTCCCTGGTGGTCGACGCGCTCGGGAAGCGCTGCCCGATCCCGGTGATCGAGCTGGCGAAGGTGATCGGGGAGGTGCCGGTGGGCGGGACGGTGACGGTGCTCTCCGACGACGAGGCGGCCCGTCTGGACATCCCGGCCTGGTGCGCGATGCGCGAGCAGGAGTACGTGGGCGAGGAGCCGGCGGACCGCGGCTCGGCCTATGTGGTCCGCCGGCTGTCCTGACTACGCGAGGTGGACGCGGACCTCGGCGGCGGCCTCGTGGCCGTACGCCTTGGTGAAGCGGTCCATGAAGTGGGCGCGGCGCAGGGTGTACTCCTGGGTGCCGACCGTCTCGATGACCAGGGTGGCCAGCATGCAGCCGACCTGGGCGGCGCGCTCCAGGCCGACGCCCCAGGCGAGACCGGAGAGG
The DNA here is from genome assembly GCF_900091725.1 of Streptomyces sp. DvalAA-43. GTDB lineage: Bacteria > Actinomycetota > Actinomycetes > Streptomycetales > Streptomycetaceae > Streptomyces > Streptomyces pulveraceus. The sequence goes on along the minus strand of NZ_FMBW01000049.1, from coordinate 27,719 downwards.
AAGCCGGCCCGGAAGGCGTCGCCGACGCCGGTCGGGTCGGCCTTGGTCTCCTCCTCCGGGCAGCCGACCTCGATCGGCTCCTGGCCGGCGCGCTCGATGCGGACGCCGCGGGCGCCGAGGGTGGTGACCCGGTGGCCGACCTTGCCCAGGATCTCCTCGTCGGTCCAGCCGGTCTTGGACTCGATGAGCCCCTTCTCGTACTCGTTGGAGAAGAGGTACGTGGCGCCGTCGAGGAGGATCCGGATCTCGTCGCCGTCCATCCGCGCGATCTGCTGCGAGAAGTCGGCGGCGAACGGGATGCCCCGGGTGCGGCACTCCTCGGTGTGGCGGAGCATCCCCTCGGGGTCGTCGGCGCCGATCGAGACCAGGTCGAGCCCGCCGACGCGGTCGGCGACGGCCTTCAGCTCGATGAGCCGGGCCTCGCTCATCGCGCCGGTGTAGAAGGAGCCGATCTGGTTGTGGTCGGCGTCCGTGGTGCAGACGAAGCGGGCGGTGTGCAGGACCTCGGAGATCCGGACCGACCCGGTGTCGACGCCGTGGCGGTCGAGCCAGGCGCGGTACTCGTCGAAGTCGGAGCCCGCGGCACCGACCAGGATCGGCTCCGTGCCCAGCAGGCCCATGCCGAAGCAGATGTTGGCGGCGACACCGCCCCGGCGCACGTCGAGGTTGTCGACCAGGAAGGAGAGCGAGACCGTGTGCAGCTGATCCGCGACCAGCTGGTCGGCGAAGCGGCCGGGGAAGGTCATGAGGTGATCGGTGGCGATGGAGCCGGTGACTGCGATTCGCACGGGGAGACTTCTCCTGCGGAGATCGGGGGGAACGGGTGACGGTGTTCCCGGGGCGGCATGACAGTTCACGCTACCGGTTCCCGGTACTCAGGCGAAGGGTAGAAAACTACCCGATAGTAGGGCTTTCTTCCCATGGCCGGTGGTGCCTACGGTGCGGATATGTCGAACCACATCGCCACGCGCGAGTCCGAGATCAGCCTGGCCGAGCTGCGCGGTGACTGCGCGCGGATGGCTCCGCACTGGGTGGTCCCCGCGAAGTCTGCCCCCGCACCGGTCGCACCGTCCCGGATTCACGGGATCACCGTGCCGGCCGCCTCCGCCCGGCTGATCGACGCCATGTCCGACTACGGCGACTGAGAGGCGCCGGAGGCCGGTACCGATCGCGCCCGCCGCCCCGCGCGGGAATCCCGCGGGAACCGAGCGCGCCGCCGCCCCGTCCCATCGTCGTCCCCGGCCCGGGGACGGACGACAGGCCGGACGGCGGCACGCGACGGCCCTGCAGGCGAAGGAGCGATCAGGTGAGCACCGAGCGACCCGACAACGACGTGACCGTCCCCCGGCGGCGTTCGCCGCTCGCCGTGACCTCGGTGGCGGCAGCCGTACTGCTGGCCGGTGGCGGCGGTGCGTACTGGGCCGCGACCGCGGCCGACGGCGACGGCAGGTCCGACAGCGCGGCCGACGGCGGGCGGCGCACCCCTCCCCCGCTGGCCCTGGACGGGCACGCGGGCACCCCGACGGCACCCGGGGCGCCCGCGCAGGGCATCGCGCCGGGCGAGCCCGACCCGAACGGCGGCCGGGTGGTCTACCGGGCCTCCGGCACGCTGCCCGAGGGACCGGGCACGGCCGCCGTGCACCGCGCACGCGGGACCGTCTCGGCCGCCGAGGTGGCCCGGCTGGCGAAGGCGCTGGGCCTCGTGGGCACACCGCAGGCGGAGGCCACGTACTGGAAGGTGGGCTCCGACGGGGACGGTTCGGGCCCGTTCCTGCGGGTGGAGAAGCAGGCCCCGGGCACCTGGAGCTTCGCCCGGTACGGCACCGGCGGTACGGACAACTGCGGCAAGAAGGCGACCTGTTCGGACGTGGAGCAGTCTCCGGGCGGCAGCGGTACCCCGGTGGGCGAGAGCGCCGCGCGGGCTGCCGCGGCCCCGGTCCTGAAGGCTACGGGGCAGAGCGACGCCGCGCTGGACACCCGCCAACTCATGGGCTCGGTAAGGGTGGTGAACGCCGACCCGAAGGTGGGCGGCCTTCCCACCTACGGCTGGTCGACCGGGATCCAGGTGGGCCCGGACGGTGAAGTGGTCGGCGGCAGCGGGCAGTTGAAGGGCCTGACGAAGGCCGACAGCTATCCGGTGATCGGCGCGGCCGAGGCGCTGAAGCAGCTGAACGGGACGGCGTCCCGCAAGGACGCCCGCACGGACATCGGCGGATGCGCCGACCCCGTACCGCTGGACGGGACGCCGAAATCGCCGAAGGCGCACTGCGGGGCGCGGACCGGGGCGGAGCGGGCGACGACGACGACCGTGACGGTCGACAAGGCGGTGTTCGGCCTGGCGTCGAGTTACGTGGCGGGCGAGCGGACGCTCGTACCGTCCTGGCTCTTCTCGGTGCGGCCGGCAGCGGGCGGGCGGGGCAGCACGGTGGCGCAGGTCGCCGTGGCGCCCGCGTACCTGGCGAAGGAGGCGCCCTCGACGACCGCCCCCACGCCGGCCCCGACGACTCCCCCGGGGAACGCGCGGGGGTCCCGGCAGCTGCTGTCGTACAGCGCCGACGGGCGGGCCCTGTCGGTGACGTTCTGGGGCGGGGCGTGCAGTACGTACACGGCGAGCGCGACCGAGGACGGGGACCGGGTGACCGTGAAGGTGACGGAGGCGAAGCAGTCCGGGAAGACGGCCTGCATCATGATCGCCAAGGAGCTGACCCGGACGGTGACGCTCGACGCGCCGCTCGGCGGCCGGAGGGTGGTCGACGCGGTCTCGGGCGGCGAGGTGCCCCGCGCCTGAGCGCCGGGCCCCGGACAGGACAGCGCCGGGCCCTCGGAATCATGACGACGGCGGCGGTCCCGGAATCCGGGCCGCCGCCGTTGTGCCGTTCCGGCGCGGTGTGCGCGCCGCCCTCAGGGGTCAGCTGAAGGAGTCGCCGCAGGCGCAGGAGCCCGTGGCGTTGGGGTTGTCGATCGTGAAGCCCTGCTTCTCGATGGTGTCGACGAAGTCGATGGAGGCGCCGCCCAGGTACGGAGCACTCATCCGGTCGGTGACGACCTTGACACCATCGAAGTCCTTGACGACGTCACCGTCGAGCGAACGCTCGTCGAAGAAGAGCTGGTAGCGCAGGCCCGAGCAGCCGCCGGGCTGGACGGCGACGCGCAGCGCCAGGTCGTCGCGGCCTTCCTGCTCCAGCAGGCCCTTGACCTTGGCTGCGGCGGCGTCGGACAGGAGGATGCCGTCGCTCACGGTGGTGGTCTCGTCCGATACGGACATCTGCTTCTCTCCCGGGTTGTACGGAGACTGCTTGCCGACGTTGCAACCGTCGGGACCGCGGATTCATTCCGGGCCGAGCGCTTGCCGTTCCATTCATGCTCGCACACCGGTCGGCCGGGGGGATGCGTCACATCGACACTATGGCCATCGTCAAAGTGACGTGAACCGGATATGATAGATAGCGTCAATTAGACGAAAAGGATTCGCGGAAGCTTTTCGCAGAGGCTTTCAGCAGAGAAGAAAGGGTGCGTGACGTGACCACGGCCCACCCCGTCCAGGATCTCGACGTCCAGCCGACGCCCCTCGCCCTGCTCCTGCTCGGCCGTGAGGCCGACCCGCGGAGCGAGCGCGGCGTCGAGTGCCCCGGCGACCTGCCATCCCCGTCCGACCCGGACCTGGTGGAGCGTGCCCGTGCGGCCAAGGCGAAGCTCGGGGACAAGGTGTTCGTCCTCGGCCACCACTACCAGCGCGACGAGGTCATCCAGTTCGCCGACGTCACCGGCGACTCGTTCAAGCTCGCCCGGGACGCGGCGGCGCGGCCGGAGGCCGAGTACATCGTCTTCTGCGGCGTGCACTTCATGGCCGAGTCCGCGGACATCCTGACCACCGACGACCAGAAGGTCGTGCTGCCGGACCTGGCGGCCGGCTGCTCCATGGCCGACATGGCCACCGCCGAGCAGGTCGCCGAGTGCTGGGACGTGCTGACCGAGGCCGGGGTCGCCGACCGGGTCGTACCCGTCTCGTACATGAACTCCTCCGCCGACATCAAGGCCTTCACCGGCAGGCACGGCGGCACGATCTGCACCTCGTCCAACGCGAAGCGTGCGCTGGAGTGGGCCTTCGAGCAGGGCGAGAAGATCCTCTTCCTGCCCGACCAGCACCTGGGCCGGAACACCGCGGTCCGGGACATGGGGATGTCCCTGGAGGACTGCGTCCTCTACAACCCGCACAAGCCGAACGGCGGCCTGACCGCCGAGGAGCTGCGCGACGCGAAGATGATCCTGTGGCGCGGGCACTGCTCGGTGCACGGCCGCTTCTCGGTGGAGTCCGTCGAGGACGTGCGCGCGCGCATACCCGGCGTCAATGTGCTGGTGCACCCGGAGTGCAAGCACGAGGTCGTGGCGGCGGCGGACCACGTCGGCTCGACGGAGTACATCATCAAGGCCCTGGAGGCGGCCCCGGCCGGCTCGAAGTGGGCGATCGGCACCGAGCTGAACCTGGTGCGCCGGCTGGCGAACCGGTTCGCGGCCGAGGACAAGGAGATCGTCTTCCTCGACAAGACGGTCTGCTTCTGCTCGACGATGAACCGCATCGACCTGCCGCACCTGGTGTGGGCGCTGGAGTCGCTGGCCGAGGGCAACCTGGTCAACCGGATCGAGGTCGACCCGGAGACCGAGAAGTACGCGAAGCTCGCGCTGGAGCGGATGCTGGCGCTGCCGTAGCCGCACTGCCGCGGGGCTGCCCGCGGCCCGGCCGTACGGCCCGGACCACCGTCGGACGTTCGGTGGACCGGGCCTCTTCCGTTCTCGTACGGGTACGCCCGGCGGACGCCGACGGACCGGGGCCTCCGCTTCCGGTACGGGTACGGAACATCCCGAGGCGCCTGGTTTCCTCCATATGGCACCCGAACGGCCTTCTCCGTAATTACGCTGTTTCCTCCACGGCGACAGCGCACATTCACGGGGGTACGGCGCCACATGACGTCTCGCAGCCGGGTCGACGACATGGTGGTCGTCGTCCCGGGCATTCTCGGCAGCCGGCTGGCGGACGCGGAGGGGCGCGAGGTCTGGGGCCTCTCGGGCCCGGCCCTCCTGCGCGGGATCCGTACGTTCGGCCGGTCCGTCAAGGGCCTGACGCTCCCCCCGGACCTGGGCGACGAGCACCCGGGCGACGGTGTGCGCCCGCTCGGCCCGATGCGCGACCTGCACGGACTGCTGGGCATCGGGACGCTCGTGGACGGCTACGACGGCTTATTGGAGTGGCTGGAGAGCCACTTCACGCTCCGGCGCCGGGGCGAACGGGACGCGGCGGACGCCCCGGCCAATCTGATCGGCTTCGCCTACGACTGGCGGCTCTCCTGCCGCCACAGCGCGGACCGGCTGGCCGAGCGGGTGGACGAGGAGCTGGGCCGCTGGCGGGGCTCGGCGCCGGAGCGGGCGGAGGCCCGGGTGGTCCTCCTCTGCCATTCGATGGGTGGCCTGGTCGCCCGCCAGTACGTGGAGCGGTGCGGCGGCGCGGAGGTCACCCGCCGCGTGATCACGCTCGGGACCCCGTACCGGGGCTCCCTGGACGCCCTGCTCTCCCTGGTCGACGGGGTGGGCCCGGCCGGTATGGGCCTCACCGCGCTGGCCCGCGGCCTTCCCTCCCTCCACCAGCTCGTCCCCGACTACGCCGCGCTGATCACCGCGCCGGGCGAGCCGCTGCGCCACGCCCGTGAGGTGACCGGCCTGCCCGGGACCGACGCGGCACTGCTCGGGGACGCCGCCCGCTTCCACGAGACGCTGCGGGAGTCCGGTACGGGGGCGGCGTACGGGGTGGAGTACGTACCGATCAGCGGGGTGCTCCAGCCGACCCCGACCACCGCCGAGGTGCGGGGCGGGAAGCTGACCGCGCTGCTCACGATCGACGGGACCGACGAGGGCGGCGACGGCCGCGTGCCCAGGCTCTCCAGCGCCCATGTGGGCGCGGCGCGGCGGCCCGCGTACACGCCCTGGGAGAGACACGGCTCGCTCCAGAACAACACGGCACTGCGCCAGGCCCTCTACAACTGGCTCACCCCGGACCCGCCGGTCCACCGCGGCCCGCAGGACGCGGAGGTCCCGCTGGTGGTGGACGCCCCGGACGCGATCGTCGAGGGCGAGGTGTACGAGCTGCGGGCCACGGTCCCGCCGGACATACCGGGCCATGACCGGGTAGCCGTCTTCGCGACGGCCGGGAACGGACCGGCGCGGACGCTGAACAACCTGGGCGGGGGCCGCTGTCTGGCCCGCCTGACCGGGCTGCCGGCGGGGCCGCACCGGGTGCGAGTGAGTACGGGGAACGCGGGCCATGTCGTGATGACCGCGCTGGTGCTGGTACAGGAGAGCGGGTCGGACGATGGTGAGTGAGACGGGCATGGCGGGCGAGGACGGACGCGAGCCGGTGGGGACGGCGCTGTGCGTGGCGTGCGAGGAGTACGCCGACGAGCGGAGCTTCCCCCGGCTGACCGGGGCGGTGGCCCAGATGGAGGGGATCGCCGGACTGCTGGAAGGTCTGGGGATCGCGACGCGGGTGGTGGGCGGCGGGAACCCGTCCTGGGCGACCTTCGACGGAGCCCTCACCGCCTGGAGCGAGGGCTGGCGGGAGACGGGGGCGGCGAAGCCCGCGATCATCGTCTGGTCGGGGCACGGCGTGCTGATCGACGACGAGCTGCGTCTCGCGCTCTGCGACCTGGATCTCGATGTCGAGCAGGTGACGCGTGACGCACGCGCCCTCAGGCGGGGCGTCTCGGCCGAGACGCTGGTCGATGACGCGGTGGCGTCGGGCGCCGACCAGATCCTGGTGGTCATCGACGCCTGCCACGCGGGGGACGCGGTGGGCCGGGGTCTGGAGAAGACCCTGCGGCGCTGGGCGGCCGCGTCCGCACCGCCCGGCCGGGCCAAGTGGTTCGGGATCATGGCGAGCTGCCGGCGCGACGAGACATCGGACGGCGGCGGCCCCCTGCTCACCGCGTTGACGGAGGTGCTGAGGTCCGGCCCCGCCACCACCGAGTACCGCTCGGCCTGGAGTGCCCACAACGCGCTGGTCAGCGGCCCGGACCTGCTGGCCGCGCTGGGCGAGCGATGGCGCGGCGAGGGCCGGACACCGGTGCCCGCCGCCCTCGGCACCGGTCGGCCGGTCTTCCCCAACCCGCGCCACGTGCCCGGGGCGCCCGCCCGGCTGGTGGAGCATCTGGTACTCGCGGCGCGCGGGGTCGGGTACCAGGAGGAGGGCTGGTTCTTCACGGGCCGGAAGGAGGTGCTGGGCCGGATCGTCGCATGGCTGGAGGCGGGCGGTGCCGGGCTCTTCCTGGTGACCGGTCCGGCGGGCTGCGGCAAGTCGGCCGTGCTGGGCCGGATCGCGACGCTCACCGATCCCGTGCAGCGGGAGGAGACCGAGGCGCACGGGGGCCTGCGCGAGGACGACCCGGACCCGGGCCTCCGCCCCGACCGCTCTCTGGCCTCCGTCCACCTGCGGGGCCTGAGCCCTCTCCATGCGGCCTCGGAGCTGGCCCGGCAGCTCGGACTGCCGGAACCCCGCAACGCGGACGACTTCCGGGGCGAGCTGCGTGAGCTGTCCCCGCAGCCGGTGCTGGTGCTCGACGGCCTGGACGAAGTACCGGCCGAGCACACCCGCGCCATGATCGAGGAGCTGGTCTTCCCGCTGAGCCGGACTGGCCGGGTCCTGCTCGGCTCCCGCGACCGGGCGTTCCGCAGCCGTATCGAGGAGGACGGGCAGGGGGACGAGACCCTGCCGGACGCGCTGGCCCGGCTGATCGGGGCGGGCGTCACCACGGCGGACCTGGAGCGGGAGCCGCACACGCAGGAGGATATCGGGGCGTATGTGTTCCGCCGGTGCGCGGCGGCCGGGGTTCCGCGGGAGCGGGCGCGGGCGGCGGGCGACGCGGTGGCCGCGCGGGCCACGGCGGTGGGCGGCGGGTTCCTGTTCGCGCGGCTGGTGGTGGGCTCGCTGCTGGCGGGGGCGTCGGGGGATGCCGACGAGGAGCCGTGGTTGTCCGGCCTGCCGGATTCCATCGAGGCCGCGTTCGAGGAGGACTTGCGGGCGGGGCCGGTGCGGGTCCGGGAGGACGGCGCCGAACTGCCGTCCGCCGCACGGGATCTGCTGACCGCGCTGGCGTGGTCGGTCGGGCGCGGCATGCCCGCCGGGGGTGTGTGGGAGGAGGTCGCGGGGGCGCTGGGCGGCCGTGACGTGCCGTACGACGAGAGCGACGTGGGCTGGGTGCTGTCCGAGTACGGCCGCTACATCGTCGAGGACGCGGAGAACGGGCAGGCGGTGTACCGGCTGTACCACCGCGAGTTCGTGTCCTGCCTCGCGGGGCGGTCGGGGCCGGGGGGCGCCGAGGCCGGTGAGGTGGTGGTGGCCGCGCTCGTCGCGCACATCGAGCGGCGAGCGGTGGGCGGCGACCGGGGGGCGGCCGACCCGTATGTGCTGCGAGGGCTGGCGCGGCACGCGGCGCGGGCGGGTGCGCCGGGGATCGGGATGCTGCGGGAGCTGGTGGAGCGGGGCGGGGCGGACACGGCGCCGTTTCTGGCCCAGGCGCTGCATCACTTCTCCGCGCGGCTCGGGGCGGAAGGCGATCTGGACGGTGCGCTGGGCGCGGCCCAGGAGGCGTTGTCACTCTGGGAGGAGCTGGAGCGGCTGTCTCCCGGAGCTCATCGCGCGGCAGTGGCCGGTGCCCTGCACATCGTCGCCGGCCGTTGCGCCGCCACCGGCGATCGGAGCGGGGCCGTGGCCCCCGCCCGGGAGGCGGTGCGGATCCAGCAGGCCTTGGTCCGTTCCGGCGCCGACGCGTCGCTCCCGGGTCTGGCATCGTCCCTCGTGGCCCTCAGCAATCGCGTGGCCGACCTCGGTGACCGTCGCGAGGCCCTCGCGTACGCCCAGGAGGCCGTGAACATCTTCCGCGAACTCATCGCGCGGAGTCCGAAGGCGTTCCGCCCCGGTCTTGCCGGGGCCCTCGGCAATCTGGCGGTGCACCTGGGCGAGGTCGGGCAGCTTCGGGAGGCGGTGCCACCCGCCGAGGAAGCGGTCGGTATCCACCGCGAGCTCGCCGCACAGCACCCCGACGAGTTCCTGAGCGAACTGGCCTCCGCCGTCCTCAACCTGGCCAATTGTTTCAGCCACCTCGGTGCGCACACGGACGCACTGGCCCACACCGAGGAAGCGGTCCGCATCCAGCGAGGCGTGGCCGAGCACCACCCCGCGGTTCCCCGGCCCGGTCTGGCCGTCTCCTTGCACAATCTGTCCGTGGAACGTGCCTACGCCGGAGATCGGGAAGGGGCCCTTGCTTCCGCTCAGGAGGCGGTGGGCATCTACCGGGCGCTCGCCGCGCGTCACCCGGCCGCCTTCCGGCCCGGCCTGGCCGACGCCCTCGGCAGCCTGTCGGACCGGCTCGCCGAAGCCGGAGACCGTCAGGGCGCGCTCGCCCCGGCGCAGGAGTGCGCCCGCCTGCACGCCAAACTCGCCGTGGAGCATCCCGAGGCCTTCCGCGCGGACCTCGCCCTGTCCTTGGACACCCTGGCCAACCGGACGGCCGACGCCGGGGACCGGGCCACCGCCCTGGCCTTCGCACGCGAAGCCGTACGGGTCCAGCGCGAGCTGGCCGCGCACCATCAGGCCGTGTCCCTCCCCCGTCTGGCCGGCTTTCTCCACAACCTCGCCTCGCACCTCGCCGCTGCCGGGGAGTCCGCTGCCGCCCTGCCCCACATCGAGGAGGCGGTCGGCGTCTACCGGCAGCTCGTCTCACAGGATCCGATCCCGTTCCGCTCGGAGTTCGCCACCGCGCTCAACACCCTCGGCACGCACCGCGCGTACGTGGGCGACGTCTCGGGGGCGCTCGACGCGGCGCAGGAGGCCCTTGTCATCCATCGCGACCTCGCCGCACGGCAGCCGGATGCCTTCCGCCCCGGCCTGGCCACCACCCTCAACAACCTGGGCAACCACTTCAACAGCATCGGGGACCCCGCGGCGGGGCTGAGGGCGGCCGAGGAGGCCGTCGCCCTCTATCGCGAACTGGCGGCGCAGAACCCCGCCGCGTACCGCCCCGCCCTCGCCGTCGCTCTCGGCTCACTCGCGCAGAATCTCGCCGATGTCGGCCGTCGGGAAGAGGCGCTGTCACCGGCGCAGGAGGGCGCCCGTCTCCTGCGGGAGATCGTCGTCGGACAGGGCGAGGCCTTCCTTCCGGATCTGGCCCGGTCCCTCCATGGCCTCGGCAGGCACCTGGGACTGAACCACGACGACGAAGGAGCCGTGAGCACGGCGAAGGAAGCGGTCGCCGCCTACCGGACCCTGGCGCTGGAGAATCCCGCCGCCTTCGAGAGCGCCCTGATCTCCGCGCTCACCGACCTGGCCCAGGCGCTCGTCCGCATCGACGACCGCGCGTCGGCGGTCCGGGAATTCGACGAGGCCGTGGAGGCGTTCGCCTCCGCCCACGCCCCGACCGCCCGGCGTCTCGGTGTCGAGCGGAGCGTCTTCCTGCTGGACTGTCCCGGTCCCCGGGCGTCGACCGGCGTACAGGCGCTCGTGTCCTTCCTCGACGAGGACCCCGCGCCGGACGGCGGCGGGGACGTCGCGACCGTGCGGGCCCGGCGGGCGCTTCGTGCCCACGGCGACGCCGAGGCCGTGCGCACCATGTGGGAGGAGGAGACCTTCACCTCCGCACCGGCCTGGCTCGCCCTGTCACCGGAGACCCTGGACCTCGTCGGTTCCTGGATGTTCGCGCCCAACTGGCCCCAGTCGCGCGATGTCTGGTCCCGGAATGCCGACGCGCTGAGCAGCGAGGAGGCGGCGACGGCCCTCGACGAGCTGGCGTTCCTGGATCCCCGCACCGCTCAGCTGCACGCCGCACTCCGCAGGGCCGTCCTCACCCACGGCGTGACCGCCGCGTACGACCCGCTGATCCTCACGGAACAGTTGGCGGAGTGGGTGGAGTGCGCCGACTGGGCGGAGTCGCGGGCCTTCCTCCAGGAACACCCCCGTCTCCTCACCACCGCGCCGCCCCAGTCCACCCCGCTCGCGCACGTCGCCGTCCTCGATATCGCCCGTACCGAAGGGCTGGACGCCGCCTACCGCCTCGTCGAGGACCGCGACGCCCTCCAGGCTTATGTGGAAAGGGCGTTGGCGGCCGAGGACAGCAATGCGCTGCTGCACGCGGCGGCCGTCGAGGGGGAGGTCTTCGACGACAAGCTGTCCTCCCTCACCCATGCCCAGGCGGGCATGGTCCTCGCCGGGGCTGTCGACGACGTCGAACCGGAGGATCTGGCCACGCTCGTCCCCCGCGCACCCGAGGTGATCCGTGCCCGGCTGCTGAGGGAGATCCTCGCCCTCAGCAGCCGGCACGTCCATCCGCACGGGGAGACCTGGCTCCGGATCGTCCAGGCGCTCAGTGGGGCCGCCTGAGAGCCCGCCGGTCTCCGACCGGCAAGGAGCCCTGGAGAAATGGAGCGGGCCCTGTCCCACGCGGATGCGTGGGACAGGGCCCGCTCGTCGTGCCGGGTCAGGCCTGGGCGGGCTCGGCCTCCCGGGCCTCGGAGGCGCTCTCCTCCGGCTCCGCCGGGACGGGCAGGCCCGCCTTCTGCGCCCGCTTGACCGCCTTCTTCTTCGCGCGGCGCTCCTTGCGGAGCTCCACCATCGCGTAGAGCGTCGGCACCAGGAGCAGCGTGAGCAGCGTCGAGGTGACCAGGCCGCCGATCACGACCACCGCGAGCGGCTGCGAGATGAAGCCGCCCTCGCCGGTGACGCCGAGCGCCATCGGGAGCAGGGCGAAGATCGTCGCGAGTGCGGTCATCAGGATCGGGCGGAGCCGGTGACGGCCGCCCTCGATGACCGCTTCGACGACGCCCATGCCCTGCTTGCGGTACTGGTTGATCAGGTCGATCAGCACGATCGCGTTGGTCACCACGATGCCGATCAGCATCAGCATGCCGATCATCGCCGCGATGCCCATCGGGGTGCCGGTGATGACGAGCAGGCCGATGGCGCCCGTCGCCGCGAACGGGATGGAGACCAGCAGGATCAGCGGCTGGACGAGCGACCGGAAGGTGGCGACCAGCAGCATGAAGACGATCGAGATCGCCGCCAGCATGGCCAGGGCCAGCTTCACGAACGCGTCGGACTGGTCCTCGGTGACGCCGCCGATGGTGGCGGTGGCACCGTCCGGGAGCTTCAGGCCGTCGACCGCCTTCTGGAGGTCGGTGCCGACCGCGCCGGTGTCGTCGCCGAGCGGCCTGGCGGTGATCGTCGCGGCGCGCTGCCCGTCGATCCGGGTCATCGAGACCGGTCCGGGGACCAGTTCGACATCGGCGATCTGTCCGAGCTTGACCGGGCCGAGGGAGAGGTTCTTCAGCTCGGCCATCGTGGTGGCCGGGTGGGCGGACTTGATGACGACGTCCCGCTCGGTGTCGTCCATGATCGCCTTGCCGGACGGGGTGCCGCGCACCGCTCCGGCGACGGCCGCGCCGAGCGCGGTCTGGTCGAAACCGGCCTCCGCGGCCTTGGGCGTGGCCTTGACCGAGATCCGCGGGACGCTCTGCGCGAGGTCGCTCTGGACGTCGGAGACGTTCTTGAGCTTGGCCACCTCGGCGCGCACCTCCTCGGACGCCTTCTTGAGCACGTCCCCGTCGGCGGCCTTGACCACGACGCTGAGGTTCTGGCTGCCGAAGCCGTCGCCCCCGGAGAGGGTGGTGTCACCGATGCCGTCGAGCTTGCCCAGGGCCTTCTCGATGCGCTTCTGGGCGGCGTCGTAGTCGGACGAGTCCTTCAGGGTGACCTGGTAGGAGGCCTGGTTGGCGCCGGTGCCGCCGCCGAAGGCCGCCATGAAGCCGGAGGAGCCGACGGTGACCTGGTAGTCCTTGACGCCCTTGTCGTCGGCGAGGACCTTCTCGACCTTCTTGGACGCCTGGTCGGCGGCCGCCAGGCTGGTGCCCGGGGTGAGCTCCTGCTTGATGGAGAGGACTTCCTGCTCGCCCTGGTCGAAGAAGGTGGTCTTCAGCAGCGGGACCATGCCGAAGGTGCCGAAGAGCACGGCGACGGCGATGACGACACTGGTGATGCGGCGCCGGGTGGCGAAGCGCAGCACCGGGATGTAGAGCAGCTGGAGCCGGCTGCGGGCTTCCTTCTCCTCGGCCTTGCGACGGGCCTCGTCCGGGTTCTCCACGGCACCCTTGGGTGCGCGCAGGAACCAGTACGACAGGACGGGGACCACGGTCAGCGAGACCAGCAGGGAGGCCAGCAGGGCGGCGGTGACGGTCAGGGAGAAGGAGCCGAAGAGCTCGCCGACCATGCCGCCGACGAGGCCGATCGGCAGGAAGACGGCGACCGTGGTGAGGGTCGAGGAGGTGACCGCGCCGGCCACTTCCTTCACCGCGGTGATGATCGCCGACTGGCGCTCCTCGCCGTAGCCGAGGTGCCGCTTGATGTTCTCCAGGACCACGATCGAGTCGTCGACGACGCGGCCGATCGCGATGGTGAGCGCGCCCAGCGTCAGCATGTTGAGCGAGAGGTCGCGGGTCCAGAGCACGATCAGCGCGAGGACCACGGAGAGCGGGATGGAGACCGCGGTGACCAGGGTCGAGCGCAGCGACGCGAGGAAGACCAGGATCACGATGACGGCGAAGAGCAGACCGAGGGCGCCCTCGGTGGTCAGACCGGAGATCGCCTTGGAGACGGCGGGCCCCTGGTCGGAGACGACGGTCAGCTCGGCACCGGCGCCGAGGTCCTTGCGGAGGTCGGGGAGCTTGTCCTTGACCGCGTCCGAGATGGCGACGGCGCTGCCGTCCTTGTCCATCGTGGCCATCACGGCGAGGCTCGGCCTGCCGTTGGTACGGGTGATGGAGACCGCGGTGGACGGCTCCTGCTTCACCTCGGCGACGTCACCGACGCGGACCGGCGTGCCGGGCTTGCCCGTCGCCGGGTCCTTGCGGGTGACCCGCAGGTCCTCGATCTGCTTCAGGGAGGTGAAGGCTCCGCCGACCTGGACGGTGCGGCTCTTGCCCGACTCGGAGAAGGAACCGGCGGGGACCGTCGCGCCACCCGCCTGGAGCGCCTGGGAGAGCGTCATGGCGTTCAGACCGGCGGCGGCGAGCTTCTTGTCGTCGGGGGTGATGGAGACCTGGAGGTCCCGCACACCGTCGACCGAGACCTGGCCGACGCCGCTGATGTCCTCCAGGGCGGGGACGACCGTGCGGTCCAGCTGGTCGGCGAGCGCCTGCTGGTCCTTGTCGGAGGTGACGGCTAGGACGACGGCCGGGAGGTCGTCCGTCGAACCGGCGATGACCTGCGGGTCGACGTCGTCGGGAAGCTGGGCGCGGGCGCGGTTCACCGCCTGCTGGATGTCGGCGACGAGCTGCTTGGTGCCCTCGCTGCCGAAGTCGAAGGACGCCATGATGACGGCGCTGCCCTCGCTGGCGGTCGAGGTGATGCCGGTGACTCCGTCGACGGCCTTGACGGAGTTCTCCAGCGGCTCGACGACCTGCTTCTCGACCACGTCGGGGGACGCACCCTGGTAGGGGGCGATGACCGACACCATCGGGAGTTCGATGGTGGGCAGCAGCTGCTGCTTGAGCTGCGGTATCGCGATCGCTCCGAACACGAGCGCGACGATCGAGATCAGTCCGATCAGGGCCCGTTGCGCGAGGCTGAATCTGGACAGCCAGGACATGGGTGGGTCTCTCTTCTGTGGCTTACGCGGCAGGTGGGCGGGCGGCTGGGGGACAGACCCGGCCCAGTAACACGATGTCCTACGGGCAGGGGCGAAAGCGTCGGTCCCAGGTCGCTTCCTGAGGGCGCGCATACCGCAGGTGGAGTACGCCGTATCTCCACCCGTCACTCCACCCTGGGGCGCACCAGGCCGGATTCGTAGGCAATTACCACCAATTGAGCCCGGTCCCTGGCGCCCAGCTTCGCCATCGCCCTGTTCACATGGGTCTTGACGGTGAGCGGGCTGACGACGAGCCGCTCGGCGATCTCGTCGTTGGAGAGGCCGCCGGCGACCAGGACGAGTACCTCGCGCTCCCGGCCGGTGAGCGCGGCGAGCCGCTCGGAGTACTCCGCGGCGCTCGGCCCGTCCCCGTCCGAACTGCCGCCCTGCGCGAGGAAGGTGGCGATCAGGCCCTTGGTCGCGGCCGGTGAGAGCAGCGCCTCGCCGCCCGCGGCGACCCGGATGGCGTTGAGCAGTTCCTCCGGCTCCGCCCCCTTGCCGAGGAAGCCGGACGCCCCCGCCCGCAGCGACTGCACCACGTACTCGTCCACCTCGAAGGTGGTGAGCATGACGACCCGTACGCCGGACAGGCCGGGATCGGCGCTGATCATGCGGGTCGCGGCGAGTCCGTCGGTACCGGGCATCCGGATGTCCATCAGCACCACGTCGGCGCGGGTCGAGCGGGCGAGCTCCACGGCCTGCGCGCCGTCCGCCGCCTCGCCGACCACCTCCATGTCGGCCTCCGAGTCGACCAGCACCCGGAACGCGCTGCGCAGCAGTGCCTGGTCGTCGACGAGCAGCACCTTGATGGGCGGTGTCATGCGTTCTCCCCCGTACGGCCCGCCGCGCCCGGCTCCCCGGGCTCCACGGTGCGGGCCTCGACGGGCAGGATCGCATGGACCCGGAATCCGCCGCCGTAGCGGGGCCCGGCGGTGAGGGTGCCGCCGAGCGCGGTGACGCGTTCGCGCATCCCGAGCAGCCCATGGCCGCCGCCGTCGCCGTCGGGGCCGCCGCCGGAGCCGTTGTCGATCACGGTGATCTCGGCCGTGTTCCCGACCCGTACGACGCTCACCTCGGCCTTCGCCCCGGGTCCCGCGTGTTTGCGGACGTTGGTCAGCGCCTCCTGGATGACCCGGTACGCGGCCAGGTCGACGGCCGCGGGCAGCGGGGGCCGCCGGTCGGCGTAGACCACCTCGACGGGGAGCCCGGCCCGGCGGACGGTGTCGACCAGGTCGTCGAGGACGGCGAGCCCCGGGGCGGGTTCGGTCGGCGCCTCCGGGTCGCCGGACTGGCGCAGCAGGCCGACGGTGGCCCGCAGTTCGTCGAGCGCGGAGCGGCTGGCCTCCCGGACGTGGGCCAGCGCCTCCTTGGCCTGGTCGGGGCGCCGGTCCATGACGTGGGCGGCCACCCCGGCCTGGACGTTGACCAGGGCGATGTGATGGGCGACGACGTCGTGGAGGTCACGGGCGATCCGGAGCCGCTCCTCGGCGACCCGCCGCCGGGCCTCCTCGTCGCGGCTGCGCTCGGCCCGTTCGGCCCGTTCCCTGATCGCGTCGATGAAGGCGCGCCGGGAGCGGACGGCGTCCCCCGCGGCGCCCGCCATGCCGGTCCAGGCGAAGACCCCGAAGTTCTCCTGGCTGTACCAGGGCGCGCGGCCGAAGAGCATCGCCGCCGCCGTCAGCGCGGCCATGGTCAGCAGGCCGACCCGCCAGGTGGTGGGCCGGTCGGTGCGGGCGGCGACGGTGTACAGCGCGATCACGGTGCTCACGACCACGGGGGTGGGCGGATCGGACCGCACCAGCTCGACGACGGTCAGCCCGGCGGTGACCGAGAGCACGGCCACGGGATTGCGCCGCCGCCAGATGAGCGCCACGGCCGCGCACACCATCAGCAGCACGCTGCTCACCGCGGGCGTGCGGTGGCCGATGGCGAGCCCCTCCCCCGCGACCGGGTGGGCGAACGATCCGGTGATCATGGCCACCAGTACGGCCAGGGCCAGCGCGGCGTCCAGCGCGAGGGGATGGTCGCGCAGCCAGTGCCGGCTGCGCAGAACCCCGGTTCCGAGGGTGGTCACGTCGAGCTACGTTACGGCGTGCCGTCAAGGTTGCGTCCCGGCGTGTCGCGGGAATCGGGCCGGGTGCCGCGGGGGGTGCGCGGAGCGGCGGCCGGGCCCGCCGCGGACGCACCCGTGCCCCGGGTCCGGCGGACCGGACCCGGGGCACGGGTGCGTGCGGGTGCTGGAGAAACGACCGGCGTCAGCCGGGGATCAGACCGTCGTCGCGGAGCATGGCGCGCACCTCTTCGAGGGTCGCGTCGGACGCCGGAAGGATCAGGTCGGACGGCTCCAGGGAGTCGTCGGGCAGGGCTGTGCCGAGTTCGCGCACCCTGGCCAGGAGCGCGTGGAGCGTGGCCCGGAAACCCGGTCCGTCACCGCTCTCCATCTCGGCGAGCAGCTCGTCGTCGAGCCCGTCGAGCTCGGCAAGATGACTGTCGGCCAGTGCGACCTGGCCCTCCCCCATGATCCGTACGATCATGACGCCGCCTCAACTCTTGTCGAACCTGTGCGGGGACTGCGACTGCTGCTGCTGGGCGGCGTCCTGCGGGCCGCCCTCGATCGCCTGCTGCGGGGTGGAGCCGCCGGCCAGCTCGGCCTTCATGCGCTGGAGCTCCAGCTCCACATCCGTACCACCGGAGATCCGGTCCAGCTCGGCGGCGATGTCGTCCTTCGCCGTGCCGGTCGGGTCGTCCAGGGCGCCGGAGGCGAGCAGCTCGTCGATCGCACCGGCCCGTGCCTGGAGCTGCTGGGTCTTGTCCTCGGCCCGCTGGATCGCCAGGCCGACGTCGCCCATCTCCTCGGAGATCCCGGAGAAGGCCTCTCCGATCCGGGTCTGCGCCTGGGCAGCGGTATAGGTGGCCTTGATCGTCTCCTTCTTCGTGCGGAAGGCATCGACCTTGGCCTGCAGCCGCTGGGCCGCGAGGGTGAGCTTCTCCTCCTCGCCCTGCAGCGTGGTGTGCTGCGTCTCCAGGTCGGTGACCTGCTGCTGGAGCGCGGCACGCCGGGACAGCGCCTCGCGGGCCAGGTCCTCGCGGCCGAGCGCGAGCGCCTTGCGGCCCTGGTCCTCCAGCTTGGACGACTGCCCCTGCAGCTGATTCAGCTGCAGCTCCAGCCGCTTGCGCGAGGTCGCCACATCGGCGACACCGCGGCGTACCTTCTGAAGCAGTTCGAGCTGCTTCTGGTACGAGTAATCGAGGGTCTCGCGCGGATCCTCGGCCCGGTCAAGGGCCTTGTTTGCCTTCGCGCGGAAGATCATCCCCATACGCTTCATGACACCGCTCATGGGCTTCGCGCGCCCCCTTCTGACGGACTGAGCTCCAGCACTCCAACAGAACCCACACTACGGGCCCTGCCTCTATTACCGCACTGTTCGAGCACGGATGTGCTCCTCCCCAAGGACGACTGCACCGGGCCACCGCTCCGGCCCAGGGAGTAGGCGGAGGTCAGGGGAACCCGGTTCCGTCGTCCGTACCGGCGTCCGTACCGGACACCTCGGTACACCTGCGAGGACGCAGGCCGTTGCCGGATCGTTCCCGACCGGCCTGGGGTCGGGGCGATCGAACCCGTACCCTTGGGCCTTGTGTTCCGTAGCCGTTCTAAGGAAGAGAAGGCGCCCACCGGCAAGGTGACGGCGGACCTCTCCAAGCAGCCCCGCGACCCGCAGGCTCCCAAGGGTCGCCCCACCCCCAAGCGCAGCGACGCCCAGTCGCAGCGCCGTCGTGCCTCCAGTGGCGCGCCGCTCGACCGCAAGGAGGCCATGAAGCGGCAGCGCGAAGCGCGCCGTGTTGACATGGCCAAGCAGCGTGAGGCGCTCGCCAGTGGCGACGAGCGCTATCTACCGGCTCGTGACAAGGGCCCGGTGCGGCGCTTCGTCCGCGACTACGTGGACTCGCGCTTCTGCATCGCGGAGTTCTTCCTGCCGCTCGCCGTGATCATTCTGATCCTGAGCGTGATCCAGGTGCAGAACATCCAGAACATCTCGCTGCTGCTCTGGCTCATCGTGATCGTGCTGATCGTCGTCGACTCGATCGGTCTCTCGTTCCGCCTGAAGAAGCAGCTCAACGCACGCTTCCCCGATACGCCCAAGCGCGGCGCGGTCGCCTACGGCCTGATGCGCACGCTTCAGATGCGTCGCCTCCGGCTGCCGAAGCCGCAGGTCAAGCGTGGAGAGCGGCCCTGAGTACGCACATCTCCGGCTCGGTCGGCGGTCCGTCCGCCGGCCGGCCGGCTGATGCCGTTCCCGTCGCCGGGTTCTCCGGTGCCTCCTCGGTGTGGCTGAAGGGGCTCGGCGGGCTGCGCAACACCGTCCGCCAGGAGCTCGTGGCCCGGCAGCTGGACGAGCAGATAGCGGCCCGCTTCCCGGTCGGCCAGCGGCTGCGCGTGCTCGACGTGGGCATGGGCCAGGGCACCCAGGCGCTGCGTCTGGCGAGGGCCGGTCACACGGTGACCGGTCTGGAGTCCGATCCCGAGATGCTGCGGGTGGCCAAGGAGGCGCTCGGCGGCGAGCCCGCGGGCATCCGCGAGCGGGTCCGGCTGATCGAGGGCAACGGCCTGGACACCGGGGTGCACTTCCTGCCCGGCAGTTTCGACGTGGTGCTCTGCCACGGCGTGCTGATGTACGTGCGGGAGCCGGACGCGATGCTGGCGGGCCTGGCCCGGATGCTGGCCCCGGGCGGGCTGCTCTCGCTGCTCGTGCGGAACGCGGACGCGCTGGCGATGCGCCCCGGGACCGCCGGGGACTGGAGCGCGGCGCTGGCCGCCTTCGACACGGACACGTACACCAACCGGCTGGGCCTCACGGTGCGGGCCGACCGGCTGGACGCCCTGACGTCCACGCTCGCCGGGATCGCGGCCCCCCTGCACGCCTGGTACGGGGTGCGTGTCTTCACGGACAACGTGAGCAACGACGTGGAGCTGCCGGCCGCCGCCGAACTGGAGCAGGTGCTGGCCGCGGAGGACCGGGCCGGGCGGACCGATCCGTACCGCCGGGTGGCCGCGCTGCTGCATCTGTGCGGCGTACGGGGCTGAGCGGGAGCGGGGCGCCGGGGCCGTCCGGCTCCACGCCCCGCCCGGCCGAGCCCGACAGGCCGAAAATCGGACCAAAAGCAATAATCCGGACATGGATGCTTCCCACTCCCGCGGCCTTGCCCGCCGGCTGCTGCTGCCCGTGACCGCAGGTGTCTGTGCGCTCGCCCTGGTGAGCGGCTGCTCGGACGGGGCCTCCGATTCGTCGAGGTCCGGTCCCAGCAGATCGGACTCCTCCTCCCCCGCTCCGTCCGCTCCGGCGGCCGGTGATCTGCAGGGCGAATACCAGGCCGTGATCAAGAACGTGCTGCCGTCGGTGGTGCAGATCGAGGCCTCCGAGGGCCTGGGCTCCGGCATCGTCTACGACACCAAGGGCCATATCGTCACCAACGCCCATGTGGTCGGCAGCGAGAAGAACTTCAAGGTCACCACCGCCACCGGCGAGAAGGTGCAGGCCGCCACGCTGGTGGCCTCCTATCCGGAGCAGGATCTGGCCGTCATCAAGCTCGACCATGTGCCGAGCGGGCTGAAGCCCGCGAAGTTCGGCGACTCGGAGAAGGTCGAGGTGGGGCAGATCGTGCTGGCGATGGGCTCGCCGCTCGGCCTGTCCTCCAGCGTCACCCAGGGCATCGTCTCGGCGCTCGGCCGGACCGTCAGCGAGAGCCGCGCGGGCGGCGGCACCGGCGCGACGATCGCGAACATGGTGCAGACCTCGGCCGCGATCAACCCGGGCAACAGCGGGGGCGCGCTGGTCAACCTGGACAGCGAGGTGATCGGCATCCCGACCCTGGCGGCGACCGACCCGGAGCTGGGCGGCAGCGCGGCGCCGGGCATCGGGTTCGCGATCCCGGTCTCGATGGTGAAGACGGTCGCCGACCAGATCATCAAGAGCGGCAAGGTCACCGACTCGGGCCGGGCGGCCCTGAACATCAGCGGGCGCACGGTCGTCGACGACACCTATCAGCCGGCCGGGGTGGCGCTGGTCAGCGTGACCCGGGACGGCGCCGCGGAGAAGGCGGGGCTGCGGGTCGGCGACATCGTCATCAGGATCGACGATCTGCCGGTCACCACGATCACCTCCCTGTCGGAGGCGCTGGCCTCGGACAAGCCCGGTCAGAAGGTCACGGTGACCTATGTGCGCAGCGGGGTGGAGAAGACGGCGAAGGTCACCCTGGGCGAGATCTAGGGTCCTTCGTCCGGACGGACGGAGGCCCTGACGGCCGTCGTCGTGCGGGGCGCCGGGCGGCGCCCCGCACGAGGGATCGGGATCAGCCCTGGTCGGCCTGGAGGCTCATGGGGCCGTAGATCTTCGTCGAGTCGTCGAAGAGCGTCACCTGGTCCGCCCCGCCGTCGAGGAGTTCCTTCCAGTACTCACCGATCCAGGACTCCGCGTCGCCCTGGGTGGTGAACTCCTCCGGCTGCAGGGCCGGTTCCGTCTCCGTACCGTCGGACTTCTCGAACCGCCACGTCCACGCCATGTCCGCCTCCTGGGTCGCTTTGCTGCCCCGAGCCTAGTGCCTGGGCCCGGCGCGGGGACCCGGTCCGGACGCCCCAGGTCGCGCACTGGCCGCACGGACGCGGGAGGATCGGAACCGTGGAACTGACTCTGCTCGGCACCGGAGCCCCCGACGGGCTGCCGCGGCCCGAATGTCCCTGCGCCGCCTGCGCCGTCGCCCGCGGGGCGCGCGCGCGGGCGTCGACCGCGCTGCTGGTCGACGACGCGCTGCTGCTCGATCTCACTCCGGGGGCCGTGTTCGCCGCGGCCCGTGCGGGGCACCCGCTCACCGGCGTGCGGCAGGTGCTCCTCACCCATCCGCACGACGGGCCCGCCGTGGAGCTGCCCGCCGGGCTGCCCCCGGCCGGACGGGTGCCGGACGGGCGGGTGCTGACGCTGATCAGCGGACACCGGGTGCGGGCGGTGCCGATGGACGCGCCGGGGACGGGGTACGAGGTCACCGGGCCGGAGGGGGCGCGGCTGCTGTACCTGCCGCCGGGGGCCGCGCCCGCCGGGCTCACGGACCGGGTCGCGGAGCCGTACGACCTGGTGGCCTGCGATGTGGTGGGGCGGCCGGACGCGGTGGCGCGGCTGCGGGCCGCGGGGGCGATCGGCCCGGCCACCGAGATCGTGGCCGTCCACCTGGGCCATGACGCACCGCCCGGCGCCGAGCTGGACCGGCGGCTCGCGGCGGCCGGTGCGCGGGCCGTGCCGGACGGGACGACACTGGTGCTGGGCGAGTACGGGGCGGTGGTGGGAGTGCCGCGGCGCACGCTGGTGACGGGCGGGGCCCGGTCGGGCAAGTCGGTGGAGGCCGAGCGGCGCCTGGAGACCTTCCCCGAGGTGGTGTACGTGGCGACCGGTGGCGGCAGGGAGGGGGACGCCGAGTGGGCGGCCAGGATCGGCCTGCACCGGGAGCGCCGGCCGGCCGCCTGGCGCACCGAGGAGACCTGTGAGCTGGCGGAGCTGCTGGCGTCGGACGGGCCCCCGCTCCTGATCGACTGCCTGTCGCTGTGGCTGACCGACGCGATGGACCGGGTGGACGCCTGGGACGACGCGGCGTGGGCGGAGCGCGGCGAGGGCGCCCTGCGGGAGCGGACCGCCGAGCTGGTCGCGGCGGTGCGCACAACGCGCCGTACGGTCGTCGCCGTGACCAACGAGACCGGCTCGGGCGTGGTTCCCGCGACGGCCGCCGGGCGGCGCTTCCGGGACGAGCTGGGCCGGCTGAACGCCGCGTTCGCCGACGAGTGCGAACAGGTGCTGCTGGTGGTGGCCGGGCAGGCGCTGGTCCTGCGCGGCTGACCGCGGGCCGGGGAAGGGGCTTCGTACCGGCCGGGTGCCGAAAGGGCGGCGGGTACTGTTCCGCAGTGAGCCCGCCGCCGGGCTCACCGGCCCACTCGACGCATCGACCCGCGAGGCAGATCCCCGTGAATCTGGACGACTTCTCCGACCTGATCGAACGCCCCGACGGCGGCGTACGGCGCGATGCCGAGGAACGCCGGGAGCGCATGATCGTTCCCGTCGGCTCCCTCGGCCGCCTGGACGAGCTGGGCGAATGGCTCTCGGCCGCACAGCAGTCCGTACCGGTCAAGGCGATCGAGCAGCCGCGCGTGGTGCTCTTCGCCGGTGATCACGGGGTGGCCGGGCTGGGTGTCTCCGGGCGCGCGGCCGGGACGGCGCACGAGCTGGTGCGGGCCACGCTGGACGGCGCGACGCCGCTCGCGGTGCTGGCCCGGCAGTTCTCCGTACCGGTACGGATCGTCGACGCCGGTCTGGACTGCGATCCGGAGCTGCTGCCCGAGTCGGTGGTCCGTCACCGGGTGCGGCGCGGCAGCGGCCGGATCGACGTCGAGGACGCGCTGGCGGCCGAGGAGGCCGAACGGGCGGTACGGCTCGGCATGGCGATCGCCGACGAGGAGGCCGACTCGGGCACCGATCTGGTGGTGCTCGGCGACCTGAGCGTGGGCGGGACGACGGCCGCGGCCACGCTGATCGCGGCGCTGTGCGGTACGGACGCCTCGGTGGTCACCGGGCGCGGCGGTGCGGGGATCGACGACCTGGCGTGGATGCGCAAGTGTGCGGCGATCCGGGACGCGCTGCGGCGGGCCCGGCCGGTCCTCGGCGACCAGATGGAGCTGCTGGCCACGGTGGGCGGCGCGGATCTGGCGGCGGCGACCGGGTTCCTGTTGCAGTGCGCGGTGCGCAGGCTGCCGGTGATCCTGGACGGTGTG
The DNA here is from genome assembly GCF_900091725.1 of Streptomyces sp. DvalAA-43. Classification (GTDB taxonomy): domain Bacteria; phylum Actinomycetota; class Actinomycetes; order Streptomycetales; family Streptomycetaceae; genus Streptomyces; species Streptomyces pulveraceus. The sequence continues at coordinate 4,196 of NZ_FMBW01000049.1, read as the reverse complement.
GTCTCCGCGGCCTGTGCGCTGGTGGGCCAGCGGGCGGCCTTCCGGGCGCCGGACTGGTGGCTGGCGGGTCAGGCGAGCGGTGAGCCGGCGCAGGCCAAGGCGCTGGACCGGATGGCACTCAACCCCTTGCTGGACCACGGCGTCATCGTGGGGGAAGGAAGCGGGGCATTGCTCGCACTTCCGCTTGTCCGGGCCGCTGCCGCACTCGCGGCGGAGCTGCCCGAACGCGAACCCGTCGCCGAGGAGGAGGACGACGCCGACGAGGGAGCCCAGGCCGCCGCCGCGTACGGCGACGCGACCTGAGGCTCACGGACCGGCGGTGCTGCGGCCGCTGAACACCGGCCGCAGCACGGTCCCTCATGCAGTGCGATGCACCATATGATCGCTTTTCATGGGAGAGGTCCGATTGTCCACCGAGGAATCCGGGCGGGACACCGTCCGGTCACCGAGCACCGTCCGGTCACGGCGCAGCGCGGCATTCACCATCTGGTACCTGCGCGTCGTGTCGTTCATCAATTTCCTGAGTGCCGTCTGGGTCACCCTCGGCAATGATCTGCGCCGCCACAACACCGAGAACTTCTTCACTCCCTATCTGCTCACCGCGGGCTTCTCCTCGGGTGTGGTCGCGCTCTTCCTGGCGATCACCATGCGCCGCCGCAAGCGGGCCGCCTGGATCGTGAACATGGTGGTGAGCGGCTTGCTGCTGCTCCTGTTCGCCCTGGTGATCTGGTTCCCGGAGGTCCGGCAGTATCCGCAGAACTGGATCTCGCTGACGCTGACCGCCGCCTTCTTCCTGGCGCTGATCCTCGGGCGGCGCGAGTTCTACGCGAAGGGCGACCGGTCCAACCCGAAGCTCGCGGCCGCGGTCGCGGTCGGCGGGCTGCTGATCACCTCGCTGATCGCCGCGGGCCTGGTCACCCTCACCAACACCGCGCCCCACGGCAACCGCGCGCCCTTCCTGGACCGCTGGCGCTACGGGGCGCTGAGGCTGATCTCGATCGCCGACAACGACACCGCCTTCCCCGGCATCGAGACCCCGGGCTGGGTCAACGTCACCATCAACGTGCTCTCCACACTGCTGCTGGTCGCCGTCGTGTACGCGGCGTTCCGGGCCCGCCGGGCCGTCGACCCGATCACCCCCGAGGACGAGGCCCGGCTCCGGACGCTGCTCGACAAGCACGGCGAGCGGGACTCGCTCGGCTACTTCTCGCTGCGCCGGGAGAAGAGCGTCATATGGTCCCCGACCGGGAAGGCGGCCGTCACCTACCGGGTGGTGGGCGGGGTCTCACTCGCCTCCGGTGACCCCATCGGGGACCCGGAGGCCTGGCCCGGGGCGATCGATCCCTGGCTGGCCGAGGCCCGCGAGCACGGCTGGATCCCGGCCGTGATGGGGGTGAGCGAGGAAGGCGGCACGGTCTACGCGCGGCACGGCATGGACGCCCTGGAGCTGGGCGACGAAGCGATCGTGGAGACCGCCGAGTTCACCCTCGAAGGGCGGGCGATGCGGACCGTCCGTCAGGCGTACAACCGGGTCCGGCGCGCCGGGTACGAGGTGACGGTCCGCCGCCACGCGGACATCCCCGAGCAGGAGATGGCCGAACTGGTGCGGCGCGCGGACGACTGGCGCGACGGGGCGACCGAACGCGGCTTCTCGATGGCGCTCGGCCGGCTCGGCGATCCGGCCGACGGGCAGTGCGTGATGCTCGAATGCCGGGACGCCCCGGCCGGGGAGGGCGGTGCGCCCGGCGAGCTGCGCGCCGTGCTGAGCTTCGTCCCGTGGGGGCCGAACGGCCTCTCGCTGGACCTGATGCGCCGGGACCGGGAGTCCGAGAACGGGCTGATGGAGTTCATGGTCATCGAGCTCCTCCAGCGCGCCGAGGAGATCGGGATCACTCAGGTCTCGCTGAACTTCGCGATGTTCAGGTCCGTCTTCGAACGCGGTTCACGGCTCGGCGCCGGACCGGTGCTGAGGCTGTGGCGCTCGATGCTCAGCTTCTTCTCGCGCTGGTGGCAGATCGAGTCGCTGTACCGCGCCAACGCGAAGTACCGACCGATCTGGGAGCCGCGTTTCATGCTGTTCGAGAAGAGCTCGGACCTGCTGCGCATCGGCCTCGCGGCAGGGCGTGCCGAAGGGTTCCTGGAGGCACCCGGTCTGCCCAAGTGGCTGCACCGCTCGCACCTGGGAGCAGATGGATGAGACCCGTGCGCGTGCTGTGCGGGGCAGCTCGCCATGAGTGGGGTCCGCTGCTGCGGACCGTACGCGCGACACTCGCCGTCCAGCGGCTGCGGGCGATCCCGATGACGATCGCCGCGGTCTGCCTGACGGCGCTGCTCCAGGTGGTGCAGAACCAGCCGTGGGGCTTCGGGGCGGTGCACCACCTCGGGGCGGTACGGGCCGAGGACCCGCTGTGGGCGGCCCTGCTGCGTACCCCCCTGTCGCTGTTCGTACCGGCACTGGACCTGCCGGTCTGGGGGGCGCTGGTGCAGATCCTGGTGGTGTTCGGGACCGCCGAGATCTGTCTGGGCCGGTGGCGGACGCTGCTGATCGCGTACGTGGCGACGCTGGCCGGGACGCTGTACGCGCGGATCGGTGTGGCGCTCGGCCCGGACTCGCTGTGCGGACTGCCGGCCTCGGACGCCCGGGTCGTGGACACCGGCCCGTCCGCGGCGGTGGTCGGCCTCGCCGTCTACGTCTGCTACGTCTACCGGGCCCGCTTCACCGGGGCGCTGGTGATCGCGGCGATGGTGGCCGAGGTGTTCGTGAAGGACAATCTGGCGGGCAAGGAGCACCTGGTGGCGATCGGTGCGGTCCTCGTGCTGTGCGTCCGCGCGACCCGCCGGGACCGGCGCCGGGATCAGGACTTGCGTCCGGGCAGCGGCACCCGGTCCGGTGCGCCGCCGATCAGGTCCTGAAATCTGCGCCGCGGGCCCACCCAGCGCACATCGTGGTGGTAGGCGCGCAGCATCGACCGGGCGCGGGCCCGGTGCCGGTGGCGGTAGAAGCGCTTCGCCCACATCGACGTCGGCCGGGCCAGCCGGATCGCCCCGATCAGCGCGACGAACGGGACGAGCGTGCCGACGACCGCGAGCCTTGCCTTGCCCTTGAAGAGGGAGATCAGCACGAAGCAGAAGTTGACGACCAGGGTGAGGACGACACCGGCTCTGCCCTGCTGCTCGTCGCTGCTCAGCTCGTTCACGCCGAGCGGTGAGAATCCGGCCAGTACCAGCAGCACCAGCGCCGCGGTGAGGACCACCACCTCCACGCTCTGGCGGCCCTCCTCGGTCCAGTACACGTCGTCGAGATGGAGGATCAGGGCGAATTCGTCCAGCACCAGCCCCGCGCCCATGCCGAAGATCACGGCGCAGATCCCCGCGGTGACGCCGTGCCGTCCGCTGGCGACCGCGCCGAAGCCGCCGACGACGCTCAGCACCACACCGGGGACCACGTGGTGGATGTGCATGCCGCCGGGTGTGATGTTGCGGAACGGGCCCTTGCCCGCCCGGATCATCCGGGTGATGAACCGGGTGATCGCGAAGGTGAGCACGAAGGCGGCCAGCGCGAGGAGCAGCGGCAGCTTCCCCGGCTCGACGATGTTCTGATCGAACCAGTGACCCATGCCACCCACTCCCGATATGCCACTTCTGTCATGGCTTGTTGCGTTACGGGCAATCTATCGGCCCCGCGCACCGATTAGCCTGCGCGCCGTGACCTCCCTGAACAGCCACGGCATCCGTTTCGCCTTCGGCACCCTGACCGTGCTCCCCGTCCGTGTCACCCGCTGGGACCGCGAGGCCGCCCGCGCCGGGATGCTCTGCGCCCCGTTCGCCGGGCTGGTGGTGGGGCTGCTCGCGGCGGTGCCCGGCGCCCTTCTGCTGCTGCTCGGCTCGGGGCCGCTGCTCGCCGCGGTCGCCTCGGCCGCCGTGCCCGCCGTGCTGACCCGGGGTCTGCATCTGGACGGCCTCGCGGACACCGCCGACGGCCTGGGCAGCGGCAAGCCCGCCGACGACGCCCTGCGGATCATGAAGCAGTCGGACATTGGGCCGTTCGGTGTGATCACCCTGCTGTTCGTGCTGCTGGCCCAGGTCGCGGCGCTCGACGAGCTGTACGGGCGGGGCTGGGCGTACGGCGCGGTGGCGGCGGCCGTCGCCGCGGTCGCCGCCCGGCTCGCGCTCACCCTGGCCGCCCGCCGGGGCGT
>NZ_FMBW01000013.1 GCF_900091725.1 Streptomyces sp. DvalAA-43 | reverse complement strand
TGAGGCGTCCCCCGGAGTGTGGACACAGGGGCTCATGCCGCGATTGAGAGATTAGCTGCTCGCAGATGCTGCTGTTCGAACTCCACCGGTGAGAGGTAATTGAGGGCGCTGTGGCGTCTGCGGGCGTTGTAGTAGCTCAGCCACTGGAAGATCTCCAGCCTCGCTTGACGCATTGTCGAGAACAGCCTCTGGTGCATCGTCTCCCTCTTGAGGCCCTGCCAGAACGACTCGGTGAGGGCGTTGTCGTAACTCGAGCCGACCCGGCCCATGCTCCTGCGGATACCGAAACCGTCGCAGACCTGCGCGAATGCGGCAGCGGTGTACTGCGAGCCCCTGTCCGCATGAAAGATCACGCCGTCCACGTGGCCGCCGCGGGCCGCCACCGCCATCTTGAGGGCGTCGATGACCAGCCCGGCCCGCATATGGTTGGCCATCGAGTAGCCGAGCACCCGGCGTGAGCAGATGTCCAGGACGCAGGCGAGATACAGCCACGACCCGCCGACCTGCACATACGTGATGTCACCGCACCACTTCTCGTCCAGCTGCCCGGCGGAGAAGTCACGTTGGACGAGGTCCGGGACAGGCGGTGCGAGGCGGTCCGGGACCGTGGTGCGTTTACGGCGCCGCAGATGGAGGCCCTCCAGGCCGTGCTTGCGCATGAGCCGCTCGACGCGCTTGCGGTTCACTGCGTGTCCCAAGCCCCGCAGCTCAGCATGGACACGCCGCACTCCGTACGTTCCCTTGTGGTCGGTGTGGATCTCGCGGATCTCCGCGGCCATAGCCTCGTCGGCGGCCTGCCGCACCTCGCGGGCCTTCGCGCCGGCGATCCACCGGTAGAAGCCCGAGCGCGAGACCTGAAGCACCCGGCATATCCGCTGCACGCCGAAGTCGGCCCGGTTGTCGGAGATGAAGCCCCAGCGGAGGGTCATGCCCTCATCTCCTTCGCGAAATACTGGGCCGCTCGCCGCAGGATCTCCCGCTCGAGTTCCCACTCCTTCTCCGCCCTGCGTAGCCGGCCGTTCTCCGCCCGCAGCCGGGCCAGTTCCTCATCCCTGCCCTCGGCAACCGGCTCATCGCGGTTGCCGCGGCCCGCCTGCTCATCGGCCTGGCGCACCCAACTGCGCAGCGTCTCGCCGGTCACCCCAACATCCGCCGCCACCGCCGCATACGTGCGCTTCCCACCCGCCGCGCGGTACAGCGCGACGGCATCATTCCTGAACTCCGCCGGATACGGAGACTTCCGTCCCACCAGGACACCCTTCCTTGGATCTGCAAGATCCATTGTCAGAGTGTCCACACCGCCGGGGTCGCCTCAA
>NZ_FMBW01000048.1 GCF_900091725.1 Streptomyces sp. DvalAA-43 | reverse complement strand
GACGACGAGGACGCGTAACAGCGCAACGGCCCCCGGACGTCCGGCCCCCGGTGCGCGAAGGCGCCCGCGGGGACCGGACGCCGCGCCGTCCGGGGCCGGATTCCAGTCCTCCGGATCAGCCGATCTCGATGAGCAGATCACCCGCTTCTACCTGCTGGACGCCGCCGATCGCGAGACGCCGCACGACCCCGGTGGTCTGGGCGGTGATCGACGCCTCCATCTTCATCGCCTCGATGGTGGCCACGGTCTGACCGGCCGACACCGAGGCGCCCTGGGCGACCTGGAGGGTGACGACCCCGGCGAACGGCGCCGCGACATGGCCCTCGTTGCCCCGGTCCGCCTTCTCGGCGGCCTTGACCTCGGTGGCGACGGACCTGTCCCGGACCGACACCGGCCGCAACTGCCCGTTGAGAGTGGCCAGTACGCTGCGGAACCCGCGCTCGTCCGGTTCGGAGACCGCCTCCAGCTCGATCAGCAGGGTGACGCCAGGTTCGAGCGTCACCGTGTGCTCGGTCTCCGGCTCCAGCCCGTACAGGAAGTCCTGGGTCGGCAGCACGGAGGTGTCGCCGTATGCCGCGCGGTGGGCCTCGAACTCCTTGGTCGGGCCCGGGAAGAGCAACCGGTTCAGCGTCGGGCGCGGCGAGTGCTTCAGACCCTCGCGGTCCTCGTCCGACAGCTGCGGGGTCTCCGCCCCCGCCGGGCGGCCCCGGAGCGCACGGGTGCGGAACGGCTCGGGCCAGCCGCCCGGCGGGTCGCCCAGCTCACCGCGGAGGAAGCCGATCACGGAGTCCGGTACGTCGAACCCGCCGGGGTCGGCCTCGAAGGCCGCCGCCTCGACCCCCGCGCCCACCAGATGCAGCGCCAGATCACCGACCACCTTCGACGACGGCGTCACCTTCACCAGCCGCCCGAGCATCCGGTCGGCCGCGGCGTAGCAGTCCTCGATGAGTTCGAAGCGGTCGCCCAGGCCGAGGGCGATGGCCTGCTGGCGCAGATTGGACAGCTGCCCGCCGGGGATCTCGTGGTGGTAGATCCGGCCGGTCGGCGAGGCCAGCCCGGACTCGAAGGGGGCGTAGACCTTGCGGGCCGCCTCCCAGTAGGGCTCCAGATCAGCGACCGCCTGCAGGGACAGGCCCGTCGCGCGTTCGGTGTGGTCGGTGGCGGCCACCAGCGCCGACAGCGGGGGCTGGCTGGTGGTGCCGGCCATGGAGGCGACCGCCGCGTCGACCGCGTCCACCCCCGCGTCGATGGCGGCGAGCAGCGTGCCGAGCTGCCCGCCCGCCGTGTCGTGGGTGTGCAGATGGACCGGCAGGTCGAAACGGTCGCGCAGCGCGGTGACGAGCGTGCGGGCGGCGGGCGGGCGCAGCAGCCCCGCCATGTCCTTGATGGCGAGCACATGGGCGCCCGCCGCCACGATCTGTTCGGCCAGCCGCAGGTAGTAGTCCAGCGTGTACAGGGTCTCGCCGGGGTCGGAGAGGTCCGCGGTGTAGCAGAGCGCCACCTCGGCGACCGAGGTGCCGGTGGCGCGCACGGCGTCGATCGCCGGGCGCATCTGCGACACGTCGTTGAGGGCGTCGAAGATCCGGAAGATGTCCATCCCGGCGGACGCGGCCTCGGCGACGAACGCCTCGGTGACCTCGGTGGGGTAGGGCGTGTAGCCGACCGTGTTGCGGCCGCGCAGCAGCATCTGGGTGCAGATGTTGGGCACCGCCTCCCGGATCTTCACCAGCCGCTCCCACGGGTCCTCGGCGAGGAAGCGCAGCGCCACGTCGTAGGTGGCGCCTCCCCAGCATTCGAGACTCAGCAGCTGCGGTGCGGTCCGGGCGACGTACGGTGCGACGGTCAGCAGGTCACGGGTCCGCACCCGGGTGGCCAGCAGCGACTGATGGGCGTCGCGGAACGTGGTGTCGGTGACGGCGACGGCCGACCGGGCGCGCAGCTCGGCGGCGAAGCCCTGCGGGCCCAGGGCCGCCAGGCGCTGGCGCGAACCGGCCGGCGGTGTCCCGGGCGGCAGGGCGGGCAGCTTGTCCGCCGGGTCGATGACGGCGGGGCGGGAACCGTACGGCCGGTTGACGGTGGTCTCGGCGAGATAGCCGAGCATCCGGCTGCCGCGGTCGGCCGACGGGCGGGCGTGGATCAGCTCCGGGTGCGCGTTGATGAAACTCGTCGTGACGCGTCCCGCGCGGAAGTCGGGCTGGTCCAGCACGGCGCCCAGGAAGGGCAGGTTGGTCGCCACGCCCCGGATCCGGAACTCCGCGATGGCCCGGCGCGCCCGGCGGGCCGCGTTGGCGAAGTCGTGCCCGTGGCAGGTGAGCTTCACCAGCATCGAGTCGAAGTGGGCGGACACCTCGGCGCCGGTGTGGACCGTGCCGCCGTCCAGCCGGACGCCGGGCCCGCCGGGGGAGCGGTAGGCGGAGATGGTGCCGGTGTCCGGCCGGAATCCGTTGGCCGGGTCCTCGGTGGTGATGCGGCACTGCATCGCGGTGCCGTTGAGGGTGATGTCGTCCTGGGTGAGGTGCAGTTCGGGCAGGGCCATGCCCGCCGCGATGCGCATCTGGGCGATCACCAGATCGCGTCCGGTGACCTGCTCGGTCACGGTGTGCTCGACCTGGATGCGCGGGTTCATCTCGATGAAGACGTGGTTGCCGCGCCCGTCGACGAGGAACTCGACCGTGCCCGCGTTCACATAGCCGATATGGCGTGCGAAGGCGACGGCGTCGGCGCAGATCCGGTCCCGCAGGGCCGGGTCGAGGTGCGGGGCGGGCGCGATCTCGACGACCTTCTGGTGGCGGCGCTGCAACGAGCAGTCCCGCTCGTACAGATGGACCACATTGCCCTCGGCGTCGGCGAGGATCTGCACCTCGATATGGCGCGGGTCGATCACGGCCTGTTCCAGGAAGACCGTGGCGTCGCCGAACGAGGACCGGGCCTCGCGCATCGCCGCGTCGATCGCCTCGCGCAGCTCGCCCGCCTCGGCGACCCGGCGCATGCCGCGCCCCCCGCCGCCCGCGACGGCCTTGACGAAGACCGGGAAGCCGATGTCCGCCGAGGCCGCGACGAGCGCGTCCACGTCCTCCGAAGGGGCGGAGGACTTCAGCACCGGTACGCCGGCCTCCCGGGCTGCCGCGACCGCCCGGGACTTGTTCCCGGTCAGGTTCAGCACCGGAGCGGGCGGCCCGATGAAGGTGATGCCGGCCCCGGCGCACGCGGCGGCGAGGTCCGGGTTCTCCGACAGGAAGCCGTAGCCCGGGTAGACCGCGTCGGCACCCGCCTTCCGGGCGGCCCCGATGATCTCGTCCACCGAGAGATAGGCCCGTACGGGATGTCCGGGCTCCCCGATCCGGTAGGCCTCGTCGGCCTTGGCCCGGTGGAGGGAGTTGCGGTCCTCGTGGGGGAACACGGCGACCGTGGAGACTCCGAGCTCGAACGCCGCGCGAAACGCGCGAATCGCGATCTCCCCACGGTTGGCGACCAATACCTTCTCGAACATCAGACTCCCCAGTCATGTCACGGGCGCGTGGCGTCAGGACGGGCGATGTCGCACGGATACGCCGGTCGGCGTCCCGTGGTCACACGGTGGCGGCGAAGCGCTCCGTACCCTCTCGGGCGCGAAGCGTTCGACACCGTACCGGAGACCCGGGTCCTTTCGTCCGGATCGGGCCGGGCTCGCGTGCCCCGGTGCCGCGCCCCGTACCCGGCCGGGAGCGCTCACCGGCCGGGACCGTGGCGGACCGCTCTCACTCCGGTTGGCCGGCCGCCTTCGCGGCGAGGTAGCGGGCGGGGAACTCGCCGCCGCCGTGCACCGCCAGATCCGCCCCGTTGACGTATCCGGACAGCTCGCTCGCGAGGAACAGACAGGCACGGGCGACGTCCCCGGGCACGGCCATCCGGCGCATCGGGATCACACCCGCCACCGACGCCCCGCCGTCCGCCCCGTAGATCAGTGCCGCGCCCGGCGTGCGGATCAGCCCCGTGGTGATGTGGTTGACCCGGACCGCCGGCGCCCATTCCAGGGCCAGCGCCCTGGTGAGGGCCAGCAGCCCCGCCTTGGCGGCCGTGTAGGCGGCGGTGCCGGGCTGTGGGTCGTGGGCGGAGACACTGCCGATGTTGACGACCGAGCCGCCGTCCTTTTGGTCCCGCATGACGCGGTGGGCCGCCTGCGCCACGTAGAACGGCGCGAGCAGATTGAGCGCGACGATCTTCTCCACGAACCGCGGCGAGACGGTGGCCGCGTCCGCGTCCGGCGAACCGCCCGCGTTGTTGACCAGGACGTCGAGCCGGCCGAAGCGCTGCACCGCGGTGTCCACCAGCGCGGACGCCGCCGCCGGATCGCGCACATCGGCCGGGACGAAGAGTGCCTCCCGGCCCCCGGCCGCCGGCAGGGCGTCCGGGGTGGTGCGGCCGCAGACCACCACCTCGGCCCCGGTGTCCAGGAACGCCCCGGCGATGGCGGCCCCGAGGCCCTTGGTGCCGCCGGTGACCAGCACCACGCGTCCCGTGAAGTCCCACGGGCTGTCGATGTGCATGAGGTGAGGCCTCTCTGTCCGCCGGCCGGGCCGCGCCCCGGGCCGGAACTCAGTGCGCCGTCAGCCCGAGCGCGGCGGCGAGCCGCGCCCGGTGGTGCGCGGGCGGGCCGAACAGCTCGCCCGTCCCGTGCGCCCGCTTGAAGTAGCGGTGCGCGTCGTGCTCCCAGGTGATGCCGATCCCGCCGTGCAGCTGGATCATCTCGCCGGCCACCGCCGAGAAGGCCTCGGAGCAGACGGACTTGGCGACGGCGGCGGCCCGGGGCAGTGCCCCCGGGTCCTCGTCGGCGGCGAAAGCGGCCCCGAGCGCCGCCGAACGCGCCGACTCCACCAGGACGTAGGCGTCCGCCAGCCGGTGCTTGACCGCCTGGAACGAGCCGATGGGCCGGCCGAACTGGACCCGGTCCCTGGCGTATGCGACGGTGAGCTCCAGCGCGCGTCCGGCCGCGCCCACCTGTTCCGCGGCGAGGGCCGCGCACGCCAGGTCCCGTACGTGTGCCAGGCACCGCCCGCCGTCGCCGTCCGCCCCCAGCAGCCGCCCCTCGGCGGAGTCCAGCACCCATCGGGCCAGGCCCCGGGTGGAGTCCATGGTCACGACGGGCTCCCGGCGCACCCCGGCCGCGTCCGGCGCCACCTCGAAGAGCGACACCCCGGCGGCCGTACGGGCGGCGACGAGCAGCACATCGACTCCGGGCCAGTCCAGTACGTGATCCTTGGTCCCGCTGAGCAGCCAGCGGCCGTCCGGGTGCGCGGTCGCCCCGGCGCGGACCGCCGCCGGGTCCCAGGACCCCTGCTCGGCCCAGGCCAGCGCGCCCACCGAGGCACCCTCGGCGAGCCCCGGCAGCAGCCGCCCGCAGGCCTCCCGGTCACCGGAGGCCAGCAGTGCCCCCACGGTGAGCACCGCCGAGCCCAGACAGGGCAGCGGGCTCAGGCTCCGGCCCAGCTCCTCCATCAGCACATGGACGTCCCGGGCGCCGCCGCCCATCCCGCCGTACGCCTCGGGCACGGTCAGGCCGGCGGCACCGACCTGCTCGGTCAACGGCCCCCACGCCGACTCGTCCTGATGTCTGGTCAGCAACGACCGTACGATCGACCGCAGCTCTTCCTGCTCCTCGGTCAGCCTCACCGGGCCGCTCCCCTCACTGTGCGGTCAGGCGGCCAGGACCCGGGCCCGGCAGGCGGCCGGGGTGCCCCACGCGTCGCGCAGCGGCCGGGCCTTGCGGATCCACAGCGACAGGTCGAGTTCGTCGGTGTAGCCCACGGCCCCGTGCAGTTGGAGGGCCGTGCGCGCCGCCCCGTACGCGGCTTCGCCCGCCGTGACCTTGGCCGCGGCGATCTCGCGCCCCGCCCCGTCGTCGCCGGCGGCGAGCGCGAGGGCGGCGCCGTGGACCAGCGGCTCGGCGAACTCCAGGGCCAGCAGAGTGTCCGCCAGCCGGTGCTTGACCGCCTGGAAGGAGCCGATCGCCACCCCGAACTGGGTGCGCTGCGCGACGTAGCCGACGGTACGGGCCAGCAGGGCGCGGCCCACCCCCAGCGCCTGGGCCGCGGTGGCGAGCGCGGCCACATCGGCCGCGTACCCGGCGGCGGCGGCCACCGACTCGCCCTGGGCGAGGACCGTGCCGCTCGTGGGCCGCGACAGCCGCCGCGCCGGATCGGCCGACGGCTGTACCGGACCGGGCCCGGTGGAGACGCTCAGGGCGTCGCCGTCCACCACGAACACCGCGTCGGCCGCGTCGCCGTCCAGGGCGTACGGGCCGAGGGAGGTCAGGCAGAGCGAGACGACGGACTTGCCCGAGGCGATGCCGGGCAGTCGTTCGGCGGCGATGCGGTCGTCACCGAGCCGGTCCAGGAGGGCCGCCGCGGCAACCGTCTCGACCAGCGGCCCGGGAACGGCGTGCCGCCCCAGGACCTCGAAGGCGATGGCCAGTTCGAGGGGGAGCGGGCCGAATCCGTCGTGCTCCCGCGGCACCGCGAGTGCGAACACCCCGGCCTCGGCCAGCCGGGCCCCGACGGCCCGCCCCGGGCCGTGCTCGCCGGTGGCCCAGGACCGGATCACGGCCGGGGTGTCGCAGGAGGTGAGCAGGGCGTCGAGGGAGCGGGCGAACTCCCGCTGCTCGGCGTCGGGGAAGAAGCGCATCACCGGCGTCCCTTCGGCAGGCCGAGCAGCCGCTCGGCGACGATGTCGCGCTGGATCTCGTTGGTGCCCGCGTACACGGGTCCGGCCAGGGCGAAGGTATAGCCCTCGGCCCAGCCGCCGGCGGCCGGCGATTCGTCCGCGTGGTCGGCGAGTTCGCCGTACGGCCCGAGCAGGTCGAGCGCGGTCTCGTGCAGAGCGATGTCCAGCTCGGACCAGTAGATCTTGTTGAGGCTGGCGGCGGCTCCGGCGGGACCGCCCTGGTCGTACAGGATCCGGGAGGCCCCCGCGTAGGAGAAGAGCCGGTAGGCGCGGGCCCCGATCACCGCGTCGGCGACCCGGTCGCGCAGCGCCGTGTCCGCGGGGTCGCCGTGCGCGCGCCACAGGGCGGCCAGCCGGTCGGCGGCGGCCGTGAACCGGCCGGGGCTGCGCAGGGTGAGTCCGCGTTCGTTGCCCGCGGTGCTCATCGCGACCCGCCAGCCCTGTCCTGGCTCGCCGATGACGTCCTCGTCCGGGACGAACACCCCGTCCAGGAAGAGTTCGGCGAAGGCGGGCTTCCCGTCGAGCCGTCCGATGGGCCGCACCGTGACCCCCTCGGCGTCCAGCGGGAACATCAGATACGTCAGCCCCCGGTGCGGCTTGTCCGCCTCCGGGTCGCTGCGGAACAGGCCGAAGGCCCGGTCGGCGAAGGCGGCCCGGGACGACCAGGTCTTCTGGCCGCTGAGCAGCCAGCCGCCTTCGGTCCGTACGGCCGTCGACTTCAGCGAGGCCAGATCCGAACCGGCCTCCGGCTCCGACCAGGCCTGTGCCCAGATGACCTCGCCGCGCGCCGTCGCGGGCAGGATCCTGGCCAGCTGTTCGGCGGTGCCGTGCTCGAAGAGGGTGGGGGCCAGCAGGTTGATTCCGTTCTGGCTGACCCGGCCGGGTGCCCCGGCTCCGTAGTACTCCTCCTCGAAGACCAGCCAGCGCAGCAGGGAGCCGCCGCGCCCGCCGAACTCCTCGGGCCAGGAGACCACCGACCAGCGGTCCGCGGCCAGCGTGGCCTCCCACTCACGGTGGGCGGCGAAGCCGTCGGCGGTCTCCAGGGACGGCAGGGGGACGGCCGGGACGTGGGCGGCCAGCCAGTCGCGCGCCTCGGTGCGGAACGCCTCGTCGGCCGCGTCGAGATCGAGGTCCATCAGGAGCCCGCCTTCTTCATCGCCCCGATGTCCATGCCGCCGAGCGCGTCGGACGCGGTCTCGGCGTTGTGGGCATGTGCCAGGTGGTGCAGGCCGAACACCGAGTCCAGGCCGGTGTGCAGCCCCTGGAGGTCCTCGGCCTGGTTGACGGCGCGCTTGGTCAGGGCGAGGCCCAGGCGGGGCATCCCGGCGATCCGCAGCGCCAACTCCCTTGTATATTCGGCAAGTTCCTCGCGGGGCACGACCCGGTTGACCATGCCGACCTCGTATGCGCGCCGGGCGCTCATCCGGTCGCCGGTGTAGAGGAACTCCTTGGCGATCCGCGGTGGCATCACCCAGGGATGTGCGAAGTACTCGACCCCGGGGATGCCCATGCGGACCACGGGATCGGCGAAGAACGCGTCCTCGCTCGCCACGATCAGGTCGCAGATCCAGGCGAGCATCAGCCCACCGGCCACACACGCGCCCTGGACGGAGGCGATGACCGGCTTCGGCAGCTCGCGCCATCTGCGGCACATCCCCAGATACACCTCGGACTCGCGGGCGAAGCGGCTCTCCCCGCCCTCCTTGTCCGAGTGGTCCCACCACAGTCCCGCCCGGCGTTCGAACGGCAGATGGGCGTCCCGCTCCGGGGTGCCGATGTCATGGCCGGCGGAGAAGTGCTTGCCCGCCCCGGCCAGGACGACCGTCTTCACCTCGTCGTCCCCGGCCGCGCGGTAGAACGCCCGGTCCAGTGCGTAGGTCATCGCGGAGTTCTGCGCGTTGCGGTAGTCGGGCCGGTTCATGGTCACCGTCGCGACCGGGCCCTGCTTCTCGTAGCGCACCGGTTCGTCGTGGGCAGTGGGCATCGGCCCCTCCTTCCCTAACAAGTGTTTGGTAGATTAACGTACTGTCATGAGCAGCGTCGAGGAGTTCCGCGCCGAGATCCGCGGCTGGCTGGCCGCCAACCTCACCGGTTCCTTCGCGGGCCTTCGCGGTCGCGGCGGCCCCGGACGCGAGCACGAGGCCTTCGCCGAACGGCTGGGCTGGGAACGGCACATGGCGGCCTCGGGCTGGACCTGCGTGGGCTGGCCCGAGGCCTACGGGGGCCGGGGCGCGAGCATCGAGCAGCAGGTCGCCTTCCACGAGGAGTACGCCCTGGCCGACGCCCCCGCCAGGGTCAACCACATCGGGGAACAGCTGCTGGGACCGACGCTCGTGGCCTTCGGCACACCCGCGCAGCGGGCCAGGTTCCTGCCGCCGATCGTCGCCGTCGAGGAGCTGTGGTGCCAGGGCTACAGCGAACCCGACGCCGGGTCCGACCTGGCGAACGTACGGACCAGGGCCGAGCGGGACGGCGCGGACTGGGTCGTCACCGGACAGAAGATCTGGACGTCACTGGCCCACGAGGCCCAGTGGTGCTTCGTGGTCGCCCGCACCGAGCCCGGCTCGTCCCGCCACCGGGGCCTGTCCTACCTCCTGGTCCCGCTGGACGGGCCCGGTGTGGAGATCCGGCCGATCGCCCAGCTGACCGGCACCTCCGAATTCAACGAGGTCTTCTTCGACGGGGCCCGCACCCGCGCCGAGCACATCGTCGGAGCCCCGGGCGACGGCTGGCGCGTGGCCATGGCCACCCTCGGCTTCGAACGCGGCGTCTCCACCCTCGGCCAGCAGGTCGGCTTCCGGCGCGAACTGGAATCCCTCATCGCCCTGGCCCGGCGCAACGGCGCCGCCGACGACCCGCTGATCCGCGACCGGCTCGCCCGCGCCTGGACCGGGTTGGAGACCATCCGGTGCAACGCCCTGCGGATGCTCGACGGCGTGGCGGCCGGCGCACCGGGCCCCGAGGCGTCCATCGGGAAGATCTTCTGGGCCACCTGGCACCGGGAGCTCGGTGAGCTGGCCATGAGCGTCCTGGGCGCCGGCGGCCTGGCCGCCGCCGGGGCACCGTACGAACTCGACGACTGGCAGCGGCTGTTCCTCTTCTCCCGCTCCGACACCATCTACGCCGGCTCCAACGAGATCCAGCGCAACATCATCGCCGAGCGCGTCCTCGGCCTGCCCAAGGAGATCCGCCCGTGACCGACCGGCCGCCCTATGTAGCGGGGCACTCACTCCTGGACGGACGCACCGCCGTGATCACCGCCGCCGCGGGCGCCGGGATCGGCGGAGCGACGGCCCGCAAGTTCCTGGAGGAGGGCGCCCGGATCGTCATCGGCGACGCCCACGCACGCCGCCTGGGGGAGAGCGCCGCCGCCCTCGCCGAGGAGTTCGGCGCTGACCACGTCGCCGCGCTGCCCTGCGACGTCACCGACCAGGAGCAGGTCGACGCCCTGTTCGCGTTCGCCGCCGAGCGCCACGGCGGGCTCGACATCGTCGTCAACAACGCCGGACTCGGTGGCACCGCCGAACTCGTCGACATGACCGACGAGCAGTGGTCGAAGGTCCTCGACGTCACCCTGAACGGCACCTTCCGCTGCACCCGCACCGCCCTGCGCCACCTCAAGGACCGCGGCACCGGCGGCGTCGTCGTCAACAACGCCTCCGTCGTCGGCTGGCGTGCCCAGCGCGGTCAGGCGCACTACGCCGCCGCCAAGGCCGGTGTCATGGCGCTCACCCGGTGCGCCGCCCTGGAGGCCGCCGACTTCGGCGTACGCGTCAACGCCGTCGCACCGAGCCTGGCCATGCACCCGCACCTGGTGAAGGTCACCACACCGGAACTCCTCGCCGAACTGACCGAACGCGAGGCCTTCGGCCGGTACGCCGAGCCCTGGGAGATCGCCAACGTCATCGTCTTCCTGGCCAGCGGCTATTCCTCGTACCTGACCGGCGAGACCGTCTCCGTCAGCAGCCAGAGGGCGTGAACGCGATCACCGGCAACGACGGCGTCGAACGACGCGCCGCACTCCTGGCGACCGCCGCCGAGGTGTTCGCCGCCCGGGGCTACAACGCCACCACCGTCCGCCGCATCGCGGACGACGCGGGCCTGCTCGCGGGCAGCCTCTACTACCACTTCGACTCCAAGGAGTCGATGCTGGACGAGATCCTCTCGGCCTTCCTGGACGAGCTGTGGGCGGGCTACGGCACCGTCCTGGCCGCCGGACTCGGCCCCCGCGAGACCATCGAGGCGCTCGTCACCCAGTCCTTCCGGCAGATCGACCGGCACGGGCCCGCGGTCGCCATCTACCAGAGGGAATCCAGGCACCTCTCCGCCCAGCCGCGCTTCGCCTACCTCGCCGACACCCGGCTGAAGTTCGAGAACGCCTGGCTGCGCACGCTGGAGCGCGGCGTCGCCGAGCGGGCCTTCCGCGCCGACCTGGACGTCAGGCTCGTCTACCGGTTCGTCCGCGACACCGTCTGGGTGGCCGCCTCCTGGTACCGCCCCGGCGGCGTCCACAGCCCGGAGGAGATCGCCCGCCAGTACCTGTCCATGGTCCTCGAAGGCATCACCCCACGCACCTGACACCTCATCACCTCGCTCGCGAAGGAGCAGTCATGGCCGAGGCCTACATCGTCGAAGCGGTACGCACCCCCGTCGGCCGGCGCAAGGGCGGACTCAGCACGGCCCACCCGGCCGACCTCGGCGCCCATGTCCTCAAGGCACTGGTCGAGCGCACCGGCGTCGACCCGGCCGCCGTCGACGACGTGGTCTTCGGCTGCCTGGACACCGTCGGCCCGCAGGCCGGGAACATCGCCCGCACCGCCTGGCTCGCCGCGGGCCTTCCCGAGGAGGTGCCCGGCACCACCGTCGACCGGCAGTGCGGCTCCTCCCAGCAGGCCGTCCACTTCGCCGCCCAGGGCGTCCTCTCCGGCACCCAGGACCTGGTCGTCGCGGGCGGCACCCAGAACATGTCGATGATCCCCATCGCCTTCGCCTCCCGCCAGGCCGCCGAACCCCTCGGGCTGACCGAAGGCCCCTACGCGGGCTCCGAGGGCTGGCGCGCCCGCTACGGCGACGCGCCCGTCAACCAGTTCCACGGCGCCGAACTCATCGCGGAGAAATGGGGCATCACCCGCGAGGACATGGAGCACTTCGCGCTGCGCTCGCACCACCGGGCCCTGCGCGCCATCGACGAGGGCCGCTTCGCCCGCGAGACCGTCGCGTACGGCGACGTGACGGTGGACGAGGGGCCGCGCCGTGACACCTCGCTGGAGAAGATGGCGGGCCTCAAGCCCGTGGTCGAGGGCGGCCGGCTGACCGCCGCGGTCTCCTCGCAGGTCTCCGACAGCGCCTCCGCGCTGCTCATCGCCTCCGAGCGGGCTGTCGCCGAGCACGGCCTGACGCCCCGGGCCCGCATCCACCACCTCTCGGTGCGCGCCGAGGACCCGATCCGGATGCTGTCCGCGCCCATCCCGGCGACGGCGTACGCGCTGAAGAAGACCGGGATGTCCATCGGCGACATGGACCTGGTGGAGATCAACGAGGCGTTCGCCCCGATCCCGCTGGCCTGGCTGAAGGAGACCGGGGCCGACCCGGAGCGGGTCAACGTCAACGGTGGCGCCATCGCGCTCGGCCACCCGCTCGGCGCCACCGGCACCAAGCTGATGACGACCCTGCTGCACGAACTGGAGCGGACCGGCGGCCGATACGGCCTGCAGACCATGTGCGAGGGCGGCGGTCAGGCCAACGTCACCATCATCGAACGCCTCTGAGTACGCCCCGCGTCGAACGTCTCTGACTGCGCCCACCGGCTCACCGGCCCACCGGCCCGGCGGCCGTGCGGAAGGGGGCGGCCCGGAGAACCGGACCGCCCCTTCCGCATTCGCCCGCCCACAACCGCTCAGCCGGCACCCAGCGCCTTCAACGTGGCCTGCGCCTCGGCCATGATCCGCTCGACCAGTTCCGCACAGGACGGCAGATCCCCGATCAGGCCCGCCACCTGACCCGAGGCCATCACCCCGAGGTCGGTGCGCCCCTCGACCAGCGCGGCCTTCAGCAGCATCGGTGTGTTGGCGGCCAGCAGCACCTGGCTCCAGGTCAGCTCCTTGCCGTGCTTCATCGCCAGCCCGTCACGGACCAGTCCGGGCCAGCTCGTACCGGACTCCTTCCGGAAGGCCGAGGCGTGCCGGACCGCCCTCAGCAGGGAGGCCGCCCGGCCGGAACGCTCCAGGGCGTCGACCATCCCGGTGCGCAGCATGCGGTGCGGCAGGCCGTCGAGCCGGTCCGTCACCGTGACGTCCTGAACGGTGGCGGCCAGGTACTTCGCCTTCACCGCCGCCGGGACCGTGCTGTCGGAGGTGAGCAGGAAGCGCGTGCCCATCCCGATCCCGGCGGCCCGGTAGGCGAGCGCGGCGACCAGGCCGCGACCGTCGTGGAAGCCACCCGCCGCGACGACCGGGATGTCGACGGCGTCCACGACCTGGGGGAGCAGCACGGTGGTGGCCACGCTGCCGGTGTGGCCGCCGCCCTCGCCGCCCTGCACCATCACCGCGTCGGCGCCCCACGCGGCGACCTTCTCCGCGTGCCGCCGGGCACCCACGGACGGGATGACGACGACGCCCGCGTCCTTGAGCCTGGCGATCAGCTCCTTCGAGGGGGCGAGGGCGAACGACGCCACCCGCACCCCCTCGTCGATCATGATCCGCACCCGCTCGCCCGCGTCCCCCGCGTCCGCGCGCAGATTGACGCCGAACGGCGCCTCCGTACGGGACTTGACCTCGCGGACCGCCGCGCGCAGCTGGTCGGCGGTCATCGTCGCGGAGGCCAGGATGCCGAGCGCCCCCGCGTTCGCGGTGGCGGACACCAGCCGGGGGCCGGCGACCCACCCCATCCCCGTCTGGACGATCGGGTACCGCACCCCGGTCAGCTCGGTGAGCGCGGTCGGCAACGGCACGGGCCCGGTCATGCCGGGACCTCGCGTTCGCGCAGCCGGTTCGGGTCGATGACCTCGCGGATCAGCCGGAGTTCCGCCTCCGTGGGCTCCCGGGTGAGCGGCACCTCGGCGGGGATCGTGAGGGCGAACCCGGTGGCCCCGGTGACCTGTTCGAGGCTCACCTCGGGGTGCAGGGAGCGCAGCCGCATGGTGCGGTCGGGCGTCTCGAAGTCGAAGACGCCCAGATCGCTGATGACTTCGGGGACGCGGTGATAGCGGGTCGCTGAGGGTCCGGCGGCCGCGGCCCGCTCGTACCCCACCCCGCTGACCATGTCGACGTGCTCCACGAACACCCGCGCCGAGTGCTTGGGGATCCAGTAACTCGTGGGATTGTTCAGGGTGTTGACGGGGGCGCCGCGGACCCCGAGCAGCTGGCGCGCGGGCCTTGCCCAGTCGCCGATGCAGGAGATGTTCTGGTTGCCGTGCCGGTCGATCTGGCTGGCCCCCATCATCACGTGGCGGCGGCCGGTGGCGGTGAGCGTCAGGTGCTGGCGGAACGGCAGCCAGCCCTCCACGCTCCCCGGACCCGTCCCCATGGCGGGGGTGTCGCCCATCAGCATCGCCTCCCCGTCGGTCAGCAGCAGACCGGGCGAGAAGGTGAGCCGTGCCAGGCGCGCCCCGATGGCCGGGACGGTGCCCATCGGGGCGGCGAGGATCTCGCCCGCTCCCCGCCACGCCTCGGCGCAGGCCACCACGCAGTACTCGGAGCGGCTCGCCGCCGCGATGCCGGTGGTGCCGGTGCCGCTCATGCTTCCTCCTGGTGGAAGGCGGTGACGGCGGCCTGGTAGGCGGCCTCGTCGCCGGACAGGAACCGTTCGACGAAGGCGGGCCAGGCCCCGGGGTCGCGGGCGGCCCGGACATAGGCGCGCTGGAAGCTCTCGTCCCGGTCGTGGTCCGGCACGCAGGAGGTGAAGTGCGCGCCGTTCGGCGCCTCGACGACCCCGGCCACGAACGGCCGCTTGACCAGCAGGGTCTGCGGACCGTGCTCCTTCAGCAGGTCCGCCGTCTCCACGATCCGCTCGCAGGAGACGTACGCCTGGTCGGCGGCCTCGCAGAACAGGTCGTCGAAGTACGGGTCGGGGCCCAGGTACTGGCCGTTGCCCTGCGCGTCCGCGCGGTTGAGATGGACCAGCGCGGCGTCCAGCCGCAGAGCCGGCGCCGCGACCAGCACCTCCCCGTCGTCGTACGGCGAGGTCACCGTGCGCAGCGCCGGGTTGACCCTCATCAGGTCCGAGCCGAGACCGGCCCGCACCGGCATGAACGGCAGCCGCTGCGCGCCCGCCGTCAGGCCCCACATCATCATCGCCTCGTCGAGCTCGGCCATCTCGAACGCGCCGCGCTGCCGGGCGGCGGTGAAGTGCGGCTCCAGCGGTATCGAGTCGAGGGTCCCGAACGCCGTGACCAGCTTGCGGATCCTGCCCGCGGCGGCGAGCAGACCGACGTCGGGGCCGCCGTACGAGACCACGGTGAGATCGGTGACGTCCGAGCGCAGCAGCGCCCGGACCAGGGCCATCGGCTTGCGGCGCGAACCCCAGCCGCCGATGCCGAGCGTCATGCCGCTCTCCAGCCGGCCGACGGCCTCGTCGGCCGTCATCGTCTTGTCCTGTGTCACGCCCGGTGCTCCTTGTCCGTGCCGAAGGTGTCGCGCACGCGGTCGGCGACGCCGCTGAGGTTGGCCTCGAAGGTGAAGCCCTGCTCGAAGCGGTAGCTGCGGCGTACGTCGACGGGGTCGATGCCGTTGATGGCGGCCTTGGCCAGCCGGATCAGATGGCCGTCCTTGGCGGCGATCTCCCGGGCCAGTTCCAGGGCGGCCCCGCGCAGCCGGTCGCGCGGGACGACGCTCCACACCGAGCCGTGCCGGTGCAGCTCCTGCGCCGTCACGGTGCGCGAGGTGTAGTACAGGGTCCGCATCAGGTGCTGCGGGACCAGCCGGGCCAGATGCGTGGCCGCGCCGAGCGCGCCCCGGTCCAGCTCCGGCAGCCCGAAGGCCGCGTCGTCGCTGGCCACGATCGCGTCCGCGTTGCCCACCAGGCCGATGCCGCCGCCCAGACAGAAGCCCTGGACGGCCGCGACCACCGGGACCTCGCACTCGTAGACGGCGGCGAACGCCTCGAAGCAGCCCCGGTTGGCGCCGATCAGCGCCTCGGGCCCGTCCGCGCGCTGCATCTCCTTGATGTCCACGCCCGCGTTGAACCCGCGGCCCTCGGCGGTGAGCACCACGCACCGGACGTCCGGGTCGGCCCCGGCGGCGCGCACCGCCGCGGCCAGGTCGTACCAGCCCTGTACGGGCAGGGCGTTGACCGGGGGGAAGTCCACGGTGACGACGGCGACGCCCGCTTCCGGGGCGGAGGTGGAGACACCCATGAGCAGATCAGCTACCTTTCCACCTAACGTTTGTTTGGTTCAACGTAGCAGCGATGCGGACGCCGCGGGAGAGCGTCATGCCACTCAGTGGTCCCGGCACCCCGTTCCCCGTCCGTCGCCCGCCGCCCAGCGAAAGGACATCCGACATGACCTCATCGACCGCTCTGTGCGCCGGACGCGTCGCCGTCGTCACCGGCGCGGGCCGCGGGCTCGGCCGCGCCCACGCCCTGGCCTTCGCCGCCGAGGGCGCGAAGGTCGTCGTCAACGACCTCGGTGTGGGCCTCGACGGCTCCGGTGGCACCGCCGGACCCGCCCAGCAGGTCGTCGAGGAGATCCGCGCGGCCGGCGGCGAGGCCGTCGCGCACCACGGGGACATCGCCACCGCCGACGGCGCTGCCTCCCTCGTCGCGACCGCGCTCGACTCCTTCGGCCGGCTCGACACCCTCGTGAACAACGCCGGATTCCTCCGCGACCGGATGCTGGTGAACCTGGACGAGGACGACTGGGACGCGGTGACACGCGTCCACCTCAGGGGTCACTTCCTGCCGCTCAAGCACGCGGCGGCACACTGGCGTGCCGAGGCGAAGACCGGCCGGGTGCCCGAGGCGCGGGTCGTCAACACCGGCTCCGGGGCCGGGCTGCTGGGCAGCGTCGGCCAGGGCGGCTACTCCGCCGCCAAGGCCGGGATCGTCGCCCTGACCCTGGTGGCCGCCGCCGAGATGGGCCGCTACGGGGTCCAGGTCAACGCGATCGCCCCGGCCGCCCGCACCCGGATGACCGAGGAGACCTTCGCCGAGACCATGGCGGCCCCGGGGGAGGGCGCCTTCGACGCGATGGCCCCGGAGAACGTCTCGCCGCTCGTCGTCTGGCTCGGTTCCGCGGCCTGCGCCGGGGTCAGCGGCCGGGTCTTCGAGGCCGAGGCCGGACGGATCACGGTGATGGAGGGCTGGCGGCCCGGCCCCACCGCCGACAAGGGCGCCCGGTGGAGCCCGGCCGAGGCCGGGGCGGCCGTGTCCGAACTGCTCGCCGCGGCCGAGGCGCCGCAGCCGGTGTACGGGGCACGCTGAGCCCGTATCCGCCACGCGAACCCGGCCGCCGCGCTTCCGCCACCCCCGGTCCCGCTGCCCGGCGGCCACCGAGGAACGCCCGTCCCGTCGACTTCCATGTCGCCTACGCGCGGCGGCGTCGGCATGACGACCGTCGCCCACTGCGCCGTCGCCGGCTTCGCGTACGTGGCCACGGCCCGCGCTGCTGGGCGAACCCGACCTGGTCAGCCGCCTGCGGGACGACGCCACCACCCCGTCCCTGTGCATCCACCGATCCCTTCTCAACGGCCATGCCCTTCAAGGGCTCGGACCGCAAAGGCGACTACTTCACGCTGGAGCCGGGCCACATTCCCATGGACCGGCTGACAATGAGGTCGGCCGAGTTCTCGCCCAGATCTCCCGGGCGGCCGGGGCAATGGAGAACGGACACCGCAACGGCCCGCTCAGCCCTGTGTCGGTAGCCGGGTTCAGAGCCCCGACCTGGAGGGTGGTGAGCCGGTCACGCTCGGAGAGGAACGGTCTGCGGGCTCGATTCCATTCGGGACCGAGCCCTTGCAGAAAAGATCCTTCATGCCCATTCGAGTGACCCGCCAGTGTCTGCCCCTTGCATCCCAACAGCATCCGCTTCACTGCACACGCCAGGGCCACCCGACCGAAAGGGAATCCGATGCGCTTTGCCCTTGTGGATCTTGCCGTCGCTTCCGTGACCGCAGCTACCCTCGCCAGCGGCGTCCCCGCGACCCGCCCCGGATTCCGGGCGGGTCATACTACTCAGGGTGGGGCCCGCGGTGAGTGCATCGACAGCAGTATGCGCGGCGAGGTCTACACGAGGTTTCAATAACGACCACCACTGGTGGAAGTGGACCAAGACCGCCGGCGGCAGAAAGTACATCCTCCGCAGCCAGGGAACTTGGCGTTGCCTCACCATGGACGGCTACGCGCTCGTCACCACATCCTGCGACGGCACGAACAGGGGAAAGACGGACGATCAGCTCTGGTACGTCAATGGCGACCTCCACGTCGAGATCTTCAGCGCCAAGAACGGCCGCTTCATCCAGTACAACGCACTTACGGAGACCGTCGGCGGCAACGCGGGAGCCGGCAACGCCTGGAGCACGCCTATCGTGCACCCACCGGCGCAGTGACGAAAACGATCCCGCTCGGGTCTGAAGGCGTCCACGAAGGACACTGGAACAGGTCCCTCTGCGAGAAGTGATCGCTTGGACGGGCTTCTGCGGTCGGCCACGACCGGCGGACAGCTTCGCGGATACCGACGCTGTCGTCTGGCTATGGCGCCGCCCATTGCCTGCCTGGCTCCGGGGCATCAGGCGCCGCCGACCAATTGCCCGGCCCATCGCCGAACGGCACCGTGCTGACTCCCTATGCTCCGGGCACGCAATTCTTCCGGTCGCGCGTCAGACGTACGAAGTCGTCCCATGCGCCCCGGGCCAGGGCTCTGTATGAGTCCGGGCGCTATGCAGAGGCGGAGGCCGGGGCGAGCGCCGTGGTCCGGTCGCGGCCGCATGATGATATGGATGTACCGCTGGCGCTGACCATTGCCGCGCTTTCGATCGGCGCCCAGGGCCGCCATGCCGAGGTTCTCGCCGCATATGACGAGGCTCTGCCGGTCTTCGGCGGGATCTTCGGGTCGATCACTGGCAGACCCTGAAGGTGCGCTCCGACCGCGCCCGGCAACTGGCTGCGCTCGGTCGGCACGGCGGAGTGTGAGGCGGAGGGTGCCGCCGTTGTCCGGGCTGCGGCCTGCGGCACAGGTCCGGAGACGCGGCTCGTGGCAGCGGCCGCCGGTAACGGGGTGGTTTTCGCCCTCAACGCGCAAGAGCGCCACGTGGAGGCTGAGGCGCTTGCCCGTGAGGCCCTGGCCGCGCTTGGCGAGCCGGACCGGCTGAGCCCGGTGCTACGGCTCGGCCTGGCCCGCAGCCTCAATGGGCAGGCCCGCTATGAGGAGGCTCTCGCTGCGTGTGCGGGCGCCGACGAAGTGCACCGCGGTCTGCCCCCGGAGCAACGCGGCCAGGAGGCCGGCGCCGTGGAGGTTGTCATGGCTACCTCTCTCCGGGAGCTGGGCCACGATGCTGAAGCCCGTATCCGGGCCACAACCGCTCACGACACCTGCCCGGCCTCCCTCGGTCCGGACCATCGCCGCACCATCGAGGCTCGGGCATTGCTCGCCCGTTTCGACGGTGCCTGAACCGGGCCGGACTACAGGCGGTGACCCGGCCGCGTCCCTGCCCTCCGGTCTCGACCGCGGGGACAGCCTCCTTTCCCGACGCGTCGGTCCGCTTCCCGGCCATACCCGCCAGGGGGATCTGGAGGTACGGAGATCCGCAGTGCCGAGTCCCTCAAGCCGAAGGACGTCGACCTACGGAATGTCCACCCTGATCGGCATCTTCGGATTCCAAGATCCTCGACAGCGCTCTGCTCTAAGCAGACCTCAGCTGCGCAGCTCTTCAAGTCGCTCGAGGTCATCGCGAACCGACTCCCGCTCCTCGGCGTCGAGATGGACTGCGGCGGCCCTGGCGAGCACCGTCGTCGCGGTCCCGTTGTCACCGAGACGCTGGGCGACGTCCCCTCGCAGCACGAGGAGGCGCAGCAGTTGCACGGGCGTGGGCCGCTCGTCCTCGAGGTGAAGCACCCGGTCGATGATCTTCGCTGCACCCGCAGGGTCCTCCTTCGAGTCCGCGAAGAGGGCGGCGTGGTGCAGGGCGCGGGCGTAGGTCTCCTCGGGGGCGCGCCTGTGGTGCTGGTCTTGGCTCGTCTGCTGCCCGATGCGGATGCAGTTGCCGCCCGGATCGGCCATCAGGAACTGCCGTACGCCGTACGACATGTCCTTGAGCGGCCCGATGCGCGGCAGTCCTCGGGTCGGGACCCTCCCGTATGCCGCCTTGAGTCCCGCCCGGAAGGCGGCATGCAGCCCGTCGACGTCATCGGTGAGTACATAACACGTACTGAATGACTCCGCCGGCTCGTACTGCTTCATCCCGAAGAACTGGAGCTCGATGCCACCGCGCTCCACGACCGCGTACGGGTTTGGGCTCTTTTGTTGGAAGGTGACCTCGAACCCGAGGGCGGTGTAGAAGTCGAGGACGGGCTGAACGGTCCGGCACGGCAGGATCGGAATAGTCTTCTCGGCCATACGCACACTCTAGTCAAACTTGATCAGAGGTCAGCCCCGTCTCGGGCTTGCGGATCTGGCACGGCACGATGTCAGGCTCCGTCAGAGCAATCAACGCTTCACTCTGACCGCGTGCCATCGAACTCTGACGAACGCTGGTTCGTGTCATCGATTCCCAGCAAGTGCCTCTCGGCTCGGGTACCGTGACCCTCCCCGGCGTTCAGGCCGCACTGCCTGCTCGGTCCACGCTGCATGCGCCGACCACTGGTCCCGTCTCCACGGCCCCGCAGCCGCCGGGCAGATGGTCGGCATCGGGTGCGGAGGCGTCCCGGGGGAAGACGTGCGGCACCACGAAGGAGGGCTACCTGCTGCGTGGTCCGAGCGGTTACTGCACGGAGCCGATGGAACGCCGACGAGCTGGTCAACGCCGACCTCAAGCACAGCCTGCCCAAGCAGCACCGAGCCCGCAGTCAGGCCGAACTCGCCGCCGAAACCCGCCGCTTCTTCCGCGGGAGCCGACGCCGACCCACATCGTCCGCGGCTACTTCGGTGGCCCGCACGTCTGTTACGTCCTGAACGAGGATCCTATGAGTATCTGATCAATCGTACATAGCCGGCTAAGCAAACCGCTAGGATTCTGCGCATGACTAGCCAGGACTTAGGTCGCCCCGTGTCCCCTACCCGCGAGGCGGCGTCGAAGTCCGCCGGCCGCAGCAGCCTGGCGGTTGCCTTCATCACCCTTCTGGTCATCGGCACCGACCTGTTCGTGGTCTCGCCCTTGCTGCCGGACATCGCGCACCAGTACCACGTCTCCGCGTCCATGGCCGGGGTCACGGTCACCACCTTCTCGCTCGCGTACATGATCGGCGCTCCGATCATCGGCTCCCTCGCCGACCGGGTCGGCCGCCGGGCCGTCCTCATCGTCGGCCTGACCGTCTTCGGTCTCGCCAACGCCCTGACCGGCCTGTCCCCGTGGTTCGGCCTGCTGCTGGCCGCCCGGGTACTCGCCGGCCTGGCGGCTGCCGCCATCACGCCCTCCGTACAGACCCTGGTCGGCCTGGCCGCTCCGCCCGAACGCCGCGCCGCCTGGCTGGCCGTCGCCGCGTCGGGCTTCCTCATCTCGCTTGCCACCGGCGCCCCCACCGGCACCGCCGTCGCCTCGCTGCTGGGCTGGCGGGAGACCTTCTTCGGGATCGGCGGACTGACGCTCGTCCTCGTCGTGGTCAACCTGTTCTCCTGGCGCGGCGTGGGAACGCGCGGCGCTCCGGGCGCCGGCCCGGTCTCCGCAGCGGCCCAGACGGCCGGACCGCGCAGCAGCGCCCTCACCAAGGCCCGAGCGGTCTCCGTCGCCGGGCTGTGGGCCTTCGCCGTCTACAGCCTCTATACCTACGTCGGCACCGCGCTGACCGACAATGCCCACATGTCGACCGGCATGGTCGCTGTCGCACTGGTCATCTACGGGGTCGGCGCCGTCTCAGGCAGCCTCTGCGGAGGCTGGATGGCCGACCGCTACGGTGCGACGCGGGTCGTCACAGGCAGCCTGGTGGCCCTGTCGGTGTTCGAGGTGCTCCTGGTCCTGGCCTTCCACACCCCGACAGCAGTACTGCTGCTCGTCCTCGGCCTGTTCGCCCTCAGTGCCTTCGCCTGCCTGCCCGCCTTCCAGTCCCAGCTGATGCATGCCTTCGGGCGCGAGATCGGCTCGGTCATGGCCTGGAACAGCAGCTTCGTGTACCTGGGCACCTCGCTCGGGTCCGCGGCGGGTGGCGTCCTGCTCTCCTCGGCCGGATTCTCCTGGATCGCCCCCGTAGCCGCTGCCGCGGGCCTGTTCGGTGCACTTGTCCATGCACGGTGGGCTCTGCCCTCCGGCCAGCCGGCATAAGAGCGAGGCGTCCTTGGCGCAACACACGGCAGGCTGGGCTCGCCCCTGTCAGAGAGGCAAGCCCAGCCCGAGGAGGCCGGATCAGTTGAGCTTCAGCGTCGGCTTCCGCTGATCGAGCCACGTCGCCAGGTCGAGCGAGCGTTCTAGTACCGTCCGTTGCTGGAGGCTGATGGTGTCCTTGTCCGCCTTCATCGCCTCGCTCAGTCGGTCCCGGCTGCACAGTGTCAGCGCCGGGTGGTCGCGGTTGAGCAGATCGGAGACCTGGGACTGGATCGCCGCGAGGTACTGCGGGTCGAAGCTACTCGGGTAGCCGCTCTTCTTGCGGTCGGCCACGGACCGCGGCAGCAGGTCGCGTGTCGCGGCGCGCAGAAGGCTCTTCTCCCTGCCGTCGAACGCCTTCAGCGACCACGGGGTGTTGAACACGTACTGCACGAGACGGTGGTCACAGAACGGGACACGCACCTCAAGCCCGGCCGCCATGCTCATCCGGTCCTTGCGGTCGAGCAGAGGCTGCATCTTCCGCGTCACGTTCAGATAGCAGACCTGGCGCATCCGCTTCTCCAAGCCGGTCTCGCTCTCCTTCAGTGGGACCTCATTCAGGGCGCTGAGATAGTGGTCCTGGACGTAGGTTCCCAGGTCGAGCTGGTGCGACAGGTCGTCGTCCAGGAGGCCGCCCGCCTCGAACAGGGAGCCCTTGCCCGCGAGCCAGGGGAAGGTGTCCGCGTAGCGGAACCTGTCGTCGTGAAACCACGGGTAGCCCCCGAACAACTCGTCCGCCGACTCCCCGGAGAGCGCCACCGTCGACTGCTCACGCACGGCCTTGAAGAGGAGGTAGAGCGAGTTGTCGCGGTCGCCGATCCCGTTGGGGAAGTCCCGTGCGCGGACGGCCGCTTGCCGTACCTCCGGGTCGGCCAGCGCGCTGCCGTGGAGCACGATGTCCTGGTGGTCGCTTCGTACATGCTCGGCTACCGCGTGCGCGTACGGGGTGTCCAGGGTGGGGGCGAGGTCGATCGCCTTGAAGTTCTCCTCCTGATTCGGGAAGTCCACATTGAAGCTGCGGACCGTCTCCCCCTGTTCCCTGAGCTGCTCGGCCGCGAGGGCGGTGATGACGGAGGAGTCGAGACCACCGGAGAGCAGCGTGCAGCGGGGTACGTCCGCGACGAGCTGCCGGGAGATGATGTCCTCCAGCAGCTCCCTGACGTGCGCGACGGTGGTCTGCTGGTCGTCCGTGTGGTCGCTGACCCCAAGGCGCCAATAGGCGTACTCCCGCAGCCCGTTGGGGTCGGTCACGGCGACGTGACCGGGGCGCAGCTCGCGCATCCCTTCCCAGATCGCGTGCCCGGGGGTCTTGGCGAAGGAGAACATCTCCCGCAGCCCGTCGAGGCCGACGACGGCGGAGCAGCACGGGTTCGCCAGGATTGCCTTGGGCTCGGACCCGAAGAGGACGCCGTCCTCGGTCTCGTAGTAGTAGAAGGGCTTGACGCCCAGCCTGTCCCTGACCATGACGAGCTTCTCGGTGCGCGAGTCCCAGATCGCGAAGGCGAACATGCCGTTCAGATGTTCACCGATCGCCTCGCCCCATTCCACATAGCCGCGGAGTACGACCTCGGTGTCCGAGCCGGTGGTGAAACGGTGCCCGCGGCGGCGGAGTTCGTCGCGCAGTTCGATGTAGTTGTAGGTCTCTCCTGAATAGACCATCACCACCTCGCCGTCTCCGGTATTCACCTTCATCGGCTGCGCGCCGCCGGGCAGGTCGATGACGGCGAGCCGCCGATGGCCAAGAGCGGCATGCCGGTCCGCCCACGTGTCTCGTGCGTCGGGACCGCGGCAGGCCATGGTCTCGGTCATGACATCGAGGACCTGCGACTGCTGCGTCAGATCCCGACGGTACGAAACCCAGCCGGCAATACCGCACATGGGATGAACCCTTCCCTCGAATTCAGTTGCGTCAAGTTCAACCTCGATAACGAGTCCGCCGCTCCGGTGTCATTCCACGTGGATCACATCGGCTGGGCAGATGGCAATGGCGTCCTCGACCGCGTCATGCATCTCGTCGGAGGGTGTTGGGTCCAGAAGGATCACGATTCCGTCGTCATCCTGGTCGAAAATCTCCGGCGCGATCAATACGCACTGTCCTGCACCGCAGCAGTTGTCCGTGTCGATGGAAATTTTCATGGGTTTCCTCTTCGAGTGCCGGGTCGGTGGTTGCTGATCGGTCACCAGGTGACCGGAAGTGCATGGCAGCCGTAGACCAACATGTCACTACGAAACGGAACTTCCGCGAATTCCACTGCCAGACGCAGCTCTGGAAAGCGGGTCAGTAGCGTGTTCAAAGAAATCTCCAGCTCGGCACGCGCCAAGGATTGGCCGAGGCACTGATGCACGCCGTACCCAAAGGCGATGTGGTGCTGGGCATTCCGACGCCGGATGTCGACTGTGTCGGCATCCGGGAATTGCTCGGGGTCTCGGTTGGCGGAGGCGACGGCACATACGATTCCCTCGCCCGCCTTGATGGGTTGGCCGCCTACTTCGACATCTGCGATCGCGGCCCGCCGCGGCCCGCTGCGTGTGATGCTATGGAAACGCAGGAGTTCCTCGACGGCTCCCGGCATCAAGGAAGGGTCCTCGCGCAGCTCGTCAGCTGCCCGCGGATTGCGGACCAGCGTCAGCGCGCCGAGCCCAATCATGTTGGCGGTGGTCTCGTGCCCGGCGATCAACAGCAGCGTGGCTGTCCCCGTCACCTCTTCTCGGGTCAACTGGCCTTCGCGCATCCGCTCGTGGACCAGCTCGCTGAGGATGTCGTCGCCCGGATCCGCCTCCTTGCCGGCGACAAGATGGTCCAGGTAGGCGCGCAGTTCCTTACGGGCTGTGGTGCGCTCGTCCTCCGTGTTCACCCGGGAGAGCACAGTGGCGGTGATCGACTGGAAGAGGGCCCGGTCTTCATACGGCACGCCGAGCAGCAGGCTGATGACAAGTGACGGAAGCGGAAGTGCCAGGGACCTCACCAGGTCCACGGACCCATCGGGTCCGTCCTTGCGCTTCTGTTTCTCCATCTCATCGCACAGTTGGTCGGTGATCTGCTGGATGCGACGGCGCAGTGCGGACACGCTCTTCACGGTGAAGGAGTGCGTCAGCATTCTGCGACGGCGACCGTGCTCAGGAGGGTCGGTGCGGATGAGGCTGCTGCCTTCGCCTGCGGTCACCATTCCGCTTCGGGGAAATCCCGGAGCGTTGACGTCGGAACTGAACCGGGGGTCCGAAAGAGCGCTGCGGATATCTGAATAGCGCGTCAGTAGCCACGCCCAGCTCCCGTCGGGCATTGAGACACGACTGACCGGGTGTTCAATACGCAGTTCCGTGTATTCCTGGGGCGGAGAAAATGGGCAGCCCGGCGGAGGCTGGGTGGGCAAGGGGATGAGTGCCTTCATCGGATCCATGTCAGTCCTTACGTTGTTGTTGTCCTGGCGCAAATCAGCGAGTGCCCAAGGAAATCAAGGAAGTTCCCATGGTCATTCCACCGCCGAACCCTGCGAGCATGACCGGCTCTCCGGTCTCCAGTCGTCCCGAGCGGCGCGTGGTCCAGGAATGGAGGCTGTGTCGGGTGACCGGCATGTGCGGGTACGCATCGGACAGGCCCAATGTGGCCCCATATGTCCTCAAGCGTCGCGTCCAGCACCACACAGGGTGCGCTCAATTTCGCTGGCGATCTCTTCCTGGCTGTCAACGAGATAGAAGTGACCTCCCGAGAAGACATCCAGCTGAAAAGACGCCTCCGTGTGATCGCCCCAATGGTGCAGTTCACTGACTTCCACCCGTGGATCCGAGAATCCCGTGAAGCCGCGGATGGGGCATTTCAGAACGGGGCCGGGTGCGTATTCATACGTCTCCGCAGCGTGATAGTCGCTGCGAATCGCGGGGAGGAACATCTTGAGTACGTCCGCGTCGCCGAACATCTCCGAGCCGGTGCCGTCGAGTGCGCGGATGTCATCGGCTATCTCGTCGTCCGAGAGCCGGTGCAGTCCCTTGTCGACGTTGCGATGGGGAGCAGGCCGCCCCGAGACAAAGAGGGCTTCGGGTAGTTTTCCACTCGACTGCAACCTCAGCGCGACCTCGTAGGCGAGCGTTGCGCCCATGCTGTGTCCGAACAAGGCGTAGGGGCCGGCGATTCGCGGGCCGACCGCCTCGACAACGCGGTCGGCCAGCTCGTGAATGTGCGGAATATTGGCTTCAGACCTGCGGTCCTGACGCCCTGGGTACTGCATGGACCACACGTCGATTTCGGGGGCCAGTCTCTGTGAGAACGGAAAGAAGAAGCTGGCGGATCCGCCTGAATGCGGGAAACAGAGCAGCTGGTATCGCACCTCAGGTGAAGGGTGAAACCTGCGTACCCAAGTGGTTTCTTTAACGGGATTGCTGACCACGCCGCCTACTCCAAATCATTCTTCACAACGAACCGGACGGAGCCTCGCGTTTGCACATGGTGCCCGGATTGCGTGACAGTGGCAATCCCCTACTTTCGCCAAGTGGGCCGGTAGGGGGGCAGGTGAACCAGTCGTCGGCGGTAGGGGATTTCCGTGAGAAGAGAGCCCGCCTAATCTCTGGCGAGAAGGGCGTGCACTGCCCCACCTAGCACTCGCCCCCCCCGGAGGAAACCACGTGAAGCAAATAGTCGATGCCATCGTCTCAACCGAGGCGACGTCCGACGACTACGCGGCGCTGCCACTCCCGGACAGCTATCGAGGCATCGCCGTCCGCAAGACGGACATCGGAATGTTCGATGGACTGGACTCGGAGGTGAAGGACCCACGAAAGTCCCTTCACCTCATGGAAGCCCCGGTGCCCGAGCTCGGGCCGGGCGAGGCGCTCGTGGCCGTCATGGCCTCCTCCGTGAACTACAACTCGGTGTGGACCTCGATCTTCGAGCCGCTGCCGACGTTCGGATTCCTCGAGCGTTACGGCAAGTTGAGTGAACTGACGAAGCGTCATGAT
>NZ_FMBW01000086.1 GCF_900091725.1 Streptomyces sp. DvalAA-43 | reverse complement strand
AGGCACCGGGACGCTGACCGCCCGCGGGAGCCGGGGCCGCCTCGACCGGCGGCTGCGGGTCGACGGGGGCCACGGCGGGCGCGGGCGGGGGCGACTGCTCCGGTGCGGGCGCGGGTGCCTCGCCCCGGGCCGCCGCACGTGCCACGGCGGGTCCCGTACCGGGCTGCACGGCGGGGGGTGTGGGCGCGGGCGCGTGGGCCAGGGCCTCCGGCCCGGGTACGTACCCCATGGCGGGCCCCGGGCCCGTGGTCGCGAAGGAGGCGCCCCGCTCCAGCCGGTCGAGGCGGGCCTGGAGCGAACGCTCGTCGTCGAAGGCCGCGGGCAGCAGCACCCGGGCGCAGATCAGCTCGACCTGGAGGCGCGGCGAGGTCGCCCCGCGCATCTCCGTGAGCCCCTCGTTGACCAGGTCGGCGGCGCGGCTCAGCTCGGCGGCACCGAAGACGGACGCCTGGGCCTGCATCCGTTCGACGACATCGGCGGGGGCGTCGATCAGCCCCTTCTCCCGGGCGTCCGGCACGGCGGCCAGGATCACCAGGTCGCGCAGCCGCTCCAGGAGGTCGGCGACGAAACGGCGCGGGTCGTTGCCGCCCTCGATCACCCGGTCCACGACCTCGAAGGCCGCGGCCCCGTCACCCGCCGCGAAGGCGTCCACGATCGAGTCGAGCAGCGAACCGTCCGTATAACCGAGCAGCGAGGTCGCCATGGCGTAGGTCACACCGTCGTCGCCCGCGCCGGCCAGCAGCTGGTCCATCACCGACATCGAGTCACGCACGGACCCGGCGCCGGCCCGCACGACGAGGGGCAGCACGCCGTCCTCGACGGGGCTGTTCTCCTTGCCACAGACCTCGGCGAGGTACTCACGCAGCGTCCCCGGCGGCACGAGGCGGAACGGGTAGTGGTGGGTACGCGACCGGATGGTGCCGATGACCTTCTCGGGCTCGGTCGTGGCGAAGATGAACTTCAGGTGCTCCGGCGGCTCCTCGACCACCTTCAGCAGGGCGTTGAACCCCGCCGGCGTGACCATGTGCGCCTCGTCGATGATGTAGATCTTGTAACGACTCGACGCGGGCCCGAAGAACGCCTTCTCCCGCAGATCACGGGCGTCGTCCACGCCACCATGCGATGCGGCGTCGATCTCGATGACATCGATCGACCCCGGTCCGTTGCGCGCGAGATCCTGGCAGGACTGGCACTCCCCGCACGGCGTGGGCGTCGGCCCCTGATCGCAGTTCAGACAGCGGGCCAGGATGCGCGCACTGGTCGTCTTGCCGCAGCCGCGCGGACCGCTGAACAGGTACGCGTGATTGACCCGGTTGTTCCGCAGCGCCTGCTGCAGCGGGTCAGTGACATGCTCCTGCCCGATGACCTCGGCGAACGACTCGGGGCGGTAGCGGCGGTACAGCGCAAGGGACGACACACCTACGAGGTTATCCGGGCGGACCGACAACCGGCCCCGGACCGACCCGGCCACCACCTCACGCACCCGTCACGGGAATCGCGGGAGACGCAGGAACACGGGGGCCAGAAACAAACCGGGAGACCAGAAACACAGGACCCCGGAAACACAAGGGCCCCCCACGCACCCGCCAGAGCCGACCTACCCTTGCTGCCTTCCGGCCCTGGGGGAGTTCAGTCAGATAGCGCCACGTGAGGGGCTGACGCCCACCTTAACCGATCCCCACCCCTGCCGGTCCACCTCCCCTCCTTCTCTCCTCCCCCGGACGACTCCGCCGAGAGTCCGGGGGAGGTCCGGAGGAAGCCTCGGGGGAGGTCCGGAGGAGGTCCAGGGGGAACGGGTTCGCGAGCACTCCTCAACGTCTTGTATTGTTTGCCGCGGAGGATTCGCCTAGTGGCCTAGGGCGCACGCTTGGAAAGCGTGTTGGGGGCAACCCCTCACGAGTTCGAATCTCGTATCCTCCGCCATTGCTCTCACCGGGCAATACGTCGAAGGGCCCCACCGCTTGCGGTGGGGCCCTTCGACGTTCGTAGTCGTGGGTGATGGGTTCCGGCCCGTCTCCGGCCCGGACGGCGTCAGGCCGCTGTCAGTACCCCGAGGCACAGGACCATGCAGCCGGCGAACGCCGTGCCGGCTGCGAAGACAGCCTCGGGTCGTCCTGTCCCTGAGCCCCTTTTCACGTGGCTCCGCCGCCCTCGCGTCAGGTGCGGGCGTCCGTTCGTCGGACGAGAGAGCACTCCCCATCAGCAGGGTCGCGAGTTCGCCGTGCGCGCGTTCCGCCGCCCCACTACCTGGTGGTGGGCCCCGATCCGGCTGTCGAGTGCGCAAACGAGATCGCCGATGCGGCGCTGCTCCTCGATGGATGGCAGCAGCACGGGAAGCTGCTGCATCGCCTTTGTCCTGATCGAGCGACGATGGTCATCTCTGCTCGGTCTTTGATCCATGCCTGTACTCCCGGAAGGGACAGGAAGGCGAGAACGAAGCGCGAGTCCGTATCGGGCTCGAAGGCACCGCCGCGAGCAGCCCGTCCGGCTCCTCCTCGGCGCTCCTGTTCGGCTCCTGTTCGGCTCTTGTCAGATTCCTGTCAGGTTCCCCGAGGTGGGACAACCGGTGATGACACGTCACCCTCTCCCCGGTGCGGGGGGTGCTCCTGGGATTCCTGGGGCGCTGAAGCACGACCAACAACGAGGAGACACCATCGTGAGACAGGTCTCACGCGCGCTGACGGCTGCCTTGGCGGCCGTGGCGCTGGCGGCGGGTGTGCCAGGGCCGGCGCATGCGCAACCGGCCGCCGAGTCCATACCCGGCGCGCCGCCGGGCGCCTCCGGGGAGCGGCTGCCGGAGGGGTGGCGTGTCGAGGGCGGGGAGCTGATCTGGAGCTCGCCCGAGCCCGTGGGCATGGGCGGCGCCCTGGTCGAGTTCCGCTCGGGGGAGCGGACCCTCGGCGTCCCGGAGCCCTCCCCCGACCAACGCACCTTCCGGCTCCGCCTCGACGGGGCGAGGGTCGGACCGGTGAGCGAACTCCAGGTGGTCGCCGGTTCGCGGCGGCTGGACGCCGCGAAGGCCGACCAGGCACCCCGTCAGCGGCGCTCGTCGGCCGCGGAGGCACCCCAGGAGCCGTTCCCCGCCAACCCGGTCGACCCCGGTGTCGCCGGTAAGTACCGCACCATCAGTGGTGAGTACTCCCTGAAGTCGGTGAGGCTGCCGGGCTACGCCGAGCCCGTGGAGATGCGCGCCACGGTCGTCGGCCCGACGGACGCGCCGGGGAAGCGACCGCTGGCGCTCTTCGTCCACGGCCGCGGCGCCACCTGCTACGAGCCCGGCAAGAACAGCGCGGGCATGGAGTGGCCGTGCAAGCCGGGCAACAAGGAGATCCCGAGCTACCGCGGCTTTCTGCACGACCAGAAGCTCCTGGCATCCCAGGGCTATGTGACGGTCTCCATCTCCGCGAACGGTGTCAACGCGCAGGACGGCCGCGCGGCCGACTTCGGGGCGCAGGCCCGTTCGTCCCTGGTGCGCCAGCACCTCGCCCGCTGGGCGGAGTGGGGTGCGAGCCCCGCGAAGGCCCCCGCGGCCGTGCGCGCGACGGAGCCCGCGGACCTCTCGAAGGTGCTCCTGGTCGGCCACTCCCGGGGCGGCGAGGGCGTCAACCGGGCGGCTCTCGACAGCGTCTCCCCGCCGCCGCCCGCCGAGGACGGATACCGGGGGCCGGTGGGCTGGCGGATCCGCGGCACCGTCCTGATCGGCCCCACCAACTTCGGCCAGAACCCCATGCCCGACGTGCCCTCCATGACCATCCTGCCGGGCTGTGACGGCGATGTGAGCGACCTTCAGGGCCAGATGTACCTCGACGGCACCCGGGGCATCGGCCAGGGCACGGCGCTGCACAGCGCGGTGTACATGGTCGGCGCCAACCACAACTTCTTCAACACGGAGTGGACGCCCGGCCAGGCCGAGGCCCCGGCCGCCGACGACTTCTGGGACGACAAGAACAACCCGGACCCGGTCTGCTCGGCACGGGCCGGGACCCGGCTGAGCGCCAAGCAGCAGCAGACGGCGGGCGCCACCTACATCGCCGCCGCCGCGCGGCTCTTCCTCGCGGGCGACGACCGGGTCCGCCCGCTGCTCGACGGCTCCGACCGGCGCGCGCCCTCGGCCGGTCCCGCCCGGGTGCTGACCCACGCCGTCGGCGGCAATCGCACCCCGGCGATCCGGCCCGACGACCCGCTCTCGGTGACGAACGGGCGCGTGTGCCAACAGGTCGCGACGAGCGCCGCGCGGGCCTGTATGCCTGACTCCACCCCCGGTAAGTCGCCGCACTTCGCGTCCTGGGCGGAGACCACCAGTGAGCCGGGCCGCAACGCGGTCACGGCCCGCTGGACCAAGCCGGGCACCCCGGTCCGGCTGACGCCGGAGCGCGCCTTCTCGCTGGCGGGCTCCGACGCGCTCGCCCTGCGGGTGACGGTGCCGCCGAACACCCGGGGCACCCGGCTCGACGTCGCCCTCACCGACGCCTCCGGCAAGCGGGTGGGGCTCGGTCAGGTCACCGTCGACGGCCTTCCCGGCTCCGACTCGACGGCCGCGTACTGGGCGCGTGAGGTCCGCGTCCCGCTGAAGGCCGCCGTCAGCGCCGGTGTCGACCTGAAGCGGACGCGGTCGCTGGAGCTCACCCCGCGCAGCGGCTCCGGCGAGCTCTGGTTGATGGACGCCTGGGGCTGGCGCCCCGGCACCCCGGTGGTACGCCCCGTCGCACTCTCGCGTGTCGACATCGGCAAGCTGACGGTCAAGGAGGGCGACTCCGGCACCCGCACCTACCGCGTGCCCGTCCAGGTCACCGGCAAGGGCACCGGCGTGATCAAGCTCGCCGTCCGCGACCCGGAGACCCGCAAGTCCACCATCCGCACCGTGACGGTGAAGGCCGGTGGCTCCGTGGACGTGCCGATCACGGTCACGGGCAACTCCCGCTACAGCTACGACCTCAGCCACGAGGTCGCGGCCAAGGCCGTGCGCGGCACTGCGGTCGGCGGCGCCTTCGGAGGCGTGCTCGTCGAGAACGACGACCCCATGCCCACGGTCACCGTGACCCCGGTCGCCGACTCGGTCACCGAGGGCCAGAAGCTCACCTGGAAGGTGGAGCTCTCCCAGCCCGCCGACATCAGCATCGAGATGCGGTTCGACCTCCTGCCGGTCCACGAGGGCACGGAGCTGTCCACGAAGGATGTCGACGAGGAGTGGCTCTCCAGCCTCGGCGAGGACGCCGACCCGGAGCGGCCCCTGTCCACGAACAGTCCCTCCCTCTGGGTGTCCGTCCCCAAGGGCGAGACGAGCACCGAAGTGTCCGTGCCCACGGTCACCGACGCGCTGACCGAGTCGGAGGAGTCCCTGCGGATGCAGGTGAACATCCTCAAGGAGAACGAGTGGCTGGAGGGCCCCCTCCTCACGGGGAAGGTCACGGACGCGCACCAGGGCTGACGCCCGGGGGCCACGTCCCCGCTGACAGTGCCTGAGCGCACCACCTGAACGATGGCACCGGCCCCCGCCACGGGGACCGGTGCCATCGGCGTGAGGGGGCCACGCGGGGACTGCCGAACCGGATCGGGGTGGTGAAGCTCCTCCCGCAGTCCTGTCCTCCCGGCGGCCCCTTCGGTCCGGGGGTC
The DNA here is from genome assembly GCF_900091725.1 of Streptomyces sp. DvalAA-43. Lineage (GTDB taxonomy): Bacteria > Actinomycetota > Actinomycetes > Streptomycetales > Streptomycetaceae > Streptomyces > Streptomyces pulveraceus. The sequence goes on along the minus strand of NZ_FMBW01000086.1, from coordinate 56,456 downwards.
CTACGCGTCGGCGAGCAGTGGGTCATGGGCGGTCGAGCGCCGGCGGCCCGACATGAAGGAGAGAAAGTCCTTCACGAGCGCGCTGCGTGAGCACCTTGCGTCGACGTCGGCCACCGTGCGCCGGAACCCGGTCCGGAACAGGGCCCGGTACTCGTCCGCGTCGATGAACTGGTTGCCGTCCGCGTCGGTGACGTCGAAGAGCTCTTCGGCGACCCTGATCAGCGCGGGCCCGGCGAGGGAGAGGACAGCGGCGGCGTACTCCTCCTTGCTGATGCGGCCGTCGCCGTCGACGTCGAGGGCCGCATGGAGTTCCCTCCACCACTCGGCATACGCGTGGCAGAGCCTGGCCTCCTCCGGTTCGTCCGGATCGAGGCGGGAGGACAGCTCCCGGGCCAGGGCGGCGAGATCGGGCCAGTCCAGGTAGCCGTCGCCGGTCTGGTCCGGCACCGCGGTGAAGAATTCGTCAGCGCTCCGCTGCGATCCGGTTCTCTCGGCGGGACCGTGCCGCACGGCAAAGGGCGTGACCATCCGGAACAGGGCGCCGACCTGTTTCATCCGGCCGCGCAGCGCGGTGGGCGTCGCGGCTTGGGGGACGTCGCTGTCCGAGGACAGGGGAGCAGGCCGGTGAGGCCCTCGGCCCGGAGCCGGTTGCCGGGCAGGAAGCGCGCCAGGCCGACGGCCACGTAGACGCTCTGCATCAGCGTCTGGGCGCCGGGGATTTCGGGCAGACCCGCCCGTCGGCGGAAGGGCTCGGGGAGGGACGCCACCGTGATCGTGCCGATGACCGGGCCTGCGAGCGCGCGGCCCGCCGCCCATACGGTGGGCAGGCCGTCCAGCAGGGGCGGTGCCGGGAGATGGCCGAAGAGCTTGTAGAGAATGATGCGCAGCGCCTCCGTGTCCTCCAGCTCCTCCTGGACCATGTGGTCGTCAGGGCCGATGTCCAGGCGGTGCCACTCGACGAGCTGGTGGCGGAATCCGTACGACGCAAGGGCCTGGAGACGCGGGGCAGGGTGACCGGCCACCCGGTCACCGAGACCGACCCGCGCCGTCTCGACCGCCTCGTCACCCACCTGATCCTCAACGCCCACCGCCACGGCGCGACGCCGGCCGAGGTCACGGTCGACGGCACGACCATCGTCGTACGCGACCACGGCCCCGGCTTCTCCCCGGAACTCCTCGCCCACGGACCCCAGCGCTTCCGCACCGAAGCTGCCGAACGGGGCCACGGACACGGACACGGCCTCGGCCTCGGCCTCACCATCGCCCTCGGCCAGGCCCACGTCATCGGCGCCCACCTCACTCCGGCCAACACCACGCCGCTCAAGACCAACCGGACGACATGTCGGCCGATGCGAGGACGCTTCAGGCAGTCCAGCACGTGAACGCACGAACGACATCGCCGCAGCGACTGCCCCGCGTCCAGTCCCGACTCCGAACCCGGAGCTGCCAACCGGTGGCCGATGTCGTCCTACCGCGCACCCAGCAGTTCGAGGATCTTGTTGACCGCGTCGAGGACCGGCTGGCCGACGGCGCCGACCGTCGCGGCGATGCCTGCGACGGCCATCAGGGCGCGGTGTCTGTCCTGCGGCGGCGCGGTGTCGTCGGCACTGATGTCTCCGAGGGATTCGTCGATGGCCTGGGCGCTCGCCGGCGGAACCCGGTCGCGGAGTTCCGCGACCAGCTGGAGCAGTTCCTCGACGGCCGACCGAAGTGCGGGAGACACCACTGCGGCGTCGGCGGCCACCGCCTGGTTCTTGACGATGCCGGTGTTGCCCCGTCCACCATGCATGTTCACGTTGTCGCCGAAGTAGTAGCTGTCGCCGCTCATGCGCTCGCCATCCCGACGTTTCCGGTGCCGCCGTACATGTTGACGTTGTCCCCGAAGTAGTAGTTCCTGGGGCTGATCGTGATGCTCTCCACTTTCACCTGGAACTCGGCTTCGGGATTCTCGATCGCGTGGGCGATGTATCCGACGAGCTGGTTCAGGTGTTCCCGGTTGGTGCTGGTCACGACCGCGGTGGACGGGCCGGAGGTTTCGACGGCGAGTACGTAGTGCGACTGAGCCGACAGTACGGAGATCAGCTCCACGAGGAAGTAGATCAGCCCGGCCACCGTGACATACCAGACGAAGGTGACGATGCCGCCTCCCACGTCCTCACTCCCTAGGGTGGCCACCGCGCCGAGGATCGTGAGGGCGATCGCGACCGCCAACGTGATCGCGACGCTCTTGCAGAAGCGGACGACGGCTTCCTTGCGCCTGGGGTGGATGGTGAGCGTGTACACCCGCGCGATGTTCTGCAGCGGATAGGCGGCGCCGCCGACCCACAGCAGCCGTTTGCTGACCCGCAGATCGACATCGGCGCCGCGTGTGAGCGGCGGCACCGGGGGTGGGGGCGGGGCGTTCCACGGCCGCCCCGCCGGATCTGTTGGCTCCATGCCGTTCCCCCAGAGGTTGATGCAATGCCAACTGAACGTAGAACAACATAAACCACGTGGTACACGTTCACTGCAACACAGTATCCATCGTCAAGTAGGCTGTTTATTAAGCGAATTGGTATCCCCGAGGGGAAGACCCCGGCGACCGGTCACGGGCCCGCTCGCGGGGCTCTCTCAGCCTCGCGCCCACTGTCCGGGCATGGACGTGCAGGTCCCGTTTCGTGCTCCTCGCACCTTCCGCCATGGCCCACGTGCCCTGGCCCGGCCGGGTTCGGAGGGTCGGGAGGTTCAGGTGCGGGGCTCCCAGCGGAATCTGCGGGTTGCCGTCCAGGCGAACAGGGCTGTCCACGCGGTGGCCAGTGCGGTTCTGGTCAGGGTTTCGGGGGCTGTCAGTTCGCCGGTCCAGCCCGATCTCATCAGGTCGATCGTGGAGGACAGCGGCGCGAACAGCAGTGCCTCGCCGAGCGCGTCCGGCAGCACCTCGCGGGGGATGTAGACGCCGGAGATCATCGGCAGGACGAAGATCGCCGGGAGCGTGGCGACGAGCACGGACTCGACGGTCCGGCACAGGGCGGCCGTGGTGGCCGCCATCGCCGTCATCAGGGCGATGCCGGTGAGGAGTCCCGCGGCGGCCGCGAGCGGTTGCCGGGGCATCACGCCGAACATCACCGACAGCACCGCCGCCACGACGACGATCTGGGTCACACAGATCGCGACGTACATGGACGCGCCGCCGGCCAGGATCACCGGGTCGGCCACTTCGCCCGTGCGCAGGCGCTTGAGGACGAGTTCCTCCCTGCGCGCCACGTACAGACCGGTGACGGACGAGTAGAGGGAGAAGATCAGCAGCACGCCGGTGGCGGTCGACACCATCAACGGGCCGGCTTCGATGCCGTGTTCGCGAAGGGGCAGCTGCTTCTGCACGGACCTCATCGTGAAGAGGAGCATCGCCGGGACCAGCACCACGAAGACGTAGTTGGACTTGATCCGGTGGAACAGCGTCCACTCGATGCGGAACAGGGTCTTCATGTGCTGCGTGGTCGGGCTGTTCATGCACCCTCCTCCCGCCGTCCGCCGTCGCGGCCGGCGACGGCGATGAAGGCTTCTTCGAGTGACGCCGGTCGCGCGGTGAACCGGGCGAGGGCCACATCGTGGCTCTCGGCCCAGGCGAGGAGGCGGGCGGCGTCCTTCTGGAGTTCGCCGGTCGTCACGGTCACCCGGCCGTCACGTTCCGCCACCGTCCCGCCGACGGGCAGATCACCGGCAGTCCACTGCTCCGGCAGGCCGAACGACAGTGTGGACGGGTGACCGGCGACGATGTCCGGGACGGAGCCCGACGCCGCTATCCGTCCACGGTGCATGATCGCCAGCTGGTCGGCGAGGGATTCGGCCTCTTCCAGGTAGTGCGTCGTGAGCAGGATCGTCGTGCCCCGCCCCTGGAGTTCGCGTATCAACTGCCAGGTGGCGTGGCGCCCTTCGACGTCCATGCCCGCGGTGGGTTCGTCAAGGAAGAGGACATCGGGGTGCGAGAGCGTGGCGATGGCCAGGTCCAGGCGCCGCCGCTCGCCCCCCGACAGGTTCCGCACCATCACCGCGGCGCGGTGGGACAGCCCGGCGCGATCCAGTGCCTGCGCGACGGGGCGGGGCCGGGTGGTGAGCCCCGCCCACATCCCGACGGTCTCCTGGGCGGTCAGGTGGGAGATGAATCCGCCCTCCTGGAGCATCGCGCCGGTCCGTGGGCGTATCCGGGCCCGGTCGGCCACCGGGTCGAGGGTGCCGAACAGGCGGACGCCGCCCCGATGGGGAGCGGCGAGCCCTTCCAGCATCTCCACGGTCGAGGTCTTGCCGGCGCCATTGGTGCCGAGGAGCGCGAAGAGCTCGCCGGGCCGGACGGTGAAGCTGACACCGCGTACGGCATCGAAGGTCTTCTTGCCCGTTCCGTATCGGCGCCAGACGTCCTGGGCATGGATGTGACTGTTTTCCGCCGCCATCTGTCCTTCCTCGAAGTGGGGGATGGAGAGGTGAAATCGATACTGGCACGTTCACATCCCACACGGAAAGCGGATTCAATTCCTCCGAATAATCTCCTGCGGGGCCACCCGGGATTGCCTTGATGGCTTCCTCTCTTTAGAATCACTTTAACCTCTGGTGCCTGACATGTGGTGCCATCATCGCCAGATTTGAGGGGTGGAGACCGTTTTCGCCTAGCGGGCCCTTGACCATCTCTTGGTGATCTGGTTGGCTTTTATTGCTCAGCCCGGACGACCCATCCAGATTTCGCACGCCGGAGAATACCTCCCCCTCATTCCTTCATTTCTTTTCCGTCGCCTTCGACCGGGCCGCGATGCCGCTACGATCGCCGGTCATGGACTGGCTCGAACGCGCTGCGAAGCTGAGGCAATGGACCGGGAACGGGATACGGGCCCCGCACAAGCCCCTGCTGTTCCTGTACGCCCTCGGCCGGTTCCAGGAGGATGCCGACGGCGCCTTGCGGTACAGCGCGGTGGAGGAGGACCTGAAGCGGCTGCTGGCGGAGTACGGGCCGGCCAACAGGACCACGCCCGCCTATCCCTTCCACCATCTGGTCAGTGACGGGGTGTGGGACGTACGCACCGATCGCGGGGCCGGCAGTCCCGGTACCGGGGTGCTGGAGTTGCGTGCGACGGGCGCGGCGGGGCGGTTGGCGCCGGAGCTGCGGGCGGCACTGCGCCGTGATCCGGTGCTGCTCGGCCGGATTGCCCGAGTGCTGCTCGATCAGCACTTCCCGCCGTCGCTGCATGGGGAGTTGTGCGAGGCCGTGGGTCTGGAGCCCGCGGTGGAGTCCCCGACGATCCCGGCCGGGCCGCGGCGGCAACGGGACCGGCGGATGCGGGAGATGGTGCTGACCGCCTACGAGTACCGGTGCGCCTTCTGCGGCTACGACGGGAGGATCGGTGCGATGCCGGTCGGGCTGGAGGCCGCCCATGTGCGCTGGTGGGCGTTGGACGGCCCGGACGACCTCGACAACGGGCTGTGCCTGTGCGCGCTGCACCACAAGCTGTTCGACCGGGGTGTCCTCGGCGTCGGCGAAGGCCACCGCATCCTGGTCTCCCAGAAGTTCGTCGGGCACAGCCCGGCGGCCCGGCAGCATGTGACGGCGCTGGCGGGCCGCCCCCTGACCGGGCCCCGGCCGGGCACGAGCCCGATCGCCGCGCACCACCGTTCCTGGCACACCGAGCAGGTCTTCCGCGGCGCCCCGCGCCCCGTCGCCGTGACATGACGTGACATGACGTGAGGTGACGTGAGGTGACGTGACCGCCCGGCCGCGGGCGTGCCTGCTCCGGAGGCGGCCGTTCTCGGACAAGGTCGGCCGACTCGCGGTGGAAGCGGGCCGGGCGGCGTAGAACTCGTGCGAGCGGGAGAGGCTCTGGAGGGCGCGTACGGGGCGGGGCCGCGTGCCGGGTGCACGGCAGGGGGAAAGGCGACGGGTGCTGTCGGACGAGACGTGGCGCGAGTTACGGGGCCAGGGGGCGACCCGCACCTTTCGTGAACGCAGCGTGATGCTGCGGCAGGGGTCCGCGGGGACACATCTGCTCGCCCTCACCGAGGGGCTCGCCAAGGTCGTGTGCCGGGAGCCGGGCGGAGTCGTGACCTGGCTGGCCTTCCGGGGGCCGGGCGACCTGCTGGGCGAGGTGTCCGTCTTCCACGGCACCCCGCGCACGGCGGAGGTGGTCGCGCTCACCCCGTGCACGGCCGTCGTGCTGGAGGCGGAGCGGTTCCGCCGGTTCATCGAACAGCGCGGGCTCATCCTGGACCTGATGCGCCAGGCCTTCTCCCGGCTGCGGGAATCCGACGCGCACCGCACCGAACTGCTGACCCTTCCGCTGGTCGCCCGGCTGGCGCGGGCGCTGCTGCGGCTGGTCGAACTCACCTCGCCCGGAGGCGAGTCGGAGGTCGTACGGCTGACCGGCCTGAGCCAGGAGGAGATCGCCCAGGCGACCGGGGTGACCCGTAACGCGGTCATCACCGGACTGCGGCGGCTGCGCGAGTCCGGGGCGGTGGAGACGGCCCGCAGGACGATCGTCATCAAGGACATGCGGGCGCTGCGCGACTGGGCGATGACCGGGCCGGGAGCCATGCCCGCGTCGTCCTTCCCGCCGCCACCGGGCCGGTAGCACGCGCGTGCTGTGACGTGGGACACCCGTGAACTGCCCTGCGCTGGGCAGTCCGGCGGGCGGAACCGGCGGAACCTCGGATCAGCCGGTCACCGGGGCAGCGGATACGTATCCGCATCTGCATCCGTGTCCGTGTCCGCATCCGTTCCACCGTCCGCGAGGAGATCACGCATGTCCGGTTCCAGTCCCGTTCCCGCCCCGTACGCCGTCAGCCGTCCGCTGCCGCCCTACCGTGCCCTGTTCGCCGTGGACGCCAAGGACTTCACCGGGCTGCCCGCCGTGCAGCACGGTCCGGTGAGCCAGTTGATCCCCGAGCTCGTCGACCAGGCGCTGGAGCGGGCCGGGCTCTCCGCGCTGCGCGACTCCAAGCGGTTTCCGGCCAACACCGGGGACGGCGTGGTCTTCGGCTTCGATCCGGCCCTGCTGCCCCATGTCCTCTGGCCCTTCCTCGGCGTGCTGGACGACACCCTCGGCGCGTACAACAGGCAGTGCGTGGGCCCCCGCATCCGGCTCCGGGCCAGTGTCCATGTCGGCCCGCTGCCGGACGGGGACGGTGCCGGTGACGGCAACGGCACCGCCCGCAACGACACGCACCGGCTGCTGGACTCCCGCCCGGTCAAGGCCATCCTGACCGCGTCGAGCGAGCAGGTCACCCACCTGGCGGCGGTCATCTCCCAGCGCGTCTACGAGGACGTCGTGCTGGGCGCGTACACCGGACTGCACCCCGACCGCTGTGTGGAGGTCCCGGCCACCGTGGAGGGGAAGAACTTCTCGCAGCGGGCATGGCTGTACGTCCCGTCGCCGTCCGGGAACCTGTTGCAGGCCGGTGTGCGGCCGCGCGAGGAACCCGAGGCGCCGGACGACGCCCCCGCCGAGCGGGAGCAGGACCCGGCGACGGGGTCCGGCACGCACTACCAGGGCAACACACAGCACGTGGGCAAGGGCGCCGCCGTGATGGGGAACGTCGGGCGGGACCTCACGTACACCGGCGAATCCACCACGTACCACGGCACCAACCAGCACTGGGGCGGCGGCGACAACGTGGCGGGCGACAAGCGGGTCGGCGACGCCGGGGACCACCGGTGAGCGCCGCCGAAGGCGCCCCTCCCGGAGGGGACGGCGAGGGCCCCGAAGGCGCTCCGGGCCCCGGGGACTCCTACCGCGACAACCAGCAGCGGGTGGGCCAGGGCTTCGCGGTCATGGGCGGAATCGCGGGCGACACCAACGTGTTCTTCGGCGCCTCCGACGAGGAGGTCAGCAATCTCATCCGCAAACCCCGGCTGCGGGAGGGCCCCTACCCCGCGGACGATGTGCACGCCCGCCTGCGCGGGTTCGTCGAGCCGCCGACCCACGCCCGGTGCCGGAAGGTGCTGGACGGCCACCTCCTGGTACTGCGGACCGCGAGCGGTACGGGGGCGGGCACGGCCGCGTTCGCGCTGCTGGAGGAGCGGTACGGGGCCGACGGCATCACCGGCCTGGACTCGCCCGACGACCTGTCGCGGTGGCGCCCCAAGGAGCGGCGCGGCTATCTGCTCCAGGGCCTGTCCCCGGCGGCCGCCGCCTCGCTCGACGAGGTCGGGCTCACCTCGCTGGTCTCCGGGCTGCGCGGCACCGGCGCCCATCTGGTCGTCACCGTACGGAGGGAGATCCCGCTGCCCGGCGCCACGGCGACCCGGCAGGTCACGCACCGCCCACCGCCGCCGGCCGAGGTGGCGAGGAAACACCTGCGCACCATGGCCGATACGGGGGAACTCACCGCAGGTCAGGAGGCCGAGGCGCTCCGGCACCTCGCCCAGCCGGACTTCACCGGTCATCTGGACGCCCACCCGCTGCCGGGGGACGCCGTCGCGGTGGCGGAGGGGCTGCGCGACCTCGTCGTGGCGGGGAAGTCCGCCGCGTCCGTACTGGACGACCTGCGGACCGGCAGCCCCGCGGCGGCCCGTGAGGCGCTCGTGCAGGCACGCGACCGGGCGGATCTGGTCTCGCTGATGGCGGCGATCTCACTGCTGCCGGGACAGGACCGGACGGTCGTCGAGCGGTTCGGCGCGATCCTGCGCCCCCATGTCGACGGCCGCGGCGGCCCGGCCGGGGGAGCCGGGACCGCCGAGGGGGCGGCGGGCCGGTGCGACGTGCTCGGGCCCGCCTTCGAGGACCGGCTGGCGGCGGTCGGCGCGCGCCTGCTGCCGACCCGGTACGGAGCGGCGCCGCGCTATCCGGTCCAGCCGGTCGTCTTCTCCGGACGGCACCGGTCGGACGCCCTGCTCCGGTCGCTCTGGCTGGAGTACGAGGGCATGGCGGAACTGCTGTGGAAGAGCCTGGACGAGGCCCCCCACCACCCCGGCGTCGAACTGGCGGCGGGCGTGGCGATCGGGAAGGTGCTGGCCCACTCGACCGGGCCGGACACCCTGCGCCAGCTGCACCCCTTCGCCGCGTCGGACAAGCGCTGGCGCCGCCGCCTGGTGGCCAACGCGCTCGGCGAGATGGTCCAGCACCCCGCCCTCACCGGAGCGGTACGGGAGCAGTTGCGGCAGTGGAGCGGGGCCGCGCCCGTCGCGCTCCGCTGCACCGTGGCCGAGACCTGCGGGGGCAGCTACGGACTGGCCCGCCCCGCCGCCGCGCTGAGGCTCCTGGACACCACGCTCGGCAGACCGGGCGAGAAGCTGGAGGGCCCGTTGCGCACCGCGGTGTCCTTCGCCCTCAGCGCCCTCCTCTCCGAGGACACCAACCACGCCCGGGTCCTCGACCTCCTGCGGGAGTGGCAGGGCGCCTCTCCCGGGACGCCCCGTCATGGTCTGGCCGTCCACGCCGTCGAATCGATGAGCCGGGGTTCCTTCCCCGCGCCCAACGCCCCGGGCGTACGGCGGGTGCGGCTCGCCGAGGTGCTCGCGGAACATCCGGAGCGGGCCCGCGGCCTCGTCGCCGCGGGCCTGGACGACCCCGCCACCCATGAATCGGTGGCGGCGGGCCTGCTCCTGATCGACGGCGATCCGGAGCTGCGGCGGCGGACCGCCTTCCCGCGCTTCCTCGCCGCTCTCGCCGCGACGGCCCAGCACCACCGCGGCGTCCGCCGTTTCGTCCTGCGTCACCACCGGGCCCGTACGGCCCCGACGGAAAGGCTCGCCTCATGACCGGCCCGCTCATCTCGCCGCTGGACTCCTCGGCGGCCTGGCAGTTGTTCCGTCTCCGGTTCGGTGCCCCCGAGGGCCGGGCCCTGGTGTTCCTCGCGGACGACGGGCAGGACGCGATGGTGCCGCCCCGGGAAGGCGACTACTGGGGCTATCCGTGGCCCACCCGGCGCGAGGTGCGCGAGGAGGCGTTCTTCGACATCGTGTGGGTCTCGCTCGCGGAGCGGCGGCTCTCGGTCGACATCCCGCGCCGCCCGCCGAAAGCACCCGCCCGCTACGGAGTCGTCTGGAAGGTCAGCAACCCGGTCGTCGCGGCCCGGGACCGGCTCACCGAGCAAGGCGCCCGGGACCTGATCCTCCGGCACATCGACGAGAACGCCACCCTGCCCGGTGTCCCCGACCCGTTGCGGGCACCACCGCCCCACTTCGGTACGACCGAGGTGGAGCCGCCCAGCCGCCCGCGGGTGATCGACGGCTCCGGTCTCACCTACTGGTTCCTGGACCCGCCGGCCGCGCTGCTTCCCGCCTCCGGCGTCGGCGCGGGACCGGCGCTCCCGGCAGGCTTCGGCGATGTCCACCGCGAGGCGTACCGCTTCTACCGGGAGGTCGTCGCGGGCGGTCCGGTCGGCCTGGCGGCCCTCTGGCTGCTGCACCGTCCGGAGGAGGCGAAGGACGTGCTCGACTGGACGGTGACCCACCGCGGCCTCCTCGCCGACCGCGACGACTGGGAGCACGGCCTCGCGGCGGCGCTCAAGTCGCTGACACCGGAGGACCGGAGCTTCGTCGGCGCCAACATGGCACGGGTCCTCAGCGACGTGGGAGTCCCGCAGGGCGACGAGGTGCTGCGCCGGATCGGCGACACCGGCAGTGCGGGGGGCGGTACCGGCCCGTACGGGGATCAGGAGGTTTGATACCTCTTCCTCGTGTATGCCCGTGGCCGGGAGGGCCTGTGATCACCGTCACCCGGTTTCTTCGGGTCCGGTGTCGTCCGGATGCGGGGCGCCGGGCGTATGCCGGGTGAGACCGAGGAGATCCAGGAGTTTTTTGTTGACCGTCGAGGAGTTCGAAGAGTTCTACGCGCAGACGGCTGCCCGGCTGACCGGGCAGCTGTTTGTGATGCTCGGCGACCAGCACGAGGCGCAGGACGTGGTGCAGGAAGCTTTCATCAAGGGCTGGAGCCGGCGGCGTCAGCTCGATCGTGACGGGCAGCCCGAGGCCTGGATCCGTACGGTCGCCTGGCGGCTGGCGGTGAGCCGGTGGCGGGGGCGGCGGCGTACGGCGGAGGCCTGGCAGCGCAGTGGTGCCCCGCCCCATGCGGAGGCGCCGGGGCCGGAGTCGGTGGCCCTGGTGGAGGCGCTGCGGGAACTGCCGCCCAAGCAGCGGCGCACGCTGGCCCTGCACTACGTCTGCGATCTGACCGTCGAACAGATCGCCGCGGAGACCGGTCTGGCGGCCAGCACCGTCAAGACGCATCTGGCCCGGGGCCGGGCCACGCTCTCCCACCGTCTGCAGGATCCGCGTACCGAGGAGGGGCCCTGTGTCTGAATCCCACGACCCACTGAGGTCCCTGTTCAAGGAAGCCGCTGCCGCCGGGCAGTCCCGCGCGCGCTCGGCTCCGCCGTCGTTCATCGCCGAGCGCGGGGAACGGGTGCGCAGGCGCCGGATCCTGGCGCTGGCCGTGGGGGCCTGTCTGGTCTTCTCGGGTGCGGGCGCGGCCGTGGCGTCGCTGGTGCCGGACAGCACGGGCACGACCGTCCCCGCCGACACGCCCTCGCCCGCTCCCTCGCCCCGGCTCTCCCCGTCCCCGACCTCGCCGAGTTCCTCGTCCTTCTCGCCCTCCTCGCCGCGGACGAGCCCGCCGCCGTCGAACTCGCCCAGCGACGACCCGTCGACGTGGACGACATCACCGGGCACGCCCACCCGGAGCGCCACCTTCCCGCCGTCCTGACCCCCCTGCCCGACCATCGGCCCCCGGCCGCCCGGCTGCCTCCCCGTGCGCCCGGCCAGGTCGTTCGATGTGCGCTGAACCGACCCAGGAGATTGCGCTGTGAGCCTTTCCACCCGCCAACTGCCGCGCGGGCATCGGTCCGTACGGGCCGACACCGTTCCCGGCGCGCCCCGCGACGCCCCGTCGCAGGGCGCGGAGACGAGCGCGGAGCAGGGCGCGGAGACGGGTGCGACGGCCTTCGACCGGCTCCGGCTGCGGATCCGGTCCGCCGATCGCGAGGTGCTCTGGCTCTATCTGCTGACCCGGGTGGGCCTCTGGACCACCGCCTACTGCACCCGCTGGATGTTCCCCGACGACAAGGGGAGCCACTACGCCGCCCGGTCGCTCTCGTCGTGGGAGCGGTGGGACTGGTGGCACTACCTGCACATAGCCCAGCAGGGCTACTTCCCGGACGGGACCGGCCCCTGGACGGCCGGCTGGGACAACCGGGAGGCCTTCTTCCCCGGCTTCCCGTTCCTGCTGCGGGCCGTGCACACCGTCGTGCCGAGCTGGGCGGCTGCCGGGCTACTGATCTCCCTGGTCGCCGGCGGTGTCGCCGTACTGGCCCTGGCCCGTATCGCCCGGCTGCACCTGCCGCACGCCCACGCCGGGCAGCGCGCGGTCCTGTTCTTCCTGGTCTCTCCCTGCGCGGTCTTCCTGGCCGCGGGCTACACCGAGGCGCTCTTCCTCGCCCTGGCCCTGCCCGCCTGGCTGGCCGCCCAGCGCCTCGACTGGCGGCTCGCGGCCGTACTGACGTGTCTGGCCACCACCGTCCGGGTCAGCGGCCTCTTCCTCGCGGCGGCGATCGGGGTCCACTTCCTGGTGACCGCGCGCACCGCCGCCCATTGGCGCCGGGTGCCCTGGCTCGCGCTGCCCGCCCTGCCGCCGTTCCTCCACAGCTGGTACCTGCACGCGCACACCGCCGACTGGATGGCCTGGAAGCACGCCGAGGAACGCGGCTGGTACCGCGACTTCCACGCCCCCTGGGAAGCCTGGGCGAACACCTGGCACGCCGCGTTCGGCCACTCGCAGGCCACCGGGTACGCCCTGATGTGCCAGGCCGAACTGCTCACCATGCTGGTCGGTGTCGTCCTGTGCGGCCTGCTGCTGTGGCGGCGGCGCTGGGCGGAGGCCGCGTACATCGCCCTCAGCCTGTGGGCGCTGGGCACCTCGTACTGGTACACCTCCATTCCCCGCGCGACCCTCCTGTGGTGGCCGCTGTGGACCGGGCTCGCCGCCTGGAGCCTGCGAAGTCCCCGCGTCAAGACCGCGTATCTCGCCGTCGTGGCACCCCTGATGGCCGTCTTCGCCGTCACCTTCCTCTCCGGACGCTGGGCCGGCTGAGGCCCCGGAGCCGGAGGCCGGTCAGTGGATCGGTCCGTCGGTCCGCCCGTCGATAACTCCATCGGTCCGTCTGTGCTCGCGGTTCCGGCACGGCCCTCGCACGCTGGGGCGGGGGTTACTACTGGAAGGGCGGCCCCTTGATGAGGCTTGTCGTCGATCTCAACCGGTGTCAGGGGTACGCGCAGTGCGCGTTCCTGGCCCCGGATGTCTTCGCCATGCACGGCGAGGAATCGCTGCTGTACAACCCGCACGCCGACGAGGCGCAGCGCGAGCAGGTGATGCGTGCCGCCACCGCGTGTCCGGTGCAGGCCATCCGCGTGGAGGACCCGGACGACGCACCGGCCCCGGCGGAAGGGGGGCTTTCCGGTGTCCGGTGACGGTGCTCTGGAACGGCTGAGGCGCGAGGGGCGGATCGTGATCGTCGGCGCCTCGCTGGCCGGTCTCCGGGCCGCGGAGACCCTGCGCGAGGAGGGCTTCACCGGTTCGCTCACGCTGATCGGCGACGAGCCCCATGAGCCGTACGACCGTCCGCCGCTCTCCAAGCAGGTGCTGCTGGGCCACGCCTCCGCCGACCGCACCGGGCTGCCCCGGCGGCACGGGCTCGACGCGGAGTGGCGGCTCGGGGTCGCCGCCGCCGGGCTGGACATGGCGGCCCGGCGGGTGCGGCTGGCCGACGGGGACGAGGTGGAGTACGACCGGCTGCTGATCGCGACCGGGGTACGGGCCCGGCCGTGGCCGCATCCGGCGGAGGCCGAGCTGGACGGGGTCTTCGTGCTGCGCACCCGGGACGACGCGGCCCGGTTGCAGCGGCGGCTGGCCGCGTCGCCCCACCGGGTGCTCGTCATCGGCGCGGGCTTCACCGGTTCGGAGATCGCCTCGGCCTGCCGCGAGCGCGGGCTGTCGGTGACCGTCGCCGAACGGGGGGCGGCGCCCCTGGTGGGCGCGCTCGGCGGGGTGATCGGCCAGGTGGCCGCGGAGCTCCAGCGCGAGCACGGGGTGGACCTGCGCTGCGGGATCATGGTCACCGGTCTTGAGGGCGACCCGGCGGGGCGGCTGCGGCGCGCCCATCTGTCCGACGGCACCGCCCTCGACGTGGACGTCGCCGTCGTCTCGCTCGGCGCGACCCGGAACACCGAGTGGCTGGCCGGATCCGGGCTGGGCGCCGGTCCGCGCGGAATCGCCTGCGACGCGGGCTGCCGGGCCTTCGACGTCCGGGGCATCGTGACCGACGACGTCTTCGTCGCCGGTGATGTCGCACGGTCCCCGCACGCGCTCTTCGGGTACCAGTTCCTCTCCCTGGAGCACTGGGGCAACGCCGTCGCGCAGGCCGCGACCGCCGCCCACAACATGATCAGCAGCAGCTCCGAGCGCCGCCCGCATCTGTGGGTGCCGGCCTTCTGGTCCGCCCAGTTCGGGGTCAACATCAAGTCGGTCGGCGTCCCGTCCCTGGGCGAGGAGGTCATCGTCGCCCAGGGCTCGCTCGCCGAGCACCGCTTCACCGGCGTGTACGGATACCAGGGCCGGGTCATCGCCGCGGTCTCCTTCGACCAGACGAAGTGGCTGGAGTTCTACCAGCGGCAGATCGAATCGGCCGCTCCGTTCCCTCCGGACTACTCCTCGGTGGACCGCCGCGCCGAAGGTCTCCAGCCGGTCCCGGCCGACTTCCCGGACCCCTCGCTGCCCACCCACGGCCCGTCCGTCACCGTCAGCGGCTACTCGCCGACCGACCAGCGGATCACCTTCACCCCCGCCCGGGTCTGATCCCCCAGCAAGGACCGCCACCATGACGCGAGACACGCTCCTGCGGCAGATCATCGACTACGACAACCGCGCCGACCCGTACCCGCTGTACACCGAGCTCCGCAAGAAACCGGTGCGCCAGGAGGGGGACGAACTGTTCGTCGTCAGCACGTACTGGGAGATCAAGAGTCTGCTGCACGATCCGAGGATCAGCTCGGACGCCCGCAACCTCTCCCCCGGTGCCGCGGGCACCCTCCTCCAGGAGGAGGAGGCCTCTCCCCTGCCGCCCGCCTTCCTGCGGCTGGACCCGCCCGAGCACGACCGCCTGCGCCGCATGACGATGCGCCCGTTCGGGCCGCCCGAAACACCCCGGCGGGTGCACGACATGCGCGGCGAGCTGACCCGCATCGTCGCCGACCTCATCGACGGCTTCGGGGACCGGAAGCAGGTCGACATCGTCGACGACTTCTCGTACCCCTTCCCCGTCACCGTGATCTGCCGGCTGCTGGGCGTTCCGCGCGAGGACGAGTCGCGCTTCCACTCCTGGGCCGACACCATCGCCGCCGGCCTCGACCCGGACCCGGACCAGGACCCCGGCGAGCGGCGCCGGGTCACCCAGCAGGCCCGGACCGAACTGGGGATGTACCTCTCCGGGCTCATCGACGCACGCGGCTCGGCGCCCGGCGACGACATGCTCTCCGAGCTGGTCACCGGGCACGGCCCGGACGGGCAGATGACCCGGATGGAGGTGCTCAGCACCGCCGCCCTGCTCCTGATCGCCGGCCACGAGACCACCGTCAACCTCATCACCAACGGGACGCTCACCCTGCTGCGCAACCCCGACGTCCTGGAACGGCTGCGCGACGACCCCGCGTTGGCCGTCCCGCTCGTGGAGGAGCTCCTGCGCTTCGAGCCGCCGGTACAACTGCTTCCGCAGCGCACCACCCTCGCCGACATCGACATCGCCGGCACCACCATCCCCAAGGGCGCCTCCGTCTGGCTCGTCCTGGCCTCCGGCAACCGGGACCCGAAACGGTTCCCCGACCCCGACCGCTTCGACCCCGACCGGAAGGACAACCAGCACCTCGGCTTCGGCAGCGGCATCCACAACTGCTTCGGCGCGCCCCTGGCACGGCTGGAGGCGCAGCTCGCCCTGACCGCGCTCGCCCGCAGGCTCGACGGCCCCCGGCTGGTGGCGGACCCGCCCCCGTACCGGCAGAACGCCGTGCTGCGCGGGCCCCGGCATCTGGAAGTCGCGTTCGACGGGCTCCGCGCATAGCCGTGGTCCGACGATGATGGGTGGATGCCGACGCACGGACCGGACCGGCGTGACGCCGGACCCTCGCTGGAGCAGATCCTCGGGCTGATCGCCCCCGGGATGCTCGATGTCGTCGTGGCGCCGCGCGGTACCGGTGTGGCGGTGGCCGACGTGGTGCTGCACGACCCCGGCGAGGAGCGGGACGACGGCACCTGGGCGGTGTCCGGGCTGATCCTGCTCGCGGTCGGCGTGGAGGTCGCCTCGCCCGAGGCGCTCGACGTGCTGCGCGGCGCCGACCGGGCCGGGGCCGCGGCCGTGGTGATGCGCCGGGGCGACCGGGGGCCGCGGGCCGCGCTGGTGGAGGCCGCGGGCCTGGGGCGTACGGCGCTGCTGACCCGGCGGCCGGGGCAGGGCTGGACGGAGGTGCTCGGCCGGCTGCGGACCGCCCTGGCGCACAGCGTCCCGGCCGGGGCGGGCGGCACGGCGGCGGGGCTGCGGCTCGGCGATCTGTCCGGGCTGGCCAACACGGTGGCGGACCTGGTCGGCGGGGCCATCACGATCGAGGACCCGCAGTCTCGGGTGCTGGCCTATTCACGGCTGGACCACGAACCCGATCCGATGCGCCGGCTGACGATCCTGGGGCAGGAGGTCCCCCGCTGGCGGGTCGTCGAACTCCGCGAGAGCGGCTTCTTCCAGAGGCTGTGGAGCACCGACGGCGTGGTGCGGCTGCCCGCCGACGCCCGGTACGCCGAGCGGCTGGCCATCGCGGTGCGCCACGGTTCCGAGGTGCTCGGGTCCCTCTGGGCCGCCACCGACGGGCGGCCGCTCGCCGAGGACGCCGCAGCCGCGCTGCGCACGGCCGCGCGGGCCGCCGTGCCCCATCTCTCCCACCACCAGACCTGGGGCCGGGCGGCGGCGCGGGCGCGGGAAGGGGCGGTGCACGCGCTCCTGAAGGGCGACGTCCGGGCCGCGCCCGAGGCCGGGGTCACGGCGGACCGGCCGTACGCGGTGGTGGTCGCGGAGGCGTACGACCGCCGGGGCGCCGGTAGCGGCGGGGCGCACGACGGGCAGGAAGCCGGTGTTGGTGCCGGTGCTGGTGCTGGTGCTGGTGCTGGTGCTGGTGCTGGTGAGACATACGGCGGCCTGGGCTCCGCTGCTGACGAGGCGTCCGGGGCCGCCGGGCAGCGGGTGCTGGACGTGCTCGCGCTCCAGGCCGCCGCGTACCGGCCGGGGTGTGTGACCGCGCGGTCCGGGCGGCTGCTGTACGTCCTGGTCCCGGCCGGCGACGGTGAGACCGATCCGGCCCGCCCCCTGCTGGCGACCGCGCGCTCGGTGCCCCGCAGCGTGGTCCTCGCGGGCGCCGGGCCGGTGGCGGACGGGCTTTCGGGGCTGCCCGCCTCGCGGGAGACGGCCGAGCTGGTGGTACGGGTGCTGCGGGAGCGGGCCGCGCGGCGGCCGCCCGGCGAGGTGGTGTCGGCGGTGGCGGCACACGGCGAGGTGGTCCCCGAGACGACGGTCCTCCGGCTGCTCGACCGGGTGGAGCCGCTGTGGGGGTCGCTGTCGGGGCCGGTGCACGCGATGGTGGAGCACGACCGGGCGCACGGTTCGGCGTACGGCGCGTCGGTCGCCGCCTACCTGGACGCCTCCTGCGACATGGGCACGGCCGCCCGGCACCTCCATGTGCACCCCAACACCCTGCGGTACCGGCTGCGCCGGGCCCGGGAGCTGTTCGGCGTCGATCCGGCCGACCCCGCCGTACGGCTCCTGGCGGACATCGGGCTGCGGCTCGCGGCCCGCCGTCCGCCTCCCGCCCCACCGCTCGGCTGATCGCCCGGTTGTCCGGTCCGGCAAAGGAATCGGGCAGGCGTCGTCGTGTCGGTCGAAGACGCGCCGGGCCCCGCGCGCCGAAGCTGTCCGTACGTGACGTGACGTGACGTGACGGCACGGCAGACGGAGGGGTGTGGTGATGGTGAACATGACTTCGGAATCGGCGGCCCGGCAGCGCGGTGACCGCCGCACGGCGGCGCTGGCGCAGGCCGTCGAGGGCGGGCTGCTCGGTCCGCACGCACCCGTGGTCGGTCTCCTCGACGTGGACGGGGTGCTGGCCGCGGTGGACGCGCTGCACGAGGCCTTCGCGGGGCCCGCCCCGGTGCAGCACACGTTCGCGGCCAAGGCGTGCGGTCTGGTGCCGGTACTGCGGCTGCTCGCGGACGCCGGGATGGGGTGCGAGGTGGCCTCGCCCGGTGAGCTGGAACAGGCGCTGGCGGCCGGGTTCACGTACGACCGGCTGGTCTTCGACAGCCCCGCGAAGACGGTCGAGGAGCTGGAGTCCGCCCTCGACCACGGCATCGCGATCAACCTGGACAACTTCCAGGAGCTGGCCCGGGTGGACCGCCTGCTGGCCGGGCGGGAGGCCTCCGGGCCCCTCGGGCTCCGGGTGAACCCGCAGGTGGGGGCCGGAGCCATCGGCGCGATGAGCACCGCCACCGCGACCTCGAAGTTCGGCGTCGCACTGCGCGACCCGGGGGCCGTCGACGCGGTGATCGAGGCCTTCGAGCGCCACCCCTGGCTCAACCGGCTGCACGCGCACGTCGGTTCCCAGGGCTGCCCGCTGCCGCTCATCGCCGAGGGCATCAGCGCCGCGTACGAGCTGGCCGAGCGGATCAACACGCGCCTCGGCCACGCCCGGATCACCGGGATCGACATCGGCGGCGGCCTGCCCGTCAACTTCGCCGACGAGGACGACCGCCCCACGTACGCCGACCACGTCGCCGGACTCCGCGCCGCCGCACCCGGCCTCTTCGACGGCCGCTACACCCTCGTCACCGAGTTCGGCCGCTCGCTGCTCGCCAAGAGCGGGACGATCGGCACGGTCGTCGAGTACACCAAGTCCGCGGGCGGGCGGCGGATCGCGGTCACGCACGCGGGGGCCCAGGTCGCCACCCGTACCGTGTTCATGCCCGGCTCCTGGCCGCTGCGCGTCGGCGTCCTCGACGCCGCGGGCCGCCCCAAGCACGGCCCGGCCGAGGTCGTCGACATCGCGGGGCCCTGCTGTTTCGCCGGGGACCTCACGGCGACCGCGGCCGAACTCCCCGCCATCGAACCCGGCGACGTGGTGGCGCTGTACGACACCGGGGCGTACTACTTCTCCTCGCACTTCTCGTACAACTCGCTGCCCCGGCCCGCCGTGTACGGCTACCGCACCGGCGCCGACGGGCAGGTGCGGTTCGCGCTGGTCCGCGAGGCGCAGAGCGTGCGCGAGGTCGTCGAGGAGAGCGGCCTCGCACAGGCCGACAACCTGGTGGCGCTGCGCACGGGATGACTCCGGTCAGGATCTGCGGCCGAAGAACTCGATCTCGGCGACGGCGAGCCGGCGGCCGGGGCCCGCTCCGTATGTGGTGTCGGTGGTGAGCCGGGCCCTGACGACCTCCGATCCGCGCAGGTCGAAGGTCTGCTGGCCCGGCTGGTCCTTGACCCGCAGCTGCTTGGTGGCGCTGGTTCCGTCGGCGGAGGTGAGTACGACGGTGATCCGCGCCGGGCGGGCCTGGGTGAGGAACTCGTCCATCTTGGTCGAGGTGCCCGAGAAGACGACCAGCTTCAGCACCCGTACCGGCTGCTCGAAGTCGCACTCCAGGTACTGGCCCACCCCGGTGTCGGGTCCGGCCGCCGAGGGCGCCCAGTAACGGTTGTTGAAGCCGTCGAACGCCTCGCCCGCCGGATGCCCCGGAGCCCTGCTGGAGGCCCGGAACCGGGTGGGCGGCACCGCCTCCGGCGTCCCGGTCTCGTCCTTGGCGAAGCCGAACCAGCCGGACAGGTGCGGAAGCGCGAACCAGACCCCGCACGCCAGCACGATCAGCAGGATCGGCAGCGTCAGACCGGGACGGCGCCACAGCCGCCGCTTCGGCCGGGTACCCGCGGTGGGCGCCTGACGCGTGCGCCGCCGGAGGATCCGCCGCCACCAGGGGGGCCGGACCCCGGGCGGCGGGCCCGGGTCCAGGAGCAGCGCGCAGCGCACGCACAGGGTGCGGCCCGGGTCGTTCTCCGTACGGCAGTTGGGGCAGCGGACGGGCGGGGCGGGTGCCGGGCCCGGGGGCGGGTGCGCGGGAGTGGGCGGTACGTCGGGCAGCGCCTCGGGCCCCGGCACCGGCGTGGCCGCCTCGTCGCCGGGGCGACGCGGGGCGGCGGTCGCGGCGACGGGGGGCTGAGGGGTGGGGGACTGCTGAGGAGGTCGTTGCGGCTGAGGCGCGGGAGCGGGACGCGGCACAGGCGCAGGGTGTGGTGCGGGAGGAGGGGTGGCCTCAGGGGCCGTCGGCGTACCGCTCTCCGGTGACTCCCACTCCAGGAACGCCCGGCACGACGTACAGAACTGCGTCCCCGGCGCGTTGCTCTGGCCGCACGCCCCGCAGATCACAGGACCTCCAGGTCGAAGCCCACATGCGCCGGGATCTCGGTCCGGATCAGCTCCTCCAGCCGCACCCGGTCGACCTGGTACGGCTGCGCGGCCCGGACCCGGACCGTGACCCACGGGCGCGGGCCGCCCGGGAACTGGGTGCGCGGTGTCGTCGACCAGGCCGTGCCGCCGCTCTCCACGATGTCCGGCTCGATCCCGGTCTCCAGGAACACCGCCTCCGCCAGACCGCGCCGGGTGCCCCGCCGGCTGTGCCGCTCGACCGCGCCGCGCACCGTCGCGCGCCGCTGCGCGACGGGGTGGTCCGTGCGGGTGTCGACGGCCACCCACTGGGCCAGCCAGGCCAGGAAGTCCTCCGGCGCGCTGCGCGGGTCGAGGTGGGCGGGCAGGTTGTCGATGGAGAGCAGGACCGGGGCGAGTACGTCGTCGAGCGCCGCGAGGAACCGCCGCAGGAAGTCCTGCTCCAGGTAGACCGCCGGGAGCTGTTCGATCAGCGGGTGCGGTGTCGGCAGCCCGGTCACGGCTGTGCGCATGGTGGTCAGGCCTCCCGTACCCGGAGCTGGTGCTCGTAGCTGAAGACCAGCGCGTGCCGGTCCAGTGCGATCTTGGTGGTGGGTTCGCCGCGCTGCCCGTTCACCGGGTCGGCCGGGAAGAGGCGTACGTCCTCCACCAGGTCGACGCCCGGCACCTGTTGCAGTACGGCGAACGCCTCGCCCGACTGGATCGGCCGGCCGAACGGCCAGCCGTCGCGGCCCGGTCCGCCGCTCAGCGGGTTGAAGTAGCTGTAGAGGGCGGTCAGCGCCTCCTCGCGCACCCGCTCCAGCACGACGCCCCGGCGGGCCTGGACCGTGGCGACCACGGTGACCCCCTGGTAGAAGGGCCGCTCGACCACCAACCGGGCGCCGATGGGCCTGCGTTCGTCGAGATGGCCCGCGATCAGGGCGAGGGTGTGCTGCGGCGGGACGAGCTCGTCGAACCGGATCCGGCCCTGCTCGTCGCTGCGCCCGGCCGGTACGACCAGCAGCCGCACCCCGCCCGCCTCGACGTCCGGGTCCCCGCCGGCCGGGATGCACTGCACCCGGGCCGCGTCGGGCGCGACCTCCCGGGCGAGCAGTTCGTAGTCGTGCGGCACCACGGCCCGGTGCAGGGTCCGCAGCGTCATCGGGCCGCGCACCCGCGCGCTCTCGACCGTCTCGCCGTCGACCCCGCCGAGCGCGGGGCGGCGGTTCTCCACCCGGGCCACGTAGGGGATGGCGCTGCGCAGCACCTGGAGGGTGGCGCGGGCGACGTTGCCGCGCAGCCCCCCGCCGGTGCGGTACGAGCGCACGCGTACGGCGGCGCCCTTCGGCGGCACCTTCCCGTAGTAGCGGATGGAGCCGTCCCGCTCCCGTACCGCCGGACCGAATTCGACCCGCCCCGAGTTGGGGTCGAGGGTGATGTGCCGGTCCTCGGGGCCGGAGTGCGCGAAGTCGTCGACCCGGGTCCACTCCGTGCCGTCCGGGCCGCCCGCCGGATCCGCGACCTCGACGACGAAGTCGCCGGGGACGACCGGCGGCCGGCTCAGCGTGAAGGTCTGGCCGGGTACGCCCTCGGCCGGGCCGAGCACCTCGTCGGTCACGGTCTCGGCGTGCACCGCCCCGACGGTCGCGCCGATCGTGAACGCGGTGATCCGGCGGACCACCGGGGGCGCCATGTAGGTGGGCTGCCCCGGGGCGGCCTCCACCAGACGGCAGCGCAGCCAGCCGCCGGTCCGGCGTACGACGACGGCGGGCGTGTGGCCCTCGGGCAGGTGCAGGATCAGTTCGCCGGACCGGTTGAAGCCGCCGGTGTCGTCCTTCTCGATCTCGCAGGCCGTCCAGGCGCTGCCGTCCCACGCCTCCCAGACCAGCGGCGGCCGCAGCGGGTCCACGCCGACGCCCTCGACCGAGCAGTCGAGCCGCAGCGCGACGACTCCCGAGGGGACGGCCGCGGACAGGCCCAGATAGAGGGCGTCGCCGGGCGCGGGCGTGGCGCCGAAGCAGGGGACGGACCGGCCGAGCGCGAGTTCCTCGGAGCGGTCGACGGCGTCCCCGGCAGTCGGCCAGGTGGCGAGGTGGGCGAACTCGCAGGGGACGATGGACAGTTCGCCGACGGTCGTGAAGACCACCGCTTCCTCGGTCTCCGTACGGACGGTCGCGACCTCCGTCCCGGCCCGCACCCGCACGGGTCCGGGCTGCGGTGCGGAGAGCCGGAACGTCACATCGGTGTGCGCGGCCGTGGGCGGGTGGAGCCGGACCCCGATCAGGTCGAGGAAGGTCAGATAGCTCTTCTCCGGGACCCGGTTCACCCGGTAGACCAGCTGGTCGACCATGGTCGCGAAGGCCTCGATGAGGGTCACGCCCGGGTCCGACACATTGTGGTCGGTCCACTCGGGGCAGCGCTGCTGGACGAGCCGTTTCGCCTCGTCGACCAGGCCCTGGAAACGGCGGTCGTCCAGATGCGGGCTGGGCAGCGTCACGCGCCGTCCACCTCCTCGTGCTGCGGGATCACATAGAACGGAAAGACCAGGTTCCGGGGGTCGTTGGCGCCCCGGACGGTGTAGCCGATGTCGATGTACAGGACCCCGTCGTCCACCTGGTCGAACCGGACGACGACCTCGGTGACCTCGATCCGGGGCTCCCACCGGTCCAGCGCGAGGCGCACCTCGTACGCGAGCTGCCCGGCCGTGCCCGCGTCCGCCGGGGCGAACACGTAGTCGTTGATGGCGCAGCCGAACTCCGGCCGCATCGGGCGTTCGCCCGGTGACGTCGCCAGGACCAGCCGGATGGACTCCTCCAGCTCGTGCTCCCCGCGCACCAGGGCGATGGAACCGGTGGCGTCGGTGCGCGGCGGGAAGGCCCAGCCCGCGCCGATGAACTCCTGACCCATGGCCGCTCAGCCTCCGATCAGCACCGTCGGGCACCCGGACACGATCGGCGCGCCGCAGGCGGACCGGTCCCCGACGCGTGCGGCGGGCCGCCCGCCGATCAGCACCGTGGTGCTGCCGGGCGGGACGATCACGGACGGGGCGTGCACCGCGGGCGGCGGAAAGGCACACAGGTGCGGGGTGCCGACCGTGGCGGCGGGGAGCCCGCCGATCAGCACGGTCGGGACGCCGGGTGGCCCGACCGTGCCGGGGTGTCCGGTGGGGTCGCCGACCCGTGCGGCTGCCGCCGCGACTGCTGGCATGGGAGCCCGTTCCTCTCGATCGGCGCGTCCGCGCGGTCAATTGATCTTCACCATGGGTGCGTTGACGGCCAGGGAACCGCCGCTCTTGATGTCGGTGCGCTGTGTTCCGTCGACCGCGACCTGGGCACCCCGGACGTTCACCGTGCCGCCGGTGGAGAGCTTGACCTCGCCGTTCCCGCCGTCGACGCTGACTCCGCCGCGGGACGTCAACGTGACGCTGTCGCCGCGCAGTTCGAGGGCTCCCTGGCCGCCGTCCAGCGCGACCCCGCGGTCCGCCTTGATGGACACCTGCTGCTTGGCCTCGATATTCACGCTGCCGTCGCTGTTGATCACGATCACGGTGCCCTTGCGGTCGAGATCGATCTTCAGCTTTCCGTCGCCGGTGAGCAGACGTACGCCCTGCGGGCCGTTGGCGCCGTCCAGGATCTCCAGCTGGTTGCCGCTCTTGGAGGCGACCGAGCGCCGGTTGACGGCCCCGCTGGTCGGGTCGACCAGCGAGCCGCCGGGGGCGGCGGGCTCCGGGGCGGCTCCCCCGGCGGACGATGCGCCGGTCACGGCTCCGGCCGGCCCACCACCGTTCCCGCCACCGCCACCACTGCCCTGGGACGGCCGGTCCTTCCCGTTGTAGAGCCCGGCGAGTACGTACGGACGGTCCAGGTGCCCGTGCTCGAACCCGACCAGCACCTCGTCGCCGACCTCGGGGATGAAAGCCTCGCCCCCGCTCGTCCCGCCCGACTGCGCCGTACGCGCCCAGTCGCTCGCGTACTCGTCCGACAGCCAGGGGAACCGCACCTTGACCCGGCCCGAGCCCTCCGGGTCGTGGGTGTCCGTGACCGTCCCGCTGACCAGCCCCGCGCAGCGCGACGCGCCCCCGCCCCCCGCGCCGGAGCCGCCGGAACCCGGCCCTCCGCCGGTCAGCCCGAACAGCGAACGCTCCTGCTGGCCCGAGACGGTCAGCCAGGTCTCGTAGCCGCGCACCGGGTCGAAGACATGCCGCGACGACGTGACCGTGTACCGGCCCTCGAACGGCGCCCCCACCGCGTTGAGCGCCACCGCGCTCCCGGCCCGCACCTCCGGGTTCCCCCGGATCACCGCCTCCAGCTCCGCGAACGACCCGGCGATCCGCTCGGCCAGGGCCTTCGCCGCCTGGTCCACCTGCGCCTGCGCCCCGTACGCCGCGTCCGTGACCACGAAGCGCGCCTCGCCGAACGGGGCGGACACCTCGGCCGCGCTCACCCCCAGCTCCAGCGTCGCCGACTTCCCGGCGGGGGCCCGTCCGATCAGCGGCTGCTTGGCCTTGACGTCCCAGCCGCGCACCTCGACCTCGGAGACCTGTTCGGCGGAGGACACCCCGGCCCGGCAGCGCAGCAGATTGCTGCCCATCTCCAGGACCAGCGGATGGCGGTCGGCCCGCGCCGAACCGTCCGGTGCGCCGCTCGCCTCGGACGGCCGGGTGATGTGCAGCTGTCCGTCGAGCACATACGCCTGGGCGCCCGCCTCCTCGGCCAGGTCCCGGATGAACTCCCAGTCCGTGACGTTGGGCTGGGCGATGTGTTCGAGCACCGGCCCGGCCACGTCGACCGTGCCCGGCTTCAGTCCGGCGCGCTGGGCGACCTGGGCGCAGATGTCGGCGAGCGTCATGTTCTGGTAGCTGGCCACCCTGCGGCCACGGAACAGCCGGTGCGACTCGTCGAGCCCGCGTACGACGGTGAAGGTGCCGGTCTCGTCGAGCTCCACCTCCAGGGCGGTGACGACCCCCTTGAGCAGCGGTTTCGGTGCCGAGTCCCCGCCCGCGCGGGCCAGCAGCCTGGCCTCGCTGCCGATCTTCAGCCCGGTCTGCTCCAGCAGCACCCGGTCCGGGTCGCGGAAGCGCAGCAGGAACAGGTCGGGCAGCGTCCGGCTGTCGTCGACGTACCCCTCGACCAGGGTGTTCACGAACTTCGGCGGCAGCGGGCTGCCGCCGAACTCCACCACCAGCGCCGTCGCGACGCCCGGCTGCGCCATCAGGACCGCCCTCCGTCCCGGCCCTCTTCGAGCCGGCTCAGCTCGTCGAGCGCGGGGAGCAGCAGCTGCCGTCCGGGGGCCAGCCGCAGCGGGTCGTCGATCCCGTTCGCCTCCGCGATCACCCGCCAGGCCGCCGGATCGCCGTACTCGCGCTGCGCCAGCGAGGGCAGCGAGTCCCCGGCGTCCAGCCGGTGCACCCGACGGGCCGCGAGGGCGCCCGAGGTCGGGTTCTGGCCCGGGGTGTCGCCGCTGATCTCCTCCATGGTCACCTGGCAGACGGCCCGGATCGGCACGCCCGAGGTGGTGAACAGGGTGTATTTCGCCTGCACTTGGCTGACATAGCCGGGGAACCCGGTCAGCCCGCCCCAGTGGAAGACCACCCACGGCGGCGAGGAGCGCTGCTGCTGGCGGGTCTCGTTGGTCGGCACGCAGCACGCGAAGAGCTGCTCCACCGAGGTCACCACCCGGGTGTCCTGGGTGTCGCTGGCGTCGAAGAACATCTCCACGGTGAGCTTGCTGGGCTGCGAGCCCTGGTACTCCGGCGGCCCGGAGCTCTTCGCGCCCTTGGCCGGGCTCCGCTTCCAGGAAGCGGCCTTGGTGAGGCTCAGCTCCTTGGGGTTGAACTGGAAGTCGATCCGCCCGCACGGGCCGCCGGGGGTGAGGCCGCCGCCGGTCGGCGGGGTCCGCAGCTCCAGATAGGCGTGCTCCAGCTTGGGCCTGGCCGAACCTCCCCTGCCCGCCTTCGCGGCCGACGCCCCGGACGTACCGGCGGCGCTGAAGGCGATGGGACCCGCACCGCTCACGACGCTCAGCCCTCCATCACATAGCCGTGGTGGGCGATCTCGATCGTCTCCATCGCGACCTTGGGCGATTCCGGGGTGAAGGACGGGCCGGTCCAGCGGACGGGCACGACCTCCAGCAGCCCCCACTGGGCCACCTTCTGCCCGTCACCGGTCCGCGCCTCGATGTGCGCCGTCTTGCGGCTGAACCCGGTCGTCATGGTGGCGAACCAGCGCGCCACCTTCTCGGTCTCCTTGGTGAGCGGCCGGGAGAGCTTGACGTTCGAGTACTTCAGGCGGGTCGGCAGCTGCCACAGATGCCCGTTGTTCCCGCCCTCCTCCCGTGTTTCGAGCACCACTTCGCAGCCCAGCCCGTCGCATGTGTTGAACGATCCGAGCTCGATGTCGTCGATCGTGACGACGAAGCAGACACTGACGGCGGGATCGTTGTCCTGGGCGGTGGCCATGGCGCGTACCTCTCGTTTCAGTGCCTGGTGGTGCGTTCGGTTCCTGGCGGTGCTCTCAGTTCTCCGTGCCTGGTGGTGCGTTCAGTTCTCTGTCCCCGGCGGTGCTCTCAGTGCCTGGTGTTGATGAGGAATCCCGCTCGTTCGCGTTCCAGTCGCAGATCCGCCTTGAAGAGCCTGCTGAGCGGCGGATACAGGGCGCGTACCAGCTCGTCGGTGACGACGGGCGCTCCTCCGGGCCCGGTGGCCGCGGCGGCGCCCGGTGGCCCGTGCCCCTCGGCCACGGGCCCGGCCTCCGGCTCCGGGTCGGGTTCGGGCGCGAGCTCCTGGGCAGGCGGGTCCGGGGGTGGTGGCTCCTCGGTCTCCGTCTCGCGCTGGACGACGGGCGGCGCGTACGGCGGGGGCGGCGACCCGAAGACGACGCTGCCGTCGGCCATCCGCTGGGCCACCCCGGCGGCCACGGCGGCCGAGCCCGCCGTGATGAAGGAGGGCGCGGAGGGGACGCGGGCGGTCGTCGGTGTGCCGGTGCCACCGGAACCCGGCAGGGAACGCGGCACCGGAGGCCCCCCGACTGCCTGACGCTGGAGGGCGGGAAGCGGCGGGGCGCCCGTCGCCTGCCCCGGAGCCGCGGCGGTACGTTGCAGCGCCGCCGGTGCGGACGGCGTCGCCGACGCCATCGACGGCGTACCCGCCCCGCCGGAGGTCCAGCGCACCGGAACGGCATCGTCCAGGTACACCGGCTCCGCACCCGGCACCTGCACCTGCATCGGCCCCGGCCCCGCACCGGCCGGCGGAGACGGCGCCACCCCGTCCACTGCGGAACGCTGTACGGCCCCCGGCCCGCCACCGCTCACGTTCCGCAGCGTCACGGGCCGGTCGGCGAGCAGCGGCGCGACCGGAGAAGTGCTCGGGGGCGGCGCCAGGGGGGCTTGCGGCGGCACGGCGGGAGTCCGCTGCACCGCCTGCGTGGGGCCCGGCGGTGTGGAGTCCGACGCGGCGGGGAGCAGGGGGGAGTCGCCGAGCAGCGGCGCGGTGGGCCCGCCGGCATCGGGCTCCACCTCCGGGGCCACGGGCACCTGGGCAACCTCGGAGACCTCACCGCCCCCACTGTCCCCATGGCCCCCACCGTCCACCGCGCTCCGGGCCATCGGCATCCCCCCGGCCTCCGCACCGGAACCCTCAACGTCAGCCTGCCGCTGAGCCGTTGGCGGAAGGGCGGACATGGGAGCGCCGAGACCGGGCGCGCGCCGGGCCGTGCCGGGGGCGGGGCCGGCCGGCATCACCGACCGCTGAACGGGCGGAGCCGGGGGCGACGACGGGCCCGGCGCCGGCGGCTCGGCCTCGGACGCAACCGCTCCGGACGCCGCCACAAGTGGCTGCTCGCCCACCAGTTGGCGCACCGGCAACTCCGCCACGGCGGCCGCTCCCGCCGACGTCATCGCAGGCGCGTCACCCGGAACGACGCGCTGCACAGGCACGGAGAGGGGTACGGAAAGCGGGACGAACCGTGTCCCGACCGGCAGCTCCCCCCGACGCTCCACGGACCGCTGCACCGCCGACGGACGGTCCACGGCGGCCGGACCGTCCGTACCGGCCGGAGCGCTGATCCCGTGCACCAGCCCGGTGGGCGCGTCCGGGCTGACCAGGTGCCCGAGCGGGGTCCCGAGCGAAACGTCCTGCCGGGTGGAGAGCGACCCCTGGAACCCGGCGGGGTCGATGACCAGATCCTGGGCGCCCAGGGTCCGCTGGATGGGCGGCAGCTCACTCGGGTCGACCCGTTCGCGCGGCGGCGCCGGAGCGACGCCCGCACCACCGGCCCCCGCCCCCGTACCCGTCTCCGTGCGCCCGCCTCCGAGCAGCCAGGACATCAGGCCCATGGATCCTCCGCCCTCCCCGCGCCGTTCGCTACTGCCCGTTGAGGCGAGCGACCTGCGCGACGAACCTCAGTCGTTCCGGGTGCTCCAGGTCCAGCAGCTCATCGAGCGGCCAGTGGAAGTGATAGGCGAGGTACGCGACCTCCTCGTAGAGCAGGTCGGCCGCGTACGTCACGATTCCCCCAGGCGGCCACCGGCGAGATTCACCGCGAACTCCTCCTGGCAGGACGGACAGGTGACGGCGGCGCGGGTGTGGCCCTCGGCGTTGATCCGCCGGTAGAAGTCCTGGAGGAAGGCCAGGTCGGAGGCGAAGAGGTCCTCGATGACGCCGGGGTGGATGTCGTCGATCGTGCCGATCCGGGTGACGACCCGGGAGATGAGCACGACCGAGAGGTACGCGGAGTTCTCCCGCACCCGGTCGTCCCGCAGCGGCACGAGTTCGTCGCGCGCGGTCGCGAGCCGCATGACACCCGTGTGGTGCACGGCGCCCGTCTCGTCGACGTAACCGCGCGGCAGCTCGAAGGTGAACTCGGTACGGAGCGGCTCCCGTTGGCCGGAACGTCCGTTGCCACCGGCCGGGTGGTGCGTGCCTGGCCGTTCGGGGGCCTCCGCCGGAGCCGTACGCCGCATCAGTCGAGTTCCATGCTCTCGTAGGTGATGGCGAGCTTCTCCGTCAGGACCGAGGTGTCACCGGCCTTGAGGGTGCCGATCTCCAGGGACTTCGGCCAGGCGTTGATGAGCTTGTAGCGCTTGATGGCGATGCCCTCGTGGTCGTACACGATGACGGCGCCGTTGCGGCGGGCGGCGGTCATCCGGCCGAACCGGGAGTCCTTGATCCACCGCTCGAAGCTGTTGTCCTCGGTGAGACCACGGGTCACGGTCACCTCACCGGCCTTCGGCCTGCCGGGGAGCTTCTTGATGGCGTAGCGGCCGTCGGCGGTGTTCTGCTTCAGCTCGATGACGTCCTGTTCCATCTTCAGACCGCTGACCTCGGTGATCTGCTTGATGACGACGCTGTCGAATTCGAGGCCGAAGGAGGCCCCGACGGTGCTGTCGAGATCGGGAAGTGGCACAACAGACTCCTTTACCGCTCATACCGCTGGGTGGACCTCAGGACGGCCGCGCTGCTGGGGCACCGCTCCCGGCGGCGCTACTCGTCGACGCCACCGGTGCCCCCGGTCAGCTGGGAGAGGCGGAAGACGACGAACTCGGCCGGCTTGACCGGTGCCACCCCGATCTCGCAGATGACCTGGCCGGCGTCGATGCTCTCCGGCGGGTTGGTCTCGCGGTCGCACTTGACGTAGAACGCCTCTTCCGGCGTGAGCCCGAACAGCGCCCCCTTGCGCCACTCGTTGACCAGGAACGCCGAGACGGTGCGCCGGATACGGGCCCACAGGGCGTCGTCGTTCGGCTCGAAGACGACCCACTGCGTACCGGCGAGGATCGACTCCTCCAGGTAGTTGAAGAGGCGCCGGACGTTCAGATAGCGCCAGGCCGGGTCGGAGGCCAGCGTCCGGGCGCCCCAGACCCGGATGCCGCGCCCGGGGAAGGACCGGATGCAGTTCAGCCCGATCGGGTTGAGCAGATCGTGTTCGCCCTTGGTCAGCTGGGTCTGGAGGGCGACCGCCCCGAGGACGACCTCGTTGGCGGGTGCCTTGTGCACCCCGCGCGACTCGTCGTTGCGCGCCCAGACCCCGGCGATGTGACCGCTCGGCGGAACGAGCCGGGCGCGCCCGGACGAGGGGTCGGCGACCCGGATCCAGGGGTAGTAGAGCGTGGCGTACTTGGAGTCGAAGTTGGCGCGGTCGGTGCGCCAGGCGCGGATCTGCTGCGGGCTCAGCCCCGGCGGCGGGTCGAGGATGGCGACGCGGTCGCCCATCAGCGTGCAGTGGGTGATCAGCCCCTGCTGGACGGCGATGACCGACTCCAGGTCCAGCAGCCCGCGTTCGTACGCGCTCATCAGGTCGGGCACGGCGATGGTCGTGACCTCGTCGACCGCTTCGAGCCCGCCGAGACCGGTCCGGCGGTCGGGATCGCCGACGTACAGCTCGGGGGTCAGCGCCCCGCTCGCGGGTGAGGCGGGCGCGGCGGGCGCCAGGGTCACGCTCTGCGGCTCGGGCCTGGCCGGGGCGGCGCCGCGGGCCGTCTCGCGTATCTCGATGATCTCCGACTTCGCGTTGACCCGGGTGGCGACGTTCTCCTTGCTGCGCTTGGTCGTGACGCCCGGGTACGTCTCCGCGACCTGCCCGTCCCGCTTCACGATCAGCTGGAAGACGTCGGAGGGCGGATCGTCCCCTTCCGCCTCGGCCACCTCGACGGTGATCTCTCCGGCCGCACCGGGGCGGGGCTTCACCGCGTACGGCCCGAGCTGCGTCTCCGACCCCACGGGCAGCTGCCCGGCGCCCTGCTCGTCGTCCCCGTCCGCCGGGGGCTCGGTGCCGTCACCGATCCGCACCACGTAGCAGACGCCGCCGCCGTTGGCGAAGAACCCGTAGACGGCCGACGCCAGATACGTCCCATCGACGAAGTCACCGAACGTGCCTGCGAACTGGCTCCAGTTGGTGATCAGCGTCGGCTCGTCGAACGGCCCCTTCTGGGCGAAACCGACGAAGGCGGCGACCGAGGTGCCCACCCCTTCGATCGGCCGGGACCCGGACTCGATCTCTTCGACGTAGACGCCCGGGGACAGGTACGACGGCATATGAGTCTCTCCTTGGCCGGGAACGCCCGCAATTCTCGCGACACCCGCGATCACCGGGAACGGACGCTCGGCCGCCCACCCGTGCACCGGCCGCTGCCCGATCAGGCAATGCGCCGACGCCGTACGTACTGCCGGTAACTGCCCCCGTTCACGGTGCGCGCGCGCTGCGTACGGGGTCGGCACTGCCCACACCCTGGGACGTCGACGGAGCACATGTGCGGCCGGGAGGACGGATGAAGGCGGTTCCGGACAAGAACCCCGCCGCCGCCCACCCGTCTCCCGCGCACCCGGCTGTCTCCCGGACGACGGCGACGGCCGCGCCGGCGAGATTACCGGGCGACCGCCCCGCCCCCGATCGGCGCGGCCTGGTCGGCCTGCAGCGGGCGGCGGGCAACAGGGCCGTCTCCCGCCTGGTCGCGCAGCGGTACACGGCCCCGGTGAAGCCGTCCCCCGCCCAGGCCCCCGGCTTCCGCAAGGTCACTTCGGACGTGGCGGCCAAGAGAGTCCGCCTGGCCCATCACGCCCCCGCCGCCGCCGAGTCCAGATCGGCGCAGGACGCGGCCGTCGCACCTCCCGACGACAAGGAGGCGCAGGGCAAGGCGGCCAACGCCGAGAAGATGAACGCCGCGAAGCCCGGCGAGTTCAACAAGCAGGCGTTCATCGACGCGGTGAACAAGGCGATCGACGCACAGGCCCCGAAGAATCTCGACGACGCCGACAAGTTCTCGAAGTCCGGCAAGGCGGACAAGATCAAGGGCGAGGTCGACGGGAAGGTCAAGGACGGCAAGGAGTCCTCGGCCAAGGACATCGACACGGCGACGAAGGCCCCGCCGGACACCTCGGCGGCCAAGGACAAGCCCGTCACCCCGATGACCCCGGACCAGGCCCCGGGCAACCCCGGCGCCCCGTCGGCGGCGGACGCGGTCCCCGCCCAGCAGCCCGCCTCCGTGACCGACTTCTCCCAGGGCCCGGCCGCCAACGACCAGGCGATGGCGGACGCGGAGGTCACCGAGGACCAGCTGGCCAAGGGCAACGAGCCGGAGTTCGACCAGGCCCTGTCCGCGAAGAAGACCGCGGAAACGGACTCCGCGAAGGCCCCCGCCAAGGGCAAGGCGGCCGAAGCCCAGCAGCTGAGCACCGCGAAGGCCGGGGCGGCGGCCTCCGGCACCCAGGCCATGAACGCCCTGACCGCGACCCGGGCGTCGGCGGGCAAGCAGGTCGACGGCGGCAAGGGCGAGACCAAGAGCAGGGACGAGAAGAAGCGCGCCGAGGTCACGGCGAAGCTCCAGAAGGTCTACGACGGCACGAAGAAGGACGTCGAGACCACCCTCTCCGGCCTCGACAAGAAGGTCGACACGGCGTTCACCTCGGGCGAGAAGGCGGCCCGGGACGCGTTCACCGCGGACCACAAGCGCCGGATGAAGGCGTACAAGGACAAACGCTATTCGAGCTGGACCGGCAAGGCCCGCTGGGTGAAGGACAAGTTCGCCGGCCTCCCGAAGGAGGCGAACAACCTCTACCAGGAGGCCCGCAAGCTCTACGTGGCGAAGATGCAGACCGTCATCTCGTCCGTGGCCGACATCATCGGTACCGAACTGGGCAAGGCAAAGGCCCGCATCGCCAAGGGCCGCACCGAGCTCAAGGCCGAGGTCGACGGACTCCCCGCCGACCTCAAGCAGTTCGGCGAAGACGCGGCGAAGGACTTCGCGGGGAAGTTCGACGACCTCGAAGCCACGGTCAACGAGAAGTCCGACCAGCTGGTCCAGGACCTCGCACAGAAGTACACCGCGGCACTGAACAAGGTCGACGAGGAGATCAAGAAGCTCCAGGAGGCCAACAAGGGCCTGATCGACAAGGCGAAGGACGCGATCGTCGGCGTCATCAAGACGATCAACGAGCTGAAGAACCTCCTGCTCGGGATCCTCGCCAAGGCCGCCTCCGCGATCATGAAGATCATCAAGGACCCCATCGGGTTCCTCGGCAACCTCGTCCGCGCGGTCGGCGCAGGCCTCAACCTCTTCATCACCAACGTCGCCGAACACCTCAAAACGGGTGTCGTGTCCTGGCTGCTGGGCACCGCCGTCAAGGCGGGCCTCGAACTCCCGCAGAAGTTCGACCTCAAGGGCATCATCCAGCTCATCGGAGCCCTCCTGGGCCTGACCTGGGCCAACATCCGCGCCCGCATCACCCGCAAGGGCATCCCCGACCAGGCCCTGACCGCCGTCGAACAGTCCGTCCCGGTCGCGAAGAAACTCGCCGCCGAGGGCCCCGCAGGCGCCGTCAAGGAAATCGAGTCCGAGGCAGGCGACCTCAAGGCCACCATCCTCGAAAAACTCACCAGCTACCTGATCCCCACCGTCATCATCGCCGGGATCACCTGGATCATCTCCCTCCTCAACCCCGCCTCCGCCTTCGTCCGCGCGGTCAAGGGAATCATCGACATCGTCACGTTCATCGTGAACCAGGGCGCCCAGATCGTCGAATTCGTCAACGCGGTCCTGGACGCGGTCATCGCCATCGCCAACGGCGGCTCGGCAGGCGTCCCAAAAATGGTCGAAGCCGCCCTCGCCACCAGCGTCCCCCTGCTGATCGGCTTCCTCGCCTCACTCCTCGGCATCGGCAGCCTCGCCAACAAGGTCAAGAGCGTTTTTCACGCCGTTGCCCGCCCCGTGAACAGAGCCATCGACAAAATCGTCAACTTCATCACCAAGAAAGGAAAAGGCCTCTGGGAGAAACTCAAAAAGAGAGACACCAAGAATAATCCAAAGAGCAAAACAAATGAAAGCCGCGAAAAGGACAGCCCTAAAAAGAAACAAGAAGACCTCAACCGAATAGTAGCTTCCCTAACGCCAAAAATTGCCAAATATGTAGGGTCGGGAAAGTCCCACAAAGCCCTGGAAGCAAGGCTAGGGATTTGGCGCCGACAGTACCGCCTTACAAGTCTGACGGTGTCACAGGACGGTTCGATCACCGCTAAGATCAACCCCTCTATCACCATAGGCAACATCAGCGTCAAGGATCAAGAATTGGCACTTCTCATTATCCCAGCCCTGGCGCAAGTCGAGCAGGAATATTTTGCCCACCTCTTACTCACCGAAGATCGCGGCCCGGTGATAACGAAGGCAATTTCCGGCTGGACAGGCGGACGGGCAAACTCTCTCGCCAAACTTTCATCTTTCGAGAGAGCCATGGTCATGGCATATTTCCGCCCCGGAGCAAAGGTACTGGCAATCGAAAAATCCGTTTCTATATTCACTCCGGACAGCCAGCGAAGCAGTTCATCCGTAGGAGTGATCGGGAGAGTCAACGCTGTTGGCGCCTATGCCGCCAAGCAGAAAATGAACAAAAAGGGAAAGATTGTCGACATACTCAGCGTATCGGAAGACTTGCGAAGGAAGTCACAAAAAGCATACGGGGCACCTTTACCCGATCAAGACATAGCGAAATCATTGAGCTCTTCAGAATTTAACGAAACGGTGTTGCGTAGTCGCGCCACACGAACCACAAAGACCGCACAGAAGGCTCTGGAAATATTCATACGTGCCATGAGGAGGAATCACAGACTCGTGCAGTCCGTGGAAACAGGACGCATGCATGGTGTGCCAAGCGCGACCACCATGAGGAATTCACTGGTGCAATCTGGCACCGTTACGGGATTGGATCCGATTCTTGGGGTGGATGGCAGCATGAACATCATGGCGCCCCTCGCCCAGGACCCCGCTCAGCAACAGAAACGCGAAGAGCGCCTCGGCACCGTCCTCATTGAGATGATCAAGTCCGCTCCCACAGCTGGACAATCACAGATAGCGGGACAAAGTCTGATCTCTTCAGTTCACATGCTGGTGGCGGACGGTTACAGTGTCAACCCGCTCGCGGAGCAGATCGAAAGGTACGCAGAGTCCAAAATGTCTGGAGCCTCCCCCTCGCAAATAGAACATGAATTCCGCTTACTTAAGATCGGGATACGCGACATGCTAGAGAACACGAATAAGTAAACGAATTGGGTCATCGAATCAATCAACGGATCATCACACAAATGAAGGTGACTAATGCGCCTCAACGTGATATTTCGAGACTCCATTGACCCTCAAATATTCGCCAGATTCGCCGAGGGGCAGAATTGGGCTTTCCAGGGAACCTACCCAGCCGTCGAATCAGCGCCGGCAGAAATGGTATGGGCTACACCAGCCGGAGTAGGACTGCACTTGATCGAAGACGCAGCACTAGACTTGATATACCTCTCCATCGAGAACTACTCCATTAAGGGTACCTCTCCGGAAGCCGTGCGATCGACACTAAATTCAGTTACAGGAGAATTCGACACAATACCTACCCAGGAGTTGATCGACCTCTATTACGCTGAGCCAGATTGGAATGCGCGCGTTCTCGCACTGATGATGATTGCTGCAGCAGCCGGAGAAGATTTCGCACCCGGCATCTGCCAAGTCATCAAACATGGAATCAGGTTCGATCAGCCAGACGTCAGGAAGGCTGCCGCAATTGCTTCAATGTATGCCCCCTGGCCCGACCTCAAGGATGCCATCTCAGCTGCGGCAAACAGCGATTCTGATGAACAGGTCCGAGATCTGGCATCAATGTCACTAATAAATTTTAAATAGAGTATACAAAATAGCCCCCTATCCAATGACCTTGCGAATAGATCCAGGTAGCGGGTAAGATTTCTTCTGTTGGCTCGTAGACCCTTTGCCAAGATTTACGGACCGCTGGAGGACTCCATATTCGACAGCGGGTACGTCGTGCCCACTTGACGCATCGGGGCCAGGTGATTCTCGCCATAAACGGCGCCCTCTCATCGGTTTTGTGCACTCGGTTTCGCCGCTCAGAGCAGGAATCCGCAGCAAAGTCACCGACCGAGCACGTCCATCATGTGGTCGTCCAAATCCGCCACGAAGTCCTCCCGTCGCCATGGTCGAAGCTCCTGCCGGGCCCTCCGCAAACGGATCATTGGCACCCTCCCGCCCACCGATGCCGCCTCTGTGATGCATTCATGCAGGAGATCGGCTGCCGCATGCGGCTCGCCGAGCCGCATCCTCGCCAGTGCTTGGTCCGTTGTGACGATGACGCGCTGCACCTTTTGCCGAGGGGATACGAGAGAGTCGGCCGAGGCCGCGAACTGATCGTGCGCGACTGCCGGATCACCCACATACAGCTGGCATACCCCCTCGAAGCCGCGCAGGTACTCCGCAGAGAACGCGCCCGGCAGAGGGTCGTCGGGAGACTGCCGCTCGATGTCGTACCAGGCCAACCCAAGCGCAGCGTCAGATTGTCGGATCTGACCCGACCGAGCAGCAACTTCCGCCTGCAGTGCATGCGCTCGCGCACGGACCAGACGGCTTTCTCCACCACTGGCTGTGCGGACCGCCTTCTCAACGAGCGCGCCCGCGTTCGCGATCTCGGGCGACGCGTACAGGACAGTGAGAGCGTGGCTCAGGTGCACCGATGCCTGTCGCCAAGGTTGTCCCAAGCAGGCGGCCTCCCGGGTCGCCTCCTCGTACAGAGCCCGACTGGCAGCATCGTCACGCGTCTCGAACGCAAGGCGGCCTGCCAGCATCGCTGCCTCCACCCGCGTGCACCGCAAGTGCTCACGCACCGGCTCCGGCTGCCCGTCGGCCATCAACCGGCGGCATGCCTCCAACGCTGGAGCGAGCATCACATGCAAACGTACGAACGGAAGGCTCCCCACCTGCGCACTAACGCCCGCAACAACGGAGGCAAGCCCAGAGACGGTCTCAGAGTTCAAGAGAGACGCATCCGCGAGGGCCTGTCCCAAGCCTGCACCGGCTTCTGGCGCCAGCAACATCAGCAGTCCGCCGCTGTCCTCCGTCACTGCCCGGACCAGCATGCTCCGCAGCTCCGAGACCCGGCTTTCGCTCTCTCCCAGTTGCCCCAACGCATCTAGGTACTGCGCGAAGTCCGAGCCTGCTCCGAGCGAGCGGCTGCTGCCGGGCGTAGTCGCGTACAGATGAGCAAGCAGCAGTTGGTAGCGCTCGTCCGGCATCGTCGCCGACTTCGACTCCCAACGTGCGACCGAACGTTGGACACTCGCGACCTGCGGCAGCCTGGGCATGCCCAAGTCCTGTGCGATCTGCGTCAGAGCACGAGCCATGTCGGCCAGAGACAGGCCACGTCGAACCCTCAGCCTCTTCAGTGCCGCCGCGCCCACGGTTGAGCTGCCCATCCCCTCATCGTGACGCATACCGCTGCTACACGGGCACGATCAGCCGCGGCTTGCCCTGTTCTACTGTGTAGTTGATGGTTTGCCACGTGCCCGATGACGGCTCAGTCGCGTGAGGAAACCCGATCGTCAGCGCGGAACGATCGACCATCCAGCGGTTGCGCACGTGGTACGCCTCGGCGGACAGGACAGGAGCTCCGAGTTCGACAATCTCCTTGATCCGTTGGCCGTTGTGGGCACGGGAGACGGCCTGCTGAGCCTCTTCCGGTTGCTGGGCCACCGTGCCCGGAACGACGATCGTGATGTCTGCGGATGTACTTTCCGCCAGCCACAGCAAAGCCCATGAGTCGATGCCCTTTGCACCACCGATGTAGAAGGTGCTGCGAG
The DNA here is from genome assembly GCF_900091725.1 of Streptomyces sp. DvalAA-43. Taxonomy (GTDB): domain Bacteria; phylum Actinomycetota; class Actinomycetes; order Streptomycetales; family Streptomycetaceae; genus Streptomyces; species Streptomyces pulveraceus. The sequence continues at coordinate 18,392 of NZ_FMBW01000086.1, read as the reverse complement.
CGAACGCCCCGAGGTACGTGGCAAAGAGCGCCACGTATTCGTCTTGCGGGCGATGGTCTGTTGACCGAGTGCCCGTAATCGCCACGGTGTGCATGATCAACTCCGTGTCATAGGTTGTCGTCTCCCGTCAGGCTCCCACGCTTGGGACCGTCGTTGCGTGGACACCTACAGGACGAACAGCGATACGCGCGGCTCCAGGATGCTTCCGGACCCTGACTGCCTCTCCCAGGCCCAGCAGCGCGGGGCACACTGCGTGTGGTGCGACGTTGCCCTGACCCCGCGCACAGCGGTGGACCTTGGCCCGAGGGGAAGGGGCGGTCATGGTTGCATCGCCGTCTGGTTCCCTCGCTGCTGCAACACCTGCGGGAAGCGAGAGACGTCATGAAGATCTGTATCTACTGCCAGGAAGTCATCGAAGGTGCGGCCGCCGCGCTTGGCGACGGCTTCTCGATGAGCGGAGCGCGGCCCGATGCCCTCGCCCATCCCGACTGTGTGCCGTTCACCGCCTCCGATGCCGCCAGTCTGTCGTGAGCACCAGGTCCCAGCCGGTGCCTCATGCCTCTTACACATCCCCGGAATGCAGAACTTCAGGCACCACCTGGCCCGAGGGGCACCGCCTGTGCCACGGCGAACAGGTCATCCGCGTCAGGCCTGGCGATGCTCCCGTCGAACAGCTGCATTGCGCCTGCGGTTGCCACCATGCCGGGCGTCCGGCCTCTGCCTGACGAGTCGGCTGTCAGCCCCCGCCCACCCGCACCGGCAGCGACTTCAGCCCATTGATGAAGTTCGACACCAGTCGCCCCGGCGAACCCGCAGGTTCGAGCGACGCCGGAAGGATCCGGCACGCTTCCTCGTAGAGCACCCGTAGTTGCAAGCGCGCGAAATGCGCGCCCAGGCAGACATGCGGGCCGTCGCCGAAGGAGACGTGGGGGTTCGGGGTACGGGAGAGGTCCAGGGCGAACGGGTCGGAGAAGACGCGTTCGTCGTGGTTGGCGGAGGCGTGGAAGACGACCACCTTGTCGCCGGCGCGGATGCGCGTGCCCGCCAGGGCCGTGTCCTGGGTCGCCGTGCGGCGGAAGGTCAGGACCGGGGGGTGGCGGCGGAGGAGTTCCTCCACGGCCGTCGCGAACCCCGCCTCGCCATCGCGCAGGCGGCCGTACGCCTCGGGGTTCTCCGCCAGGAGGTGCAGGCCGCCGGGGGCCGCGCTGCGTACGGTGTCGTTGCCGGCCACCACCAGGAGGAAGAAGAACATCTCCAGCTCGGGGGCGGTCAGTTCGGGGTCCGTGGCCAGGGACGTCATGACGTCGTCGGCGGGGTCGCGGCGCTTGTGGGCGGCCAGGGCGTGCGCGTAGTCGAACATGTCGCGGAGTGAGGAGGGGGAGCGGGGATTGACCGGGCTGCCGTCCGGGCCGAGCGATGGTGTTCCGGCCTCGTCGGGGTCCTGGTAGCCGATGACGCGGCGGGTCCAGTGGAGGAGGAGCGCGCGGTCGGTGTCCGGTACGCCGAGCAGGTCCGCCAGGTTGAGGAGCGCGTAGTCGTCGGTGACCCGGGCGACCAGGTCGCACGTGCCGTCGCCGGACCTCGCCTCGGCCACCGCCCCGGTGAGCAGCGAGCGGGCGCGTTCGCGGACGACCTCGGCGAAACGGTCCACGCGCTTCGGGGTGAAGGCGCGGCTGACGAGTACGCGCAGGCGTCGGTGGTGCGGCGGGTCCTGGTTGAGCATCATGCGGCGGATGAACGGCAGGTCGGCGGGGTCCGGGTCGCGGATCTGGGTGGCGCCCAGGTACGAGGAGTACGTGGCGGAGTCCTTCAGGACCCGGACCACGTCCTCGTGCCGGGTGACCGCCCAGAAGCCGGGGCCCGCCGGCCAGCCGAGCACCTCCGGTTCCTCCTGCCACGCCACGGGGTGGTGGTCGCGCAGGTGGCGGTAGTGGTCGTGGGGGATGCCTCGCCCGTACTGCCTGGGGTCGAAGACGTCCGGCACGGGCGCGCCGGGGGCGACGTGCGCGCTCATGCCCCCGCGTCCGCCCGCAGGAAGTCCTCGACCACGCGGATCAGGTCGAGCGGGGTCTCGTCCATCGCGTAGTGGCCGCACGACGGCAGCTCCACCAGTTCGGCCCGCGGGTACCAGCGCATCCAGGTCGCCCGCTGCACGTCGGCCGAGAGGGCCGGGTCCAGCGCGCCCACGACGGCGAGGGCGGGCACGGGCGAGCCCTCGACCTCCTCGTGGAAGTCCTCGCCCGCCCAGGAATCCAGCCAGGCACGGAAGGCCTTGGCGTCGCTGCACGCGACCGAGCGGCGCACCATGCGGTCCAGCCAGCCCGCGGGGCGCCGGCCTCCGGTGGTGGTGTCGAGGATGACGCGGCGGTTCCGCGGGGTGTGCGCCGCCGCGGCGAAGAGTTCCCACTGCTCGGGCGGGAGCGGCAGGCCCGACGCGGGGACGGGCGAGATCCCGACGATCCGGCGCACCCGCTCCGGCGCGGCGGCCAGCGCCCGCTGGACGACCGAGCCGCCCATCGAGTGGCCGATCAGCGAGAACCGCTCCCAGCCGAGCCGGTCGGCCAGCGCGAGCACGTCCTCGGCGCCCTCGGCCGTGGTGTACGAGCCGCCCGCGTCCCGCGCCTCGCCGTATCCGCGCAGGTCCACCACCGCGTACTGGAACGCACCGAGATCGAGGTCCGGCAGCACGGGGGCGTACGCGGAGCGGTCGGCGAGCCAGCCGTGCACCGCGATCACCTTGTGCGGGCCGTCGCCGTGCAGTTCGTGGGGCAGAACAGGCAATGCGGTCACGCTGACTCCCGTCGCCGTACGGAGAGGAACCGGCCGGTCACCGACCGGCCCCCCGCCCACGGTGGCGCCAACTCCGGGCCCGCGCAAGGGCACCGCCCGCGCTTCGCACCGCCTCAGCCCAGCAGCTTCAGATACGGGCCGAACTCCGACGCCAGCGTCAGCCGGCCCAGCTTCTGGTACTCGCGCTGGATCGCGTGGATCAGCGTCGCCATCGTCACCGGCTCGCCCGTGTCCGCCGCCAGATACGCGGACGTCACCGCGACCGACCGGATGTTGCCGCCCGCCAGCTCGAAGTTCTCGGCGCAGAAGGCGAGGTCCAGGTCCATGCCCCGGGGGAGTACGGGGCCCAGGCACCGCTCCCAGAGGACGAGGCGTTGTTCGGGGTCCGGGACCGGGAAGTCGATGACGAGGTCCAGACGGCGGGTGAACGCGTCGTCCAGGTTGGCCCGGAGGTTGGTGGCGAGGATGGCCAGGCCGTCGAAGGACTCCATGCGCTGGAGGAGGTACGCGCTCTCGACGTTCGCGTAGCGGTCGTGGGCGTCCTTCACGTCGGAGCGTTTGCCGAAGATCGCGTCCGCCTCGTCGAAGAGCAGCACTCCGTTCACGCCCGCCGCCTCCGAGAAGATGCGTTCCAGGTTCTTCTCCGTCTCGCCCACGTACTTGTCGATCACCGTCGCCAGGTCGACCGTGTAGAGGTCCAGGCCCAGATCGGCGGCGATGACCTCCGCCGACATCGTCTTGCCGGTGCCGGAGTCGCCCGCGAAGAGGGCGGACACCCCCCGGCCCCGGCCGCCGCCGGGGCGCATGCCCCACTCCCCCAGGACCCGGTCACGGTGCCGCGCGCGGGCCGTGAGTTCGCGGAGCTGGGCATGGGTGTCCGGCGGGAGGACCAGGTCGTTCCAGGTGACGGTGGGTTCGATGCGGCGGGCCAGGCGGTCCAGGCCCGCCGCGTTCTGGGCGCGGGCGCCCTGGCGTACGTGGTCGGGGGTGAGGGTGCCGCCGTCCAGGTGGGTGGTCTGGGCGGCGCCCCGGGCGGCGCGGGTGATCTGTTCCGGGGTGAGGAGGAACGGCGAGAGCAGCCGGTCCACGTCGACGGACCCGGGGACGGGACCGCCGTACGCGTCGGTCCAGAGGGCCGCCCGGGTCGAGGGTTCCACGCGTGGGGCGTGCAGGAGGAGGGGCGGGGCGGCGGACCAGGCCGCGTCCCACGGCGCCCGGCCCACCAGGATCGTGGGGACAGGGGTGCCGGTGAGCAGCCGGAGGAGCTCCGGGTGGTCGCGGGAGACCGCGTCGAGCGGGGCGCAGACCACGCCCGCGCCGGTCAGCCGGGCCTCCCGGACCAGGGAGCGGACCGCCTCGGCGGGCGAGGGGTCCTCGGCCAGCCGTGCCAGGTCCAGACCCAGGACCCGGTGGCCCGCACGCGTCAGCGCGGAGGCCGCGAGGGCCGTGCCCGCGCCGCCCTGGTCCTCGCGGAGGTAGGCCAGCGAGGCACCGTGGGCGAGCGCCCCGGCGAGCGGGACCGGGTCGCCGACCCCCGGTACGGCGTGCCAGCGGGCGAGGAGATCGGCCAGCCGGGGGTCGGGGGTGTCGTCGCCCAGGAGGTGCGCGGTGACCCGGTCGGGGACGCGGAGCGCCCGGCTCAGGAACGGCCGGTCCAGGTCCTCGGCCAGGAGGAGGCGGCCCTCGCGGAGCGGGGCACGGGCCGACAGCCGGCCGCGCGCCACCTGGTCGGCCGGGGAGAGTCCGCAGAGGCCCAGCGCCAGGCCGATGGACGGACGGCGACGGGTGACGTCGTCGTTGAGGTAGCCGTAGAACGCCTCGAAGCGGTCGTCGAGATCCGGTACGAGGGCGATCAGGAGGATCTCGACGTCGAGGGCGGTGAGGCCGAACTCGCCCGCCAGGGACGTCAGTCTGGACCCTTCCGCCGGTGCTTCGCCGGAGTCCGGCGCCTCCCAGGAGTCCGGCGCCTCACCGGGAGCCGGAGCGGACGGCGGTACGGGGTACGGGAAGGCGCGGGCCTGGCTCTCGTCCAGCAGTCGGGCGATGTTCTCGTCCGTGAGGTAGAGGCCGCGGAAGGCGTCGTCCGGGTCCGGATCGGTGAGCTGCCGGGCCTCGACGGCCCGTCGGATGCGCTGCTCCACCGCCACCGCGCGGGCGAGGAGATGGCGCAGGTTCGGATCACCCGCGGCGGTCATTCGGCGCTGTCCTCCGTGTGGGCCTTCCGCTCCTCCGTACCGGACTTCCCTGGCTCCGTACCGGACTTCCCTGGCTCCGCACGGGACTTGCCGGACTCCGTACCAACCGCCCTGGACTCCGTACCGGCCGCCCCGGACTCCGCGGCAACCACCCCCGACCCCGTACCGGCCGCCCCGGACTCCGTACGGCCCTTCCGGGTCTCCACGATGCGGAGGGACAGGCCGCGTCGTCGTTCCCCGTCGGGCGTGCGCGAGGCGGCGCCCCCGCCCGGCCGCCCCGGGCGGCCGCCGTACACCGGGAGGCCCCCGCGCCCCGGCATCGGTTCCGACACCGGCTCGGCGCCCTCGGGTACGTCCCCGAAGCGGGCCTGGAGCCCGTCGTCGCCCACCGGCGGACCGACGACATAGCTCGGCGACGCGGTCACCGGCACGCTGACGACCAGGTCGAGCGAGGGTTTCAGCTCCCCGCCCAGCGCGCTCCACACATCGGCGAACGAGCGGTCCTCCGGCGGTGGCAGCGCGATCGACATCGGTACAGGTGCCCCGATCTCGGCCAGGGTTCCCGCCAGCCGCTCCGGAGGCAGCGCCTCGTACCGCAGCAGACAGCCGAGCAGCGACGAGAGCAGCCGGTGTTCGTCCTCCGGGCGCTTGGTCCACGCCGTGATCAGGTACGACAGCTTGAAGAACCGGGGCGGGCGGCGGCGCGCGATGATCGTGCCCCGCTCGTCGTAGTCGTTGTGGAGACCGCGCTCGCGCCTGCGCATGTCCTCACGGATGTCGTAGAGGTACAGGTTGACCATGGGCGCGTTGACCTTCGCCGCCCATTCCCGGGTCGGGGCGTCGAAGACCACCGCGATCTGGCCGCCTTCGAGCACCTCCGCCCTGATCAGCGCCCGCAGTACGTCGTCGACCTCGTGGATCACCTGATCACTCCCGTGCGGTCGCCGGTGCTCATGCGCGGCCCGCGAAGTCCGGTGGCTGGAGATTGCGCTGCACCACCAGGACCGGTTTCTTCAGCCGGTCGAGGTCGTGCGAGTCCGCCCTCAGCTCGCGCGGGCCCAGCTTGTCCTTGCGCAGGACCAGGACCTGCACCTCGAAGGTGCCGTCGCGGCCCACCGTGGCCGTGGTGCCCCCGGGGGTGATGCCGGTGTTCCACGTGAAACGTACCGTCGCGCCCGGCGGGTAGTCCTTGCCGCGGGCCAGTACCGGCTGGCCCGGTTTGGCGACCTGCGGGGTGACGGTCAGCGAGGGCTTCAGGACGCGCAGCCGGTCGGTGTCCTGGTTGTTGGCCTCACGGCGGTCCGGCAGGGTGCCGCGCACGGTGGCCCGTACGTCGCCCGTGACGGCCGCGCGGTAGGTCGCGGTCTGGGTCACCTCGATGCGGCCACCGGCCGGGATGGTGCACGGTTTCGCCGCCGTGCAACGGGTCAGGGCGGGCAGGCTGCGGTCCTTCCCCTGGGACGGCTTCGGCCAGGTGGAGCCGATGACCACGCCGGTCGCCGGGTCCGGACCGGCATTGGTGACGGTGAAGCGGGCACGGGCCGGGCGGCCGGTGTAGGTACGGTCCGGGCTGACGTCGACCTTCATCGCCACATCCGCCGACGGCGGGACGGGTGCTTCCAGAACCTCGATCTCCGCCGTGTCCGTCCCCGTGTTGCCCGCCGAGTCGGTCGCCGAGCAGCTCACCGTGGTGCGGCCGACCGGGAAGAGCGAACCGGAGGCAGGGGTGCACGTCACCGGGAGCGTGCCGTCGGTGGCGTCCTGGGCGGTGGCGGCGTACGTCACCCGCGCGCCCTTCTTGTCCTTGGCGCGGACGGTCAGATCGTCCACGGTGACGACGGGCGCGTCGATGTCGTTCACATCGATGTTGATCTGTTCCTGGAAGTCCGGATCGGCCGCGGCGGCCGGCCCGATCGCCTCCGCTCCCGGGACCTGGGTACCCATCAGGAACTGGACGGTGCAGCTCAGCCGGGTGCCCTGGGGCGCGTCCGCGGAGACGTCGATGTTCTCGGCGAAGTGCGCGGTGTCGCCACTGGTGAGCTGCCGGGTGGGTGGGTCGAGGCTGACGGACAGATGCGGATCGCAGTTGTCCAGGCGGTAGCTCACGTTGGTGGGAAGGTTGCTGAACCCCTCGATGATGGCGTCCACGACATCATTGCCTTCGATGTCGTCGAGCATCCGGCCGTTGGTGGCGGTCGCCAGTCGCAGGGCCTGGTCCGGATCGTGCTTCTTGTCATTGGGGTACTCGGGTATCTGGCCGTTTCCGTTGAGACCGTCGCCCTTGTCACTGGTCAGACCGACCGCGATCAGCCGGACCCCCGCGTCCTGAAGGGCGAACTCGGCGTCACTGAAAGTCGTCCGGTAGTTGCTGGGGTCATGGCTGGACGCGTCACCTACCAGCACGATGACGGGGCTGGAGTCGGGGCGGAACACGGTCTGCCCGTCACCGCCGTTGGCCAGCTTCCACAGGGCGTAGATCCAGTCCTCGGGCGGGCCGATGCTGTAGTCGCCCATGTCGGCCTTGAGCTGGTCGACGCCCTTCTGCACCTTGCCCAGGTCGTCGGTCAGTCCTTGCAGCACCTTGAAGCCCGCATCGGGGTCCACCTGCTGGTCGCCGAAGGTGGCCACCGCGAAACGTGAGTCCCGCTGCTCGTCGCGGATCGCCTTCGTGATCGCGGGGATCCGTTCCTTCACTCGCTGGATCGGGACGTCCATGCTGCCCGTGCCGTCCACCAGCAGGATCACATCCGGCCTCGGCGGGATCGCCGGCGTACGCACCTGCTTGTCCACGCCCGTGGAGCCGCCCGGGTCGACCGCGTCGGTGAACTCGGCGGGAGTGACCCAGGGTTCGGGCACCGCCGCCGTCGGCGCACCGGAGGTGACGGCCGAACCCGGCGCGATGCCGGTGACCACGAGCAGCAGCGCGAGGGCCGGGATACGGAGCACGGCGAGGGCGCGGCGCGACGTGGAAGCGGGGCGCGACGTGGAAGCACGGTGCGACATGGGCGGCCGGGCCCGGGTCGCTCCGTCCCGCCGTGTCCACCGCACCCGCCGAAGCGGCTGGAACCAGCGCACGGAAGTCCTCCCCCACCCTCGCCCGATCGGCATGCCGGACGTCAGGGTCCTGCACCGGCGACGGACGCACAGCGGTACGGAAGTCACACCCTCGGGTAGGCACCGCTGCCCGAAAGTGCAGCCGGAGCCCTGCCGGGTCCACGCACCCACCGGCACGTGCCGGCCCGAGGCCACGTACGCACGGACGTACTCACGGATATACACACGGCCGTACGCGCAGATATACGCACGGACGCACGCACGGGCACCCGCACGGACGCGGGTCGGCTCAGATCAGCCCCTGCCGCATCGCATACGCCACCGCGTGCGAGCGGTTCCGCAGCTGCAACCGGGTCATCACCGAATGCAGCACGTTCTTGATGGTGCGCTCGGAATAGGCCAGCTTCGTCGCGATGTCCGCGGTGTCGTACCCCTCCGCGACCAGCCGCAGCACATCCACCTCGCGCGCCGCGAGACCGGTGAAGTGCAGACCGCGGGGGCCGAGCACCTGGCCCTGGAGGCGCCCCACCTCCTCAAGCAGCCTTCCCAGCAGGTCGGACGGGAGATGGCCCTCGCCCCGCGCCACCGTCCCGATGACCTGCACCAGGTGTTCCGGGGTCGATTCGGAGCGCCTGACCACACCGGCGACCCCGCACTCCGCGGCGCTCACCAGCTTCTGCTCGTCGATGTCCGTGGTGACCAGGACGGTACGCGAGGTGCTGGTGCGCTGGATGTGGCGCAGCATCGTCAACACCGCCTCGTCGACCGCGTCCACGACGACGATCACGATCTGAGGAGAGGCGTCGCCCTCCCCCCACTCCATCACGCTGACTTCGGGCCGGGTACGTAACTGGCTGGCCACGCCCGCTTGCGAGATCGGATCCTGGGCCCTTAATGCGACAGTGGTGCGCTCCATGGCAATGCTCCCCCTGGGCAACAGCCGATGGCGTCACGTTCGATCACAACCAACACGGCTGTTTTCGTCATGCCTCACTCGTCTGAGGCGGTCAAAAGATGCCCGTGTTTCCTTACAGGGAAACAAAAAAGCCGATCCGGGCACGGAATCTGCCCGGAAGTGTTCCTTCACGGACGATGTCGGCGTTGGGCGGCGAACCTACGGTGCGCCGTATGAGTCTCACGGCAAGCCTCGACGAATCGTCCGTCACTGCCGCACCGGGCGAGGAGACGGCCCTCCCTCTGCGGATCCTCAACTCCGGCAGCACCGTGGAGGAGTACCGCTTCGAGGTGGTCGGTGCGTGTGCGGCCTGGTCCGCGGTCGAGCCGGCGACGCTGTCCCTGTATCCGGGTGACTCACAGACGGTCTCCTTCATGCTGCGTCCGCCCCGGGACTCGACCGTGCTCGCCGCGGAGACTCCCTTCGGGATCCGGGTGGTGCCCACCAGCGAGCAGGGCGACACGGTGGTGCCCGAAGGGCGGGTGACCGTCCTCCCCTTCACCGAGACGACCGCCGAGCTGGTACCGCGCAGCTCGCACGGAGCCTGGCGCGGCAGGCATCAACTCGCCGTCGACAACCGGGGGAACGCCCCGGTCACCGTACGGCTGGGAGCCCGGTCGGGTACGGAGCGGGCGCGGGTCTCGTTCGCGGCGGACGCGCTGCGGATCGACCCCGGGCGCGCGGAGTTCGGGAAGGTACGGATCCGCCCGGCCAAGCGCGTATGGCGCGGCATCCCGGTCACGCACCCCTTCCAGCTGACCGCCACCCCCGAGGTGGCCGAGGACCAGGCCCCGGTCGCACCGGTGGTCGTGGACGGCTCGTACCAGCAGGAACCGATCCTGCCGCGCTGGCTCCCCCGGGCGCTGATCACCGCGGCTGTTCTGCTGATCGCGCTGGTGGGGCTCTGGTACGCGCTGCTGCGCCCGGCCGTGAAGTCGGCGGCCCGGGAGGCGATCACACCGGAGGCGGTACGGTCCGCCGCCGCGGCCGACAAGAGCAAGGCCCCCGACAAGGGCGACCCGGCCGGCGCCGGATCGGGCGGTGGCGACTCCTCCGGGGCGAACGGCGGCTCACCGAAGCCCAGCCCCTCACCCAGCGCCGACGCCTCCTCCGACGCGTCCGCCGCGGCCCCGACCAGTGCGCAGGTGCAGGTCAGGGACTCGGTGGGCGGCGGCTCGAACACCTCGACAGCCATCCAGGTGCCCAGCGGGCACACGTTCCAGCTGACCGACATCGTGGTCCAGAACCCGCAGGGCGACGCGGGCACGCTCGTGGTCTCCTCGGGCCGGGACGCGCCCGTGCTCCGGCTGGCGATGGAGAACTTCCGCGACTCCGACTACCACTTCGTCACCCCGATCATGGTGCCCGCCGGTGGCAAGGTCACGATGACCGTGGACTGCCGGAAGGTGGGCAAGCCGGTGAACGCGCCGACGCCGTCGCGGTGCTCGGAGTCGCTGTTCCTCGGCGGCACGATGAAGACGGACACGGCGGACTGACGCGGCGGACTGAGACGGGGGACCGAGACGGGGGACTGACGCGGCTGACGGACACGGCTGACGAGGCCTGCCCCATCGATGGCCCCGCACCACCCCACCGCCCCACCGAACCCCGCACACCGCACCTCCGTCACTCGGCGGGAGCCTCTTCCTCCTCCTCGCCGCCCTCCTTCGCCCGCTGCACGAAGGAACCCTGCACATCGGCCGGCTGCTCGTCCTCGTCCTCCGTCGCGGCCCGCTGCACGGCGGCCGCCCCCGCTGCCGGAGCCGGAGCGGGAGCCGGTTCCGCAACCGGGGCCGGGGCCGGATCGGACAGCACCCGGTCGGCGTTCGCGACGGCCTCCCGCTCGTACCGGTCGGAGGGGTCGCTCACCCGGATACCGCCCGGCGCCTCCGTGCCCTCCACCGGACCGTTGCGCTGCTGGATCACATGGGTCAGCTCATGGGCCAGCGTGGTGCGGCCCTGCGGCGAGGACGGATCGTAGGCGTCCCGCTGGAAGACCACGTTGTTGCCGACCGTGTACGCGTGCGCGCCCACGCCCTTCGCGGACTCGTGGGCGGCGGAGTCCGTGTGGATGCGTACGTCGGAGAAGTCCGCGCCCATCCGCCCCTCCAGATCGGCCCGGGTGTCGGTGTCCAGGGGTTGGCCTCCGCCCGACGAGACCACATCGTGCACGGGGGAGCGCTCTTCCTCCTCCTTGCGCTGGAGCATCGACCCCACGGCGCTGTTGCCGACCGCCCGCTGGAGCACGCTCATGCCACCGGCCCCGACCACATCGGCCCGCCCGGCGGCCGCCGCCCGGTAGAGGTGCGGGGTGTCCGCCGGCTCCCGGCCCTCGGACGCCCGCGACGCGTGGACCGGCTCATCGTGCTCATGCCCGTGTCCTTGTCCGTGATCCCGCTCGTGGTCGTGCTCCTGGTCCCATTCCTGTGCGTGCATCCTCATCTCCCCTGCCCGCGCCCGGTCGACGGCGCGTCGTGATGGCCTCACCACTCCACCTTCACGACGCCCCACTGCCCCGTCCAGCCCGGACCCCGCCGGCCGGGGGCAGCCGGTCCTGCCCCTTCGGGCACCCGCCCCGTCCGTACGGCAAACGGCTGCACCGGCGGGCAGTGGGGTGGCCGGGCCACACCGCCATCGGGATGATCAAGGCATGACCAAGAGCAACAAGGACCAGCCCGTCACCCTGCGGATCGCCCAGGAGCCGAAGGCGGACGAGCTCCTCGCGCGCAGCCCGCTCGCCGCGCTGGTGGGCATGCTGCTGGATCAGCAGGTACCGATGGAATGGGCCTTCTCCGGCCCGTACTCGCTGGCGCGGCGGATGAGCGGGGACGACCTGGACGCCCATGAGATCGCCGCCTACGACCCGGAGGCGTTCGCCGAGCTCTTCACCACGAAGCCCGCCCTGCACCGCTATCCCGGCTCCATGGCCAAGCGGGTCCAGCAGCTGTGCCAGTACCTGGTGGCGGAGTACGACGGCGACGCGAGCGCGGTGTGGGCCGATGTCGCCGACGGGGCCGAGCTGCGGAAACGGCTGAACGCGCTGCCCGGGTTCGGCGCCCAGAAGGCGCAGATCTTCCTGGCTCTGCTGGGCAAGCAGTTCGGGGTCCGCCCGACGGGCTGGCGCGAGGCGGCGGGCCCGTACGGCGAGGCCGGCTCGCACCGGTCGGTCGCCGACATCACGGGCCCGGAATCACTCGCCGAGGTCCGCGCGTTCAAACAGCACGCGAAGCAGGCGGCGAAGGCGGCCAAGCGCGCCGCCGAGAAGTAGCGCGCGAGCAGTAGCGCGAGCAGTAGCGCGCCGAGCAGTAGCGCGCCGAGCGGTGGCAAGCCGAGAGGTACCACCGCCCGGCCCGGCCCGCACCACCGCTCAGCAGCACCCGGCACCGGAACCAGCCACCCTCCACAGCACTACCGCCCCACAGCACCGCCGCCCCGCCACCCCACCGCCCACGACGGAACCGGCGGCCCGCCACCCTGCGACAGGACCGGCCTACCGCCTGCGGCGGGCCGTGCCGAAGAGCGACCGCGAGATCTCCCGGCCCAGCTGCGTACCCACGGACCGGGCCAGCGACCGGAACATCCCGCTCCCCACCACCTGCTCGACCAGCGAGGCGTCCTCCTTCTCCGCCTTCCGGCCCCGGCCCGCCGGGGCCTTCCGCCCGGCCTCCCCCTCGCCGCGCACCGCCTCCTCCACCGCCGCCCTGTCCGCAGCCGCCGCCTCGGCGGCCCTCCGCTCCGCCTCCTGACCGGCGCTCAGCTTCTCGTACGCCGACTCCCGGTCCACCGCCTCCGCGTAACGCGCATACAGCGAGGAGCCCTTCACGGCCGCGTCGAGTTCGGCCGCCGGATACGGCCCCATCAGTGACTGCGGTGCCCACAGCCGGGTCGCGGCGACCGGCGTCGGCGCACCGTTCTCGCTCAGCACCGTGATCACGGCCTCGCCGATGCCCAGCCGGGTCAGCAACTCCTCCAGGTCGTAGGGCGAGTTCGGAAACGTCCTCACCGTCGACCGCAGCGCCTTCGCGTCGTCCGGGGTGAAGGCCCGCAGCGCGTGCTGCACCCGGTTGCCGAGCTGGGCCAGTACCTCCGCGGGCACATCGCGCGGCGTCTGCGTGACGAAGAAGATGCCCACGCCCTTGGAGCGGATCAGCCGCACGGTCCGGGTGATCGACTCCAGGAACGCCTTCGAGGCCCCGTTGAAGAGCAGATGCGCCTCGTCGAAGAAGAAGACGAGCTTCGGCCGGTCGAGATCGCCGACCTCCGGCAGATCGTGGAAGAGATCGGCGAGCAGCCACATCAGGAAGGTGGAGAAGAGCTGGGGCTTGTCCTGCACCGCCGCCAGTTCCAGTACGGAGACGAGCCCGCGCCCGTCCGGCGCCCGCCGCAGCAACTCGGCCGTGTCGAACTCCGGCTCACCGAAGAAGGCGCCCGCGCCCTGCTGCTCGAAGGCGGTGATCGACCGGAGGATCACTCCCGCGGTAGCGGTGGAGAGACCGCCGATCTCCTTGAGTTCGGCCTTCCCGGTGTCCGAGACCAGGAACGCGACCACCGCCCGCAGATCCTTGAGATCGACCAACTCCAGGCCTTTGGCATCGGCGTAATGGAAGATCAGGCCGAGCGACTGCTCCTGCGTCTGGTTGAGCTGCAACACCTTGGACAGGAGTACGGGTCCGAAGCTGGTGACCGTCGCGCGCAGCGGGATGCCGGGGCCGATGCCGCCGAGCGCGTAGAACTCGCACGGGAAGCCCTGCGCCTCCCACACCTGCCCCACCTGCCCGGCGCGCCCGGTGACCCGTTCCCCCGGCACGCCGGGAGCGGCGATGCCCGAGACATCGCCCTTGATGTCGGCGAGGAAGACGGGGACGCCGTTGGCGGAGAGCTGCTCGGCGACGAGTTGGAGCGTCTTGGTCTTCCCGGTTCCGGTGGCACCCGCGACGAGTCCGTGGCGGTTGAGCATCGCCAGCGGAATGCGGATCCGGGCGTCCGGCAGGCAGACGCCGTCCCAGAGCAGCGCGCCCAGATCGAGGGCGGCCCCGGAGACAACGTATCCGGCGGCGATCTCCCGGGCAGGCTCCGGCAGCGCACCACCACTGCCCGCACCACCGTTACCTCCCATACCGCCGTTGCCACCCGCACTGCCGCCACTGCCCGTACCGCCGCCGCTGTCCGTCAAGCTGGAGCCCGGACTATCACTCGGACTGTCACTCAAGCTGCCGCTTGGGCTGTCACTCATGGGGTCACCGTTCCGAAATGCCTGGTTTTATGGCGTTCTCGTCAGCATCGCAGTCCGGCCCCGTGGCTGCGCCCGGAGGCTCTTGCCCGGTAGGCTTTCCGTGTGATCTTCAAGCGCATCGGAAATGGGCGGCCTTATCCCGACCACGGCCGGGAAAGCACCCGGCAGTGGGCGGATGTCGCGCCGCGCCCGGTTCGCCTCGATCAGCTGGTGACCACCAAGGGCAACCTGGACCTCGAAACCCTCCTCGCCGAGGATTCGACGTTCTACGGCGACCTGTTCGCGCATGTCGTGAAGTGGCAGGGCGACCTCTACCTGGAGGACGGACTGCACCGCGCGGTCCGCGCCGCGCTTCAGCAGCGCCAGGTGCTGCACGCCCGCGTGCTCGAACTCGGCTGACCGAAGCGGGTCCGTCCACGGACCCGAAGGACCGGCACGACGACTCGTACGAGCCACACGACTCGTACCCACTCGCACGACGGTCATGGCCCGCGCCCCCTGCGCGGACCATGACCCACGGCCCACGGCCACTTCGGGGTTCGTTCGGGTGCTTTCCCACCCGGACGGGTGCGATCCATTGATCATTTAGTAGGCATCATCACCGGGTCGCACTACGCTGCGCCCATGAGCATGCTCACTCCCCCCGGCATGGGCGGAAAGTACCGCATCACAGGCGACAAGTACCCGCGGATGCGCCGTCCCCCGCGTCGCGGCAGACTGATCCTCGCTGCCACCGCTTCCGTGGTCGCCCTCGGGCTGGCCGGCTGGGGCACGATGCAGCTCATCGACGCCTTCACCGGCGGGGACAAGACGGCCAGCGCCGCCGACCACAAGACGGACTGCCCCTCCACCAAGCCGTCCGCGCCCGCGAAGGCGCTGCCGAAGCCCGCGAAGATCACCGTCAACGTCTACAACGCGACACCGCGCAGCGGGCTCGCCAAGCAGGCCGCCGACGAGCTGAAGAAGCGCGGCTTCACCATCGGCAAGGTGGGGAACGCACCGGCCGCGTACGACAAGAAGGTCCCCGGCCCCGGGGTACTGCTGGGCGCCCCCTCGGCCACGGGCGGGTCGCTCCCGGTCCTGGGGACGCAGTTGGCGGGCGCCACGCCGAAGACCGACGCGCGCAGGACGACGGACATCGATCTGATTCTCGGTACGAAGTTCAAGACGTTCAGCACGCCCCGGTCGGCGGCCGAGGCCCTCGCCGCCCTGACGAAGCCGGCCCCCGCGCCGTCGTCCTGCTGACGGCTGCCGGGACGCCCCGGCAGCCGTACACGCAGGATTCCCGGTCTACCGGTCTAGTCGACCGTTCCGTACATCCGGTCGCCCGCGTCACCGAGGCCCGGGACGATGTAGCCGTTCTCGTTGAGCCGCTCGTCGACCGAGGCGGTGACGACGGTCACCGGCGTACCGGCCAGCTCGCGCTCCATCACCTCGACGCCCTCGGGCGCCGCGAGCAGCACGACGGCGGTGACATCGTCCGCACCGCGGTCGATCAGCTCCCGGATGGCCGCGACCAGCGTGCCGCCGGTGGCCAGCATCGGGTCCAGGACGTACACCTGGCGGCCCGAGAGGTCCTCCGGCATCCGGGTGGCGTACGTCTCCGCCTTGAGGGTCTCCTCATTGCGGATCATGCCCAGGAAGCCGACCTCGGCGGTCGGCAGCAGCCGCACCATGCCGTCGAGCATGCCGAGGCCCGCCCGCAGGATCGGCACGACGAGCGGCCGCGGGTGCGACAGCTTCACGCCGGTCGTCGGTGTGACCGGGGTCTCGATGTCGACCTGTTCGGTGCGCACATCCCGGGTGGCCTCGTAGGCGAGCAGGGTGACCAGCTCGTCGGCGAGCCGCCGGAAAGTCGGGGAATCGGTGCGCTTGTCGCGCAGGGTGGTGAGTTTGTGCGCGACCAGTGGGTGGTCGACGACGTGGATCCGCATGGGTTCAACAGTAACCGTGCCTCCCGCACGCGTGCGCTGGCATCAACCGCATGTTCGGGGGGAAGGTGGGGGCATACGGACCCAGCATTGGGGTGATGAGTCGATGCCGGACGGGGAAAAGCGGAAGCGGGACGCGCCGGACGCGCCGCTCCCAGGGGACGCGTCGGCCCCGGAGGATGCCCAGGCCCAGCAGGACCCGCAGGACCCGGAGCTGACCGACGCGGCACGCCGCAGGCGGCGCGCCCAGTTCCTGCGCGAGCTCCATGAGGCGAAGGCGCTCCGCGACCGGGTGCAGCCCCGCCGCGCGCGGGCGGCCCGGATGCGTCAGGCCATGCGCATGCGCACCTTCCGCTGGTAGCCCGGACGGCCGTCCGGGCCTCCCCGGCCTCCCCGGCATCCCCCTGGTGGCGGCGTCCAGGAGAACTGATGGCCGACGCAACGGCCGAACTCCTCTCGCGAAGCCCTTGTTTCTGCCACGATTCCGATGGGCGGGACGCAGGACAGCCGGGCCACCGACTGCCCTCCCGCCGGACCGACACCCCTATGACCAGTGGGAGAGTCACGGTGTACTTCGCCGCACTGCTCGCGCGCACCGAAGACGGGTGGGAAGCGAGCGACACGGAGCTCGACGATGTGGAGACCCTGTCCGACCTGACGGATCTGGCCCGTGAGGCCTCGGTGGACGAGGACACGGTGCTTGTTTTCATCGAGCAGGAGGACGCCTGGTTCGGCGTCGTCCGGGTGGACGGTGAGGACGATCCCCGTATTTTCGTCTCGGACGCCACCGCCGCCGCCCGATCCTCGTACGGGGAGATCCTGCTCACCGACGAACTGCTCGGCCGCGAACCCGGGGCCGAGGACACGATCGCCGCCCTCGAAGAGCTCGTCGGCCTCGACGAGACGGAGGACGACGATCCGGACACCACCCCCGACAACGACACCACCGACCACGACGACAACGACGACGACGGCCTGGACACCGATGCCGACGCCGTACCGTCCGGCCCGCTCGGCGACACCCGGCTCCTGGCCGATCTCGGGCTCCCCGAGGCCGAACTGCTGATGCTGCGCACGGACGCGCTGGTGGAGATCGCGGACGCGCTGGGCGCGGCCGAGGTCCTGGAGACCGTCCGTTAGGGTCCGCGGGTGAGCGAACCACCGCACCCGCAAGGACCGCCGGAACCGCACGACCCCGTGAGGGACCCGTGGCGGGCGCACATGCGCCGCGCCCTGACCGAGGCCGATCTGGCGGCGCTGGCCGGCGATGTGCCGGTCGGCGCCGTCGTACTCGGCCCGGACGGCACTCCGCTCGCCACGGGCCACAACGAACGCGAGGCGACCGGCGACCCCACCGCACACGCCGAGGTCCTCGCCCTGCGCCGCGCCGCGACGACCCTCGGCCGCTGGCGGCTGACCGGCTGCACCCTGGTCGTCACCCTGGAGCCCTGCACGATGTGCGCGGGCGCCCTGGTCCAGTCCCGCGTGGACCGGGTGGTCTACGGCGCCCGCGACGAGAAGGCGGGCGCGGCGGGCTCCCTCTGGGACCTCGTACGCGACCGCCGCCTCAACCACCGCCCCGAGGTGATCCAGGGCGTACTGGAAGACGAGTGCGCGAGCCTCCTGACATCCTTCTTCCGCACCCCCTGAGAACCGATTTCTGTCCACGGCCCGCCATGGTCTAAGCTCTCTCTCGGTAGCGTGTCCGAGCGGCCGAAGGAGCTCGCCTCGAAAGCGAGTGTGGGGAAACTCACCGAGGGTTCAAATCCCTCCGCTACCGCCATCGACGCCCTCCCGACCAGCGGAAACGCAGGACGGGAGGGCGTTCGCGCATCACCGGGCCTGCCGCGCCGAAGCCGATGTCGGCTCTTGTTCGTTCCCGCGCGGGGCTGAGGCACGACTGACCGAGTCGAGAGTGTGACGAAATGCCCGAATCTCAAGAAGTAAGTAAAATCAGGCTCCCCCTGCCATAAACCAGCAGGTCAGGAACTGTGGTCCCCGCGCGTGCGGGGTTGGTCCCTTCTGCTCCCGGCCACGCTGCCAGGCATACGGGTGGTCCCCGCGCGTGCGGGGTTGGTCCCGTCACCCAGTCTGCAGCACGCATGGGCATGCCGTGGTCCCCGCGCGTGCGGGGTTGGTCCCCTGGCGATCCTGAAGGACTCAGGAGCCAAGGTGTGGTCCCCGCGCGTGCGGGGTTGGTCCCCAGACAGGTCAGAAGACCAATGCTGAGGATC
>NZ_FMBW01000022.1 GCF_900091725.1 Streptomyces sp. DvalAA-43 | reverse complement strand
GGAACGCCGGGGGATCACCGACGAATGGCGCGGCACCAGCGGGGAGTTCCCGCGTGACACGGTTCCCGAGCTGTTCGCCGCCCAGGCCGCCCGTACCCCGGACGCGACCGCTGTCGTCCATGACGGCACCGAGTGGTCGTACGCCATGCTGGACGCGCGGGCCAACCGCATCGCGCACTGGCTGACGGAGAACGGGGCAGGCCCCGGGAACCTCGTCGCCGTCCTGCTCGAACGGTCGCCGGATCTGATCGCCACCCTGCTCGGCGTTCTCAAGTCGGGCGCCGCGTACCTGCCCGTCGATCCCGAGTACCCGGCGCCCCGCGTCGCGCACATGCTCACCGACGCGACGCCGGTCCTGGCGGTGACCACCGCCGCGCTGACGGGGCTGCTCCCGGACGGGACGGACACCCCCGTTCTCGTCCTGGACACGCCCGGCCACCGGTCCGCGCTCGACGCCCTGCCGGACACCGCTGCCGAGGCTGTCGGCACGGGCCGGCCGCTCGACCCCGGCCATCCGGCGTACGTCATCTACACCTCGGGTTCCACCGGCACACCCAAGGGCGTGGTGCTGCCCCACGGTGCGCTGTCGAACTTCCTGGCGGACATGGCCGTGCGGTTCCCGTTGCACGCGGAGGACCGCTGGGTCGCGGTGACCACCGTCGGGTTCGACATCTCCGCCCTGGAGATCTATCTGCCGCTCCTCCACGGGGCCACCCTGGTGCTCGCCGCCCGCGACACCGTCCGCACGCCGGACGCGCTGGCCGACCTCATCAGGGACAGCCGGGCGACCATCGCCCAGGCCACACCGACCCTGTGGCGTGCGCTCGTCGACGTACGCACCGAGGTGCTCGACGGGCTGCGCGTCCTGGTGGGCGGCGAGGCGCTCCCCGCCGACCTGGCCGAGACCCTCGCCGCACACGCGGCGGGCGTCACCAACCTGTACGGGCCGACGGAGACCACCATCTGGTCCACCGCCTCCACCGTGCTCCCCGGCACCCCGCCCGGTCTCGGCGGGCCGATCCTCAACACCCGCACCTATGTGCTGGACGAGCGGCTGGGCCTGGTTCCGCCGGGGGTTCCCGGCGAGCTGTACATCGCGGGTGCCGGGCTGGCCCGGGGCTACCTGGGCAGGCCGGGGCTGAGCGCCGAGCGGTTCGTGGCCGACCCCTACGGCCCGCCCGGGTCGCGGATGTACCGGACCGGGGACCTCGTCTGCCGGACCGACGGCGAGGGGCTGCGGTTCCTCGGCCGCGCCGACCAGCAGGTCAAGATCCGTGGCTTCCGGATCGAGCCGGGTGAGACCGAATCGGTGCTGCGGGAGCAGACCGGGGTGTCCGATGCCGTCGTGGTCGTGCGGGAGGACCGCGCGGGCGATCCACGGCTGGTGGCGTACGTCGTCGCCACGGACGGGACCGGCATCGCCGGGATCCGTGACGCGCTGCGGCAGCGGCTACCGGAACACATGGTGCCGTCGGCGGTCGTGCCGCTCGACGCGCTGCCGATGACCCCCAACGGGAAGCTCGACCGGCGGGCGCTGCCCGCGCCCGACTACACGGCCTCGGCCGGCCGTGCGCCGCGCACACCGAACGAGGACGTGCTGAGCGCCCTGTTCCGTGAAGTGCTCCAGGTCGACCGGGTCGGCGTCGACGACGGCTTCTTCGACCTGGGCGGCCACTCGCTGCTCGGCGCCCGGCTGATCGGCCGGGTCCGCGACGTCCTCGGCCTCGAACTCCCGCTCCGGGCCCTGTTCGAGACACCGACCGTGGCCGGACTGGCACGGCGCCTGGACGGGGACGAGAGCCAGGGCGACGCGTTCGACGTGGTGCTCCCGCTGCGCCCGCAGGGGAGCCGGGCGCCCCTGTTCTGCATCCACCCGGGAGGCGGACTGAGCTGGTCGTACGCGGCTCTGCTTCCGCACCTGGACGCGGACTTCCCGGTGTACGGCATCCAGGCCCGGGGCCTGTCCACTCCCGGATACCTCCCGGGGTCCGTCGAAGAGGTGGCCGACGACTACCTCGCCGAGATCACCCGCATCCAGCCGCACGGCCCGTACTACCTGCTGGGGTGGTCCTTCGGAGGCGTCGTGGCCCACGCGATGGCCGCCAAGCTGCGCGAACGGGGTGAGGACGTACCGTTGCTCGTCCTGCTCGACGCACAGCCCGCCCGCCCCCGGACCGCGGAGGAAGTGGCGGAGGAGGCCGAACTGGACGCGGCCATGGTGTATCTGACGCTCCTCAAGGCGATCGGGGTGGACCCGGACAGCCCGGACGGGGACGAGGAATCCGGGACCGCGCCGGACACGGCGGGCACCCCGCTCACGTACGAGCGGTTCACGCGCCTCGCGCGACAGCACAACTCGGTGTTCGCCGACTTCGAGGAGGAACAGTTCGCCGCCATCCTCCAGGTGATGATCAACGACATCCGGATCAGCCCTGAGTACCGGCACGAGCGGGTGCGGACCGACGCCCTGGTCTTCGCGGCCATGGACAAGCCCAAGGACCTGCTCACCCCGGGCATGTGGGAGGCCCACATCGACGGCGCCATCGATTTCCACGAGGTCGACTGCGAGCACGCCGCCATGGCGACTCCGGATGCGCTGAACGTGATCGGTCCGGTGCTGGCCGACCGGCTCCGGGAGCTCGTCGCCCGGCCGTCGGAGGACACGGGCCAGGACCCGGCGTAGGCGTACACGGGTAAGGGGCCCGGTCGACGGCGGTTTCAAGGAGGTGTTGCGACACTGCTTGGTCTGGCCAGGTGGTGTGCAGATCAGGCGGGCGCTCGGCCGGGGTATCCCGGTCGAGCGTTCTGCGTGGTCGTGCGTCGAGTTCCTGGGCGGCGTGCCCGGCTGATCGAGGGGCGTTCAAGCGTAGGCGTCCTCGACAGCGACTCGTCGCACCGTGCGCAGCGTCGACCGGAGGCTGTCCAGATCGGTTGAGCCCAGGGCGAGGCGGATCGCCTGCGGTGTGTGGACCGAGGTGGTGAACGGTTCGGCCGTGGCCACCGAGATGCGCTGACGGGCGAGGGTGGCGGTCAGACGATCGGCGCGTGCGTCGTCGGGCAGCGGCAGCCAGGTGAAGTAGGACGCGGGGTGGCCGATGAGGGGGAGCCCTGCCAGCTCTTGCCCGGCGAGTACTTGGCGTGCCTTGGCGTCGTCTCGTTTCTGCGCCTCCAAGTGGTCCACCGTGCCGTCGTCGAGCCAGCGGCAGGCGATCGCGGTGGTGAGGGCCGGGGTGTTCCAGGTCGTCGCCCGAATCGCGCGTTCGAGCGACGGCACCACAGACGGCGGGGCGACGACGAAGCCGACCCGCAGACCGGTGGCGACACTCTTGGACAGTCCCGAGACGTAGACGGTGATGTCCGGCGCGGTCGCGGCCAGAGGTGGTGGTGGGTTCTCGACCAGGTAGGCGTAGGAGGCGTCTTCGATGATGAACGGGCCGTGCTGCCGGGCGATCTTGATCAGGCGGGTCCGATCGGTTGCCGGGATGACCCAGCCCAGAGGGTTGTGCAAGGTGGGCATGGTGTAGATCGCGCGCACGGGGCGGGTCGCGCACAGCCTTTCGAGGGCATCGAGATCCGGTCCGTCGGTGGTGGTGGGGATGGGCTCCAGGTCGAGATGGAAGGCGTGCGCGAGCACCTTGAAACCCGGGTAGGTGAGTGCGTCGACCGCGACGACGTCACCGGCGTCGAGCGCGGCCATGACGGTGATGGCCAGGCCGTGCTGCGCACCGTTGGCGATGAGGATCCGGTCCGCGTCGGTGGTGATTCCCCGACGCCTCAGGTGCCGTGCGATCGAGGCTCTGTCCTGGGGGCGCCCTCGATGGGGCTGGTAGCGCAGCAACGAGTCGAGATCGCCGGAGGTGGCCACCTCGCGCAGGGCCTGCCGGAGGAGATCGGCCTGTCCGGGCAGCGACGGATAGTTGAAGTTGAGGTCGACCGCGTCGGTGGCGACGTCCTGTTGGTCGATGCCGTGGCCGGCGGGAACCGCGATGTCACGCACGAACGTGCCGCGACCCTGTTCCCGGCTCACCAGACCCATCGTTTCCAGCTCGGCGTACACCCGGGTCGCGGTCACCACGGCGATGCCCTCACGGGCGGCGAGCCCGCGGTGTGTCGGCAGCCGTACGCCCGCGGCGAGCCGCCCGGTCCGGATGTCGGATGCGAGCGCGTCCACCAGTGATTTGTACCGCGAGGCTGCCATGCACCGAATTGTATGCATGACAATTCTTTGACTGTCCTGTTCGCGGCTCCTTACCGTCAGGACCCACCCACCCACCCGGAAGGACAGCCGCCGTGCACATCGCCATCCTCACCTTCGAGGGCTACAACGAGCTCGACTCCCTGATCGCGCTCGGTGTGCTCAACCGCGTCAAGACCGACGACTGGCGCGTCACCGTCGCCACCCCCGGCCCCAAGGTGACGTCGATGAACGGGGTGGTCATCGAGCAGATGTCCACTCTTGAGGAGGCGTGCGCCGCCGACGCCGTGATCGTCGGCAGCGGCATCGCCACCCGCGAGGTCGTCGAAGACCCGGCGATCATGAACGTCCTGCGCAACCTGGACCCCTCGCGCCAGCTCATCGCGGCGCAGTGCTCCGGCGCGCTCGTGCTGGCCAGGCTCGGCCTGCTCGGCTCCGTCCCCGCCTGCACCGACCTGATCACCAAGCCCTGGGTCATCGCCGCCGGCGTCGAGGTACTCGACCAGCCCTTCTACGCCAAGGACAACATCGCCACCGCCGGCGGCTGCCTGGCCTCGCACTACCTCGCCGCCTGGATCATCGCCCGCCTCCAGGGCAAGGAGGCCGCCGACGGCGCACTGCACTATGTCGCCCCGGTCGGCGAGAAGAGGGAATACACGGAGCGCGCCTGGCGCAACATCACCCCCTACCTGCCCGCTGCCGCACCGGCGCTCGTCTGAACGCCGGTGCGGGAGCGGCGTCGGCCCCGCCGGGGCGAACGGGAAGCGGCTCCCCTTGCGGGACGTTACGAGGCGTCGTCCTTTGCCGCGGCCTCCTTGACCAGTTCAGCGACCAGGGCGATGAACCGGTCGGCGGAGGAGTTGCTGTAGAACTGGCGGGTCGTCACCTTGGGCAGGCCCCGGGACCGCAGCTCGGAGAGCAAGCGCACGACGAGCAGCGAATTGCCGCCCAGCTCGAAGAAGTTGTCGCTCGTCCGCACCGGGACGCCCAGGAGATCCGACCAGACCCCGAGAACGGTCCCGGCGAGTTCGTCACCGATGTCCGGCCCGGTGTCCTGCTCGGGGTCCGGTCCGGTGTTCTGCCCGGTGCCGGGTACGTCTTCGATGCGTGGTGCCGATGGCTCCGTCGAGCCGATCCGGGGCCTGGGCAGCCGGGACGTGTCGAGCTTGCCGTTGAGGGTCAGCGGGATGTCCGGGACCGCGGTGACCGTGGCCGGCATCATGTAGTCGGGCAGCACCCGGCGGGCCGCCTCGAACGCCCGCCTCTCCGTGCCTTCCGCACCGAGCACCACATAGGCGTCGATCCGGGCGCTCGCGGAGTCGCCCGGGGTTTCCTGGTGGAGAGTGACGGCCGCCACCTCGACGCCCGGTGCGGCGAGCAGCACGGAGCGGATCTCGTCCAGTTCGATGCGGTGCCCGCGTACCTTCACCTGGTTGTCGAGGCGGCCGAGGTGGTCGAGCCGTCCGTCCGGCCTCAGCCGCCCCCGGTCCCCGCTGCGGTAGACGCGTTCACCGGTCAGCGGATCGTCGGCGAAGCGCTCGGCCGTCAGCTCGGGGCGGCCCAGATAGCGGTCGGCGACCCCCGCACCACCGACGTGGATCTCTCCCGCCGCGCCGGGCGGCAGCAGCCGGCCGTGGGTGTCGCGTACCGACACCGACCAGCCCGGCAGCGCCCGGCCGACCGACCGGGAGCGAGCCAGCACTTCGGCGGGTGTCACGGTCTGCGCGGTGACATGGACCGTGGTCTCGGTGATGCCGAACATGTTGACGAGCCGGCACCGGCTCGGCGAGTACCGGGTGAACCAGGGGGCGAGCCGTACCACGTCCAGCGGCTCGCCGCCGAAGACGACCAGGCGCACCGCCAGGCCCGCCTCCGGCCCCGACTGCCGGTCCGCCTCGATGAGCTGGCGGAACGCCGAGGGGGTCTGACTCACCACCGTCACCCGTTCCGCGGCCAGGAGCTCATGGAACTCGTCGGGTGCCCGAGCCACCCAGTAGGGGACGACGACCAGCCGTCCGCCGGTCAGCAGAGCGCCCCAGATCTCCCAGACCGAGAAGTCGAAGGCGCTGGAGTGGAACAGCGTCCACACGTCGGCGGGAGTGAGCCCGAGGTCCGGAGCGGTGGCGTCCACGAGCGAGGTGACATTGCGGTGCGGTACCACGACCCCCTTGGGGCGGCCGGTGGAGCCGGATGTGTAGATCACATAGGCGCTTGCCGCGCCCGCGTCCGCCCGCTCCGGGTCCTGGCTGTCCCCTCTGCGGGCGGAGCCCTGCGCGGCCCGGTCGGTGCCGAGTCCCTCCAGCTCCTTGGGGCCGATCACGCGTACGCCGTCGAGCCGGGGGAACGTCTCGGGGTCCCCGATGACCACGCCCACCCCCGCGTCGGACGCCGTGTAGCGCAGGCGTTCCTCGGGATAGCGGCTGTCCATGGGGACGTAGGAGCAGCCCGCCTTGAGCACCGCCAGCAGGGCCACCACGAGCCCGGCGTCGCGGTCCAGGCACACGCCCACCCTGCCGGAGTCCGCACCGAGCGCGGCGAGCCCCTCGGCCATGGCCGCGGCACGTTCGTCCAGCTGGCGGTAGGTCAGCTGCGTCGACTCGTCGGTGAGGGCGATCGCGTCGGGACGGCTGCGGGCCGTCGCGGTGATCCGTCCGTGGATCGTGGCGGGGGTACCGGGCAGGGGTTCGGCGGCGGCGGAGCCGAGCCCGCCCAGGCGCAGGACTTCGGCGGCCTCGGCCGTGTTCAGCAGGCTCACCGCCGAGAGCGGCGAGTCTCCGGGCAACTGTGCGAGCTGATCGGCGACATGGGCGACACGGCCCGCGAACATGGCGCCGATCTCGGGGTCGACATCCCCCTCGTCGAACCAGCAGGTGCCGGTGGCCGAGCCGTCCGGCTGCTGCTCGACGTACAGCGTGACCGGCGCCGGAGGTGCCAGGAACGGCAACTGGCGGACACCGGGCAGGGACCGGCCGAGCACCAGGAGGACCCCGGCGGGCGCGTGTGTCGCGGCGGCGGTGCCGGGCGAACCGGACGTCTCCGAACGGCAGTGTTCGAGATGCCCGGCGATGGAGCCGTCCTCGTCGACGGTGAGGGCGAGGGCGGACGGCTCGCCGGTCGGTGAGTGAGCGGGGACGACGTCGAGACGCACCTGCGGCCGTCCGTCGTAGCAGGCCAGCGCGAGGGAGACCGCCGCGACGGCGCGTGCGTCGCCGGGGACGGTCCCGGCCTCCGGGGCGGGGAGCCGGAACGCGACGCGCTGGAACTCCCCGGCCCTGGCGGGGGTGCCGAGGCCCCACTCCGGGGAGGGCCGGGTCGCGGCGTCCCGCGCCGATGGTGCCGGTGGGATCAGCGGGCCGAAGGCCCCGGTCGCCCGCTCCGGACCGTCGAGCACCTGCGCGGCCAGCCGTGTCAGCGCCTCCCGGGAGATCCGGTCCCGGACCGCCACGAGCACCAGGTCGGCGACGTCGTCGGTGTACTCGACGAGCACGACCCGCACCGGCGGCCCGGCGGGATGCACGGGCCGTTCGGCCTCGGTACGCACCACGGCCGCGCTCCGGGCGTCGTCGGAGGCGGCGGCCGCCCGGCGCGTCCACAGCCGTGGGGTGCCCGTTCCTAGTTGATCCGTCACCGCTCGGGCCAGCCGCCCCTGTGCCTCCGCCACGTCGATCCGGCGCGCGGCGCGGACCACGAGACTGTGGCATGCGCGGCGCAGGTCGGCCGCGCGGGGCGGAATTCGGGATTCCGGACGGGTCGGAGCGGATCGGTCCGCCGTAGCCGCGAACGGCGGGGGAGCGGAGACTGTTACGGCCATGGACGGCCTCCTGCCAGGTGAGAAGGGGGGATGGTCGCGAGGCCGATGTCAGCGGGCGCTGAACCCGCCGTCGACCGTGAGGGCTGTTCCCGTGACCTGCCGGGAGTCGTCCCCGGCGAGCCAGACCGCCGCGCCCGCGACGTCCCGCGGTTCGATGAGCGCGTTCATCGGCTGGTCCCGGACGAACACCTCCTCGTGCTCACCGACCGCCACGTCCAGGGAGCGGGCGATCTCCGAGAGCATCCGGCCCTCGACGAGGGGGTCGTCGCGTACGGAACCGGGGCACAGGGCATTCACCCTCACCCCGAAGGGGGCGTAGTCCAGCGCGGACGCCTTGGTCAGGCCGATGAGCCCGTGCTTGGCGGCGACGTATCCGGCGAAGTGCCGGTAGCCGACCAGACCGGCGGTCGAGGAGACATTGATGACGCTGCCGGCCCGCTGCTCGATCATCTGCGGGACGACGGCCTTGGTCATCCGCCATGCGCCCGACAGATCGATGTCGAGCATGAGCGACCACTCCGCCTCGGTGATCTCATGGGTCTGCTTGCCGGAGGGCGTGGCGATACCGGCGTTGTTCACCAGGATCTGGACCGGCCCGAACCGGTCGAGGGCCTGTCCGGCCGCGTCCGCCACCGCCGCCGGGTCCCGCAGGTCCGCCGCGGCGGTGGCGACGGCGACCCCGTGCTTCTCGCAGAGCGCCGCCGTCTCGGCGAGCTGGGCGGCCGAGCCGAGCGGGTAGGGCACGCCGTGCAGGTCCTCCGCGACGTCGAGCAGAAAGAGATCGGCGCCCTCCTGGGCGAATCGCACCGCGCAGGTGCGGCCGAGACCGCGGGCCGCACCGGTGACGACGGCGGTCTTCCCTCGCAGCAACACGCCGGCCTCAGCCGGCGAGTGTGTCGGAGGTGCCGGATTCCGTACCGCTCGGCTCCGCTTCCGTACCGCTCAGCTCCGCGGAGACGGCGTCCAGGACGCTCTGCGGGGAATCCACGAGATACATGTGGCTGCCCGGGACCTCGCGGTAGGTGAAGCGGCCGGTGGTGGACGCGTTCCAGCCGTGCGCCTGCTCGCGGGAGACGAGCACGTCGTCCGCGCCCCGGAGCGAGGTCACCGGGACGGACAGGGGCTCGTCCGAAGCGGGCTTGTAGTTCTCGTGCATCGCCACGTCCGTCCGCAGGAGGGGGAGCAGGAGCTCGCGCAGATCCGGATCGTCGAACGCCTCGTGCCGGTATCCGGCGAATTCGCCGATGCGGCGGACGAATTCGTCGTCGTCCATTCCCGTGGCCCGTTCGGCCCGCCCGTCCCACGGCCCCGGAGACCCGCTCACGAAGAGATGGCTCAGGCGAGTGCCGCCCAGCAGTTCCACTTCACGTGCCAGTTCATAGGCGAGCACCGCGCCGAGGCTGTGGCCGAACAGACCGAACGGTGCCTGCCGGCCCACGAGGTCGACCACCTTCGGCGCCAGTGCCTTGGCCGCCTCCGCGACATCCTCGTAGGGCTCGTCGAGAAAGAGCTCCTCGCGGCCGGGGAGCTGGAGGGGCACCACCTGGATGCCGTGTGAACGCAACGCGTTCCACGGGCGGTAGAAACCGGCGCCACTGCCCGCGTAGGGCAGGCATATGAGTGAGAACGAAGCTGCCGACATGGACTTCTCAACCTCCTACACGCCACGCCGGGGTCGCGGTGCCCCGGGCACGGCTTCACTTCAGCGGATGTCTGTCGCGGGGACCGAGGCGGGATGGCGGCACACGGCGATGAGGGATGGGCGTCTCGGGAACGGGCGTCTTGGAAACGGGTGGGGACAGGTCCGCCACCACCCGGCATTCGAGGTGGAGGACGTACGAGCTCCCTCGCCGCACCGTCACAACCACCTTCCGAGTGTGCCCAGCTTTGACCGTTGGTGATCATACAGGCCAACTTGCACGCACTCTCGGGAAATTGAAGATCAGATGGCGTGGTGGGCATCACCCTGCTCCCGGGCCCGACACGCCCCGTACCCAACACTCCGGGGCCCATACTTCCCGTGCCCAACGCCCGCGGCGCTCGTCGCTCCCGGTGCCCAACGCCCACCGATTCCCTGGTTCCCCTTGCCTGGATCGTCCGGGCCGAGCAGAGTGGGCCACACGCGCCGTCCCGTACTGGGCTGACGAACCACGCCCTCTTCCAGTTCCAGCGGCGTCGTGCAAGTCCCGGATGCCGCCCGATCCAGGGCCGTGCGCGGGAACACTGAGAGGGGGGTCATGTCTCAGCGTGAGAACAAATCCGAGGTCGGCAATTCTCCGGCCGATACGGTACGCCTTTACTACCGGCTCGTGGACGAAGGCGACATAGACGGCCTTGTTCAGCTGTTCGACACCACTGCCGAATATCTCCGGCCCGGATACGAGAAACTGACGGGACATAAGGAGCTGGAGCGATTCTATCGTGAGGAGCGCGTCATAGAGAGTGGGCGCCATTCCGTTCTGAAGCTCATTCACGACGGCCAGGACGTCGCAGTGCACGGTGTGTTCGAGGGTGAACTGCGCGACGGGACGCATGCCTCGTTACGATTCGCCGATTTCTTCGAGCTGACGCCCGCAGGGACTTTCTCCCGCCGCGAGACATTCTTTTTCGCGCCGATGGTCTGACCTGCCTGACCTGTATTCCAGGGTGTATTCCAGGGGTTCCGACCTGGATTCCAGGGATGCGGAAGTCATCCTGGAACGGCTCCGGACTACCGGGCGCGGGGCACCACGATGGCCGTGGCGATCAGCCCGTCGGTGACCGCCCATCGGCCGGTGAACTCGCCGCCCGGTACCTCCGGAGCCGGGGCCAGCAGCTTCGCGTGGAAGGTCTCGTCGCTGTGGAGCGTGATGTCGGCCTGGTCGAAACCGAGCCACCGTCCGGTCAGCGGGAACCATGCCTTGTAGACCGACTCCTTCGTACTGAACAGCAGCCGGTCCCAGCACAGAGCCGGGTCCTTCGCCCGGAGCCCGGCCATCCGGCCGGCCTCGGACGGCAGCGCTATGGCGTCCAACACCGTTCCCGGCAGCGGAAGATGGGGTTCCGCGTCGATGCCGATGCTGAGCACCTCGGTCGCGCGGGCGACGGCGGCCGCGCGGTAGCCGTCGCAGTGCGTCAGGCTTCCGACCGTCCCTTCGGGCCACCGGGGCGCGCCGCGCTCCCCGCGCAGGATCGGCATCGGAGGGACGTCGAGCAGGGCCAGGGCCCGCCGTGCGCACCACCGGGCCGTGGTGAACTCGCGGCGGCGCTTCTCCGCGGCCTGCCACACCAGTTCCACCTCCTCACCCATCAGGAAGGCGTCCTGGGGATCGACGAAGGAATCGACAGCGGCGACCGGCGGGGACATCAGCTTCTCGATCACCTCGGCATTCTAGGACCTCACGCTCGGTTCATGCTGGGCCCGCGTACCGGTTCGTCGTCACAGAAGTCCCGCCATCACCATTTGAAACACCGTTGACATGTCTGGCGGGGGCAGGACAAGCTTGAGGTTCTGGTGGCGCCCGCTGGGGCAGCCGGGCTGACGTGGTATTGGGCAGCCGCCAGGATCGTAATCATCACGGGGGCGGGGAGATTCAGTTGTGCGTGCATTGAATTCCTTCGAGTGGTAGCGGGCGTTTCGGAAGAAGAGCGCCGTCACATCTGGAGCAGCGGCCGGTCGGCCGTGCTTTCCACGCGAATTCACCGCTGACGGCGAACACTCTCGGCATTCCGGGCGCGGATTCGCACGCGCTCCTGACACCTCGACCGTTCGGGTTCCAACCCGTCCGAAAGGAAACCCTCAGGGCCTGCGCTCCATGCCCATGGAGCACCATGCCCGAGCGGCCGGTTCAGCGAGCCCGCTGAACGCGGACGAAACGTGGACAAGTCGAGGACTTCGCAAGGGGGTTGCCCTCTCCTCTGCCCCTTACAGACCATCGGCACCTCGACACCTCGACGTGGGGAAAGATCGCCTCGTGGCCCATGATGTGTTTCCGTCACGCACACCACAGACACCACAGACAGCGCAGAGAACGCAGCCGCCCACCGTCGCCTCCCCCGAACTCGTGGTGGCACCGGTGACCATCACCCCGACCAAGCCACTCACACCGACCCATGTGAAGGGTCTGTTGTGGACCGACATCCTCGTCAAGGCGAGCGCCGCGGTCACCGGGGTTCGGCTGGTGTGGAACAACCGCATGGCAACGCTGACCACGCAGTCGACGGCGTTCTGGCACTATCTCGATCTGACCGAACCGGACACCGACTGGAGCGGCGAATCGGAGACCGGGATCGGCGAACGCTACCTCCGGTACCACACGGAACGCCGGGAGCCCGATCCCCGCGCACTCGATTCCTACCTGGCACGCGCCGACCAGGACGGCTGGATCCATCCCGCCAGTAGACGCATGCTCGAACTGTGGCGCGCCGAGCTGGATCTGTTGGGCGTCGGCGACCTGGGCCTGGCCGAGGACCGCCCACTGGCCACCGCGACACGACCGGTGATCGGGGCACTGGCGGAGCGGGGCCTGATCATCGATCACCGGCGCTTCGGCGGCCCCCTCTACCTCGACGGCCCGCGCTGGGGCATGCCGCTCCGGCAGCTCATCAGCAGCGAAGGGCACCCTAACTACCTCGTGCCGATCCTGCGCGAGCTCGTACCGCTGATCCGCCCCGGCCGGATGTTCCTGCTCATCCACGACGACGAACTCACCGCCGACTACCTGCTGCTCAAGCGCGTGCTGACCGAGTTCGGCGCCGCCGTCACACGTCTCGGCCTCAGCCGGGTGCCGCTCAACGGAACGGTCCGCTCCAGTCGGTACGGCGGCTGGAAGGGAACGACGCTCTCCGACCTCTCGGCCACCTCCGGCTCCGCCGACCGGACCGCGTACCGGCTCGGGATGCGACTGTACTTCGCCGGAGTGCTGCACCGGCGCTCCGCGCAGTCCTTCCGGATGGACCTGCTGCGCCGAAGCGTGGGACGCGCCGCCCGCCTGCTGGAACGTACCCCCGACGACCCCGCCGACCTGGCAGGACAGCAGGTCATGACGGCGCTCTCCCGGTTGCAGGCCCGGTCCGGCTACGTCGACCCGTACCGGCTGACGGCATCCGTGATGGGAGAACGGGCCGCCCTGCCGGCCCCCGCGCTCCGGGCGGTCTACACATGAGCGAGGCACCGCACGAGGTGCGGTCCGAGGCGTGGTCCGAGGCACTTCCCGAGGCACAGTCCGACGTGGAACTGCTCACCGCCGCGGCACGGACCCGTCTGCGGGCGGCCCACGACGGCCTGGGAGACGGGCCGGTCCCCTGGGGGGTGGGCGTCGCGGTCGTGGTGGCCGATCTCGACGTGGCGACGTTCATCGCCGGTGTCGCAGACTTCGCCCTGACGCTCCCGGACGATCTGTGCGAGGGGTGGTACCGGGCGTTCACCAGAACGGTGTTCTTGGCAGGCCGCCCCGCCAGCGTGGCCGCCCGGCACCCGGGCTGCCGGACCACCGCGGGTGCGCCGTACGCCTGGTACGGACCGGCCCGGCGAGGCGAACTGCGGCCGCTCTCCCGGCTGTTGCGCGCTTTCGACGGGCCGGCGCCGATAGACGTGCCGACCGGACCGCTGACGGTGACCGTCCCGGGCGGGGAACCCTCGGGACACGTGGTGGACGCGGCGGTCGCGATCGGCGGGGTCAGCACCGGCGACTACCTGGTCCACGTACACCACCTCATCGCGGAGGCCGCCCTGCGCGGCCTGATCGGGCCCGGCGACACCCTCCGGGTCGACCACCGGAAGGCCCTCGACACCGCCGAGTTCCGCGACCTCCTCGCCCCCGCCCGTGCCGACCGGGTCCAGACACGGATCACCCGGAGCCGAACCGAGCCCCACCACCCGCGCCTGTACGGCGTACTGGAATCGAACCGTCTCCAAGGAGGCCACTGAATGCAGGCCGAACGCGTACGGGCGGAGCACCGCCGCCTACTGGACAGTCTGGACCGCCCCGAGGAGGTGCAACGCGACCTCCTCACCGGGATCCTGGAGCAGCACGCGGGCACGTCGTTCGGCCGTGAGCACGGGCTGGGCGCAGTGCGGACCATCGACGAGTTCCGCCGGGCGGTGCCGATCCGCACCCACGAGGAGCTGATGCCCTGGATCGGACGGGCCATGGACGGCGAACGGAACGTGCTGACCACCGACGACCCGGTCGTCTACTTCTCGTCCAGCGGAAGCACCGGCCGCGAGAAGCACATCCCGGTCACGCCCAGCTACATGCGGCAGACCTTCCTGCCGTTCTACTACGCCGCCTTCGCCCCGCTGCTGCGGACACTGCCCCAGGCACTCGCCGCACCCAACGGGGTGCTGAACCTCTGGCAGGACCCCACCGCGCCGATCGCACGGGCCCGGAACGGACAACCGCACATCGGCGCCAGTCAGGTCGACTACCGCAAGTTCGGTGAGGACTCCGCGGTCGGACCGGGCAACGCCGCCCCGTGGAGCCGCATCCCCGACGAGCTGGCCGCGGCCGGCCCCTGGGACCGCAGCTACTACAAGCTGCGCCTCGCCGCGGAGCAGGACGTCAGGGTGGTCATCGGCGTCAACCCGGCGATGGTCGCCGGCCTCCCGTACCAACTGCGCGAACTGTGGCCCCGGATCGTGCAGGACATCCGGGCCGGCACCCTGGACGGGCGGCTGCACACGACACCGAACCCGGAGCGCGCCGACGAGATCGAGCGGTACGCCAGGACGTTCGGCACGGTCCACCCGTACCACCTGTGGCCGCGCCTGTCCGCCATACTCGTCTGGAACAGCGCGCTCGCCTCCCTGTACCTGCCCCGGGTCCGGGAGACGTACGGGCCGGGCGTCCAGCTGTTCTCCGCGCCCATCGCGTCCTGCGAAGGACCGGCCGGGGTACCGGTCGACCGGCACCCCAGCGGTGCGCCCCTGTACCTGCCCGGATGCGTCTACGAGTTCGTCCCGGCCGACGGGCCGGTCACCGCCGACAGCGAGACGCTGCTGCCCACCGAACTCGACGAGGGGCGCGACTACCACCTCGTCTTCAGCCACATCGGCGGCATGTACCGGTGCGCGGTCACCGACCTCGTCCGGGTCGTCGGCCACATCGGCCGCACCCCGCGCATCGAGTACGTGGGCCGCAACACCGTCCGGTCCGCTGCCGGGGAGAACCTCACCGAGGCCGCCGCCCTGTGCGCGCTGCGCGCCGCCTGCCAGGACACCGGCGCGGAGATCCGCAACGCGACCTACCACCTGGACCCCGCGGAGAGCGGGACCGGCGGACGCTACCGCCTCGCCGTCGCCTTCGCCGGCCCACCCGCGACAGACCTGGCCACGGCCCTCGACACCCGCCTGTCGGAGCACTGCCCCGGCTACGGCGCCGGCCGCCGGGCCGGGGCGATCGCCCCCGTCGAGGTCGTCACCGTCCATCCGGACGCGTTCCTGCGCGAGTGGGAACGCACCATACGGGCCGGGCAGCGCCCGCCCCGGGTCAAGGACCGCGTCTTCCTCCCCGGCGACGACGTGTGGCACCGGATCGCCAGCACCGGACCGGAGAGTTCCGGCTGACCCCGCGGCGACGCCACCGGGCCGGGCGGGAGCGGTCCGGGCCGTCGGCGACAACGAACACAACGACCGTCCCCACCGGGTGCACGCACCTCCGCACCGCGGCCCGGCGGAACGGCGTCCAACGAGGAGAGGGAAGCCCTGTATGACCGACACCATCCCCGGCCGGGGGCAGTACACCGAGGACGCCCGCAGAGAACGGCTGAACTGGCTGCGCGAGCGCAACGGAACAGCGCTGGCGTCACTGGAGAGCACCGGGCTGACGGCACAGAACCTGGTCGGCAACGTGGAGAACTTCATCGGCTCGGTCGAGGTGCCGGTGGGTCTCGCCGGACCCCTGCTGTTCGTCGGGGACGCGGCCCGGGGCAGCATCGTGGCCCCGTTCGCCACCTCCGAGGGAGCGCTCGTCGCCTCGGCGTCCCGTGGCGCACGCGCCATCAGCGCCTCCGGCGGAGTCACGACGGCGGTGCTGTCCCAGCGCATGACCAGGGCGCCCGTGTTCGAGTTCGCCGACATCGCGACCGCACAGCGGTTCACCGCCTGGCTGCACGATCAGCGCGACCGGCTGGAGGAACAGGTGGGCCAGGTGTCCCGGTACACCCGCCTGGTCGACATCGACCCGTACCAGATCGGCCGCTACCTGCACGTGCGTTTCGTCTTCGAGACCGCCGACGCCGCCGGGCAGAACATGACGACGGCGGCGACCTGGCAGATCTGCCGCTGGCTGACCGGCGTACTCGCCGCCGAGGACGAGCTGCGCCCCCGCGACATGCTTCTGGAGGGCAACCTCAGCGGCGACAAGAAGGTGACCACGGGATCCATGCTGGCAGGGCGCGGTACCCGGGTGACCGCCGAGGCCCGGCTGAGCCGCGACGTGGTGGCATCGGTCCTCAAGACCACCCCCGAGGCCATGGTCAAGTGCTACACCGCCACGCTCCTCGGGGCCCAGCAGGCCGGGATGACCGGGTACGGCGTCAACGCGGCCAACGTGGTCGCGGCCCTCTTCACGGCGACCGGACAGGATGTGGCATGCGTCCATGAGTCGGGGGTCTCCCTCTTCTCGCTGGAGATGGACGGCGACCACCTGCTCGCCACGATCCTGCTCCCCAACCTGGTCGCGGGCACCGTCGGCGGTGGCACCGCACTGCCCCACCAGCGCGACCTGCTCACCGCGCTCGGCTGCGCGGGAGCGGGCGGTGTCCGGCGGTTCGCCGAGATCGTCGCCGGGTTCGCCCTCGCCCTCGACGTGTCCACCATGGCGGCGGTGGTCAGCGGCCAGTTCGCCGACGCGCACCAGCGACTCGGCCGGGCCCGCCGCGTCGACTGGCTGCAGGACGGCGACCTCGACGCGGTGCTGCTCCAGCCCGTACTGGCACAGGGTCTCGGCGATCCGCGCCTGCACGTCACCGAGGTCAGCCCGTCCCCCCAGCTGTACGGCGACGGGATCTCCAGCGAACTCGGTGCGCTGGGGGAGCGCCGCAAGCTGACCGGCCTCCACCCGCTGACGGTGAGCTGGACCGACGGCGACGGGACCGCCGCAACGACCGAGATGGTGGCCAAGGTCAAGCCACGTGGCGAGGAGGTCGTCGCCGGCATCGCGATGCTGGTCTCGCTGTGCGGCCCGGACGTGGCACGGGCGTGGAACTGCTGGGGCGCCGACACGGAGTTCACCGACACGCACCGCCGCGAACCGGCGGTGTACCGGCGCCCGGAGCCCGTGCTGACCAGCCTGCTCCCGCGCTGCTACGGAGTTCTGGAGGACGACGAGCGCGAGGCGTACGTCGTCCTGATGGAACGGCTGCGCGACGACGGCGGACCATGGACCCCCGACCGGATCGACGCGGCGCTGCGCGCCATCGCCCGGGTCCACGGACACTGGCTCGACCGGGATCAGGAGCTGCTCGACGAGGGCTGGCTGCACCGGGTGCCGGAGCCGGCGCACCTGGCCAAGTCACGGGAGCTGTGGGAGGCGCTGGTCCGCCACGCCGTGGCGGAGCTGCCCGCCCTGGTCGACGCCCCGCGCGCGAACATCCTGCTCGGCATCGTCGAGGACGCCGGATACTGGACGCAGGAACTTCAGGCGCTGCCCCGCACCCTCGTCCACAACGACTTCAACCCGCGCAACATCGCGCTGCGGGACGGCCGGCCGGTCGTGTACGACTGGGAGCTGGCCACCGTCGACGTGCCACAGCGCGACGTGGTGGAACTCCTGGCCTTCTGTCTCGGCCCGCAGACCACGACGGAAGAGGTGGACCGCTTCCTCGCGGTGCACGCGCGGGCCGTGGCCGCGGTGTCACCGGAGGCGGCGGCCGTGGTCGCCCGCTCCGGCTGGCACCGGGGATATCAGCTGGCCTTGCGGAGGTTCATGACGACCCGGCTGGCCCTGTACGCGGCCGGACACAGCCAGCGCGAGTTCGACTTCCTGCCCCGGGTGCTGGAGACGACGTTCCGCCTGTGGTCCCTCGAACAGTCACGGGACGGTGAGTGACATGCGGGTTGCCCTGGTCGGCATCGACGGCACCGGCAAGACCACGGTGCTGCGCCGCATCCACGAGCGGGACGGCATCGCCGTCGTCCATGCCATACGGAGCCACGACGATCCCGTAAGTCCCTTCGCCGAGCTGTCCCTGGCCCTGGCCGACGCGTCCGCCGCGGCCGACGCACTGGGCAGGGTCCAGCTCAAGGTCGCCGTGCTCTACCTCCAGTTGTGCCTGTACGGTCCGGCCGAACGGCAGGCGTTGCAGAACAGCCCGGTCCTGCTCACCGACCGCCATCCGCTCATCGACCCGCTGGTGTACCTGCCCCTGTTCGGGCGCGTCGAGCGGGACGACCAGCCGGGCGACGACATCGAGGCCTGGTGGGGAAAGCAGGACCCCGGGGCGGCGCGGTCGGTCCGCGACTGGCTCCGGACGTGTTCCGGTGGCACGGACCCCTGGTCGCTGGGCACCGAACTGCTGCGCCTGGGCACCAGGCCGGGGCCGGAGATCCACGAGGAGCTGAGCCGGCGGCTGGGCGTGACGACACCCGAAGCGGTGCTGCTGCTGGACCTGCCCGTCGCACAGGCCCTGCGGCGCACGCGGGAACGCACGCGTGGCGGCGAACTGCACGAGACCACGGCCTTCCTGTCCGCGACACGGCAGCGCTACGACGAGGTCCTGGACTGGCTGAGCGCGGCCAGGCCGGATGTCACCGTCCGGCGCATCGACTGTTCCGGCCTCTCCCCGGACGGAGTGGCGGAACAGGTGTGCGGCGCGCTGGGGGACCTCCGCGGCCGGTGAGGGGTCAGTCCCGGATGTTCCAGCCGTGGTCGCGCAGGCCCGCCATGAGGGCCTTCGCCGAGGCGGGGGCGACCGCGAGCTGGACATGGCCGACCTGCTGGTCGGTGGAGTGCTCGATGGTGACGTCCTCGATGTTCACCCCGAGGGCGCCGGCCTCGCCGAAGAGGCGGCCGAGTTCGCCGGGCTGGTCGCCGAGGACGACGGTGACCGTCTCGTAGCGGGTCGGCGGCGCGCCGTGCTTGCCGGGGATGCGGGCGCGGCCGGTGCCGCCGCGGCGGATCACCGCCTCGATCCCCACCGCACCGGCCCGCCGTTCGTCCTCGCCGTCGGCCTGGAGGGCGCGCAGCGCGGCGACGGTGGCGCCGAGGTCGGCGGCGACCTCCTCCAGGACGTCGGCGACCACGCCCGCGTTGGCGGAGAGGATGTCGACCCACATCGCGGGGTTGGAGGCGGCGATCCGGGTGACGTCGCGGACCCCCTGGCCGGAGAGCCGGACGGCGGTCTCGTCCGCGTGCTCCAGCCGGGCGGCGACCAGTGCGGCGACCAGTCGCGGCGCGTGCGAGATCAGCGCCACGGCACGGTCGTGCGCGGCGGCGTCCATCACGATCGGCATCGCGCCGCAGAGCGCGGTCAGTTCGAGGGCGGCGTTGAGCGTCTCGGTGTCGGTGCCGGCGTCGGGGGTGAGCACCCAGGGCCGGCCCTCGAACAGGTCGGCGCGGGCGGCCAGCGGGCCGGAGCGCTCCCGGCCGGCCATCGGGTGACCGCCGATGTAGTGGGTGGTGTCCAGGCCCCGCGCCAGGATGTCCGCCCGTGGGCCGCTCTTCACACTGGCCACATCGGTGTACCAGCGGGCGAGGCCGCGGCGCCGGCAGTCGGCGAGCGCCCTGCCGACCAGGGCCGGGGGCACCGCGATGATCGCCAGGTCCACCGGGTGGCCGGGCCGTTCGGTGGTGCCCGCGCCGAGCGAGGCGGCCGTCCGGGCCGAGTCCGGGTCGGCGTCCTCCAG
This sequence comes from Streptomyces sp. DvalAA-43, assembly GCF_900091725.1. Classification (GTDB taxonomy): domain Bacteria; phylum Actinomycetota; class Actinomycetes; order Streptomycetales; family Streptomycetaceae; genus Streptomyces; species Streptomyces pulveraceus. The sequence goes on along the minus strand of NZ_FMBW01000022.1, from coordinate 62,823 downwards.
ATACACGCGCAGCCCGCTCCGGGTGAGCGCGAGGGCGGCCGAGGTGCCGATCAGTCCGGTGCCGATGACGGCGGCATGGCGCATGGGCGGTTCACGTCCCCTGGAGCGGTTGAATGCGATTCTGTTGATTCCTTCGGCACCCGCGGTACCGGCGCGATCCGCCAGGTAACACGGGACGGCCCTCGGGGCCGACGCCACCGCACGACGAGCGCGCCGGCCCCGCGCGTCAGACGGCCCCGGCCGCCGTGGACGCGGCGCCTTCCCCGCCCGCGGCCGGGAACGCCTCGCCCGCCATACCGGCGGTGAGGGTGGTGCCGTCGGCCGGGTCGATCAGCAGGAACGAGCCCGTGCGCCGGTTGTCGGCGTAGTCGTCCAGGGCCAGTGGCTCGGCGGTGCGCAGCACCACATGGCCGATGTCGTTGACGGCCAGGCCCCGGTCGCCGGACCGCCGTTCCAGCGTGTCGATGTCGATCCGGTACGAGATGTCCTTGACGAGGGCGCGCACCGTGCGGGTGGTGTGCTTGAGCAGCACCTTCTCCCCGATGCGGAGCGGACGCTCGTCGAGGTGGCAGACCGTCGCCTCGACGTCCTTGGTGGGGACGGGGGCGGGGCCTGCCACGATCATGTCGCCGCGCGAGATGTCGATGTCCCCGGCGAGGCGGACGGCGACCGACTGGGGGGCCCAGGCGAGGTCGGTCTCCCTGCCGACGGCGTCGATGCCCGCGACGGTGGTGGTGCGGCCCGACGGCAGCACGGTGACGGTGTCGCCGGTACGCAGGACACCGGAGGCGAGCTGCCCGGCATAGCTGCGGTGGTCCGGGTGCTCGGCGCTCTGCGGCCGGATCACGTACTGGACCGGGAAGCGGGCCGGCTCCTCGCGCGGGTCGCCGCCGACCCGGACGGTCTCCAGGTGTTCGAGCAGGGTCGGGCCGCCGTACCAGTCCATGGCCGCCGACGGTTCGACGACGTTGTCGCCGGCCAGTGCGGAGATCGGTATCGCCACGATGTCCTTGACGCCGAGCGAGGCGGCGTAGGAGGTGAACTCCTCGGCGATGGCGGCGAAGACGGGCTCCGCGTAGTCGACCAGGTCCATCTTGTTGACGGCCAGGACCACGTGCGGCACCCGCAGCAGCGCGGCGACGGCCGCGTGGCGGCGGGTCTGCTCGACGACACCGTTGCGGGCGTCGACCAGGACGACGGCCAGCTCGGCGGTGGAGGCGCCGGTCACCATGTTGCGCGTGTACTGCACATGCCCCGGGGTGTCGGCCAGGATGAACCGCCGCCGGGCGGTGGCGAAGTAGCGGTAGGCGACGTCGATGGTGATGCCCTGCTCGCGCTCGGCGCGCAGCCCGTCGGTCAGCAGCGCCAGGTCGGGCGCCTCCTGGCCGCGGCTGCGCGAGGCGCGCTCGACGGCCTCCAGCTGGTCGGCCAGGACCGACTTGGAGTCGTGCAGCAGACGGCCGACCAGGGTGGACTTGCCGTCGTCGACGGAGCCGGCGGTGGCGAAACGGAGCAGGGAGGCGGTGCTGGTTTCGGTGACGGTGCTCATCATTAGAAGTACCCTTCGCGCTTGCGGTCTTCCATGGCGGCTTCGGACATCTTGTCGTCGGCACGCGTCGCACCGCGCTCGGTGAGGCGGCTGGCGGCGATCTCGGTGATGACGTCGGCGATGGTCGCCGCGTCGGAGTCGACGGCACCGGTGCAGGACATGTCGCCCACGGTGCGGTAGCGCACCAGGCGCCGTTCGACCGTCTCGTGCTCCTTCGGACCACCCCAGTCGCCCGCGGTCAGCCACATGCCGGAGCGGCTGAAGACCTCGCGCTCGTGGGCGAAGTAGATCTCCGGGAGCTCGATGCCCTCGCGCGCGATGTACTGCCAGACATCCAGCTCGGTCCAGTTGGACAGAGGGAAGACGCGGACGTGCTCGCCGACCGCGTGCCGCCCGTTGTACAGGGACCACAGCTCGGGGCGCTGGCGGCGCGGGTCCCAGGCGCCGAACTCGTCGCGCAGCGAGAAGACGCGCTCCTTGGCGCGGGCCTTCTCCTCGTCGCGGCGCCCGCCGCCGAAGACGGCGTCGAACCCGCCCCTCTCGATGGCGTCCAACAGCGGCACGGTCTGCAGCGGGTTGCGGGTGCCGTCCGGGCGCTCGCGGAGCTTTCCGGCGTCCATGTACTCCTGTACGGAGGCGACATGGAGCCGCAGACCGTGCCGGGCCACCGTGCGGTCGCGGTACTCCAGGACCTCGGGGAAGTTGTGCCCGGTGTCGACGTGCAGCAGCGCGAACGGCACCGGCGCGGGCGCGAACGCCTTCAGCGCCAGGTGCAGCATGACGATGGAGTCCTTGCCGCCGGAGAAGAGGATCACCGGCCGCTCGAACTCACCCGCCACCTCACGGAAGATGTGTACGGACTCGGCCTCCAGGGCGTCCAGGTGCGACAGCACGAACGGGTTCTCCCGCGTGTCCACCAGGTGCCGGGCAGCGGTCGTCATGCCAGTCCCCTCTCGGTCAGGAAGGTGTACAGCTCGGCGGCGGACTCGGCCACCGAACGGCCCTGTGTGCTGATCCGCAGCTCGGGATCGGCCGGAACCTCGTACGGATCGTCCACGCCCGTCAGGCCGGAGAGCTCGCCCGCGGCCTGTCTGGCGTACAGGCCCTTGACGTCACGCTCGGAGCAGAGCTCCACCGGAGTGGCGACATGGACCTCCAGGAACTCGGTGCGGCCGGCGGCGTGTTGCTCGCGCACGGCGGCGCGGGACCCGGCGTACGGGGCGATGACCGGGGCCAGCACCTTGACTCCGTGGGAGGCCAGCTTTTCGGCGACGAACCCGACCCGGGTCACATGGGTGTGCCGGTCCTCCCGGGTGAACCCCAGCCCCTTGGACAGGAAGGTGCGGATCTCGTCACCGTCCAGCACCTCGACCCGGTGCCCCTCGGCGCGCAGCCGCTCGGCCAGGGCGAGGGCGAGCGTGGTCTTGCCCGCGCTGGGCAGCCCGGTCAGCCACACGGTGGCACCGCGCTCGGAGGGGGCGGCCACGGGGGCCGCCACTGCGGTGTCCCCGGCGACCGGAGTGTCGGCTGTCGTCACGGTGATGTTCTCCAGAAAGTGAGTTGACGATCTGTCAGAAGTGGAGCCGCACCTGGTCCTGCCGGATCCGGCCCGGCGCCCGGCCCCGGTGGCCGACGTCCCGGCTGCTCGCAGGGCTGCCGGGTGAGCAACCGGTGTGTTGTGATGCGGAGTCTTGTGATCAGAGCCCGGTGGCCGGTGGGAAACGTCCGGCCCGCCGTGGCGGGCGGAGCTGTGACGCCGCGCGGTGGCGGTCCGTATGCCTGGTGTACGGGCCGAACGGTGCGCGGCCGCCGTCCCTCGCGGGACCGACGCGCGGCCGGCGGGGCCCAGGGCATCGCGGAACGGTACGGCTTGGATTGCCGGACCCGGCGGGAAGACGCGGGCCGACGTGTGATCAGGACTGTGGGAGCCGGAAAGTGCCGAGCCGATATCGGTGGCCGGACCCTGCGCCTACCTCCCCCTGCTGGACAGCCCATTCGGTCGTGCGGCCGCGACCGAGCATAGGTGCCTTACGTAGGGAGCGCCAGTCACGGATCTTGATGCCGCATACGGCTCCGCCCATTCTTCGGGCCGTGTCCGTACGGTGAACAGGTTCATACCTCTGAATGGCCGCCATTCCGGACTCTCCTAATCCGGAAGTGCCGGGTGCCGGATTTTTGTACATTTCTCGCACTTGCGCACCACCTGCCCGCCCGTAATTTCAACAAGGGGAGCATTGCATTCCGATTGCGGGTAACTCCAATGATGCTTGACGCGCCTCTGGTTCACTCATTAGGGTGATGATCATCATTCAGAGGACTTATGGCCGAGTGGGCCGCGTTTCAAGCGGCGACCGAGTGTGCCGGGTCTCGGACGGGGGAGTGGTCGAGGGTGGTGGCGGTTGTGCGAATGGATATGCGTAGTTCCTGCTGAGGTGCCCGCTGGCTGATGATGTCGCCAGCCCTGGCTTCCGGCTTACCGAATTCTTTTCCCTGTCGTTCCGACGGGTTTCCCAGTGGCTCCTTTTTTTATGGGCCTCATGTGTGCCATTTCTGGCTGCCTAAAAGCAGGAGAAATGTGCCAACAAAGTCTCGGTGGGATATTTCCGTGTTCATTATTGATGCTGTTCGCGCGCGGGTTGTCGAGTCGTCCGAAAAGCCCGCGCTCATCATGCTGGCCGAGGGGGAGAACGAGGCCGAGCGCCTGTCCTTCGCCGAGTACGACCGGCGCGCCCGGTCCCTCGCCGCAGGGCTTCAGGCCCGCGGGATGGCCGGCGAGCGGGTACTGATCCTCCTGCCGCAGGGTGTCGACTACGCCGTCGCCTTCCTGGGCTGCCTCTATGCCAAGGCGATCGCGGTGCCCGCCTTCCCGCCGACCAGGAGCCGGAAGGGCGCGCGGGTCGAGGGCATCGTCGACGACTGCGCCCCGCGGCTCGCCGTGGTGGGCGCCGACCGCGTCCAGCCGATGCGCCGCGAACTCCCCGCAGCCTGCGCCGTGATGACGACGGCCGAACTGTCGGCGGACCCGGAGACCTGGCACCGGCCCGAACCCGGCCCGGACGACGTCGCCTACCTCCAGTACACCTCCGGCTCGACGGGCCGCCCGCGCGGTGTGATGGTCACCCACCGCAACCTCGTCCACCAGCTCGACATGCTCGCCGATGTGATCCGGCTGACACCGGACGAGGTGTCACTGTCCTGGCTGCCGCTCTTCCACGACTTCGGCCTGGTCGCCGGGCTCATGTACCCGCTGCGGGCCGGTGCGACGAACGTGCTGATGGCACCGATCGACTTCGTCCAGGAGCCGCTGCGCTGGCTCACCGCGGCCACCCGCTACCGGGCCGCGCTGACCTTCGGCCCCAACTTCTCGCTCGACCTGTGCTGCGAGCGCATCCGCCCCGAGGACCGCGAGGGCCTGGACCTCTCGGCGCTCCGTACCTTCATGATCGGTGCCGAGCCGATCCGGCCCCAGTCGATCGAGCGCTTCGCGGCCGAGTTCGCGCCGTTCCGATGTAGTACCGACATCTTCACCCCGGCCTATGGAATGGCCGAGTCCACACTCGCCGTGACGATGCGGCGGTCCGGCGAGACACTCGGCGTCGACTCCTTCGACAGCGACGAGCTGGGACACGGCCGGCTGCGACGCGTGCCCGACGGCGCCCCCGGCAGCCGCAGGCTCCCGAGCAACGGCGACGTCCTGCTGGACACCGGACTGCTGATCGTGGACCCGGAGACGCACACCCCGCTGCCGGACGGCGAGTGCGGCGAGATCTGGCTGCGCGGCGACACCGTGAGCCCCGGCTACTGGCAGAACCCCGAGGCCACCGAAACCACCTTCGGGGCCCGCCTGGCCGACGGCAGCGGCCCGTATCTGCGCACCGGCGACCTCGGCGGGCGCCTCGGCGCGGACACCTACATCACCGGGCGGCGCAAGGACCTCATCGTGGTCCGCGGTGTCAACCACTACCCGCAGGACATCGAGCTCACCGTCGCCGACTCCCACCCGGCCCTCGAACGGGACAAGGGCGTCGCCTTCTCGGTGGAGGACGCCGAGGGCACGGAACAGCTGGTCGTGGTCAGCGAACTGACGCGCAGCGGCTTCCGCGACGCCGACCGCGACGAGGTCGTGCAGAGCATCCGGCTCGCCGTCGTCGACGAGCACCAGATCGACCCGCGGACCGTCGTACTGATCCGGCCGGCCCAGCTCCCGCTGACATCGAGCGGCAAGGTCCGCCGCCAGGAGTGCAAGCGCCTCCATCTGGCGGGCGAGCTCAAGCCCGTGCACACCTCCTCCGCGGCGGCCGCCCGGCCGGCTCCCGCCCCGGCCGGACCGGGCCGCACCCGGAAGGAGGTGGCCGACTGGCTGACCGGCCGGATCGCCCACCTCCGGGGGCTCGACCCCCACGAGATCCCGGCGAACACGCCCTTCGGCTCCTTCGGACTCGACTCGGCGGGGCTCGCCGGACTCGCCGGTGACCTCCGCGCCTGGCTCGGCGCCCCGGTCGACGCCAAGGCCCTCTACAACCACCCCACCGTCGCGGCACTGGCCGACGCGCTCACCGGCGGCGACGCCCCCCGGCCCCGGCAGCAGCCCGAGACGGCCGCGCCGCGACCGCCGGACGACCACGAGCCGGTCGCCGTCATCGGCATGGCCTGCCGCCTGCCGGGCGCCGAGGACGTCGACGCCTTCTGGCAGCTGCTCCTCGACGGGCGGGACGCGGTGACCGAGGTGCCGCCGCGCCGCAGACTGCTCGGCTACAGGCTGGAGCACGGCGAACCGGCATGGGGCGGATTCATCGACGGCGTCGACGAGTTCGACGCCGCGTTCTTCGGCATCTCCCGCGACGAGGCCCGGCACATGGATCCGCAGCAGCGCCTGCTGCTGACCACCGTATGGCGGGCCCTGGAGGACGCCGGGACGGACCCGGCGGCGCTCGCCGGGGGCAGGACCGGCGTCTACGTGGGCATCAGCACCCACGACTACGGCCGCCTCCAGGACCGCGCCCACCGCCCCGCCACCGCCCACGACGGCACCGGCAACGCGTCCAGCATCGCGGCCAACCGCATCTCCTACCTCTGGGACCTGCGGGGCCCCAGCCAGGTGGTGGACACGGCCTGCTCGTCCTCCCTGGTGGCCCTCCACCAGGCGTGCGACGACCTTCGGCGCGGCGCGTGCGACGTCGCCGTCGTCGGCGGCGTCAACCTGCTCCTGGACCCCGCGCTGACCACCGGCTTCACCCAGGCCGGCATGCTGGCCCCGGACGGCCGGTGCAAGACCTTCGACGCCGCGGCGGACGGCTATGTGCGCGGCGAGGGCTGTGGTGTGGTGGTGCTCCGCCGCAGCACGGACGCGCTCGCCGACGACGACCGGATCCGCGCCCTGGTCCAGGGCTCGGCGGTCTCCTCCGACGGACGCAGCAGCACTCTGACCGCGCCGAACGGACCGGCCCAGGAGGCCGCACTGCGCGCGGCCCTCACCGCCGGTGGCCTGACGCCCGGACAGATCGGTTACGTGGAGGCCCACGGCACCGGCACCAGGCTCGGCGATCCGATCGAGATGGGCGCACTGCGCGCCGTCTACGGGGAACCGGCCGGCACCGACCTCCATGTCGGCTCGGTGAAGAGCAACATCGGCCACCTGGAGGCCGCGGCCGGAATGGCCGGTCTGATCAAGACGGTGCTCTGCCTGGAGCACCGCCGGATCCCGGCCTCGCTGCACGTCGGCACGGTCAACCCGCTGATCGACCTGGAGGGCTCCCGCCTGCGGATCCCGCGCTCGGTGACGGACTGGCCCGAGGGCCCCGGACAGGCGGCGGCCGTCAGCTCGTTCGGCTTCGGCGGCACCAACGCACATGTGATCCTCTCCGGCGCACCGGCCCGGCAGCCCGCCGTGGAGACGACCGAGAGCGGTGAATGGTTTCTCCTGCCGGTCTCCGCGAAGAGCGGGCCCGCCCTGCGCCGACTCGCCGGTGACTACGCACGGTTCGTCGGAGCGGAGGACGGTGCCGCGCCGGCCTCGAACGCGCTGGTCCACACCGCCGGAGCCCGGCGCTCCCACCACGACCACCGCCTCGCCGTGCTGGCCCGGTCGCACCAGGACGCGGCGGAGGCACTGACCGCGTACCGGAACGGCCTGCCGACCGACGCGGTGGTGTCCGGCGTCGCGGGCCGCGGCGGGGACGGCCCGGTGGCCTTCGTGTTCACCGGCCAGGGCGCGCAGTACCCCGGCATGGCGAAGGCGCTGTACTTCCGGCACGCCGCCTTCCGCGAGACGCTCGACCGGGTGGACGCGGTGGTCCGCGCCGAGCTCGGCGTCTCCCTGCTGCCGACGCTGTGCGACGCCCCGGGCCCGAAGGTGGACCTCGAACAGACCCGCTTCGCCCAGCCGGCCCTCTTCGCCGTGGACTACGCGCTGGCCGCCCTGTGGCGCGCGAGCGGGGTGGAACCCGACGCCGTGGCCGGGCACAGCCTCGGCGAGTACGTGGCGGCCTGCGTCGCGGGCGCCCTGAGCCTCCCGGACGCCGTACGGCTGGTCGTCGCCCGCGCGAGTGCCATGCAGGACCTCGCCGGGCCCGGAGCGATGTACGCGGTCCACACGGACCGTGAACTGCTCGCGGCGGTGCGCGCGGAGCTTCCCGCGGACCGTTCGGTGGTGGTCGCCGCCCTCAACGGGCCGGAGGACCTGGTGATCTCCGGCGGTGAGGAGGCGACGGCCGGGCTCGCCGCCCGCTGGGCGGAGCGGGGTGCCCGGATCACCCGGCTGCACGGCACCCGCGCCTTCCACTCCCCGCTGATGGCGGACGCCGTCGCACAGTTCGAGCGCTTCGCCGCGACGATCACCTTCCATGCCCCCGAGATCCCGCTGGTGTCCAACCTGACCGGCGCCGCCGTACCGGAGCTCTCGGCCGGTCACCTCGCCCGGCACGCGCGGGAGCCGGTGCGGTTCGGTGACTGCCTGGACGCCCTGGCCGCGCTCGGCTGCACCACCGTCGTGGAGTGCGGACCGCACCCGGTGCTCGGCCCGCTCATCGAGGCCGCGCTGACCGAGGCGGTCAGCCTGCCGAGTCTGCACCGCGACGACACCGACGACCGGCGCTTCGCCGAGGGACTGGCGCAGTGGTACGTCCGGGGCGGGCGGGTCGACTGGACGGGGGTGCTGCGGGACCGGGACGGGGCGTACGGACGGCTGCCGCTGCCGGTCCGCCTGCCGGGCCACCCGCTCGAACCGACCCGGCACTGGTTCACCGACGGCGGAGACGGGCGACACCCGCTGCTCGGCGCCCCCGTCGAACTCGCCGGTGCCGAGGCCCACTGGTTCTCCCGCACCCTGACCGCCGAACAGCCCTGGTACCTCGACCAGCACCGGGTGGCGGGCCGTCCGGTGCTGCCCGGGGCCGCGATGACGGAGTGGGCCGACGCGGCCGCCCGCGCGGTCGCCGGTGACGGGCCGTGGTCGCTCCGCGGAGTGTCCTTCACCGCCTTCCTGCCGCTGCCCGACGACGCACCGGTCACCACCCAGACGGTGGTCGAGGCCGGGCACCGGATCCGCGGCTTCAGCCGGGTGTCCGGGCGGGACGAGTGGACGGAGCACGTCACGGTGGCCGCCGCACAGGCGGCGGAACCTGCCCCGGACACCCGGGCCGACCTCGACCGGCTCCGCGACGGCCTGACCGAACTGGACGTCGAGACGCTGTACAAGACGCTGCGCGGACGCGGACTCGACTACGGCCCGGCCTTCCGCGGACTGCGCCGGCTCTGGGCGGACCGGACGCGGGCCGTCGGCCGGGTCGAGGTGACGCTCCCGGCCGAGGACCATGCGGCCCACCACGCGCACCCCGTGGTGCTCGACGCCTGCTTCCACGTGACCGCCGCCTTCCTCGGCGATACGGAGGAACTCCTCCTCCCGGTCGGCATCGACCGGATCACCGTCCACCGCCGACTGCCCGCACACGTGTGGTGCGTGGTCCGCGACGCCGGACCCGGGGCCGACGGCACACGCGCCTTCGACCTGGATCTGCTGTCCGACGACGGCGAACCGCTGGCGGCCGTCGAGGCGCTGCGGCTCCGGCCGGTCGCACCGGACCGGATCGCCGCGGCGGCCGGGGCCGGGGTGCGGACGCTCCGGACCGACTGGGTCCCGGCCCCGCCGGAGGCCACCGACGGGCGGCCGGGCACCTGGCTGGTCTGCGGGACCGACGCGTCACCGGCCGACGACTGGTGCGCCGGGGCCGGAACCACGGCCCAGGCACTGGTGGTCGCCCCGGACGCCTCGGACGAGGAACTGGCCCTGCTGTTCACCGAGGCCCGTCACCGGGCGGACACGGTCGCCGGACTGGTCCTCCGGATGGCCCCGGCGGCAGCCGACGGCGATCCCTCCGGGCCCGCCGGTACGGCCTTCGCGATCCTCCGGCAGTTCCTGCGGGAGTTCGCCGCGGACCGCCCCGAGGTCGTCGTCTGCTCGACCGGCGCGGTCCGGGTCCCGCAGCTGCCGACGCGTCCGGACGCCGGACAGGCGATGCTCACCGGACTGGCCAGGGCGGTCATCGCCGAGTACCCCGAACTCAAATGCGTCCAGGTCGACTTCGAGCCGGGCGGGACACAGCCGCCGCTGTCCGGGGTGCTCGCCCGCGTCGCGGGACTGCCGGGGCGCGGCCATCTGGCGGTGCGTGACGGCCGGTGGTTCACCGCCCGACTGCGGGAATCCGGGCGCGGCGACGCGGCGACGGCACCCGTCCGTCCGGACGGCAGCTATCTGGTGACCGGCGGGCTCGGTGCCCTGGGCCTGGCCACCGCACGGTGGCTGGCCGACCGGGGCGCGCGCTGCCTGGTGCTGACCAGCCGCTCCGTACCGGCCGGAACCCCGCGCGAGGTCCAGGAGCTGCGGGCCGCCGGGGTGCGGGTCGAGCTCTGGCCGGCCGATGTGGCCGACCTTCCGGCGACGACCGGCCTGTTCCGGCGGATCGACCGGGAGCTGCCCCCGCTGCGCGGTGTCGTCCACGCCGCCGGCGTCACCGACGACGCCCCGCTGGTCGACCTCGACCGCGCACGCTTCGAGGCCGTCCTCAGGCCGAAGGTCCAGGGCGCGCGCAACCTCCACACCCTGACCGCCGGTGTCGAGCTCGACTTCCTCGTGCTCTTCTCGTCGCTCGCCTCCCTGACCGGCTCGGCCGGACAGGCCGCCTATGTCACCGCCAACGCCTTCCTGGACGGGCTCGCCGAACAGCGCTGCCACGAGGGACAGGTGGCCCTCGGCGTCAACTGGGGCCCCTGGGCCCAGGCCGGCATGGCCGCCCGTCCCGAGCTGCTCGCCCGGCTCGCCCGTACCGGCATCACCGGGATCGGCTCCGCAGAGGCCCTGGCGGCGCTCGGCGGCCTGCTGGACGACGGCCTCCCGGCGGCCGGGCTCGCGGCGGTCGACTGGGCCCGGTTCACCGCCACGGACAACCGGCGGCTGCCGTACACCCTGCTGAGCGACCTGGCCCCGGACCGCACCCCGGACGGGCAGCTGCCCGACACCCCGGTGGAACCGTCCGAGGGCCGGGAGGGCCAGGAGGGCCGCGCGGCCGACCGGGTGGCCGAGCTCGCGCTCCGGGACCCGCAGGCCGGGAAGGCCGCGATCGGCGAGGAACTCCTCGACGCCGCCGGTGAGCTGCTCGGCCTCACGACGCGGCAGCGGGACGAGCTGCGGCCCACCTTCGGGCACCGCCGACTGAGCGAACTCGGCCTGGACTCACTGAGCGCCGTACGGCTGCGCAACCGGCTGCTGGCCGACTTCTCGGCGGACGTCCCGCCCTCGTTCGTGTTCGGCGGCAACACCGTCGCCGACGTGGTCGACCTGATCCACCGACAGATCACGCTCCGCAGTCTGGTCGCCGACGACTCGGAGGCCGACGACGCCGGGGCCGACGACGTCGAGGTCCTCACCATCTGATCCACGCGCACACCGCGCCGCCGATCCACGCCCCCTCGTCCGCCGGTCCACCGGCCGGCGGACGCACGGGCGCGCCCCGGCCCCGTGGTGCCGTGCCCCGGGGCCCCCACGCCCCGGCCCCCGACTTCGTACCACTTCCCCGTGGCGGCGTCGGCCCGACCGGGTCCGGCGCTCCCGACCGTCCGAAATGGAGTTCCCGGAATGACAGCACACGGAGGCCACGCCGACCCGGCCGAGCTGCTCGGCCGGCTCGCCCAGCACGGCGTCCGCCTGCGGCTGGTCGACGGCGACCGCATCGAGGTGCGCGCCACCGCCGGCTCGCTCCCCGACCAGATCCGGCAGGAACTCACCGAACGCAAGGCGGAGCTGGTCGCCCTGCTCAAACAGGGCGACGCCGCCCGGCAGACCGGCGCGCTCCCGCAGGTCGTCCGCGACGAGCAACGGCGCCACGAGCCGTTCCCGCCGTCCGACCTCCAGATGTCGTTCCTGGTCGGCAGCACCGCCCAGTTCGAGTACCACGTCCGGCCGCACCAGTACATGGAGTTCGACTTCGAGGAACTCGACCCCGAGCGCTTCGAGGCCGCGCTCAACCGCATGCTGCACCGCCAGCGCGACAGTCTGGTGGTGGTGCGCGACGACCTCCAGCTGGAGACCGTCCGTGACCCCGCACCGGTGAAGGTCCGGGTCGCGGATGTCCGGCAGGCCCCCGAGGCCGAGGCACGGGCCGTCGTCGAGCGGACCCGGGACGAGATGCAGGCCGCCGAACTCCCGCTGGACACCTGGCCCTGGATGGACGTGCGGATCACCCGCTACGGCGACGGCCGGGCGAGGCTGCACTACAACAACAACAACTTCTTCAGCGACGGCCCCGGCACCGGCCGCTTCCTCGACAGCGTGCTGCGCAGCTACCACGACCCGTCCGAGACCCTGCCGGAACTGGATCTGGCCTACCGCGACTGTGTGCTGGCACTGGCCGCCCTGGAGGAGTCGGAGCGCGGCGAAGCCTCCCGGAAGTACTGGTGCGACCGGATGGCCGCCTGGCCGGAAGCACCGAACCTGCCGCTGGTGAGCGGTACGGACACCCGCACCCGGGTCCAGCTCACCCGGCGCGAATTCACCCTGACCGCCGACCAGTGGACCCGCTTCAAGCAGCGGGCGACGGACAACGGTGTCACCACGACCAACGCCGTGTACGCGGTCTACGCCGAACTCGTGGCGTACTGGAGCGGCTCCCGGCACTTCCTGCTGAACAACATGATGACCCACCGGCTGCCGATCCATCCGCAGATCTCGGAGGTGGTCGGCAACTTCGCCTCGCTGTACCCGCTGGAGGTCGACTGGCGGCACGACGAGACCTTCCGCGACCGGGCCCGACGGCTGCAGAGCCAGGTCATGACCGACATGGAACACACCTACTGGAGCGGGGTGAAGGTCCTCCAGACGCTCAACCAGGTACGGCGTACGCCCGGCCGCGCGGCCTGCCCGTTCGTGGTCGGCAGCGGACTGTTCATGGGCCACCTCGACCAGCCGGTCTTCAGCCACCTGGAGACGCCACAGGTGCTGCTCGACAACCAGTTCTGGGAGCAGAGCGACGGCGGCCTCTGGGTGGTCTGGGACCTGGTCGAGACCATGTTCCCGGCCGGTCTGGTCGACGCCATGCACACGGCCTACCGGGACCTGCTCCTGCTGCTCGCGGACGACCCGGCGGCCTGGACGCGAGGCTCCTTCGGCCTGCTGCCGGACGGACAGCGCGCACGCCGCGCCGCGGTCAACGACACGGCCTGCGACATCCCCGAGGGCCTGCTCGGCCGCGCGCTGGCCCGGCAGGCCGGCCGGCGCCCCGGGGCGCCGGCCGTGGTGGCGGCGGACGGCGCCATGGACTACGCGGAACTGCACGCCCGCGCCCAGGACGTCGCCGCCCTCCTGCACCGCAACGGTGTCAGGCCCGGCGACAAGGTCGCCGTCGTCCTGCCGAAGGGCGGTGAACAGATCGCCGCCGTCCACGGCGTGCTCGCGGCCGGGGCCGCCTATGTGCCCATCGACCCCGGCTGGCCCCGAGAACGCGTGGGCGAGCTCCTCGTGGACGCCCGGGTCGCCGCCGTGATCACCTCGGCGGACGAGCGGGACTCCCTCGCCCCGGCCACCGGCCGCCCGGTGCTGACGGTCGCGGAAGCGGAGCCGGTGAAGGGCCCGGCACCCGTGCACGAGGGCGACCCCGGCGACACCGCCTACGTCATCTACACCTCGGGGTCCAGCGGCAAGCCCAAGGGCGCGGTACTCGACCACCGAGGACCGCTGAACACCGTGGTCGACATCAACCGCAGGTTCGGCATCGGCCAGGACGACGTGGTCTTCGGCGTCTCCTCGCTCTGCTTCGACCTCTCCGTCTACGACGTCTTCGGCACCGCCGAGGCCGGTGCGACCCTGCTGCTGCCCCCGGCCGGAGCCGCGAGCCCGGGACAGTGGGCCGACCTGGTGCGGGAACACGGCGTCACGGTCTGGAACTCGGTACCGGCGATCATGCAGCTGTTCGCGGAGGCCGCCGAGCAGGCCGGTCTGACCTTCCCCGCACTCCGCGTGGTCCTGCTGAGCGGTGACTGGATCCCGGTCCGGCTCCCGGACCTGATCGCCCGGATCGCACCCCACGCGCGGGTGGTGAGCCTCGGCGGCGCGACCGAGGCCTCGATCTGGTCCATCCACCACCCGATCGACCGGGTCGACCCGGCCTGGTCGAGCATCCCCTACGGCCGTCCGCTGGGAAACCAGACCTGGCGGGTGCTGGACGCGGTGGGCCGGGACGCCCCCGACTGGGTCACCGGCGACCTGTTCATCGGCGGTACCGGCGTCGCACTCGGCTACCTCGACGACCCCGACCGGACGGCGGCCTCCTTCATCACCGACCCGGTCACCGGCGAGCGGCTGTACCGGACCGGCGACCACGGCCGCTATCTGCCCGACGGGGACATCGAGTTCCTGGGACGCGCCGACTTCCAGGTCAAGATCCAGGGGTTCCGGGTGGAGCCGGGCGAGATCGAGCACGCGCTGGCCCAGCATCCGGCCGTGCGGCACGCGGTCGTCGTCGCCCGCGCCTCCGGCTCGGGACGGCAGCTCGCCGGTTACGCCGTCGCCGAGCCGGACGTACCGCGCCCGGAACCGGAGGAGCTGCGCGCCTACCTGGCCGACCGGCTGCCCGGCCACCTCGTACCGAGTTTCGTCGTCGTCGTCGACGGCCTGCCGCTCACGGCCAACGGCAAACTGGACCGCCGCGCCCTGGAGGCCATGGGCCCCGCGCAGGACGGCCGGACCCGTACGTACACGGCGCCCCGGACGGAGACCGAGAAGGTCCTCGTGGAGATCTGGGAATCGGTCCTCGGGGTCGAACCGGTCGGCGTCCACGACGACTTCTTCGACCTCGGCGGACAGTCCTTCGCCGCGCTGCGCGTCATCGGCCTGGTCGGCACACGGCTGGGCCTGCGCGCCCCGCTCGGCGCGCTGCTGGAGCATCGGACCGTCGCCGCGCTCGCCGCGCTGCTGGAGACCGGACAGGACGAGTGGTCCCCGCTGGTGGCGCTCGACGACACGGGCGACGGGACCCCCTGGGTGCTGGTGCACCCGGCCGGAGGGAACGTGCTCTGCTACCGGGGACTGGCGGAACTGCTCGACGGGCCCGCGTACGCCTGCCAGGCACCCGGCCCGGGGGTGGGCAGGGAGCCGCTGGACTCCGTGGAGGCACTGGCCGAGTGCTACGTCCGGGCGCTGCTCGCGGCCCGCCCGCACGGCCCCTACCGGCTGGCCGGCTGGTCGTCCGGCTCGGTGATCGCCTTCGAGCTGGCCCGGCTGCTGGAGCAGCGGGGCGAGACCGTGGAGCGGCTCGTGGTGATCGACTCACCGGCCCCGGACCAGGGGACCCCCGAGGCGGCCGAGCCCGGCGAGGCGGCTATGCTCCTGTGGTTCCTGGAGGACCTGGACGTCGGCTTCGACCCTGCGGCGGTCCGCCCCGCCGACGCGGCCGAACTGGCCGCCTCCCCGGCGCCGGAGCGGCTCACCCGGACCGTGGCACTGGCCCGGGAACAGGGCCTCGACCTCCCCGACGCCGCCGACCTGGCCCTGAGCTGGCCGGTGTTCCGGGGCATCATCACCGCGTGCCACCGCTATCGCGCGTCCACGGTCGCGGCCGACATCACCGTGGTCCGGGCGGCGCACGGGAGCGTGACCGAGTTCGCGGACCACCCGCACACGGACTCCGCGGAGTGGGGCTGGTCCTCGCTCACCAGCGGCCGGACCACCGCCGAGCGGACCGACGGCACCCACCACACACTGCTCACCGACGCCCATGTCGCGGCCGTCGCCGCACTCATGACCACCTGTCCCGCTCAGCACTGACCCCAGGGGAGGACCCGCGATGGACCACGATCTGATATCGGAGCTCCAGCAGCTCGGCATCAAGCTGAGGCTCTCCGGCGACAGTCTCGACGTGATCGCGCCGCCCGGTGCGCTCACCGCCCGGCTCCGGGACGAACTACGGGCACGGCGCGACGAGTTGATCACCCTGCTGCGCGCCACCGAGAAGGGTGCCGAGCCGACGGCGCTCACCGCGCGGCCGGACGAGCGGCACGAGCCGTTCGTCCTGACGGACATTCAGCACGCCTACTGGATCGGCCACAACCGTGCCCTGGAACTGGGCGGGGTGGCGACACACTTCTACTTCGAGCTCGACCGCGACGGCCTCGACGTGGCACGCCTGGAGAGGGCCCTGCGGAAGGTGATCGCCCGGCACGACATGCTCCGAGCCGTGATCGGGCCGGACGGCCGCCAGCGGGTGCTCTCCGAGGTCCCGGAGTACGGGATCCGGTTCTACGACCAGGGCGACGCGACCGAGGACGCCTTCGAGGAACACCTGCGGACCCTGCGGGCCGAACTCGACCACCAGGTCCTCGCCCCCGACACCTGGCCGCTGTTCGACATCCGCGCGACCCGGCACCGCGACGGGCTCCGTCTGCACATCAGCCTCGACCTGCTCATCATGGACGCCTACAGCTTCGACCTCCTCTTCCGTGACTGGCAGCGTCACTACGAGGACGAGACCTGGCAGCCGGAGCCGTTCGCGATCGGCTACCGGGACTTCGTCCTCGCCGAGGAGGAGAAGCGCGACGGAGCCCGCTACCGGGCCGCCGAGAAATACTGGCTGGACCGCCTCGACGAACTGGCCCCCGCCCCCGACCTGCCCCTGGCGATCCAGCCCGGTTCGGCGGACCGCACCGTCTTCACCCGGCGCCGGGCCGGCCTGCCCCGCGAGCAGTGGGAGCTGGTCAAGAAGAACGCCCGGGAACGCGGCCTCACCCCGTCCTCCGTCCTGCTGGCGGCCTTCACCGACGTGCTGCGCCTCTGGACGCTGCAGAGCGACTTCACCCTCAACCTGACGCTCTTCAACCGGCCCGCCGAGGTCCACCCGCAGCTCGGCGAGATCATCGGCGACTTCACCTCGCTGACCCTGCTCCAGGTGAGCGGCGGCCAGGACCAGACCTTCGCCCGGCGGACCGCGGGCTTCCAGCAACAGCTGATGAAGGACCTGGAACACCTGTCGTACAGCGGTGTCCGGGTCCTGCGGGAGCGGGCGCGGCGGCTCGGCAGCGGACCCGGGGCCGGGATGCCGATCGTCTTCACCAGCGCGCTCGGCTTCTCGGGCGACGCCGACGCGATGGACGGCATGGCCTTCTTCGGCGAGTACCGGCACGGGGTGAGCCAGACCCCCCAGGTCTGGCTCGACCACCAGGTGCTGGAGGAGAACGGGGAGCTGGTCTTCAACTGGGACGCGGTGGAGGCCCTGTTCCCCGAGGGCCTGCTCGACGACATGTTCGCCACCTTCCAGGCCCTGCTGGACCGGCTGAGCAGCGAGCCGGGCCTCTGGGACGCCCTGGGCCCGACGGTCTCGGCCCCGCGCCCGCAGCTCGAACAGCGCGACGGAGTCAACGCCACCGGCCTCGACCTGCCCGGCGGGACACTGCTCGGCATCGTCGCCGAGCAGGCGCTCCGCACCCCGGACGCCACGGCCGTGCTGTCCGACAGCGGCCGGCTCGGCTACGGCGAGGTGATGGCCTCGGCGTACCGGCTCGCGCACCGGCTCGCGGGGCTCGGTGCGACGCCCGGCACGCTGGTCGGCGTCGTGCTGGACAAGAGCCCGGAGCAGGTCCCGGCGGTTCTCGGGGTGGTGGCCTCCGGCGCGGCCTACCTCCCGGTCGATCCGCAGTGGCCCGCGGCCCGCCGTCGGCAGCTGATGGAGTCCGGCCGGGTGGGCGTCGTGGTCACGTCGTCCCGGTACCGCGACGAGCTGGACTGGCCCGACGGGACGGTCCTGGTGGCCCTGGACGACGCCGAGACCCTGGCGCAGCCGGACTCGGCGCCGGACACCGCACCGGCGCCCGAGGACCTCGCCTACGTCATCTTCACCTCCGGCTCCACCGGCGTCCCCAAGGGCGTGATGATCGACCACCGCGGAGCCGTGAACACCATCCAGGACCTCAACCGGCGTTTCTCGGTGGGCCCGACGGACCGGGTGCTCGGCCTCTCCGCGCTGACCTTCGACCTCTCCGTCTACGACGTCTTCGGCACCCTCGCGGCCGGCGGCACCCTCGTCCTGCCGAGCGCCGAACGCTCCTACGACCCCGTCTGCTGGGCCGAGCTGGTGGAGCGCCACGGCATCACCGTGTGGAACTCGGTGCCCGCCCTGATGCAGCTGTGGGCCGACTCGTCCGCCCGCCCGTCCGAGGAAAGGGCCGGTGACCTGCGGCTCGTGCTGCTCAGCGGCGACTGGATCCCGGTGGCGCTGCCCGACGCGGTCCGCGCCCGGCACCCGCGGGCCGAGGTGATCAGCCTGGGCGGCGCCACCGAGGCGTCCATCTGGTCGGTGCACCACCCGATCGGCGAGGTCCCGCCGGCGTGGACCCGGATCCCGTACGGCAAGCCGCTGGCCAACCAGACCCTGCACGTCCTCGACGACCGGTTCGAGGCACGGCCGGTGTGGGCGACCGGCGAGATCTGGATCGGTGGCACCGGCGTGGCCAAGGGCTACTGGGCCGACCGGGAACGCACGGCGGAACGCTTCGTACCCCACCCGGAGACCGGCGAACTGCTCTACCGCACCGGCGACCTGGGCCGCTACCTGCCCGACGGGGACATCGAGTTCCTCGGCCGCCGCGACTTCCAGGTGAAGATCAACGGCTACCGGGTGGAGCTCGGCGAGATCGCCGCCACCCTGGAACGGCTCCCCGGCGTGAGCCGGGCGATCGCCCGGGTGGACACCAACCCCGCCACCGGCCGCCGCCAGCTCGTCGCCTACGCCGTCCCGGCCGGGACCGGGGCGCCGGAGAGCGCGGAGCTGCTCGCGGAGCTGGCCGGACTGCTCCCCGACTACATGGTCCCCAAGCACTGCCTGTTCATCGACGCCATCCCGCTCAGCGCCAACGGCAAGGTCGACGCCGCCGGACTGCCGGTGCCCTGGAGCGAGCTGGACGCCTACGAGATCGTCGCTCCCCGCGACGAGACCGAGGCGGCCGTGGCAGCCATCTGGGCACAGGCCATGGAGTTCGACGGCTTCGGAGTGGAGGACAACTTCTTCGAGATCGGCGGCGACTCCCTGCACGCCGTGCAGATCCTGACCCGGGTGCGGGAGGAGTTCCACTGGGAGGGCGACACCGAGGAAGGACTCCAACTGCTCTTCGAGAACCCCACGGTGGCCGGACTGGCCGCCCTGCTCAAGGCCCGGCAGGAGGCCTGACCCGGTGAGTGCGGAAACGGGAATCCCGTACTGGGACGACGTGGTCGTCGGCGCGGGCTCGGCCGGCGCGGTGCTCGCCGCCCGCCTGTCCGAGCGGCCCGGACGCCGGGTCCTGCTGATCGAGGCCGGGGAACTCCCGGACGGTACGGACGAGCAGGCCGGGGTGCCGGTCCTCACCGGCCGCAACTGGGATTACACCGCGCTGCCCACGGCAGGCGGCAGACGGGAGTTCCCGTACGGGGTCGGCAAGGCCGTCGGCGGCTCCTCCGCCGTCAACGGCGCGCTCGCGCTGCGCCCCCTGCCCGCGGACCTCGACGCCTGGGCGGCCGCGGGCAACACCGAGTGGGACTGGGAGCAGCTGCGGCCGTACCTGATCGGCCTGGAGACGGACGAGGACTTCAAGGGGCCGGCGCACGGCACGGACGGGCCGGTACCGATCCGCCGGGCCGCCGCGGATTCGCTCGCCACCACGGCCGAGGCCTTTCTCCACGGCTGTGCGCGCCTCGGGCTGCCCGTCCTCGGGGACCTGAATTCCGGCGCCGCCCTCGGGGCCGGGGTCACCCCGGCCAACGCCGTCGGCGGCCGCCGGATCTCGTCGGCCGAGAGCCATCTCGCGGCGGCCCGGGAACGGACCGGCCTGACGCTCTGGACCGGCACCCTGGCGGCCCGGGTGCTGCTGGACGGACGGAACAGGGCCACCGGCGTCGAGGTACGGCGCGACGGGCGGCTCCAGCGAGTGGCGGCCGGACGGGTGACCCTGGCCGCCGGAGCGGTCAACACGCCCGCGCTGCTCCAGCGTTCGGGCATCGGTGACCCCGGGCTCCTGGCCGGGCTGGGCATCACCCCCGCCCTGGACCTGCCCGGGGTGGGACAGAACCTCGCCGACCATCCCGCGGTCGTGCTCTGGTCCGAACCCCGCCCCGGCGTCTGCCGGGCGGGGGACAGCTGGCACCAGGTCACCGCGCGCTGCGCGTCCGTCCCGGCGGGCGGCGCGGCGGACATCGGGCTGTTCCTGCTGGACGCGGTGCCCACGGCGGCGAATCCGCTGATCGGCGGCATGCTCAGGGCCGAGCTCGCCGTGGGGCTGTCCGCCATGGTGCTGCGGCCCGCCTCCCGGGGCCGGGTCACGATCCGGGACACGGACGCCGGGGCCGCGCCGGAGATCGTGCTCGGCCTGGCCACCGACCCGGCCGATGTCGAGCTGCTGATGGCCGCCGTCCGGCAGGCCTGGGAGCTGCTGCGGTCGGCGCCGATGGCCGGGCTGCTGGAACGGGTGCTGGTCTGGACCGACCGGATGGTGGGCGAGGACCGGCTGCTGCGCGGAGCGGTCACCCGGTTCGTCTCGCCCAGCTGGCACGCCGTCGGCACGGCCCGGATGGGACCGGTGGACGACCCGGGCTCCGTGGTGGACCAGCGCTGCGCGGTCCACGGCGCCGAGGGGCTGTACGTCGTCGACGCCTCGGTGTTCCCCACGATGACCAGCGCCCCGCCCAACCTGACCTGCCTCGCACTCGCCGAAAGGGTGGCCCGATGGATGAGCTGACCCGTACCCCGACCCTCGCCCGGACCGGCGCCTGGGCCGTCCGCCGCAAGCCGCTGCCACAGGCCCGGCTCCGGCTCCTCTGTCTGCCGCACGCCGGTGGGGGCGCGGCCGCCTTCCGCGCCTGGGGGCAGCGCCTGGAGCCGGAGATCGAGGTCGTGCCGATCCGGCTGCCGGGGCGTGAGTCCCGCTTCCGGGAACGCCCCTACGAGCGGCTCGACGACCTGCTGCCGCCGCTCCTGCGGGACATCGCCCCGCTGCTCGACCGGCCGCACGCCTGGTTCGGCCACAGCATGGGCGCCGGCATCGCCTTCGAGCTCTGCCGGGCACAGCGCCGGCTCGGGCTGCCCGAACCGGACCGGCTGCTCGTCGCCGGACTGCCCGCGCCGCACCTGCCGCGCCGGGCGACCCCGGTGCACGACGCACCCCCGGACGAACTCTTCGCCAGACTGGGTGAGTTGAACGGAACATCGGCCGAGGCCCACGCCGACAACCCGATGCTGAACGTCATGCTGCCCACCCTGCGGGCCGACTTCGCGGTGGCCGAGACCCGCACCCACCGCCCCGGCCCGCCGCTGGACTGCCCGGTCACCGTCTACGGCGGCCGGTCGGACGCCTCCACCACCGAGGAGGAACTCGACGCCTGGTCCCGGCACTCCGCCGCCTCCACCACCGTCCGGCTCTTCCCCGGCGGGCACTTCTTCCCGCACGACGACCCGGACCGGTTCCTGCCGGTCCTGGCGGACGACCTGCTCGGGCGGCGGTCGCAGCACCGGGCCGTGAGCAGCGGGTCGTAAGGCCGCTGACGAGGGACGGGGGCGACGGGCGAGGCGGCGGAGCGCAGCCGATGCTTTAGCGGCCGGGCCGAAACTGACGCCGTGCCGGCCGGTGCCCCGCTCCGGCCGTGCCCGCCGCTCCGCCCGCCCGGCCCGGCATCCCCCGTTGCTCTCTCCGGGCAGGCGGAGCGCCTCGGCAGGCTCTCCGGCCACCGGACGGGCCGTGCGGGGGCGCCCTCGGTGCCGGCGGTCACCGCCCACCGAGAGGAGACCCCGCACGATGAAGCGCTATCTCACCCGCGCGTCACAGCCCTCCCCGGGACGCATGCGCATGTTCTGCTTCCCCTACGCGGGCGGAGGAGCCTCGGCGTACGCCGGCTGGCAGAGCCGACTCACCGCGGACATCGAGGTCCTTCCGGTGCAACTGCCGGGCAGGGAAGGGCGGATGAACGAACCGCGCTTCACCGACCTGCACGCGCTGGTGGCCGAGCTCGACGAGGAGATCGGGCCGGAGCTCGACCACCCGCACGTGCTCTACGGGCACAGCATGGGCGCCCTGATCGCGTACGCGCTCGCCCAGCACCGGTACGTCCGCGGCAGCCGGCTGCCCGCGGCCCTCGTCCTCGGCGGCCACCGGGCCCCGCACCTGCCGGCTCCGCTGCCCGACGACCCCGGCATCCGTGACGAGGAACTGGTGCGGCTCCTGGACGGCCACGGCGGTCTGCCCCGCGTGCTGCTGGACCATCCGGAGTGGCTGTCCGCGCTCCTGCCGACCGTCCGCGACGACCTGCGGCTGTGCGCCGCCGCCGGAACGGTCGACCGGACCCCGCTGCCCGTGCCGCTGCACGTCTTCGGCGGGTCCGAGGACCGGCTGGTCACGGTGGACGAGGTACGGGAATGGACGCGGTACTCCACGGCGTACGGCGAGACCCTGGTGGTGCCCGGCGGTCACTTCTTCATCCGCGAGGAGGACTCGTTCCTCGACCGGCTCTCCGCCCTGCTGCGCCGCTACGAGTCCCGGCCCGACCTGGCCGGAGCCGGTCCGACGGATGCCCGGCAGGGCTGAACGCCCGGCGGACCGGCCGCTTTTAGCGGTGCCAAAGCAGGCTCTCCGACCATGCGGACAAGGGGTGGGACCGCTCCGGCGGTCCGCCGCCCCGACAGGCTGTCATCGACTAGGGGGACCATTGACCACGCGCACGCTCGACTCCGTAACCGTGGCCGGGGCCGCCAACGCCGCCGGCTCCGAGCACGCCGATCGGATCGCCAACGCGGCCGAGGCGTTCCTCGGCGCGGCCGCCACCGCGCGTCCCGGCGCACCCGCCGTGCGGGACCGCTACGGTGCCTGGACGTACGCGGAGCTGGACGCCGCGGCCGACTCCTTCGCCCGGATCCTGGACGGCTACGGCATCCGGCCCGGCGACCGGGTGCTGGCCCGGGTGGGCAGCATCCGCGAGTTCACCGCGCTGCTCTTCGGGACCTGGCGGCGCGGCGCGGTCCTCGTCCCGATCAACCCGGCGATGAAGGCCTTTCACCTGCAGCCGGTGCTGGCCGACTCGACACCGGCGCTGATCGTGGCGGAGGCGGCGGAGCGCGAGGAGGCCGACGGGCAGCGCTGGCCGTCCGGGGTGCCCGTCGCCGTCGTCTCCGAGCTGGACCTGTCCGGGCCCGCCGACCCGGCGGGGCGCACCGAGGCCGAGGTGCCCGCCGACCGCCTGGCACTGCTGATCTACACCTCCGGCAGCACCGCCGCACCCAAGGCCGTGGCCTGCCCGCACGCACAGGTCGTCTTCGCCGCCCGAGCGGTCGCGCAGCGGCTGAACTACCGCCCGGACGACGTCGTGCTCACCGCGGTACCGCTCTCCTTCGACTACGGCCTCTACCAGGTCCTGCTCTCCGCGCTGGCCGGCGCCGAGCTGCTGCTGTCGGGCCCGGAGAGCCACGCCCGGCTGCTGGGGTTCGCCCGCGACCACGGTGCCACCGTGGTGCCGCTGGTGCCCTCGCTGGGTGAACTGCTGGTGCGCCTGGCCTCCCGCGATCCGCGGCCGACCCGGATCCGGCTGTTCACCAACACCGGCGCGGCGCTCAACACCTCGCTGATCACCTCGTTGCGGGACGCCTTCCCCGGTGCGGCGGTGGCTCCGATGTACGGCACCACCGAATGCAAGCGGATCACCGTCCTGGAACCCGACGGGGACCTGGCGCGGCCGACCTCGGTGGGGCGGGCGCTGCCCGGCACCGAGGTCCTGGTCGTGGACGAGGACGGGCGGCGGCTGCCCCCGTTCGAGATCGGCGAGATCGCGGTGTGCGGACCGCATGTGATGGCGGGGTACTGGCAGGCCCCGGAGCCCACCGCGCTGCGGTTCCGGCCGAGCCCGGAGGACGGCCGGGTGACGCTCCACACCGGTGACTACGGCTGGCTGGACGAGGACGGGTACCTGTACTTCCAGGGGCGGCGGGACGACCTGTTCAAGCGGCGCGGCTCGCGGATGAGCACGGTGGAGATCGAGGCCGCGGTCCTGGACATCGACGGGGTCCGCGAGTCGGCCCTGCTGGCTCCGGAGGAGGGCCGGGACATGGTGCTCTTCGTCGTCGGCGAACTCACCGCGGAGCAGGTGCTGGCGAAGCTCGCCGACCGGCTGGAGGCCGCCAAGGTGCCGGAGCTCTGCCAGGTGCTGCCCGCCCTGCCGCTCACCGCCAACGGCAAGACCGACAGCAAGGCGCTGCGCGCCCTGCTGGCAGCCGACCCGGCGGCGCAGAGCCAGCCGTGAGGCTCTGACCGCGGACGTACGGCACACGGCCCGTCCCCCCGGGGGGACGGGCCGTGTGCCGTTGCGTTCAGTGCTGGAGCAGCCACCAGATCCGGTCGTACGCCGCCACGTGGTAGAGGACCAGCACGATCAGGAACCAGCGGGCGGCCTTCTGCATGCCCGCGTGCCACAGCGCCGCGGCGCCGCCGCCGAACACGGCCACCTCCAGCAGCAGGCGCAGCGGCCCGGGGGTGTCGAACGTCGTCTCGCCCGAGCGGGCCTCGTCGCCCGCGGTGGCGAAGTCGCCCCAGACGATGGCCACCACCACGGGTATCGCGACCACCGCCACGTAGCGCAGCGGGCCCGGCACCCGTCGCCAGCCCCACAGCCCGAAGCAGTACAGGGCGAAGAGCTCAAGAAGGAATCGGATGCCCAGGAATACCGGGTTGTAGGCCAGAGCCAGGTTGGTCGTCGTGCTCATTTCCCCTCCTCCACCGTGTTCTTCAGCGCGCCCAGCCAGCCCCGCAGGACCGTGGTCAGCTTCGCGCTGCTGTAGTACAGGCCGATCAGCGCGCCGCCGATCGACTCCTCGGACCGCACGATCGTGCGGCCGTCCGGCCCCGGTCGCAGCAGAAAGCGGTGGACCCCCCGTGAGCCGGCCAGCCGGCCTGTCCAGGCGATCTCCTCCCCGGGCGTCACGACCGCCAGTGTGGAGCGGATCCGCATGCCGTTCAGCACCCAGCGGAAGGCCAGGTCCGGAGCCGGGGAATCACCGCTCAGCTCCGCCTCCCGGACACCGGGAACCCAGACCGGCCATCGTGGAATGTCGGTGAGCACCTGCCAGATGACGTCCGGCGGTGCGTCGACCGTCACCTCGCACGCCGCGACGACCGGTGCCCGGTCGTCGATCCGCCCGCTCTTCGCGTACTCCGTGTGCAGTGTCTGCATGGATGGGCCGACGTACGCCGCCCTGCTGAGTAACGAGCCCTTGGACCCGGTCATGGGGACACCTCCTGCTGGTGGATGGGGATATGGACAGGGAGAGGGGCGGGTGCGTACGGGGGTGTTGGGGCCGATGCAGCGTGCCCCCCGTCACGGACCGCGCCCCTTGATCGTCACTCTACGGGGCTCGATCGGCGGTCCGCCGGGACTGTTTCGACTTCGTGCGCGGACCCGGGTCCGGCCGGTGGCGGTGTGCGGCCGGGCAGCAGGAAGGCGGCGAGCAGGGCACCCGCCGCCACTACGGCTGCGGCGACCCCCAGTCCGGCCGCGGCGGCGTGGTCGAAGGCCTGCCGGGCGGCGGACGCGAGCGCGGTCCCGGCCTGCCCACCGGTACGGTCCGCGAGCTCCAGGGCGTCGTGCAGCGAGCGGCCGGCCGTCCCCGGCAGATCGGCCGTCCCCGTCGCGTAACGGCGGGCGAGCACGGTGCCCACCACCGCCACCCCCAACGCGTTGCCCAGCTCCTGCATGGTGTCGGTGAGGGCCGCCGCGGAGCCCGAACGGTCCGGGTGGACCAGGGACATGGCCGTCTCGGTCGCCGGTGCCATCGCCAGCCCGAAGCCGATTCCCGCGAGCACCAGACCGGCCAGCACCGGCGGGTACCCACCGTCCACCACACCCACCACCAGGACACCCACGGCGGCCAGCGCCATCCCTCCGGTGACACCGCCACGTACACCGAGACGGGCGGTCAGCCGCGGCGAGAGCACCGAGCCCAGCGCCACCGCGAACGCGCTCGGCATGATCCCGAGCCCGGCCTTCAACGGGCTGTAGCCCAGGCCGAACTGCAACCGCTGGGTGAGCACGAAGAACGTCCCGGCCAGGCCGACCATCAGCAGCATGTTCCCGGCCCCCGCCCCCATGAAGGCGGGCTTGCGCAACAGGGCCAGATCCATCATCGGGTGCGGGTGCCGCCGTTCCCAGGCGACGAACGCCACCGCGGCGACCGCACTGCCTCCCAACGCCCCCAGCACGCTCGGCGAGGACCAGCCGTGCCCGGAGACCTGGATCACCCCGTAGACCAGCGCGGCCATCGTGCCGGCGCCCAGCAGCGCCCCCACCGGATCGGCGGCGCGCGGCACCGGATCGGCCGACTCCGGCAGCAGCACCGCACCGGCCACCAGCACCAGCGCCACCGGCACCAGGTTCACCAGGAACACCGACCCCCACCAGAAGTGGCCGACCAGTGTGCCGCCCAGCACGGGACCGGCCGCCACACTGAACGCGGAGACGGCGCCCCACACACCGATCGCCCGCGCCCGCTCGGGGGCCGGGAAGACATCCACCAGGATCGCCAGGGTGCCCGGCATCACGAACGCCGCACCGAGACCCATCACGGCGCGGGCGACCAGGAGTTGGGACGGACCGTCGGCGAGCAGCGCCACCACGGAACCGGCCCCGAACGTCGCGGTGCCGGCCAGGGTGGCCCGCTTGCGGCCGTAACGGTCGCCGAGCGTCCCGGCCGTGAGCAGCGCCCCGGCGAACACCAGCATGTAGGCGTCGACGATCCACTGGATCTGCGAGATGGACGCGCCGGTGCTGCGGACGATCTGCGGGATCGCGACGTTGAGCAGGCTGTTGTTGAGCAGGATCGCGAACAGCGCGGCGGACAGCACCGCGAGCACCCACCACCGGCGGGGGTCCGGGGCCGCTCCGTCCTGGGGGGATTCCTCCATGCTCGGCTCCTGTCGTAGGCGGGGCGGCTCGCGATCGCGGCCGCCGCGCCCCCAGAATCGGCCGCCGGGCTGAAGCCGGGCTTGTGCGCCCGCGGCCACCCGCGGATCCGGGCGTTCGTTTTAGCGTCGCCCAAGTCGGCGCTTGGAGGATGCCGGTGACGGCGGGGTGGGGCGAAGCTCCATTGCCTGGCGAGCCGTCACGAGGAATGGAGGCCCAATGCGCTGGCAAAACATGTACGTGTCGGGGACCGGGGCCTGGCTGCCTCCGGCAGTATCCGCGCGCTCCGCCGTCGACTCGGGAGAGTACGACCCCGAGCAGTTCGAGGCCGACGGGCTGCTGTCGGTCCGGGTGGCCCCCGACGACGTCGCACCGCCCGACATGGCCGTGCAGGCCGTGACCACCGCGCTCAAGCGGTCCGGGGCCTCGCCCGAGGACGTCCCGCTCCTGGTGCACAGCTACATCTACTTCCAGGGCATCGAGGGCTGGCCGGTGGCCTCCTACGTGGCCAACCACGCCGTCGGCACCCGTGTGACGGCGGTGGAGCTGAAGCAGGAGTGCAATGCCGGTCTCGCCGGACTCGAACTCGCCGCCCACCGGCTGGAGTCGGCCGCGCCGGGCACCAGCGCGGTGCTCAGCACCGCCGACCGGTTCGGCGCGCCGCTGATGCGCCGGTGGCGGCAGGAGCAGGGCATCGTCTACGGTGACGGCGCCGCCGCGGTGGTGCTGTCCAACCAGCGCGGCTTCGCCAAGCTGGTGTCGACCGCGACGGTCTCGAACAACTCCCTGGAAGCGGTCGTCCGGGGCAAGGGCTTCGAGCCGCTGCCGCAGGGCGAGCAGGAGACCCTCAGCGAGCGGGTCGGTCACTACATACAGAAGCACGGCAGCCTGCGGGAGGCGACCGAGCGCCTCGTCGCCGTGGTCGGCGAGGCCATCGACACCGCCCTCACCGACGCCGGCACCGACCGGCAGGGCCTGGCCTGGACGGTCATCCCGGCGACCGGGCGCAGCAAGATGGAGTGGCAGGTACAGAAGATGCTCGGCGTCACCGAGGAGCGCACCACCTGGGAGTTCGCCCGCCGCGCCGGCCACCTCGGCGCCGCCGACCAGTTCGCCGGACTCAACGACCTGGCCGAGACCGGCGCGCTGCGCGTCGGCGACAAGGTGCTGCTGGTCGGCAGCGGTTCCGGCTTCACCTGCACCTGCGCGGTGCTGGAGATCGTGGCGGAGCCCGACTGGCAGGCCGCCGGCGGCCCCGGCACCGAGGTGGGTCCGTGACCCGGCCGCTCACTCCCGCCGCCCGCGCGCTGTCACGGAAGGACCTCCATGGTCACGGATCCTGAGCTCGTCTCGGCGTACGGCAGTCCGCTCTACGTCTACGACCTGGCCCGGGTCCGGGCGGCGGCCCAGGATCTGCGCGAAGCCCTGCCGCAGCCCTCCCGGGTCTACTACTCCCTCAAGGCCAACCCGCACCCCGGACTGGTCGCCGAGCTGCGCCGCGGCGGGGTGCACGCCGAGGTCACCTCGCGGGGCGAACTGGCCGCCGCGCTGGAGGCCGGACACCCGGCGGGGGAGCTGCTGTACTCCGGGCCGGGGAAGGTGCCGGTCGAACTGGACGAGGCGATCCGCGCCGGAGTGCGGGCCTTCTCCACCGAGTCCTTCGGCGATCTGGAGCGGATCGGCGCGGCGGCGGCCGCCCACGGCGCGGTCGCGGACTGTGTGCTGCGCATCAACGCCGCCGGGGCACCGGGCACCGCCGGGCTGCGGATGACCGGCGGGCCCTCCCAGTTCGGCTTCGACCTGGACTGGCTCGCGAAGGACGCGCACCGGCTGCTGGTCCCCGGCACCCGCGTCGTCGGGCTGCACTTCTTCCCGCTGACCAACGCCGCCGACGAGGACGGCCTGATCGCCGAACTGGCCCAGAGCGTGCGCACCGCCGCCCAGCTCCGTGACCAACTGGGCATCCAGCTCAGGCTGCTGGACCTCGGCGGCGGCTTCGCCTGCCCGTACGCGACGGCGGGTGAGCGACCGGTGTACCGGCGGCTGCGCGAGGCGCTGGCCGAGGTGCTGGACGAGAGCCTGCCCGGCTGGCGCGACGGGGAGCCGGTGGTGGCCTTCGAGTCCGGCCGGTACCTGGTCGGCGACAGCGGGCGGCTGCTGTGCACCGTGACCGACGTCAAGCCGAGCCGGGGCAGCACCTACGCGGTGCTCGACGCCGGGATCAACCACCTCGGGGGACTGTCCGGTCTCGGCAGGCTGCTGCCCCTGCGGGCCCAGCCCACCGGCCCGGCCCGGCCCGAGGAGCCCGAACCGGCCGCACCGGTGACCCTGGCCGGTCCGCTGTGCACACCGGCCGACATCCTGGCCCGCGCGGTGGAGCTGCCCGGGGTCCGCTCCGGGGACCTGCTCGCCGTGCCCAACGCGGGCGCGTACGGCCTCAGCGCGAGCCTGCTCGGCTTCCTCGGCCACCCGGCCCCGGCCGAGGTGCTCACCGACGGCGACCGCGTGGTCTCGGCCACCCGGCTGGCGCTGCGGCGCCACGCCCTGGAGCCCGCCACCGGCGCATCCGCGCACCGACCCGAACCCCCCACCGTACGGAGGTAGAACCGTCATGACCGACGAGAACCGGCAGGCCGGCCCCTGGGACCCGGCCTTCGAGGACCTGCTGCACCAGACCCTGCCCCGGCTCGCGGCCCGGGGCCCGCTCGCGGCCGACGCCAGTCTCCGCGCCGCGGGCCTGGACTCGCTCGCCATGGTCGAGCTCCTGGTACAGGTGGAGCAGGCGTACGGGATCAGCATCCCCGACGAGAACCTGGTGGCGGACACCTTCGCCACCCCGGCACAGCTGTGGGACGTGGTCTCCGCGCTGCGCGCGGGGCGGTCGGTCGACGCGGCCTGACGCCGCCCCGACCGTTCTCCCGTTCCCGCGCCAGTACAGGAGTCCCCATGCGCCCCATCCAGTTCCGGAGCAGGCGGTGATCTCCGCGGCGATCGCCGCGATCGCGGTCCGCCTGGCGTTCTGGTTCCGCTCCCGCAGACGCCGGCGGCAGGCCGCCGGGGAACAGCCCGCCGACGAGGCCGTGGCCGCCACGACCGAGGCCACCACGGACCCCGGACCGGAGGAACCGCACCGGACCAAGGCGGAAGCCGACCACTGAGCCGCCGCCCTCCGCGCCGCAGAGAGCTCCCGGGCCGACGAGATCCCCTCGTCGGCCCGGGAGCTTCTCGCGTACCGGGGGTACCCCGGCGTGATCGGATCTCCTGCACGCGACTGCGACTGCGACTGCGACTGCGTCCGCGACCGCGACCGCGCCGCCGCCGCGGGCCGGTGGCCCGGCGCACCGACGGCGAGAAGCCCCCGGGGGACCGGGGGCTTCTCGCTGTCAGGACGGCGGGAGGGCGGAGGTCACCATTCCACGGGCAGCGAGGTGATGCCGTGCACCAGCATCCCCGAGGGACGCGGCAGGTCCTCGGGCGCCACGGCCAGCTTCAGGGTGGGGAAGCGCTGGAACAGCGTGCCGATCGCGATCTGCAGCTCCAGCCGGGCGAGCCCCGCACCGATGCAGTAGTGCGTGCCGTGGCTGAACGCGAAGTGCGCGTTGCTGGGGCGGTGGAAGTCGAGCTCGTCCGGGTCGGTGAACTGACGGTGGTCGCGGTTGGCCGACGCCAGACCGGGCAGGACCGCGCAGCCCTTCGGGATCACCACGCCGCCCAGCTCGACCTCCTCGGTGGTGATCCGCAGCAGCCCCTCGTCGCCCGGCGGGTAGGCGCGCAGCAGCTCCTCCACCGCGGCGTCGATCAGCGACGGGTCCGCCTGGAGCTCGGCCAGGCGCTCCGGGCTGGTGAGCAGCGCGACCACACTGTTGGCGATCTGGTTGACGGTGGTCTCGTGACCCGCCACCAGCAGGCTGATCCCGAGGAAGATCAGCTCCTCGTGGCTGAGCCGGTCACCGTCCTCGTCGTGGATGGAGACCAGGGCGGACAGCAGGCCCTCGTCCGGCTGCTCCCGCTTGGACGCGACCAGCTCGGACAGGTAGGTGACCAGGCCGGTCTGGGCCGCCAGCATCTCCTCCTTGGTCCGCGACGTGGTCGCCAGGAACGCGCTGGACCAGGCGGAGAACTTGTCCCGGTCCTCGAACGGCACCCCGAGCAGCTCGCAGATCACGGTCACCGGCAGCGGGAAGGCCAGCGCCGGGATGAGGTCCACCGGCCCCTCGCTCTTCGCCATGGCGTCCAGCAGCGCGTCGGTGTGCTCCTGGATCCGCGGCCGGAGGGCGGCCACACGTCGGACGGTGAACTCCCGGGAGACCAGCCTGCGGACGCGGGTGTGCTCCGGCGGATCCATGTTCAGCAGGCTCTTGAACTTCTGCGGCGCCGCCGCGAGCCGGGGCGCGCCGTCCTCCAGGGTGGCGGCGCGGCTGAACCGCGGGTCCGAGAACACGGTGCGCACGTCGTCGTAGCGAGTGGCCAGGTAGGCGTGGTCGCCGCTGGGCATGCGCACCTCGGCGACCGGCTGGTTCTCCCGCAGGTGGCCGTAGACCGGGCAGGCCTGCATCGCGGACTCGCGCTCGAACGGGTAGGCGAGCACCTCCTGGCTGTCCGGGGAAGGTGCTGCGTCGGGCTGTGCGGTCATCGGTCGTTCCTCTCCGATTCGGTGAATGACGGTCAGCTCAGGGAGCTGGTGGGACGGGGAGCCACGGGCAGCACGGCGCGCCCGCTGCGGTGTGCTTCCTGGAGCGGGTAGTAGATGCCCGCCACGATCTTGCGTTTGAGGAAGCCGTTGGAGCTCACCAGGCGGTAGGCCAGCCGGCGCAGCGCCACCTTTGCGGGATCGCCGAGCGCGAACGCCCGTTCCTGGCGCATCTGCAGGCCCCGGGAACGGGCCACATGCTCCTCCCGGGCCTGCTGGAACCGCCGGCAGGCGACGAGCAGCGAGTCGGGGCCGCCACCGGCGAGGGCCTTGGCGGCCAGCGGCGCCAGCACCACCGCATCGGCGATCGCATGGTTGACGCCCTGCCCCAGTACCGGGGTCAGGGTGTGCGCGGCGTCGCCCACCAGCACCAGGCCGGGCAGCGACCAACGCGGCACCACGGTCGTGAAGATGTCCAGCATGGAGGTGTCGGACCAGCTGGTGACGGACGTCCGCACACCCTCGGAGACCTCCGGGGCGAGTTCGTCGACCCGGGCGTACAGCGAATCGATGCCCTGCTTGCGCATCTCCCGCAGCCCGCCCTTGGGGATGTTGAAACCCACCCGCACCAGGTCGGGCACGGTCGGGATGAACAGCCCGTGCCGGTCGCCGTTGATGCGGACCCGGTAGGTGTGCGGGTCCCAGACCTCGGGCTGCGGCACCTTGAACCAGACGAAGTCCCGTTCCAGCGGGATCTTCTCGTACGGCAGCCCCGCCATCTCGCGGACCTTGCTGAACCGGCCGTCCGCCGCCACCGTGAGCGCGGCTCGCACCTCCGTCTCGCCCTCGGGGCCACGGACCCGGACGCCCGTCACGGTCTCGCCCTCCCGCAGCAGCTCCACCGCCGTGGACCGGCGCAGCAGGGTGAAGCCCGGCAGCGCGGCGGCCTCCTCGGCCAGCGCGGCCAGCAGCGGAGGCTGCGGCAGCTCCATCGGGAACGGGCAGGGCTGGTCGAAGGCCGAGAATTCGGCGTTCAGCACCAGCCGGCCGCCGTCCCGGATCTCCATCCGGTGGGTTTCCAGGGTGCTGTCGCGGACCTTGTCCAGGATCCCGAGCCGCTCCAGCAGCCACACCGAGTCCGGCGAGATCGACTCGCCCCGGAACGAGCGGTTGAAGTGGGCACTCTGCTCCACCACGGTGACCGCCACGGACCGGCGGGCCAGCTCCAGCGCCAGCGTCAGCCCGGCGGGGCCGGCGCCGACGATGCACACCTGCGTACTCACCGATCCGGGCCCGGCCGTGTCTGTCATGGCTTGCTCCTCGCGTGTTCGGTGAAGTCCGCGGAAACGGTCTGGCCCCCACCCTTCGCCCACCCCCTAAAGCCCGACTTGCGACACGGCCCGGGGACGAGAACACGGGGTCCTTCGGGTAAGTGACGGATCGTCATGAGGCCGGTACGACACGCCTCATGGGGCAGCCCTTAGCGAGAGCCAAGGGCCCTGGCCCAGGCTGGGGCGCACGTGTCTGTTCTGCGCCCGCGCTGGCCGTGCCGACGGCTGCGCGACGGAAGGAATGATCGATGTTCTCCGCTCTGAGCTCGGCTCTCCACGCCCGACGGCGAGTCGCGCTGTTATTGACGCTGCTGATCACCGTGCTGGCCGCGGTCTTCGGCGGTTCCGTGCAGAATGAGCTCACCAACGGGCTGTCCGACTACGACGACCCGGGCGGTGGCAACGTCGTCGCGCGCGACATCATCACCCGGGCCACCGGAATCGACTCCCAGCAGGGCTATCTGCTGCTGGTCCGCACCGACGAGCGACTGTCCGGCACCGGCACACCGCCGGCCGCCGTGACCGCGGCCGGCCGGCTGCTGAAGTCCCGGCCCGAGGTCAAGCAGGTCCTCGACTACTCGGCCGACCCCGCGCTGATCTCCCGCGACGGGCACAGCACCGTGATCGTCGGTGCCGTGCGCCCGATGGCCGAGTCCGAGACCAGGACGGCCGAGGAGGAGCTCCAGCAGGCCATCAAGGACGACCCGGCCCTCCGCGACCGGACCTGGC
Organism: Streptomyces sp. DvalAA-43; assembly: GCF_900091725.1. Classification (GTDB taxonomy): domain Bacteria; phylum Actinomycetota; class Actinomycetes; order Streptomycetales; family Streptomycetaceae; genus Streptomyces; species Streptomyces pulveraceus. The sequence goes on along the minus strand of NZ_FMBW01000022.1, from coordinate 29,143 downwards.
TCGGCGGCGCCACACCCGGCCACGTCCAGGTGGCCCAGGTCTCCGACACCGACCTGGCCAAGGCCGAGGGGATGGCGACACCGATCATCCTGATCGCGCTGTTCCTGGTCTTCCGCGGTCTGGTGGCGGCCCTCGTGCCCTTGCTCGGGGCCATCGTCTCCCTGCTGCTCACCATGGCCGGCCTGCGGATCGCCACCACCATGATGGACGTCTCCACCGGGGCGATGAGCCTCGCCTTCGCCCTGGGGCTGGGCCTGTCCATCGACTTCGGCCTGCTGATCGTCACCCGCTACCGGGAGGAGCTGGCCGCACACGGCCCAGGGGCCGACGCGCTGCGGCGGACGGTCGCCACGGCCGGCCGCACCGTCCTGTTCAGCGCGCTCACGGTGGCGGCGGCACTGCTCGCGATCATGGTCTTCCCCCACCCGTACCTGCGCTCCATGGGATTGGCCGGCGTCATCACCGTGGTCTCGGCCGCCCTGTTCGCGCTCCTCGGGCTGCCCGCGCTGCTCGCCGTGCTGGGCACGAGGATCAACGCGCTGGCCCCGCGCCGCTGGCAGCGGACGGCGGGGGCCGGACGCGCCACCGCCGGGCGCTGGCACCGGCTGGCCTCGGCGGTGATGCGCAGGCCGTCGGTCTCCGCGCTGCTCGCCACCGCCGTCCTGCTGCTCATCGCCTCCCCGCTCGTCGGGGTGCGGTTCACCGGTGTCGACCCGACCTCGCTGCCCAAGGACATCAGCGCCGGACAGGTCGCCGCCCGGCTCTCCGCCGACTTCGACGAACTCGCCGCCAGCCCCTTCCAGATCGTCGCCGACACCTCGGACGGGTCCGGGCTCGACGCGTACGCCCGGCGGATCGCCGCCGTGCCGGGCGTGGAGTCGGTGGGCTCGCCGCAGCGCCTGGACGCGGGACACTGGGAGATCGACGCGATCCTCACCGGCAACCCCCTCGACACGGCGGCACTGAAGGCCGGCCAGCGGATCGTGGACCTGGACGCTCCCGTCACCGCCCGGTACACCGGCACGACGGCGGACTTCCTCGCACAGCGGGGCAGTATCGCCGACCGGCTGCCCGAGGCCTTCGGCGTACTCGCACTCGTGACGGTGCTGCTGCTGTTCGCCTTCTCCGGATCGGTACTGCTGCCCTTCATGGCCCTGGTGATGAACCTGCTCTCCACCGGTGCCGCGTTCGGGTTCCTGGTGTGGGCCTTCCAGGACGGCAACCTCGGTTTCGCCGCCCACAGCGGCCTGGAGACCACCACGCCCGTGCTGGTCTTCGCCCTCGCCTTCGGCCTCTCCACCGACTACAACGTCTTCCTGCTGGGGCGGATCAAGGAGGCGCGGGCCGCGGGCCGGAACGACCGGGAGGCGGTGGCCGACGGTCTGGCGAGCATCGGGGCCACCGTCACCAGCGCCGCCGTGCTGTTCTGCATCGCGGTGGGCGCGCTGGCGATGTCCCGGCTGGTGTTCGTCCAGGAGCTGGGGATCGGTGCCGCGTTCTCGGTCCTGCTGGACGCCACCGTGGTGCGGGCGCTGCTGGTGCCCTCGCTGATGGCGCTGCTCGGCGCGGCCACCTGGTGGGCGCCCGCACCGTTGCGCAGGCTGCACTCGGCGCTGCGCCTGGACCGCATGGAGGGCCCGCCCGCCGGGACGGAGGCCGCCGCACCCGCCACGAAGGGAGCCCGCGAGCCGGTGGCCGGGCCGACGGCCTGACGCACGCCGGAGCGGCCCGTCTCCCCCAAGTCAAGTGGCGGAGCGGGCCGTTCGGCATGTCCGGAACCGGTACGGGGGAGTGGGACGGCATGTCGGAACCGGTACGGGGCCCCTTCCCGCCCTCTCCGAGAGCCTGCTGCACAACGTGGTCCGGGGGCACGCAAGGAAGCCTTAAGAGGCGCCCCGCAGGCTCGGCGCGGCTCATCAGGGGCGGCGAAGGAGAGGCTGTGACCGCGGTTGTGAACACCGTCACCGGCGAACGGACCGGACCGCTGGACCGGCTGCGCGTCCTGTACGACGAGGGGCGGCTGGCCAAGGAGTTCCGGCAGGTGCCCGGGTTGCTGGCCGAACTGGCGACGGCGGCCGAACCGGCCGGGGCGCCCGGGGGCGACCTGGTCCGGGCCGGGCAGTTGCTGGCCCGGCTCGACCCGGCGGAGGTGCTGGACGGCGGCGAGGGGCTGGAGGCGGTCACCGTGGCGGTGACCGGGCACTCCACCCTGGGTGCCCTCACCGCCCCTCTCGCCGCCGAACTCGCGCGCCACGGCTTCGTACCGAAGCTGCGCTCCGGGGATTACGACTCCTGGCTGCGTGACCTCCAGGACACCGGCAGCGACCTGTACGCCACGGGCACCGACCTCGCGCTGTGCGTTCTGGACGCCCAGGTGGTCTTCGACGAACTGCCGCACCCCTGGCGGGTGGAGGACCTGGAACAGGCCGTCGCCGCCAAGCTGCGCCTGCTGGAGTCGCTGGCCGCCCGTTACGTCGAGCACGGCACCGGCACCCTGGTGCTCAACACCCTGCCGCTGCTGCCCACCCATACCCGTCAGCTGGTCGACGCCCGGTCCCGGGCCCGCCTCGGGATCGCGTGGCGGGAGTTCAACGCCGGTCTGCTGCGCATCGCCGCCGCCCACGAGCGGGTGCGCGTGGTCGACCTGGACCCGCTGGTCGCCGCAGGCGGCCCGGTCAACGAGCCCCGGCTGGCCGGATACGCCAAGGCCCACCTCGGCGAGGAACTGCTCGCGGCGTACGCCCGCGAGATCGGCCACCTGGCCCGCGGTCTGCGCGGGCGGGCCAAGAAGGTACTGGTGGTCGACCTCGACAACACCCTGTGGGACGGCATCCTGGGCGACGACGGCCCCGAGGGCATCGCCGCGGCCACCACGTACCGGGGAGAGGCGTTCGGCCGCTTCCAGCGGGTGGTGGCGCAGCTCGGTGCCCAGGGCGTGCTGCTGGCCGTGGCCAGCAAGAACGACCAGGAACCGGTGCTGGAAGTGCTGCGCGACCACCCCGACATGGTGCTCCGGGAGGGCGACTTCGTCCGGGTGAACGCCAACTGGGAGCCCAAGGACGGCAATCTGCTGGACATCGCCGGGAAGCTCAACCTCGGCGTGGACAGCTTCGTCTTCGCCGACGACTCCCCCTTCGAGTGCGGGCTGGTCGCCAGCAGTCTGCCCCAGGTGGCCGTCGTACGGCTGGACGAGGAACCCGCCCTGCACGTGGAGCGGCTGCTCGCGGACGGCTGGTTCGACGTGGCCGCGCTGACCACGGAGGACCGGGCCCGCGCGGGCCAGTACCGGACCGAGGCCGCCCGCCAGGACCTGCTGGACAGCGCCGGTTCGATGGAGGAGTACCTGGCCCGGCTCGACGTGCGGGTCGCGCTCTCCCCGGTGCGGGACCACGAGGTGGCCAGGGCCTCCCAGATCACCCTGCGCACCAACCAGTTCAACCTCACCACCGAGCGGCTGCAGCCGGCCGACATCCGGACCCGGCTGGACTCCGCCGAACACCTGGTGCTCGCCGTCCGCTCCACCGACCGGTTCGGCGACAACGGGCTGGTGGGCCTGGTGCTGGCGCGGACCGCCGGGGACGGCTGGCACATCGACAACGCGCTGCTCAGTTGCCGGGTCTTCGCCCGGGGCATCGAGCAGGCCGCGCTGGCGGCCGTGCTGGGCCGTGCCCGCGAGGCCGGGGCACCGGCCGTGCACGCCCGCTACCGGCCGACCGCCAAGAACCGCAAGGTGCGCGGCCTCTGCCCGTCGCTGGGCTTCACGGAGACCGGCGAGGACGCCACCGGCGAGGTGACGTTCCGGCACGACCTGCGCGCCCTGCCCGAGGTGCCGGGGCACGTCCGCCTGACCGCGGACCTCGCCCGGGACACGGACTGAGGGGCGTGGCGATGGGACCGGGGGAGTGGTGGAGGTCCGCGGTGCGCCGCGCGGCCGCCGGCTGTGTACGGGCCCTGGCCGATCTCGGCGTGATGTTCGGCGTGGTCACCGAGAACCACCTGGCCGCCGGCCGGAAGCCGCAACCGGCCGGGGTACCGCTGGACGAGCCGCCGGCGGACCACCCCGAGCGCCTGCCGCGAGGAGTCCCGCTCTCGGCGCGGGAGCGGGAACTGTGGGCGCAGCTGGACGGGATCGACAAGCGTGCCTGAGGTCTGTCCCGTCATCCCTGACGGGACAGACCTGAGCGCAATGACGGCTTTAGTGCTCGAACTGATGATCGGTACGGACGTGTCGGCCGAACGAGGGGGATTGACGGTGGCGGAGTTCCGATCGTTCGCGGAGCTGGTGCTCGCGCGGGCGGAAGAGCGTGGGGATGCGGACGCCTACCTGTTCCTGGAGAACGGGGTACGGGGGGTGGAACCGGAGCGGCTCTCGTACGCCGGTCTCGACCGGGCGGCGAAGGGGCTGGCGGCATGGTTGCAGGACCGGGGGCTGACTGGTCGTCAGGTCCTGCTGCTGTACCCGTCGGGGCTGGACTTCCTGCAGGCGTTCGTGGGGTGCCTCTACGCGGGCGCGGTGGCCGTTCCGGCGCCGCTGCCCACCGAGCAGGGGCGGCACTTCCAGCGGGTGTCCGGGATCGTCCGGGACGCCCGGGTCGGTGCGGTGCTGACCCTCGGGAAGCACGCGCCGGAGGTGGAGGCATGGCTGGCGGAGGAGGGCTTCTCCGACGTGCTCTGCCTCGCGACGGACGGTTTCGCGGGCGACCCCGCCGCCTGGGGCGACCCGGGGCTGCGCACCGACGACCTGGCGTTCCTCCAGTACACCTCCGGGTCGACCAGCGAGCCCAAGGGCGTGATGGTCTCGCACGGCAATCTGCTGGCCAACGAGGCCGCCATCCAGCGCGCCACCAGCGGCGACCGGAACACGGTCCTCGGCGGCTGGCTGCCCTTCTACCACGACATGGGCCTGATCGGTCATGTGCTGCAGCCGCTCTGGCTGGGCTCCAGCGCCGTGCTGATGTCACCCACCTCCTTCCTCCGCCGCCCCGAGCGCTGGCTGGAACTGCTAAGCGAGCACCGGGTGACCGTCTCCGCCGCCCCCAACTTCGCCTACGACATGTGCGTCCGACGGGTCTCCGATGCGCATCTGGAAGGCATCGACCTGTCCAGCTGGCGGGTCGCCTGCAACGGCGCGGAGCCGGTCCGGGCCGACACCCTGCGGGCGTTCGCCGAGCGGTTCGCACCGTACGGCTTCCGCGCCGACACCTCCTTCCCCTGCTACGGCATGGCCGAGACCACACTGCTGGTCTCCGGCAAGCGGCCCGGCCGCCCGGCGGTGCTGCGCGAGGTGGACTCCGCCGGGCTGGAGGCCGGCCGACTGGAGGGGCCGTTCCTCCAGGCACCGACACGGACCCTGGCATCGAGCGGCATGGTGCACCCGGAGGACTTCGAGGTACGCATCGTCGACCCGGAGACCCGCGAGGAGCGCCCCGAGGGCGAGGTCGGCGAGATCTGGGTGCGCGGCGCCAGCGTGTCCGTCGGCTACTGGAGGCGCCCCGAGACCAACGCCGAGATCTTCGGCGCCCGGATCGCCGGTGCCGAGGAGCTCGGGCCCTGGCTGCGGACCGGCGACCTGGGGGCGATGGAGCGCGACGAACTGTTCGTGACGGGCCGTCTGAAGGAGATGGTCCTGATCAACGGGCGCAACATCTACCCCTACGACGTGGAGAGCGCGGTGCGCGCACTGGACCCGGCCTTCGGCTCCGGAGCCGTCTTCGCCGTCGACACCGACCAGGAACACCTGGTGGTGATCCACGAGGTCCGCCCGAGCGCCCTCGCCGGTCAGGACCTCAAGAGCGCCACCTCCACCGTCCAGGCACTGATCAGCCGCGAGTTCGCCGTCCCCGCGGGCAACGTCCTGCTGGTGCGCCCGGGTACCGTCCGCCGGACGACCAGCGGCAAGATCCAGCGGACCCTGATGCGCAAGCTCTTCCTGGACGGCGCGGTCACCCCGCTGCACGCCGTACTCGACCCGGCGGTTCGCGAACTCGTCGGGTCCTTCGAGCTGGAACCGGTGGGCTGACATGGACCATCCGCCCTACCTGCGCGCCGAGGAACTGGAGCAGTTCCTGGGCGACCCCGACGACCCCGGCACCGTGTTCTCCCACGCCCGCAGTCTGGAGCTGGACGAGACCGAGGCGTTCCCGGCCGACATCTGCCGGGTCCTGGAGGACTGGCACCTGCAGGACTTCTACGTGCCGGTCGAGCACGGCGGCCGGCTGACCGACTACGAGACCGTCATGCAGGTCATGCGGACGGTCGCCCGCCGCGACCTCACCGTGGCCGTCGGGCACGGCAAGACCTATCTGGGCGGGGTCTGCGTCTGGGTGTCGGGCACCGCCGAGCAGGCCGCCCGGCTGGCCGCGGACATCCGGAACGGGGTCCCCGTGTCGCTGGGCCTCACCGAACGGGCACACGGCAGCGACCTGCTCGCCGACGAGGTGCGCGGCGAGCCCGACGGCGCCGGAGGATGGCTGGTCAGCGGCGAGAAATGGCTGATCAACAACGCCACCCGGGGCAGCCTGCTGTCCGTGCTGACCCGGACCGACCCGGCGGGCGGGCCGCGCGGGTTCAGCGTGCTGCTGATCGACAAGCGCGAACTGGGCCCGGACCACTACCGCTGCCTCGACAAGATCCGTACCCACGGCATCCGGGGCGCCGACATCAGCGGCATCGCCTTCGACCGGGCCCCGGTGCCCGCCACCACCCTGGTCGGAACCGAGGGCGGCGGCCTGGAGACGGTGCTCAAGGCGCTCCAGCTGACCCGCACCATGTGCGCCGCCCTGTCGTTGGGCGCCGCCGACCACGCGCTGCGGCTGGCCCTGGACTTCGCCGAGGAGCGCGAGCTCTACGCCCGGCGGCTGGTGGACCTGCCCCAGGCACGGCAGTCGCTCGCCGCCGCGGCCGCCGACGTACTGGTCGGCGAGGCGCTGGCGACGGTGGCCATCCGCTCGGTCCACACCCTCACCGCCGAGCTCGGCGTGGCCGCCGCCGCCACCAAATACCTGGTGCCCACCGGCACCGAGCAGGTGATCGCCGAGCTGACCCGGCTGCTGGGCGCGCGCGCCTTCCTCAAGGGGGTGCACGCCGGAGGCATGTTCCAGAAGGTCGACCGGGACCACCGGGTCGTCGGACTCTTCGACGGCAACACCCTGGTCAACCTCAACTCCCTCATCAACCAGTTCCGTTCGCTCTCCCGAGGATGGGACCGGGGCACCGGGGACACCGCCGGGGCCACCGCCGCCTTCGACCTCGCCGTACCGCTGCCGCCGCTGGACCCGTCCCGGCTCTCCCTGGTCGCCAAGGGCGGCAGCGGCATCCTCGCCACCCTCCCGGCCTCCCTGGCCGAGCTGCGCACCGAGGCCGGGCACCACCCCGCGCTGAACGGCGCCCTCGCCGCTGCCGAACGACTGCTCGCCGCTACCCACCGCGTCCACGCCGACATGGCGCCGTACCGCGCACTGGTCTCCGACGTACCGACCGCCGCGTTCGACGTCGCCCGGCGGTACTCCCTCTGCCTGGCGGGCGCCGCCTGCCTGGGCCTGTGGGCGCAGAACCACCGGGAGGCCCTCGGGGGCCGCACCGGCGGGCTCTGGCGCGACGGCACCTGGCTCTGGCCCGCCCTGGACCGGCTGCTGGTCCGGCTCGGCGAGCAGGACGGCCCGGAACCGGAGGCCTACCCGGAGCTGCTGGCACAGCTGCGCGAGGCCCGCGCGGCCGGGGAGCTGTTCTCGCTGCTCCCGCTGAAGCTGCACAGCGGGGCTCACCACGACGCCGCCGGGCACCCCGCCCACCACGACGCCGCCCAACAGGCCGTACCCACCGACACCCGTCCAGCCGAGGGGGCGCCATGCTGACCAACTCCGCGGTCCCCGGGGCCCGCCGCCCCGCGGCCCCGGCCCCGGACACCGCCCAGGAAGCGGCCGCGCAGACCCGGGTCGCCGAACTGGAGCGCCGCTTCGGCGATCCCGGCGACCCGGCCAACCCGGTCGGCACCCAACGGCTGCTCGCCGCCGACGAGGCCGGCGAACTGTCCCGGGACGGTGAGCACCTGCTCGACGACGCGGTGCTGACCGCCGACTTCGTCCCCGCCGACCTCGGCGGACGGCTCACCCGGATCGACACCCTCACCCGGGTCCTGCGACCGGTCTTCCGCCGTGATGTCGCGCTCGGCCTCGGCTACGGCGTCACCTCGTTCATGGCGGCCGTCAACGTGTGGACCGCGGGAAGCGAGGAGCAGCGGCGCAGGCTGGCCGATCTGCTGCTGGGCGGCGCCAGGGTATCGGTCGCCTACCACGAGCTGGCGCACGGCAACGACTTCGTCCGCAACGGCTTCCTGGCCCGCCCGGAGCCCGGCGGCTACCGGCTGCACGGCCGCAAGGAGGTCATCAACAACGCCGAACGGGCCGCCGCCTTCGCACTGTTCGCCCGCACCGACGACGCGCCCGGCTCGCGCAGCCACTCCGTCCTGCTGGCCGAGCGCGACGCGCTCGACCCGGCCCGCTTCCGCACCCTGCCCCGGTACACCACCGCCGGGGTACGCGGCTGCCGGATCTCCGGGCTGGAGTTCGACGACTGCCACGTCCCGGCCGGAGCCCTCGTCGGCGAGCGGGGCCAAGGCGTGGAGCTGGCCCTGCGCTCCTTCCAGATCACCCGCAGCGCCCTGCCCGGCATGGCACTCGGAGCCGCCGACACCAGCCTGCGCACCGTCGTCGGCTTCGCGCGGGGACGACAGCTCTACCGGCGCTCGGTGATGGAGATCCCGCACGCCCGCGACACCCTCTCCGACGCCTTCCTGGACCTGCTGATCTGCGACAGCCTCTCGCTGGCCGCCACCCGCGCGGTGCACCTGCTGCCGGAGGAGACCAGCGTCTACGCGGCCGTCGTGAAGTACCTGGTGCCCAGGATGCTGACGGAGACCATGCACGACCTGTCGATCGTGCTCGGCGCCCGCTTCTACGTCCGCGAGGGCGAGTTCGGCATCTTCCAGAAGCACGTCAGGGACCTGCCGGTGCTCAGCCTCGGCCACGCCGGATCGGCGGCCTGCCAGGCCACCGTCATCCCGCAACTGGCCCGGCTGGCCCGGCGGTCCTGGTTCTCCGGCGACCAGGCTCCGGCGGAACTCTTCGAGCCCCGCACCGCCCTGCCCGCCATCCCCTTCGAGCGGCTCACCCTGGCGAGCGGGCGGGACAGCCTCAGCGCCTCGCTGGTCGCGGCCTGCGACGACCCGGCGGACGGCTCCCCCGAGGAACAGGCCGTCCGCACCCTGACCCTGCGGATGGCGGACGAGCTGCGGCGGATCCAGCAGGACAGCCTCGCGCTCTCCCCGCAGGACCGCACCGCCCTCGCCGCCCCCACCGCCTTCGCCCTCGTGGACCGCTACGCGGTGCTCCTCGCCGCGGCCGCCGTCCTGGGCGTCCGGCGCGCGGCACGGGCCGACGGCACCGACCCGTTCCTGGCCGACCCCGCCTGGGCCGCGGCCGCGCTGCACCGGCTCGCCCGACGACTCGGACAGCACCCGGCCGAGCTGCCCGCCGGCTGCGCGGAACGGGTCCACCGGGAAGTGCTGCGGCGCTTCCACGAACACCGCAGCTACGACCTGTACGACACCCCACTCGCCGGCTGATCAGCCGCCGGCCAGACGTCCCAACGCAGCGAGGAGTACGCCATGACTGTCCCCACCGGCCGCCCGGCCACCGTCCGCGAGCACACCGTCGAGACGCTGAGCGAGTGGATCGCCAACCGGATCTCGCTCTATCTGAAGCGCCCGGCCGACGAGATCGCGTCCAACGTGCCCCTGGCCGAGTACGGCCTGGACTCGGTCGCCGCACTGAGCCTGTGCGGCGACATCGAGGAGGACTTCGACCTCGTCCTGGAGCCCACCGTGGCCTGGGACTACCCGACGATCGACGCGCTCGCCGGATACCTGGTGGAGGAGCTGCGCGCCACCGTGGGAGAGGCGTGATGCAGCCCGTCGCCATCGTCGGCATCGACTGCCGCTTCCCCGGGGCCCCGGACCCCGCCGCGTACTGGGACCTGCTGATGCGGTCCGGCGACGGCGTCGGACCGGTGCCCGAACAGCGGTGGAACGCCGACGACTTCTACTCGGCCGCGGGGGCCGACGGGCACTCCAACACCACCAGCGGCGGCTTCATCACCGACGCCGACGCCTTCGACCACGAGTTCTTCGCGATCTCGCCCCGCGAGGCCGCCGCGATGGACCCGCAGCAGCGGCTGCTGCTGCAGTGCGCCTGGCGCGCGGTCGAGGACACCGGAGTCGCGCCGCGGAGCCTGGCCGGAACCGCCACCGGCGTCTTCGTCGGCGTCATGGGCAACGAGTGGGCCCACCTCCACCTCACCGACTACGCACGGGTCACCGCACAGGTCGGCTCCGGCAACGGCTACTGCATGACCGCGAACCGGATCTCCTACCACCTCGACCTGAAGGGCCCGAGCCTCGCGGTGGACACCGCCTGCTCCTCCTCGCTGGTCGCCGTCCACCTGGCCTGCAACGCCCTGCTGGCGGGGGAGTGCGACACCGCCATCGCGGCCGGTGTGAACGTGGCCCTCACCCCCGCCCTGGGCATCTTCTACACCCAGGCCGGGCTCTCCGCGCCCGACGGCCGGTGCAAACCCTTCAGCAGCGACGCGAACGGAATCGGCCGCGGCGAGGGCGTCGGCGCGGTGGTCCTGCGCCGACTGGAGGACGCGATCGCCGACGGGCAGCCGGTCTACGCGGTGATCCGCGGGACCGCCGTCAACCAGGACGGCCGCAGCAACGGCCTCACCGCACCCAACCGCTGGTCCCAGCAGGAGGTGCTGACCGCGGCCTACCGGCGGGCCGGAGTGGAACCGTCCGACGTGGCGTTCACCGAAGGCCACGGCACCGGCACCGTGCTGGGCGACATGATCGAGGTCAAGGCGCTCGGCGGACTGCACGCCGACCGGACCGGCAAACCGATGGCACTCGGCTCGGTCAAGGGCAACCTCGGCCACACCGAAGGCGCAGCCGGGGTCGCCGGGCTCATCAAGGTCGCCCTCTCCCTGCACCACCGCGTGGTGCCCACCAGCCGGTTCGCCGCCCGGGAGAACCCGGCACTGAAGCTCTCCCGGTACGGCCTGCGGCTGCTCAAGGCACCACTGCGGCTGGCCGCCGGAGCCACCGTCGGAGGCCTCAGCAGCTTCGGCATGGGAGGCACCAACGCCCACGCGGTACTGGAATCCGCGCCCGCGCACGCCGCCCGCCCCAAGGCCGGGGCCGCTGCCGGGTCCACCGGAATCGGCACCGCGGTGTTCACCCTGACCGCCCCCACCGCCCAGGCGCTGCGCCGCAACCTCGTGGCACAGGCCGACGCCCTCCAGCGCCACCGGGTGGTGCCGGCCGGTGCGGTGGGCTGGAGCAGCAACCGGCTCAAGACCGGACACCGGTTCCGGTTCGCCGTACCGGCCGACAGCACCGGCGACCTGGTGACCGCACTGCGCCGGGCCGCCGGGGACGAGGACCAGCCGGCGGGCCTCACCGCGGAGTCCGCCGGGCCGGTGCGGCCCGCACTGCTCTTCACCGGCCAGGGCTCGCAGTACCCGGGCATGGCCGCCGGTCTCTACCGCGACGCCCCGCTCTTCCGGCGGTTCCTCGACCGGGCGGACGAGGCGCTGCTCCCGCACACCGGCGGTTCGGTGCGCGAACTGCTGCTCTCCGCGGACCCGGCGGTGCACCGCACCGGCTGGGCGCAGCCCGCCCTGTTCGCCGTCGGCTACGCACTGGCCGCCACCCTCACCGAACTCGGGGTGCGCCCCGCGCTGCTGCTCGGTCACAGCGTCGGGGAGTACGCGGCCGCGGTGGTCGCCGAGGCGCTCCCCCTGGAGGAGGCCGCCCGGCTGATCGCCGCTCGCGGGCGGCTGATGCAGGAACTCCCCGAGGGCGGCGGGATGCTGGCCGTCCGGGCCGACGCCACCGAGCTGGCCGAGCGGGTCGACGCCGAGCCTCTGGTCGGGATCGCCGCGGTCAACGGACCGGCGTCCACCGTGCTCTCCGGCGACCTGACGGCGCTGGCCCGGATCGAGGAGGAGCTGACCCGTGCCGGAGTGCGGTCCCGCCGCCTGGAGGTCTCGCACGCGTTCCACTCACCGCTGATGGACCCCATGCTGGAACGCTTCGCCGCGGTGGCGGAGCAGGCCGGTGGCACCGTTCCCGCCCTGCCGGTCCACTCCACGCTGCGCGGCAGGCTGCTGCGGGACGAGCCGATGGACGCCGCGTACTGGGTGGAGCACGTCAGGGCCCCCGTGCTGTTCGCCGACGCCGCACGGCAGTTGCTGGACGAGGCACCGACCCATCTGCTGGAGATCGGCCCGCGGCCGGTGCTCGCTCCCATGACGCGCCGGCTGCTCACCGCCCCCGACGGGGCCGGGGTGCGCAGCGTCCACCCGGTCCCCGGCGAACAGGCCGGTGGCCGGGAGCTGGCCGAGGCGGTCGCCGAACTGTTCCGCGGCGGTGTCGACATCGCCTGGGACGCGGTCTACGCCGATCAGGACCGGGTGGCGCACCGGCTGGCCCCGTACGCCTTCTCGGACGACCACCGGTTCTGGGCCCGCCGGCCGGTCTCCGCCGCCCCGCCCGCCACGGCCCCGCAGCAGGAGGGCGTGCAGACGGCCGGCCAACGGCCGGAAGCGGCGCGGCCCGTCGTGCTCTCCCAGGGCCGCCGGACCGCCGCCGATCCGGTGGCCGAGGCCGTACTGGACGCCGTCGCCCAGGTGGGCAGCTACGCGCCCGGGGCGATCACCCCGCGTTCGAGGCTCTACGAGGACCTCGGCTTCGACTCGGTGATGGTGATGGAGCTCAAGAAACGGATCGAGGAGCGGTTGCCCGACCTCGAACCGCTGAGCGTGGAGGAGCTGCTGCCCCGGCTCTCCTCGATCGGCGACCTGATCGGCTACGTGGGCGAACGACGCTCCGCCGCCGCCTGAACCCGTCCCGTGGAAAGGACCCCACCATGCAGTCACCGCCCGACCGCGATCCCGCCCAGGTGTACCTCGCCTCGGTCGGCACCGCCCTGCCCGGCGACCCGGTCGACAACGCCACCCTCGCCAAGGTGCTGAAAGTCAACGAGGAGTGGATCGACCACTTCATCGGCACCCGCACCCGCCACTTCGCCCGGGACCTCGGGACCGGGACGGTGCGCTGGTCACTGGCCGACCTGTGCGCCCAGGCCGGTGCGCGGGCACTCGCCGCCTCCGGGGTCGACCCGGCGGAGATCGGCTTCGTGGTGCTCGGCACCGCCACCCCGGACAACCTGATGCCCGCCACCGTCAATCACATCGCCGACCAGCTCGGCCTGGACCAGGTGCCCACGTACCAGCTCCAGTCCGGCTGCGCCGGCGCCGTCCAGGCACTCGGCCTCGGCCGGACGCTGATCGCCGGTGACGGGCACCGGGCCGGTCTGGTCATCGGCGGCGACGTCTGCAGCAAGCACCTCGACCTCAACCGGGACCTCGCCGACGCCGCGCCCAGCGACCTGGTCAACTACGTCCTGTTCGGCGACGGCGCCGGGGCCGCGGTGCTCACCGCAGAGCCCGCGGCGGAGGCGGTGGCCCTGCGCCGGGTGCTCAACCGGTTCACCGGTCTCGGCCGGGAGCCCGGCCAGGTCATCGACTGGTTCGGTCTCGCCGACCGGTACGAGGACCGGCAGGCGGTCCGGGAGGACTACAAGGCCATCGAGGAGTTCGTCCCCGTGATGGCGGTGGAGATCCTCTGGGAGATGCTCGGCGATCTCGACTGGTCCGCCGAGGAGCTCGACTACCTGCTGCCGCCGCAGCTCTCGGGCCGGATGACCCGTCGCATCCACGAGGAACTCGACGTGCCCGGCGCCATCGAGGTGTCCTGCGTCGCCGACACCGGCAACAACGGCAACGCGCTGCCGTTCCTCCAACTGGAGCGGCTGCTGGGGCAGATGTCCAGCGGCCAGAAGGCGCTCGCGGTGGCCGTGGAGTCCAGTAAGTGGATCAAGGCGGGTTTCGCCCTCGAAAAGATCTGACACACCGTCACTGATTGGAAAACGCTGATGCAGACCATCGACGAGTTCGCCCGCCTGGTCCGCGAGGAACTGGGCATCCCCCTGGCGGACGGGGACCTGGCCGCCGACCTCGACCGGCTCCCCGAGTGGGACTCCCTCTACATGCTCAAGCTGGTCACCGCCCTCGAACGCACCACGGGCCGGAAACTGCCGGTGGGGCGGGTGCTGGAGGTCCGCAGCCTGGAAGCGATCTACCAGCTGGCGGTCAAGCCGTGACCGCCCGCCCGCACCCCGAACGCCGTCGTCGGCACACCCTCTACTTCCTGGAGTACGCCGCCCGGCAGCGACTGGTGCACCTGGACACCGAGGTCGACATGACCCGCATCCAGCACCACCGCGCCGAGGCCGGGGAGTCCGGGCGCCGCTTCTCCGTGGTCGCCTACCTGCTGCACGCCGCCGGCCGCGTGCTGGACCGCCACCCCGAGGCCAATGCCGTACTGGCCCCGGGCTGGCCCGGCCTGCGGGGCCCCCGAACGGTCCGCTTCACCGGCGTCACCGCCAAACTCGCCCTCGACCGCACCGTGGACGGCGAACGCACCGTACTCTCCGCCCTGCTGCCCGGCCTGGAGAGCGCCGACCTGGCCGCCATCCAGGAGCGGATCGACCGCTACCGGGACCCGGCCGCGGCCGATCTCCCCGAATTCCGCGGCGTGCGGATGCTGGGCCGGCTGCCGGTCCCGCTCGGCCGGACGGCCTTCGCCGCCGCACTGCGCGACCCCCGGCGCCGCCCCACCGTGCTGGGCACCGTCGCGGTCAGCTCGCTCGGGCACCGCCCGGTCGACGGCTTCCACGCCGGCGGCGGCACCGCGGTGACGCTCAACGCCGGACAGGTGCTCGACCGCCCCGTCGTCCGGGACGGCCGGATCGTGGCGGCCCCACTGATGCGGCTCGGCCTCACCTTCGACCACCGGGTCATCGACGGCGCGGCCGCCGCCGACGTCCTCGCCGATCTCAAGCAGACCATGGAGACCTTCGACAACGGCCCCGGACGGCAGGCCGAGCACCGGGCCCCGGACGGGACGACGGCTGCAAGGACGGCTTAAGCCCCCACCCGCACCATCGCTCCCGACGGGCGCCGTGCCGGGCTGCCCTGCCCCGCACCCGGCACGGCCCCGTCCACCGGACCCCGCTCGCCCCCCGCCCACTCGGAGACGGACGCACCATGGACCATCTGGCAGAACTCAAGGAGTTCGCCCGGCTGCACGGACGCGGCCAAGGCCTGACGGAGCAGCATGTCCAGGCCGTACTGTCCCGGATCACCGGCGACCGCCCCGGCGACCCCCACTCCTGGGCACAGGTGTGGACCACCGAGGGCGACGCCCTGATGCAGGGCGGCCATCCGCTCGACGCCTGCCGCCACTACGCGCTCGCCCGGTTCCCCCACCACGGCGACGAGGACCGCCTGCTGGCCCAGCGCCGCTGCGTCGAGGCCTTCGACACCTGGCGGCGCGGCGCCCGGGGCGGCATCGAGCGGCTGGAGTTCGACCACCCGGACGGCACCGTGGCCGCCTGGGCGGCCGGACTCTCGGCCGACCGGCCGCGCCCCCTGCTGCTGATCATGGGAGGCATCGTCAGCGTCAAGGAGCAGTGGGCGCCACTGCTCCCGCTGTTCGCCCGGCTCGGCTTCGCCGCCGTGGCCACCGAGATGCCCGGGGTCGGCGAGAACACACTCCCGTACCGGGCCGACTCCTGGCGCCTGCTGCCCCATCTGCTCGACGAACTGGCGGGCCGGGCACGGGTCGCCGAGACGGCGATGCTCGCCCTCAGCTTCAGCGGGCACCTGGCCCTGGGCGCCGCCGCCGAGGACCCCCGCATCCGCAGCATCCACACGGTCGGAGCCCCCGTCTCCGACTTCTTCACCGACCCCGCCTGGTGGCCGGCGGTGCCCGGGATCACCGTGGAGACCCTGCGCCGCCTCACCCGTACCGGGGACGACGACGAACTCCGGGGCGTGCTCGCCGACTTCCCGCTCACCCCGCCCCGGCTCGGCTCGCTGGACATCCCCGTCGGATACGTCGCCAGCTCGCGCGACGAGATCATCCCGCAGACCGAACACCGCCTGCTCGCCCTGCTGCTGCCGCAGGCCCGGTTCAAGGTGTTCGACGACGTCCACGGCTCCCCGGAGCACGTGGGCGCGATGCGCCGCTGGCTGGTCCTCTCCCTGCTGCGCGCCCGCCTCGGCGGACGACGGGCATCCCGGACCGGCTGAGGGAAGAGGAGAGGCCGCGCGGCGGGGAACCGCCCTGACGGGCGCCCCGCCGCGCGGCCGGCCGGAGATCAGAGGCGCTGCGGGAGCCGCTGGGCGGGGACGCCGACGGTGCGGTCCGCGGCCGCCGGAGCGAACGACAGCCGGCCCGGGTCGAGCAGCCACATGCCCGGCCCGACCTCGACGGCCGCCACCCGCTCCTGCGGAGCGGTGATCCGTTCCGCCGTGCGGCGCGCGTACTCCGCCCACCTGCGGTCACCGAGCCGCCGCGCCGCCCGACCGCACTCCGCGAGCTGCCGCAAGGCGTCCTGAGGGAGCCCCTGACGCAGATCCACCATCGCCAGACCGCTCAGCGCGCCCACGACCCCCCGCAGGTCGTGGCCGGCCGAGCAGACCGCCAGTGCTCTGCCGTACCGCCTGGCGGCGGTCGGCAGACGGCCCTGGCCGAGCAGTACGTCGGCCTCACCGATCCGGCAGCGCGCGGCGCCGAGCTGGTCGCCGACCAGGCCGAACAGCCGCCGGGCCTCGTCGTACCGGCCGAGCGCCCGGTCCGCCTCGCTCCGCTGCCAGGCGAGATCGCCCAGCGAACGGAGCACCGCCGCCTCGGCCGCCCGCGAATCCGCCCGGCGCGCCGCGTCCAGCGCACGCCGGTGGGTCTCCTCCCACTCCTCCCAGGCCGCACACGTGTGGAAGTACCCGGCGGCACTGCCCGCCAGCTCCCACACCATGGACCCCAGCCCGGCCGTGTGCGCCAGCCGTACCGACTCCACCAGCCCCGCGGCCTCCTCCCGGAACCAGGTGAGCGGCGAGTACCGGGCCAGTACCGGATCCGCGGCGTACGGCGAGGGCTCCGGTGCCGGATCCCCGGTCCGCGGGATCCGGCCGGGTGCGAGCAGCGCGTCGGCACGGCGGGAGAGCGTCAGGAAGGCGCCGCACAGACGCCTCGTCGCCTCGTGCAGCGACTCCTCGCTCTCGTCCTGGCGCAGTTGCACGGACAGCACCCGCAGCAGCTCATGGAAGCCGTAGCGGACCTGCCGCCCGTCCGGCTGCGGCCTGGTCTCCAGCAGCTGGGCCCGGACCAGCCCCTCCACCAGCTCCTCGGCGACGGGCAGGGAGACACCGAGCAGCGCCGCCGCCGTCCACAGCGCGAAATCGGGCGCGGGCGCCAGCCCCAGCAGCCGGAACGCCCGCTGCTGCTCGGGCTTCGCCTCCAGATAGGCCGTCATCAGGCAGGCCCGCAGGTCGAGGTCACCCTCGTGCAGCCGCTGCAACCGGGTCCGCCCGTCACGCAGCCGGGCCGCCAGGTCCGCGGCGGTGGTGTGCGGACGGGCGACCAGCGAAGCGGCCGCGACCCGCAGGGCCAGCGGCAGATAGCCGCAGAGCCCGGCGATCTCGGCGGCGGCCACCGGGTCGGCCGCCATCGGCTCGCCCCCGTTGACATGAAGCATCTCCATCGCCTCGTCCGGGCGCAGCGGCTCCAGCATGAGGTGCCTGGCACCGTCCAGGGCCGACAGGGTCCTCCGGCCGGTGACGATCACCGAGCAGTCGCCGACCGCCGACAGCAGCGGCCGCACCTGCTCCTCCGAACCGGCGTCGTCGAACACCAGCAGCAGCCGCCGGCCCCGCACCGCATCCTGAAGGGCCGCGGTGAGCCGCCCGCGGTCCGCCGGGACCGGACCCACCGAGCCCTGGTCGCCCGCGGCACCGAGCAGCCGCAGCAGCGAGGCCGCCGCCTCCTCGGCGGTCAGTGCCCGGCCGAGGGCACCGCGCAGCCGGAGCAGCACCTGGCCGTCGGGGAACGCGTCCGCGACCTGCCGGCTCAGCTGCACCGCCAGCGCCGTCTTGCCCACGCCGGCCCGCCCGGCCACGGTCAGCAGCCGCACCGGACGCCCTCCGGCCTCGCCGCGCAGCATCCGTTCGGCCGAGGCGGTCGCCTCGTGGCGGCCGATGAACCCGGTCGTCTCGACAGGCAGCCCCCGCAGCGGCCCGGCGGACGGGGCGACGGCCGCGCCGCCCGGTCCGGGTGGTCTCCAGTCCAGGGACGGATCCGAGTGCAGGATCCGGTCCTGCAACCGCCTGACCGCGCGCCCGGGTTCGACACCGAGCTCCTCGACCAGCGAGCGCCGCAGCCTGGCGTAGATGCGCAGGGCGTCCGACTGGCGGCCGGTGCGGTACAGCACCACCATCAGATGTCCGTGCAGCGACTCCCGCAGGGGGTGTTCCGTGGCCAGGGCCATCAGCTCCCCGGCGAGTTCCCGGTGCCGCCCGAGCCGCAGATCCGCCATGATCCGCTGCTCCAGGGCCTCCATCCGCAGCTCGTCCAGCCGGATGGCGGTGCTCTCCAGGCGTACGCCGTGCGGCACCCCGGAGAGCGCCGGTCCGGTCCACACCCCCAGGGCGTCGTGCAGCAGTCGGGAGGCGTCGGCGTACTCGCCCTTCTCGTAGGAGGTACGGCCCGCCATGCGCAGTGTCTCGAAGCGCGCCAGGTCGAAGTCCTCGTCGGGCACCCGCAGCAGGTACCCCGGCGAGCGGGTGAGGAGGAGCCCTTCGGTCGCCTGGTGGGGGTGTTCGGCCTCGGCCAGGAGCTTGCGCAGCTGCGAGACGTACACCTGAAGGGTGGTGGTCGCGGTGCGGGGCGGCTCGGTTCCCCAGAGTTCGTCGATCAGGCTGTTCGCGGAGATGACCTCCCCGGCTCGCACCAGGAGGGTCGCCAGCAGCGCGCGCGGTTTGGCGGCGGACGGCGTGCGGGGGGACAGGGAGACCGGCCCCAGGATCCGGAAACGCATCAGGTGATTCCTAAGCATGTGGTTCGCGAGTGGGTGGTTCGGGGGCGAGCGGTTCGGGAAACGGACGGTTCGAGGGCGGCCCGTTCACAGGGCTGCCGGACGGACTGCCGGTCGCCTCCGGCGACTTCGGGACGTCGCGGACCCCAGGTCCTCGGACGTGGCAGCGGTTCGACGATCAACGCGCGTTGACCTCCTTGTCGGTGGAGCCGGACGCCGTGGCCCGGCGTCCTGGCAGGTGCGTGGTTCTGTGGCGGGACCGGGTCAGCAGTCCTGCAGGAGCGAGACGGAGGTGCTGGCCACGATCCGGCTGCCCTGACTGAAGATGACCCGCATCCGGGCCACGGGACGGCCGACGGCGTCCCGGCTGGCGCGGCGGGAGGAGACCGTGCAGGTGAGCGGCAGGTCCGTGTCCCCGAGACCGCGGTAGGAGGTCCGCCAGTGCGTCAGGACGGCGTGGCCCGGCTCGAAGCCGTGCAGTTCCGCGGCCACCAGCAAGGACGCCTGCCGGGACGCCTCCAGGAACAGCGATCCCGGAATGGGCCCCCCGGCCGTCGGGTGGAAGACCTCGTGCTCCGGGGCCGGGTCGACCGGCAGCATGAACTCCCCGTCCAGCACCCGGAGCGGTGGCCCGACCAGCACATTGCGCGGGTCGTCGCGGCCGACGCGGGCCGGACGGAGCGACTGGCCCGCGTCGGCGGGAGTCATCGGGCAGGTGTCGTTGAGACTCTCGCGCCTGCCCCGTGCGCGGTGGCTCTGGAGGGCCCCCGGCATGACGAACACCAGCCGGGTCCGGTTCAGCCCGCAGCTCACCCCGTCGATGGCCACCCTGGCCACCGACTCCAGACAGCGCGGGACGCCGTTGACCACGTCGCTCGGGGTGAGGGTGAGGTCCATGGCCAGGTGGGCGGCGCGTCCGGTGCGGCGCCACGGGGTGAGGTCGAGGATGTCGGTGCTGCTGGAGGCGAAGGCCCCGGGCCGGTTGCGGGGCACCCGGAAGTACTGCTGGGCGACGAAGTGCGCGGCCTGATGCATCGTTTCCGCGGGGAACAGTACGTCGTGGAAGATCCCCGGCCCGTCGGTGAACAGGTCATGGTCGTCAGGCAGTTCCGTGGACAGGACGAAGCACTGCTCCTCGGGCGCGGTGGCGTCCAGGACGAAGCCCTCGGCGGTGGCCGGCCGGCGCAGCAGATGCAGCGGCGCGGGCGCGGCCTGCGTGGTGGCACGGCCCGAGCCGTGGGAGTGCGGACGGTCGGAGGGGAACGGGAGCGCAATATCCATGGAGTGGTCCTCAGACTGGCGGCGCTCGGAGCGTCGGATCGAGTGGGAGCGGCGGCCTTTGCGCAGGGGCTACCCGCGAGGCGCGGACACCGTCCGGAAAGGCGTGGAGGTGACCACGCGCAGGGAGCGCGCGGCCTCGACCGAAGCGCAGCCGGCCAGCCCGAGCGCGTCCCGCAGCTCCTCGGTCAGCATGCGCAGGACATCGCCGACTCCGGCCTGACCGTTCGTGGCGAGCCCCCAGAACACGGGCCGGCCGACGAGGGCGCCGGAGGCGCCGAGCGCCACGGCCTTGACGATGTCGCTGCCGGTGCGCACCCCGCCGTCGACCAGGATCTCGCAGCGGCCGTCCACGGCGTCCCGGATCTCCGGAAGCACCGCCATCGGCGGTACCGCGCCGTCGAGTTGGCGCCCTCCGTGGTTGGAGACGACGATCGCGTCGATTCCCCGGTCCGCCGCCTGTCGTGCGTCGCCGGGGTCGAGGACCCCCTTGAGGACCAGCCGGAGGCCGGTGCGCTCGCGGAGCCGTTCGATGTGCTCCCAGGAGAGCGATGCCGTCATGAACGCCTTGGTGTGTTCCGCCACCGCGGACGTCCGGGACCGGTGGGCGTGGGCCCGGGACGCGGCGCCGTCACCGAGGTGCGAGGCCTGGACCTCCGGCGGGAGCGTGAACCGGTTGCGGACGTCGCGCAGGCGGCGCCCCATCCACGGCAGGTCCACGGTCAGCATCAGCGCCTCGCAGCCGGCCGCCTCGGCCCGGTCCACGAGGTCGAACAGGCGGGCCTCGTCGTTGAGCCAGTAGAGCTGCAGCCACAGACGGCCGGCCTGTGCGGCGATCTCCTCCAGCGGACAACTGCTCAGTGTGCCGGTGACGAAGGGCACCCCGGAGTCCCGGGCCGCGCGGGCCACGGCCAGTTCGCCGTCGGGATGGACGAGCCGGTGGTAGGCCATGGGGGCGATGGCCAGCGGCGCCGATGCCTCCCGGCCCAGCAGCGGGGACACGGTCGAGCAGCCGGCGACGTCCCGCAGGACCCGCGGCACCAGGTGGAGCTGCTCGAAGGACGCGAGGTTGGCGCGGAGCGAGGACTCCGTACCACTGCCGCCCGTGACGAAGTCCCAGATGCCGGGCGGCAGGACCGCGGCGGCCGCCCGCTCCAGATCCTGCAGACAGGCGGGCTCGGGCTGCCACCGGGCGGCGTCCTCCTCCCGGACCGGCCCGGGTACGGAGGAGTACGAGGAGGATGTGGTCATCGCGCGGTACCGCCCTGCCTGGCCCGCTCCAGCTCGACCGCCTCGTACAGCGCCTTGATGTTGGAACTGCCGAAGGTCTCCGCACCCAGACGCTCGATGACCTCGAAGAAGAGAGAGCGGCGCGGGTGCGAGGAGCGGGTGAATATCTGGAACAGCTGGCCCGCGTGGTCCTCGTCCACCAGGAGGTTCCACCTGCGCAGGTCGTCCATCGGATGGTTCTTGGGCGACACCCGCTCACCCAGGAGGTCGTAGTAGGAGCCGGGGGTGTCCAGGAACTGCACTCCGCGTCCGGACAGCGCGCCGACGGAGCGCACGGCGTCCTCCACCGAGAACGCGATGTGCTGGACTCCGGAGCCGCCGTGACGGGCGAGGAACTCGTCGATCTGCCCGGGTTCGGCGGTGACATCGGGCTCGATGACGGTGAAGGTCACCGACTTCGAGGCGTTCTGGACGACCTTGGAGTTCATCCCCTGGGCACCGATGACGATGTGCTCCTCGAAGACCGCGTCGAAGCCCAGCACCTCGCAGTAGTAATCCACGGTCGGCTGCAGCTCGCCCGCGTTCACACAGACCGCGAAGTGGTCGATCTCCTGGAGACCGACGGGCGGCGTGACGGCGCGCGCCGCCGCCAGGGCGGCCGGATCGGCGACCAGCCCCCGGGGCAGCGTCGGCGCCGCGCTGCCGCCGTCCGGGACAAGGGTGTGCACGACATCGCCGAAACCACTGACGGTCGCGGTCTCCCCGCCCGCCGGATGCGGCGCCGGGGCTGCCACCGGCCGCGCCCCCCGCCGGACGGCCTCGGCGAAGGCCGCGCCCACATCGGGGACCTGTACGGCGATGTCGGCCACCCCGTCGCCGTGGCGCCGGGTGTACGCGCCGATGGGATGGTCCTGCGCCCGGCTCTCGGTGAGGACGAGCGTGATGCCTCCCTGGGCGAGGGCAACGCTTCTGAGGCCGTTTCCGGTGGAGACCTCACGGGCGACCACCTGGAACGCGTACTGCTCGACCCACGCGGCCGTGCTCGCGTCGAGGTCTTCCACGCCGAGCTCGACGTAGTCGATGCCGAGATCGCCGTAACCTGCAAACCCACTCACGTGTTTCTCTCCTCAGAAATGTCGCGGTGCTCCGCCGGTGCGAGGCCGACGTCCCGGCTCGGGAACCGAACGCGGGACGTCGGCCGTACGCCCTCCCGCCCGGGGGCCGGTGCCTCCGGGCGAGGCATGCAGGAACGCTGCCGGTCAGCTGTCGGCCATGGCGTCGGCCAGGCTCTTGGGACGCATGTCGGTCCAGGAGCTCTCCACGTAGTCCAGGCACTCCTGGCGGCCGGCCTCGCCGAATACGGTGTCCCAGCCCTCGGGCACGTCCACGGAGGCGGGCCACAGCGAGTGCTGGCCCTCCGCGTTGCGCAGCACGAAGTACGGGGCGTTGTTGTTCTCGAACGGGTTCGTCACTGTCGTGTCCTTTGCGGTGTGGGTTGACGGTCCGTGGATTGACGGCCCGTGGGTCAGGTGACGGCCGGCGCACCGATGCGGGAGAGTACGTCCCGCAGCAGGCCGGCCCGGTGGTCGGAGAGGTAGAAGTGCCCGCCTTCGAAGGACCGTGCGGTGAATCGGGCACGGGTGACGGATGCCCATGCCGCCACCGAACCGGCGTCGACCTCGTCGTCGTCATCGCCGTAGTACGCGACGACGGGCGTGTCCAGGACGGCACCGGTGTGCCCGGCCCGGTACTCCTCCACGATGCGGTAGTCGGAGCGGATGGCGGGAAGGACCAGCTCCAGCAGGTCGGGGTGGTCCAGTGCGGCCGCGTCCGTGCCGCCCAACTCCTTGAGATGCTCGACTAGTTCCGCGTCCGATGCGGTCGAGTAGACCTGTTCCGGGGTGGACTCCCGCCCCGGGCCGGACCGCCCGGAGACGAACAGCCCCGCGATCCGGGCGCCGTGCACCTCGTACAGCCGCCTGGCGACCTCGAAGGCGACCGACGCGCCCATGCTGTGGCCGAAGAGCGCCAGCGGCCGGTCCAACAGCGGCAGGCACTCCGCGACCGTCGGCGCCACCAGGGCCTCCATCGTCTCCGCGAGCGGATCGACCAGCCGGTCCTCCCGCCCGGGGTACCGCACCGCGCGCAACTCCACGTCGTCGGGGACGAGCGGCCCCCACGCCTGGTAGAAACCCGCCGTGCCACCGGCATGCGGGAAACAGACGATGCGTGTCCGGGGGTTCGCCGACGGCTTCACTATTCGTAACCACTGCTGTGCTGGGCGCACGTCATTCCTCTCGGCCTCGGTGTCGATGGGCCCCGGCGCCCACGGTGGTGGAGCGGGCGCCGGCGTCGTGTCAGGGAGCCTCCGTCTGCTCCCGGACGAAACCGGCGAGCCGGTCCAGCCCCTCGTCGATCTCCGCGGGAAGCAGATGGCTGAAGGACAGCCGCATCACATTGCGCGGCTCGGAGCCCGCGTAGAAGTGGTGCAGCGGCGTCCACAACACCTGGTGCTTCCCGGCGCTGAACTCCAGCAGCTCGTCGCTCGCGGCGAAGGGCACGGTCAGCAGCAGGAAGAACCCGCCGCCCGGGGTGTTCCAGGACACGCCCGGCACCTGCCCGTCGCCGAAGCGCGCGGCCAGGCCGTCCAGCATCAGCCGGAGGTTCCCGCGGTACGTCTCCCGCTCACGGGTGTTGGCCGCCCGCAGGCTGTTCCCGTTCTCCAGCAGCTTCCCGGCGATGACGGCCTGGGCGATCGGCGAGGTGTTCACCGTCGTCATGCTCTTGATCTTCGCCAGTTCGTCGGCCAGCAGACCGGTCCCGCCCCGCGCGTCGATGACGCGCTGGTCCGCGACGGCGTACCCGACCCGGGCACCCGGCAGCCCGGTCTTGGCGAACGAGCCCAGGTAGACGACGCGTCCCTCGGTGTCGAGGGCCTTCATCGTCGGTGGCCCGTCGTCGCCGAGCAGACCGTACGGATTGTCCTCCAGCACCAGGAGACCGAGCTCCGAGGCGGCCCGCAGGGTTCGCAGGCGCTCCTCCTCGCTCATCCGCACCCCGGTGGGGTTGGCGAAGTCCGGCACGAGGTACAGGGCCCGCGGGCGCAGGCCCTCTGCCCTCGCCCTGTGGACCACGGCGGCGAGATCGTCCAGGTCGACACCGGTCGAGGACTCCTCGACCGGCAGCAGCGGCATGTCCACGAGCTGCGCCGCCCCGTGCACCCCGACATAGCAGGGCGACACCGCCAGGAGCACGTCCTCGGGGGTGGCACGCAGGGCCCGGAGGGTCAGATAGAGCGCTTCCTGGCAGCCGACGGTGACCACGATGGACTCCGCGTCCACCGTGATGCCCTCGTCGACGGCCAAGTGGGCCGCGACCAGCTCGTGGATCACTCCCTTGGTGCGCCCGTACTGCAGGACGGTGCGCCGGACCTGCGCCTCGTCACCGTCGAACCGCTCGGACAGACAGCGGCGGTAGAGGTCGAGGTAGCGGTGGACGTCGTCGAGGTCGAAGTAGCCCTCGAACGGACGGCCCGCGGCGAAGGACACGGCGTCCGGGTACTCCTGCGCCACTTCGTTGAGGAAGTTCATGGACGCGCTCACCGGGGAGTTCAGCGAGTCGTGCAGATCCCGCACGTCGAGCTGCGGGCAAGAGCGTTCCACGGCCGGGTTGCTCACGATTCCTGGTTCCCTTCTGACGACATGCGCGCTAGCCCGCGGGGGCGAGGGTGTGCGGTCGGCTGCCGGACGCGAAGGCGTCCAGCACTCTCGCCGCGACCTCGTCGGGGGAGTCGGTCTTCTTGACCAGCCAGACCTGCGGTTTCTCTGCCGTGGTGCCGGTGCTCAGCTTCTTGCGGCCGCCACCGGTCACATTGAGCAGGCACTTCGCGTCCGGCGGCAGCAGCTTCGCCCGTACGGCGTTGCGCAGCGCCGCCACGGCGACCGCGGGGGCCGGCTCGATGTCGATCCCCTCCAGCTCCTCGAACATCGCACGGGCGGCCGCCGCTTCCGTCCGGTCGGCGACCAGCATGTCGCCCGAACTCGACCGCAGGATGTCCCGGACACCACCGCCGACGAGGTAGGGAGGGGTCGCGTTGGCCAGCTCCGGCGCGTAGAGATCGAGCGGCGCCTCGGCGTCGCCGAGGTCGGGCTCCCGCTTCCACGCCCGGCTCAGGGGCGGGTAGTCGGCGTTCTGGCACAGGAACATCCGCGGAACGGAACGACCGTCGGCCGAGCCGGACGCGATGATGCGCTCGCACGCCTCGTGGGTGGCGATCGCCCCGGCGCCGCTTCCCACCGCCTGGAAGTAGAACTCGGGAAGTGTTCCCATCTCCTCGAAGGCGGCCAGGGCGACCACGCCCAGACCGTCCCGGCGGCCGACGTTGCGGACGCCTCCTTCGGCGAAGAACTCGGGGGTGCAGGCGACGACCTTACGGCTGAAGCCGATGACGTCGTTGTACGTCGCATCCTCAAGTGCCATTACCTGAAGGTCGGCTGAGGCACCGTCGGCTGCGGCCAGCACCACGGGCAGCGCCTGGCTCGGGACGATGAGCAGGCGCGGGATGCCTTCGCCCCCGGCGGCGGCGAAGGCCGCCGCGGTGTTGCCCGCCGACGCGACCACCATCACACCGGCCCGCTGGGGAGTGCGCCCCAGCACCGTGAAGGCCTCCAGCTCCTTGAAGGAACCGGACACCATGCGGCAGCCCCGTTCGGGCCAGTACCCGCTGAAGGAGATCCACAGGTCCGTCAGACCGAGCGCTCTCCCGAGTCCTTCACTGCGATACACCACGGGCCGGCTGGAGCCGTCGATCTCACGCCGTACGGGAAGCCATCCGTAGCGGAAGATCCCGGACTTCTCCGGCGCGACGGTGAACTGCTTCGCCATGTACTCAGTACGCAGCAGGGTGTCGTCCCCGCATCGCGGACAGCTCATGCAGAGCCCGTCGTCGGAACTCCGCCAATCGCAGCCGGCGCACACGAGCAAGTAGGGACAAGCAGGGTCCACGGAGCGCTTTCCTTTCGTATCGAACGATGTTCTCGCCATGGGGCACACACCTGTCCACCGATTTAGCGCGGACAGGCGCCTGCACATTGCGGGAGGTTTGCGCCCCCGGCCAATTACACATGCCGCGGCGCGAACTCGACGGGCACACCGGCATCAAGCCCACATGACGGGGTGACATCGGCATGCAAAAAGGGAAAACGGCGCTGAATAATTCCTTCGCCGACCTATGGAGTGAGAGTAGTTCCAGCTATGGCAAAGACACTCGGCCGTGAATCGTCACACGCGTTCCCGCGCCGGCCGAATGCTCGCTCACCGAGCACACTTGATCACCATCGAAGCCGCGCCAGAAGAGTCTGGAACACGTACTCGGGCGAGGCAATCTCAAGAAGATCGCCTGACGTCAGCCCTGGTGAAAAGGAACCGAAAAATGGCCGTACTCCCCCCGTTGTCCCCCGCTAGCCGCATGTACGTTCGCATGCGTGCAGTGGACAACATAGACGTCGCACCAGAGGCTTTCATATGATCTAGATCACATTGCATGCGCCGAGGCGATCAACTTAACTGGCCTGACGCCTGCTCAGAACTTGCCTGAATCCTGCCACTTATGTGGTTCAGGAGTGATATGGGCCATCGTCACGCTTCATTCACGACGTGGTTTTCTGTACGGCGAACACGACAGCTACACGGGGGAAGCTATGTGTGCACGAGCAAATTTGGCATGTCTTGTTGAGGGCAGTGGACAGATGCCCCGCACCCAGGAGCGCTGCGCTTCGGCGGAATCCGCCATTCCGCTCCGTAGGTGCGAAGAGCCATCCACGTCGAGCCGAAACCGGACACGGGAAGTTCCGGGACTCGGCCGTCCCGAACGTCCGTCACAAAAGCCCTCTTTCGGCATGACTGCGACGGCCGGCCCGCACAGCTCCCATTAAAACCGTTGCCGAAGCCCGGCACGGCTGATATCGAATTCTCTGCGGCCCGGATGCGCCGCCTCACCACGACGATTGTGCGTCCCTCGCGGATTGTGCGCCCCTCATAAAGCCAAGCGGTCACTTCCCTTCGGCAACCACGCGCACTTCGGCCACGCCCACCTCCCACGGGGAGGTCTTCAGGGACGAACAATCCCCAGCCCTGCACTCACGCATGCGTGAAAACTCTTTATCAACGGGATGATGGAGCGGTATGAGCACGTCAGAAGTCGGCGCCGTGTACAAGGAGCTCTCTGCCGCGCAGCGAGGCATCTGGAACGCTCAGCAGATCGACCCGGACAACCCCATCTACAGCGTCGCCCAGTACCTGGAGATCACGGGCGACCTGGACACGCGGCTGTTCGAGTCCGCCCTGCGGGAGGTCATCCGCCGGACCGAACCCCTCCATGCGCGCTTCACCGGTTCCGGGACCTCGCTGCGGCAGTACGTGGCCGTCACGGACGACTGGCCCCTGCACACCTTCGACGTCAGTGGTGAGAGCGACCCCGTCGCCACCGCCGAAGCCTGGATGCACACCGACATGGCCCGGCCGATCCGCCTGGACGGCGACCGCCTCTTCACCCACGCCCTGTTCCGCGTCGCGGCCGACCGCTACTTCTGGTACCAACGCGCCCACCACATCGCCGCCGACGGATTCAGCGGGGCGATCGTCAGCTCCCACGTGGCCGCCCTCTACACCGCCCTCGCCACCGACGCCCCCGTGCCCGAGCAGATGACGGCGTCGCTGGCCACCCTGCTGGACACGGACGTCGAGTACCGCGCCTCGGAGAACTACGCCGAGGACCGCGCGTACTGGACCGAGGTACTGGCCGACCGTCCGGACATACCGAGCCTCAGCGGCGGCCGACCGCCCACCGGCACCCCGCACGCCCTGGCACGGCACGTCGAGACCATCGACACCGAAACCTCCGCGAACCTCCGCCGCGCCGCACGGAAACTGCGGACCACGGTGTCGGGGCTCGCCATCGCCGGCGCCGTGCTGTACTTCCACCGCATGACCGGCGCGGAGGACGTCATCATCGGTGTCCCCGTCCTCGGCCGGACCCGCAAGGAAATCGACGTCCCGGGCATGGCGGCGAACATGCTGCCGATCCGCGTGGCCGTGTCGGACGACCTCACCCTCCAGGAACTCGTCCGCCGAGTGGGATCGTCCATCCGGACCGCACTGCGCCACCAGCGGTACCGCTACGAGGACATGCTCAGGGACCTCAAGCTCGTCGGCCGGGGCAACCTCTTCAGCCTCGTGGTGAGCGCCATGCCGTTCGACTACGACCTCGCCCTCGGGGAGTGCTCCGTACAGCTGAAGCCGCTGGGGGGCAGTCACTTCAACGACTTCTCGCTCTCGTTCTACGACAACTCCTCCGACGGCCTCATCGGAATCGCCTCGGACGCGAACCCCGAGCTCTACGACAGCGAGTCGAACCGCAGCAAGGTCGAGCACTTCCGGAACGCCCTGATCGCGATGGCCGAGGCCACTCCTGACACCCCGGTCGGTCGGGTTGAGGTGTTGGGGGAGCGGGAGCGGGAGTTGGTGTTGTCGGGGTGGAATGACACGGTGCGTGAGGTTCCGGCGGTGACGTTGCCGGATCT
>NZ_FMBW01000021.1 GCF_900091725.1 Streptomyces sp. DvalAA-43 | reverse complement strand
GGACCCGGCCACATCGACGACCGTCAACGGCACATCGACTTCACCCGCACCGAGAATCACCTGACGAGGAGTCCCCGCACGGTCCCTGAACAAGGTCCGCAGCGACTCATGGCGTACCAGAACGTCGTTCAGCGCCTCACGCAACGCCGCCTCGTCCAGCTCCCCCGACAGACGCAACGCCAACGGCATGTTGTACGTCGCCGAAGGACCCTCCAACTCGTACAGGAACCACAACCGCTGCTGAGCGAACGACAACGGCAACACCTCCGGACGCGCCACAGGCACCAGCGCGGTCCGCTGCTGCACCTCGGCCTCGTCGAGGCGTCGTGCCAGTCCAGCGACGGTCGGCGTCTCGAACAGGGCCCGCAGCGAGAGGTCCACACCGAGAACCGCGCGGATCCGGCTGACCAGCCGGGTGGCGAGCAGCGAGTGGCCGCCCAGGCCGAAGAACCCGTCGTCCACACCGACCTTGGCCACGCCGAGCATGTCGGCGAACAGCCCGCACAGCACCGCCTCACGCGGAGTGCGCGGCGCGCGTTCGGTGAGCGGCGCGTAGTCGGGTTCGGGCAGGGCGCGACGGTCCACCGTCCCGTCGGACGCCGTCGGCAGGGCCTCCAGTACGACCACGGCGGACGGCACCAGCGGGGCAGGGAGCGACTCCGTCAGCTCGTCGTGCACCCGGGTGACGGAGAACTGATTCGCGACGGCGGGCACCACATGGGCCACCAGTCGCCGTTCACCCGCCGGGTCCTCATGGAGCGTCACGACCGCCTGTGTCACGCCGGGCAGGTCACGCAGGACCGCCTCGACCTCGGCGAGGTCAAAGGCCGTGCCCCGCAGGACGACCCGTGTGTCGTCCCGGCCGACGAGCCGCAGCCCGCCGTCACGCTCGCGGCACGCCACGTCTCCGGTGCGGTGGATCCACGCCCCGGCCGGACCGTGCAGCTCGGCAGGCAGCCACGCCGTACCGCTGCCGTCGGTCCCTACGCCGTCCGGGGCCTGCCCGGAGCCGACGAGGTACAAGGAGCCGGGCACGCCGTACGGCGTCGGCCGGAGCCGCCCGTCCAGCACATAGGCAGGCGGGGCGACCAGCGGCAGCCCGGCGGGCCCGAGGGCACGTACCGTCCGGCGGCCCGCAGACGCACGCGCGAGGAGTCCCGGCGCGTCCGGTTCGCCGAGGACGACGAGGGTGGTCACCCCGTCCGGCGGGGTCGTCGCCTCGCCGACCGACGTGGCCAGCTGCGACGGTGCGAGCACCGCGTGGGTGATCCGGTGCTCGCCGAGCACCCTCGTCAGCTCCGCTCCGGACGGCCGGCCCGCTCCGGCGAGAACCAGTGTGGCCCCCGTCGCGAGCGCGGACAGCTCGATCAGCTCGGCGTCGGTACCCGGTGATGCCGAGTACGAGACGCGGGAGTCGCCGTTCACCTCCGCCCCATGGCGGAGGGAACCGGCCAGTCGGGCCAGATGCAGGTGCGGAACGGCGATGCGTGCGGGCCTTCCCTCCGCGTCGGACGTGTACGTCACGAAGGCCGGCCGCGTCCAGGCGGTCCGGTCGGCGGGACCGGCTTCCGCAGGGTCGGTCTCCGGGCACGCCCGCAGAACCGCCACCGCGTCGGGCCGGCCCGGCGACACGACCACGCACCCCTCGGGCAGCGAACCCCCGAAGCGATCCCCGGCCGGGCCCTCCGTGATGACCAGTGCGGGAGCCGCCTCACCGATCAGGCGCGTGGTGTACGCGACGGGGTGCTCCGGGTCGAGGGCCAGACACGCAGCACCGGTCTTGAGGACACCGAGCAGTGTGGCGACCCGGTCGACGGACCGGTCCAGCAACACGGCGATGTCCCTGCCCGCACCGGCACCGAGCCCCGTCAGCCAGTGCGCGATGCGGTTGGCCCGCGCGTTGAGTTCCCCGTACGTCACCGTCTCGCCGTCGTGCTCCAGCGCCGGGGCGCCTGCGGCGTGTACGGCCAGGTCCTGGAAGTCGGCGATCCACGCAGTCCGGGGGTCCTGGTGCGCGGTGTGGTCCTGGGCCCTGAGCAGCTGCTCG
>NZ_FMBW01000087.1 GCF_900091725.1 Streptomyces sp. DvalAA-43 | reverse complement strand
CACGCGGCCGGGCCATTGCGATGTCGGCGTCACGCGGCCGCTGCGACGCGACGCCGAAGGGTCTCCGCCAGCCCCGTGTTCACGACCACCACCACTCCGAAGAACACCGCCGCCCCCGGATGCCCCACGGCATGGACCGCGTACACACCACTGCCGAGCACCACCGCCTTGACCAGCAGAACCCCCACGAGCGGCGGCCGGAAACGCGCCCGAGGAGCGGCGAACAACCCCCAGACCACGGCGGCGACCACGGGCGCCCCGACCGCGAGCAACAGCCGGAACACCACCCCGTCCCCAGCAGCGAAACCCCACCAGCCCAGAGCACCCAACGCCGCCAACTCCACGACGAACGCGAGAAGTTCATTGGCCATGAACCAGGGGCGCCCGGCCGGGGCGGCAGGAGTGCCATGGACTTCGCTCGTCATCGCTGGTGGTTCCTCTTCATACGGTGGTCGGTGGTAGGCGGTCGGTCTCCGTCGGACATCGTCACAGGCCGGGCGCCGGGGCGAGATGACGGGGTGCGGTAGGAGTATGCGTCTTGGGTATGCCGGCCGGTCGGTCGGGCGGGCCGTGCTTTCATGCTTCGGTGCATCGACAGAGTGTTCCCATGACGGACGAGACTCCCGTCTGCCGCATCCGGCGGCGCGACGCCTCCGATCTCGATGAGTGCGTCGAGGTGCTCGCGGAGGTCCATGCCGGTGACGGCTATCCGGCGAACTGGCCCGACCGTCCCGGTGAGTGGCTGACGCAGCCTGCCCTGTACGCGTCCTGGGTGGCGGAACGGAACGGACACGTGGTCGGCCACATCGGCCTGTCCCGCAGCGGGGCGGGCGATGCGGCACCTGCCGTATGGAGCCGCCGCACGGGTGCCTCCGCCGAGGACACCGCCGTGATCAGCCGCCTGTTCGTCTCACCCTCCGCCCGTGGCCACGGGATCGGCGCGCTGCTGATGGCGCGGGCCGTGCAGGACGCCCGCAAGCGCGCTCTGCACCCGGTCCTCGACGTCCTGGCCTCCGACACATCGGCCGCAGCCCTGTACGAACGCCTGGGCTGGAGCCTGCTGGCCACGGTCGATCAGCAGTGGAGTCCGTCGCAGACGGTGACGGTGCATTGCTACGCCGCGCCGGTGTGACCGGCCCGAAGCGAATCGACCGGCAGGGGCGTACACGGGGGCCTGGAGCAGTCCGGGCACGAGTCGGCCCTGGAAGAGCCTGAGCGCGGTGGTGCCGGCCTCGCGGGCCGCCGCCGGGAACTCTTCCCGCAGGGCTTTCCCGATCGAATCGGCGGTCAGTGGTGGCGCTCCCAGTGGTCCGCGAACGGCACCGCTTCGGCCAGGGCGCGGTCCCGGTAGCCCCGATACTCGGCAAGTCTGTGGGCGGGGAGCAATTCGGCGCCGGTGAAGGCACCTTCGGGCGCGTAATGCATCCGGTAGACGTCCCGGTCGTCGAACAACCAGAAGTCGTGATCGGGCAGGCCGGTCACGTCCTGCTCGGCCTTGTCCAGGATGCCGATGGTCTCGCCGGCCGTGACGTTGCCGGGGTAGGCGGCCAGTTCGTAGCGCAGGTAGTCGGTGAGCGGGGACGTCAGTACGTGTATGCGGGAGACCCGCTTGCCCCTGTCGGTCATCGAACGGACCCACGGGTCGTCGTCCCACTCAGGCCCCATGGGCTCGTCGGCCAGGAAGCGCGCCATCTCCTCGGCCTCTTCCTCCACGTCGTACACGGCCAGGGTCTCCAGCCGGAAGGCGGTCCGCTCGAACGCTCCCTCCTTTCCAGAACAGGAAGGGGCCTGCCGGATACTCGTCGTCGGGCCGAACGGCGCCCCCGCCCAACGTGCGGCGGTGTTACGTGCCTTCGCCGAACTCATTCCGATCCGGCGTCGCTGATCGGTGCCCGGTGTTGTGCGACGGGTCGTCGCGTGGTCCGTACACGGCCGTGGCCGCCCCCTGAGCGCAGGGGACGGCCACGGCACCGGGGCTGCGGGTCGACGCGCCGCTCGGGTGCGGTCCCGCCGACGGTGTGGCCGGTGTTACGCCCAGCGGACGACGTCGACCGTGTCGTTCGTCTGCGGGGGCTCCTGGAGGGACTGGAACGGGTACAGCGGGCGGGCCGTCTCCGTGTCGATGTCGATGAGAACGGCGATGTCGCGGGTGTTGTTCACCCACGAGGAGACCTCGTTGGCCGCGGTGGGGCCGTGGACGCCGCCGCTCATGGGCAGGTCGCGCAGGTCGACGTGGTATCCGGCGCCGATGCCGTAGGCCGGGCCGCGATTGTTGTAGTCGCGGTACAGGCACAAGGTGGCGGGCGGGCACGGCTCGCTGTCCTGGAGCTTGATCACGCCGGGCGGCAGTGGGCCGACGGCGGCGTTGGCGGTGCCGGGGACCAGCGCGATGGTCAGGGCGGCGGCTGCCGAGGCGGCCACGCGGGCCAGACCGCCGGCGCGCCGGAAGCGGGTCGTCATCTTTTTCTCCAAGGGGCTGATCGCCCGGCGGTGCCGGGCGCGCAGGGAACGAATGGTTCGGGCCCCGGGGGTCCGCTACCGGCACCGGAGTTGACCGGAAACCGTGGATTCCTCGACGGGGCGACTCCACCTCGGGAGAAATTACTCTGCGTATGAATGATGTGACTGAAGGTGTTCGCGTTGGCGTGTCCGTGACCCCAGTGTGTGCCACTGCCCTCCGGCACTGCTTTGACCTGCACGGATGCCGGGACGCAGCCGTCCGCAGCCGCGTTCCGGCAGGCGTGTCGGAGACGTTGCTGTACCCGACCGGCCGCATCACGCGCGGCAGTTGGGCGACGGCGGCGGATGCGCGGTGCCTCCGGGCGGCGCCGGTGCGCCGGAGAGGCGTCAGCCCGCGTGCCGCCACCAGAAGGAGCCCGGGTGGAAGTGCCTGGTCACGCCCAGTCGGCGCCAGAGCGGGGCAAGGATTTCCCGCAGTTCCGGGTCGGCGTGGACGAAGGCGTTCGGCAACTGGACGTCGAAGCGGTCCGGCGCGGCGGTGAGCAGCGCGGCCAGGAGGTACTGCTCCGAGTAGAGGCGCCAGCGCCAGGACTCCGGATAGTCCGCCGGGAGCATGATGTCGTGGACCTGGATGAGCACCCCCGGCTTGAGGCGGGGCAGCAGCTCGCAGAAGAACACCATGACGTCGGAGCCCATCTGGAGCCGGTGCGAGCCGTCGATGAAGAGGATGTCGCCCGGTTCCAGTTCGGCGAAGACGCCGAGGTCGGCGTCTTGGAGCGGGACACGGACCACCTCGTCGCAGAGGTGGTCGATATGGGCCCGGGGCTCCGGGTCGATGGATGTGATGCGGGTGTCCAGGCCGAGGTCCCGGATGGCCTGGCGGGCGAACTTGGTGGAGTTCCCGGAGCCGACTTCGAGATAGCGGGCCGGCCTCTCGGAGGCGAGGAAGCCATAGAGCGAGAGTGCGTCCAGCGGGGGCAGCCAGGTGTTGCCCCAGTAGGCGGTGGACGCCTTCTCCACCCCTTTCAAGGGGATCCCGGCCAGTTGGTCGGCGTACTCCAGGAAGCCGGTGAGGTGTTCGGCGTAACACTTCCGGTTCTTCTCCAGGAGCTCGCGCACGGGGCCGAGTTCGGCGCGTGGCTCGGGTGTCACCAGGTGGTCCAGAAACACCGGCTTGGCCAGGCCGAAGGCCCACATGACCAGGCCGAACGCGGTGGGCCTGCGCTCCAGCCGGTCGAGTCCACGGCGTAACGCGGGGAACCGCTCCAGCAGGGTGGGGGTGGGTTCGGGCACGGCGTTGGGGGTCTGCGTGTGCAAGGCGGGGGAACCTTTCGATCGGTTGGACGGCCGAGAAGGGTGAGCCACGGGTCCCGCAAGCGCTGTTCGGTCAGGGGCGGTGGAGGCGGTGCGGGCGGTAGAGGTGGCGGCGGCGGAGGAGGTGGGCTTGGTGTCGGCGATGGAGGCGGTGATGCTTCGGACGCCGGTGATCCTTCCCGGATCGGTCCCCGGTATCCGCGAAGACCGTCCGTACCGCGCCCACGGACCCGGCCTCCCACCGCGCAGGGTCGGATGGCAGGTGCAGGCCCCCTCTGCCGGCAGCGGTCAAGCCTCGCCGAGGTCGGTGCAGTGCGTGATCGTCGCATCGTCCGCCGCCACCGCGTGGCGGGCCTCCGCCTGCCGGACACGGCGGATGATGTCGGCAGGCCCGCCCGATGCCAGGAGGGCGATGACCGTCGGCCAGTCGGCGAGCCGGAACCGGTCCACGACGCGGCCGGCCCCGTTGCTGAGCAGAGTGGCACCGGCCAGCTCGGAGACCGGACAGCTGCCGGTGATCGCTTCGTCGGCCGCCCGGGGGTCGTCCTTGGCCACCCAGAAGCCGCCCGGCTGGTTCCGGTTGGCCCGTAGCTCGCGGAGGACGCGGTGGTACGCGTCGCTCCCCTCGGCAGTGGCTTCGAGCGCGGACGCGTAGGGGCGGCTGATGACCACTTCCCGGGGATCGGAGACGACGAGCGGCGCGCCGTCCGCCCGGTCGAGCACCAGCGTCGCATCACCGAGCACCAGATACTCGACGAGGCCGCCGGACAGACGCAGGGCGGCCACGGCTGCCGACGGGCTGATCGTGGCGGCTACGTCGCAGGTGTCCCGGTGATCGTCCGTCACCCGCTCGATGACCTCGGCCAGCAGCTCCGGGAGGCTGCGGTCCCGTGCGAGGGACAGGAGACCGAGGAGGCCGCTTCCCAGACGGTTGGCGTACCAGGCCACGCCGTGCCGACAGACCGCTGCGGTACCGGGGATGCCGGCACCGTCGACCAGCACCGCTGCCGTCGGCAGGGCACCGGTGAAGTCCTCATTCGTGCGGCCGGTCCGCGCCACAGCGCTCGTCATCGTCACCCGCATGCCCTGACCCTGCCCTCCCGGCGGCAGGGCCACGCGCCACCCACGGCCGTCCGGATCGTGAGGAGCAAGAGGGCGGATGACCCCAACGACCCAGTGGCCGGGGCTACGGCGTCCGGTTCGCGGGGCGGGCCCGGCTGATGCCCCTGGCCGGGCAGATCCCGGATCTGTCCGACGGGCGACACGAGCCAATACCCTGAGTCCCGTCCGCACTGCCTGGGAGAGTCATGACAAGCAGGTTCACCGAGTTGGCCGTTGACTGCCATGATCCGGAGAGTCTCGCGTCCTTCTGGTGCGAGGTCCTGGACTTCAAGGTGATCGACCGGAGCGAGGGCAAGGTCGAGATCGGCTCCTGGGTGCCGACCGTCGAGGATGTCCGGGCCCGCCAGATGCCACCCACCCCGCTGTTCATCCAGGTGCCCGAGGGCAAAGCCGTGAAGAACCGGCTTCACCTCGACATCAGCCCGATCGACGGCAGCACCGAGGACGAGGTGACCAGACTGCTCGGCCTCGGCGCCACCAGGACGGATGTGGGCCAGGGCTCGGACCGGAACTGGGTGGTCATGGCAGACCCCGAGGGCAACGAGTTCGACGTCCTGCGCACCCTGGCTCCGCACAACTAGGCCGCGATCAGCATCCGCGACCCGTCACACACCGCAACCGCTGCCGAGAAGACCCCGTGAGCGGACGAGCACGGAGGCGCCGTGCCGTGGCGGCGAGCCCGCCGGACCACAGCCGTCGGTCATCCCTCGGCCGGAGCCACCCCGATCGGGCACGAGACCCCCGTGCCGCCGATGCCGCAGTAGCCCGCCGGGTTCTTGTCGAGGTACTGCTGGTGGTACGCCTCGGCGGGCCAGAAGGTGCGGCCCTGCGCCGGGAGGATCTCCGTGGTGATCGTGGAGTGGCCGGCGGACGTGAGGACCTTCTGGTACGCCTCGCGGGAGGCTGCCACGGCGGCCTCCTGCTCGGGGGAGTGGGTGTAGATCGCCGAGCGGTACTGGGTGCCCACGTCGTTGCCCTGGCGGAAGCCCTGGGTCGGGTCGTGGGACTCCCAGAACAGCTTCAGCAGCTCCGCGTACGAGACGGTCCTCGGGTCGAAGACGACGCGGACCGCCTCCGTGTGGCCGGTCAGGCCCGAGCAGACCTCCTCGTACGCGGGGTTCTCGGTGTAGCCGCCCTGGTAGCCGACGAGCGTCGTCCAGACGCCGTCCGTCTGCCAGAACTTGCGCTCGGCACCCCAGAAGCAGCCCAGCGCGAAGTCCGCGACCTCCAGCCCTTCCGGGTACGGGCCCAGCAGGGGGTTGCCGAGGACCGTGTGGCGGGACGGGACGGTGAATTCGGGGGTGGGGCGGCCCTTCAGGGCCTCCTCCGGGGTGGGGAGCTGGGGGGTGCGGCGGTTCAGGAACATGCGGGGGCTCCTCCTGGGACGGGTCTGCAGTGCGTACAACGCGGTGGGGGTGCCGTGGATTCCGGCCCGGTCCGGACGAAGGCCCTACCGGGGCAGCGTCGCGGGGCTGCCGCCGTTCGCCTCGTAGCCCGCCACCGCCAGCGCCCGGTAGACCGTGTACTCGGCGGCCGGGTCGGCGTCCTGCGTCCACGGCGGCGCGCCCACGTGGCCGTCGATGTGGACGAGCTGGTTCATCGCCTCCGACCAGCGTTCCATGCGGACCAGGAAGAGGACCAGGAGATGGCGGACGTGCGCCAGCATCGGGTCGTCGGGGCGGGCCGCGTGCACCGCGAACAGGGCGCCCTCGACCGCCTTGGTCACCACCAGGCCGCGGTAGAAGCCCTGCACCAGATTGACCTCGGGCAGGTGCTCGTACACCGCGAAGAGCGGCAGCGCGGCCAGCAGGGAGCCTTGCGGGGCGCGGGCGGCGGCCGCGGTGGCGAAGCGGTCGGCGTCCTCGCGCGAGCCGTGCCACTTCTCGCACCAGTAGTGCAGGGCCGCGATGTGCGCGCCCATGTGGGCCGGGGCACGGTCCATCACCTTCGCCCAGAGGCGGTCGAACTCCTCGGGGGAGTAGCCGAGTCCGCGGGCCGCGGCCAGCTCGGTGAGGTACGGGACGGGGTCGCCCGGCGCCAGCAGCGCCGCCTCGCCGCAGACCGTACGGGCCTCCTCCAGGATGATCCGGAAGTCGTCCGTCCCCGCGGTCGACGAACGCCACGCCTGCTGCACCAGGAACTCGGCGTGCACCGCCGCGCCGCCCGCGTCCTTCGGCGCCTCGGCCCGCCACGTGCGCAGCCACGCACCACCGGCACCGGGCCGCTGCGCCAGCTCCAGCGAGGCGGCCCCGGCGAAGGCCTGCACCCGCTGCCACCGCACCTCGCCCTCCTTGGGCGTACCGGCCAGCAGCTGCGAGGCCGCCCGCCAGTCCTGGGTGCGCTGCACGACATCGAGCACATCGAGCAGATCCTGGTCCGGGCCCGGCAGCCGGATGTCCAGCTCCTCCTGGCGCACGAAGCCGTAGGCGTCCGGGTCGGCGGCGTCCGGGGAACCCGGCGCGACCTGGCGGATTCCGCCCCGGCGGCGCAGCACGAAGGGGCCGACGACCACGGCGAGCATGCACAGGGCGAGCAGGAACCACAGAATCTCCATGCACCCATTGTCACCGGACGGCCCGGTAGTCCGGTGGGCGCCCTCGCGACGAACTACGCTCTGGCCCCATGAGCGACCAGCACAGCTTCGAAACCCTCGCGATCCACGCGGGAAACACCGCCGATCCCCTTACCGGCGCCGTTGTTCCGCCCATTTACCAGGTGTCCACGTACAAGCAGGACGGCGTGGGCGGACTGCGGGGCGGCTACGAGTACAGCCGCAGCGCCAATCCGACCCGTACCGCCCTGGAGGAGAACCTCGCGGCCCTGGAAGGCGGCCGCCGCGGACTCGCCTTCGCCTCCGGCCTCGCCGCCGAGGACTGCCTGCTCCGTACGCTGCTGACCCCCGGCGACCACGTGGTCATCCCGAACGACGCCTACGGCGGCACCTTCCGGCTGTTCGCGAAGGTCGTCTCGCGGTGGGGCGTCGAGTTCTCCGTCGCCGACACCTCGGACGTGGCGGCGGTACGGGCCGCGATCACCCCGCGCACCAAGGCGATCTGGGTGGAGACCCCGTCCAACCCGCTGCTCGGCATCACCGACATCGCCGCGATCGCCGGAGTGGCCCGCGCCGCGGGTGCGCGGCTGGTCGTCGACAACACCTTCGCCAGCCCCTACCTCCAGCAGCCCCTGGCGCTGGGCGCCGATGTGGTGGTGCACTCCACCACCAAGTACATGGGCGGTCACTCGGACGTCGTCGGCGGCGCGCTGATCGTCAACGACCCCGAGCTGGCGGACGAGTTGGCGTACCACCAGAACGCGATGGGCGCGGTCGCCGGACCGTTCGACGCCTGGCTGGTGCTGCGCGGCATCAAGACCCTGGCGGTCCGCATGGACCGGCACTGCGAGAACGCCGCCAAGGTCACCGACCTGCTGACCCGGCACCCCAAGGTGACCCAGGTCCTCTACCCGGGGCTGCCCGAGCACCCGGGCCACGAGATCGCCGCCAAGCAGATGAAGGCGTTCGGCGGCATGGTGTCCTTCCGGGTCGAGGGCGGCGAGGAAGCGGCGGTCCAGGTCTGCAACCGGGCCAAGCTGTTCACCCTCGGCGAGTCGCTGGGTGGCGTCGAGTCGCTGGTGGAGCACCCGGGCCGCATGACGCACGCCTCGGCGGCGGGCTCCCCGCTGGAGGTGCCGGCCGACCTCGTCCGCGTCTCCGTCGGCATCGAGAACGCCGACGACCTGCTGGCCGATCTGACGCAGGCGCTCGGCTAGGCGCCGGTCCGGGGCGCATTGCCCGTGCCCCGGTCCGGGGCACGAGGGACGCACGCCGGACCGGAGTGCGGAGAGCGCCGGGCGGGTCCGCCCGGCGCTCTCCGCGGTGTCGCTCAGGTGTCGGCGTTCTCCGCGCCGGCGTCAGGCGTCGGCCTTCTCGTCCTCCAGCATCGTCCGGATCTGCTCGCGCAGCTCGGGGCTGTCGGTGTGCTCGTGGACGGAGACCGCGTGCTCCGTCGCGGCCCGTACGACTTCCTCCTCCTCACCCGCGATGGTGAGTGAGCAGTGAGACACGCTCGGATGCTTGCGGCAGTCGGCGATCTTCCTGGTCATGGCAGCCTCCTCGGCGCGTTCCGCGTGCCGCCCCTTCCAGCGTAGGCGCAGACCGTCCTCGGGCCCCGCTCACCAGCCCTCCAGCGGTGTCGTCTCGGCGGGAGGCACCTCCCAGGGGTGCGCCGCCACCGCCCAGACCGTGAAGGCCACCACCGCGGCGCACGCCACCAGCAGCATCAGCCGGCGGACGAACAGCCGCCGGCGCAGCAGTCTGCCGCCGCGCTCCGCCACCCGTCGCGCCAGATCGGCGGGCACCTGCGGATGCGGGCCGTCCAGCATCCGCCGGACCTCGTCCTCCCGGTCACCGCCGCGCCTCACCGCGCGACCCCCGGCCGGCCCGGTGCGCCCCGTCGCTCCGTGGGCCGGCGGGTCCCGCGCATCGTGGCCACCGAACGGTTGCAGATCGCCCGCACCCGCTCCACCGGAAGGCCGAGCAGCGCCGCGGCCTGCTCCTCCGCGACCCCCTCGTACAGCCGCAGGACGAGGACGAGGCGTTCCTGCGGCGTCAGCGGGTCGAGCAGCCCGCCGCGCGGACGCTTGTGCCGCCAGACCTCGTGGGCGAACCGGACGGCGAGCTCGCGACGGGTGCGGTCGTACGGATCCTCGCCGCGCAGCCGTTCCCACTGGGCGTAGGTGTGCGCCAGGGCGGCCGTGAGCAGCCGCTGGGCCCGGGGGTTCGCCCCGGGGGGCCGCAGGGGCTCGGCGGTGAGCAGCGTGGCGGTGTGCAGCAGGCGGCCGGCCGCGCCCGCGACGAAGGTCTCGAACTCCTGGGCGCGGCGCCGCTCCCGGCCCGACTGGCGCTCTCGCACAGTCCACATACGAGCCGCCGACGGGGCTCCCGGTCAAGAGGTGTGCAGCAGGTCGCCCCGGCCGGGCGGAGTCTCAGCCGGCCGGGGGTGTCTGCTGCGCGGTCTGGCGGGCGGCCAGCGAGGTGTTGAACCGGGTGAGCAGCGCGCAGAACGTCTCGCGCTCCTCGGCCGTCCAGCCCTCCGTCACCTGGGTCATCAGCTCGCGCCGGGAGCTGCGGACCTCGTCCAGCCGCGCCTGGCCGCGCGGCGACAGCTGGAGCACGACGGCCCGGCCGTCCTCGGGGTGCGAGGTGCGCTTGACCAGGCCGGTGTCGACGAGCGGGGCGACCTGCCGGGTCACGGTCGAGGAGTCGATCCCCATGCCCGCGGCGAGGGCCTTGACGCCCATCGGGCCCTCCCGGTCCAGCCGGTTGAGCAGCAGATAGGCGGCCCGGTCCATGGAATTGCGCACCTGGCCGACCCCGCCGAGGCGGGTCTGCTCGGCACGGCGGGCGAAGACCGCGACCTGGTGCTGCAGAACGTCGAGAACGTGGTCGGAACCCGTGGGTTCGGGGGCGGCGCCCCCGGAAGGAGACGCAGCTGTCGTCATGTCCTGAGGGGGCATGGCCGGGGGCTCTCTTCGTGCGGTGTCGGATGGGTGGGGGACAGAGTACGCGGCCACGGGGCAACGCGTACCAGCGCTGCGCAAACCCATGGACAACGGCTCAGGAAGGTCCGGACGCGGCGGCCGGTGCCCTGCCGGGCCGCAGGACCCGCGGGCCGAGCTGCAAGACTTACCGTATGAACTTCCGCGTGACCGGCCACTTCCCCCCGTTGATCCTCGACGACATCCGCGGGGCACAGAAGATGCTCGACGGCGTGGCCAGGGTGACCGCCATGGAAGGCAGCCGCCACCTGAGCGACCTCGTGGGCGCGCCGGTCCATCTCAAGTGCGAGAACCTCCAGCGGACCGGCTCCTTCAAACTGCGGGGCGCGTACGTCCGGATCGCGGGCCTGTCCCCGGTGGAGCGGGCGGCCGGGGTCGTCGCCGCGAGCGCCGGGAACCATGCGCAGGGCGTCGCACTCGCCTCCGCGCTCCTCGGCGTACGGTCCACGGTCTTCATGCCGGTCGGGGCGCCGCTGCCGAAGGTGGCCGCCACCCGCCAGTACGGGGCGCGGGTCCGGCTGCACGGCCATGTCGTCGACGAGACGCTGGCCGCCGCGCAGGAGTACGCGCAGGAGACCGGTGCGGTCTTCATCCACCCCTTCGACCACCCGGACATCATCGCCGGACAGGGCACGGTGGGCCTGGAGATCCTCGAACAGTGCCCCGAGGTGCGCACCATCGTGGTGGGGATCGGCGGCGGCGGTCTGGCGGCGGGCATCGCGGTGGCGGTCAAGGCGGTCCGGCCCGATGTGCGGATCGTCGGGGTGCAGGCGGCGGGCGCGGCCTGCTATCCGCCCTCGCTGGCCGCGGGCCATCCGGTGTCGATCGGTTCGCTGAACACGATGGCGGACGGCATCAAGGTGGGGCGCCCCGGCGATGTGCCGTTCGAGCTGGTCAGGGAGCTGGTCGACGAGGTGCGCACGGTCTCCGAGGACGAGCTGTCCAGTGCGCTGCTGCTCTGTCTGGAGCGGGCGAAACTGGTGGTCGAACCGGCCGGGGCGAGCCCGGTCGCGGCGCTGCTGAGCGATCCGAAGTCGTTCCGCGGGCCGGTGGTCGCGCTGCTCTCGGGCGGCAATGTGGACCCGCTGCTGATGCAGCGCATCCTGACCCACGGCATGGTGGCGGCCGGCCGCTATCTCAGTCTGCGGCTGCGGCTGACCGACCGCCCGGGGGCGCTCGCCACGCTGCTGGCCGTGCTCTCGGCGGCCGACGCCAATGTGCTCGACATCGGTCATGTGCGGACCGACCCCCGGCTCGGGCTCACCGAGGTCGAGGTGGAGCTGCAACTGGAGACGAAGGGCCCGGAGCACTGCGCGGAGGTCTCGGCGGCGCTGCGCGACGCGGGCTATCTGGTGCTGGACTGACCCTCTCCCGGCGCGGGGCGCCGCACGACGCACGACGTGGGGGAGCCCCCGGCCTTCGGTCGTCGACCGGGCCGGGGGCTCCCCCACGTCGGTGGTGCGGGATCAGCCGGTGTACGGCTTCGCCGCCAGGATCTTCACGGTGGCCGTCTTGCCGTTCGGCAGCTCGTACTCGGCGTCGTCGCCCATCCGCTTGCCGTTCACGCCGGTGCCGAGCGGCGACTGCGGGGAGTACGTCTCGATGTCCGAGCTGGCGTACTCACGGGAGGCGAGCAGGAAGGTCATCGTGTCGTCGGGGTCGCCGTCGAAGGCGATCGTCACGACCATGCCGGGCTCGACCACGCCGTCGTCGGCCGGCGCCTCGCCGACCTTCGCGTGCTCCAGGAGCTGGGTCAGCTGGCGCACCCGGAGCTCCATCTTGCCCTGCTCCTCCTTGGCGGCGTGGTACCCGCCGTTCTCGCGCAGGTCGCCCTCCTCACGGGCCGCCGCGATCTTTACGGCGATCTCCGTGCGCGCGGGACCAGACAGGTACTCCAGCTCGGCCTTGAGCTGGTTGTACGCCTCCTGCGTGAGCCAGGTGACGTTTTCGCTGGTCTGGGTCACAGGGTGCTCCTCGTCGGTACTGGGAATACAAAGCATCGCCCTACCCGTAAGCATGTGCTTCCACGGGTGGGCGAAACCACGAGCCTAACAATTCCGCAGGAAAAGGGGGAGAAGGTAAAGCGTCGGGAGTGCGAGTGCGCAGGTCAGACGCGGGAACGGGGGGATCGGGGCCGGCGTGCGCCGGTCAACGCGACGCCCCGTCGTCGACGGTGCAGCCCAGCAGCTCGACGCTGGTCGCCCTGGACGTCGTGCGCAGCGTCAGGATGCGGTCGATGCGGTCGGTGCGCTCGTCGAAGCGGAAGTCCTTGCGGGCCACGTCGTTGCCGTCCTCGTGCTGCGCGCGCAGGGTGCAGTAGCCCTTGGCGTCCTTGTCCTTGCGCACTTCGAGGTGGACGTCGACCCGCTGGTCCGAGACGACCTGGCGCTTGATGACCTCGGCGCTGATGCCCTGGCCGGCGACGTAGTCGTAACCGATCCAGGCGACCACACCGAGGAGCAGGACGCCGAGCACCGAGCCGACGATCTTGAGCTGGCGGTCCGCGCGCCGGTCCGTGGAGCGGCCGTAGCGGTTCTCCGGAGTCGCCTCGCGCACCGCGGTCATGATCGTTCCTCCCGTGCCGGGATCGAGGAAT
This sequence comes from Streptomyces sp. DvalAA-43, assembly GCF_900091725.1. Taxonomy (GTDB): domain Bacteria; phylum Actinomycetota; class Actinomycetes; order Streptomycetales; family Streptomycetaceae; genus Streptomyces; species Streptomyces pulveraceus. The sequence goes on along the minus strand of NZ_FMBW01000087.1, from coordinate 465,968 downwards.
TTTCCACCCCCCGGTTCGGTCACTATAGAAGCCTGCCCATGTGCCGAATGACTGAGGATCGAGTCTTGACCGAGCAGCTCCGCCTGATGGCCGTCCACGCCCACCCCGACGACGAGTCGAGCAAGGGCGCCGCCACCATGGCCAAGTATGTGTCCGAGGGGGTGGACGTGCTGGTGGTGACCTGCACGGGAGGAGAGCGCGGCTCCATCCTCAACCCGAAGCTCCAGGGCGACGCGTACATCGAGGAGAACATCCACGAGGTGCGCAAGAAGGAGATGGACGAGGCCCGGGAGATCCTGGGCGTCGACCAGGAGTGGCTCGGCTTCGTCGACTCCGGTCTGCCCGAGGGCGACCCGCTGCCGCCGCTGCCCGAGGGCTGCTTCGCGCTGGAGGACGAGGTGAAGGCCGCGAGCCGTCTCGTCCGCAGCATCCGTGCGTTCCGGCCGCAGGTCATCACGACGTACGACGAGAACGGCGGGTACCCGCACCCCGACCACATCATGACCCACAAGATCACGATGATCGCCTTCGACGGTGCGGCGGACACCGAGAAGTTCCCCGAGCAGGAGTTCGGCCCGGCCTGGCAGCCGCAGAAGCTCTACTACAACCAGGGCTTCAACCGGCCGCGCACGGTGGCGCTGCACGAGGCGCTGCTGGCCCGCGGCCTGGAGTCGCCGTACGGCGAGTGGCTCCAGCGCTGGAAGGAGTTCGAGCGCGACGAACGCACGCTGACCACGCACGTTCCGTGTGCGGACTTCTTCGAGATCCGTGACAGGGCGCTGATCGCCCACGCCACGCAGATCGATCCGGACGGCGGCTGGTTCCGCGTCCCGATGGACATCCAGAAGGAGGTCTGGCCGACCGAGGAGTACGAGCTGGCGAAGTCTCTCGTCGATACCTCCCTCCCCGAGAGCGACCTCTTCGCGGGCATCCGCGACAATGCCTGATATGTACGCGACCCAGGCACTGACCGACCTCGTTCCGCTTGCCGATGAGCTCGACAAGAACAAGGTGACCCCCGGCGTTCTCGGCTTCATCGTCTTCGCGGCGCTCGCCGCAGGCGTGTGGCTGCTGATGAAGTCCATGAACCGGCACATGGGCAAGGTCGACTTCGAGGAGGCCCCGGACCCGGACGCGGTGGCGGCGGAAGCCACCGTCGGGGCGGGCTCCGCGAAGCAGAAGTAGCGGAAACAGCGCAAGCGGGCGGGGCGGCCCGGGAAGTCCCGGGCCGCCCCGCCCGGCCGGCGCCGGCCCGGCGCGTTCCCGGCCGGACCGCGCCGTCCTCGACCGCCGCCCGGACCGCGCCGTCCTCAGTCGGCGGACGGGCCGTGCGCGGCCGGCACCGGTACGCCCATGACCTCCCGGGCATGGCGCGTCGGCGTCATGCCCAGCCGCCATGCCTGCCAGCCGTCCTCCAGGTCCACACCGCGGTTCAGCACCACGGTGAACGCCTCCGCGCAGTCCTCCAGCTTGCCGTCGCGCGCCGGGTGTCCGGCCCGCAGCAGCTCGGCCAGCTCCTGCTGGGCCACCACCGTGCCCACCTCGCTGCCGCCCGGTGACGCGTAGGGCAGCAGCGTGCAGCGCAGGAAACGGGCCCAGTCCGCGCCCCGCGCGTCGCCGTAGGAGTCGAACAGCTCCACCGCCTCGCCGCACAGCTCCAGCGCCTGCGGGGCACGGCTGTTGCCCGCGTCGACCAGGGCCAGCTCCAGGCACGTCCACGCCTCGCCGTGGGCGACCCCGATGCGCCGGAAGTCGGCACGGGCGTCCGCCAGAAGCTGACGGGCGAAACCGGAGTTGCGCAGGTTCCCGGTCTGGGCGGCCCGCTGGTCACGGGTGACCCGGCCCGAGTGGTGGCGGGCGCACGCCAGCCCGTACACGTCCCGCATCCGGGAGAACATCGTGCGGGCCCGCTCCAGCTGCCGGACCGCCTGATCGGTGTCGCCGTCCTCCTCCAGGGCCTGGCCCAGGTAGAACAGCGTCCACGCCTCGCCGCGCGCGTCCTCGTTGTCGCGGTGGCGGGCCAGCGCCCCGTTCAGCTGCTCCACCGCCGGGCCCGGGTCGCCGTCCAGGAGCCGGGCGCGGGCCAGCTGGGTCAGCGCCCATGCCTCGCCCCGCTCGTCCCGGGTGCGCCCGTACAGGTCCAGGGCCCTGCGCAGCTCGTCCTCGGCCCGCGCCACGTCGCCCATCCGCAGCAGGGTCTGGCCGAGCTGGAACCGGGTCCACGCCTCGCCGTGCAGCGACTCGCCCTCCCGGTGCAGGGCCAGCGCCGTGTCCAGCAGGGCCAGCGCCTCCGCGAGCCGGGCCCGGTCGCGCTCGACGGCCGCCAGCGCGTGCATCGACCAGGCCCGGTCCTCGGCCTGCTCCTCGGAGGCCTGGAGCTCGATCGCCTCCCGCAGCCGCGCCGACGCCTCGGTCAGATTGCCCTGGTGGTGCAGGGTGATGCCGAGCGAGCAGAGCGCCAGCGCCGTACCCGCCATGTTCTGCGCCTCGCGGTAGAGGCCGACGACCGACGACAGGGTGGTCCGCGCCTTGTCCAGCTCGCCGAGCTGACGGGCCGCGATGCCGGTGCGCCACTGTACGGACCGCTCCAGCAGCCCCTTGTCCACCGCCTGCGTCAACTCGCTGATCTCGCCCAGCCGGTAGAGGTCGCCGCGCAGCAGGCAGTAGTCGCACAGCGCGCCCAGCAGGTCCAGCACGGCGCCCTGGTCGACACCCTCGGCGTGCCGCAGCGCGGAGGTGATGAAGCTCGACTCCTCGTCCAGCCAGCTCAGCGCCGAGTCCAGCGAACCGAAGCCGTGCGAGCCGAACTGCCCGGCCCGGGTGGACATCTTGCCGTCCACCATGCGGATCACCGCACCGGCCAGGTCCGCGTAGTTCCGGATCAGCCGCTCCTGCGCCGCGGTGCGCTCCGCCGCCTCCTCCTCGTCCCGCAGCCGGGCCAGGGCGAAGCTCCGTACGAGATCGTGCAGCCGGTGGCGCGAGCCCCGGACACGGGTCAGCAGCCCGGCCCCGGCCAGCTCCTCCAGCAGCCGCCCGGCCTCCTGCTCGTCGGCGGCGAGCAGCGCCGCGGCCGCGGCGGCGCCCAGGCTCGCCCGCCCGGCCAGCGCGAGCCGGCGCAGCAGCCGCCGCGCCTGCTCGGACTGGTCGGTGTAGCGCAGCCACAGCGCCCGCTCCACCGGCCCGAACCGCTCGTACCCGGCGAGACCGGCGGCCAGCGCACTGCGGGTGCGCGCCCCGAGCGAGGAGCCCGCCACCCGCAGTGCGAGCGGCAGACCGCCGCAGAGTTCGGCGACGGTGTCGGTCGCCCTGGAGTCGTACGGACCCTCCTCCGGGGCCCCGGCCGCCTCGCGCAGCAGCTCCTCCGCGCCCGCCGCGTCGAGCGCGCCGACCGGCAGCTGATGGACCCGGGCCGGGAGATCGGCCGGCAGCTCCAGGGGCTCGCGGGCGGTGACCAGGACGAGGCTGTCGGAACGCCCGGGGACCAGGGTGCGGACCTGCTCCGCGTCACCGGCGTCGTCGAGGACGATCGTCACCGGGGTGCCGGTCAGATGCTGGTGGTACAGCTCGCTCAGCCGCCGCACCTGCTGTTCGGCCGAGGTCCGGCCCCGGGCCGCCGGGTCCGTACCGCCGGGGGACGCCCCGTCCCGGAACAGCAGCTGCTCGCGGGGGGCGCCCAGCCGGTTCAGCAGGTGCAGCAGCGCGTCCCGGGTCGGCAGCGGCGCCTCGCCGGCCACATCGCCGCGCAGATCCACCACGCAGGCGCCGCGGAACAGGTCCTTCAGGTCGTGCGCGGCCCGCACCGCGAGCGTGGTGCGCCCCGAACCGGGCGTGCCGTGCAGGACGACGACGGTCGGTCTGGTCTCCGTCGACGCGCGGCCCTCGCGCACCCACCGGGCGATCTGCTCCAACTCGGCCCGCCGGCCCGCGAACGGACCGTCGGACACGGGCAGATGGCCGAAGGACTGCTCCAGCAGCGCGCGCGTGCGGGCTGCCGCGCTGCGGTCCGTACGGCGCGGCGACGGTGCGGTCCGCGACTGCTGCGGGACCTTCTTCGCCGGGGTGCGGGACGAGGCGGTGAGCATCCGCTGTTGGTCGATGAAGGGGCGGATGCCCCGTACCTCCAGCGCCGCCAGCCACTGCAAGCGCAGCTGTTCGGCGCCGCCGGGCTGCCCGAGCGCGCCGGCCCGGCGGTGGGCGGCGGGCCAGTGCGAGGCGGTGACCCTGGCGACGGTGGCGGTGGCCCCCGCGACCGCCACGACGGCGCCCGCGCCCAGCGCCGGCCCCGTCGCCGTACCGAACGCGACATCCGCGCCGAAGGCCGCGACCGCGGCAACCCCGGTGACCAGCAGGGGAGTTCCCAGCGTCGTCCGGCTGAACCGCTGCGACAGCGGCTGCGCCCCGGCCTCCGCCGCGTCCAGCGCCCGGAGATACGCGGCGTACTCCTCGGCCGCGGCGGCCGCCAGCGAATCCAGCGCGGCCCGCCCGCGCGCCGTCAGTGTGCCGGCGTCGGACCGGCCGCCGGAGCGCCGCACCTCCTCCTCGACGGCGCGCACCAACAGCCCTTCGGCCTCGGCCCGATGGCTGTCCCGCATGGATGTCCCCCTTCGGATACGACGGTCGCCACTGCCTCGCGCGGCAGACGGCGTTTCTCGGACACGGCCCAGTCTCCTGGCTGCGGCCCGTCGGCGCGAGACGCCGCACCCGGTGCGTACGGGGGTGGGGCCGCCCGCCGGGGCCTCCGGGCAGGGGCGGGCCGACGGGCCGGGCGGGCCGGTGGAGCGGCGCGCGCGACCAAGATCACGATCGGTGCCCGACCGATTCCGTTCGGTAGCGAATATTCCTGACGGCTCCACAGAAACCCGTAATCCGCTTCTGGTTGACAACGGGCGATTCCCGCGAAAGCTCTCTGGGTGCCTTGACGGCGCTGGAGGCAGCGCCTTAGGTTCTTGTTGTCGTCAATTAGATGTCAGATGCCGTTGAGCGATGCTCTGATCGCCCGGACTCTGCTCGATATCGGCAATGGGGGAGATGGACGATCAGCCCGGTGACGGGTGCTCATAATTCTTGACTCACGGCTGCCCAGGACCCGTTTTCGGGTCATTCGCGTGCGCCGAACGGTTCCGGTGCCGCACTTCGTTCACGGGGGACGAAAGGCAGCGTTCGCACGGGCGAGCGCCTTTTGATCCCTCCCTGAAAATGAAGTGCTCCGACGTGTCGTCAGCATATTTTTTGATTTGCGGGGAAGGGATTCGTGTGCCGGGCGATTCGCGTGCTGTCCTTTATCAGGTGGTCGTCAACGACGCGGAGCAGTATTCGATCTGGCCGGTCGGCACCGCGGTACCGGACGGCTGGCGAGCAGAGGGTTCTGCCCGCCCCAAGGAGGAATGTCTCACCCACATCGAACAGGTGTGGACGGACATGCGACCGCTGGGCCTGCGCGGGCGGGCGGCCGAATGAGCGCGCGGGCGACGCGCCTCCCGGGAGGCCGGACGGCCGGGATCACGCATGACGCGTCGGTCGTCGAGGCCACGGTCTCCGAGCAGCAGCGTGCGATGTGGTTCCTGGAGCGGACCGGACGTCCCGGCACGTACAACATCGGATCGACCGTCCGGATCCGCGGGGACCTCGATGTCCCCGCCATGAAAAGGGCGTTGACCCAGGTCGTGGACCGGCACCGGGTTCTGCGCTCCGTCCTCACCGAGGGCGAGGGCGAGGGCGAGGGCGAGGACGAGAGCGGCGTCCGGCAGCGCGTCCGGCCGCTCGACGAGACCGAGCTGTTCGACGAGACATGGGACGGGAAGGCCGAGACTCCGTTCGACCTGAGCACGGGTCCGCTGGTGCGCGCCCGGATCGACCGGCAGGCCCCCGACGACCACCTCTTCTCCCTGTGCTTCCACCACGCGGTCTACGACGGGGGATCGGCACCGGTCTTCTGGCGCGAACTCTGGCGGGCGTACCGGGGCGAGCGCCTGGACGAACCCGCCATCCAGTACACGGACTACGCGATCTGGCAGCAGCGGCGGCTGGCCGGCGGCGTCCTCGACCGGCAGGCCAGGTGGTGGGCCGACACGCTCAGCGGCTGCCCGGTCCTGACCACACTCCCCGCCGACCGGCCCCGACCTGCCCACCCCAGCAACGCCGGGCGGGAGTTGCGGCTGAGGATGCCCGAGACGGTCCGGCGCGGCGTCGACGCGCTGGCGGAGGCGGAGGGCGCCAGCTTCTACATGGTCGTACTGGCGGCGCTGCAGGCGTTCGTGTCCCGGGTCGCCCGCCAGGACGACGTGGTGATCGGCTCGCCGCTGTCCGGCCGGGTCCGGCCCGAACTGCGGGAGGTCATCGGCTGCTTCGTCAACACCGCCGCCACCCGCGCCGACCTCTCGGACGACCCCTCGTTCCGCGCCCACCTGGGCCGGACACGGGACCATGTGCTCGACCTCTTCGACCATCTGGAGCTGCCGTTCGACCGGGTGGTGGAGACCGTCAACCCGCCCCGGTCGCCGAGCTGGTCACCGCTGTTCCAGATGCTCTACGTGCACCAGGGCGACATCACCGAGCGGGACACCCCGTCGGACCTGCATGTGACGGAGGTGGACGAGCGGACCGACAGCGCCAAGTTCGACTGGCTCGTCACCACCTGGCAGGACGCGGACGGCATGGTCCTCAGCATCGAGTACGCCACCGAGCTGTTCGACGACGCCACCGTGCGCCGGCTCGCCGACGAATTCCTCGGCCTGCTGGCCGCCGTGCTCGACGATCCCGACCGGGCGCTGGGCGACCACCCGCTGACCGCCCCGGCCCCGGCGGCGGTCAGCGCCCCGGCCGCGCCCGAGGACCCGGCGCCCGCCGCCGAGGAGCCGGTCACCCCCACCGAGCAGTACCTCGCCGAACTGTGGCAGCAGCTGCTGGACGTCCCGCGGGTGGACCGCAACGACGACTTCTTCCACCTCGGCGGGCACTCGTTCCTCGGCATCCGGCTGCTCAACCGGATCCGCCTCCAGTACGGCGTGGACCTGCCCACCTCGGTGCTCTTCGAGGCCCGCACCCTGTACCGGCTCGGCCGGGCGATCGACCGCGAGCTGACCACCCCCGCCAAGGCCGAACTGCTGCCGATGGCCGAGGGAACCGGACCGGCGTTCTTCCTGGTCCACCCGGTCGGCGGCGGGGTGGGCTGCTACGCCGGTCCGGCCAGAGCGCTGGGATGCCCGGTCTACGCCCTGGAGGCGGTGGGTCTGGACACCGTCGAGGAGATGGCGGAGGCGTATCTGGCCGCCGTCGAGACGGCCGCGCAGCCGCCGCTGGCCATCGGCGGCTGGTCGATGGGCGGTGTGGTGGCGTTCGAAATGGCCCGGCGCCTCGAAGCACGTACCGGCACGGCGCTTCCGGTGCTGATGATCGACAGCCATGTGCCGGACCCCGAGGCCGAACCGCCCACGGAGGCCGACCTGGTCTCCTGGTTCGCCGAGGACTGGGGAGCGGCCGTCGGCACCGAGCTCGGCCCCGCCCCCACCACCCGGGAGCAGCTCTGGCAGCGCGCCCGGGAACACGGACTGCTCGAACCCCTCGGCGACGCCGGCCTGGTGGAGCGGCTGCTCGACCGGTTCGAGATCAACCTGCACGCCATCCGCCGGTTCACCGTCACCGGGCGGTACCCGGGCCGGGTCTGTCTGATCCAGGCCGCCGACGAGCCCCGCGACCGGGACGACCACGGCTGGGGCGACGTGACCACGCGGCCGGTGCGCACCCTCGCGCTGCCGGGCGACCACTACGGCGTCATGACCGCACCCGAGCTGGCACCGACCCTCGCCCGGCTGCTCCAGGAGGCGATCGACCATGGCTGAGACCCTGGTGGTGCTGGACTTCCCGGGCCGCCGTGCCGAGGCCCACCTGTCCGACCTGCGTCTGGAGGACCAGGGCTGGGACGTGCTGTACGCGATCAGCGAGCCGTTCAGCCGGTCGGTGGACCCCGCGCAGTACGTGGCGCACCTGGCCGGGCGCTGCTCCGGCGTGCCGGTCCGCGCGGTCCTCGCGTACTGCATGGCGGCCCCGCTGGCACGTGACCTCGCCGCGCGACTGGGCGGCCCGGACGGGCCGGTCCCGGTGGTGTTCTTCGACGGGGAGCCGGGCGCCGGGGCCGAGATCCGCGCGACGGTCGGGACCGTCGTACGGCAGCTCACCGGCGGGTCCGCCGGACGGCTCGACGGCGAACTCACCGAGGCACTGGCGGACACCGGGCTGCGGGACCGTCCCGAGCGGGCCATGGAACTGCTGGCCGAGCAGGTGGTCCGGCTGGGGGCCGAGGTCTTCCGGGAGGACGGCCTCGACGAGGAGGAGGCGGTGGCGGCCGCGACGCGGGTGTCCGGCTTCTACCTCGACTGGATCGCCTTCCTCGTGGCCTCGTTCCGGGCCGGGTCCGCGTCACCCCACCCGGGCCCCGTCACGCACATCCGGTCGGCGGACCACCCGGTGGGCGACGACTGGATCCGGGCCGGCTCCCTCGATGTGCACGTCGTCGACTGCGTCCGGGCGGGCCTGCTCGCCGATCCGCGTACCCGTGAGCTGACCGCAGACCTGCTGGGGCGCACCGCCCCCGCTCACCTCGACCGGTAGTCCTCGCACCTTCCCTTCTGCTGTGGAGTGAAATGACCGCGCCATCTCGCCGCAGTGCCCGTAAGACCATGGTCACGGTGGCCCCCGAATGGCAGGGCGGCAGCCTGCCGGCCCTGGTCCGCGGCACGGGCGCGGCCGACCTCGTGTCCTGGCTCTCGGACCACGGGCAGACCGTCACCCGACTCGCCCGCGACAGCGGGGCCGTGCTCTTCCGGGGCTTCGGCATCGACTCGCCGGACGTGTTCCGCAGCGTCATGGCGGCGCTCTCCCCCGACGTACTGGACTACGGCGAGCGGTCCTCGCCCCGGCACGAGATCACCCAGGGGGTCTACACCTCCACCGACCACCCCGCGGACCAGCACATCGCCCTGCACAACGAGCAGTCGTACACGCTGGACTGGCCCCTGCGGATCGTCTTCTGCTGCCAGCGGCCGGCCACCACCGGCGGCCGTACCCCGCTCGCGGACAGTCGACGGGTACTGGCCCGCCTCGACGGAGCGACGGTCGCCCGCTTCCGGGAACTCGGCGTGCGCTACGTCCGCAACTACCTGCCCGGCATCAGCCTGAGCTGGCAGGAGGCGTTCCAGACCAGCAGCCGTGCCGAGGTGGAGTCGTACTGCGCGCAGCACGACATCTCCTGCGAGTGGGTGGGCGACGAGCAGCTGCGGACCTGGCAGGTCCGGCCCGCGATCCGGCGCCACCCCGGCACCGGGGAGGAGACATGGTTCAACCACGCGCTGTTCTTCAACAACGCCACCCTCGCCGGTGAGGTGGGCGAGGGACTGCTCGCCGCGGTCGGCGAGGACAACCTGCCGTACCACACCTACTTCGGGGACGGCAGCCCGATCCCCGCGGAGACCATCGCCGGGATCCGGGCGGCGTACCGGGCCGAGACCGTGGGATTCGACTGGGAGCAGGGCGACGTCCTGCTCGTCGAGAACATGCTCGCCGCGCACGCCCGGGAGCCCTTCGAGGGCCCGCGGCGCATCCTGACGGCGATGGCGGACCGCTGGTCGCGGGCCGCGGAGACCGGAGCGGCCCGATGACCCCCGGCCCCGTACGACGGCGTCCGCGCACCGGCACCGGCGCCGAGCAGATCCGCCGCTCGTTCGCCGACGAAGAGTTCTGTCTGACGCTGCGCAGCGACGGCGGAGCCCCGCTGGCACCGTACGTGGCGGCCCACCGCGAGGAGATCCTGGCCGATCTCGACCGGTACTGCGCCATCCTGTTCCGCGGCTTCTCGGTGCCCGGCCCGGAATCGTTCGGCGCCGTCGCGCGCGGGGTCAGCCCCGACCTGCTGGGGTACCTGGAACGGGCGGCGCCGCGGGGCGAGGTCGCCGACAAGGTCTTCACCTCCACGGAGTTCGCCTCCGACCAGATCATCCCGCTGCACCACGAGATGTCGTACGCGCACAACTGGCCCAGCCGGCTGTACTTCTACTGCGACCTCCCCGCGGAGACCGGCGGCGCCACCCCGCTGGCCAGCGAGCGCCGCTTCACCCCGCGGTTGCCGAAGGAGCTCCGGGAGCGGTTCCTCCGGCACGGCGTGATGTACGTGCGCAACTACGGCGAGGACCTCGACCTGCCCTGGCAGGAGGTGTTCCAGACCTCCGACCGGCCCGAGGTCGAGGCGTACTGCCGTGCGTCGAACACCGAATTCCGGTGGACCGGTGACAACGGACTGCGGACCCGCGCCGTGCGCCAGGCGATGGCCACGCACCCGCGCACCGGCGAGCAGGTGTGGTTCAACCACACCCACCTGTTCCACGTCTCCAACATGCCGCCCGAGGTGGCGGACGCGCTCATCGGCGAATTCGGCCTGGAAGGGCTGCCCCGCAACGCCTACTACGGCGACGGATCGCCGATCGAGCCGGAGGCCGTCGAGCTGATCCGGAACCTGTACCAGGAGACGGCGGTCTCCTTCCCGTGGCAGCGCGGCGACGTCCTGATGGTGGACAACTTCCTGGCCACGCACGGCCGCGAACCGTTCACCGGCGAGCGCCGGACCCTTGTCGCCATGTCGGACCTTTATGTGAATCGAGCTCTGCCATGTCCGTAACCGAAAGCTACCGACTCTCGACCCAGCAGCGGTGGCACTGGGCCCACGACCGGGACGGCCGCATCACCGCGCGGCTGCGGACCGCGACCCCCCTCGACCGGGACCGGGCCGGGCGGGCACTGGCCGCCCTGGTCGACCGGCACGAGGCGCTGCGGCTGCGCATCGGCGACCTGACCGGCACCGGCATGCCGATCCAGGTCGTCGACGAGGACACCGCGCTGCCGGTCCGCGACGCCGAGGGAGCCGCCGAACCGGCGCCGGTGACCGTGACCCTCGCGGACAGTGGACTGACCGTCGACGCCTCGGTGCTGGTGGCCGACCGGGAGAGCCTGGCGCTGCTCCTCGACGAGTTCGCGGCGTACTACCGGGGCACGCCGCCGGCCGAGGACCCCGACCGCATCCAGTTCCTGGACGTCGCCGAGTGGCAGGCCGACGAAGCCTCCGGCGATGTGCCCGCGGTCCCCGACGCCATCACCTCGGTGACGCTTCCCCACCGGGACACCACGCCCGCGGACCTGACGGTCGAGTGCCCGCTGCCGGACGCCGACCCGGAGCCGCGGGTACTCGCGGCCTGGCTGCGGGCGCTCGGCCGCTACCTCGACCCGGGCACCGAGCCGCTCGCGATCGCCTGGTACGACTCGGGACGCCACCCCGACGGAACCACCGGGGTGATCGGACCGCTCGGCTGCTTCGTCGCCCTCGACCTGCCCCGGGAGGCCGACGACACCGCCGTCGCATCGCTGCTCGCCGAGGCCCGCGAGCGCAGCCTCCGGGTCACGCCGCTGGACCGGCCCGTGGCGGCCGGGTTCGCCCTGCATCCGAGGCCGCGCGCCGAAGGGCTCGCCGGGCCGGGCGCCGAGGACGTCTCGGTGACCTCCGCGCCGCCCGCCGCCGGACTGCACCTGGAATGCGTCGCGGCGGACGGGCTGTTGCGCCTGACCCTGCACACCGCCGGGCCGGACACCGCCCCGGCGGCCGGGCGGATGCTGCTCGAATCCGTGGTGGCCGAGCTGGCCGACGGAGGCGCCGGGCCCACCGAGACCCGGGCCCTGGCCCGCTGGGCGGGAGCGGCCGGTCCGCACGCCGAGCGGACCCTGGTGGCCCTGCTCGACGAGGCGTTCGCCGCGGCCCCGGGGACGGACCCCGCGGTGATCGCACCCGACGCCACGCTCACCTTCGCGGAGCTCGACCGCGCCGCGGACGCGATCGCCGGCCGGCTGCGCGAACGGGACGTCCGCCCCGGAGACCGCGTGGTCGTGCTCGGTGAGCGGTCCGCGTCGGTGATCGCGGCCTTCGTCGGCGTGCTGCGCGCCGGTGCGGTGTACGTCCCGCTCGACCCCGCTCACCCCACCGCGTGGCTCGTGGCCCAGGCACGGGCGGTGGACGCCGCCCTGGTGCTGGGCACCCCCGGCGGGACGGCGCTGCGCGGCCTCGCCGCACAGCTGCCCACCCTGGCGCTCGACGGCACCGCGCCGACGACGGGCGGCGAGCCCGCCCGGGTCGGTCCGGAGGATCCGGCGTACATCATCTTCACCTCCGGCTCCACGGGCGCCGCCCGCCCGGTGGTGGTGGAGCACCGCAACGCGGTCGCCCTGTACACGGCCCTCCAGGAGACCGTCTACGCCGACGCGCCGGACGGGCTGCGGGTCGCGGTCAACGCCTCGCTCGGCTTCGACGCCTCGGTCAAGCAGCTGCTCCAGCTCGCGGCCGGGCGCACCCTGTGCCTGGTGGACGAGGAGACCCGCCGGGACGTCCCGGCGCTGCTGGACCGGCTCGCCGAGCTCCGGACCGAGGTGCTCGACTGCACCCCGTCGCACCTGCGGGTGATCCTGGACGGCCGGGAACCCGGCCAGCGCCTGCCGAAGCTGCTCCTGGTCGGCGGGGAAGCGGTCGACGAGACGCTGTGGCAGGAGCTCGCCGGGCTCGACGGGGTGCGTGCGGTGAACCTGTACGGACCCACCGAGTGCACGGTGGACGCCACCTGGGCCCGGGTCGACGCGGCGGACAGCCCGTCCATCGGCCGGCCGCTGCCCGGCCTCCGCGTCCATGTGGTGGACCCGAAGGGCCGGCCGGTGCCGCCCGGCTGCGTGGGCGAACTCGTGGTCGCGGGCCCCCAGGTGGCCCGCGGCTACTGGGCCGCCGACGAGGCCGGTGCCGCACGCTTCACCGAGATCGACGGAGTCCGTGCGTACCGCACGGGGGACCGGGTCAGGTTCCTCGACGACGGCCGGATCGCCTACGCGGGCAGGCTGGACGACCAGATCAAGATCAATGGGCACCGCCTGGAACCGGGCGAGGTGGCGGCCGCCCTCCAGTCGCACCCGGCCCTCGCCCGCGCCGTCGTCGACCGGCGGCCGCAGGCACCGGGAGCCGCCACGGCCCCGGACCGGCTCACCGCCTACGTGGTGCCCCGGCCGGAGGCGACCTCCGGCCTGCTGGACGACCTCGTCGGGGTGAACCCGCACGAGACCCGCTACCTCTTCGACGAGATCTTCGTCCAGCGCACCTACCTGCGCGGTGGCATCACCCTGCGCGAGGACGCGGTGGTGCTGGACGTCGGCGCGAACATCGGCATGTTCGCCCGGTTCGTCGACGCCACCTGCCCCGGCGCGCGGATCCTGGCGTTCGAGCCGCTGCCCGAGCCGTACGCGCTGCTGCAGAAGAACACCCAGGGCCGCCGGAGCCGTATCGAGCTGTTCCCCGTCGGCCTGTCCGACCGGGAGGGCACCGCGTCGTTCACCGTGTACCCCGGCTACTCGATGATGTCCGGACTGGCCGCGTACGCCGACCCGGCGGCCGAGCTGTCGGTGGTCAAGCGGTTCCTCACCAACCGGCGGGACGAAGCCCTGTTCGGCGAGGTCTCGGACGTACTGGCCGAGCGGTTCACCCCGAACACCGAACAGGTCACGCTGCGCCGCCTCTCGGATGTGCTCGCCGAGACCGACGTGACCCGGATCGACCTCCTCAAGATCGATGTGCAGCGGGCCGAACTCGACGTCCTGCACGGCATCGACGACGCCCACCTCGCGCTCGTCCAGCAGATCGCGCTGGAGGTGCACGACGACACCGGCGGGGCGCCGGACGGCCGGACCGCACAGATCGTGGAGTACCTGCGCGGCCGCGGCTTCGAGGTGGTGGCCGAACAGGACGACCTGCTCGTCGGCACCGACCGGCACGCGGTCTACGCGGTCCGCCCGGAGTACCGCGAGGACCCCCGGCCGGTCGCCGAGCCGCCCCTGGCCGTGCCCGACGCGGCGCTGCTGCGGGAGTGGGCCGCACAGCGGCTGCCGGAGCCCTTCGTCCCGGCCGAGGTGGTCTACCTCGACGAACTGCCGCTGACCGCCAACGGCAAGCTCGACCGCGACGCGCTGCCCGCCCCGGGACAGCGGGACCGGGCCGTCGCCGGGCCGACCACCGCCGGTGAACGCGCGCTCGTCGCGGTCTGGGAAGAGGTGCTGGGCCGCACCGGGATCGGCGTGGACGACGACTTCTTCGCCCTGGGCGGGGACTCGATCCGGGCCATCCGGATGCGGGCGGTGGCCGGGCGCGCCGGGCTGCGGTTCCCGCTGCGCACCGCCTTCCGCGCCGTGACGATCCGGGCGCTGGCCGCCGAGATCACCGGCCAGGAACCGGACGCCCCCGAACCGGCCGCGCCCGAGCGGACCGCCTTCGACCTGATCGACCCGGCGGACCGCGAGCAGCTGGCGGGCGACATCGTGGACGCGTACCCGATGACCGCGCTCCAGCTCGCCATGGTCTTCCACGCCGAGACGTCGCCGGACAGCGACAGCCACCATGTCGTCACCGTGGTCACCGTGCGCGGCGACTGGGACCCGGAGGCGCTGCGGACCGCCGCGGACCGCCTCGCCGCCCGCCACGAGGTGCTGCGGACCTCGTTCAACCTCGCCGACCACCGGGCACCGCTGCAACTGGTGCACGAACGCGTCCGGATCCCCTGCCGGGCGGAGGACCTGACCGGACTCACCGGGGCCGGGCGCGACGAACGCATCGCCGCGCTCATCGCGGAGGAACAGAGCACGCGCTTCGACTGGCGGGCGCCGATGCTCCGGCTGACCGCGCTGCGGACCGGCCCGGACACCTTCGAGCTGGTGCAGACCCACTTCCACGGGGTGCTCGACGGCCTGAGCCTCCAGCTGATGACCGAGGAACTGCTCGCCGAGCATGACCGCTGCCGGCTCGGCCGGCGGGAGGAGCCCGCGCCGACGCTGCCCTACCGCCACTACGTCGAGGCGGAGCTCGCCGCCCGGAGCGACGAGTCCACCCGCACGTACTGGAGCGAGACCCTGGCCGGTGTCCGGCCGCTGCTCCTGGCCGGTACCGACCGCCCGCGGATGAGCCGGGCGCTCGTCATCGACTACGACGAGGTGCCCGCCGAGGTGTTCGCACGGGCCGCCGAGGCCGCCCGGGTACCGGTGAAGTCGCTGCTGTTCACCGCGCATGTGCGGGCGCTGGCCGCGGCGGCCGGCCGTACGGACGTGGTCACCGGGCTGGTGATGAACGGGCGCATCGGCGAGGAGGGCGGCGACCGGACGCTGGGCCTGTTCCTGAACACCGTGCCGGTCGCCGCGACGGCCGCCGACGAGCCGTCGCACCTGTGGCGGACCGAGCAGTCCCTGATCGGCCACCACGCCCTCCCGCTGGTGGACATCCAGCGCTGCGGCCCCGGCACCCCGCTGTTCGACACGTTCTTCAACTTCGTCCAGTTCGAGTCGGCGGGCACACCGGACGGTGCCCATGTGATCGGGGAACGCGACCGCGTCACCGACGTCGGCTTCGCGGTCGCCACCCACGCCGAGATCGCCGACGGCCGCCTGCGGGTGACCGTCCAGTACGACCCCGACCTGGTCGGCGCGGACCGACTCGACACCTATGCCGGCACACTGCGCGCCGGGCTGGACGCGGCGATCACGCCGATGCACACCGTGGAGGGCCCCCGATGAGCATTGTTCCGCGCAAGCGGCGGCAACGACCGGACACCACCGGACCGGCCGTCCCGCCGTCCGGGCAGGACCGGCCGCTCTCGGCGGCGCAGCAGCACCTGTGGCTGATGCACCGCCTGCACCCGGACGGCTCGCTCTACAACATCCCCCTGCTGCTGCGGCTGCGCGGCCCGCTGGACGTCGCGGTGCTCCAGCGCTGTCTGCGCGATGTCGTCGCCCGCCACGACATCCTGCGCACCCGGTTCCTGGACCGCGCAGGAGTCCCGGTGCAGGTGGTCACCGAGGGCGCCCACGTGCCGATGCCGGTGCACGACATAGCGGCCGACCCGGACCGGGACCGGCGGCTGCGCGAGGTGCTCGACGAGGAGACCCACGCGCCGTTCGACCTGGCCGCGGAGGCGCCGCTGCGGGCGGCCGTGGTGCGCTGCGGCCCCGAGGAACACGTACTGGCGCTGACGTTCCACCACATCGTCTTCGACGGCTCCTCCGCCGCCGTGCTGCTCTCCGAGCTGACCGAGCTGTACCCGGCACACCTCGCGGGCCGCACGCCCGTGCTGCCCGAACTGCCGGTCCAGTACGCCGACTTCGCCGAACGCGCCAGGTCGCAGGAGTTCGACGAGCAGCTGCGCTACTGGCAGGAACGGCTGGCCCCGCTCCCGCCGACGCTGCAACTGCCCGCGGACCACCCCCGTCCGGCGGTGCAGAGCTACCGCGGATCGGTCGCCGAGTTCGAGATGAGCGCGGAACTGGCCCGCCGCGTCGAGGAGTTCGGCCGCGACCGGGGCGCGACGCCGTTCGTCGTGCTGCTCTCGGCGTTCTTCGCGCTGCTCGCGCGCTACACCGGTGAGCGGGACCTGGCCGTCGGCATTCCGGTGGTCCGCCGCCCCGACCCCGATCTGGACGGTCTGATCGGATGCTTCGTCAACACCCTGGTGATCCGGGTCGACGTCGCACCCGATCTCGGCTTCGACGACCTGGTCACCGCGGTCGCGGAGGCGGTCTACGGCGCCTTCGAGCACATGGACGTGCAGTTCGACGAGGTCGTGCAGGCGGTGCAGGCCGACCGCGATCCGAGCTACTCACCACTGGTGCAGGCCAGTTTCGGGCTCCAGACCGCCGAGCTGACCGGCGAGTTGAGCCTGCCGGGCATCACCGTGGAGACCCTCACCGACACCCAGGTCTCGGCGAAGTTCGACCTCAGCCTGGACCTGATCCAGCAGGGTGACGTCTTCCGCGGCGAGATCGAGTACGCCAGTGACCTGTTCACCGCCCGGACGGCACAGCGCGCCGCGGGCCACTGGGTACAGCTGCTCGGCGCACTGCTCGACGAGCCGGACGCCCCAGTCGCCGCACTGCCGATGCTGCCCCCGGCGGAGCGGGCGCACCAGCTCACGGTCTGGAACGACACCGCACTGGCCATCGGCGACCTGCTGACCATGCCGGAGCTGTTCGACGCGCAGGCGGCCCGGACACCGGACGCGCCCGCCGTGGTCAAGGGCTCCGACAGGCTCACCTACGCCGAGCTGGAGCGCCGGGCCAATCAGCTGGCGCACCTGCTGCGCAGCCGGGGCGTGGACACGGAGACCCCGGTCGGGGTCTGCATGGAGCGCGGCGTGGACGTCGTCGTCGCCTTCCTCGGCGTACTGAAGTCCGGTGGCGTCTATGTGCCGCTCGACCCGGACTATCCGAGCGACCGGCTGGAGTACATGCTCGGCCACGCGGCCGTGCCGGTCGTGGTGAGCTCCGCCGCCACGGTGCGCGAGGTCCCCATGCCGGCGGGCGCCCTGCTGCTGCTCGACGAGGAGCGGGCGGCGCTGGAGGCGATGCCGTCGACGGCGCCCGAGGTCACCATCGACCCGGACCAGCTCTCGTGCATGTTCTACACGTCAGGGTCCACCGGCACCCCGAAGTGCGCGATGGTCACGCACCGCAACTACGCCAACTACTTCCGCTTCTGGGAGCACACGTATCTGCGGGACACGCCGATGCGCTCGCATCTGCAGATGACCAGCTTCGCCTTCGACATCTTCGTCGCGGACGCGACCCGGGCCCTGTTCAGCGGGGCGAAGCTGGTCGTCGTCCCGCACGAGACGGTGATGTCCCCGCCCGACCTCCACGCCCTGATGGTGCGCGAGGAGGTGAACAGCGCCGAGTTCATCACCCCCATCCTCGCGGCGCTGGCGGACCACCTCCAGGACGCGGGTCTGCGGCTGGACTTCCTCGACCTGCTGGTGGCCGGCAGCGACATCTGGTACTCCCGGGACTATCTGCGGATCCGTGACCTGTGCCGGGACGACACCCAGATCGTGGCCGCGTACGGGCTCAGCGAGACCGCCATCGACAACGCCACGCTCGCCCGGCACGAGGGCCCGACGAGCGAGGACGGCATCGTGCCGATCGGCCGGCCCACGGCCAACACCCAGCTCTACGTGCTCAACGAGTGGCAGCAGCCGCAGCCGGTCGGGGTGCCGGGCGAGCTGTACGTGGGCGGGGTGGGCGTGGGCCGCGGGTACCACCGGGACACCCGGCTGACCGCGAGCCGGTATGTGCCCGACCCGTTCTCCGGCGTGCCCGGGGCCCGGATGTACCGCTCCGGCGACCTGGCGAAGTTCCGCCCGGACGGGGTGCTGGAGATCCTCGGCCGGATCGACAACCAGGTGAAGGTCAACGGCTTCCGGATCGAGCTCGGCGAGATCGAGTCGGCGCTGCGCGGGCATCCGGCGGTCGACAACGCCGTGGTGGTGGTCCGCCCGACCGCGTCCGGCGGCGACGCACGGCTCGTCGGCTACGCGACACTGCTGGACGGCGAGGCCGCGGTGGACCTGGTGGCCTACCTGACCGCGTGGCTGCCCGCCTACATGATCCCGTCGGTGATCATGGTGCTGGACGAGCTCCCGCTCAACGCCAACGGGAAGATCAACCGGCGGGCGCTGCCGGAGCCGACCGCGGACGACGGCACCGGCGGCCACGTCCCGCCCCGGACGCCGGTCGAGCGCCGCCTCGCCGAGATCTGGGCGGAGGTGCTGCGCGTCGACCGCGTCGGCCGTCACGACAACTTCTTCGCCCTCGGCGGCAGTTCGCTGATGCTCACCCAGGTCGCCTCGCGCATCCGGCGGTCGCTCCACCGCGAGGTGCCGCTGGGGACCATCTACCAGTACCCGACGGTCGCGTCCCTGACCACGGAGCTGACCAGCCGCGCCGAGCAGGGGCAGGAACAGGCCATCGCCACCGTGCCGCGCGACGGGGCACCGATCCCCGCGTCACCGGCCCAGGAGCAGCTCTGGTTCCTCGACCGGCTCAACGGCGGCGACGTCAGCTACCACGTACCCGTGGTGCTGCGGCTGACCGGGCCGCTGCGGGTGGACGCGTTCGAGGAGGCGGTGCAGTCCCTCGTCGCCCGGCACGAGATCCTGCGCACCGTCTTCTCCTGGTCCGAACGCCGACTGCACCAGACGATCGGGAAAGACCTCCGGGTGCCACTGGCCCGCCGTGACCTCTCCCAACTGCCGGAGGCACAGCGCGTCGAGGCGCTCGACATGCTGATCCGGGCCGACGAGCGGGCACCGTTCGACCTCGCGCAGGGCCCGCTGATCCGGACCATGCTGATCACCCTCGGCGAGCAGGAGCACGTCTTCCTGCTGACCCAGCATCACATCGTCACCGACGGCTGGTCCTCATCGGTGCTGCACAGGGAACTCGGCGAGCTCTACGCGGCCGCCGCACAGGACCGGGCGCCCGCCCTGCCGGAACAGCGCCTGCAGTACGCCGACTTCGCGGTGTGGCAGCGCGACTGGCTCGCCGGGCCGGAGGGGCTGCGGCAGCTCGCCTACTGGAAGGACCGGCTGACCGGCGCCCCCGAGGTGCTGGCCCTGCCGCTGGACCGCCCGCGGACGGCCGGTACGGGAAGCGTGGACGGGGCCAGTGTCTCCGTCGCCGTCCCCTCGGACGTCCACCGCGATCTGCTGGGCCTCAGCCGGTCGCACGGGGTGACGCTGTTCATGACCCTGCTGGCCTCGTTCGGCGTGCTGCTCGCCCGCCGCACCGGGCAGAACGACCTGGTGATCGGTACGCCCACCGCCGGGCGCACCCGGCTGGAGCTGGAGCCGCTGCTCGGCTTCTTCGTCAACACCGTGGGACTGCGTATCGACCTCACCGGGGACCCGACCTTCGCCGAGGTGCTCGACCGGGTGCGGGAGACCGCACTGGGCGCCTACGAGCACCAGGACGTGCCCTTTGAACGGGTGGTGCAGGAGATCGCCCCGCGGCGCGACGCCCGCTACCACCCGGTCTTCCAGGTGCTGTTCGGGGTGGACGACGAGGGGGAGGCCGAACTCGCCCTGCCAGGGCTGGAGGTGGAGGTGCTGCCGGCCGCGTACTCGACGGCCAAGTTCGATCTGGACCTGGCGGTCGAGCACGCCGGGAGCGAACTGCGGGCCTCCTTCGGCTACCGGACCGATGTCCTCGACGCCGCCACCGTCGAGGCGATCGGCGCGGGCTGGCTCCAGGTGCTGGCCGAGGCGGCGCAGCACCCGCAGCGCCGGGTCACCGAGTTCGCCCTGCCCTGGTCGGCCGGGAGCGCCGGGGCCGACCAGGACGCGGGCGCCGCCGACGACGCCGCACCGGACACGGCGGTGCTGCCGGTCGTCGGCCGCATGTGGGAACAGCTGCTCGACCTGGGGGAGGTGGGCCCGGACGACGACTTCTTCCAGCTCGGCGGACATTCGTTGCTGGCCATGGACATCACACTGACCCTCTCCGACCTGCTGGACCTGACGGTGCCGGTGCGGGCCGTGTTCGAGCACCCGACCCTCGCCGGTTTCACCGCCGAGGTGTGCCGCCGTGCCCGGGAGGCGGGCATCGACGATCTGGTCGAGCGGCTCTCCGCCGACGAGGGCGACGCCGGGTGGTGACGCTCGCCGAGCGGTTCCGGACGCAGGCCGCCCGGTACCCGGACCACATCGCCCTGGCCGAAGACGGGGCGCGGCACACCTATGCCGAACTGCTCGCGGACGCCGAGGCGTTCGCGAGCGGGCTGGCCCGCGCGGGGGTGCGCCGGGGCGCGCTCGTCGGTATCGCGGGCGAGCGGTCGGCCTCCTTCGTCACGGCGGTGGTCGGCACGGTGCTGGCCGGTGCCGCGTACGTGCCGCTCAACCCGGCCCACCCGGCGGCCCGGCTGGGGCGCGTCGTGGCCAAGGCGGACCTGCGCCTCGTGGTGCGCACGGGCGGCGGGCCCGGCCCGGACGCCACGGCCTTCCCCGCATCGGCACGGCTCGTCACGTCGGCGGAGCTGCGGAGCGGGGGCGACGGCACCGCCACCCCGGTCGCGCCGGACGACGGCGTCCCGGCCTACGTCATGTTCACCTCCGGCAGCACCGGCGAACCCAAGGGCGTGGTGGTCGGCCAGGCCGGGGTGATCCGGCTGGTCTGCGGCGCGCGCTACGCCGCCCTCAGCGCACAGGACAGGATCGCCCACGGCGCCGCCCCGGAGTTCGACGCGGCCACCCTGGAGATCTGGGGCGCCCTGCTCAACGGCGCGGCCCTGCACATCGCCGACACGGAGACCATGACCCGCCCGGCGCTGTACGGCGCGTTCCTGCGGCGCGAGCGGATCACGTTCGCCTGGCTGACGGCGCCGCTGTTCCACCGCATGACGGATCACGACCCGGGCATGTTCGCCGACCTCCGGACACTGATCACCGGCGGGGACGTGGTCTCGCCCCAGCATGCCTCCCGGGCACTCGAACACTGCCCCGGACTCACGCTCTGCAACGGGTACGGGCCGACCGAGAACACCACGTTCACCACCGTGCACCGCATCACCCGGCCGGTGCCCGAGCCGATCCCGATCGGCTCCGCGATCGAGGGCACCGAACTGTCCGTCCGCGACGACCGGGGCGAGCCCGTCCCGGACGGCGTCGAGGGGGAGCTGTGGGTCGGCGGGGCCGGTGTCGCACGCGGCTATCTGAACGACCCGGAGCTGACCGCGGCCCGGTTCCGCGACGGCCTGTTCCGCACCGGCGACCGGGTCACCCGGGACGCGGCGGGCGTACTGCACTTCCACGGCCGGGCCGACCAGCAGGTCAAGATCGCGGGGAACCTCGTGGAGCCCGCCGAGGTCACCGCGGCCCTGCGCACCCTGCCAGAGGTACGACGGGCACACACGGTCGCCCGCCGGGACGCGGCGGGACAGGCACGGCTCACCGCGTACGCGGTCACCGACGGAACGGGTCCGGGCCCCCTGCGCACGGCGCTCGCCCGGCTGCTCCCCGGCTATCTGAGGCCGGCGCATCTGCTCGTCCTGGACGAGCTGCCGCTCGGACCGGCCGGAAAGGTGGACACCGCCCGACTGCCCGTGCCCGCCGAGGCGGCCGAGGAGACGTCCGACGAGGATGTCCCGACCCTGCCCCGGCTGTGGGCCGCCGCGCTGGGCTGCCGCACATCGGACCTGGCCCCGGACAGCGACTTCTTCGACATCGGCGGCGACTCGCTGAAGCTGGCGCGACTGCTCGACCTGATCGACCGGCGGATGGGGCGCAGCCTGCGGTTCGCCGACGCCTACGCGGCAAGCACCCTGCACACGATGGCCCGGCGCCTGGAGACCGCGCCGACGGCGGTCCCGCCGGTCCCGGTCGGCACCGGCCCGACCGGCGTGGCCCACCCCGCCCAGCGCGGCCTCTACACCCTGTGGCAGGCCGAACCCGCCTCGCTCGCCTACAACATCCCGATCCGGCTCGACTTCGACGGCCCGGTCGACCCCGAGCGGCTGCGGGCCGCGCTGCGGACCCTGATCCACCGGCACGACGCCCTGCGCACCCGGCTCCACGTCGACGCCACCGGGCTGCGCCAGGAGGTGCTCGACGATGTCGCCTGGGAGTGCGAGACCGTACCGCCCGGCGATCCGGCCGCCGAACTCGACGGCTTCATACGCCCGTTCGACCCGGCGGTGCCGCCCCTGCTCCGCGCCCGGCTCGCCGGTCCCCGCCTCTACCTCGACCTGCATCACCTGATCGCGGACGGCGTCTCGGTGCGCGTCCTCGTCCGGCAACTGCTCGATCTGCACGAGGGCGGTGACCCGGCCCGGCCGACGGTGCGCTGGCTGGACGCGGCCGCGTGGTGCGCCGAACGGGCCGCCCGGGACCACGGCTACTGGGCCGCGCGACTGGACGGCATGCCGGGAGCCGGTACGTTCGTCACCGACCGTCCGCGCCCGCCGCGCCCCGGGGACACCGGCGCGCGCGAGCGCCGGGACCCGGTGGCCGCCTCCCTGCTCACCCGGGTCGCCCGGTCGCACCGCACGACCCCGTTCGTGGTGCTGCTCGCCGCGTACGCGACCACGCTGGCCCGCACCGGCGGCCTGACCGACCTGGTGGTCGGCGCGCCGATGCACGGGCGGTCGCACCCCGATCTGGCCGACACGGTGGGCATGTTCGTCACCACCGTGCCCATACCGGTGCGGATCACCCCCGGCATGCGGCTGGCCGAGCTGGTCGCCGGACTCGACGCCGAGCACCGCCGCGCCCTGGACCACCAGCACTTCGCGTTCGACGAGCTGGCCGCCGTCCCGGGAGCACGGCCGGGAACCCGCAATCCGCTGTTCGACGCGTTCCTGGCCCTGCAGAACATGGACATCTACGCGTTCGCCGCCGGGAATCTGCGCGCCCGTCTGGAGCTGCTGCCGACCGGCAGCCCCCGGTTCGACCTCAACCTCCAGGCCCACGACCACCCGGACCGTCTCGTCGTGGACCTGGAGTACGCCGGCGACCTGTACGCGCCGGAGTCCGCCACCCATCTCCTGGACTCCGTGCTGGCCGCGGTCGCGGAGCTGGACACCGCGCCGGACGGGCCGGTGCTGCGCAGTCCAGCCGTCCCCGACCACGCCGACGAGGCCGATTTTGATTACGGAGCGGTGCAGTGACCAATGTGATCGCGGGCCGGGCGTTGCACGAGTTCCCCGAGGAGACGTCGTACTGGCTCTCCTGGATCGACGCGCTGCCCGAAGCCACCCTGCTCTGCCGGGACCTGCTCGGGGCGGAGCGGGCCGACCGGCCCACCGCGACCGCGACGGCCGCGCTGGACCCCGCCGTGGCCGCGCGGGCGGCCGCGCTCACCCGCGACGACCCCACCCTGGTCCAGGTGCTGACGACCACGGTCACCGCGCTGCTCGCCGCCGTACAGACGGACACCCGGGACGTCTGCGTGCTGACGAACTCCGGCGGACGTGCCTTCCCGGTGCGGATCGTCGTCGACCCCGGGCAGTCCGGCCGGGAGCTGCTCTCCGGCGTCCGGAAGACGTACCTCACCGGGGCACGCAACCTCGATGTGTCGCCCGAGGCACTGCTCCGGCGCGAGGGCCTCGTCCCCACCGACCTCGCGGTCGTGGCCACGGACGCGGAACAGCCGCCCGCCGGGAGCACCCTGGGGCTTTCGCTGGCGGCCGGCCGGCTGACGGTGCGGTACCGCACCGACCTGTTCCTGGCGTCGACGGCCGACCGGCTGGCACGTGTCTTCACCCGGCTCCTCACCTGGCTGCTGGGCCCGGCCGGACCGGCCACGGTGGGCGCGGCGCTCACCTCCGCGGACCCCGCCGAGGCCGGGCTGATCGCCGCGGTCAACCGGACCGACCGGCCCCGGGCCGAGGGCGTCCTGCTCCACCACGGCCTCCGGGACGGGGCCGCACGGTTCCCGGACCGGGTGGCGGTGCGCGACGGCGGCACCACCTACGCCCAGCTCAACCGGCGGGCGAACCGGCTGGCCAGACGGCTGCGCGAGCTGGGCGCGGGACCCGGGGACATCGTCGGGATGGCGGTGCCCCGGTCCACGGACGAACTGGTGGCGCTCTACGCGATCGTCAAGGCGGGCGCCGCGTACCTGCCGATCGACACGGCGCTCCCGGAGGCCCGCATCCGGCACATGATCGAGGAGAGCCGGGCACGGATCGTCGTCGGCACGCGGTGCCCGGCCGCCGAGGTGCTGGTCGACCCCGCCGACCCCGGACTCGCCGCCCTGGACGGCGGGGACCTGCCGGACCTCGCGGGCGAGGACGACCTCGCGTACGTCATCTACACCTCCGGGTCGACCGGGAAGCCCAAGGGCGTGATGGTGGAGCACCGGGCCATCGTCAACCGGCTGACCTGGATGCAGCGGGCCTACCCGCTGGCCGCCGACGACGTCGTGCTCCACAAGACACCGGTCTCGTTCGACGTCTCGCTCTGGGAGATCTTCTGGTGGTCGATGGCCGGCTGCTCGGTGAGCACCCTGCCGTCCGGCGCCGAACGCGAACCGCTGGCCATCCTGGAACGCATCCGGGAACACGCCGTCACCACGGTGCACTTCGTCCCGTCGATGCTCCAGGCGCTGCTGCCGAGGATCCGGGGCCGGTTCCCCGCGGGGCTGCGGCGCGTCTTCGCCAGCGGGGAGGCCCTGAGCACCGAGACCGTCCTCCTGCTGCGGAAGCTGTACCCGGAGGGCGGGCCCGCCCTGATCAACCTGTACGGACCCACCGAGGCGGCCGTCGACGTCACCCACTACGACTGCACCGGCCACGACACGCGTCGGCCGGTCCCGCTCGGCGTCCCGATCGACAACCTGCGCCTGCGGATCCTGACCCGGGACGGCCGGCCCGCGCCGGTCGGCGTGCCGGGCGAGCTGTACCTGTCCGGTGCCGGACTGGCCCGCGGCTACCTGCGCGCGCCCGGACGGACCGCGGAGCGCTTCGTACCGGATCTCCAGGAGCACGGCGAGCGTGCGTACCGGACCGGCGACGCGGCCCGGTGGCGGGAGGACGGCTCGGTGGAGTACCTGGGCCGGCTCGACACCCAGGTGAAGATCCGGGGGCACCGGATCGAACTGGGCGAGATCGAACACGTCATGCACGGGGTGGCGGGCGTGACGGACTGCGCGGCCATCGCCGCCGACGGGACGCTGCGCGCGTTCGTGGTCGCCGACGAGCCGGGCATCGAGGACACCGTGCGGACCGCCCTCACCGAGCGGCTCCCGGCGTACGCGGTGCCCGCGGCGATCCTCCGCATCGCCGAGATCCCGCGCACCCCGAACGGCAAGCGGGACCTGAAGGCGCTGGCCGCGCTGCGCAGGCGGACGGGCCGCACCGCGCCCCGCGGCGAGGTGGAGACCACCCTGGCCCGCATCCTCTCGGGCGTGCTCGGCGGACGGCCGGTCGGCGCCGACGACAACTTCTTCGAACTCGGCATCGACTCCATCACGTTCATCAGCGCCCTGGCCGCGGCGCGGCCGGCCGGTCTGGACTTCACGCTCCAGGAGCTCTTCGCCCATCCGACCGTGGCCGCCCTGGCCCGGGTGGTGCGCCGGGTCACACAGACGGACGAGGACGGGCCGACGGAGCCGTTCGCCCTGCTCACCGGAGACGACGCGAGGGCCGGGCTGCCCGCCGACGCGGTGGACGCGTACCCGCTGACCCACCTGCAGCGCGGGCTGCTCTACGAGGTCGCGACCCGGGACGCGGCGGTCTACCACGACGTGTCCGGGTACCGGTACGACGGTCCGCTGGACTGGCCGCTGTTCCAGCGCGCGGCACGTGAAGTGGCCGACCGGCACCCGGCGTTGCGCGCCTCCTTCCACCCCGGGCGGCAACCGGTCCCGGTCCAGGTGGTGCACCGGACGGCCCCGGACTGGTGCCGCCCGGTCGACCTGTCCGGCCTGTCCGGACCGGAGCAGCGCGCCTGGCTGGAGGAGGCGGTCGAGCAGGAACTGCGGACCGGCTTCCCGGACGGCACCCCCGGGCTGGTCCGGATGAGGGTCTGCGACCTGGGCGGCGACCGCCGCCACCTGCTGCTGAGCTATCACGCCGCCGCGCTCGACGGCTGGAGCGTGAACCGGCTGCTGCACGACCTCTTCGCCCGGTACGCGGCGCTGTCCGGCACCGGCGCCCCGGCCGGGGCCGTCGAACCGGTGGGCTTCGAGCGCTTCGTCGCGCTCGAACAGCGCGCCGTGGAGTCCGAGGAGCACCGCGCGTTCTGGCGCGGCGTGCTCGACGGCGCCGAACTGACCGCGGTGCCCCGGCTGCCGGACGCCCGCCTGGACCCGGCGGAGACGCTGCGCACGCTCGACGTCCCGCTGGACGCCGGGCTCGGCACCGAGCTCATGGCCGTCGCCGGCCGGACCGGCGTGCCGCTGAAGTCGGTCCTGATGGCGGCGCACCTGGCGGTGCTGGCCTTCGTGTCCGGCCGTCTCGACGTCACCACCGGGTACGAGCTGAGCGGCCGGCCGGAGCAGGAGCACGGGGACACCACCCTCGGGCTCTTCCTCAACACCCTGCCGCTGCGGGTGCGGGTCGACACGGACAGCTGGACCGAGCTGATCCGCCGGGTCCACGCGTCGGAGGTGGAGCTGCTGCCGCACCGGCGTTTCCCGATGGGCGAGCTGGTCCGGGAGACGGGCCACGACCTGTTCGAGGCGGTCTTCAACTACACCCACTTCCATGTGCTGGACGACCTCGACCGGCGGCACGGCTTCCGGCTCCGCCGGGTCGCGGTGCACAGCCAGACCGAATTCCCGCTGCGGGCGGAGTTCTTCCGGGACGCGCTGGACGGAACGGCCGGTCTGAGCCTGCACTACGACGGTTCGGCCTTCGGCCCGGCGCAGATCGACCGGATCGCGGGCTACTACCGGACCGCCCTGCGGCTGCTGGCCGCCGACCCCCGGCAGTCCCCGGCGGCCCGTTCGCTGATGGACGACGCCGAGGCGCGGGAGCTGGCCGCCCTCCGGACCGGGCCGCGCCACGAGGTACCTGGCACGACGGTGCTCGACCGGTTCGCCGACACGGTCGCCGCCCGGCCCGACGCCGTCGCGGTGAACCACGCGGCGGCCGCGCTCACCTATTGCGAACTGGACCGGGAGTCCCGGCGCCTGGCCGCCGGACTGCACGCCCGGGGCGTACGGCCGGGCGAGCCGGTGGGCGTCCGGATGACGCGCGGCCTGCCATGGGCGGTGGCCGTGCTGGGCATCCTGCGGGCCGGTGCCGTCTATCTGCCGCTGTCGCCGGGGGACCCGGACGAGCGGGTCGGCCGCATGGTCCGCCGGGCCGACTGCCGGCTGGTGCTCACACCGGCCGAGTACGAGGTGGTGCTGAAGGAGGGAGACACCCGGGCCCCGGACCCGACGACGGCGGCCGTGGCGGCCGACGACCCCGCCTACGTCATCTTCACCTCCGGCTCCACCGGTGAGCCGAAGGGCGCGACGGTGACCCACCGCGGCATGCTGAACCACCTCCAGGCCAAGATCGTGGACCTCGCGCTCGACGGCTCCGACGTGGTGGCCCAGACCGCCTCGCAGTGCTTCGACATCTCGGTCTGGCAGCTGCTCGCGGCCTGGCTCACCGGAGGCCGCTCGGTCATCGTCGACGACGTGATCGACCCGGCCGACCTGTGGCGGACGGCCGGTGACACCGGGGTGACCGTCCTGGAGGTGGTGCCGTCACTGCTCGACGCCCTGCTCGACGACCCGCGACGCCCCGCCGGTCTCGGCCCGCTCCGCCACCTGATGGTGACCGGCGAGGCCTTCCAGCCGGCCCTGGCCCGGCGCTGGTTCGCCGCGTACCAGGTGCCGATGGTGAACGCGTACGGGCCGACCGAGGCCTCCGACGACATCACCCACCACATCGTCGTGGCGCCCGTGGACGCCGAGCGGGTGCCGGTCGGGCGCCCGGTCCTGAACACCACCCTCCACGTGGTGGGGGAGAACGGTGCGCCGGTCCCCCTCGGCACCATCGGGGAGATCCTGGTGAGCGGTCCGGCGGTCGGCGCCGGTTACGTCAACGACCCGGAGCGGACGGCCGCCGCCTTCCCGCCCAACACCCTCGACGACACCTCCCCCCGGCTCTACCGCACCGGCGACCTCGGCCGCTGGCTGCC
This sequence comes from Streptomyces sp. DvalAA-43, assembly GCF_900091725.1. Lineage (GTDB taxonomy): Bacteria > Actinomycetota > Actinomycetes > Streptomycetales > Streptomycetaceae > Streptomyces > Streptomyces pulveraceus. The sequence goes on along the minus strand of NZ_FMBW01000087.1, from coordinate 437,454 downwards.
GGACGGGCTGCTCGACTGCGTCGGCCGACGCGACCAGCAGGTCAAGGTGCGCGGATACCGGATCGAGCTGCCGGAGATCGAGCAGGCGCTGACCCGGGTGCCCGGCATCACGGCCGCCTTCGCCTTCGTCCACCGCAAGGGGGAGCGGCGCCTGTTGGCCGCCTGGTACAGCGGCGGAGCCGGGCTCGACACGTCCGGGATCCGGGCCGGACTGGCCCGCGAACTCCCCGGCTACATGCTCCCGGACGTCATCGGCCGGCTGCCGTCGGTGCCGCTGAACGCGAACGGCAAGGCGGACCGGCCGGCCATCGCCGCCCTGCCCCTGCCGGAGACCGAGCGGCGCCGCCCCCGGCCGCCCCGGACGGCGGCCGAGCGGGAGGTGGTCGCACTGTTCGCCGCCGCCCTCGGCCTGCCCGCCGACGCCGTCGGTGCCGACGGGGACTTCTTCGACCTGGGCGGCCACTCGCTCAGCGCGATGGCCGTGGCGGCGCGCTCCGGCGGCCGGTTCGGCGTACGCGAACTGCTGCGGCACCGCACCGCCGAGGCCCTGGCCCGGAGCTCCGCGCCGGTGGACGGCAGCCTGTTCGCCGAGATCGCGACGGACGGCCGCCCGGAGCTGACCGTGGTGTGCTTCCCGTACGCGGGCGGCTCCCCGGTCGGCTACCTCCCGCTCGCCGAGGCCGTGCGGGAGCGGCTGCCCGTACGGTTCCTGGTGCTGGACCTGCCGCCCGGGGCCGCACCGGACCCGGACCGGCTGGTGCACGACCTGGCGACCGAGCTGGACCGGGTGACGGGCCCGCTCGTCCTGCTGGGCCACTGCTCGGGCGCGGGCCCGGCCCTGGCGCTCGCCCACCGGCTGCCGGCCGGGCGGGCGGTGTCGGTCGTCGTCGTCGGCAAGACACTCAGGTCGGCCGACCCCGCGGACCACCCCGTGGACGAGGTGCTGCGGGCGCCGGACGAGACGGTCCGGGACTGGGTGGTGCCCGGCACCGAAGCGGGGGACCGGTCCGCGCCGACGCCGGACGAGGTGGCCGCCCTGCGCCGCGACACCGCGCTCGGCAACGCGTTCCTGGCCCGGCTGCTGCGCACCGGCAGACAACTGGAGCGGCCGTTCACCTTCCTCGCGGCCGCCGACGACCCGGTGGTGCCCGATCTCGAAGGCACCGCGCCGAACTGGGCGCTGCTCGCCGCCGACCCGCGCGTGGTGGACGTGCCCGACGGCGGCCACTACCTCAACCGGACCCGGCCCCGGCTGCTCGCCTCCCTGCTCACGCCCGCCACGGAGGTGTCCCATGCGCAATCCGACCGTGCCTGAACCCGGCGAGGACTTCGTCCCGCTGCCCGGCCTGCTGCCGCACGCCGAGCTGTGGCTCAAGCTGGAGTCCCGCAACCCCGCCGGGTCGATCAAGATGAAGACCGCGACCGCCATGGTCGACGCGGCCGAGCGGGCCGGGCTGCTCCGGCCCGGCGCCGAGCTGATCGAGTCCACCTCGGGCAACCTCGGGGTCGCGATGGCCGCGATCTGCGCGGCCCGCGGCTACCACCTCACCCTGGTGACCGACCCCAACAGCAACTACCGCAGCGTGCAGCAGATGCGGGCGCTCGGCGCCGAGGTGGTGGTGATCGAACGGCGGGACGACAACGGCGGCTACCTCGGCTCCCGGATCGCCTACATCAGCCTCCGGCTGGCCACCGAACCCAACCTCATCTGGCTGAACCAGTACGCGAACCCGGCGAACGTGGCGGCCCACCGCGACGGCACCGCGGTCGAGATCTGCGAGCGGTTCGGCGTACCCGACCGGCTCTTCGTCGGCGTCGGCACCTCGGGCACCCTGATGGGCTGCCTGGAGCACTTCCGGGACCACGAACCCCGGCCCGCCGTGGTCGCCGTCGACGTGCTGGGCTCGGTCACCTTCGGCGGCGCGCCGGCCCGCCGGCTGATCCCCGGCATGGGGGCGAGCCGGATTCCGGAGATCTTCGGCCCGGGGGCGTACCGCCGGGTGCTGGTCTCCGAACGGGACACCATCGTCGCCTGTCGCCGGATCGCGTCCCGCTACGGCCTGCTCGTCGGCGGCTCCACCGGCACCGTGGTCGCGGCGGCCATGGCCCACGGGCACCGCGTCCCACGGGGCAGCCGGGTCCTGGCGATCTCCCCGGACCTCGGCAGCGCCTATCTGGACACCATCTACGACGACGGCTGGGTCGCCGCCCACTTCGGCGACGAACTGCTGCGGGACATCGCGAGACCGGCGCGCGGACCGGTCCACGGAGAGCTGAGGCCCGTCCCGTGACCCTCCGGCGGGCGCACGGCGACAGCCTCGGCGCCCCGGACCACGGACAGCCCCTATGGAAAGCGAGAACATGACTACGACGACTTTCTCGGTGGTCGGCGGACCCGCCGTACGCGCGGCGCTGGCCGGTGCCGAGCAGGACGTGATCGACCGGGTGCGCGAGGCGTACCTCCTGCACGACGACGGGCAGACGGTCAACCCGGACAGCTACTTCCTGCGGTTCCCGGAGAAGCCGGACAGCCGGATCATCGCGCTGCCCGCCTTCCTGGGCGGCGAGGCCGAGACCGCCGGGATCAAGTGGATCTCCAGCTTCCCCGGCAACCACGACCGGGGGCTGCCCCGGGCCTCCGCGGTGCTGGTGCTCAACGACTACCGGACCGGTTACCCGACGGCGCTGCTGGAGTCGGCGACGATCAGCGCCGCCCGTACCGCGGCATCCGCCGCGCTGGCGGCCCGGGTCCTGCGGGACACCCCGCCGCGCAGCTGGGGCGTCATCGGCACCGGAGTGATCGCCCGGGAGATCTGCCGCTACCTGGCCGCCGCCACCACGCCACCGCCGGTGGTGCACTGCCACGACCTGAACCCCGGCGCGGCCGAGCGCCTCGCGGCCGAACTGCCCGGCGGACGCGCCGCCGACCTGGCCACCGCCTGCGACGCCGACCTCGTGGTCCTCGCCACCACGGCGCTCCGCCCCCACCTGCCGGCGGACCTCCGCTTCCGGCCCGGCCAGCTGGTCCTGCATGTGTCGCTGCGCGATCTGGAACCGCAGACCCTGCTGCACGCCGACAACGTCGTCGACGACGTGGACCACTGTCTGAAGCAGAACACCTCGCCGCATCTCGCCGAACAACTGCTCGGCGACCGGTCGTTCGTGACCGGGACGCTCGCCGGGGTACTGCGCGGAGACGTCGCCCTCCGCGCCGACCGTCCCGTGATCTTCTCCCCCTTCGGCATGGGTATTCTCGACCTCGCCGTGGGCCGGTTCGTCCTCGACCGGGCCGTCGCGGCGGGCACCGCCACCGAGATCTCCGACTTCTTCGCCCCGAATGGAGCGTGACGGGTGCTGACCTCCACGCAGCCCGAGTGGCTCACCGAGCCCGCCGACCTGAACACCCTGCCGGAGCAGCTGTGGCCGACGTCCGCGGCCCGCGCCGACGACGGCGCCCTCACCCTGGGCGGACTGCGGGTCGACGACCTCGCCGCCGAGTTCGGCACCCCGATGTACGTCTTCGACGAGGCGGACTTCCGGGCCCGGTGCACCGAATTCCGCACCGTCTTCGACGACTTCGACGTCTACTACGCCGGGAAGGCGTTCCTGTGCCGGCCGGTCGCCCGGATCTGCGCCGAACTCGGACTGCACCTGGACGTCTGCTCCCTCGGCGAGCTGCGCATCGCGCTCTCCGCCGGCTTCCCGGCCGAGCGCCTGGTGATGCACGGCAACAACAAGTCCGCCGAGGAGCTCGCCACCGGCCTGCGCCACGGGGTCGGCCGGATCGTGGTGGACTCCTTCGACGAGTTGCGGCTGCTGCGCGAACTGGCGGCCGGGGCCGGGGTACGGCCGAAGGTCCTCATCCGGGTCAACGTCGGTGTGCACGCGGACACCCACGCCAACATCGCCACCGCCCACGACGACCAGAAGTTCGGGTTCTCGCTGCGGACCGGCGACGCCTCCACCGCGGTCGAGACGGCCCACCGGGCGGCCGAACTCGAACTGGTCGGCCTGCACATGCACCTGGGCTCGCAGATATTCGGCCTGGACTCCTTCGAGGTGGGGGTGCGCCGGGTCATGGAGGTCCGTGCGGAGTTCCTCCGCGAGCACGGAGTGTCCCTGCCGGAGGTGAGCCTCGGCGGTGGTTTCGCCATCGCCTACCTGGACCACCACCGGGCCGGTACGCCCGCGGAGATCGCCTCGGGGCTGCGGGAGTTCACCCGGCGCAGCTGCGCGGAGCTGGGCACGGAACCGCCCCGGCTGGCGATCGAGCCGGGCCGCTCCCTCGTGGGCCGCTCGGGAATCACGGTGTACCGCGTCGGCACCGTCAAGGCCGTCACCGGTCTGCGCACCTTCGTCTCCGTCGACGGCGGGATGAGCGACAACATCCGCCCGGCCCTCTACGACGGCCTCTACACGGGCGTGCTGGCCGGCCGGCGCTCCGATGCGGGACCGATGCTCTCGCGGGTGGTCGGCCTGCACTGCGACGCCGGGGACGTCGTGGTGCGCGACGACCACCTGCCCGCCGACATACGGGTGGGCGATCTGCTCGCCGTGCCGAACACCGGCGCCTACTGCCGGAGTCTGGCGAACAACTTCAACCACACACCACGCCCGCCCGTGGTCGCCGTCCGGGACGGCGGCGCACGGCTGTGGCTGCGCCGTGAAACGTACGACGACCTGCTCGCCCTGGAAGTGGAATGACCGAGCCCACCACGCCTTTCCTGAACGACTCCACCCTGGTGTCCTTCCCGTCCGGCGCGCTCGACGCCGTCGCGACCGTGCGGCACGCAGTGGCGCTGACCGACCGGTACGGGCTGATCTGCGACGCCACCCCGTTCCATCCGGAGGACCACACCTGGCCGGACCAGCCGGGGGACCAGGGGACGGTGGAGGGCGGCGGCCGCGCCTTCGAGGTGCTGGACAGTGTGATCGCCGCCGCGCACCGGTCCACCGGCGAGGTCCGGGTGGCCGGGGACATTCCGGTCCGCCGCGGCGACCCGGACTGGTCCTGGCACGTGCTGCACGTCGTCGCCGACGATCCGCGGGCCCTGCTCGGGCGCGAGGTGCGGTTGTCGGTCGACCCGGAGCGGCGGGCCGGTCTGTCCGCCGGGCACACCGGCTGCGAGCTGGTCGGGCCGGCGCTCAACGCCGCCCTGCGGGACCGGTGGCGCAAGGAGGCCGGGCTCGACTCGCTGGGCGCCCCCGACTTCGACAAGATCGCCATCGTGAGCTCGCGGATCGGCCTCCACCACAGCGTCGACCGCTACCGGATGGGCAAGTCCCTGCGGCGCAAGGGCTTCACGGCGGACGGCCTGGCCGAGGCGCTCGGTGACCTGGAGGCCCAGGTGAACGGGCTGCTGGCGGAGTGGGTCGCCGCGGATGTGCCGGTGCTGGTGCGTACCGAAGGACCGAGCATCGCGGACGTGCGGCGCTTCAGCTGCGAGGTGGGCCAGGGCCCGGTCACGGCGCTGTGCGGCGGCACCCATGTCGCGACCACCGGGGAGCTGGGCCGGGTGGTCGCACGGCTGGAACTCGCCGACGGCGGCCAGGAGCTGGTGCTCAGCACGTCCACAGGAGGGGCCGCGACATGACGGCGCAGACGCTGACCGAACTCTTCGACGAGACCGTGGCGCGGCATCCGGACCGGATCGCGGTGCGCGACGAGAAGGAGGCGCTGACCTACCGGGAACTGGCGGCACGGTCCCAGGAGCTGGCCCGGCGGCTCCGCGGGCTCGGGATCGGCCGCGGTGACCTGGTGGGCGTCTACCTCCAGCGGTCGGCGGACATCTTCGTCGTCCTGCTCGCGGTGGTGCGGGCCGGGGCCGCGTACGTCGCGATCGACAGCCGCTACCCGGACGCGCGGCGCGATCTGATGCTGCGGCTGAGCGGTGTCCGTGTGGTGATCACCGAACCGGACTGGGCGGACCGGCTGGACGGCGAAGCGGTCCGGGTGCTGTCCGTGCCGCTGTCCGGCACGGAGCCGGACACGGGCCCGCTGCCGTCGCCGCGCGCACAGGACGCCGCGAGCGTCCTGTTCACCTCCGGCTCCACCGGCACCCCCAAGGGCATCGTGCTGGAACACGGCAACGTGGTGGCGTTCGCCCGCAACCCGGCGCTGCCCCGGCTGACCGAGCAGGACCGGATTGGCCAGGTCTCCAGCCTCTCCTTCGACCTCTTCCACTGGGAGATGTGGAGCGGCTTCGCGGCCGGTGCCGAGGTGACCGTGCTCCCGCTGGTGCCGGACCTGCTGGCCGCGGGCTTCGACACCGAGATACGAAGGCTGGGCATCACCGCGATGCTCGTCCCGACCATGGTCGCCGGACACGTCGCCGACGAGCAGCCGGACGCGTTCGCCGCGCTGCGCCTGCTCCATGTGGCGGGCGACGTGATCGCACCGGCGGTCTGCCGGGTCATCCTGGAAGCGGGCTTCCAGGGGGATCTGTACAACCTCTACGGACCGGCCGAGTGCACCACGGCGTGCGTCGCGCACCGGATCACCCTGGAGGACACCCGGCGACGGGCCGTCCCGATCGGCCGGCCGCTCGACGGGGTCGTGGCCGAGGTGCGCGACCCCGAGGGGGCGCCGGTCCCCTCCGGGAGCACCGGCGAACTGTTCATCGGCGGCCCGCAGGTGGCCCGCGGCTACCTCGGCCGCCCCGATCTGACCGCGGAACGCTTCACGGAACCGGACGGGCCGCAGGGCGCCCCCCGCTTCTACCGGACCGGCGATCTCGTCCGGGTCGGCGACGACGGCGTCATCGACTTCCTGGGTCGGGCCGACCGGCAGGTCAAGGTCCGTGGGTACCGGGTCGAACCCGGGGAGATCGAACGGTTCTTCCTCGGCCTTCCCGAGGTCCAGGACGCCGTGGTGGCCCCGGTCGGGGACGGTGTCGACCGGCGTCTGGTCGCCTTCCTGGTCGCCGGGGGCGGGGCGACCCGGCAGGGACTGCGGACCGCGGCCGAGCAGAACCTTCCGCACTTCCTGGTGCCCGCCGACGTCCGCCTGGTCGACCGAATTCCGGCCGACCAGCACGGCAAGCGGAATGTTTCCGGGCTCCTCGACGAATTGGCCGCGGGAAGTGCCGGGCCCGGGACGGATGCGGTGCCCGGGAGCGCCGAGGAGGAATTTGTCATCCTGCTCTGGGAGGAGCTGCTGGGGGTCACAGGAATCAATCGTTCCGATGATTTCTTCGCCCTCGGCGGAAACTCGCTCCTTGCCTTTCGCATGCAGCTGAAGGTGGAGCGCCGATTCGGCGTGAAAATTGGGAACGCGGAGATTATGCGGAATTCCTGTGCGGCCGAGCTGGCCGCCACGATCAGGGCCGCGGGCTCACCCGGAGCCGAGTGAACCGGTCCGGTCCGGGCGAAGGCCCCGGGGCCGTCGCGCGGGGCGGGAGCCGATGCGGCTCCCGCCCGGGTGTCCGGTTCAGTCGAGGAAGTCCTCGCCGGTCAGGAGCAGTTCGGTGTTGACCGCGGTGAGCTTGTCATTGGCGATCATGATCCTTCCCGAGTAGAGGTCGCGCAAGTGGCGGGCCACCGAGAACTCGCCCTCCTCCGAGTACCCCGCCATGCCGCAGACCTCCAGCGCCAGCACCGCCACCCGGACCGATTCCTCCGAGGCGGACACCTTCAGCGCGTTGGCGGGCACGGTGAGGTCCCGGGGCGAGCCCCCGGACGCCCGGCTCTCGGCGAACTCCGCCGCGAGCTCCTGCACGTGTGCCCGCAGCATCGTCAGCACGGCGTGCATGCGCCCCAGACGCGGGTCCGGGGCGAACGTGCTGCCGCGCCGGGTGGCCTTCGCCTTCGTCTGCGAGAACCGCACGGCACGACGGAAGGCGTCGGTCGCTATCCCGGTCCAGACGGCCGCCCAGAGGATGTGCGAGAGCGGCACCATGACACGTCCGGCGATCGCGCCGAACGGCTCGGCCAGCACCTGGCCGCGCGGCACGACCGCCTGGAGGTGCTGCGGAGAACTGCAGGTGCCGCGCATGCCCAGTGTGTTCCACGGGCCGGTGCGGCGCAGCCGCGCCTGCTCCGCCCGCACCAGCACGAGGACCTGGTCGTCGGCGGCCGCCCGGTCGTCGCGCCGGGCGGTGACCAGCAGGCTGTCCGCCTGCTCCCCGTAGGAGACCGTGGTGGCGTGCTTCTCCACCAGGTACTCCTCGCCGACCTGGACCAGGGCCGCCTTGCTCATCCGGAGGTTGCCGCCGATGCCGGCCTCGGAGGTGACGGAGGCGACCAGGTGCTGCTCCGCGGCGGCCGTACGCAGATAGTCCGCGAGTTCCGGCTGGGCCGCCGCGCTCGGTACCAGGCAGGCCAGTTGGAGCTGGTGCATGGCCCAGATCATGCCGGTCGAGCCGCAGCACCGGCCGATCCGTGCCGCCAGCTCCGCCAGCGCGGGGGCCGCCAGCCCGGACCCGCCGTACTCGGCCGGGATGGCGGCGGAGAGCAGTCCGGCCGCCTTCAGCGCGTCGACTCCCTTGTCCGGGAAACCCGCCGTCCGGTCGGCCGCCTCGCCACCGGCGAGCAGGGTGTCGCGCAGGGCGTCGACGCGTTCGAGGGCCTCGGCGGCTGTGGCGGGGGCGGCTGCGCTAGTCATGTGCGAGTCCTCCAGGCGGCTTGCGTGTCGCGGCGCTCGACGGGCCACGAAGCATCGGGCGGTCCGTCGCGGGATGGCCCACGGACCGCGGAATGACCGAGGCTAACGACCTCGCCCACAATTGTCAGCGTCGTACCGGTGTCCGATGCCTTCCGCTCCCGGTGTTGTCGTCGGTCGCGATGACTCCGTCATCATGCCTTCCCTCGCCTTGTCCGGAGCGGTGACGCCGAAAAATCCAGTGGCCGCGGCCATTCCGGGCGAAGCACCCGCAACGAGTGACGGAATGGTTGAGGCCCTAACAGGTAGGAGCGCGCGGCCATTTGAATGGTTGACAGGCGAATGACGCGGCTGTTTCTATGGCGTGGGTCCAATCATGGCGAGCGGTTTTCAGTTGCTTGCCCGTTACTCCGGACTGCGGCTCTCCGCGCCCGTGCGGCGACCGGGCCGGCTTCTGGTGCCGGACTGTTCCGTCGAGCCGGGGCAAGGGTTTCACTCGCGAGGGAGTGCAGTGGTGAACGATCGAGGAGCCGTCCGGCGCGTGCCGGGTGTGCCCGACCGGCCGGTGGGCGAATGAGGAAGCGGCTCCACCTGTTCCTGTCCTACCTGGCGCCGAACTGGCGGACGGCCCTGTTCCTGCTCCTGCTCCTGTTCGCAGAGGTCGGACTGTCGCTGTGGAACCCGCAGTTGCTGGGCCGCTTCATCGACCGGGCGAAGGACGGCGCCGACGTCGACACACTGGTGCGGATCGCCCTGGTCTTCATCGCGCTGACCATCGTCAACCAGCTCGTCGTGTCGGTCGCCGGGTACTTCGCCGAGGACCTCGGCTGGCGGGCGACCAACCGGATGCGGATGGATCTCACCGACCACTGCCTCGATCTCGACCTGGGCTTCCACAAGGAGAAGACCCCCGGCGAGCTGATCAAGCGGGTCGACGGCGATGTGGCCACCCTGGCCCAGTTCTTCTCCACGTTCACCTTCCAGATCTTCGCCAACCTGCTGCTCTCGCTGGGCATCCTGGGGGTCAGCTTCGGCGTGGACTGGCGCCTGGGCCTGATCCTCCTGGTCTTCTCCCTCGTGGTGATCCCGGTGCTGCGCCGCACCCAGCGCGTGGCCTCGCCGTACTTCCACCGGCTGCGGCAGGACAACGCCGACATCGGCGGCTTCCTGGAAGAACGCATCCTGGGCACCGAGGACATCAAGGCCAACGGCAGTGACGCCTGGACCCGGGGACGGCTCGACGCCCTGCTGGAGCGCCTGCGGCGCACCATGCGGTCGGAGAGCGTCGCCTTCCGGGCCTCGTCCAGCGCCCTGGAGCTCAGCGTCTCCGCCGCCACCGCGGCCATCCTGGTCGCCAGCGCCCTGCTGCTGCGCGGCGGGGGCATCACGCTCGGTACGGTCTATGTGAGCTACTTCTACGCCAGCCTCCTCAGCCTCACCCTGTTCCGGATCTCCAACCGCATCGACGGCCTGCAGACCGCGATGGCCGGGATGGACCGGATCGCCGAACTCTCCGACCGGCAGTCGGCGGTTCAGGACACCGGCCGGGGCACGCTCCCGGAGGGCCGGCTCTCGCTCGCCTTCGACGAGGTGGACTTCGCCTATGCCGACGGCCGCCCCACCCTGCGCGGAGTCGGCTTCCAGCTGCCCGCCGGCGAGTCACTGGGGCTGCTCGGCCGGACCGGCAGCGGCAAGACCACGATCGGCCGCCTGCTCTACCGGGGCATGGACCCCCGGCAGGGCACGGTGCGGCTGGGAGGCGTGGACATCCGTACGGTGCCCCTCGCCGAACTGCGGTCCCGCGTCGGCGTGGTGACCCAGGACGTCCACGTACTGCACGCCTCCGTCCGGGACAACATCACGCTCTTCGACCCGGGCGTCCGTGACGAGCGGATCGAGGAAGCGATGTCGGCCCTGGGCATGGGGGAGTGGCTGGAAGCGCTCCCGGAGGGGCTGGACACGGTGATCAGCGACGGAGCGCTCTCCGCCGGGCAGGCCCAACTCCTCACCTTCGCCAGGGTATTCCTGCGCGATCCCGACGTCGTCCTGCTGGACGAGGCCTCCTCCCGGCTGGACCCGGCGACCGAGCGGACCGTGGGCGCCGCCGTACGCAAGCTGCTCCAGGGGCGCACCGCGATCGTCATCGCGCACCACCTGGACACCGTCGGGCAGTTGGACCACATAGCGGTGCTGGACGCCGGAGAGGTCGTCGAGTTCGGTGCGCGCGGCGAGCTGGCCGGCACCGAGGGTTCCCGGTTCTCGGCTCTTCTGGCGGGTGCGGCATGAACACGTTCCGCGTCTTCCGGCAGATCGCCCGGTACGCACCGGGCGCCTTCGCGCTCGACCTGCTGATGCAACTGCTGCGCAGTGTGTTCCCGTTGGTGCCCGGCCTCGTGATCCGGGAGATCCTGAACCGGCTGAGCGACGGCGGGAGCCTGTCCACCGGCTTCTGGGTGCTGATCGCGATCCTGGTGGGCGCCGCACTGGCCCGGGTCGCCTCGCTGCTGGTGTGCGTGGCGTACGACGGGATCTGCGAGGCCGCCGGGATCGGACTGCTGATGCGCGGCGGCTTCGCCCGGGTGCTGGCCAAGCCGGGCGCCGTACGGCTGAAGCACCCCACCGGCGACGTGGTGTCCCGGCTCACCGACGACACCGCCACCGTGTCCAGCACCGTCGTCTACACGCTCATGGTGATCGGGGCGGCCGTCCAGGCGCTGATCGCCATCGCCGTCATGGTCACCGTCGATCCGCTGATCACCGCGGTGGTCTGCGTACCGCTGGTCATCGCCGGATTCCTGATCAACACCGCCAGCAAGAAGATCAAGCAGTACCACCGGCAGGGCCGGGAAGCGGCCGGTGACGTCAGCGCCTTCCTCGGCGACGTCTTCAACAGCATCCAGGCGATCCAGCTGGCCGGTGCGAAGCCGCATGTGCTCGCCCGGTTCACCCGCCTCAACGAGATCCGCCGCAAGCGCACCGTGCAGAGCCGCCTGTTCACCGATGTCTTCCTCGGCGCGGTCTGGAACAACACCACCGCGATCGGCACCGGGCTGGTGCTCGTGCTGGCGGCCACGCACCTGCACGACGGCACCATGCGCGTCGGCGACCTCGCGCTGTTCATCGTCTACGTCGGCTGGGTGACCGACTTCACCTCGCTGTTCAGCCAGAACCTCGCCCTGGTGATGCAGTCCGGCGCCTCGCTCCAGCGGATCGAGGACGCAGTGCCCGGCGCGGTGACCGGCCTGCCCGAGCCCGAGCCCGCTCCGACGGCCCCGCCGCGCACCGCGCTGGACACCCTGCGGATACGCGGACTGGCCTACCGGCACCCGGAGTCCGGCCACGGGGTCACGGACATCAGCTTCGACATCGCCGCCGGTGAGTTCGTCGTGGTCACCGGCCGGGTGGGCGCGGGGAAGTCCACGCTGCTGCGCGCCGTCCTCGGACTGCTGCCCCGGGAGAGCGGGGAGGTGCGCTGGAACGAGCAGGAGGTCCACGAGCTCGTACCGCCGCTGGCCGCGTACACCTCCCAGGTCCCGCGGCTGACCAGCGACTCGGTGCGTACCAATGTCCTGGTCGGCCATGAGGCGGACGAGGACACGGTGGTCCGGGCCCTCACCACCTCGGTCTTCGACGCCGACCTGGCCACCCTGGAGGACGGTCTCGACACGATGGTCGGCCCCCGGGGGACCAAGCTCTCCGGCGGTCAGGTGCAGCGCGTCGCCGCCGCCCGGATGCTCGTCCGGGATCCCGAGCTGCTGGTCTTCGACGACATTTCGAGCGCGCTGGACGTCGGCACCGAACGGGAGTTGTGGCACCGGCTGCTGGACCAGGGGGCCCGGCGCAGCTGCCTGGCCGTCTCGCACCGCCGGGCCGCGTTCGAGCGCGCCGACCGCATCGTCGTACTGAAGGACGGCGAGGTGGAGGCGGTCGGCACGCTCACCGAGCTGCTCGAATCAAGTGCCGAAATGCGCCACTTGTGGGCCGGCGCCGCTGGTGAGCGACAGTAGGCGGCGATGGCCGCACCGGGTGAGGGGATCACATCGTGACGGGGACTGAGACCGAGGCGCGCACCATCGTCACGGCCGACGAGGGGAAACGCGTTCTGGTGCACGAGGACGGCGGACGGTGGTCGCTGCCGCGCCACCCCGCCGGAGGGCCGGAGCGCATACGCGCCGTCCTGCGGGAGCGCTGGGGCGAGGACACCGTCCGCCTCGGCACCCTGGTCGACACCGGGAGCGGCCCGGTCTACGCGCACCAGTGGTGCGCGGAGCCGTCGGCCGCCCCCGGGTCCACGCGCTGGCTGAGCGCCTCCGACAACGAGGCGCGGGCCGGCCTCGATCCGGCGGACCGGGCGTTGACCGAGGGCTGGTTCAGCGGCGACCACGCGCTTCCCGACGTGCCGTGGACCCGCCCCGGCTGGTACGCCGAGGCGACCGGCTGGCTCGCCGACCGGCTGCGCGACAACGGGTCCGCCCTCACCGGTCCGGTCGAACAGTTCCTCGTCTCGCCCTGGGCGTGCACCCTGCGCGCTCCGACCGACCGGGGCCACGTCTTCCTGAAGGCCGCTCCGCCGGGTTTCCCGCACGAGGCGGTCCTGACCGAGCGGCTCGGCAGCTGGTTCCCCGACAACATCGTCCCGGTGCTCGCCGTGGAAGCGGAACGCGGCTGGCTGCTCTCCGCGGACATCGGCGCCTGCACCTACATCGAGGACGTGACGGCCGCCGAGGACGTGCCCCGGTACCGCTCGTCCGTCCAGCGGTACGCGGAGATGCAGCGCGCCACGACCGAACGGATCTCCGAACTCGTCGAGTTGGGCGTCCCGGACCGCCGACCCGCCGTGCTGCCCGGCCTGTTCGAGCGGATGCTCGACGAGCCGGAGCGTCTCGGTCTCGGACAGGAGTGGGGGCTGACCGCCGAGGAACACCGCCGACTGCTGGGGTTCCGGCCGGAGTTCGCCCGCCGCTGTGCCGAGCTGGCCGCGACCGGACTCCCGGACGTGCTGGTCAACATCGACTTCTGGCACGGCAACGTCTCGTTCCGGCCGCAGGGGGACATCTTCTTCGACTGGGCCGAGACGGGCATCGGTCACCCCCTGTGCGGGATGACCACGGTCCTGCGGGAGTTCGAGCAGAACGACATCGCCGACGGCGAGCGGGTCCGGCAGGCACTGGTCGACGCGTACCTGGACCGGTGGACGCCGTACGTGTCGCGGGACCGGCTCGACGACGCCTGTCCGCTGGGGGAGCAGGCGGCGATCGTCTGGCGTGCCTGGTCCTGGCGGGACTGCGTGGTGCCGGTGCCCGCGCCGGAGCGCCACGACGGGTTCCGGCACGCGGTCGCGGCGAACCTGCGCAGATTGCTGGCCTTCGTTGACTGAAACAGGGAAGACCTCGGTGGTGCGCCGCCGCGCCGGTGGCGCCGAGCGCCGGCGGCGCGACGAGGCGGAGCTGACGACAGCGGTGGCCCGGATCTGGCGCGATCTGCTCGGCGCCGAGGCCACAAACGACGACGACTTCTTCGAGCTGGGCGGCGACTCGCTCCTGGCGACCTGGGCCGCCGCCCGGATCCAGGACGAGCTCGGTATCGACGTCACCCTCGACGACCTCTTCCAGCAGACCCGGCTGGGCGCGCTCGTCGCCCATCTGCGACTGCTGCCGCGCCGCCCCCGGAGCGCCGAAACGGCGGTGGCGGCCGACGGCGGGGCGCTCACCGCCGCGGAGCGGGCCGTGTGGCTCGCGGCGGAGCTCGCACCGCAGGCGACCGCGTACCTGATCAGCGTGGTGGTGCGGGTGCGGGGCGATCTCGCCGCGGACCTGCTGGAGGCCGCCCTGGGCGATGTGATCACCCGGCACGAGGCGCTGCGGACGGCCTTCCCCCTGGTGGGCACGGAGCCGGAACGACGGGTCGAGGCATCGGTGCGCGTCCCGGTGACCCGGGTGACCGAAGCGGGGCCGCCCGGTCCGGAGTGGCTGCGCGAGCTGGCCGCCGAGGACGCCGAACAGCCCATCGAGCTCGGCAGGGTCCCCTTGTTCCGGGCCCGGCTGGTCGCCGACGGCGATCGCGCGGCCGCCCTGCTCCTCACGGTGCACCACGCCGTCTTCGACGCCCGGTCGCTGGAGCTGCTGGTCCGGGAGCTCGGCGAGTGCTGCGCCGCCCGCGCCGACGGCAGGGCCGCGGACCTCACCCCGGTGCCCGGCCCCGGTGTGTCCGGAGCACGGCAGCACGCGTGGCTGGCCGGCCCCGAGGGACGGCGCGCGGTCGCGGAGCTCGCCGGGAGCCTGAGCGGGCTGCCCGTCCCCGGCCCGTTCCCCCGTACGGAGCCGTCCGGCACCGTGGAGGGCGCCGCCGAGGGCGTCGGCGCGCAGCGCCGGGAGCAGGTCGACGGGCATCTCGCCCGTGCCGTACGCCGACTCGCGCTCCGGCACGGCGCCACGCTGCACATGGTCGGGCTGGCCGCCTTCGCCGTCGCGCTGGCCGACCTGACCGGCACCGACGACCTGGCCGTGGGCGCCGCCTTCAGCGGGCGCACCACCCCCGAGGCGCAGGACGCGATCGGCTGCTTCGTCAATGTGCTGCCGATCCGGGTCCGGACGAGCGGCCCGGAACCCTTCGCCGACGTACTGGCCCGGGTCCGGGACGCCACCCTCTTCGTCGCGCGCCACCAGGACGTGCCGTTCGACCAGGTGCGCGCCTGGTTCCGGCAGGAGGGCGCCGCCCCGCCCGAGGTCCGGGTGGCGTTCGGCGCGCAGGACGTGGCCAGACCCGCGTACCGCGGCGAAGGGTATGAACTGACCGGCCGCGAGGCCGATACCGAACAGGCCCGGCTCGATCTGACCTGCTGGCTGGAAGCGGCCGGGGAAGACAGCCTGCAGGCCTTCTGGACCTACCGCCCCGGCCTGCTCACCTCATCGGACGTCGCGGCCCTGCACCGGCGCTTCGTCGATGTGCTGCGGACCGGGACCGGGACGGAGCCGGCGGACAGCTGAATCCGTTCCGGCCAGCATGAAGCACGGGAGAGAACATGCAGGACAAGCACATACCGGTCGGTAGGACTGTTGTCGACCGGGCAACGGCCGTCGTCACCGAGGAATGGTGCCGGGCGCTCGACATGACGGACCCCTCGCCGGACGACGACTTCTTCCAGGCGGGCGGCAACTCACTGCTGATCGCCACGATGATCGACCGGGTGGAGCAGCGGCTCGGCATTCTGTTCCCGGTCGAGGTCGCGTTCATCGACGGCACCCTGGGAGCCATGACGGAGGCCTGCGCGGAGAGACTCGCGACGGCCGAGGGGACGACCGCGTGAGCGGCACCCTGCCGCGGCTCGGCGTGCTGCACGCGCCGCACGCGGCGGCGAATCTGCGGGACCTGGTGCTCGCGGGACGCGACCGGTGCGAGGTCGTGCTCGTCGTGCGCCGCGAAGTCGCCGCGGCCGAACCGGACATGGTCCGCCTCGGACGGGCGCTGACCACCGTCGAGGTGATCGGTGACGACGTCCCGCGCGAACTGGCCGCTCTGGGCCTGGACGGACTGGTGACCTTCCACGACGCCGAACTGGAGGCGTACGACGCCGCGGTGCGCGACCTGGGTCTGCCCGGTGCCACCGAGGTCGACCATCCGTGGGACAAGCTGGTGCAGCGGCGCCTGCTGAACGCGGCGGGCGTCTCCACGGTGCGTTCGGCGCCGGTCGACTCGCCGGAGGGGCTGGTGGCGGCGGCCGCGGAGGTCGGGCTGCCCGCGGTCCTCAAACCCCGCCGCGGCACCGCCAGCACGGACCTCAGCTTCCTGACCGGACCCGCCGATCTGGAGGCCGAGCCAGGCCGCCGCGAGAACTGGTCCGGACTGGTGCTCGAACAGATGATCGAGCGGGCCGCGCATCCGTCCGGCCGCCGCTGGCTGGCCGACTACGTGTCGGTGGAGACGGTGACCCACCAGGGCGAGCACACACATGTGGCGGTCTTCGACAAGACACCGCTCGCGGTGGCCGGTGGCGACGGACCATGCCGCCACGCGGTCCGCGAGACCGGCGACGTACTGCCCGCACAACTGCCGCCGCACGTGTACGAGGCGGTGCTCGCCACCACCTCCGCGGCGCTGGACGCGCTGACCGTACGGGACCGGGTGAGCCACACCGAACTGCGGGTGTCGCAGGACGGGGTGGAGGTCATCGAGGTCAACGGCCGGCTCGGCGGCGAAGTGGCCGGGATGATCGGCATGATGGGCGGCTCCGGCCTGGTCCGGGCCGCGTTCGACCTGGCACTGGGCCGTCGGCCCGAGGTCGCCGCCCCGACCCGGCCCGACGTGCTGATCAGCCTGTACGTGCCCTTCCCGGAGCGGTCCGGGCCGGTCCGCGCGACCGTCACCCGGACCCAGGTGCGGGAACTGCCCGGCGTGGTGCGGGTGGACGAGGTCGCCCGGCACGGGGCCGCGCGCGCCGACACCGCGTTCCACGCCGTCAAGGTGCTCATCATCGCGCCCGACGCGGACGCGGCGGGCCCTCTCGTGCGCACCGTGGCGACCCGGGTGGCGCGGCTGTTCGAAGCCGACGGCCTGGGCGCCGACCCATGGCTCGACCAACTGGCCGGGGACCCCGGCGAGCCCAGTGCGGAGACCGGAGGAACGACCACATGAGCAGAACGGCCCAAGAGGCCCTGCGCGTTGCCCTGTGGCCCGGCGATCCGGGCTACGACGAGGCCCGCCGGGTGTGGAACGGAATGATCGACCGACGGCCCGCCGTCATCGTCCCCTGCTCCGACGCGACCGATGTGGCCGCCGCGGTGCGGTACGCCACGGCCGAGGGCCTCGCCGTGACGGTGCGCGGCGGCGGCCACAACGTCGCCGGTCTCGCCCTGGCCGACGACGCCCTGCTCATCGACCTCGGCCCGATGCGGCACGTCGACGTCGACCCGGCTGGGCGGACGGCGGTAGCCGGAGGCGGTGCGCTGCTCGCGGACCTCGACGGCGCCACCCTGCCGCATGGCCTGGCCTGCCCTGTCGGCGTGGTCTCCGAGACCGGACTCGGCGGCCTGGCGCTCGGCGGCGGATACGGCTGGCTGGCCCGCAAATGGGGGCTGACCTGCGACCATCTGATCGCCGCCGAGGTCGTCCTGGCCGACGGCAGCATCGTGCGGGCATCCGCGGAGAACCAGCCGGAACTCTTCTGGGGACTGCGCGGCGGCGGCGGCAACTTCGGCGTCGTCACCCGCTTCACCCTGCGCCTTCGGCCGGTGGACGACGTCTGGATCCGCTCCGCCGTGTACCCGATCGAGCAGGCCGCCGCTGCGGTGCGGGCCTACCGGGACGCCATGCCGTCGCAGCCGGACGACCTCCAGCTGGTCGGGGCCTTCAAGCGGGCGCCCGCGGCCGACTGGATACCCGAGCACCTGCACGGAGAGCCTGTGCTGGCCTTCACCACCGTGTGGCTCGGCGCCGAGGGCGGCCCGGAGGCCGCCGCCGGACTGTTCGCCGACTGCCCGCCCGCCGGTTCGATCGACCGGATCATTCCCTTCGCCGACCTCCAGTCCATGGGCGACGGCAGCGAGCCCGCCGGCCGGCGGTACTACACCACCTCCGGCTATCTCGCCGACCTGCCGTCCGACGCCGTCGACGTACTCGTCCGGTACGCCGTCGACGGCCTGACCACGTACTCGACCATCGACCTCGGCTACTTCCGGGGCGCGGTGGCACGTGTCGACGACGACACCACCGCCTTCCCCTCACGGGACGCCTCGTTCATCTGCTCCGCCTCCGCCGCCTGGGACGACCCGGCCGGCGACGACCACGGCCGCAGCTGGGCCGGCGGTCTGATCCGGGACCTCGGGCCATGGCGGTCCGAGGGCAGCTACGTCAACTACACCCAGCGCAGCGGCCGCAGCGCGGCGGACGTCTACGGCGCCCACCGCTACGCCAGGCTGGCCGCCCTCAAGGCGCAGGTCGATCCCACCAATGTGTTCCGCGGCAACCACAACATCAGCCCCTCGCCCACTCGCGCCTGAAGGACGACCCCAATGAAGACCGCTGAAATCGCGGCAGTCGCCCCGCTGAACGCCCCCCGCCTCTGGGCGGATGCCGACGGAGGCTTCCACCGCTCGCTGGGCTCCCCCTGGGCACGGCTCGTCGCCGGCCTCCAGGACACCGCCGTGCGCGCCACGTACACCTACGCGCACAGCCGCGCGGTACGGGCCCTGCACTTCCCGATCACCACCCGGACCGTCACCTGCCCCACCGGCCTCGGCAGCGACTCGGTGCCGGTGCCGGTCCAGGTCAACGGCGTCGAGACCTATCTGGCCGACTCGATGCAGTTCATGCTGGAGTACGGCTGCCGGGTCTCGCCGCAGGGCTGCCACAACATCCTGCCCTGCTTCCGCGGCGACGAGCCCGACGCGACGCACCTCGGGCAGTTCGTCCACAGCGAGGCCGAGGTCCCCGGCGACCTGGACGACCTCGTCGACTACGTCAACGGCTACGTACGGGCCATGGCCACCGCCGTGCTCACCGAGCACGACGAGACCCTGCGCACCGTGCTCGGCGACGTCGGTCACCTGGAGCGGGTGGCCGTCGGCGACCAGCCCTTCGAGCGCCTGCGCTTCGACGAGGCGGTCCGGCTGCTCGACGGCGAGGGCGTCGTCACCTCCGCCGACGGTGCCCGGTCGCTGAGCCGGGCGGCCGAACGCCGACTCATGGAGCTGGTCGGCGAGTTCGTCTGGGTGACCCACTTCGACCACCTCAGCGTCCCCTTCTACCAGGCGTTCGAGAACGGCGACGAACGGGTCGCGGAGAACGCGGACCTCTACTTCGGCATCGGCGAGGTCGTCGGGGCCGGACACCGCCACACCACGGGGGACCAGGTCCGCGCCGGTCTCACGCTGCACAAGGTGCCCGAGCAGGAGTACGCCTGGTACGCGCGGATGAAGGACGAGGCCCCGATGGTCACCTCCGGATTCGGGCTCGGCCTGGAGCGCTTCCTCCTCTGGGCGCTGCGGCACGACGACATCCGCGACATCCCGCTGGTCTCCCGCATAGGGGAAGAGCAGACCTGGCCGGCCTCGGTCGATCGGCCGTGACCCGGATGCCCGCTGCCCGCCCGCTCTACGACTGGTTCGGCGCGACCGCCGCGCGTACGCCCGACGCGGTCGCGCTCGACACCGCCGAACAACGGCTCACCTACGCGGAACTGGCCGGTCTGGTCGAGCGGACGGCGGCAGGCCTGGCCCGGCACGACACCGCCACGGTGGGCCTCTGCACCAGCGGTACGCTCGCCGGCTACGTCGGCTACCTGGCCGTGCTCCGGCTGGGCCGCACCGTGGTCCCCATCAGCCCCCGCTCGCCCGTGGCCCGGAACCGCTCGGTCCTGGAACGGGCGGGCGCCGGTCTGGTGCTGGCCGACCGCCCGTCCGCCGACGCCCTGCGCCCCGCCGACGGCGAGGAGCCGTGGACCGCACCGGTCCAGCCGCTGGAGGACCTCCTCCAGGGCCCGCCCGCCACGGCGCCGGCACCGGACCGCGCCGAGCGCCCCGCCTACATCCTGTTCACCTCGGGATCGACCGGCGAACCGAAGGGGGTGCCGATCACCCACGCCAATGTCTCGGCCTTCCTCGGCTGCGCGATCGACCGGTACGAGCTGGGCCCCGACAGCCGGGTCTCGCAGACCTTCAGCTTCACCTTCGACCCCTCCGTCCTGGATCTCTTCGCGACCTGGGGGGCCGGCGGCACCCTGGTGGTGCCGGAGAAGCGCGAACTGCTGATCCCCGCCACGTACGCCCGCCGTCGTGCCCTGACCCACTGGTTCTCGGTGCCCTCGGTGATCACACTCGCGCGGCGGTACCGGGCGCTCCCCCCGGGAAGCCTGCCCGATCTGCGGTGGAGCGTCTTCATGGGCGAGCAACTCACCCTGGACCAGGCACGGATCTGGGCACAGGCCGCGCCGCGCAGCGTGATCGCCAACGCGTTCGGCCCCACCGAACTGACCGTGCTCTGCGCCGACCACCGCCTTCCCGCCGATCCACGGGACTGGCCGGAGACCAGCAACGGCACCGTGCCGATCGGTACGCCGTTTCCGCATCTGGAGTCCGTCCTGCTGGACGAGAACGGCCGCCCGGCGGACGACGGGGAGCTGTGCGTACGCGGAGCACAGCGCTTCGGCGGCTATCTCGTCGCCGCACACAACACCGGCCGGTTCATGAGCCCCGACGGGGTGCCCCAGGGACCGACGACGGGCGAGGTTCCGGCCGATCAGTGGTACCGCCCCGGCGACCGGGTGACACGGGAGCACGGGGTACTGGTCCATCAGGGCCGGCTGGACCGCCAGGTGAAGGTGCGCGGCCGGCGCATCGAGCTCGGCGAGGTGGAGGCAGCGCTGCGGCGGTGTCCGGGCGTGGCCGAGGCCGTGGTGCTCGACGTGGAGCGCCCCGGCGAGGGCATCCACCTGCGCGCCGTACTCACCGGGGACGTCGCCCTGGGCGCGGACCTCCGCCGGGAAGTGGCCCGTCTGGTCCCGGACTACGCCGTGCCGGAGAGCTGCACCTGGCTGCCGAAGCTGCCGCTCAACCTCAGCGGCAAGGTGGACCACCACGCGCTGCGACAGGCCGTGGCGGACGAGGAGGGGTGCTGATGAGCAAGCAACTGTGGCGCTGTCTGCGCCGGCCGGAGGGCGCCGCGGGCACCGTGCTCGCGGTCGACTTCGGCCCCCGGGCCAACCAGCAGGGCTTCGCCCGGCTCGCCGCGAACCTGCCGGGCGAGGAGGGTGTCCACCTGACCGTGCCCCCCGGCATCGGCGCGGACCTGCGGGCCGAGGCGGATCCGGACCGCTACGTGGACCGGTGGGCGGCCGTCCTGCCGGAGCCGGAGCGCCGGGTACGGGCGATCGTGACGTTCTGCGCCGGGGCCGCGTTCGCCGATGGACTGCGGCGCGCCTGCACCGGTCCGGACGGGCCACCGGCCCTGGTCACGATCGACCCCACGGAGGTCGGCGGGGCACTGCTGCGGTCGGAATTCGTCGCCGCCACCGAGACGTTCCGGCCGCAGCTGGACGAGCGGATGCTCGCCGAGGTCACGGCCGTCTGCGAGGCCCTGGCGGATGCGGACGATCTGCCGTCGGTCGCCGAGCGGCTGCGGGACGAGCAGCGACGCATCGTGGAACACGCCACGGCGCGGGCCGGTATGCCCGAGCACCTGCGGGCGATGCTCTGCGCGCGCTTCGCCGACTACCTCGGCTACCTGGTCGCGGCCGCGCGCCGGACCGGCCGCGTCGAGCACGCGACCGTCATCGCCTCCGCGGACCACCCGCTGCCCGGCTGGTGCGCCGACCACCCGGCACGACTGACCACCCGGCACGACGATCTGCTGGGGGACCCGCGGGTCGCCGAGCTCGTGCACGGGGCGATCACCGGGTGACCGGCACCGCCGGGCCGACGGCCGGGGAGAGAGCGGCCTCGGCCAGCCGCCGAGTGAGCCCGCGGACCTGCTCGGCGGGACGGAGCCGGGCGAACTCCGGCTCCGCGGCGAGGCGGTCGGGCAGCTCGGTGAACCCGGCCGCCGGAGCCGCCCCGGCGCAGATCTCCTGCGCGACGGCCGCCAGATCACGCAGATCCCGGGCCACCGCGGCGGGGCCCGGAGCGTCCTCGGTGGCGGCGGCCGCGACGGCGGCGTGATGCCAGTCGGTGATCTGGAGACCCGGATCGCGCCAGCCGTCGTTCACCGACTCGCCCTGGGCGGGCCGGGGGATGCCCATCACCGCACGCGTGGTCAGCGCGCCGTGGGCGATCTGCCGGGCATGCGCATGGGCGAGCCCCGCGCCGATCTGCCGGATCATGTCGGCCCGGACGGCGGGGGTGAAGAGGGGGCGGTAGAGGGACAGGATGTGGTCGAGGCGGAGCAGCTGCTTCTTCTCCACATGGAACATCAGCACCGGCCCGGGGGGATGGTGCTCCAGGGTGTCCACGGTGACGATGCCCGGATGGTCGAGCTCGCGCAGCAGGAGGTACTCGCGCAGCACCGACTCGTCGGTCCTGGTGCGGGAGGTGCCGGGGGCGTAGACGCGTACCCGGCACGGAGCCTTGTCCCAGACCGTGCTCCAGGCCACGTAGTCCTGCCAGCGATCGGTCAACGAGACCGGTTTCGCGGTCAGTTGCCAGGTGCCGACGCGGGGCCAGTGCTCGACCGGATGCATCCCGATCCGCTCCAGCAGCCTGGGCAGGGCCCGCAGGAAGCGTCGGCCGGGCCGCTCCGCGCGGTCGCTCGCGGGCCGCTCCAGGAGGTCCCGGGTCACCCGGGGCAGCGAGGGGTTGGCCGGCTCGTCGGGGCCGAACACACCCTGCGCGGCCGGTCCGGTGAGGTCGACGGACGAACGCGGATCACTGAGGAACGCCGACCCGCGTACCTCGGGAACGGTCAGGAACCGGCCGGCCGCGGCCCGGCGCAGCGCCGCCGTGAGGTGCCGGGCCTTGACCTCGGCGACATCACGGGTGCTGTCCGACGCCTTCGTGTTGCCGCTGCGGGTACGCAGCCAGATGCCGTCCTCGTTGCGCAGCTGCCCCTGGGAGACGTCGACTTCGAGCAGATGCAGTCCGCCGGGACCGGCCACCAGCAGGTCCACGCTGTGCAGATGACCGGTGTCCGCCAGAAAGGAGAAGTTCGCCCAGGCGCGGTGCGGCCCGTCCTCGGGAAGGGCCCGCCGGATGGACTCCATGGCGGCCGGCTCGTCCGAGAAGAACCACGGTGTGACAGTCGTCCAGCGATCGTTCTGTATCAAACGCGAGTTCCTTGAAGGCCTTTGCGAAAGAAGTCAGGCAAGTGAAGTGGCAACGCTAGCAGACCGGGAAGCGGGCGGCACGGGCCTACGAGGAGGCCCACAGCCGCCCGATGACCGGTCGGGAGCTGTGATCGCCGTCACGACCCAGGGGATGGTGCCGGGTATGAACGGCCGATAGCCTCCTGTCTGAGCAGCGGTTGTGGATCAACGGGGAAGTCCCGTGCCGCACGGGCGACTTGCACCCGGCAACCGGCCGTTGTCGCACACGCCCCGGGTCGCTCAGGGCGCCCAGGACCTCCATGGACGGGCGGGATCTCGCCATCAACGGGAATCAGCGGATCGTGGACTCTCTCCGCCGTGACAGCCGCGGACGCGCAGGCGAACCGGACGAACGGGAAGCGGAGGCGGCACGCCCGGCGGGGTCCGTCCCGCTGTCCTTCGCACAGCGACGGCTGTGGTTCCTCAACGCCTGGCAGGGGCGTTCGGCGGACTGCGCCGTGCCGGTGGTGCTGCGGCTCTCGGGCGTGGTGGACCGGGCGGCCCTGCGCGCCGCGTTCCAGGACGTCCTGGAACGGCACACCACACTGCGGACGGTGCTCGCCGAGCACGACGGCGAACCGGTACCGGCCGTGGTGCCGGCCGGGCAGGCGGCCCGGTCCGCGGTGACCGAGGAAGCGGTGCCCGCCGACGTCACCACCTGGATCGACGACGTCGTGCAACGGGGCTTCGACATCACCGTGGATCTGCCCGTCCGGGTGGTCCTGGGAACGGTCTCGCCCACCGAATCGGTCCTGGTGATCGTGGTGCACCTCGTCGCGGGCGACGAGCGGTCCATGGCACCGCTGACCCGGGACCTGGCACGGGCCTACGCGGCGCGCCGCGCCGGGCGGGCCCCGGACTGGCCGCCGCTGCCGCTGCGCTACGGGGACCACGCCCTGCGGCAGCGGGACCTCCTGGGCCCGGCCGACGACCCCGACAGCGCGCTGAGCCGCCAGACCCGGTACTGGCGCCGGGCACTCGCGGGCCTGCCGGCCGAACTGGCCCTGCCACGCGACCGGCCCCGCCCCGCGCACGCCCCCGGCCGGGGCGCCGTGCTCCGCTTCCACGTCGACGCGGAACTGCACCGGGCCCTCACCGCCCTGGCAGCCGACAGCCGGGTGACCGTGTTCATGGTGGTACAGGCGGCCCTGGCGGTGACGCTGCAAGGCTTCGGCGCGGGCGACGACATCCCGCTGGGCACCCCGGTCACCGACCGCACCGACGCCACCCCGGACGACGTCGTCGGCCACTTCGGCAATCTCCTGGTACTGCGTACCGACCTGTCCGCCGACCCCACCTTCAGGCAGGTGCTGGAGCGCGTCAGGGAATCCGGCCGGGCCGCCCACGCCCACCGGGACATCCCCTTCGACGCCGTGGTCACCGCACTCAACCCGCCCCGCTCCACCAACCACCACCCGCTCTTCCAGGTCATGCTCGAACTGGCGCAGCGCCCCGGACCCGATCCGGATCTGCCGGGGCTGGACGTGACGCGGGAGAACCCCCGGCCCGGCGCGGCCGCCTTCGACCTGCGGTTCACGTTCACGGAGCGCACCGCCGACCAGGGCGGAGGGCTGACCGGTGAACTCCGCTACGCCGTCGATCTGTTCGACCCGGTCACCGCGCGGCGCCTGGTCCAGGGGCTGCTCCAGGTGCTGACGGCGGCCACCGCCGACCCCTCGGTGCCGGTGACCGGCATCGATGTCGTATCGGCGGCGGACCGGGAGATGCTGCTCGGGGCACGGAACGCCACCCGGCGCCGACTGCCCGACGCGGTCCTGCCGGACCTCTTCGCCCGGCAGGCCGCCCGTACCCCCGGGCACCCCGCGGTGGTCTTCGACGGCCGGGAGTACAGCTACGCCCACATCGACGCGGAGTCGAACCGGCTCGCCCGCCGTCTGATCGCGCAGGGCATCGGACCGGAGGACCGGGTCGCGATCGCCCTGCCGCGCTCCGAGCGGCTCGTCATCGCCCTCCTCGCCACCCTCAAGGCGGGCGCCGCCTATCTGCCGCTCGATCTCACCCATCCACCGGCACGCACGGACCACCTGCTCCGGGACGGCCGCCCGGCCGCGATCCTCACCGACCGCACGCCCCGCACGGAGCCCCTCGCCACCACCACGCCCGTGTACGTCACCGACACCGGCCTCGGCCACCTCTCCGGCGGCCCCCTCACCGCGGCCGACCTCGACCACCCGCTGCGGCCCGAGCATCCCGCGTACGTCATCTACACCTCCGGCACCACGGGCCCCCCGAAGGGCACCGTCGTCGAGCACCGGGCGGTCGTGAACTTCGTCGCGGCCAACAACGCGGCCTACGGCATCGACGGAGAGACCCGGCTGCTCGGCTTCGCCGCGGTCACGTTCGACGTATCGGTCCTCGAAATCTTCTCCGCCCTGACCTCCGGCGCCACGCTGGTGCTCGCCGACGACGAACAGCGCACCGACCCGAGACTCCTGCAACGGCTGATGCGCGAGGAGTCCGTCACCGTCGCCGAACTCCCGCCCGCCCTGCTCCCGATGCTGGATCCCGACGGGCTCCCCGGACTGCGGCTGGTGTCCGTCGGCGGCGAGGCCCCGGCGGGGCGGCTGGTCGACGCGTGGGCAGGGCCGGACCGGCAGTTCTGGAACGCCTACGGTCCCACCGAGGCCACCGTCGGTGTCACCCTCATGCGGTGCCTCCCCCCGGCCGGGGACAGCGCTCCTCCCATCGGGCGGCCGATGGCGAACACCCGGGTGTACGTGCTGGACGACGCGTTGCGTCTGGTCCCGCCGGGCGCGACCGGTGAGCTGTACCTGGCCGGGGCGCAGCTGGCGCGTGGCTATCTGGGACGTCCGGGTCTGACGGCCGGGCGCTTCGTCGCCGACCCCTTCGGGGAACCGGGGGAGCGGATGTACCGCACCGGCGACCTGGTGCGCTGGAACACGGACGGCGAACTCGTCTACGCGGGGCGCGTGGACAGCCAGCTGAAGGTGCGGGGCTTCCGCATCGAGGCCGGTGAGGTCGAGACCGTGCTGCTGGATCAGCCGGGCGTGGCGGAGGCCGTGGTGCTGGCCCGGGAGGACCGCCGCGGGAACGCCCGGCTGGCGGCCTACGTGGTACCGGCGGCGGACTGCGTCTCCCGGGCCGATGCCCCGACCCGCCTGCCCGCGCAGCTGCGGCGGGCCCTGGGGACGCGGCTGCCGGACTACATGGTGCCGTCCGCGATCGTGGTGCTGGACGCGCTGCCGACGACGGTGAACGGCAAGCTCGACCGGAAGGCGCTGCCCTCCCCCGGGAAGCCCTCGGGCGGGGCCCCGCGCGGCCCCCGGACACCGGTCGAGGAACTGCTGGCCGGGATGTTCGCGCAGGTGCTGGAGGTGGCCGCGGTGGGCATCGACGACGACTTCTTCGCGCTGGGCGGGAATTCGGCGGCGGCGGTCCGGCTGGCGAGCCGGATCGGCGCGGTGCTGGGCGTGCGTCCGGCCGTCCGGGAGCTGTTCGCCGCGCCGACGGTGGCCGCGCTCGCGGCCGCTCTGGGCCGTGCCCGACCGGCCGCGCCCCGCGCGAACGGCCGGACACGGCCCGGCGGAAGCACCCTGACGCGTCAGGGCCTGTCCGGCGGATCGGGGCCGGTCAGGCCCTAGACCGGTTCGACCTCCAGGACGTAGACGCCGGCCAGGTCCTCGACGCGTTTCGCGACGAGCGCGGGCTCCGCCGTGGCGAGGAACACCAGGCCGGTGGTCGAGGCCGAGTGCAGCCGGGGGCTGATGACATCGCCCACCCGGGTGGACATCCGGGCCTCGATCACATCCGGTACGGCCGCGAGCTCGTCCGGGGTGGAGACGCGGACGACCCGGCCGGGACGGACCGGAAGGTCGCAGTTGGCGATGGTCCCCTCCCGCAGCGGAGCCACCGGCCCCCGCACACCGGCCGGGCGTCCGAGGGCGGTGTCCATGAAGACCTGCCACAGGTCGATGCCGTACTTCATCTTCACCGCGTCGACGATGCCGCCGCCGGCCGGACGGCAGGAGATCTCACCGATCACGAACCCGTTCCCGGTCCTGAACAGCTCCATGTGCGTCACGCCGCTCTCCAGCCCCAGGGCGTCCACCGTGGCCCGGTGCAGTTCGCGGACGGCCGCGACATCCGGATCCTCCTCGGGGAGCAGATACGAGCCGGTGAAGTCGTCCGTGCAGCCCAGCAGCGGCATGAAGTAGCGCTGTACGGCGGCGAATTCGACCGTGCCGTCCGAGACCACGCCGTCGCAGTGGTACTCGCCCTCCATCTCGACGAACCGTTCGACCAGCAGCGGACACGCCGCGCGGCGGAGACCGTCCGCGGCGGGCGAGTCGAGCAGCGCGGTCAGCTCCCGCTCCGAGGAGACGGCGAAGGTGTTCATCGAGCCGGTCCCGAGCGCCGGCTTGAGCACCACCGGCCAGCCGAGCTCGGCGGCCGCCGCGGGTGCCTGCGCGAGCGATCCGATCACCCGGTACGGGGCGACCGGCAGCCCGGCCGCCGCCAGGGTGGACTTCATCACCGCCTTGTGGGAGAAGCGGTTGGCCGTCTCGAAGCCGATCCCGCCCAGCCCCAGGAACGACCGCAGATACCCTCCGGCGGGCAGGCTGCGTTCCGACGGGGCCACCACATGGTCGATCGGCTGCCGGGCCAGGAGGTCCAGCGCCACCCGGCGGACGGCCGTCAGGTCGGCGATGTCGTCGACGAAGTGCAGGCGGACATCGGGCGCGTACATCCGGGCGTACGCGCTCTCGGTGATGACGTCGATCTCGGCGTCGGGCGCCACGGCCCGCAGCCGGTCCACCGCCTCCGCCTTGCCGGAGTTGACCATCAGTACGTACGCGGTCATGCCCCACTCCTTCTGTTCGGTCGTCCTGACCTCCGGTACCGGCTCATCGCAGCTCCGTCCGCGCGCGGTCGAGGTACCACAGGACGTAGGCGTAGACGGCCAGCCAGGCACGCGGGGTGGCGAGTGCCCGCTCGTACTTCAGCCAGCCGGCGAGGGCGTTGGCCGCACCGATGTACAACCTGGCGCGGAGCACCGGCGGTCCGTCGTCCGGACCGAGCCCCGCGACCAGACGGTCCTCCAGTCGCTCCAGAACGTCGTCCACGGTGAACGGCGTCGTCAGCCCGGAGAGGTCGAGCACACCGTCCGGCACCGCCGGCAGCTCCGGCAGCAGGACCTCGGACGTGCCGTCGGCGATGGCCTGGAGCAGACCGCTCATCGGCAGCGCGCTGTGCAGCAGGGTGGCGAAGTCGTAGCTGGGGTCCCCGAACCCGATGTCCGGCCGGTCCCGGCCGTCCCAGACCGTACGCGGGTCGACGAACACCGGCGAACCGTCGGTGCGGCGCAGCATGTTCTTCAGATGCACATCACCGTGGACGAGACAGCCGGAGCCGGGCAGCAACGAGGGCGCGACCTCGTCCAGCCAGTGCGTCAGCTCCGTGTAGCCGGGCAGCCGGGCCCCGGTCGGAAGAATCACGTCCGCACCGAGCACCGCCGCCGGCTGCCATCCCGGGAAGAAGGCCCGGAACGTGTCGACGAAGCCGTCGTGGTCCCGTACGGCGTGGAAGCGCTCGCGCAGGAGGTAGTCGGAGACGGTGGGCCGCCGCTGTCTCGTCGTCGCCGCGTAGAGGTCGCCCAGGAGCCGGAGGTGTGGTTCGAGCGTCTCCACGGTGTCCTCGGCGAGGACGAACTTGGCCGGGTCGCCGAAGACGACGTCGTCCAGGGTGAGCGGTTCGACCTGCTCCATCAGGGACGTCGCCTGCTCGCCCTCGTGGTGCACGCCGTGCAGCGCGGGGAACAGCGGGGCGTCTCCCCGGGCCGTGAGCAGGGTGTTGACCTCGGAGACGAAGGCGGTCTCCGCGTCGATCACCTCGCGGGGGCCCACCTTGGCCACCAGCGGGGTGCCCGCCTCGAAGGCCACGATGCCCAGGGAGTCGGCGCCGTTCGCGTAGGTGGCCGTCACCCCGGCCGACGCGGTGGCGGGGTCGGCCCCGGCGGCCTCGGCCCAGTCGCGCAGCCGGTCGGCGGTCAGGAGGTCGATGACCGCATGGGTGTGGGCCACGCTGTCGGTGATGTCCGTGACCACGAGACCGTCGCGCGGTCCGCCGAGCACCATGGTCCAGCGCAGCAGGAACCGGCCCTCCGGGAGGTCGGTGTGCGGCACCGCCGCGGCGTCGTCCTCGGTGAACCGGGCGATGACGCGGCTGAGTTCGCCCAGATGGGCGTGGTTCTCCGGAGGTTCGGTGCTCGCCGAGGCCACGGTGATGCCCAGCCGGGACAGCCCGGCCGAGGCGTTCGACAGCAGCAGCATCTGGCTGGTGCAGCCGGAGAGCTGACGGTGTCGTTCGCCGACTCCGTGACCGGGATAGGCGAACACCACGGCCACCGCGCCCTTCGGCAGCGGTGTGCCGTGCCGCTCGAACACCGCCTGGACGGTGGCGCGTTCCTCGTCGGACATGGTCCGGGTGACACCGTGCAGTCCGGTGTCCGTCGTGGTCGGGATGCTCATGTGTCGGTGCTCCTAACGAGACTCGACGGACTCGTTCTCGGTGATGGACTGGACGATTTCGGCGGCCCGCATGGGCATCAGGGAGAGCAGCACCTCGCTGAACCCGTGCGTGGCCTCCGCGTAACCCTGCAGGAAGATCCTGGGCTTGAAGTCCTCGACGGCCTCGATGGCGTAGTCACGCCGGATCGCGTACCGCTCCGGGGTCTCCATGCGCAGGTGCGCGTCGACCTCGGCGAGCGCGGGGATCGGCATCGGGTAGCGGTATCCGGTGGCCAGGACGACGGCGTCGGACTCGACCTGGCTGGTCGCGCCGCTGTCGAGGTGGAAGTACCCGGCCACCGCGCGGTCGGTCTCCGAGCGGGCCCCGACCAGTTCGGTGAACCGGTGCAGGGTGAGCGAATCGGCCCCGGAGACCTGGTCCTCGTAGTACTCGCGGTAGATCTGCGGAAGGACGTCGTAGCTCACACCGGTGTGGGCGGCCAGACCGTAGTCGTCGATTATCTTCTGCCGGAACCCGCTGTCCTGACGGTAGAACCAGTCGGGGAACTCGGGCAGGAACAGTTCGTTGACGAAGTGGGTGTCGTCCTCGGGGCGCATGGCGAAACCGCGGATGTTCGTGGTGATCCGCGCGTTGGGATAGGTCCGGCGCAGATGCATGAACACATCGGCGGAGGTCTGGCCGGAGCCGACGATGTTGAAGTGATGGGGCGCGGAGTGGTCCTCGTACGAGAGGGCCAGGCGCTCCCGGGTCTCGGAGGCGTGGAACACCCGCTCACCGAGCTCGGCCCCGTCGGGGACGTACGGGGTGCCGCCGGGCGCGATCAGCAGATTGCGGGTGAGCAGCGAGCGGGTCTCCCCGGTGCTCCGGTCCCGTGCGACCACCCGCAGCAGCTCCGTACCGCCGCCCTCGGCCGGTACGGCGCTGACGCCGAGGACCTCGGTGTTCCACCGGACCTGCTTGTCGAACTGCGCGGCGGCCCAGGCGTAGTAGTCGTTGAACTCCACACGGGTCGGGTAGAAGGTGCGCAGGTTGATGAACTTCCCCAGCCGGTCCCGGTCCTGCTCGGCGAGGTAGTTCAGGAAGGTGTAGCGGCTGCGTGGATTGCGCATGGTGATGAGGTCCTTCGTGAAGGACACCTGCATCTCCGCCCCGGGGAACATGAGTCCCGGGTGCCAGGCGAAGCCGGGCTTGCGGTCGAGGAACACCGCGTCGAGCGGTTGACCACACTCCTCCAGGGCGATGGCCACGGCCAGGTTCGAGGGGCCGAAACCGATGCCGACAACGTCGTGGATTTCCAGTTCGCCGGAGAGCACGAAGGTCTCTTTCCTGTAGTGCTGATCATGTGGTGTGGGGGAAGTGCGGGCGGGCCGGACGGTCAGCCGCGCCGGCAGAGGGCGCGCAGCCGCTCCTCGACCTGTTCCTCGTCGGCGCCTTCCACCAGGACGTGGGCCTTGCCGTCCACCGCGTCGACGGGGTCGCGCCGCCGTTCGGCCTCGTCCGCGGCGGAGAAGCCGACCAGCCAGTCCGGCCGGTCCGCGGGAGCACACGGCTCCGGGCCGCCGGTCCACAGCAGCCAGCCGGTGCGTGCGGCCCCGCCGGCCGGCTCCTGCGGTGTCCACAGCCCCGCGGCCAGCAGGCAGGCGGCCCGGGACAGATCGATCCCGTAGGTGTGCCGGACAGCGTTCTTGATCAACGCCCCGCCGGTCCGGCAGGCCACCTCGCCCGCGAAGAACGTGCCCGAGCCGTCCTCCAGGAACTCCATGTGCAGCACATGCACACCGTGGCCCCCGGGGAGACCGGCGACGAACCGCTCGGCGGTGTCGACGAGCAGCTTCGCGCGGGGCGAGTCCGCGTCGAGCATGACCGAGCCCAGATTGTGCGTGCGGAACCGGTGCGGCGGGCTGAGGTAGCGCGAGGGCGAGACCAGGAGCACCGAGCCGCCGTCGACGAGTACGTCCACGTGGTGGACCGTGCTCTCGATGTACTGCTCGGCCATCAGGGCGCCGCTGTGCAGGGCGGTGAGCAGGCCGGGGTCGTCGAGGCAGGCCTGCCGGACCGCCCGCGCGTCGGGCAGGACCCGCACTCCGGCGGATCCCGCGCCGTCGCGGGGCTTGACGACGACGGTGCCGAGTTCCTCCTGCGCCGCGTGCAGGTCCGCGGAGCAGCGCACCTCGCGGTACGGCACCGCGGGCACGGGCAGCCCGTCGAACAGCTGCTTCATGGCGACCTTGTCGCGGAACCGCAGCGCCAGGGCCGAGTCCGGTCCGGGAATCCCGAAGAGGCTCCGCGCTTCGGCGGCGCGCAGCACGTCGTCCTCCGAGTTCACGAAGATCCGGTCGGGCCGGTCGGCTTCGCACAGCCGGAACAACTCGGCGGTCGTGGCCCGCGCTTCGTAGTCGTCCACCGTCACCCGGCGGACCCCCGGGGCGAGGTCCTCGGTGCGGCGTTCGCTGTCGGCCGAGGTGAGCACGGTGATCCGGGCCTCGGGGGAGGCCTCCCGGAGCCAGTGGTCGTACTCCGCGGTCGAGTGGGGGCGTTGCATGATCAGGATGTGGATGTCGGTGCTCCTTCTGCCGTGGCGAGGCGATGGTCGAGTCGGGCGATGGGCAGGGGCAGCAGGAGGACCGCGCCGAGCAGCACCGCGGCGAGCGTGACCCATCCGGCGCCGCCCCAGCCGAGGACGACGATGGTGATCAGGGGCGGGCCGAGCACGTCCTGGGCACTGTTGCCGAGCGCGAAGATCGAGAGGTACTCGGCCTTGCGGTGCTCCGGCGCGTAGGCGTACGACAGCTCCCAGGCGCCGACCGACTGCCAGAGCTCCCCGGCGGTCAGCAGCAGCGTCGCGACCACGAGCGTGGCGCAGGCGAACAGGGTGCCCAGCGGGGCCGCGGCGACGGCGAACATCGCGCAGGAGGCGATCAGCGCGAAGCCGGCCAGACGCATCGCGCGAAGGCCCCCGCCCGGCCGCTCGGCCCCCTTGGCGAGGGGGACCTGGAAGACGACCGCCAACACGGTGTTCAGCACCACCAGGACCGGTACCAGGGCCGTCGGCGCGTCCGTCTCCCGGACGGTCCACAGCGGGAGCGCGACGGCCAGGACGGACATGTGCACCGCGAGTACGCAATTCACCGCACTGAGACCGAGATAGCGCCCATCGGTGAATCCGCGCAGAAAGCTCAGACCGCCCCGGCGCACGGGCGGCGGCGCCGTCGACACCTTCAGCCGGGCGAGCAGCAGCGCGGCGCACACGAAGGACGCGGCGTCGACGAGAATGATCGTCCGGTACGCCAGGGCCGATCCGTCGGCCATCAGCGGAGCGGTGAGCAGGGCGCCGAGGGAGAACCCGATATTGCGGACCGAGCGCATGGTGGCCATGGCACGCGTGCGGTCCTTGCTCGGCACCGCCACCGACACGACCGCCTGGCTCGCCGGCGAGACCGCACGCTCGACCAGCCCCAGCAGGGCCGACACCACGAAGAAGGCGACCGGCCCGTGGACGAAGGCGAGCGCCGCGAACCACAGGGCGCGCCACAGCTGATACGCGATCAGCATCCGCTTGGCACCCCACCGGTCGGCGAGCACCCCCAGCGGCACCGTCGCCAGGAAGGCGGTCAGCCCGGTCACGGCCAGCCCGAGGCCCACCTGCGCGTCGCTCAGGCCGACCACGCGGATGAAGAAGATCGTGGACCCGGCCAGGTAGAAACCGGTACCGACGGAGTCGAACAGCGCGACCAGGGCGAACGCCCGACCGGCCGACGACTCCGGGACGTAGCTCCGCAGAAGCCGGGAGATCATGAGGTGCGGACGTCGATCAGCCCGGCCGCGGCGGCCGCGTTCCGGGCGGCGTGCGCGCCGTCCTCACCGGTGGCCAGCACATGGCCGATGCGGTCCCAGGAACTCGCCAGCTCCTGGACCGACGCGCCCGGCTCCACGGCGAGTTCGACCTCGTGCACGCCGTCCGCGGCCCGGCTCTCCGCCAGCCCCGTGACAGCGCGCACCACACCCGGGCGTGCGGACAGGAAGCGAATGGCCGCGCCCCGGAGTCCGGGACCGCGCTCGGGCCGCTCGCCCGTTCTCAGTACGGAGAGCAGATCGGCCACGATGCGGCCGCCGTAGGCGAGGTCGATCAGCAGATCGATGCTGTCGCCCGGCAGCCTGCCCGCGCACTCGACGAGATGCGGTCGCACCCCGTCGACCAGGATCCACTCGGCGTGCAGGACGCCGGAACCGAACCCGCTCGACTCGATCAGCACCCGCATCAGACGGGACAGTTCCTCGGCCACACCCGGAGGAAGCGACGCGGGCACGACATGACCGAGCTCCACGGGGGACGGCCCCGGGTGCAGCAGCTTCTCGGTGACGTTCACGAACAGCGGCTCGCCGCGGTCGACCAGGCACTCGACGCTGACCTCCGGCCCGAACAGCCTTTCCTCGACCAGGAATCGGCCGGGCTCCGCACGGGGAGCGCGCATCTTCGGTTCGTCGGCCTCCGTCGTCGCCTTCCAGGCGAGCGCCACGTCGTCGTCGGCGTCGAGCAGCCGAACTCCCAGACTGGCCTGGAGGTTGGCCGGTTTCAGTACACATCGGCCGCCGTGCCCGGACCGGAACGCGAGGACCTCCTCCGCGCTGTTCGCCGACCGCCAGCCGGGCTGCGGCAGCCCGGCGGCGTCCGCGTGGGCGCGCAGGGCGATCTTGTCGCGCAGAACCGCCGCGGCCCGCCCGCCCGCACCGGGCAGCCCCCAGGCCTCCGACAACGTTGCCGCCGCGACCACGCCGTACTCGGTCGCCGGAACGACGGCGAGCACATGCTCGGGCCGGGGGAGTGCGCGCAGCAGCCCGGCGGGGTCCTGCTCGTTCTGGACCGGTGCGTGGACGACCTCGGCAACACACGCATGGCGAGCGGCTCTTCGGTGTACGTCACGGGCTGCCGCGACATACGGATCCTCCACCACGAGCACGGACCGTGCCGGCAGCAGATCATCGATGTCCGAAATCAGTCCCTTGCTGAATCCGCACAGGACGTGAGTGATGTCCACGCAGTACTTCCCCCCGGAGCAACAGCGAACGCTGAGCGAAGCTCTTGACGTGCCGGTCGCCGCGAGTTCAGTCTGCGTTCACCTTCAGGACACGTCGAATTCACCCTAGCGATCAACCTCTGGTCGTGAAAGCGAAATGCTCGCAAAGTTGTTCGGTGCCGCGGCCGACTCCCGGTGCGGGGCACCTGGGGCGCGCGCGTCTTCGGCCCGTCCGCCGTCGAGCGCTCCCGCTCGTGCAACGATGCCGGTATGAATCGACTGGCCGACTCGCAGTCGCCCTACCTGCTCCAGCACGCCTCCAACCCGGTGGACTGGTGGCCATGGGGGGAAGCGGCGATGACAGAAGCCGAGCGGCGCAATGTGCCGGTCTTCCTCAGCGTGGGCTACAGCTCGTGCCACTGGTGCCAGTGAACTTACACAACCAGGTAGTCCTGCCCTGGGGTGTTGCCAGAAGGTAGCCGCATGGACACCTACGATGAGCAGCTGAACGCAAGCATCGATGCTTGGGTGGAGGCCGAGCTGGCCGCCTCACCCGAATGGGGGCCAGAGAAGTACGCCACCATCCGCCAGCTCCTGGAGGACAGCGCACCCGCTGTCGCTGCCGAGTAGTAGCGGCACGGAGCCGTAGACCGCGGTCCACGCTCCAGTGCAGTGGGCGCGGACCGACCGGCCCGCGCGCACGGTACTACTCGGGCTGTGGCACTTTTCATGGTCGCCACTGAGC
Organism: Streptomyces sp. DvalAA-43; assembly: GCF_900091725.1. Taxonomy (GTDB): domain Bacteria; phylum Actinomycetota; class Actinomycetes; order Streptomycetales; family Streptomycetaceae; genus Streptomyces; species Streptomyces pulveraceus. Next base: position 401,797 of record NZ_FMBW01000087.1, on the reverse strand, counting down.
GAGCCCGGAGTGGTCCAGCCGGGGTCGGGCTTCCCGCAGAGCTGGTCAGTCCGACCGGCATCGCCCCACCACGCGCAGGCCGTCGCACTGCCTGGCTTGAGAGTAACCGCCTCTTTGTGCTGAAAAAGACGACGCTGTGCTACGTCTGGCCGGTAGCCTTCCCAAGCTAACTGCCGCTGTGGAGAGGATGGTTGCCATCAAGGAGACGGTGCTCAAGGAGCTGACCTTCGGTGCCCGGGTGGCGGAGGAGGAGGCCAGCGAGCTGGCCTCGTACTTTGTGGAGACCGAGCAGTGGAACCAGGTCTGGCAGGACGAGGTCGACATCGTCTACGGGCCGAAGGGCTCGGGTAAGAGCGCGATCTACGCCACTCTCACAGCCCGTGAGTCGCAGCTGTTTGACCGAAACATCCTGATCAGCCCTGCGGAGTCACCTCAGGGCTCGCCTGCATTCGCCACGCTCGATGCCAATACCCTTATCGATGAGGATCAATTCGTCGGGCTATGGAAGCTTTACTTCTTGGCGGTGATCGCTGACACCTTTGCGGATTACGACTTGCGCAGCCCTGCGGCCAAGTCGGTAGTTCGGACGCTAACAGATGCCGGGATGGTGCCGGGGCGCGACGTGTCGCTCCGACGGAAGCTAGCTAACGCTGCAGCTTATGTGCGCAGGATGTTCAGCGAAATTGAGCCCAGCCTCTCGGTAGCCGGGGTCGTAGACGTCGGCACCCGCATTCGGTTCACCGAACCGGACGACGTGCAGCGTTCCAATGGGGCGGTTCACGTCGACGACCTACTTGACACCGCGGGAGAGGCGCTAGAGGACGAGGGGCTGAAGCTGTGGTTGCTACTAGACCGGCTGGACGTGGCATTCGCTGGCAAGCCGAATCTGGAGCAGCAGGCACTGCGAGCCCTATTCAAAGTCTACCTAGACATTGGAAGCATTGATCGAATCCGGCTGAAGATCTTCCTGCGCAGTGATATTTGGAAAGCAATTACCGCTGGTGGGTTTCGCGAGGCCAGTCACATTACGCGGGAGCTGACGCTGAGCTGGGGAAGGGCAGCATTGCTGCAGCTGGTCACGCAGCGCATGGTTCGCAACAAAGCGCTGCGTGACTTCTACAGTGTGCCGTACGAGGGCATCGCCTCGGTCGCCGGGCAGGAGGATCTATTCCAAAAGGTGTACCCCGAACAGGTTGAAAATGGTCCGAACAAGCCGAAGACATTCGACTGGTGCCTGACTCGGACCAGTGACGGCACCAAGCGCACCGCGCCCCGGGAGCTCATTCACTTGCTCACCGAGGCTCGGGGCGTCCAGCTGCGGCGTCAGGAAGTAGGCGAGGACGAGCCAGCCGGGGAGGCCCTGTTTGACGGTAGCTCCCTCAAAGGCGCACTGCCAGCGGTCTCCGAGACTCGGCTGAATAAGACACTTTACGCCGAGCACCCGGATCTCAAGCAGTACATGTTGGCGCTGGAGGGCCACAAGACCAATCACGGCGTACAAAGTCTCGCTGCGATCTGGGAGCTGCCGCCGGACGAGGCGAAGACGGCTGCTCTCCGCTTGGTAGACATCGGCTTTTTCGAAAAGCGTGCGCAGATGCAGTTCTGGGTACCCTTTCTCTACCGGCCAGCCCTAAATCTGGTGCAAGGAAGCGCCGAGGGTATCAATAGCTCCGGTGATACCCCGCCCGCGCTCACAGGGGAAGACTCTCCCGCAACAGACATTAGGGGATCGCAACGCCCCTAATTCATGGGCGTGACCGGTCTGACTTCGCGACCTTGGGAAGTCCAGGCTCGGAACAATGAGCTCCTTCGAGCTAGCCACCGATCGGGTGGTCGAGCGCGAGGACTCCAGGGTGGGTGCGCCGAGGGCGATCAGCTGCGGGGCGGCTGGGGCCGAGCAGCAGCCGCCGGACTGGGCGGTGTCGGCCTCATAAAGAGGTCGGCTTCGCCGGACAGGCCGGTCCGGGGAGGTTGAGTTCGAGGCGGGCGGCGGCGACGGAGTGGACCTGTTCGTAACCGGTCATGGCGAGGAAGGTCGGGGCGCGACCGACCCGGGCACTGAGACGGCCGACCGCATCCCTGAGCCGTCCTGTTGACCAACAGGCTCTACCGCGCCCGAGAATGAGAGCCGCTGGCCGACATCCACAACGGCTTCCGCAAATTTGTCCTCAACTGACTGCACGCACAAGGGAATGAACATGGACGTGAACGAGCCGCGCGAGCTGATTTGCGGAAGCCGCAGCTGGCCGTAGAGACCGTCCGGATGGTCTGGCGACCCCAGCGGCATCTCAGTGGTCTCACGCGGCTGACCCGCTACTGGTCCGGTCGCCACAACATGAGTCCCGGTCCAGCAGCACGAGGTAGGCCCTGCCTGGACTCGTGGCACGCGAGGTCGCGGGAGAGTGTCAGAGCAGGGGCGTACCGTTCTCTTACGGCGCAGGGTTCCCTGCCCTGCAAGCGACTTGGCGTCCCGCGAGGTTCAGTTGACGACAAAGAAGAGCGGCTACAAGCGGAAGTCCTTGCCCCAGCCGGTCAGGTTCGAGGTCTGGGTCCGCAGCGGGGGCCGATGCGCGATATGCAACCGTTACCTTCTCGATGGGGCCTTGGCCAACAAGACCATCCGTCTCGGCGAGCTCGCCCACATCGTCGGCCAGCAGAACACAGCGGGCTCTCCCCGGGGGCAGAACGATCTCATCGATGGTGATACCGCAGACAACGTGATGCTGGTCTGCGCCGACGAGCACGACGAGATCGACGCGCCGGAGAACCTCGACGTCTTCAGCGTCGAGAAACTGCTCGCTCTCAAGCACGCCCACGAAGACCGGATCAAGCACGTCACCGGGATTGCACCAGACCGTACAACCACTGTGCTCCGGATGATCGGTCAGGTCCGGGGGCAGCAAGTCGAACTGACCCGACAGACAGCCTCGTCCGCCGTCCTCATCTCGGGCGACCGCGTCCCTCTCTTCTTGGAGTCCTACTCCCGCCATGGAATTGAGATCGAGCTCCGCCATGTACTGGGCGAAGCCACGATCGACCTCCGCGACGTCCCCGGGGAGGACGGGACCAACGGCGCGTACTACAGCCAGGCGAAGGCCGTGATCGACAACGTGGTCGACAGCAAGCTCAACGAGGGCATCTCCCGCGACCAGGTGGTGACACCTTCCGCATCCCCTCAGTGATCCTGACCGCCTTGCTCGGCGAACGGGTCCAGGTCTACGACACGGGCAACCGCTACAGTGGCGTGCCCACCACTCTGGTCCACCTCATCGAGGACCTCGCCGCGTGGCTGGCCCTCAACCCGCTAATGCCCGTGATCGCCGACCCGAGTTGCCCACAGACCAGCTTTAACCACTGCTGGGACCAGGACCGGTACGCCAATTTCGCCAAGCACATTCAGTCGTATGCGACCCGGATGCGTACGGCCCTGGATGAACAGGACAAGGACAAGAGCGTCAAGCTCTGGCAGGAGCTCTTCGGCGACGGGTTCAGGGCACGCGCCACGGCGTCGGCCTCCCTCGCCGAGGCCGGGCGGCCGACCTCGAGGGAAGGGGTCACCCGGGCGCCATCGGAGAGGTTCATCGAGGAGATGGGCTTGCAGTGGGCGGGTGGACGCTGGGCCCGGATCGAGGCCCGTGTCGCGAACCCCATGGGCACCGGGTCGGTGGACCTGCGCCGGAGCGGCTTTGCCCCCGTAGGCCGGGACCTCTACTTCACGGTGACTACCGATGCCCCGCAGCCGTACGAGATCTGGTGGAAGGTCCGCAACCACGGACCGGACGCCGAGAGCGCCCACGGACTGCGTGGTCAGATCACGCCCGGGCGTGGACCACGGATCCATGAGCGCACCATGTATCGAGGTCGGCACTACGTGGAGGTGTGGATCGTCAAGGCGTCGCCAGCGATCACCACGACGTAGTGATCCGCTGACGACGCCATCAGGGTGACGGGCATGAAGCGGGGGCGGCTCACCATGCGGCTCGGCCCCGGCGAGAACGTGCAGGTCGGCATCTGGTTGAAGCTCTGCACCCCCCGGACCGCCTACGACGGGTCCAGGCCGAGCTGGGGGCCGCCGCCCAGAGGCCCCGGTGGCGGACAGGTCTTAGTCCACAGGACGTCGGAGGCGTCGAGGGTGCGGGCGATTCCTTGTTGCTTACAGGGCCCCAAGGTCGGCCGTGACGGAGAACGGGGCGGTTGCTTTCACGGTGCCGGTGAAGATCTCGCCGTCCCGGTAGGACTTGTTGGCGGGGTCGAGGACGTAGGTGTAGACGATCGGGACGCCAGTGGCGGCCTGCTCGATGCGCCAGTAAAAGGGGATGCCGGCCTTGGCGTACTGGTCCACCTTCACGATCCGGTCTGTGGTTTCTGACCCTGGGGACACGACCTCGACGACCAGGAGGACGTGCTCCGGGCGGGTGGGCGTGAGGTCGATGGTCTCCGCCCGGTACACGGTGACGTCCGGACGACGATTGGTGAGCGGAACGTCCTGCAAGCGGACGTCGAAGTCCGTGTCGGCGTTCCAGTCTGGGCCCGCAGCGGCGTCAAGGGCATTGGCCAGGATGCGGGCCAGCCGGTTGTGGCGCTTGGAGGCGCTCGGGCTCACGACGACCATCCCGTCCACGATCTCGATGCCTGCGCACTGCTCCTCGGACCAGGAGTCGTACTGTTCCGCGCTGATCTGCGTGTGCATCCACGCGGGCGCCACCATCTCGGCGGTCATGGAGTACCTCCTTCGAGGATGCGGTGCTGCTCGACTCAGCGTACTGCCCGCTTCCAGTCGGACACCGGCTTTGGGCCGGGGCAGAGCCTCCAGCGTCCGCAGGGTGACCGGGGCGCAAAAGGGGCGATCCGCATTCACTACGTGATGGCGCATGAGTGCAAATCGGCCAAGTGGGGCGGGGGCTCGCGGGCTGAACCGGTAGGGCCGTGTCGGCGTGAGAGGCTGGGCCGTATGAACCGGTTGGCTGGTGTGACCTCGCCGTATCTGCTTCAACATGCTGACAATCCGGTCGACTGGTGGCCGTGGGGACCCGACGCGTTCGAGGAAGCAAAACGGCGTGATGTACCCGTTCTGCTGTCGGTCGGCTACTCCGCGTGTCACTGGTGCCACGTCATGGCGCACGAGTCCTTCGAGGACGAAGCCGTGGCCGCCTACATGAACGAGCACTTCGTCAACGTCAAGGTGGACCGCGAGGAGCGGCCCGATGTGGACGCGGTCTACATGGAGGCCGTGCAGGCCGCCACCGGGCAGGGCGGCTGGCCCATGTCCGTGTTCATGACGCCGGGCGGGGAGCCGTTCTACTTCGGTACGTACTTCCCGCCCGAGCCCCGCCACGGCATGCCGTCCTTCCGGCAGGTGCTCGAAGGCGTCTCGGCCGCCTGGACCGGGCGTCGCGAGGAGGTCACCGAGGTCGCCGGGCGCATCGTCCACGACCTCACCCAGCGCACCCTCGCACACGGCGGGGAGGGCCTGCCCGACGAGTCGGAGCAGGCGCAGGCGCTGCTCGGGCTCACCCGCGACTACGACGACAAGCACGGCGGGTTCGGCGGGGCGCCCAAGTTCCCGCCGTCCATGACCATCGAGTTCCTGCTGCGCCACTACGCCCGCACCGGGGCGGAGGGCGCCCTCCAGATGGCCGCCGACACCTGCGCGGCGATGGCCCGGGGCGGGATGTACGACCAGCTCGGCGGGGGCTTCGCCCGGTACTCGGTCGACCGGGAGTGGGTGGTGCCCCACTTCGAGAAGATGCTCTACGACAACGCGCTGCTCTGCCGGGTGTACGCGCACCTGTGGCGGGCCACCGGCTCGGAGTGGGCCCGCCGGGTCGCCCTGGAGACCGCCGACTTCATGGTGCGCGAACTGCGCACCACCGAGGGCGGGTTCGCCTCCGCGCTCGACGCGGACAGCGAGGACGGCGAGGGGCGGCACGTCGAGGGCGCGTACTACGTCTGGACGCCCGAGCAGCTGCGGGAGGTCCTCGGCGAGGAGGACGCCGCCTTCGCCGCGGAGCGCTTCGGGGTGACGCGGGAGGGCACGTTCGAGGAGGGCTCCTCGGTCCTGCGGCTGCCGCACGCGGACGCCGGGGCGGACGCGGACCGGGTCGCCCGGGTGCGGGCCCGGCTGCTGGCCGCCCGCGAGCTGCGCCCGCGCCCCGGCCGGGACGACAAGGTGGTCGCCGCCTGGAACGGCCTGGCGATCGCCGCGCTCGCCGAGACGGGGGCGTACTTCGACCGGCCCGACCTCGTCGAGCGCGCCACCGAGGCCGCCGATCTGCTGGTACGGGTGCACATGGGTGCCGTCGCCCGGCTGGACCGTACGTCCAAGGGCGGGCGGCCGGGCGGGCACGCCGGGGTCCTGGAGGACTACGGCGACGTGGCCGAGGGCTTCCTCGCCCTGGCCTCGGTCACCGGCGAGGGCGTCTGGCTGGAGTTCGCCGGCTTCCTCCTCGACATCGTGCTCCAGCACTTCACCGCCGAGGGCGGCGGGTTCTACGACACGGCGGACGACGCCGAGCGGCTCATCCGCCGCCCGCAGGACCCCACCGACAACGCGACCCCGGCGGGCTGGACGGCAGCGGCCGGGGCGCTGCTCTCGTACGCCGCGCACACCGGCTCCGAGGCCCACCGCACCGCCGGGGAGGCGGCGCTGGGCGTGGTGAAGGCGCTCGGGCCCCGGGCCCCCCGGTTCACCGGCTGGGGCCTGGCCGTCGCGGAGGCCCTGCTGGACGGGCCGCGTGAGGTCGCGGTCGCCGGACCGGTCGGCGGCGAGCTGCACCGGACGGCCCTGCTGGGCACGGCGCCGGGCGCGGTGGTGGCGGTGGGGGAGACCGGCGGGGCGGAGTTCCCGCTGCTGGCGGACCGGCCGATGGTGGGCGGGGTGCCGACGGCGTACGTCTGCCGGCACTTCGTGTGCGACGCGCCGACGACGGACGCGGGGGAGCTGGCGCGGAGCCTCGGGGGGCGGTGAGGCCCGGCGGCTGGCGCGGTGAGGGGGCCGATGGGCCACCGGAGGGTGTGAGGTCCGACGGGCGGCTGGGGCGGTGAGGCCCGGCGGACCGCCGGGGGCCGCCGCGCCCCCGGTCAGAGTGTGAGGCCGTCCTCCAGGGCGTCCAGTGCCCGGTCGACCATCGCGACGAGGTCGCCCTCCTGGCCGCGCTCGCCCCAGTACAGCGTCACCTCGCGCACCGTGCCCAGCACCGCCGCGACGAACACCCGGACCGCCAGGTCGTCGGGGGCGCGGCCGCTGCGGGCGGCGAGTGCGTCGGCCAGCACCGCGGCCGTGCCCGACATGCTCTCCGCCATCCGGAGCCGGATCGCGGGGACCTCCACCATCAGCCGGGTGCGCTGCCGCAGCTCCTGTTCCCCGGTCGCCAGGGATGCCGCGAGGGTCCCGGTCAGGACGTGCCGGAGCGACTCCAGCGGTGGCTCACCGCGCGGGCGGCCGCGCAGGGCGGTTCCCAGCGCCGGATCGTACGCGTCGGTGAGGACGATGTCCTCCTTGGCCGGGAAGTACCGGAAGACGGTGCTGGGCGACACCTCGGCCGCCGCCGCGATCTGCTCGACGGTCGTCGCCTCGTACCCCTGCTCGGCGATCAGGCGGTGGGCGGCGCCGCGGATCGCGATCCGGGTCCGGAGCTTCTTCCGCTCGCGCAGCCCCGGCCGCGGCGGTGGTGCCGGAGCGGAAACGGAAGGGGTACGGGAGGTGGCGGCCATGGCCGTCATTGTCCGGCATCGGCGGGCCGCCGGCACCGTCCGGGAACGGTGCTCGGCGGGCCCGCCCGGAACTGCCCGGCACCGCCGGGAACGGGGCTCAGCGGTGGTTGTAGGCCACCAGCGAGATGCCGACGTAGTGCACCACGAAGGCCGCCAGGGTCAGTGAGTGGAACACCTCGTGGAAGCCGAACCACCGCGGGGAGGGGTTGGGGCGCTTGATGCCGTAGATGACGCCGCCGGCGCTGTAGAGCAGCCCGCCGACGACGACCAGCACCAGCACCGCGATCCCGCCGGTCCGCAGGAAGTCGGGCAGGAAGAAGACCGCGGCCCAGCCCATCGCTATGTAGCAGGGCGTGTAGAGCCAGCGCGGGGCGCCGACCCAGAACACCCGGAAGGCGATTCCCGCGGCGGCGGCCACCCAGACCGCCCACAGCAGCGGCTTCCCGGTGGACTCGGGCAGGAGGAGCAGGGTCAGCGGGGTGTAGGTGCCCGCGATGATCAGGAAGATGTTGGCGTGGTCGAGCCGGCGGAGCACCGCCTCGCCGCGCGGGCCCCAGGTGCCCCGGTGGTAGAGGGCGCTCACACCGAACAGCAGACACGCGGACAGGATGTAGATCCCGCAGGCGATCCGGCCGCGGGAGCTGTCCGTGAACGCGATCAGCGCCACCCCCGCGACGATCACGGCGGGGAACATCCCGGCGTGCAGCCAGCCGCGCATCCGCGGTTTCGCCGGGACGGGGTCGGACTCGGCTGGTTCCATCCCGGCGGACCCGGGCGCGGCGGCGGCAGCAGTCATTCCCGCATCGTACCTACGCGACCGTAGGTAACCGATACGAGTGGCCATGCTCACGTGGGCGGCCCCCTGGACATATGGGCGAAACGGTCGGATGATCAAATGAGTGCGGTCGGCACCGGATGAGCGCCAACGGGATTCGAAGGGGTAGAAGCATCCGGGTCGCAGCCCCCACGGGGCAACTACCAAACAGACACCCTCAACAAGGAGCGATCGTGGCGCGCGACATCGCGGCTCCCTTCACCGTCCCCACCGATCACCAGGAGCTCGTCTCCTGGGTGAACGAGATCGCAGCGATAACAGAGCCGGACCGGGTGGTCTGGTGCGACGGTTCCGAGGCCGAGTACGAGCGCCTGTGCGGGGAGCTCGTGGCCAAGGGCACCTTCACGAAGCTGGACGAGACCAAGCGCCCCAACTCGTACTACGCCGCCTCCGACCCGAGCGATGTCGCCCGCGTCGAGGACCGTACGTTCATCTGCTCCGAGAAGGAGGAGGACGCGGGCCCGACGAACCACTGGAAGGCCCCCGCCGAGATGCGGGCCGTCTTCACGGGCGAGAAGGGCGTCTTCCGCGGCTCGATGCGCGGTCGCACGATGTACGTGGTGCCGTTCTGCATGGGCCCCGTCGGCTCCCCGCTCTCCGCGATCGGCGTCGAGATCACCGACTCCGCGTACGTCGCCGTCTCGATGCGCACCATGACGCGCATGGGGCAGGCCGTCCTGGACGAGCTCGGCACCGACGGCTTCTTCGTCAAGGCCGTCCACACCCTGGGCGCGCCCCTGGAGGAGGGCCAGGAGGACGTTCCGTGGCCGTGCAACTCCACCAAGTACATCTCGCACTTCCCCGAGGACCGCGAGATCTGGTCCTACGGCTCCGGCTACGGCGGCAACGCCCTGCTCGGCAAGAAGTGCTACGCGCTGCGCATCGCCTCCGTCATGGCGCGTGACGAGGGCTGGCTCGCCGAGCACATGCTGATCCTCAAGCTCACCCCGCCGAAGGGCGAGGCTGAGGCCCCCACGTACATTGCGGCCGCGTTCCCGAGCGCCTGTGGCAAGACCAACCTCGCCATGCTGGAGCCGACGATCCCCGGCTGGACCGTGGAGACCATCGGCGACGACATCGCCTGGATGCGCTTCGGCGAGGACGGCCGGCTGTACGCGATCAACCCGGAGGCGGGCTTCTTCGGCGTCGCGCCCGGCACCGGCGAGCACACCAACGCCAACGCCATGAAGACGATGTGGGGCAACTCCGTCTTCACCAACGTCGCGCTCACCGACGACGGCGACGTGTGGTGGGAGGGCATGACGGAGACCGCTCCGGCCCACCTCACCGACTGGAAGGGCAACGACTGGACGCCCGCGTCCGACACCCCGGCCGCCCACCCCAACGCCCGCTTCACCGTCCCGGCCGGCCAGTGCCCGATCATCGCGCCCGAGTGGGAGGACCCGAAGGGCGTGCCGATCTCGGCCATCCTCTTCGGTGGCCGCCGCGCCTCGGCCGTCCCGCTGGTCACCGAGTCCTTCACCTGGCAGCACGGTGTCTTCCTCGGAGCCAACGTCGCCTCCGAGAAGACCGCCGCCGCCGAGGGCAAGGTCGGCGAGCTGCGCCGCGACCCGTTCGCCATGCTGCCGTTCTGCGGCTACAACATGGGCGACTACATGAACCACTGGATCAAGGTCGGTGCCGACAAGGACCAGGCCAAGCTCCCGAAGATCTACTACGTGAACTGGTTCCGCAAGAACGACGCGGGCAAGTTCGTGTGGCCCGGCTTCGGCGAGAACAGCCGCGTCCTGAAGTGGATCGTCGAGCGCCTCGAAGGCAAGGCCGAGGGCGTCGAGTCGCCGATCGGCATCCTGCCGGCCAAGGGCTCCCTCGACACCGACGGCCTGGACCTGTCCGAGTCCGACCTGGACTTCCTGCTCGACGTCGACAAGGAGGTCTGGCGCGAGGAGGCCGGGCTGGTCCCCGAGCACCTCAACACCTTCGGCGACCACACGCCGAAGGAGCTGTGGGACGAGTACCACGCGCTGGTCCGGCGCCTGGGCTGACGCCCCCGGGCGCACCCCGCGGGGGTGCGCCCCGCACACCCCCGCGGCCGGGCCCCGGACATCCGCCCTGACCTGTGGGGTCGACAGCCCGCCGCGGTACGGCCCCCGGAATCCCCTCACGATTCCGGGGGCCACCCCTTTTCCCGCCCCTTTCCCGCCCTTTCGCGGCGAACATGCCAAGATCGCCCAAGGCTTGCGCACAATACCTCCACAACGCTTCGATGTTTCTCCACATAGCCTCCGGCTCTCAGGTCGGCCGGAGGCCAACGGAGCCTGTGGGGGACTCAGTTGAGGAAGAACCGGCACCACGGACGCATCGCGGCGACACTGGCCGCACTGACACTCGGCACCGCGGGGCTCACCGCCCTCGCGCCACCCGCCGCCCGCGCGGCCGAGGGCCCGGGGGCCGGGGACACGGTGGCCAAGCTGCCGATCTCCTCGTACTCGGCCATGGTCGTCGACTCGGCGCACGAGCGGGTCTACATCACCGACGACCGCCGGAACCAGTACGCGAACCAGGTCCATGTCTACAACTTCCAGGGCCAGAAGGTCGGTTCGCTGCCCACCGCCTCCGCGCCGTCCGGGATGGCCCTGAGCACGGACGGCGGCACGCTCTACGTCTCGCAGTCCTCGGGCATCCTCGCCTTCGACACCGTGACCCAGGAGCGCACCGGCGTCACGTACACCGCGTACGACGTGCCCTGCCCGCGCGATGTCGCCTTCGCGGGCGGCAAGGAGTGGCACACCGAGACGCCCTACCTCACCACCGAGTGCGACAACCGCCAGACCTGGCTGTACGGCACGGCGGGCAGCCAGAGCAGCAACACCGGCTGGAACGCGACGGGCCGGCTGCGGCTGACCAGCGGCCCCGAGGCCCCGGACCGCATCGTGATGGCGCAGGCCCGCAACACCGGCGACGCCAACCCCTTCCTCGCCACCCTCGACGCGAGCGGCGACACGCTCGTGCGCGGCCCGGAGCGCCGGTTCGCGGACGCCCAGGGCAAGGGCGCGCTCGACATGAAGGACGTGGCGCAGTCCCCCGACGGCCGGCGGATCGCCGTCGCCGACGCCGCCTACGGCACCCGGCTCCTGGACGCCACCGACCTCTCCGACGCACCGGCCGGGTACCAGCCGCTGCCCGAGGGGGCCGCGGCCTCCGCCGTCGCGTTCAGCGGTGACGGCACCTACATCGCGCGGGGCGCCGCCGCGACCGGGAGCACGGTCGACCTGCTCGTGCAGCCCGCGGACCCGGCGGCCGGTACGGCCCCGCTGGAGTTCGCCTACGAGGGCCCGCTCGACGGGGACCGGATCGCGCCGCGCGGGCTCGGCTGGTCGAAGGACGGCTCGCGGCTGTTCGCCGTCACCGCCAACAGGTCCGGCAACGAGTTCTGGCTGCATGTCATCCAGCCCCCGGCCGCCCAGTACGACTCCCGCTTCACCGGCACGCTCTCCACCACCCCGGGCCGGCCCGTCGTCGGCGAACCCGTCGGGATCAGGGGCCGGCTGGAGCTGGACGGGCCCGCCCCCGCCGAGCCGGTCAGGGTGTCGGCGGTACGGCACGACGCGAACGGCGACCGCAGGCTCGCCCCCGTCGAGGTCGACGCCGACGGGTCGTTCACCGTCCTCGACGTCCCGTCGCTGGTCGGCGACGCCACCTACACCGTCTCGTTCACCGGCGACCTCACCCACCGCCCGGCCGAGGACACCGCACTCGCCGTCGCGGTCGCCAAGGCCCCGACCAGCGTCGCCCTCACCGCCCCGGCGGAGGCGACGAAGAGCGCCGGGCTGACGATCACCGGCACCCTGACCGGTCAGGGGCGGGCGCTCCCCGCCGGGATCACGGTGTCCGTGGTGCGCACCGACAAGAAGGGCACCGGCACCCTGACCTCGGCCGCCGTCGCCGCCGACGGCACGTTCACCATCGACGACCTGCCCCGGGCCGTCGGCCAGGTGACGTACGAGGTCGGCTACGCCGGTGACGCCCTGCACAGCGGTTCGACGGCGTCGGCGACGGTACGGGTGCGCCGCTGACGGGAGGCGTGACGCACAGCCGAACCCTGGCACCCCGGCCCGCGGGCCGGAGCGGGCGCTACCCGTTCCGGCCCCGGTCCTCCAGATAGCGCGTATGGGTCTGCTGCCGCCGTGCCTCCGCCTCCCGCAACGCCGTCGCCAGCGCCTCGACCTCCCGGTGCAGCAGCGTCAACTGCTGTTCCAGATGGCGCTCGGGCGGTTCCGTGCCCGGAACCATCCGTGTCCACGGGCGGATCCGTACGAAGGCGTCGACCGACTCCAGGATGTCCTGGCGCACGGCGCGTGCCAGGACATGGATGCCCTCCGGGTCCGTGGCCAGGGCCTCGGCCACAGGCCCGGGGGCGAGCAGCCCGTCGAGCAGCTCCGTCAGTTCGGTGAGCCGGCCGGAGGCGGCGGGCGGCAGCTCCACCTCGTCCAGGTATCCGCACAGCGCGCGGTAATCGGTGCGCACCGCGTCCAGCTGGGTCGACGGGTCGGGGAAGACCGGCACCGGTGGCCGCTCGGGCGGGGCGATCAGCGCGCCCGCGCCGTAGAGTCCGACCACCACCACCGGCCAGTACGCCCCCGCGAGCCCGGTGAAGGTGAGGGCGAGGCCGACGATTCCGCAGGCGCTCCCGGTGAGGTTCTTCCGTGACTCGACATACGCCAGGAGCCTGTTCGTTGGTCTGCCGCCCGGCCCGTCCGGCGCTCTACTGGTATCCACGGATCTCCTCGAAGGCACCGTCCAGGGAGCCGGGACCCTGTTCCTTCGTCGCGTCGAAGAGCCGGCCGCCGGTCAGCGCGGCGATCCGGTCCAGCTCCGCGCGGTCCGAGTCGCCGAAGACGACGGGGAAGACCGGGGTGACCCGCCGCGCGGCCGGGAGCGCGCGGTAGTAGGAGGCGAAGTCGCCGGCGGTGTCACCGGTGGTGTTCTCGCCGTCCGTCATCAGCACGATCGACGTGAACGCGGACTCGGTGCCGCCGCCGATCCGCTCGTAGGCCGACTCCAGACTCGAATAGATCGCCGTCTCGCCACCGGCCGTCAGCGCGGCGGTGTCCGCCCTGATCGCCGCCAGGCCCCGCTCGGGATCCGCCGGGTCGACGGTGTGCGTCCGGACCTGTTTCACCGACGAGCCGAACGGCAGCAGTGTGACCTCCTCCCGCTCCCGGAAGTCCCCGGTCAGCCCGGTCAGCGCCGCCTTCAGCGCGCTCAGCCGCGACCCCGCCATCGAACCGGAGGTGTCCAGCACGTACACGGTGCGCGAGGGCCGCCGGAGCTTGTTCTCGTAGCTGTGGAGCAGCCCGTCGGCGACGGACCGGGTGCCGGGGAACGGCAGTTCGCGGCGCGCGTCGGCGGCGAGCGGCGCGGCGGGCCGCACCGAGGGCACGACCGGGCGGCGGAAGGTGCCCCGGGTCAGTTTCCGCTGGACGTCCGGGGTCCGGAAGTACGCCGTCAGCGCGCGGACCGCGTCCTTCGCGTCCGGCGCGGCGGCGGCGAGCGCGCTGAGCGGGTAGTCCGCCGTCACCACCCCGTCGCGGGGGCGGATCACGGTCAGCCCGGTGTGGCTGTCGCGGTTCAGCGAGAGCAGCACGGACTCGTAGTTGATCAGCGCGTCGACGGTGCCGCGCCGGGCGTACGCGGTGGCCAGCCAGCCCGAGGAGCCGGAGGTCAGCCGCTGCCCCGCGAAGAACTCCTTCAGCTTCCCGCTCGCCCCGCGGACATCGGCGTCGGTCAGCGCGGACTGCGCGCCCGAGAGCGCGGAGGCGACCGAGACCAGCGCGGAGAAGCCGGAGTTGGAGCGGTCCGGATCGGTCATCCCGTACGTCAGCCGGCCCTCGGCGACCGCCCGGTGCACCTGCGACCAGGTCACGTCCCCGGGCTTCCAGCCCAGCCGTCGCACGGTCGCCGGACGGACCCCGAGGGCGACCGGCGACGTCATCAGCGGCGTCTCCGAGGTGATCCGCCGCGCCGCGTCCGGGTGCAGCCGCAGATAGTCGTCGGACGACAGCCAGACGGCGTCGTACGCCCCGTCCGCCTTCCCGGAGCCGAGCAGCTCGACGGCGTCCAGCGTGCCGGTCCAGGTGGGCCGCACAGTGATCCCGGTGGCCTTGCGGGCCTCCTCCAACAGGGGCTTCATATCGGCGAGTTCGCTGGAGGCCAGCACGCGCAGCGTGCCGGGGCGAGGTTTCCCGTCGTCCTTCCCGGCCCTTCCGGGCGCCCCGCCGTCCGAACCCGAACAGGCGGCGAGCGGGGCGAGTACGACGACGGCCAGCAGCGCGGCGAACGACCGGGCGGCCCGGCGCCGCAGCCGCCCCGGCCGCCGGGGCAGGCCCGTCATCCCAGGCCCCCGCCGTCGAGCGACCCGGCCGACCGGCTGCGGGCCAAGTGGGCACTGGCCTGCTGGAGTTCGGCGGTCAGCGACTCCACGGTCGACGCCATCGACTCGGTGGCCTGCACCTTGTACGTGTCGATGGCGTCGAGCGTCCGGTAGATCTGCTGGAACGCGGTGCGCAGCGTCTCCGCGCCCACCGCCGGATCGGCCGCGATCCGCTGGATCTCGCCGCTCTGGCCGGCCAGCATCTCCGCGTTGCCCCGGATCAGGTCCTCGGTCGTGGAGCGCAGCACCTGCACCTGCTCGGTCACCTTGCGCTGGCTCTCCAGCGCCGAGGCGAGCATCACGGCGATCCGCAGCGCGGAGACGGTGGTGGTCGCGGCCCGGTCGACGCCCTTGATGAGCTCGTCGTTGTTGCGCCGCACGACATCCATCGCGAGGTACCCCTGCGCGCAGACCGCGAGCTGGGTCAGCAGGTCCTGGTGCTTCTGCCGCACGGGGAAGAGCACATCGGCCCGCAGTGCGTCCGCCTGCGCCGGGTCGGTGGCCGCGGCCTGCGCGATGCGCTGTTCGACGGCGCCGTCCAGTGCCTCGGTGAGCACGACGTACTCCTGGAGCTTGCCCATGGTCTCCCAGAGCCGGGTGCGCTCGGTGTGCAGGGCGGCGTTGTCGCGTCGCAGCTCGTCCTGTCCGCCGCGCAGCGAGCCCACGATCCGGTTCAGGGTGGCCTGGGAGGAGGCGTACTTGGCGACGTGGTCGCGGAGTCTGTTGCCGCCGGGAAGCCTGGCCAGCAGCCGGCGGGCACCGCGGCCCGGGGTGTCGCGCGGGTCGAGGTCCTCGACGGTACGGCGCAGCTCCACCAGGGACGAGCCGACCCGGGTCTGCGCGTCCGCGCCCCCGGACCCGGCCAGCGAGCGGACGGTACGGTCCAGCATCCGGTTGGACTGCTGGGCGGCGCTGCGGATGTCGCCCTGTCCGAGTGCGGCGATCTCCCCGATCCGGGTGGTGAACTCGGGCGACCGGGCATCGAGCCCGGCGAGGCCGCCGATGTACTCGGTGGCGCGGCGCGTCATCTCCGTCCGTACCGACTCGTCGACCGGTACGAGACCGGCGGCCTGCTCGGCGCGGACCGGGGCGACCGGCTCCGGCGGGGTGAGGACGAGCGGCGGGGCGGAGTCGCCCGGCGGGGTGAGGGTGAGCGGCTGCGGCTCTTCGGTCATGGCTGGGGTCTCCCGGAGGCGTGTGTCATCAGCCGCGGGTCCGCCGGGCCATCGCGCGCAGCACCGTCGCGGTGGGCACGGGCGCCTGGCGGACACCGGTCAGCTGTTGGTCGATGTAGTCGGTGTGGTCCGCGGTGGCGGCGGTGAACTCGGCCGACGCGCCCTGGGGCCGGAAGCCGTGCCGCACGACGAGCCTGCGCAACTCCGGGTCGGTGGAGAGCAGTTCGCCCAGCCGTCGGCCGGTGTCGGTCAGCGGTACCAGGGTGTGGTCGCTGGAGACGGTGGTGTCGGGGTAGAGCACGACCAGGTCCCCGGTGTCCTGGTGCTGCATCAGCAGCGAGGCGACCTGCGACTCGTACACCAGGACCAGCGGATTGCCGACCCCGCTGATGAAGTCCCGGAACGGGGCGTCGCTGCTGGTCTGCTGTGCCCCCTGGACCTGGATCAGCTTCTTCAGCAGGGGGGCGGTGCGGTCGATCGCGGCGTCGTCCGCGGCGACCCGGCCGCCGTCGGCGACGTAGGAGGCGGCGGCGAGGTAGAGGGCGCCGGAGTTGGACGAGACGGGGTCGGTGCTGGTGATGAACACCGTCCCGGTCAACTCGGCGTATTTCTCCGCCCCTTTGAGCTGCTGCCAGGTCCGGTCCGTCCGGGCGGCCCGGAGGTAGGGGCCCATGAGCAGCTTCCCGCCGGTCGGTCCGCTCAGCCTCGCGAGCCCGTTGTCCGCCAGGACCTGGGCGGCGGCGCGGTGCGCGACGACGACCAGCGGCGAGTAGAAGGGCCTGAGCGGTCCGCCCTTGACGGCGGACCTGCGCTGGAGTTCGTCGGCCGGGGCCTTCGAGCCCGGGAAGGCGAAGTCGTACCCCTTGAGGGGGAGTCGGTCCATGGCCCAGGACCCGGACGTCTCCGCCTTGACGGTGAGCCCCTTGGCGGCCAGGGCCTTCACCACGTCGGGATCGGCGAAGAACTCGGCCTTCTCCGAACCGATCACACCACGCACGGTCTTCGTTGCCGTGCTCGTGTCCTTGCTGTCGCGGCCTGCTGCGACGGCCACTGCCACTCCGCCGATCAGCAGCACCGCCAGGACGATTCCCACGATGCGTTTCACACGCGAAGCCTGCTCGCGGAAACCCACATTCCAGGCGGAGTTGGGTGGACGGAAGGTGAAGCAATCATCCCAGTACGCAACGGAGGCGCAACGGCGACGGGAACGGTGGGTCACGCGTCGCGGGGATGAGTGGCACCCGGCCCACGCGCCTCGACGGCACGCGGACCGGGGCCGTCAGTGGGCGCCGACCAGTCGCGTCGGAGCGGGGGCGGCGAGCGCCGCGGTGTGGGCGTCCATGCGCTCGGCCGCGAGGATCGCGACGGCCGTGTCGGCACGGGACGCGGCCACCACCAGCGCGCGGCCCGCGAGGGCGTGGGCGCGGCGGTGCAGTGACGCGGCGGGTGCGTCGGTCCGGCCGGCGTGCCGGGCGGGCGGCGCGCCGCGCAGCCGGGCGACCTGCTCGGCGATGCGGTCGCCCGCCTCGCCGAGGTCCAGCTCGTCGGTGACCGCGAGGAGCGCGGCCAGGTGCCCGGCGAGCTGGATGTCCAGCTCTTCCTCGCGGGAGCGGTGCGGGAAGTCGTCGGCGTGGTCGGCCGGTGTGTGGACCGATTTGGTGCGGATCGGTTCGTACATGGATGGCCTCCTGGTGTTGCAGTGGAACCATCCTACCTTGGATTCAGTCTAAAGTTATCCGCAATCGATTCTGGTCTCCGCGGAATCGTCGGCGGACGGGGCAGGACAGGGCGGGCGGGGTGGGGTGAGGCCGCCCCTACGGCTGGCCGTAGCCGTCCAGGAAGTGCGCGATCCGGGTCACCGCGTCCGTCAGGTCCTCGGTCGTCGGCAGCGTCACGACCCGGAAGTGATCGGGCTCCGGCCAGTTGAACCCGGTGCCGTGCACGACCATGATCTTCTCGGCCCGCAGCAGGTCGAGCACCATCTGCCGGTCGTCCTTGATCCGGTAGACCTTCGGGTCGAGGCGCGGGAAGAGATACAGCGCCCCCTTCGGCTTCACGCAGGTCACACCGGGGATCTGCGTCAGCAGCTCGTACGCGGTGTCCCGCTGCTCCAGGATCCGTCCGCCGGGAAGCACCAGGTCCTCGATCGACTGCCGGCCGCCCAGCGCGGTGGCCACGGCGTGCTGCGAGGGCATATTGGCGCACAGCCGCATGTTGGCGAGGATCGTCAGCCCCTCGATGTACGAGGAGGCGTGCGCCTTGGGCCCGCAGACCGCCATCCACCCCGACCGGTATCCGGCCACCCGGTAGTTCTTGGAGAGCCCGTTGAAGGTGAGCACCATCAGATCGGGCGCGATCGTCGCGGTCGGGGTGTGGGTCGCCCCGTCGTACAGGATCCGGTCGTAGATCTCGTCGGAGCAGACCACCAGACCGTGACGCCGGGCGATCTCCGTCAGCCCGCGCAGCATCTCGTCGTCGTACACCGCACCCGTCGGGTTGTTCGGGTTGATGATCACGAGGGCCTTGGTGCGGTCGGTGATCCTCCGCTCGATGTCGGCGAGGTCCGGCATCCAGTCGGCCTGCTCGTCGCACCGGTAGTGCACGGCCGTGCCCCCGGCCAGCGCCACCGAGGCGGTCCACAGCGGATAGTCGGGAGCCGGTACGAGCACCTCGTCGCCGTCGTCGAGGAGCGCCTGCATCGACATCTGGATCAGCTCCGAGACGCCGTTGCCCAGATAGACGTCCTCGACGTCGAGGTCGATCCCCTTGGTCTGGTAGTGCTGCACCACCGCCCGCCGCGCGGACAGCAGCCCCTTCGCGTCGCCGTAGCCGTGCGCCCCGGAGAGGTTGCGCAGTATGTCCTCAAGGATCTCGGGCGGGCACTCGAACCCGAACGCGGCAGGGTTGCCGGTGTTCAGCTTGAGGATGCGGTGACCGGCTGCTTCCAGCCGCATCGCCTCTTCGAGTACGGGGCCCCGGATTTCGTAACAGACATTGGCGAGCTTCGTGGACTGGATGACCTGCATGTCCGGGAGCTTACGACCGCGTTGCGCCTGTTGCCCGGCCTTTCCCCTCCGGTTGCCCCACCCGGGTATGTCCCCGGGCCCGCTCCGTCTTCCATAGCCATGCGCCCCCTGCCCGGCACCGTGGGAACGCCGGGCCGGGACGGGGGCGGGGCTTTGAATGCGGTGGAACGGGGGCGTGACGGACACGGACGGGTGAGATACGCCACGACCCCTGCTACTCCGGCAGCCGGGTGCCCGGGGGTACGCGGATGCCGAAGTCGGCCGCCAGTACGCGCAGCACCTCGTCCCCGTCCGACAGCTCCCGGACCTCGCGGGTGCCGTCCGGCGCCGTCACCGTGAGGGTGCGGCCGGTCAGCGACAGATGGGAGTCCGGGGTGGTGCGCTGGGCGTACACCCGGCGGCTGAACGGGGAGCGCGGGTTGGTCGCGATGTGCCAGTTGATCACCTCGTAGTCCGGCGCCTCGAAGGGCTCCACCGTGAAGGCGTACTGGGACTCCCACGCCCCGTCGGGGGTGTGCGCCTGGAGCTCCCACTGTGCGAGCGGCCCGTCGTGCGGGGTGTTCACCAGCCGGTGGCGGCGCGGGGTGTCGGCCACCTCGGCACCGGCGGCCAGCGGGAGCGGCTCCAGCAGCGCGCCGACGGAGCCGAAGCCGACGTCCGCTAGATACGGGGTCCGCTCGCCCGGCACCCCGGCGAGCATCAGCATGTGCGTGCGCGGCCGGATCTCCCCGGGCCCGGCCCCCACCACGACCCGGGCGCAGAGCAGCGTGATCCGGAAGCCGAGCGCGGTCAGTGCGGCGGCGAGCAGCGTGTTGTGCTCGTAGCAGTACCCGCCGCGCCCGCCGCGTACGAGCTTCGCCTCCAGGTCCGCGATCGCGAGCGAGGGCGCGCCGCCCAGCACCGGTTCCAGGTTCTCGAAGGGGATGCCCAGCGCATGGGCCCGGTGCACGGAACGCAGCACCCGCGCCGTCGGGCGGCGCTCCCCGGCCCAGCCGATGCGGGTGAGATAGGCGGCGAGGTCGAGGGCGGGGGCGGGGCGGGGGCCGGTCTCGGCGGCGTGGTCGGAGGTCATGTGCCGACCGTACGCAAGGCGGGGCGGTGGCCGGCCGTTGCGGGAGGAATCCGGGGCCTGGTTCCCGGGTCCGGGTCCCGGTGTCCCGAGCCCGGACCGGGCATTCCGGCCCCGGCCCCGGTCACGGCTTCAGTTTGTCGGCCTCCCGGACCTCGTGGAGGTGGATGAGGACGTCGTAGGACTTGGCGAGCGCGACATCGCGCGGCTCCTCGGGGAACTGCGTGCCGATGCCGAGCGTGGGCCGGGCGACGTTCAGCCAGGCGCGCGCGGCGGCCGGGGCCCTGCGGGTGTCCAGATAGAAGTCCCGGTAGCGGACCTGGTCGAGGGTGGCCTCGTTCCGGCCGGGCCCGGCCGCGCCCACGGTGTACTTCTTCCACTCGCCGCCGAGGGCGTTCTCCTTCGACAGGAAGGAGCCCCGGTCGAAGGTGAAGCCGATGGGCAGATACCTCCGGCCCATCGCATCGCGCAGGAACGATCCCTGTGTCTTCGGGTACAGCTCGGGGTCACCGGCGAGGTAGCCGACGTGGTCGTTGTGCGCCGACAGCAGGACCTTGCCGCCGGTCTGCTGCTGCCACCAGAGGACGTTCTGGGCCATCACCTCGTCACGGAAGCGCTGGAATCCGGCCAACGTGTCCGGGTCGTCGGGGTTCATGGTGAGGAACCTGGCGGTCTGGGCGATGGAGCGTGCGTTCTGCCCGGCCCAGGCGAACGCCTCGCCGGAGCCCTTAAGGCCGCTGACCAGTTCGAGTGCGCGCTGCGCGTCGGCGGCGAGCCGCTTCCGTTCCGCGAGCGGCTTGCCCAGATAGGCGAAGACGTCGTCGATCGGGCGCAGCCCGGTGTAGAGCTCGTCGAGCCGCGGCAGTGCCTCCGGGTGGTTCTCCTCCACATAGTCGGTCACCCGGCCGAAGAACGCGTCGTCGACCGCCGGGGCGCCGATGTCGTCCCCCATGAAGTGGAGGGTGCGGTGGGGGTGGTGGCGGTTGTAGTCACGCATCCACTCGATGAGGTCGACGAACTCCTCTCGCTCCCAGGGGGAGTTGGCGAAGACCTCCTCGGCCAGTCGACGGGCGTCGCCCTTGCCGGTCTGGAGGTAGTCGTCGATCCGGAGCCCTCCGGACCAGCTCAGTTCCAGGGCGAAGGTGGTGAAGCCCTTCGTCTCGACGAGGTGGCGGAAGACCCGCTGCTTCATGGTGAAGAACTCGTGGGAGCCGTGGGTGGCCTCGCCGAGGCCGACCACCTCGGCGTCGCCGACCATCGTGCTCAGGGCGCGCAGGTCGGCCGTGCTCCCGCCCGGTTCGGTCGTGCGCAGCGGGTGGGCCGCCCGCTCCAGCGCGCGGACGGGGCTCCGCCCCGCGCCAAAGGCGGTCCCCGCGGTGCCGGTGGCGTCCGCGGAACTCATGGTGATCGCGGTGCGGGCGTTGTGCGCGGTGTCGGCGGTGGCGGTCCGGACCGTCACGGGAACGAGGACCGCTCCTGCCGCGACCGCCGCCGTCGCCAGCAGTGCGCGCCGGCCGATGCGTTTCCGGTGCCTGCTCATGTGTGTACCCCTCACCTTGCTTTTCCGCGGTTTGCTTCCCTGCGGCGTCGAATGGATCTTCGCCCGCGCTCGCCCCGCCGCGCGCTGGGGACGGCCTCCGAATTCCCCGGGGGGATTCCCCCGGGATGCGAGGGGGCCACCCGGGGGGAACCGGCCGCGCCCCGTCGGGCCCCGGAGCCCGACGGCTTGAAACCGCCCCTTGTGGGGGTCCCCTCGGTACGCCAACATGCGCATGTCAAATCCGAAGGAGACTTCGGTGGGCCGGGGCCATCAGGACCCTGCCCAGGTCACTTGAGGGGACCCCCACATGAAGAAGCCTCTCGTCGGTGCGCTGTTCGCCGTCCTGCTCCTCGGGGCAGGCGTCGCGCCCGCAACCGCGGCAACCGGCCACGGAGCGGCGGCGCCCACCACGGTCGCGGCGCCCACCGCGGTCAAGGAGAAGATCAGGCCCAAGGCGGTCAACTTCGCCGGGACCGTGGCGCTCAGCAACTGTTCCGGCTCCGTCGTCCGCACCCCCGACTCCCAGCCCGGCGACCCCGCGCTGGTGCTCTCCAACGGGCACTGCATGGAGTCGGGATTCCCGGGCCCCGGTGAAGTCGTGTTCAACCAGCCGTCCACCCGTAGCTTCACCCTGCTGAACGCCTCGGGCAGCGGCGTCGGCACCCTGCGGGCCAGCAAGATCGCGTACGGGACGATGACCGACACCGACATATCGGTGTACCAACTCACCAGCACCTACGCCCAGATCGAGAGCAAGTACGGCATCAAGGCGCTGGAGCTCAACACCGCGCACCCGGTCCAGGGCACCGCGATCACCGTCGTGTCCGCCTACTGGAAGCGCACGTACGCCTGCAACGTCGACGGCTTCGTCTACCGCCTCAAGGAGGGGGACTGGACCTGGAAGGACTCGGTCCGCTACACCTCCGCCTGCCAGACCATCGGCGGTACGTCCGGCTCCCCGGTGCTCGACAACGCGACCGGCAAGGTCGTCGCCGTCAACAACACCGGCAACGAGGACGGCCAGCAGTGCACGGAGAACAACCCGTGCGAGGTCGACGAGAGCGGCAATGTGACGGTGCGTCAGGGCATCAACTACGCCCAGGAGACGTACGGCATCGTGCCGTGCATCGGCGCCGGCAACGTCTTCGACCTGAACCGCGCCGGGTGCGCCCTGCCCAAGCCGTGACCCGAGCCGTGATCCGAGTCGTGACCTGCTGAACCCGTCGCCGCCGCGGTGCCCACCGGGTACCGCGGCGGCGACGTGCCCATGTCCGGCGACGCGTTCACGTTCGGGCGGCGCCCGCGTCCGGCGACGCGTTCACCTCCCGGTCGCGCCCGCGTGCCGCACCGCCGCCTCGATCCCGTCGAGCAGCACGTCGAGCCCGGCGTCGAACGTCTCCCGCGCCTCCCGCTCCAGATACGGCACCGCCGCCTCGCCCCCCTCGCCCGGATCCGGGGCCGGTGGCCGCGGCGCGGACCCGGTCTCCATGGCGGCCAGGCTCGGGTAGCGGTCCGCGAAGTCGGGGGCCACCTCGCCCAGCAGTGCCGAGCGGGCGAACCACCACGCCTCGTCCGACTCGCCCGTCGCCGCCGCGGCCTGCCGCGCCTCGGCGACCGTCCCGGCGCACCCGCGGACGAAGTGGGTCAGTGTGCCGGCCAGCCGTCGCAGCGCACGCGCTTCGAGCCCGGTCGCGGTCAGCAGCCGCACCAGGGTGTCCAGCCCCGCGTACGCGTGCGGCCCGAGGACCGGGCGGGCCTGGGAGACCTGGAGCACCCAGGGGTGGCGGAGGTGGAATTCGAGCGTGTCCCGCGCCCAGCCGGTCAGCCCCGCGCGCCAGCCGCCGCTCCCGTCGTACTCCGTGGGCAGCTCGGCGTGGACCGCGTCGTACATCAGGTCCAGCAGCTCGCTCTTGCTCGGCACGTAGGTGTAGAGCGCCATCGCGGTACGGCCGAGCCGCTCGCCCACCGCGCGCATCGACAGCGCGGCCATGCCGTCCTCGTCCGCGACGGCGATCGCGGCGGTCACGATCGCGTCGACGCTCAGCCCCGGCCTGGGGCCCGGACCGGGGCGCCGCTCCGGCCGCTCCGGCCGGTCGGCGCGCCACAGCAGGGACATCGAACGGCGGGCGTCGCCCTGCCCGGCAAAGACCACCACTTGCGACTCCTTACGCCATAAAGTAACTTCGCCCGGGTAATTCCTTACGGCGTAAGCTATCAGTCGGAGAGGGCGGGAGCCGCGATGGGGCAGGCGTTGGCCGTTTCGTATGTACGGGTCGTCGGTGTGGAGCGGATCACTCCGCGGACGGCACGCGTCACCTTCACCGGGGACGCGCTGGCGGAGCTCATGGAGGACCGGCCCGACCAGCAGATGAAGCTGTGCTTCCCGAGGGAGGGGCAGGAGGGGGCGCCCCGGCTGCCGGAGCCGGACGCCGACGACACGTACGGCATGCGGTGGTACGAGGCGTACCTCGCGATCCCCGAGCCCGAGCGTCCGACGATGCGGAGCTTCACCGTGCGCGGGTACGACCGCCGGCTGGACGTGATGACGGTCGACTTCGTGCTCCACGGGGACGACGGGCCCGCCGCCCGCTGGGGCCGGGACGCCCGCCCCGGTGATGTGCTCGGCATGGTCGGCCCGTCGTCGCTGTACGCCCGGCCGCTGCCCGCCGCCGACTGGCTGCTGCTCGCCGGTGACGAGACGGCGCTCCCGGCGATCGCGACCCTGCTGGAGACCCTGCCGGCCGGGGCGCGGGCGCTCGTCTGGGCCGAGGCCGCCGACGCGGCGGAGGAGCGGCCGCTCGGTGACGCGACCGTCCACTGGGTGCACCGGGACCGGGGCGGGTCGCTGGCGGACGCGGTGCGGGCGGCCCGGCTGCCCGCCGGTTCCGGGGCCGCGTGGCTGGCCGGTGAGGCGGGGGCGGTGCGGGCCCTGCGCCGCCATCTGGTCGAGGAGCGCGGGCTGTCCCGGGAGGCCGTGCGGTTCGCCGGGTACTGGCGGCGCAGCCTCACCCAGGACGACGCCCCGACCGAGGAGGACCTGGCCTGGGCGAAGGAGCAGGCGGGGGAGGGGTAGGGATTCTCACAGGGCGCCCCGGACGCTCCCCGTCCCCCGGACGGCCCGGCCCGCCAGTACCTGGGTGCGGCGCCCGTCCTCGATGACGAACCGGCCGTCGATCAGTACATGCGGGATGCCGACCGGCAGGGTGCGTGGCTCCTCGAACGTGGAGCCCGCCGCCACCGTCGCCGGGTCGAGGAGGACCAGGTCGGCGCGGTAGCCCTCGCGGACGTACCCGCGGTCGGCCAGACGCAGCCGCCGGGCAGGGCGCGAGGTGAGGTGGGCGACGCACTCCTCCAGCGACAGGGTGCCCAACTCCCTCACGTACCGCCCGAGATACTGCGGGAAGGTGCCGTAGGCGCGCGGGTGCGGCTTGTCGCCCTGGAGGATGCCGTCGCTGCCCCCGGTGTGCACCCGGTGGCGCATGATCCGCCGGACGTTCTCCTCGTGGCCCACGTGCTGGAGGATCGTCGAGCCGAGCCGGTCCTCGACGAGCAGCCTGCGCGCGGTCACCCACGGCGCCTCGCCGCGCAGCCGGGCGGACTCGGCGACCGTGCGCCCGACGTGGTCGGCGAGGGCGGGCGCGCCGACCCCCGAGATCTCGATGGTGTCCCACTCGATCGGCACGCCGTGGCAGCCGTCCGAGCCCAGCTCCTCCAGGTGGTGGCGGATCCGCTCCGCCGTCGCGTCGTCCGCGAGCCGGGTGAGCACCGAGGCGGGCCCGCCCTCGCTCGCCCAGCTCGGCAGCATCGCGACGAGGGTCGTGCAGCCGGGGGTGTACGGATAGGTGTCCAGGGAGATGTCGGCGCCCGCGTCGAGGGCGTCGTCGAGCAGGGCGAGCAGTTCGGGGGCCCGGCCCTTGTTCACCCCGAAGTTCATGGTGGCGTGGGCGAGATGGAGGGCGCAGCCCGCGTTGCGGGTGAGCCGCACCATCTCCTCGTACGCGCCGAGCGCGCCCGCCCCGTACGAGCGGTGGTGCGGGCAGTAGTAGCCGCCGTACTCGGTCACCACCCGGCACAGCGCGGTGAGTTCGGCGTCGTCGGCGTACATGCCGGGGGTGTACGTGAGGCCTGAGGACATGCCGACCGCGCCTTCCGTCATGCCCTGGGCGACGAGTGCCTTCATCCGGTCCAGCTCGGCCCCGGTGGCGGGGCGGTCCTCCCAGCCCACCGCGTACATCCGGACCGTGCCCTGCGGGACGAGGTAGGCGGCGTTGACGGCGATGCCCCGGCCGCCGAAGTTGCGGTCCAGGCGGTCCAGGTACTCGCCGACCGTACGCCAGTCGAAATCGATGTCGTCGCCGTTGCCGTTCCAGCCGGTGATGGAGCGGCGGACCTCGGTGAGTGTCCGGTCGTCGACCGGGGCGTACGACAGGCCGTCCTGGCCGAGGACTTCCAGGGTGACGCCCTGGGCGGCCTTGGCACTGTGGTCCGGATCGCGGAGCAGCGCGAGATCGCTGTGCGCGTGCATGTCGATGAAGCCGGGCGCGAGGACGAGCCCGTCGGCGTCGAGGTTCCGGCGGCCGGAGGGACGGGGCCCGGGGGAGCCCTCGGGGCGGATCTCGGCGATCCGGCCGTCGGCGATGCCCACATCGGCCCGGCGGCCGGGGCTGCCGGTGCCGTCGACGACGCGGGCGTTACGGATGACCAGGTCCATGGGGGCTCCTGCGGAATCGAGCCCCTCCGGCGATCGAGGAGCATTTCAGCCCCTCCGGCGTTCGAGGAGCGGGGGTCCGAGGGGCGGAGCCCCCGGTTACGGGAAGGGGCGGGGCAGGGGAGGCGGCCCCGCAGGGCAGCACCGCCCGCCCCGCCCCGCAGACATCAGAAGAACGTACGGAGGTAGTCCGTGACCGTGCCGTCCGCCGCGACCAGCGGAATCAGCTGCCACTTGTCGAAGCTGGTGCACGGATGCGACAGGCCCATCCCCACCCAGTCACCGACCTCCAGCTCCGCACCCGGCTCCGTACGCACCCACGCGTGCTGGTCGGACAGACCGCTGACCGAGACACCCGTCGCGGGCCGGACCGAGCCGTCCCGCCCGGACCGCACGACCTGCGCCTCGGGCAGGTCGAGGTCGTAGGCCGCGTCCCGCTTGCCCGCGTTGAGGAACGCCTGCTCGTCCGTCGGGCGCGACACGACCTGCGCCCACAGCCGGAAGGCGGGCTGGAGCTCCCCCTCCTCCGGCACCCGGTTGAACGGGGTCAGATGGCGGTAGTGGCCGTCGTCGTGCGAGACATAGGCCCCCGAGCGCAGCAGCTTCAGCACCGGCGCCGACAGCTCCGGGATCTCCGCGAAGACGTCCGCCACCGCGTCGAACCACGCGCTGCCGCCCGCACTGATCACGATCTCCCCGCCGGCTGCCGCGAAGCGCCCCGCGCGGTCGAAGTCGACGGCCAGCGCGACGAGCCGGCGCACCCACTCCCGTACCCGCTCACCGGACGCGTCCGGCACCTCGCCCTCGTAACCGGCCACGCCCACCAGCCGCAGCGTCCCGGTCGCCGCCACGGCGTCGGCCACCGCCGCGCACTCGGCCTCGGTACGGACACCGGTGCGGGCGCCCTCGCCCGCGCCCAGCTCCACCACGACGTCGACGGGGCGGGTGGCGCCCGCCGCGCGCAGCGCCTCGTCCATCAGCTCCACGCCGCGCACCGAGTCGACGTAGCAGATGAAACGGAACTCCGGGTCCGAGTCCAGCTCGCCGGCGATCCATCGCAGGGCCGCGGCGTCGACCAGCTCGTTGGCGAGGAAGATCCGCCGGATCCCGTACGCCCGGTAGACCCGCGCCTGGTGCGGCACGGCCGCGGTGATGCCCCAGGCACCGTGCTCCAGCTGGCGGGCGAAGAGCTGCGGGGACATGGAGGTCTTGCCGTGCGGGGCGAAGGCGAGCCCGTGGCGCTCCGCGTACGTCTCCAGGAGGGCGAGGTTGTGCTCGACCGACTCGGCGGACAGGGCGAGCACGGGAGTGGTGAAACCGCCCGTGAAGAGGTTGCGCCGCTCGGCGGCGAGGGCGCCCACGGTCAGGCCCTCCGCGTCGGGCGGGAGCGCCTTGAAGCGGTGATCGACCAGTTCGTCGGCAAGTCCGGACACAGGACGGTCGGCGGCCAAGGGGGTCTCCTCGCTCGAAGTCGTCGTTGCATCATATGCAACACCCATTGCGTATATCGCTCAACGCTGTCTAACATCCGAGCCGACGCCGGGTCAATGGCAGGTATCCCCGCCGCGCCCCGAACCGCACCACCGAAACCGCGAGGAGCCCCGAGTGTCCGGAACCCCGGCCAGGACCGCCGACGCCGCCACGGCCACCGAGGTCGCGTGTCTCGGCGAGTCCATGGTGACGTTCCTGCCGTCGCAGCCCGGACGCCTCGCCGACGTACCCGCCTTCGGCCGTGGCATCGGCGGCGCCGAGTCCAATGTGGCCTGCGCGCTGGCCGCCGCCGGGCACCGGGCGGCGTGGGTCGGCCGGGTCGGCGCGGACGGCTTCGGCGATCATCTCGTCGAGGCGATCGCGGGCTACGGGGTCGACACCTCCGGCGTGCGGCGCGACCCTTCGCGACCCACCGGGATCTACTTCCGCACCGCGACCGACCGGGCCACCGATGTGCACGAGGTCGCCTACTACCGGGCCGGGTCCGCCGCCTCCGCGATGTCCCCGCGCACCGTCCCCTACGCGTCGCTGCCCACGGCCCGGGTGCTCCACCTGTCCGGCATCACCGCCGCCCTCTCCGCCGACTGCCTGGCCCTGCTCCACGACCTGACCGCGCCCCGCCCCGGCCGCCCGCTGATCTCCTTCGACGTCAACCACCGGCCGGGCCTGTGGCGCGGTGCCGACGCGTCCCCCGCGGTGCTCCTCGACCTGGCCCGCCGCAGCGACCTGGTCTTCGTCGGCGAGGACGAGGCGGAGGAGGCGTGGGGGCTGACGGGCGCGGAGGCGATCCGCGCGGCGCTGCCGGAACCGTCCGTCCTGGTCGTGAAGCGCGGCGCGGACGGCGCGACGGTCTTCTCACGGACGGGAACGGGGGTTGGGACAGAAACAGGAACAGGTGAAGGAACCGACGTCACCACCACCGTCCCCGCCCTCCGCGTGGACGTCGTCGCACCCGTCGGCGCCGGTGACGCCTTCGCCGCCGGGTT
Organism: Streptomyces sp. DvalAA-43; assembly: GCF_900091725.1. Lineage (GTDB taxonomy): Bacteria > Actinomycetota > Actinomycetes > Streptomycetales > Streptomycetaceae > Streptomyces > Streptomyces pulveraceus. Next base: position 372,860 of record NZ_FMBW01000087.1, on the reverse strand, counting down.
CCTCTCCGCCACCCTCCGCGACCTCCCCGTACGCGACCGCGTCCGGCACGGCCACCTGATGGCCGCCGCCGTCCTCACCGTCCCCGGCGACCTCACCGCCCCGCCGGCCCGCGCGCACGCCGACGCCCTTGCCGCACTGGACGACGAGGCCTGGGGGAGACTTCGTCTCGGCCCCGGCTGGACGGGGGACGACCAGGAGGTACGTACGACATGAGTCAGACCGTCGACCGGGCGCTGAGCATCCTGCCGCTGCTCGCCCGGGGACCCGCCGACCTCGGCCAGGTCGCCGAGCGGCTCGGCGTCCACAAGTCCACGGCGCTGCGCCTGCTCCGTACGCTCCACGAACACGGACTCGTCTACCGCCAGCAGGACCAGCGCTACCGCCTCGGCGCCCGCCTCTTCGCCCTCGCGCAGGAAGCCGTCGAGAACCTCGACGTACGGGAGATCGCCCACCCCCACCTCGTCGAACTCAACGAGAGCTGCGGTCACACCGTCCATCTCGCGGTGTACGAGGAGCAGGAGGTCCTCTACATCGACAAGGTCGAGAGCCGCTACCCGGTCAGGATGTACTCGCGGATCGGCAAGCCCGTCGCGATCACCGTCGCCGCCGTCGCGAAGCTGCTCCTCGCCGACCTCACCGAGCCCGAGCGGCGCGCGATCGCCGAGAAGCTCGACTACCCCATGTACACGTCCCGTTCGACGCCGAACGCCGGTGCCTTCCTCAAGGAGCTCGCCGTCGTCCGCGAACAGGGCTGGGCCACCGACCTCGGCGGCCACGAGGAGTCCATCAACTGCGTCGGCGCCCCCATCCGGGGGGCGGACGGGCGGGTCGTCGCCGCGATGTCGGTCTCCGCGCCCAATGTCGTCGTCACGGCCGAGGAACTCCTCACCCTGCTCCCACTGGTGCGCCGCACCGCCGACTCCATCAGCCGGGAGTACTCCGGCACCACCCGACCCAAGAAAGCCTGAACTGCCATGACCGAGAAGACCGCCCTCACCCCGAGCACCCACACCACGCCCCCCGCGAAGTTCTCGCACGGGGTGAAGAAGGGGAACATCCTCCAGGTCGCCGGCCAAGTCGGCTTCCTGCCCGCCGTCGAGGGACAGGCCCCGACCCCCGCCGGTCCGACGCTGCGCGAGCAGACCCTCCAGACCTTCGCCAACGTCAAGGCGATCCTGGAGGAGGGCGGCGCGAGCTGGGACGACGTCATGATGATGCGCGTCTACCTCACGGACGTGGACCACTTCGCCGAGATGAACGAGATCTACAACGCCTACTTCGGCGAGCAGAACCTCAAGGCCGCCCCCGCCGCCCGCACCACGGTCTACGTCGGCCTCCCCAAGGGCCTGCTGATCGAGATCGACGCCCTCGCGGTCCTCGGCTGAACCAGCTGATCCACTTGCCGCACCCGCACCACGCGCACGGCACGGCGCCCCACTCCCCCGGGGCGCCGTGCCGCGCTCCCCCACACCCGAAAACCGCCTCCGACGACGGAGTTACCCATGCTGCTCGCCGCAACCCCACCACCGGCCGAGACACCGCCCCACACCGGTGGCGTCCTTCCGCTGATCGACGGCACCGCCGGTCTGCTGACCGTCGCCGCACTCGGGATCGCGCTCCTCCTCTTCCTGATCATCAAGGTCAGGCTGCAGCCGTTCGTCGCGCTGCTCGCCGTCTCCATAGCCGTCGGCCTGGGTGCCGGACTCTCCGTCACCGAACTCTTCGGCACGGTCCAGAAGTCCGCCGCCGTCTCCGTCATCGAATCCGGCATGGGCGGCATCCTCGGCCATGTGGCGATCATCATCGGCCTCGGTACGATGCTCGGCTCGATCCTCGAAGTCTCCGGCGGCGCCGAGGTGTTGAGCACTCGCCTGCTGAACCTCTTCGGGGAGAAGCGCGCCCCGCTCGCCATGGGCCTCACCGGCCTCATCTTCGGCATCCCGGTCTTCTTCGACGTCGGCATCTTCGTCCTCGCGCCGATCGTCTACGCCGCCGCCAAGCGGTCCGGCAAGTCGATCCTGCTCTACGCGATGCCGCTGCTGGCGGGCCTCTCGATGACCCACGCCTTCCTGCCGCCGCACCCGGGCCCGGTCGCCGCCGCCGGACTCTTCCACGTCTCCCTCGGCTGGGTCATCCTGATGGGCGCCGTCGTCGGCATCCCGTCCGTCCTCGCCGCCTGGGGCTACGCCGCGTGGATCGGCAAGCGGATCTTCGTCGCCGTCCCGCAGGACATGGTCGAGGCCGCCGAGGAGGCCAGGGCCGCGGTCGTCGCCGAGCAGCGGGCCGCCGGGGTCACCCCGCGCGAGGAGCCGGTCGCGCTCGCCACCGTACTCACGATCATCGGCACCCCGCTGGTGCTGATCCTCGCCGCGACGTTCTCCTCCATCGCGCTGGACCCCTCCACCCCGCGCTCCGTCATCGAGTTCTTCGGCAACCCCTTCGTCGCCCTGACGATCGCGCTGGTGCTGGCGTACTACCTGCTGGGCATCCGCCGCGGCTGGTCCCGCAAGTCCCTGGAAACGGTGTCCACATCCTCCCTCAAGCCGGTCGGCAACATCCTGCTGGTGGTCGGCGCGGGCGGGGTGTTCGGCGCCGTCCTCAAGGCCAGCGGCATCGCGGACGCCCTCGCCAAGACCTTCAACGACGTCGGCCTGCCGGTCATCCTGCTCGCCTGGCTGATCTCCGTGGTGCTGCGCGTCGCCCAGGGCTCGGCGACGGTCGCCATCGTCACCACCGCCGGCATCGTCGTCCCCCTGGTCGAGGGCCAGGACCTGTCGCAGGCCCATCTCGCCCTGATCATCATGGCGATCTCGGCCGGCTCGATCTTCGCCTCGCATGTGAACGACGGCGGCTTCTGGATGGTGTCGAAGTACTTCGGCATCTCCGAACGCGACACCCTGAAGTCCTGGACGGTCCTGGAAACGGTCCTGTCGGTCGCGGGCTTCGCGGTCGCGGCGCTGCTCAGCCTGGTGATCTAGGTCCTTCGTCCGGACCATGCCGGGCTCGTCGCGCCGAACGTGCAGCAGCGCCGCCGGGGGAGCGGCGGCGCTGCTGGTCACTGATGCCGGCCGGTGGTCACGGCAGGCGGTGCGGGTGGGGTCCGGTGGTTACGGCAGGCCGTGCACGTGCGGGCCCACCGCGTTCGACCAGGCGTTGCCCGACTTGGCGTCCCAGGCGGTCGACCAGGTCATCGCGCCGCGGATGCCCGGGTACGTCTTCGAGGGCTTGAAGGAACCGCAGTTGGTGCCGGACGCCAGGCAGTCCAGGGCCGCGTTCACGACCGACGGGGAGACATAGCCGCCGCCCGCGGCGCTGGTGGAGGCGGGGACGCCGAGGCCGACCTGGGACGGGGCGAGGCCGCCCTCCAACTGGATGCAGGCGAGCGCGGTCAGGAAGTCCACCGAGCCCTGCGAGTAGACCTTGCCGTCGCAGCCGAGCATCGCACCGCTGTTGTAGTACTGCATGTTGACGACGGTGAGGATGTCCTTGATGTTGAGCGCCGTCTTGAAGTACTCGCCACCGGTCGACTGCATGTCGATGGTCTGCGGGGCCATCGTGATGACGAGGCCGGAGCCCGCCTTCTGCGACAGCGAGCGCAGCGCCTTCGTCATGTACGTGGAGTTGAGGCCGTTCTCCAGGTCGATGTCGACACCGTTGAAGCCGTACTCCTGGATGAGCGAGTAGAGGGAGTTGGCGAAGTTGGTGGCGGAGGCGTCGCTGTTGACCGAGACGGAGCCCTTCTCGCCGCCGACCGAGATGATGACGTTCTTCCCGGCCGCCTGCTTCGCCTTGATGTCGGCCTTGAACTGGGCGACGGTGTAGCCGTTCAGGCCCGCCGTGTCCAGGTTGAAGGTGACGGCGCCCGGGGTGCTCGTGGCGTCGGCGAAGGAGACCGCGATGATGTCGTAGTTCGCGGGCACGTCGCTGAGCTTCTGGACGGTCGCGCCGTTGTTGAAGTTCTGCCAGTAGCCGGTCACCGCGTGCTTGGGCACGGAGGTGCCGGGGTTGGGGTTGCCGCCGCCCTCCTTGGCCGTACGGCCGCTGACCGTCGTGGACTTGACCGACTCACCGGCCGCGTTGGTGGCCGTCACCGCGAACTGGTACGCCGTGTCGGCGGCCAGCCCCGTGACCGTCGCCGAGTTCCCGGTGGTCGTGGTCGCCTTCTGGCCGTCCCGGTAGACGGTGTAGCCGGTCGCGCCCGAGACCGCGTTCCAGGACAGGGCCACCGAGGAGGAGGTGGTCGTGCCCACCGCGAGTCCGGCCGGGGCGGCCGGGATGGTCGGCTCCGGGTCGGTGCCGCCCCCGCCGTCGGGGCCGTTGACCGAGACGTCGTCCACCAGATAGGCGGCCTGTCCGTACCAGCCGTGCGTGTAGACCTCGACCGAGGTGGTGTTCGGGCCGGTCTTGAAGCTGGTGGTGAGCTGCGTCCAGTCGCCGGAGCCGGGGGACCAGGTCGACACGTCGGTGGTCCCGGTGCCGCTCGCGCCGAGGTACGCGTACCCGCCCTGCACCCAGGAGCTGAGTGTGTACGTCGAGCCGGGCTTCACGGCCACGGTCTGGGCGCACCGCGCGGTGTCCTGGCCGGAGGGGGTGGCCTTGAGGGCGGCGGTGCCACCGTGCACGGGGGAGGAGACGGTGGCACCGCTGCCGCCGGAACAGGTCCAGTTGGCGAGCCCGGACTCGAAGCCCGCGTTCTTGGCCACGTTGATGTCGGCGGCCTGGGCGTTTCCGGCGAGACCCGTGACGGTCAGTGCGCCGGCCGCGAGGACGGCCATGGCGGCGCCGATCCGGACCCGGCCGCGACGCCCGTGGATTCTGTGGCCGCTAAAGGGGGAACGTTCCACTTGCTGCCTCCGTGGGGGAGTTGGGGATGCCTGCCGGGAGTGCCGGGGGACGAGCCGACGGGGGGACCGGCGGTACTCCGGGCCGTCCGGGAGGCGACGGGGAGAAGAAGGGGATGTGGAGTTGAGGAACGGTGGCCACCGCTGGCCGATAAACTGGTCCAGACCAATCAAGTTGTCAAGACCTCTGGCAATGAGAGCCGTGGCGGTCGGGTGTGCCGGCCGGGTCCGTACGCGCTCCGCTTGTGTCCCCCGACGGCCTCCCTGATGCCCTCCGTGATGCCCTCGCGATGCCCCTCGCGGGGGCTCAAGTCCAGTCGGCTCGCCTGTGAATTGACGTTTTGTTGACCTCGCGGGGGCGCGTGCGGGCGAGGGGGCGGAGTGCTCGGACAGTGACGAACCGGCCCCCGGTGGGAGTCCGGCGCGAGTCCGGTGCGCAAGGTTCCGTATCCGCGCTGACGTGCGCGGATGAATTCCCGGCGCAAGATGGCCGGGACGTGGATCCGTAACCCTCCGCAGTTGTACAGAAGTTGACGATTTTCGATTTGGTCCGATTTAGCACTCGGGCGTTACGCGGGCGCCTCGCACATGTTGTCGGACTGGCCTCCGAAAAGTGTTCTCTGCCAGGTAGGACGTGGATAAAGTGCTGAGGCAGAACCGCGGAGCAGGAGCGATTGCGGCCGACGTCATGACCGGCGTCCGGCCGGAAGCCGAAACGGGGAACAGCGTGCCGACCGCAATAGCAGTGACCAGTGCTGACTTGGTACTACCTCCGACCGATCAGCAGACACCGACAGCCGCCCTGCTGCAGGCGCCCGATGCCCAGGCGCTGGAGATGGCCATCGGTGACATGCACGTGCTCCTCGAACAGCACGGCTATGTCGTGGCCGTCTACCCCTCCGGCATCTCGCCCGCCCACGAGCGTCGGCTCTTCTCCGTACGCTCGGTCCTGGAGAGCGACCGCATCGCCCTGGTCGAGGTGGACCTCCCGCCGCTGGGCGTCGCCGTACTCGTCAGGCAGCTGCGCCAGTTGTCGATCTGTGACTTCAGCCCCGGGGTGGTCGCCTCCGCCGCCCGGCTGCTGACGCACTACATCCACGCGGGCGCCCTGCTCCACTCGGTCACCAAGTTCGACCGGGTCCCGGTCGACCTCAGGACCCATGCGAAGTCCTGGGTGCCCGGTTCGCAGTTCGCCGTGGTCGCGGGGCCCGAGCCGCAGCTCGTCAGGGTCGGCCCGAAGGCCGACCCGCCGACCGGCCCGGAATTCGCCACCCACCTGATGACCGCCAAAGGGCAGTCGCAGTCGGAGTGGGTGAAGGAGACCCTCGCGCCCGCGTGGCAGGTCCAGGCCATTCACGAGTCCGCACTTCCGTCCGAATCCCCGGCATGGTGGGGAACCGGAAAACTGGTGGAATTCGCCGCCTATCTGCCAGACATCTCCGTCCTGTACCAATTGGTGTCCTCCGTACGTCGTGAGAACTGCCACTGGTGCGGAATGGAACTCATCGGTGATCGCTGCGGGTTCTGCTCCTCCCCGCTACCCGCGGCCGAGAACCGAATGCACTCCGCCGGTGTCCTCAGCCAAGAAGCGCTCGCACCACCGCAGTCCTAGTACCACCGCAGTCCTCGCACCACCGCAGTCCCAGCGCTTCCGCTTTCCTCCGTAGACGCCCTTCTGTCCGCTGCCCCACGCATCCGAATCGAACGAGGTTGTCCGGCCCATGAACTCCCGTCAGCGCCGTGGCGTGATACTCCTGCTTTTGTCGGTTCTGTGCGCCTTCGGCGCCTTCGCCGGCGTGCTCTCGGTGATCAGCGATGTCAACTCCAAGGTCGGGCCGGAAGTCTCGGCCTACCAGCTGAGGTCCGACGTCGCGCCCTACACCGCTCTGTCCTCCGGGCAGTTCGAGAAGATATCGATGCCCAAGCGCTGGCTCTCCCACAACGCGGTCACCGATCTCTCCGAGGTGAACGGCAAGATCGCCGTCACCCAGCTGCGCAAGGGCTCGCTGCTCCAGTCCGACATGATGCAGCGCCGCCCCGAACTCCAGCCCGGGGAGCAGGAGATCGCCATCATGATCGACGCCGCGACCGGCGTCGCGGGCAAGATCACCCCCGGCGCCACCGTCAACATCTACGCCACCTTCGCCGGTGAGCGCGACGGCGACCCGTCCCAGTCGAAGGTCATCGTCTCCAACGCCAAGGTCCTGGACGTCGGCAAGCTGACCGCCCTGGAGCCCAACCACGACGGCAAGTCCAACATGGGCACCGAGGCCGTCCCGATCACCTTCGCGCTCAACACGCTCGACACCCAGCGCATCGCCTACGCCGAGTCCTTCGCGGAGCACGTACGCCTCGCGCTCCTGGCCTCCGGCAGCGACAGCACCATCCGTCCGGGCGACCGCACCTACACGCTCGACAAGGACAAGTGAGGATCGAATGACCACGAGGATCCTCCCGGCCGTCGGTGACGTCGACGCGGCCAGATCCGTCACCACCCTGCTCAGCCAGCTCCCCGACGCGGAGCCGGCCGCTCCGGTCACCGACTCGACGCAGCTCATCGACACCCTCGCCCGGCTCGCGGGCGAGTCGCTCGACGATCTGCCCGAGGTCGTGCTGGTCCACGAGCGGATCGGACCGGTGCCGGCGCTGGAGCTGATCCGGGAGGTCTCCCTGCGCTTCCCCGCCATAGGGGTCGTGCTGATCACCGCCGATGTCACCCCCGGTCTGTTCGCGTCCGCGATGGAGTCGGGTGCGCGTGGTGTCATCACCCTCCCCCTGAGCTACGAAGAACTGGCCAGCAGGGTTCAATCCGCGGCCCAGTGGTCCGTCGGAGTCCGCCGCCATCTGACCACCGGCAACGATGTGTTCACCGGCCCCGGCGGTACGGTCATCACGGTCAGCGGCGCCAAGGGCGGTGTCGGCACCACCCTCACCGCCGTGCAGATAGCCCTGGCGGCCCAGGCGTCCGGACGCACGGTGGCCCTGGTCGACATGGACCTCCAGGCCGGTGACATCGGCTCGTACCTCGATGTGCAGTTCCGGCGTTCCATCGTCGACCTGTCGACGATCGCCGACATATCGCCGCGCGTCCTGTCCGACGCGGTGTTCAGCCACGGCACCGGTCTGGCACTGCTCCTGGCCCCCAGCGAGGGCGAGAGCGCCGAGGAGGTCAGCGACCGTTCGGCCCGGCAGATCGTCAGCGCCATGCGCTCGCGCTACGAGGTACTGATCGTCGACTGCGGCAGCCAGCTCCAGGGCGCCAGTGCGGCCGCCATCGAGATGGCCGACACGGCGCTCCTGGTCACCACGCCCGATGTGATCGCGGTGCGCGGCGCCAAGCGCGTCGTACGGATGTGGGACCGGCTCCAGATCCGCAAGGCGGAGGAGACGGTCACCGTCGTCAACCGCTTCATCCGCAACACCGAGATCCAGCCGCAGCTGATCGAGAAGATCACCGGCACCACTACGGCCAACACGGCGATTCCCGCGAACTTCAAGGAACTCCAGGCCGTCGTCGACGCGGGCCGGCTGCACGAACTCGACTCCAAGAGCACGGTCAAACAGGCCCTCTGGGCCCTTGCGGGCGAGCTCGGCATCGTCAAGGTTCCTGAGAAGGCGGAAAAGAACGGCGCGAAGAGCGGTGTGAAGACCGGCGCGAAGTTCAAGAACGACCGAGGCTCGATCGGGCGCCGCCGCGACCGCGACGGCACCCGGAACCTGCCGACGACCTAGGAGGCACGTTGACCCATGGCACCTACCGAGACGAAAGACACGGAGATACGGGGAAGGCGTTACGGTGACGCCGCCCCGGCGGGGGGCGGAATGCGCGTCCGCCTCCTCGGCCGGGGGCGGGACCGCGGCCAGACCGCGATCGAGTTCCTGGGCGTCACTCCGCTGATCATCCTGCTGTTCATCGCGCTCTGGCAGTGTGCGCTGATCGGCTACACGTTCTCCCTCGCGGGGAACTCGGCGGACGAGGCGGCGCACCAGGGGGCCATCGCGCAGAGCATGCGCGGGCAGGCCTGCCGGGACGCGGCGGAGGAACATCTGCCGAAGGCCTGGCGGGACTCCATGAAGGAGAGGCCCAGGTGCCGCACCACGCACGACGTGTACAAGGCCGAGGTCAAACTCCAGGTACCCGTGCTGGTGCCCGGCGTCCTCAACTGGCCGTTCCGAGTCACGGGCAACGCCGCATACCCGGTGGAGGCTGACCGATGAGCGAGACCACATCCGACCTCCGCGCCACCGGCACCCGCCGTGACCGTGGTCAGGTCGCCATCGAGTATCTGGGCTTCATTCCTCTGCTGCTCCTGTGCGGCCTCCTCGCGATCCAGGCGGGGCTCGCCGCGTACGCCGCCAACCAGGCGGGAACGGGGGCCCGTGCGGCGGCGCGCTCGGGCAGCATGTCGGCCTACGGCGACTGCGACGAGCAGGCGGGCAAGGACGCGATGAGCGGCTGGACCGCCGACAGGGTCCGCTTCCGCCCGAGCGGTTCCGGCTTCGACGAGGTCACCTGCACCGCTCGCGTCGAGGTGCCCGACATCCTTCCGGGCATCCACATCTGGGGCACCGCCGAACGCAGCTCCACGATGCCCCGCACCTGACGTACGCGGCACGCCGCACCACGGCCTCTCAGCGGCTCAACAAGCAAGTCGGAACGAGGAGTTACGCAATGAGTCTGCGGGCACGCATGAGCGCCCCCGAGAAGAACGGCGGGGCGCGGGAGGACAGCCACATGGTGGCCACCTACCGCGCCAAGCTGCTCGAAGAGATCGACCTCGCGGAGATGTCCTCGCTCGCCGCCGCAGACCGGCGGGCTCGGCTGGAGCGCGTACTCAGCCACATCATCAGCCGTGAGGGCCCGGTCCTCTCGACGGTCGAACGCACCCAGCTGATCCGCCGGGTCGTGGACGAAGCCCTCGGCCTCGGCATCCTGGAACCGCTCCTCGAAGACGCGTCGATCACCGAGATCATGGTGAACGGACCGGACCAGATCTTCGTCGAGCGCAGCGGCAAGGTCGAGAAACTGCCGATGCGCTTCAGCTCGCACGAACAGCTGATGCAGACCATCGAGCGCATCGTGTCGACGGTCAACCGTCGTGTGGACGAGCAGAACCCCATGGTCGACGCGCGTCTACCCAGTGGTGAGCGTGTCAACGTCATCATCCCGCCGCTGTCGCTGACCGGCGCCACGCTCACCATCCGACGGTTCCCGAGGGCCTTCACCCTCCAGGAAATGATCAACGTCGGCTCGCTCGACGAGCAGATGCTGATCCTGCTGGCGGGCCTCGTCCAGGCCAAGCTCAACATCATCGTGTCCGGAGCCACCGGCACCGGGAAGACGACACTCCTCAACGCGCTCTCCGGCCTGATCCCCGACAGTGAGCGCATCGTCACCATCGAGGACTCCGCCGAGCTCCAGCTCCAGCAGAGCCACGTCATCCGGCTGGAGTCCCGCCCGGCGAACGTGGAGGGCAAGGGCCAGATCACCATCCGCGACCTGGTCCGCAACTCCCTGCGTATGCGCCCCGACCGCATCGTCGTCGGTGAGGTCCGTGGCGGCGAATCGCTTGACATGCTCCAGGCGATGTCGACCGGTCACGACGGCTCGCTCGCCACCGTCCACGCCAACAACGCCGAGGACGCGCTCATGCGTCTGCAGACCCTGGCCTCGATGTCCGAGATCAAGATCCCGTTCGAGGCGCTGCACGACCAGATCAACAGCGCCGTCGATGTGATCGTCCAGCTCACCCGGCACGCCGACGGTTCCCGAAAGATCACCGAGATCGCCGTCCTCGACTCGCACGGGCGCGACCCCTACCGCATCGTGACCGTCGCCAGGTTCGACGCCCAGCCGATGGACGCCGAGGGGCGGATCAACGGCGAGTTCAACTACCTCCCGATCCCGCGCAAGATCGCCGAGCGCCTCTACATGGCCAGCCAGCCCGTCCCGCAGGCCTTCGGGGTCGCCGAATCCGCCGAACAGCTCGCCACCCGAGAGGCCAACTAGGTAACGTGCCATGACGAATCTCCCTCTTCTCACCATCGGCGTCACTCTGCTCGCCGGGGTCACCGGCGTCGTGGGTCTACACGCGTACAGCGGTGGCAAGGCCGACCGCGACGCCCTGGTGGACCGGCTCTCGCACACCGGTCACATCCCGGAGACCGGCCGGCACCGCCGCTTCCGGGGCTTCGACTCCTGGCTGCGCAAGACCGGCCTGGGCCGGAAGATCGAGCTGAAGCTGGCCGCCACCGGCCTCGACATCACTCCGGGCGAGTTCGTCGTCTACGCACTCGCCGCCATGGCCGCACTGTGGATGATCGCCTCGTCGATCCTGGCCAGCTTCTTCGGTCCGGTGGCCGCCCTCATCGGCCTCTGGGGCACCAACGCCTTCCTGAACTGGCAGCGCACCAAGCGCACCGAGCGCTTCATCAACCAGCTCCCCGAACTCGCCCGCATCCTCGCCAACGCCACCCAGGCCGGCCTGGCACTGCGGACGTCCATCGGCATGGCGGCGGACGAGATGGAGGACCCGGCCGGTGAGGAACTGGCCCGGGTGTCCCGGCGTCTCGCCGTCGGTGAGCCGCTGGACGACGCACTGAGTGAGTTGACCGACCGGCTGCCCTCCCGTGAACTCGTCGTCCTCGTGACCACCCTGGTCCTGTCCAACCGGGCCGGTGGTACGGTCGTCAGCTCGCTGCGCAACCTCACCGAGACGCTGGAGGAGCGCAAGGAGACCCGGCGAGAGGTCAAGACCCAGCTCTCCCAGGTCACGGTCACGGCTTACGCCGTCCCCATGTTCGGTCTGGGTGCCATGCTCCTGATGAATACGGTCATGCCAGGAGCGCTCGACCGCATGACCGGCGCCTTCATCGGCCAGGTCGCGGTGGTCGTCTCCATCGCCCTGTACGCGATCGGATTCATCGTGATCCGCCGCATGTCCCGGATCGACGTCTGATGGGCGGGGCGAACATGGGCCTGCTGCTCGCAGGCGTCATGGGGCTCGCGGTGTACGGGATCATCGCCGGAATCCGCATGTACCGGCGTGACGCGAAGCTCCCCGGTGACCTCGCGATCGCGCTGGAGGTCGGCTCGACCCGCACCACCGCGGTCGGTTCCGGCATCGACCGTCTCGGCATGCGCTGGGCACCCGCGATCCTGCGGATGATGGGCCCCAAGGCCGTCAACAAGAAGCGCCGCCAGATCGACATGGCGGGAAACCCAGCCGGTCTGACCATCGACCGCTATGCGGCACGCCGGGCCGTCTACGGCGGCCTCGGCGCGCTCGGTGCCTTCACCATGCTCCTGCGCGGCCAGGTCATCCTCGCCCTGGTCCTGGTCGCCTTCGGCCTGTTCTGGGTCGAGGTCGGGCTCTGGTCGGCGGTGCGCATGCGGCGTGACCACATCGACCGGACTCTCCCGGACTTCCTCGACGTCCTGGCGGTCGTCGTGTCGGCGGGCCTCGGCTTCCGACAGGCGCTGGGACGCGTCGCGGAGAAGTACGAAGGCCCCTGGGCCGACGAGCTGCGCATCACCCTGCGTCAGATGGACATGGGCGTCAGCCGCCGGGAGGCCTTCGAGCAGCTGCGCAAGCGCAACGACTCGGAGCAGGTCGCGATGTTCGTGACCACGCTCCAGCAGGGCGAGGAGCTCGGTGCGCCGATCGTCGAGACGCTGATCCAGATCGCCAACGACATGCGGCGCACGGATGCCCAGAACGCCCGCCGGAAGGCAGCCAGGGCCGTTCCCAAGGCCACCTTCGCGGTCACCACGTTCCTGCTGCCCGGAACGCTGGTGCTGCTGACCGTCGGCTTCGTCTACGGCGCCAACATCGACTTCAGCTTCCTCACGGGCGGATGACGTGGACGGCGCGGACGGTGGGCAGGACGGTCGGAGGGAGGTGGCAGGCTCATGTCGTTCCAGCTCGGCAACGGCCAGAACGGACTGAACGCCGAAGTGCGTCAGGCGATCGCCGATCCCGGCTCACGCCCGGCGTTCGCGATCCAGCTCAACGCGCTCCAGGCGATGTGCCGGCAGGTCTTCGGCTTCCGGCTCGCCATGATCGCCATCGCCACCCCGTTCGCGATCGGCCACACCGCGTCGGGACTGGCCTCCTGGCTGATCGGCTCGGCCATCCTCGTCACGTTCATGGGCTCGTACGTCCTGTTCCGCGACTGGGAGCGCTTCGGCCCGGTCCTGCTGCGCTACCCCTGGCTGCTGGGCATAGACGCCTTCTTCGGTGCTCTGCTGCTGGTCACCGCCAGCCCTGAGTCCACCCTCGCGTACGTCACGGTGTGCACCCCGCTGCTGGCCGGACTCGTCTACGGCTGGCGCGGCGCGGCGGTCTTCGCCGCGCTTCAGGTGGTCATCGTCCTCGGCGTGTACAACACCAACCCGAAGCTCCAACCCGCCGATGCCACGGCCGTCCTCCTTCCCGGCTTCTGCTTCATCGCCGGAGCCGTCGGCGTCACCCTGCGCAATCTGCTCCTGCGCTTCGGGACGGCGAGCCAGGCCCTCACCGAGACCCGGGCCCGGCTCGCCGTCAGCGAGGCCGTGGAGGGCGAGCGCACCCGGCTCGCCCGGGAAATGCACGACTCGGTGGCCAAGACCCTGCACGGCCTGGCCCTGGCGGCCGACGGCCTGGCGGTGTCCTCCGACCGGATGGACCCGCTCACCGTCAGGCACCAGGCCGAACTGGTCGCACGCGCCGCCCGCCGGGCCGCCGCCGAGTCCCGTGAACTCCTCTCCGACCTGCGCCGCGAGTCCGGACTCGACGGCGGCGTGGACGTCGCACGTGAGCTCCGGGCCCGAGCCGAGGACTTCTCACGTCGTCACGGACTCACCGCCACCTTCCGGCTCCTGGACGACGCGCCGATCCCGCAGGTCCCCCAGGCCGTCGCCCGCCAGCTGCTCACCATCGCCTCCGAAGCGATGGAGAACGCCCACCGTCACGCACAACCCACCTACCTCGTCGTACTCGCAGGCGTGAAGGGCGACGTCCTGCGCGTCAGCGTGTACGACGACGGGCGCGGCCTGCCCCCGGGCACGACGCTCGACGACCTCCGGCGCGCCGGGCACTTCGGCCTGGTCGGCATGGTCGAGCGCGCCGCGTCCATCGGCGCCCGTATCCGTATCGGAAGGGGGAAGGCGACCAAGGGCACCGAGGTCCGCCTGGAACTCCCGATCGCGGCGTTGCTCGTCACCTCCGGCGCCGAGCAGCCCGGCTGAACCGCTCCGTTTCCCACCCTCACCCCCCATAGACACCTGAGAGGAGGTCGCAGATGCCGGACGACGTCTCCCGCGCGTCGGGCCAGAACCGGGCCGCACAGCACCACGCGTCCCAGCACACGTCCCCGCACGTCACCCCGCTCAACTCGGAACCCAGCTCCCATGCGTTCCCCGTCCCCCAGCAGTCCGCGGCATCCGAGCCCATGCCTCCCTTTCCCGCGGCGGTATCCATGGCCGTGCCCGGCGCCCTGCGGGTCGTCGTCGCCGACGACAACCCGGTGGTCCGGGCCGGCCTCGGCGTCCTGCTCTCCGGCCGCGACGACATCGACGTCGTCGCCGAGGCGGCGGACGGCCGCCAGGCCTACGACATGGCCGTCCACCACCGTCCGGACGTCGTCCTGCTCGATGTCCGGATGCCCGGCGTGGACGGCATCTCCGCGCTTCCGCACCTGGTGCGGATCGCACCCGTGATGATGCTGACCTACAGCCGCGAGAACGAGATCGTCCACGAGGCGTTGCGCCTCGGCGCGAGCGGCTATCTGGTCCACGGCGAGTTCACGGCCGACCAGCTGGTGCAGGCCGTACGCGACACGAAGGACGGCCGGGCCCACTTCACCGCCACCGCCGCCAACGCCCTGCTCGCCCATATGCGTCAGGGGCCCGGAGCACAGGGGCAACCCCTCCCCGAGGGGCTCGGCACGGCTCTGACCACGGGCGTTCCGTACCAGGGGGCCGGGTACGACGGCCATGCCCCGAGTTCCGTTCAGCAACACAGTGCGCCTGCACACATACCCAAGGCCGAACCGTCTCCACCTGCGCCGCGACCCGTTCGAGCACCCCAGGGTCTTTCGCATCTGCAATCGGTTGTGGCACAGTCTTCCATGACCGGGGAACCGGGCATGACGTTCAACAGGCAGCAGTACGGGCTGAGTTCACGGGAGGTGGAGGTCATGGAGCTGATCGCGTCCGGCATGAGCAATCAGCAGATCGCCGCCACCTGCTTCATCAGCGAGAAGACGGTCAAGAACCACATCAACCGCATCTTCACCAAGCTGCACAGTGCGAGCCGCAGCGAGGCCATCGCCCGCTGGCTCGGCACGGCCCCCTCGGCGGGGCACGGAGCACGCGAGGCCGGTGGTCACCGTGGCTGAGCGGCAGACCGGGAGCGGGGCAGTGACGGTACGCGCGGGGCGTGGGGCCCGGCTGCGCGTATCGGTGCCGAAGACCCAACTGATGCTTTGGGCCCGGGAATGGGCCCTGGGACCCTCCGGCGAGCGGGGCTCGTCGCCGTATGTTTCTCATGTCGCCAGCGGCACCGGCCAGGAGGAAGCCGGTACCGCGGGCGGCACCCAAGAAACTTGCGAGTCGGCCGGCTACCGGTCGGCCGAACCCGGAGGGGAACACCATGTCGAACATCACCCTGAAGACCGCCGTCCGCGTCAACGGCTGGGCCAACACCGCGGTCAGCGCCATCCAGAAGCGTTACGAGGCCAAGGACCGCGGCCAGACGGCGTTCGAGTACCTGGGCATCATCCTGGTGGTCGTGGCGATCATCGGCGCGATCATGGCCACGGGTATCGGTGGCGCGATCTCCGGCCGCATCTCCGGGTTGGTGAACTCGATCACCGCAGGCTCGTGATCGGGCGTCTTCGCCGCGACGCAGGGCAGGCCTTCCCCATCTACGTAGTGATGGTGGCGGGCCTGCTCTTCCTCGTGTTCGCATTCTTTGCCGTCGGCAAGGCCTCGGCCTTGCGCAATGGTGCCCAGGGAGCGGCGGATGCTGCGGCTCTGGCCGCAGCGGCGCAGGCTCGCGATGAATTCCAGGCCGGGTTCCTCGCCTCGCTTCCCGAAGACTTGCTCGATGCGTACCTTGCGGCCCACCCAGTGGGTGGTTGCAGTGCGGCTGCCGGGGCTGCCGCCGAAAACCAGGCGAAGCTCAAAAGCTGCGTCCCGATGCCGGGCGGTCGCGAGGACCGGATCAAAGTCGACGTCAGGGGGCTCAAGCCCGTGGACTCGCCGGTCATTCCTGGCTCGAAGAGGAAGAAGGCGGAGGCCACGGCCACCGCTGTCATCAAGTTCCGTTGCAGCTGGACGTCCGTCGATCTCAACGACGACAGCATCCGGGACATCTTCTTCTTCACGTGTGGCAAGGACTTCCTGGAGATCAGTCCGGGCAGCCCGCCGCCCTGGTCTCAGGTGAGCAAGATCCTCTACGACGTGCACCTGGTCGACAATTGATGGCGAACGACGAGTAAAGGAATCAGAACCCATGAGCATTCGGCGCTCCACAAGGTCTCGAAGGGCTGTGGCAGCCGTCTCGCTGGCGGCGGCAATGGCCCTGACCGTCGGCGGTTGCGGCACCGACAGCGGTGGTGACAAGACCAATGACGCCGGCTCGTCGCCGTCCTCTGCCCCGTCCAAGTCCCCAGAAGAGGACAAGGGAGCGAAGCAGGAGGACACGGCTGCCGGTGAGAACGTGGACCCGAATGTGAAACTCGCGCAGGTAAATGGTCGCGATGGGCTGATTCTTGTCGTCAACGCGGTCAAGCGTGACAGTGGCGGATTCGTGACTGTCAGTGGCCTGATCAAGAATGGTGGGGACGAGATTCGAAGCGGTGGCCAGTGGGCGGGAAATGAGACTGCCATCGTGGCCAAGAACCCGAATTCTGTGGCAGGCGCGACGCTTGTGGACAAGGTTGGGAAGAAGCGCTACTACATTCTTCGGGACACGGATGGGCGCTGCCTCTGCACCACTGGGTTGACAGCGATTCAGCCGGGGAATTCCGTTTCCGTCTTCATGCAGTTTCCGGCGCCTCCGGCAACCACCAGCGAAGTCGACTTCACGCTTCCGACCTTCGCCACCGCATCGCTGAAGATCTCCGGGTGATGGCCGACATGAAGTGTGTTCGTGCGTGGCATGGGCGGCGCCATGTTGCAGGGCGAGCCGTCGCTGTGGCGGTGTTGCTGGCAGGCACCACCGTCTTCGGCGCGACAACCGCTGTGGCCGACGACGGCCCGAGCGTGCCCCCGGGCACCGAGGCGACGTCGGTGCCCCCGGTGAAGCTCGACGCCAACGACCCCGACCTGAAGATGCCCGAGGGCGGCACACTGGCCCCCGCCAAGGTCCTCGACATCGTCCAGGTGATCGAGGACGAGGGCGGAGAGGAGCGTCGTGAGGACAGCAACGCGAGCATCAAGTTCGCGCTCCAGGCCGAAGTCCTCTTCGGCAAGGACAGCGCGAAGTTGAGTCCTGCGGCCAACTCCCGTATCGCCGCAATCGCCGCCGAGATCAAGAAGCAGAACGCCACCAAGGTGCGCGTCTTCGGCTTCACCGACAACCTCGGCTCGTCGGCCCACGGTGACGTGCTGTCCAAGCAGCGCGCCAACGCGGTGCAGGCGGTGCTGGTGAAGGATCTCGGATCGACCGTCACCTTCGAGATCCGTGGCTACGGCGAGCAGTACCCGATCGCCGACAACAGCACGGAAGAGGGAAGGAAGAAGAACCGCCGCGTGGAGGTCTCCTTCCCGCGCGGCACGTCTTCCTGAGGAACCGCGCCACGACAGGGGCCCGGCACCGCGAGCGCATCGGCGCATCGCGGTGCCGGGCCCCTGCCGTTGTCCGGCTACAGCAGATGGTCCGCCTTGCCGGCCTTGATGTCCCGGATCAGCTGCTGAAGCGCTTCGCGGCTGTCGGTGAGGAAGCGTTCCTCCGAGCCGCTGACGGCGATGTAGCTGTTGCCCTGTCCATCGGTTCCTATCCGGTAGCAGGAGTTTCCTTCACCGCAGAACGCGTCTTCCCAGTGGATGTCCGACATCGTCGATCTCCTCAGAGTTGGCTTGCGATGTTGTGGATGAAGTCCCGTGACTTCTCAGGCGACAACGCGATCTTCTCCATCCAGTCCAAGTGGGCTCGATACTTGGCAAGTTGAACGTCGGAGTGGACGAAGACGGGCCCGTGAGAGTTGTCGATCTGCACGGTGTCGAGCCGGGGAACAGGTCCCTCCGCGTACAGAACGGTCTGCCCTGCGCCTGGGAACGCGCCCGCGTCGAATGGGATCACCAGCAGCGTGATATTCGTCTGCTCGGACTTCGTCAGCAAGTGATCGAGCTGGGCGCGCGCCACGGCGCGTCCACCGAACTGCATCCGGAGCGCCGCCTCGTGCACGATGGCGGTGTAGGGCGGCGGCGCATCTCCATCCAGAATCTCCTGGCGCTCCACTCGATGTGCCAATCGCAGCGCGACTTCCCGTTCCGGCAGCTGAGGGATCACCACGCGGAAGAGGGCCAGAGCATGATCCGAAGTCTGGAGCAGGCCCGGGATGTGCACGGAGTACGCGGCCCGCATGCGCACGGCGTGCTGTTCCAGCTCGGCGATGTCGAGTAGCCCTTGGGGGAGTATGCCGCGATACCTCTCCCACCAATTGCGTCCGCGTGACTGGGCCATCTCCACCAGCGCGTCCACGTACTTCACATCGGTGCAGTCGCAGTTGCAGGCCAAGGTGCGAAGGCGGTCCGGGCTGATGGGGCGTGTTCCGGCCTCGATGTTCGAGATCTTGCCGCGGTCCACGCCCAGCAGACCGGCCGCGAACTCGGCGGAGACATCGGCCGAAGTGCGGAGTCTCCGTACTTCGGCACCGAGCCGCTTCTGGCGCTCAGTCGGTGACGTCCTTGCTGCCATGCCGTTCCTTTCCGCAAGCGGTCACCGGCAGTCTGCCGCGTGCGCGCACCTCTCTGCCACGAAAGGGTGCATTCATCGAATGAGGAGGGTAAATTTACCCTCGCCACGCTACGTTAGGTAACGCACCGCTCACACAGTGACGGCGAGTCGGAAGTGCATCGCGCGGTCCTGCCCGCAACCTCCTGCCCTGGGAGGGGCGGTCCCGCGTCAGGGAGACAGGCCACTGCTCGTTCGGAACACAACACCGTGAGCCCTTGTGCGCGCCCACGCGAAAGAGAGCTGCCACCAACTCGCGCCTGTTTCAGGGGAGTCCGTCATGCACGTGCCTACGTCCGCGTCCACATCCGCCGTCGCCGCACTCTGTCCGGCCGCCACCGCCGAGGCGAGCCCGCCGGTCCCGTATCCACACCTCGCCCTCCGCCCCACTCCGTCGCAGGCGTACACCCGGCCCTACCTGCGCTCCAAGGGTCACTCCGGGCGCGGGCTCTCGTTGAGTTTCACGCTTCCCGGCGACCTCCGCAGCGCGTTCATCGGTCGTACGGCGGTCGCCGCCGCGCTGGAAGCGCATGGGCTCACCCCGTACGTCTGGCCGGTCACACACGCCGTGGGCGAACTGCTCGCGGTCACCGCCAGGATGAGCCCGGGTAAGGAGATCTACGTCTCCCTGCGTCACCGGGACGACGCGGTCCGGCTCCTGGTCTGGGACCAGCACCCGCATCACGCCGAACCCGGCCTGGCCGCGCTCTGCGAGACACGGCGTCGGCGGGCGCTCTGGCTGCTGGCGGCCGTTGTGGACGACTGGGGCGGGGAGTGGGGCGCCTGCGAGGCGAACTCGCCGCAGTGCGGCACCAAGTCATGGGTCCGGCTGCCCAGATGATGCTGCTGCCCGGCCGCGGCTCCCACCTCCTCCACCGGTTCCGCCACCGCCGCCCACCGCCCCGCCCTCCTGACGGCGCCCGCCCGCGTCGGGAGCGGATGCCGCAGGTGTCGTCGGGATGGCGGTGGTGACGGGGCTCCTGCGCGATCCGGGCCGGGGCGGGAGGAGGCGTCGGCGGAGGACGCGTCAGCGGAGGACGTCGAAGACGTTCTTCTGCAGGCCGTTGGAGTACGCCTCGTGCTCGACGAGCTTCAGCCTCTGGGTGTCCTTGTCCGTGTCGCTGAACAGGCGCTTGCCCGCGCCGAGCAGCAAGGGGAAGACGAGCAGGTGGTAGCGGTCGATCAGGCCGGCGTCCGCGAGGTCGCGGTTGAGGGTGGCGCTGCCGTGGATGATGATCGGGCCGCCCTCGGTCTCCTTCAGGGCGGCGATCTCGTCGAGCGAGCGCAGGATCGTGGTCTCGCCCCAGTTCTGGACAAGGTCGTCCTCGGTGAGGGTGGTGGAGACGACGTACTTCGGCATCACCTTGTAGTCGGCGAAGTCCGCCATGTCCGGCCAGACCGGGCTGAACGCCTGGTAGCTGACCCGGCCCATCATCATCGCGGCGGCTTCCTGCTGCTCGCGGCCCTTGATCTCGAAGGCCTCCGGGACGAATTCGATGTCCTTGAAGGTCCACCCCGAGTTCCGGTAGCCGGGCTCCCCGCCCGGGGCCTCCACGACGCCGTCGAGCGAGATGAAGGCGGTGCTGATCAGGGTGCGCATCTGGAGTCTCCCGAGGTCATGTGGCTGTGGTGCATCAACTTTCTCCTTCTGACTGACTGCCGGTCGTGCGGGGACTCATCGGTCGTTGCCGAAAATGATCAGCGACTCGGAGAGATACCGGCGGGGAGGGGTGCTGTCGAGGGTGAGGCCTTGCGCGTGGCGGCCGGGGCCTTGCCGCAGAATTCCGCCTCGATCGCATTGACGTAGAGCGAGCCGTCCGGCAGCCAGTCACCGTTGACGTTGAACGTCAGCTGGTGCTTCCCGTCCTGTGTGCCGACCATCGCGGACAGCGAACCGTTCGTACGGCCGCTCTTGCCCACCACCTTCACGCCGCACGACAGCTGTGCGAATTCGAGACCGAGGCCGTATCCGGTCCCGGCGCCGGACGGTACCTCGTCGAGCATCTCCCTCATCTGCGCGGGCGGGAGCAAGTCACCGTGCAGCAGGGAGCGTTGGAAGCGGTTGAGGTCGCCGGTGGTGGAGATGATGTCGCCGGACGCGCCCAGCCAGGTCATGTTCTGCTCGGTGGCGTCGTGGATCCCGGCGTCGGGGGCGTCCTGGTGGAAGCGGGAGTACGCGACGGGGTGCGGGTCCGGCATCCGTGGCGACGTACCGGGGAACGACGTGCCGCGCAGGCCCAGCGGCCGGATGACGCGGCGGGTGGCCTCCTGTGCGTACGAGTGGCCCGTCGCCCTCTCGATGACCATCCCGGCGATCACGAAGTTGGTGTTCGAGTACAGCGGCGCCTTCTGCGGATCGGGCTGCGGCGGGTACTTCAGCGCGATCGCCACCAGTTCCTCGGGCGTATGGGTGTCGTACCGGTGCTCCGGGAAGCCGGGGCCCGCGGCGTCGTGCACGAACGCGGGGTCCGAGGTGTGGTTGGCGATGCCGCTGGTGTGGTTGAGCAGTTGGCGCAGGGTGATCCGGTCGCCGTCGTACCCGTTGCCCCGTATCAGTCCGGGCAGCCAGGACTCGACGGTGTCGTCCAGGCTCAGCTTCCCCTCCGCCTCCAGTTGGAGCAGGACGGTCGCGATGAACGTCTTGGTGATGCTGGCGCCACGGAAGTGATCGCCGGGCGCACGCTCGCGGCCGGTGGTGGTGTCGGCGTGCCCTTCCGCCGCGTACCAGCGCTCCCTGCCGTCGCGCACCTGGGCGGCCACACCCGGCTGGCCGCCCTTGCCGATCAGGTCGCGCAGTGCGGCGCGGGTCGCCTCGTGGTCGTGAGAGGACCGCTCCGCGTGGGGGGACCGTGCCGCGAGTGCGGGCGGGGCGATCGCACCCGCCCCCATGGCCGCGGTCACCGCCAGTGCGAGCAGCGAGGAGATACGGGCGGTGCGTCGCTTCATGCGTCTTTCCTCCAGGTCACCGAGAGGGCAGGGGCTGCCCTCTCGGTGCCGGTGACGCACAACTCGGGCCTCAGGGTTGATCGTTGAGGGTTCCTGCGGGGACTCCGGCGGTCGTCACCGCTGGGGAGCCCTGGCCGTGATCATCAGAGCGGCGAGCAGGCTCGCGAGGAGGGTGAGGCCGACCGTCCACCACAGGACGGCGGAGTACCCGTCCATGACCGCCGCGTTGACCCGCTCCAGGGCGCCGGAGAGCGATTCCGGAAGGTTGTGCCCGTTGAACGGGACACCGGCCTCGGCGGCGGCGACCAGCGGAGCGGGAATGTCCGACGCGCCGGACAGCCGGGCGGAGACCGCCGAGGCGAGGACGGTGCCGAACAGGGGCCAGGCGGCCCAGCCACCCAGGTTCTGGGCCGCGAGGACCACCGCCGAGGTCCCGCCGGAGTCCTGCGGGGCGATTCCGTCGGTCGCGGTGGTGAAGAGGGGCGTGAAGGCCAGACCGGCGCCGAAGCCGATGAGCAGCGTGCCCGGCAGCACCTGGGCGGTGTACGCGCTGCCGGCATCGATGCCGGTCAGGACCGCCAGGCCGGCCGCCGTCAGCAGCAGGCCCGGCACGATCAGATTGCGGGGCGCCAGCCGGTGGCACAGCCGGGCGGCGACCTGGGTGGCGGCGATGACGGCCGCGGCGGCCATGGGCAGCAGGGCCGTGCCGCTCCGGGCCACGGGGTATTCGAGGACGACCTGGAGATACCTGGTCAGGACCAGGAACGTGACGAGCAGGCCCAGGCCGAGGACGAGCAGGGCGAGGAGGGAGCCCACCCGGTTGCGGTCCCCGAGGAGGCGCGCCGGGACGAGCGCGCCGGGCGAACCGGCCTGCCGCCACACGAAAGCTCCCAGCAGGAGTGCGCCGCCCACGAGGAGGATCAGGGTCAGGGGGGTGGTCCAGCCACCCCCACCTGCCAGGGCGCCGTCGTGGACCACCTGGGCCCGGTCGAAGCCGAAGGCGAGCGCGGCGAGCCCGGCGGTGCCGAGCAGCAGGCCCGGTACGTCGGCGCGGGCGGGGGTGCGGACCGGGTGGGGGTCGTGCACCAGGGGGGCCGCGCAGACCGTGAGGAGCAGGGCGAGCCCGGCGGTCGCGTACAGGGACCAGCGCCAGCTCAGCCCCTCGGTCAGCCATGCGCCCGCGAACATGCCGAACGCCATGCCGCTCCCGGCGACCGCGGCGTAGATCCCGAAGGCCCTGCCGCGCTCCTTCGGATCGGCCGGGTCCGCGAACCCGGCGGACACCAGGGCCAGCGCGGACGACGAGAGCAGCGCGGCGGACATGCCCTGGAGGGCGTTGGCGAGGATGAGCAGACCGCTGGAGGAGGCCAGACCGCCGATCGCGCAGGCGGCCGCGAGTCCGGCGGAGCCGATGACGAACACCCGTTTGCGGCCCAGGAGATCGGAGAGATGCCCGCCGAGCAGCAGCAGTACGCCGAAGCCCAGCATGTAGACGGTGGAGAACAGGCGCATGGAGTCGGAGGAGAGGCCCATGGCGACGTAGATGGCCGGCATCGCGGCATTCGTGACCGCCGTACCGATCAGCACCAGCAGCTGCGCCAGCGAGGCCATCCCCAGCCCCCACCACCGCATGGGATGCGGAGCCGGGACACCGTCGGGGAACGGGGGCGCCGCCGGACCTGCGGCCGCCCCGGACCCGGCCCCGGCCGCAGGTGCCCCGGACCCGGCGGCCGGGTGCTGGCCCGCCGGGGTCGTCGGTATGTACGCGGGCTGCGGGGGGACCGGCTGGGCCGGGCCGGAAGGCCCCGGCTGGGCCGGGATGCGCGGGTCCGGCCGCGGGGTCCGCGCATCCGGGGCAAAGTCGAGCAACTGGGCTGCATGGCGCCCGAGTTGGGCGAGCACCGTACCGGGCAGCCATTCGCCGTCCTGGTCGGCGGCCGTGCGTGCGGCCACCTCGGCGGGCGTGGGCCGCTGTGCCGGGTCCTTGTGCAGACACGCGCGTACGAGGTCGACGAGCGACTCCGGAACGCCGGTGAGGTCCGCCTCCTCCTCCGCGATCCGGAAGAGGTGCGCGTTCAGACCGGTCTCCGTGGCGCCGAAGAGCAGGCGGCCGGTGGCGGCGTAGACGAGGACCGCGCCCAGGCAGAACACATCGCTGGCCGGGGTGAGTTCGAGTCCGCGCACCTGCTCGGGCGACATGAAACCGGGGGAGCCGATCAGCATCCCGGTGCGGGTGTGCAGGCTGTCCCCGGCGAGGCTGTCCATGGCCCGCGCGATGCCGAAGTCGATCACACGCGGCCCGTCCACCGTCACCAGCACATTGGACGGCTTGAGGTCGCGATGGATCAACCCCGCTCCGTGGACCGACTCCAGGGCCGTGGCGAGCCGGTTGGCGAGGGTGCGGACCGAGTGCTCGGGCAGCGGCCCGAAGTCCTTGGCGACGACGGTGGTGAGATCGGGTCCGGGGATGTACTGGGTCGCCACCCAGGGCACCCGCGCCTCGGTGTCGGCGTCGAGCACGGCCGCCGTCCACGTACCGCCCACCCGCCGGGCCGCCGCTACCTCACGGGCGAACCGCCTGCGGAATTCGGGGTGCTGGGCATACTCGGCCTGCACCACCTTCACGGCCACGGTCCGCCCGGCTTCCGAACGGCCGAGGTACACCAGGCCCATGCCGCCCGCGCCCAGGCGGGCGATCAGGCGGTACGGGCCGATGCTCGGGGGATCTTCGGTGATCAACTGGTCCACGGATATAAGATAGTTGAGGTATCCAACCCGTGGTGGCGAGTCGCGGTGAACAGTCGGTGTGTGCCTGTGGGGCGACGCACCTGGCGGACGCCCTGCCCGGTCCGTGGCTGATGCCACATCGGGCAACGTCCGCCCTGTCCCGGGGTGCTCCGCCCATCTGCGACCCGCAGGCCGGTACGGGTGCTTCACGGAGCCGGGCGTCGGCTTCCGCTGGATCCAGGCCCAGGTGATCGAGGAGTGCGCCCGCCGCAACGGCCGCAACTGCGTTTCCTGCGGGCCGAGGTGGGTGCCTGGTGCGTGTCAGCCCCCTGCGGCGGGGCGCGGGCGGCGGGCCCCGTTCAGTACGGATTCGAGCAGGCCGGGGAAGAGTGCGTCCAGGTCGTCGCTACGCAGCCGCACCAGCCGGGAGCGGCCCTTGACGGTGGTCCAGGTGACGCCCGCCTCGCGCAGCACTCGGTAGTGGTGGGACAGCGTCGTCTGGTGGACGTCCAGGTCGCCGCCGATGGCGTTGCAGCTCTCCTCGCCGGAGGCGGCGAGCCGTTGGACGATCTCCAGCCGCACCGGGTCGGCCAGCGCGCGCAGCACCTCCACCATCCGGATCGCCTCGGTCGCCGGCTGGGACACCTCACGCATCGTTTCTCTCCGTCCGTGATGGGGCCAGCCTATCCACTCATTGATACATGGACAAGCGTCCATGTATTGCTTACAGTGCCGACCATCCACCTCCGCACTGCTCCGGAAGGGCGGCACGATCCGTGCTCAGACGACTCCTCCCCTTGGCCGCGGCGACGTTCGCCGTCGGCACCGACAGCTATGTCATCGCGGGCCTGCTCCCCTCCATCGCCGCCGACCTGGAGGTCTCCACCCCGGCGGCCGGTCAGCTGGTGACGGTCTTCGCCCTGACGATGGCGTTGTCCGCGCCGATCATGGGGGCCCTCACCGGTGCCCTGGACCGGCGTTCGGCACTGCTGATCGCCTTGACCGTGTTCGTGGTCGGCAACGTCGTCACCGCGTTAGGAACGAGCTACGGGGTGGTGATGGCCGCCCGCATCGTCACCGCCGTGGGAGCGGGAATCATCAACTCCGCCGCCTCCAGCACCGCGGCGGCCATCGCACCGCCGGAACGCCGCGGCCGGGCCCTGGCCTTCGTCCTGGGCGGCCTGACGTCGGCGACCGCACTGGGGCTGCCTCTCGGCACTCTGATCGGCCGCACCGACTGGCACATCACCCTGTGGGCCGTCGCCGGGATCGGCCTGCTGGCGGCCGTCGGTATCGCCGTCGGCCTCCCCGGGGTGAGGCTCCCCGCCGCCTCGCTGCCCGACCGCCTGCGCCCCCTCAAACAGGGCCGCGTACTGGCCCTGCTGGCGGTCACCTCACTCGCCTTCCTCGGCGCCTACACCCTTTACACCTACATCAGCCCGACCCTGCGGGACGCCACCGGCGGCAGCGAATCGCTCCTGACCCTGATCCTGCTGGCCTGGGGCGTCGGCATCCTGGCCGGGAACATCGCCGCCGGGCGCCTGGTCGACCGCCACGACTCCGCGCACGTCCTCACCGGCGCCCTCGCCCTCGCGACTCTCGCCCTGGTCCTGACCCCATTGACGACCCGGGCCCTCGCCTCCACCCTGGTCTGGGCCGTGGTCTGGGGTCTGACCGTCGGCGTCATCGTCGTCCCCCAGCAGCACCGGCTCATCTCACTCGGCCCCGCCGCCGCACCGGTCCTGCTCGGCCTCAACTCCTCAGCGCTCTACGTCGGTATCGCCCTCGGCGGAGGACTCGGCGGACTGGCTCAGGGGTGGCTCGGGCTTGCCCCGGCCGAACTGGGGCCGGTGGCCGCCGGCGTCAGCGCCCTGACCCTCCTCTGGCACCTGGGAACCACGCGCCGCCCTGCCGCGCCCTCCCCCGCAACACCGGAACCGGCGGCCTCGGCCAGCCCGGAGAAAACCGAGGCGTGACCCGCCGTCCCACGTCACCGCGTGCACGGCCCGCGACACCACCGCCCCGCCCTCAGCCCGTCTGCGGTCCGGTTTCCACGTAGCGGCGCAGGTCCGCCGCGTCTATCCCGGCCAGGCTGTCGGCGAAGATCCGTCGCGGCGAGGGCGGTACGGGGAGCAGCGAGGGCACCACGAGGAGCGTGCAGCCCGCCGCCTCGGCCGACGCGGCGCCGTCCGGTGAGTCCTCGACGGCGACACAGGCCTCCGGGGGCACCCCGAAACGTTCCGCCGCCGCCCGGTAGGGGTCGGGGTGGGGCTTGGTGCGTACGGTGTCGTCGGCCGAGAGGGTGAACGCGAACGGCACGTGCGCCAGCGCACCCCGGGTCACCGAATCGACCACCGTCCGCGGGGAGGCGCTGACCAGGGCGAACGGTACGTTCTCGTCCACCAGCCGGGACAGCAGCCGCTGGGCGCCGGGGCGCAGGGGTGCGCCCGCGTCGACCCGGCGGAAGAACTCGTCCCCGAGCTCCGCCGCCACGCGCTCGGTGTCGTCCCGGCCCGTGACCCGTACCAGGTGCGCCGCGGTGTCCCCGACGGCCCGGCCGACGACCTCGGGGGCGTCGGCGTCGGTGAGGCGGTGACCGATGCGGGCGGCCACCTCGCGCGCCACCTGCCACCACAGCCCCTCGGTGTCCACCAGCGTGCCGTCCATGTCGAACAGGACAGCGGCCAGGGCGGGCCGCGGGCCGGGGCCGGGGGAAGGTGCGGGCACGGGTGACTCCTGGAGCGAGAGAGGAAGAGAGGGAGAAGGAAGAGTAGGGAGAGGGAGAAACGGGAGGGGTGTCCCTACTTCGCCCGCATCGATCGACGCGGGGATGAATGGGGCGTGACCGCCCGGGGAGCGCTGCGCGAAGAGACGGCCCGCGCGCGCCCGGCCGTGGAACCCGTCCCGCCCCGCCCCGGCACGTCGTCCGACATGCCGACGAGCAGTGCCTCGCGTAGCGTGACAGCCGACCACGCACGGTGGTCGAGTGCGTCGGGCAGGAGGCGGTACGCCGATGGAGAGCTCGTACGGGAACCCGGCCGGACCCGCCCCCTCGGCCTCTGGAGGCCGGACATGAAGCTCGGGCTGCACTACTGGA
Source organism: Streptomyces sp. DvalAA-43 (assembly GCF_900091725.1). Classification (GTDB taxonomy): domain Bacteria; phylum Actinomycetota; class Actinomycetes; order Streptomycetales; family Streptomycetaceae; genus Streptomyces; species Streptomyces pulveraceus. The sequence continues at coordinate 345,305 of NZ_FMBW01000087.1, read as the reverse complement.
ACTACTCGACACCGGCCGACCCCGCGCTCATCGCGCCCACGCTCGCGGAGTCGGTGCGGATCGCCGAACAGGCGGGGATCGCGTCGTTCACCGTGATGGACCACTACTTCCAGATGGAGACCGGGCGGAGCGTCGCCGACGAACCGATGCTGGAGGGGTACACCACCCTCGGCTACGTGGCCGCGCTGAGCGAGCGGATGACGCTCGGCCTCATGGTCACGGGGGTGATGTACCGGCACCCCGGCCTCCTGGCGAAGATCGTCACCAGCCTCGACGTGCTCTCGGGCGGCAGGGCCAGGCTGGGCATCGGCGCCTCCTGGTACGAGCGGGAACAGTACGGGCTCGGAGTGCCCGTGGTCCCGGTCGCCGAGCGGTTCGAACGGCTGGAGGAGACGATCCGGATCTGCCTCCAGATGTGGAGCGACGACAACGGACCCTTCCACGGCAGGCACTACCGGCTCGCCGAGACGCTGTGCGTGCCCGAGCCGATCGGTGGCCGGCCGTCGATCATGATCGGAGGCGGGGGCGAGCGTAAGACCCTGCTGCTGGTCGCCCGTTACGCGGACGCGTGCAACCTCTTCGCCACCGACCAGGAGGAAGTGGCCCGCAAACTCGATGTGCTGCGCGCCCACTGCGCCGCGGAGGGCCGTGACTACGACGCCATCGCCAAGACCGTGATGTACAACGGCCCGGTGCTGGACCGGCCGGCCGCGTTCCTCGCCGACGCGGAGGCGTACGCGGACCTGGGCATCAGCGAGATCCAGTTGCTGCCCGACCGGCACCCGGTCAGCTTCGTCCACCAGGTCGCCGAGCACATCGCACCCGCCGCCGCCGCGATCGGATAGCCGGGCGGCTGGACAGCTGGACGGCCGACGGTGCGGCGCGCCGCCATCTGCGCGCCGCACCGTCCTACACGCCGGTGGTGCCGTCGACGATCTCCCGGATCAGGTCGAGGTGGCCGTTGTGCCGGGCGGTCTCCTCGATCAGATGCAGGACGATCCAGCGCAGATCGGGGTGCGCGCCGTCGCGGCGCGGGCGCGCGGCCGGTGTGTCCAGGTCGTGCGAGGCGACCAACTCGCGGTAGCGGGCGGTCCGTTCCGCGTACAGCGACAGCACATCGGCGAGCGGCATGTCCACCGCGATGCGCATTTCGCGGTCGGGGTCCTCGTCCGTCCACGGCCCCTCGTCCTCACCGCCGAGGAAGGCGACCTCGAACCAGTGGTACTCGACCCAGCTGAGGTGGTTGATCAGCCCGGCGACCGTCATCAGGGGAGAGCCGGGCAGCGGGGCCCGGCGGGCGTCGTCCGGCGAGATGCCCTCGCACTTCGCGCGTGCGGTGTCACGGACGTAGTCGAGGAAGGTGGCCAGCTGGGTGCGCTCGTCCCATGCGGGAGGCGAATCGGTGCGTGTCATCGGCGTACACGATCCGCGACGGGCCGCCCGCTGTCCATCGCATTGTCCGGCCCGCTGTCCGGAGTGTCCGTCCGGCGTCCTGCCCACCGTGTCCGTCCGGCGTCCTGCCCACCGTGCCCGTCCGGTGTCCTGTCCCTCACGTGGTCCGGTCCTTCGTTCACCGCCCTGTCCAATGGGGCCCGCCCCTGGGTCCCTGGGCCCACGCCCCGGCGAACGGGCCTCATTAGGCTCGTGCACGACCAAAGGTGAGCCACCTGACCGGCGCCCTGCACGAGCGCCCTGTCAGGCGTGCCCGCACGCACCTGGAACTGCACGCTCCACCTGTCTTGCATGGGGTGATGTGTCGATGAGTGACGGTTTCTTCTACTCGTACCACCTCGGCTGGAGCCGCCCGGACTCCGAGTCGCTCTTCAGTGATCTCGACGCGGCGGGGCTGCGGCTCAGCCACCCGGTCACACGGCGGGTCACGCTCCTCGGCCCCGGACCCGGTCCGCGGGGCACACCGTCGTGGGTGACCAGGGAACAACTCGTCCTCCTGGCCGGGCTGCAGCGGCTCGACCGGGTCGACTTCCTGTTGTGGGTGAACAGCGGTACCGGCGTCCCCGCACGCGTCCGCCGGATGCGGGACGGTGTCGTCGCGCTGGAATTCGGCTTCGGCCTGCTGAGCCGGGACGAGCAGGAAGTGGCCGCGAGGGCGATCAGGGAGGCGATCGGGCGGGCGTCCGTGCTCTGCATCGGCTTCGTCGTCGACCGCGAGGGCGCTTCCGCGGCAACGGACTGGAGCGGTGTCGTCATCAACGGGACCACGTACTTCGACAGTTGGCCGGACACCCTGGCCGTGCGGCACGAGATCGCCGCGATGCAGCCGCAGTTGGCTGGCGTGGCCTCGTACGACCAGTCGCCCTGGATGCTGTTCGGGAGCGAGGTTCCCGTCCGGTAGCGGGGCGGCCCCCGGTTCCGCCGCTTCGTGACGTTCGCGGCTTCGTGACGTCCGTCGCTTCGCGACTTCCGTCGTATTCGGCAACTTTGAGCCTTGCATTGGGTCCTGAGGCCCATGCCCCGAAGGGTGCCGGTGTGGTCGGATGCGTGGAGTGGCTGAACTGTGGCCGTACACCGGCAAGCTGGGGGACTCGTCGTGTCTGGCATAGGCGGATTTGCGGTATCGGGCGGTGCCGGCGGGGGAGTCGCCGGTGGTGGTGTCGCCGTGGGCCGGCAGGGGGGAAGGCAGTCCCTGCCGCGTCCGTTGCAGGCGGTGCTGATCCTCGTACGGCTCCTCTTCGCGGCTGCCGCCCTCGGCGGCATCGGCGTGCTCACGGTGGCGTCGGCGATCGATGAGGTCGACGGCCAGCTGTTCGGGCTGCTGTTGTACGCGGCGCTGCCGAGCGTGTTCGCGTTCGTGCTCTCGCTGTATGTGCGCACCGGCGGCGTCTGGGTCTGGCGCGGACTGCTGGCCGTGCACGTCTGGCTCGTCCTCGGCGCGGTGGCGACCCTGGGCGGGGGCAGCGGGCGCGGGGTCACCCAGCTGGTGATGCCGGTCGCCGTCGTCGTCCTGCTGTTCCGGGCCAGCTCGCGCGAGTGGTTCGAGCTGCCTGTCGAACAGCGTTTGCCGCACCGGCGGTTCAGTATCGCGCGCATGATCAAGTGGCGTCGGGACGACGCCGGTCAGACCGCGATGGAATACCTGGGCATGATCCTGGTGGTCGTGGCCCTCATCGGCGGACTCGTCGTCACGGGGATCGCCGCCCAGATCACCGGCGGGATGCAGGACGCGATCTGCCGCCTCACCGGGAGCTCCTGCCCGGCGCCCGGCAGCAACGTGGAGGCCGGGCACGGCAAGGACACCGGCGGGACGGCGGCGTCCGGCGGTACGGACTCGGGCGGCTCGGTGGCCACCGGTGGTACCGACTCCGGGGGATCGGGACCGGCGGGCTCCGGTTCCGGGTCGGGGTCGGGCTCTGGTTCCGGTTCCGGCGGGGCGGACACGGCCGGGGGTTCCGACGCGGCTGGTGGCTCCAACGCCGCCGGTGGTTCCGACACGGCCGGTGGGACCAGCACATCCGGCGGTTCCGGCAGCGCGGGTAGTTCGGGCGGCTCCGGCAGCGACGGCAGCTCGGGAAGTTCCGGCAGCTCCGGAGGTGACCCCGCCACCCAGGTCGACGACGGTGGCGACGACGTGGACAGCTCCGGGGAGCCGAACGGCGGCGACGGCCAGGACGACGGCGGCGGCAACGACGAGAAGCCCGGCGAGAGCTGCACCTCGGGCGTCGGCGCCTTCTTCTCCTGCGCCGCGCACCAGACCGGCGGCTTCTTCAAGGGCCTGGTCGGCGACGGGCTGTGGGGCGACGTCACCGGCACGCTCGACACGATCTTCCACCCCGGCAAGGCCTGGGACGGCCTGAAGGACTACGGCAAGAGCCTCGGCGACAAGTGGAGCCAGGACTCCAAGGGCGCCGGGGACAAGTGGTCCGACGGCGACTACTTCGGCGCGGTCTGGGACTGGACCAAGGCATCCGGAGGCACCGGCCTCAAGGTCCTCGACGACATGTTCATCGGCGACGAGGTCCGGGACATGTGGAAGAACGGCAACGAGGGCCAGGCGATCGGCACCGGTCTCTGGAACATCGGCTCGCTGTTCATTCCGGGATACGGCGAGGGCAAGCTCGTCGGCAAGTTCGGAAAGCTGGGCAAGTTCGGGAAACTCGGCGAGCTGGGCGAGTTCGCCGAGAAGGCCGGAGAGGCCGCGACCAAGGCCAAGAAGGCAGCCAAGGCGGGCGATGTCGCGGCCGCGGAGAAGGCCGCGAAGGAAGCGCAGAAGCACGCCGACGACGCGGCCGAGAAGGCCGGTCTCAAGGGCTGCACCGTCGGGATGGGCGGTCGCGTCCGGGTCCCGTACGGCAGCGGTACGGGCATCGGGGTGCCCGGCGCGGGCACAGGCCTCGTCGCCGCGCCGCCCGCCTCCGTGCCTGTCGGCTTCTTCATGGGCAAGTGCGACGAGGTCGACCCGGAGAAGAAGGCCGCCGCCGACGAGGCCCAGAAGGTGGCCGACGAGGCGAAGAAGGCCGCGGACGCGGCCAAGCGCCGGAAGGCCCTGCAAGACGCCCAGAACCAGCCGAAGCCGGCCTGGTACAAGGACCTCAAGGACCCGCCGGCCGGGGCCAAGGACGGCGGTTCGGGCAACTGGCAGGAGATCAAGCCCGGCGTCTGGAACTACCCGACCGAGATGGGCGCCCGCTACCAGGAGCAGATCTCGAAGGTGGGCCGTGGCAAGGAGTACCGGGTCCCGCTGGACAAGCTCACGGGCAAGCCGGTCGACTTCGACGGCTGGGACGCCTCGCGGGGCACGTACCTGGAGGCGAAGTACGGGTACACGGGCAAGAAATACTACAACGCCGACACCGGGGAACTAGCGCCGGATCTCGCCAACCGCTGGGCCGACCAGGCTACTCGTCAGGTGGACGCCGCACGGGGCAAGCCGGTCGAATGGCACCTGTCCGATCCCGACGTCGCCGATGCGGCCCGGAAGATGTTCCGAAGCCGGAACATCGACGTTAAGGTGATCAACACGCCGGGAGATGTCGTCGGCTGAACGCGGGCGCCGGGCGCAATTCCGAAGGCTGAGGGAGAGTTCAGTGCTTGATGTCGTCGTCAACGGTACTTGGGGCGTCCGGGAAGAGGATGTCCAGGAGATCGGCAGACGATGGGCAAGGACTCTCACCGCGCTCAAGGAAGTGGACGGTGCCACATTCGGCGACTGGCACGACGCCGGGCGCGGAGACGCCTCCGACCCCGTGGTGCTGCCGTCCGGGGACGCGGTGTCGGAAGAGGTACTGGCCGACTACATCGAGCGCAAGAACGAAGGGCCCGATCTCGATGTGGTCGGCTACACGACCTCCCTCTGGGCACATAATCCCGGGAAATTGCGCGTCACCACGGCAATTCACGCGGGTGGGTCGTCGCCGTACGTCACGAATTCGATCTCGCTCGCTTTCCGCTCGCGCGAGTTGGACGAATCGACCGAGGTGATCCGGCGGGCTCCCGAGATTCTGCGGATCATCGCCGAAGCCTGGGACCTCGACGCCGGTCAGGTGTACAACGATTCCCAGTACGACGCGGTGGCCGAGCAATTCGAGCTGCAGAATTCCCACCCCCGGTGCGGTCGGGCGGTCTACCTCTCCGCAGGGCGGGCGGCGCCGGCCCCCGAGAGCCTCGACGGCACGTACATCCGCACCGCCGCCGGCGGCCTGGTCATCGACCTCACCCGAGGCGGCACGACCGTGCCGGACAACGAGACGATCATCGAGGCCAACAGGGAACTGCGGGCGGCCGGCTCCCTGACGCCGCTCCCGGTGCCGATCGACCGCGACAAGTTCTGACTTCTGCGGGCCGGAGTACTCCACGCGGAGGCGCATCCCTCAGACCCAGCCCCGCATCGCCGCGAACCCCAGCAGCAGCCCCACCGCGAACGCCCCGAGCATGAGCGTGAACACCACGGGCATCACCACCGGACCCCACGCCCCCGGCCCGGCCACCGTGGCGCTCCGCGCCGGGTCCGCCGGGTCGTAGCTGACCCGGACCGGCGCCCCGACCCCGAAGCCGAACGGGCCCGGGGCATGGTCGGTGAACTCGATGTCGCGGCCGTCACGGGTGCGGAACGCGAAGACGTACTCGGTGGCGTGACCCCGCTCCATGCCCGGCCCCCGGTCGGCCGTCCGGCGGTCCGCGCACCGCCCCTCGGCGCGTTCGCCGTGCCGCACCAGCCGCAGCACCCGGTTCAGCCGCAGCGCGGAACGGATCGCGAACGCGCCGAGGAACAGGCCGAACAGCAGCAGGAACGTGGCCGTGCCGCCGGGCAGGATCTGCATGGACGAGTGCTCCCGATCCGCTACTTGACCGTGATCGAGTCGACGAACGCGTCGAGGTCCTTCGGGCTCAGCGAGCCCTTCACCGCATTGATCCGGACCGCGAACGGCACGTCCTTGGAATCGACGCCCGCCACCACGACCCCCGTCATCCGGGTGCCCTGCGCCGGTGTCCGGTCCTCGCCGCTCGACGTGAACTCGTAGTCGATCCGGCGCGCGTCACGGGCGCTCTCCGCACCCGCGAGCCGCACCTCCTCGGTCCCCTTGCGGGTCGCCCCCAGACCGATGCCGGCGCCCGCCGCGGACGCCGCCTCGGCGGCGCTGTCCACGCCCGTGGCGAAGTCGAGCTGCACGGAGACCATGCCGGTGCGCAGTCCGCCCTCCTCCTTGACCGCGACGGCCGCGTTGGCCTTGGCCCGCTCGGCCACGGGCTGCTCCTTGTAGCCCTTGTCGCCGGGGTAGCCGACGGAGAGGCTCTTGGTGTCGAGCTTCTCCCAGCCCCCCGGGAGCGCGGCGGTGTCCCCGCCGCAGCCGGCGAGCAGGGCGAAGCCGATGGCGGCGGCAGTGATCGCGCCGATCGTCCGGTACGTCTTCTTCGTCGTCATCGCCTATCGCCTCTTCGTCGTGCGTGGTTGCCGCGCCCCGGAGCCGTACCTGCCGTACGGCTGCTTCCTGCTTCGCGCGGCAGCCGTACGGCAGGTACGAATTCCTACTTCGCGCAGTAGCTGTACGGCAGGTACGAGCGCTTGTCGCCCTGCGGAGCCCCGAGGAACTCCGCGTCCGTCAGTGTCTCCTTCTTGTGCTCGTCGGAGAGGGAGAATCCCAGACTCATGCCGAGCGAGACCTCGAAGCCGAACTCCTGGGCGTCCGTCTGACCGGTGTACTTCATCCTGCTCGACAGCCCGTCCTCGTACATCAGCTGGTCGAAGGGGTCGGTTCCGGTGGGCTTCTGGTCCAGGGCGTGGTCGCCGAACATGTACTCGAACGGGGCGGTGTTGTTGCCGGAACCGTCCAGCCACTGCTCGGCGATGGCGCGCTTGTCCTCGGTGGCCTTGTCGGTGTCCTTGCCGAAGACGATCGAGTTGGTCAGGACCTCGATGCCGGTCTCGCCGGAGGAGTCGGAGCCGCTGACCTTGCCGCCGCGCTTGTCCTTGCCCTTCTCGCCGTTGTCGCCGCTGATGTCGCCCTTGTGGGACGTCGCGCCGTTCTCGACGGTCTGGGTCATGTCGATCCGGACGATCTTTCCGGTCTTCTGGTCGCGGGTGACGGTGACCGCCCCGGTCCGGTTGTCCTTCGCGGAGGCCGCACCGCCCAGCGGGCCGGCCGAACCGCTGACCTTGCCCTCCAGCTCCAGCTTGGCGGTGTACGTGTACGACTCGTTGCCGTTGACGTCGTCCTTGGTGATGGTGACCTCGGGGGAGAACTTCGCCTTGCCGCCGAGCTTCGCGCCGAGCTTGGCCTCGTCGCCCGCGCTGATGGACAGGCCGCCGTCCGCGTACGCGTTGAGACCGATGGTCGAGTACGAGATCTTCTTGTCGCCGATCTTGCTCTCGACGTCCTTCTTCTTGTCGGCCCACTTCATCCCGGAGTACCAGCCGCCGCCGTAACCGCCGCTGTACTTGGTGGAGGTCTCCCACATCTTCATTTCCTCGATGTCGTCCCGCATCTTCTTGGCGTCCTCCTCGCTCTTGAAGACCCAGGTGTCACCGTTGGTGATCTTGATGCCGCCGCCGACGTCCACATCCGCCTTGCCCAGCTTGCCGAGCTTGACGCCGGGGGTACTGGCGGTGGCACCGGCCGAGGCGGCGTCGGTGAACGTCATGTAGACCAGCTTGTCGCTCTCGTCGACCTTGCCGTCACCGTTCACATCCGTCTTGGCCTGGCTGACCTTCTGCTGGAAGCCGTACTCGTTGCCCCACTCGAACCAGCCGATCTTCACCTTGTCGCCGACGGTGTCGGAGACGCTGGAGACCTGGCACATCTTGGGCTCGTAGTCGGCGTCCGTCTTCGGCTTCGCGGCGGTGTCGCCGCCGCTTCCCGTGGAGCAGCCGCCACCGCCGCCGCCCATCGAGCTGATCGCGCAGCGGATGCGCTCGCCGATCTGCCCGCCGACACCCGCCATGGCCATCGCGCCGATCAGCGTGACCACGAGGACGATCACCCCGAGGTACTCCATGGCGGTGGCGCCGCCGTCCCGCCAGGAGTACGGGCGGTACGGGGCGGGCTCCGGCTCGTCCGCGCGGTCGTCCAGCAGCCGGTCGACGGCCAGCCCCGCCGCCGCGCCGGTCGCCAGCGAGACCATCGGCATCAACGTGCCCTCGACGTCCACCAGATGCCAGGACACGGCGAGCCCGTAGACGAGCGCGGCCAGCGGGACGGTGAGGGCGGCGAGGAGCGTCAGCGGGCGGGACTCGCGGTGCTCGTCGGGCAGGACACGGGCGGCGGCCAGGACCGTGAGGACGGTCGTGATGACGCTGGGGACGTGCAGCAGGGCCAGCCGCCAGCCGAAGCTCGCGAGGCGTTCGTCGGTGGCCAGCAGTTCGACGAGCCCGCGCGAGACCAGATAACCGGCGGCGATGTAGACCAGGGCGCCGGCGGCCCAGCTGCGGGTCAGCGCGAAGAACACGCCACCGCTCGCGCCGGAGCCACCACCCCCGTTCCCCGGCGGTATGCGGCCCGCGCCTCCGCTTCCCCAGCCCCCGCCACCCGTCACGGTTCTTCCTCTCCGAAGCCCAAGTGCCCTGCCTGTGCCCGCGATTCCACATGCGGGTGTGGACGTGAGCGTACGGACGTACGAGCCGGGTGACCTGGGCCCTTGGCCCCAAAGTCGGGCCCAACGGCCGGAGCCCCGGCCCCGCCGCGGGGTGCGGACGGGCCGGGGCTCCGGGGGAGGGGAGAGAGTAGGGACAGAGGAGGAGAGGCGCGGCCGGGTCAGTCCAGGTCGTCCGCGAACGTTCCCGCGCGCTGGGCGATTTCCGGCCTGCGGACCCGCAGCACGGCGAAGCCGATGACACCGACGACCAGCGCGCCGACGAACACGTACGGCAGCACGTTCAGCGGCCACTCGGGGACCGGCCACAGGTTGCGGTAGAAGACGTAGACCATCGCGGCGGCCCCGATCAGGCCGAGGCCCCAGGTGAGCAGCAGGCCGCGGGCCCCGATCCGGCGTACGAACAGCGGCGCGGCCAGACACACCAGGGTGTAGCTGAGCATGTAGCCGAAGACGCCGATGGTGTCGATGTACGACGTCGCGTTCAGCGGCGCGGTACCGGCGCCGACCACGAGCACCGCGGGGACGACGACGAACGGGGTGATGGTCCAGATCGCGGCGGACGGGGTGCGGTGGCGCGGGTGGGCGACACCGAGCCGGGCCGGCATCACACCCTCCTTCGCCATGCCGAACAGCAGCCGGGCGGCGACGGTGATGCAGGCCATCACCACGGCCACGAACGACGCGGCGAAGCCCGCGTGCAGGAAGAACTTCAGGAAGCCCAGCCCGGACATCTCCGCCAGTTCGTCCATCGGGTCGGAGCTCCTCCCGAGCGCGTCCGCCCCGCCGAACCCGGCGACCTGCGCGTACGTCGCGAACATGTAGAGCACACCGGCCAGGATCGCGCTGCCCATCACCGAGCGGGGGATCGCCTTGTACGGGTCGGTGGCCTCGGCGCCGAGCGAGGCGGCGCCCTCGAAGCCGACGAAGCCGAGCACACCCAGCACCACGGCGAAGACGATGCCGTCGAGCGTGGAACCGCTCAGGCTCAGCTGGTCGGTGTCGATGATGTTCCCGCTCTTGAAGAAGGCGGGGAGCAGCACGACCACGATCAGGACGATCGACACGACCTCCAGCACCGAGGCGACCCGGGCCGCCGTCCGCACACTGGCGATCGTCAGCCGCATCGCGACGGCGGCCAGCAGCACATCGAGCAGGATCTGGCCGGTGATCCCGGTGAAGATCCCGATGCCGATCTGGTCGAGGGCGCGCGCCGTGTAGTAACCGGCACCGGCCAGCGAACCCGAGCCGATGCACACCGCGCCGATGAGCAGCGCCCAGCCGGTCACGAACGAGCCGGGCGCCCCGAGCGAGAGCCGGGAGAAGGCGTACAGCGAACCGACCCCGGCCCGCCTGCGGGCGAAGACGCAGATGCAGTACGCGATGGCGAGCACGGCGGCCATGGCCAGGAAGAAGGAGAACCAGGCGCCGTTGCCCGCGGAGGCCGCCATGCTGGCGGGGGCGAACGCGATGACGGCGCTGGGCGCGACGTTCGCGACGCTCTGCGCGCCGACCTCGAACGTGGAGACGGAGCGGTGGGCCAGGCCGTCGGAGGGTGCTCCGGCGGCGGTCTGCTTTCCGGCGGTGCTCATGTCCGGTCCTCCATCATCAGCAGCTGACGCAGGGCGTGGCCGGCGGCGAGGTCGGCCAGTGCGTCGCCCGCCTCGTCCAGCGGACGCCGTGCCGAGATCATCGATTCCACGTCGAGCTCGCCCGACACCACGAGGTCCACCAGGGCCGGGATGTCCCGGGCGGCGTCGACCGAGCCGTAGTTGGATCCGAGGATGCGCTGGTCGGCCTCGGCGAGCGCGAGCGGGTCGAAGCGCGCGGTGCGGCCGGTCGGCGGGAGGCCGACGATGACGGCGGCGCCGCCCTGGCCGAGCGCCGCGATGGACTGCTCGGTGGTCTCGATCTTGCCGATGGCGTCGAAGACGTAGTCCAGGCCCTCCGGGACCAGGGCGCGCAGGGCCTCGACGACATCGCCGTCGCGGGCGTCGACCGCGTCCGTCGCGCCGAGCCGGCGGGCCAGCTCCAGCTTCTCCGGGACGACGTCGACGGCGACGATGCGGCCGGCACCGGCCAGCCGGGCGCCCTGCACGCAGGACAGGCCCACGCCGCCGCAGCCGATGACGGCGACGGTGGCCCCGGCCTCGACGCCCGCCGTGTTGCGGACCGCGCCGACACCGGTGGCGATGGCGCAGCCGACCAGGGCGATGACATCGAGGGGCGCGTCCTTGCGCACCTTGATCGCGCCGGAGGCGGGGACCACGACGCGCTCGGCGAAGGAGGAGACGCCCAGGTAGTGATGGGCAGGCTCGCCGTCGACGGAGAGCCTGCTGGTGCCGTCGTACAGCACCCCGCCGGGCGCCACGACCTCGGCGACCAGGCTGCACGCGGCCGGGCGTCCGGAGAGGCAGAAGCGGCAGGTGCCGCAGGACGGGACCCAGGACAGGACGACATGGTCGCCGACCGCCAGGCCGGTGACGCCCGCGCCGAGCGCGGTGACCACGCCGGAGCCCTCGTGGCCCATCACGACGGGGGTGGGGTGGTCCCACTCGCCGCGCAGGACATGGAGGTCGGAGTGGCAGACACCGGCCGCCGCCACGGCGACCTCGACCTCACCGGGGCCGGGCGGGGCCAGGGTGACGTCGGTGACGGTCACCTCCTGGCCCGGGGAGCGGAAGACGACGCCGCGCACGGTGCGCGCGGTGCTCTCTTGGAAGGACGGGGAGCTCATCGGCTTACTCCTCGGGTGGTGCGGAACGAGCGGGGGAGGGGAGGGCGGCGCGGACGGCGATGGTCGGCACGGGAGGCCGACCGGGGCGTCTTGTTTAGCGCCATTAAACTTTCGTCAAGTTTTACAGCACTAAACTCGATGGGTAAAGACCCTTCCGACCACCCTTTTGACCTGCGTCTTCACCCGGCCACCGCCCGTGACATCCCCGACAGGTAGCGTGTCCGCCATGTCCGAAGCCCCTGACAGCCATATGTCCACGATCGGTCCGCGGCTGCGTGAGCTCCGCCTGGCACAGCGGCTGACGCTCGCTCAGGTCGCCGAGGTGGCGGGCGTGACGAAGGGGTTCCTCAGCCTCGCCGAGCGCGGCAAGACCTCGGTCTCCGTCCCGACCCTGATCCGCATCTGCGAGGCCCTGGGCACCGGCATCGCCACGCTCTTCGACTATCCGGACCAGGACGTCGTCAAGGGCGGCCTGGGGGCCAAGCTGGAGATGGGCGGACACGGCATCGAGGAGTTCCTCCTCACACCCGCCGAGGAGCGCCACGTCCAGGTCATGCGGACGATCCTGCGTCCCGGCGGCGGCTCCGGCGGCGCGTACAGCCTGGAGGCCGAGACGGTCTTCGCGTACATGGTCCGCGGCACGCTGCGGCTGAGCGTGGACGGCGAGCCCAGGTACCTGGAGGCCGGCGACTCGACGACGTTCTCGGCGCGGGCCGCGCACGCCTGGGACAACCCCGGCGAGGACGAGGCCGAGGTCCTCTGGTCGATCGCGCCCGCCCTGCCGCTCTCCCGCACCAAGCTCCGGCCGTAGGGCCGGTCCGCGACGGCGGGGAGCGTGCGGCCCCGAAGCGTCCGCACACTCACGCCCGCACGTTCATTCCCGCGCACTCACTCCCGCACGTTCACTTCCGCGCACTCATTCCCGCGCACGCACTTCCGTACGTCCACTTCCGTACGTCCACTTCCGTACGTCCACTCCCGTACGTTCACTTCCGGTCGATCTCGTCCTCGCCCTGGACGACCGTCACCCGGGCCCCCGGCCGGATCCCCCACTTCTCCATCGCCCCGGCCTCCGCCTCGATCACATGCCGGGCCCGCAGCCGGGGCAGGCCCAGCCTGCCGGGCTTCATCGTGTGGACCGCCACGACCCTGAACTTCCGGTCCAGGTACGCCACATCGATGGTGAACCGCATCCGGAAGCTGTGCACACTCCCGCACGGGGTGATCATCAGCGCGCCGTCGATCCCGTCCTGTCCGAGCAGCCCGCGACTCCGGGCCCGGTACGAGGCCGCGATCCGCAGCGGTATCGCCTCCTCCTGCCCTCCCTGTGCGTCGGTGACCGTCAACGTGCCCTTGCCATTGCGCCATTGAGCCATGGCCATGAAGGTAGCGCCACGTGACGGCCGCTGGGTCCGGAACGGTGCGCAGTGGGCCCCAGGACCCATGACCCGTGCCCGCCGCCCGCTTAGGGTCGCTCCGTGGAAGCCATGCTGACAGTGCTCGCCGCACTCTGGGGCGCAGCGGCCGGACCGCTGGTCCCGCGCGCGGCCTACCGGTTCTCCGTCGAACCGGAGGACCCCTGGCGCGACGCCTGCCCCGAGGGCCACGCCCTGACCGGCCCCGCCCGCGGCTGGCTCGGCTCCACCCGGTGCGCGCGGTGCGCGGCGGTGCCGGTGCCCGCCGCCCCGGGCGAAGGACCGGCACCGGACGCCCCCGGCGAGGAGCCGGGCGACCGGGCCGCCGGGCCGGACGGCCCCCGGCGCACGGCGCGCTACGCCCCCGGCGTCCTCGTCCCCGTCGTCACCGCGCTCTCCTGCGCCGTCCTCGCGGCGGCCACCGGGCTCCGCCCCGAACTGGCCGTCTGGCTGCTGCTGGCACCCGTCGCCGTACTCCTGGCGACCATCGACCGCCGCGTCCACCGGTTGCCCGACCGGCTGACCCTGCCCGCCGCCGGGGCCGCCGCCGTGCTCCTCGGCGCCGCCGCGCTGCTCCCCGAGCACGCCGGTTCCTGGCTGTCCGCCCTGCTCGGCGGAGCCGCCCTCGGCGGTTTCTACTTCCTGCTCTTCCTGATCAACCCGAACGGAATGGGCTTCGGGGACGTCAAGCTCGCCCTGTCGCTGGGCATGGCCCTCGGCTGGTACGGCTGGGCCGTGGTGTTCGCCGGAGGCTTCGCCGGGTTCCTGCTCGGAGCGGTGTACGGGTTCGGGCTGATGGTCCTGAAGCGGGCCGGGCGCAAGACCGGCATCCCGTTCGGCCCGTTCATGATCACGGGCGCGCTGCTGGGCCTGCTGCTCGGCGCCCTGGCCGCCTGACCTCGCCGTACGCCCCGGGCCCGGCCCCGCCGTACGCACCGCCCCCCGTAATGGAGTCGCGCCGCACGAGGCCCGGCTGAGACCATCCCCGTATGTCCGGAACATCCGAGGAAGCGGCGGCCGCGGCCGAACGCGCACGATTCGAGGCCCTCGTCCAGGAGGCCGCCACCGTCTCCGTCGACGGCTGGGACTTCTCCTGGCTCGACGGCAGGGCCACCGAGCAGCGCCCCTCCTGGGGCTACGCCCGCGCCATGGCGGACCGCATGGGACGGGCCAGGGCCGCGCTCGACATCCAGACCGGCGGCGGCGAGGTCCTCGCGGCCGCGCCGAAACTGCCGCCGCTCACCGTCGCCACCGAGTCCTGGCCGCCGAACATCGCCCGCGCCACCGCGCTCCTGCACCCGCTCGGCGCGGCCGTGGTCGCCGACGCGGACGAACCGCCGCTGCCGTTCGGCGACAACGCCTTCGACCTGGTGGTCAGCCGGCATCCGGTGACGACCTGGTGGGCGGAGATCGCGCGGGTGCTCACCCCCGGCGGTACGTACTTCTCGCAACAGGTCGGCCCGGCCAGTGTCTTCGAGCTCGTCGAGTACTTCCTCGGCCCGCAGCCCCCCGAGGTGCGCGGCTCCCGCGACCCCGAGCAGGCGCGGGCGGCGGCCGAGGCCGCCGGGCTGGACGTCGTCGACCTGCGGGCGGAGACCCTGCGCACCGAGTTCTTCGACATCGGCGCCGTCGTCTACTTCCTGCGCAAGGTGATCTGGATGGTGCCGGGCTTCACCGTCGAGGAGTACCGGCCGCGACTGGCCGAACTGCACCATCTGATCGAGAGCGAGGGGCCGTTCGTCGCCCACACCACCCGATTCCTGATCGAGGCCCGCAAACCGGCGTAGGCACGCCCGCCGCGCGGGCCCGAAGGGTGCGACCCTGGACGGCGAGCGCCTGGGGAAGGATGTGGCCATGAGGGTGGGGAACGACGAGGAGACACCGCGGGTCCCGCGGCAGGGGAGGGCCGACTGGCTCAGGGGCGCCCGGGTCATCGGGGTGCTCGGCGTCTTCTACCGGCCGGAGGGGCGGCTGGGGGAGCCGGAAGCCGTCGAATTCCTGCTGGCCGACGGGCAGTCGGTGATCCTGACCTGTGCCTCGGACGGGACCCTGCACGTCGGGCCCGGTGCCTGGCCGACGCTGCCCGGCTGGTGCGTACCGTCGGGGCAGTGGGAATTCGCCACCGTGTCGAACCTGCCCCGGCCGCCCGACGGGGGCTGGACGGTCACCCGCACCGAGGAACGCGGGGACGGGAACGGCCAGGTGCGCGAGGCGGTCATCCGCTGCGAGGGCGGCAGCTTCGTGGTCGTCGGCGGCGACACCGTGGCGATCCGCTTCACCCGCGGCCACCGCGGCGCCCCGGCCACCACCTGAGCACGCCGTACCCGCCACCCCCTGAGAGCCGCCCCCCCCGAGCGCCGCACGCCCCCGCATCCGCCCTACGCGTGCGCTCCCACCGTCACCGTGCCCACCGTCAGCTCCGCGTTCCCCTCCAGCACCCCGCCGACCCGCGCCACCTCCGCCTCCAGCTCCCGCAGCTGCCCGGCCGTCAGGGGCGTCAGCGGCTCCACGGTCACCGCGATCCGGCGGCCCGAACGCCGCTGGTGCCACACCCCGGCGGCCGTGCCGTCGACCAGCAGCACCGGGAAGTTCCCCGCCTGGCCGCCCGCCAGCGCCCGTGTGTACGCCGCCCCGGGGAAGAGCCGTTCGCGCGGCTGGGAGGCGACGAGGAACGCGTCGAAGTAGGGGAGCAGCCGCACCCCGCGGACCGGCTCCGCCGGGAAGTCGGTGTCGCCCGCCACCACCCAGGCCGGCCCGCACTCGTACGTCACCCGCTCGATCTCCCCGCGCGCGGCCGCCCCCGCGAACAGCTCCGCCGACCAGACGGGGGACAGGGCCAGCCACTTCGCGAAGTGCGCGGGCGTGGCGGGTCCGTACGCGTGCAGATAGCGGCGTACGAGACCGTCCAGCGCCTCGGGGCCGTCCAGCGGTACCACGCCGGGGCGGGCGTACGTGACCTTGCGGCCGCGATCCGGCGCGAAGCACAGCACACCGCGGTGGCCCGCCAGATGCATCACCTGCCGCCAGCGCGGCCACATGCCCTGGAAGGCGGGCATCACCAGGTCCCCCGCCCACGCCCCGGCCCGCTCCACCACCGCCTCGGAGAGCTCGTCGACGGTCAGCTCGGTACCGGTCAGCGCGTCCTCGATCGCGGCGAGCACCGCCTCGACCTGCTCCGGAGTCATCCGGGCGTCCTTGGCGAACGGGCTGCGCCCGGCCGGAAGGGCGGACAGCGCACCCGTCCACAGCGGAAGGTCGGCCATCGGCAGCAGATGGACGGTGCCGCGCGGCCCGAACGTCTTGACCAGGGTGTGGTCCTTCCACAGCGCGTCGCGCACCCCGGTGCGCGTCACGCCCGTCGTCCGCAGCCCGACGGAGAGCTCGGCGGCCGAGAGCACCTGGGCATGCGCGGCCGGCAGGGTCCCGACCACGTGGGCGGGGTCGGGACGGCCGGGGGCGATCAGCCCCTGGCGCGCCATCCGGCGGGTGTTCGCGGCGGTCCAGGACACGGTCGGGAATCGGGTCGTCATGACGGGGAAGCTAGCCACCCATCAGGTCGGTTCCTGTCCTGAATCCCGGCGCGAAGCCGCCCGGCGGCCACCGGACGTCAACCGGGCGATGCGCGCACAATGAAGTCCGGTGAATTCGGAGAGTGATTGTGGAGTGGCGTGGCACGCAGCATCACTTACGAAGGGTTATGGTGGAAACCCCCCCTCGGGCCGGTCCGTATCCCCCCCCCACGGACCGGCCCGTTTTTTATCGGCCCGCGGCGCCGACCGCGTACGGCCTCCGCGAAACCGTCCGGCTCGTCAGCCCCGTCAGCCCCGACCGGCCCAGATGTTGGTGCCCTCGGTGTCCACGGCGAAGGTGTCGATCTCCGTCAACTCCTCCTCGGTCAACGGCTGTCCTCCGAGCGCCGCGACATTTTCCTCCAGCTGCTTCACGCTCGACGCACCGATCAGGGCGGACGTCATACGGCTGTCGCGC
Source organism: Streptomyces sp. DvalAA-43 (assembly GCF_900091725.1). GTDB lineage: Bacteria > Actinomycetota > Actinomycetes > Streptomycetales > Streptomycetaceae > Streptomyces > Streptomyces pulveraceus. The sequence continues at coordinate 328,124 of NZ_FMBW01000087.1, read as the reverse complement.
AGCACCCAGCTGAGCGCCAGCTGGGCGAGCGACTGGCCGCGCCTGCGGGCGATGTCGTTCAGCCCGTTCAGCCGGCGCACCACCTCGTCCGAGAGCAGACCGGGATCCAGCGACTTGCCCTGGGTGGCGCGGGAACCCTCCGGGATGCCCGTCAGGTACTTGCCGGTGAGCAGGCCCTGGGCGAGCGGCACGAAGGAGATGCAGCCCATGCCGGCCGTCTCCAGGGTGTCGAGGAGGTCGTCGTCCTCGATCCAGCGGTTGATCATCGAGTAGGAGGGCTGGTGGATCAGCGCCGGTACGCCCATCTCCCGGAGCAGCCCGGCCGCCTCGGCGGTCTGTTCCGCGTTGTAGGAGGACACCCCCACGTACAGTGCCTTGCCCTGCTGGACGGCGGAGGCCAGGGCCCCCATCGTCTCCTCCAGCGGGGTCTCCGGGTCGAAGCGGTGGGAGTAGAAGATGTCGACGTAATCCAGCCCCATCCGGTTCAGCGAGGCGTCGAGCGACGACAGCAGGTACTTGCGGGAACCCCATTCCCCGTACGGGCCGGGGTGCATCTCGTAACCGGCCTTGGTGGAGATGATCAGCTCGTCCCGGTACGGGGCGAAGTCCTGGCGGAAGAGCTTGCCGAAATTGAGCTCGGCGGAGCCGGGCGGCGGACCGTAGTTGTTGGCCAGATCGAAGTGGGTCACCCCGAGGTCGAAGGCGCGGCGCAGGATCGCCCGCTGGGAGTCCAGCGTGCGGTCGTCGCCGAAGTTGTGCCAGAGGCCCAGGGAGACGGCGGGAAGCCTGAGACCGCTGCGGCCGCTGCGGCGGTACTCCATCGAGTCGTAGCGCGAACCGGCGGCTTGGTAGTGGAGAGGAGAATCAGTCACGTTTCCCTCCTTATCACGGACTTGTGACAGGCCGGGTTGGGCCGGTGCCCCGTCTGCGCAGTAATGTGGCGGCTTCGGGGACTGCCACGGCACGGCGGGGCGATGGACTCTGTGAACCGGTGCGGCGATCCCCAGGGGGACGACCCCGGACCCCGGTCAAGGGGGCGGGTGGGCCCGCACGGAACCGAGAGGTGAACTCAGTGAACTTGCGCGACCTGGTGTACGGGCTCTACGCGCGCCGGGTGGAGGCCCGCCTCGACCACACCCAGGTGCCCAAGCACATCGGCGTCATCCTCGACGGCAACCGGCGCTGGGCGAAGGCGTCCGGAGGCACGGCCGCGCAGGGGCACCAGGCCGGCGCGAACAAGATCAAGGACCTGCTCGGCTGGTGCAGCGAGACGGATGTGGAAGTCGTCACGCTCTGGCTGCTCTCCACGGACAACTTCGACCGCCCCGAGGCCGAGCTGACACCGCTCCTCGGGATCATCGAGAACACCGTGCGCGATCTCGCGGCGGACGGCCGCTGGCGGGTCCACCACGTAGGCACCCTCGACCTGCTGCCCTCCCACACCCAGACGGTGCTCAAGGAGGCCGAGCAGGCCACGATGGATGTCGACGGAATACTGGTCAACGTCGCCGTCGGCTACGGCGGGCGCCAGGAGATCGCCGACGCGGTCCGCTCGCTGCTGCTGGACCACTCCGCCAAGGGGACCTCGTTCGAGGACCTGGCCGAAATCGTCTCCACGGACCTGATCTCGGAACACCTCTACACCCGGGGCCAGCCCGACCCGGACCTGGTCATCCGCACCAGCGGCGAGCAGCGGCTCTCCGGCTTCATGCTCTGGCAGACCGCGCACGCCGAGTACTACTTCTGCGAGGTCTTCTGGCCGGCCTTCCGCAAGGTCGACTTCCTCCGCGCCCTGCGCGACTACGCGGCCCGCGGCCGCCGCTACGGCGGCTGACCCTTCCCGGCCCTCCGTCGGCACGGGTTCCCCGCCCGGACCCACGTGCCCCGAGGCATACATCCCAGCTCACCCGCCCGCCCCGGGCGGCATGGCTTCGCGTGTTCGAGGGAATACCCCTGACAGGTCGACGTCCGGTCAGGAACCAGGCGGACGTCGTGTCCAAGTGAGCGGCATGGAGTCCGCTCGCCCGGGAGGCCCTTTGCACACGAAGGACCGTACGAACAACGCGGCCGACGCGGAGGGCCGGTGCCCGGCCCGTGCTTCGGGGCCCCAGCCCGGTCCGTTCTCTCCCATTGGGATGCTCCGCGACGCCGTCGCACCCCAACCTCGTCCGAGGGGGTACGTCCTTCCGTGGTGACCAGCACAAAGCGCCGCATGCCCGACAGGCGCACCTATGTTCTCGACACCAGCGTCCTGCTGGCCGATCCGAACGCCATGGTCCGGTTCGACGAGCACGAAGTCGTGCTCCCGATCGTCGTGGTCACGGAACTGGAGGCCAAACGGCACCATCCGGAGCTCGGGTACTTCGCCCGGCAGGCCCTGCGCCTGCTGGACGACTTCCGGGTCCGGTACGGCCGCCTCGACGCCCCGATACCGCTCGGGGACCTGGGTGGGACGCTGCGCGTCGAACTCAACCACTCCGACCCCGGCGTACTGCCGGCCGGCTACCGGTTGGGGGACAACGACTCACGGATCCTCGCGGTCGCGCGCAACCTCCAGGCCGAGGGGTACGACGTCACCGTCGTCTCCAAGGACCTGCCCCTGCGCATCAAGGCGTCCTCGGTCGGACTCCTCGCGGAGGAGTACCGCGCCGAACTCGCCATCACCGACTCCGGCTGGACGGGCATGTCGGAGCTCTCGCTCGCCGGCGAGCAGGTGGATCTGCTCTACGGCGAGGAGACGCTGTACGTGCCCGAGGCCGCCGAACTGCCCGTGCACACCGGACTGGTCCTCCAGTCCGAGCGCGGCAAGGCGCTCGGCCGGGTCACCGCCGAGGGCAATGTGCGCCTGGTGCGCGGCGACCGGGAGGCCTTCGGCATCCACGGCCGCAGCGCCGAACAGCGCATCGCCCTCGATCTCCTCCTCGACCAGGACGTCGGCATCGTGTCGCTGGGCGGCCGGGCAGGCACCGGCAAGTCGGCGCTGGCGCTCTGCGCCGGGCTCGAAGCGGTCCTGGAGCGCAGGCAGCACCAGAAGGTGATGGTCTTCCGCCCGCTGTACGCGGTCGGCGGGCAGGAGCTGGGCTATCTCCCCGGCACCGAGGCCGAGAAGATGAGCCCCTGGGCGCAGGCCGTCTTCGACACGCTCTCGGCGGTCGCCGGGCGCGAGATCATCGAAGAGGTGCTGGGGCGCGGGATGCTGGAGATCCTGCCGCTCACCCACATCCGGGGCCGCTCGCTCCACGACGCCTTCGTGATCGTCGACGAGGCGCAGTCGCTCGAACGGAACGTCCTGCTGACCGTGTTGTCCCGGATCGGGGCGAATTCCCGCGTGGTGCTCACCCATGACGTGGCCCAGCGGGACAACCTCAGGGTCGGCCGGTACGACGGAGTCGTCGCCGTGGTCGAGAAACTGAAGGGGCATCCGCTCTTCGCGCATGTCACCCTCACCCGCTCCGAGCGCTCGCAGATCGCCGCGCTGGTGACCGAAATGCTGGAGGAAGGCCAGATCTGATACGGCTTGCGACAGTTGGTGCCGCCCGGCGAGCGAAGCAGCTTAGCCGGGCGGCATTGCGTTGCGGCACCTTTTCCGAAAATCACTTGCTCCAAACGAGGTGTGAGCTTTCACACGCAACAGAGAATTGCTTCCCGGTGTGCCGTTCCGGCAGAGTCTTGCTTCCGTCAGGCCCCGCATACGGCACACCCGCACCTCCCGAGGTGCCACGCACCACACAACTCAACAATCGCCGTCCGTATGCCGCCCGCGAGTACCACGCGGCGCTTCCTCCGGGGAGTCGCCCACCGGGTCCGTGCCTCCCGTGACCCAAGCAGTAGGGAGGCCAGCGCCAGGGGCACGATTGCGTCCGCGAGGTCACCTAAGCGGGCGATGCTGGAAGGACACCGTGTGAGCCGGATCTCGGTCCGGGGGTTCGCCGTGGCATCCGCCACCGCCGTAACCACCGTTGGCGCCGTCGTGGGCGTTGCATCGGGCAGCACTCCTGCTGTCGACGACAACAACTTCGAGGCGACCGCAGCCGACACCACGCTGCTCGCAGACATCCCCGCGGGCCAGCAGGCCCAGGTGCAGACCGCCTCGCTGACGCAGCAGGCCGATGCCCAGGCCTCCGCGGCCGACGCGGCGGCGAAGAAGTCCGTGGAGGAAGCGGCCCGCATCCAGGCCGCCAAGGACGCCAAGTCGAAGAAGGCGGCGGCCGAGGACAAGCTGGAGCAGGAGCGCAAGGCCAAGAAGGAGAAGGAAGCGGACGAGCGCGCCAGCCGCTCCTCGATCCGCAGCGCCTCCTCCTTCGCCCAGCAGGGCTCGTACACCGTGGCCGAGATCCAGGCGATGGCACGTCAGATCGTGCCCGCCGATCAGTTCCAGTGCTTCAGCAACATCGTGAACGTCGAGTCGAGCTGGAACTACCGGGCGAGCAACCCGTCCACCGGCGCCTACGGCCTCATGCAGGCGCTGCCCGGCTCGAAGATGTCGACCGCAGGCGCCGACTGGCAGACCAACCCGGCCACCCAGATCAAGTGGGGCCTCAGCTACATGAACAGCGGCCGCTACGGAAGCCCGTGTGCCGCCTGGACGTTCTGGCAGGCCAACCACTGGTACTAGAACCCGCGGAGGTTCCGGTCCCAAGCGTGCAGAGCCCCTCGCCGTTCCACGGCGAGGGGCTTCGCGCGTGTACCGTCGGTTTCTACCGCTCGGCCGGGGAGCGTCGGGGAGAGAAGACGGGGGAAGAGAAACGATCATGTCGAAACTTCCGGGGTGGCTCGGCCGGCTGGGCGCCGAACTGACCGAACTGGGCGATCGGCTGGAGCAGCGCAGGGTCGAGGCCGAGGGAGACGAGGCCGCACGGACCGCGTTGCCCGTGCCCGCCTCCGCCGTGCCCGCCGACGCCGCTGTGCCTGCCGACGCCGTGCCGTCCGAGGCGGCCGGGCGCGGTGCCACGGCCGACCGCGTGCCGCCACCGCCCTCGTACGCCCCCTCCGTCGCCGCCCGGCCCGATCCGGTCGCGGCGATCCCCTGGGGGATGCGGGTCGCGGCCGAGGCGGGCTGGCGGCTGCTCGTCCTGGCGGGCACCCTCTGGGTGCTGATGCGGGTCATCAGCGCCGTGCAGCTGGTGGTCCTGGCCTTCGTCGCGGCGCTGCTCGTCACCGCGATGCTTCAGCCGACCGTCGCCCGGCTGCGGCGCTACGGGTTGCCGCGCGGCCTGGCCACCGCCGTCACGGCGATCCTGGGCTTCGTCATCATGGGCCTGGTCGGCTGGTTCGTGGTCTGGCAGGTGATGGACAACATCGACACCCTCTCCGACAAGGTGCGGACGGGTATCGACGACCTGAAGAACTGGCTGCTCGACAGCCCCTTCCATGTCACCGAGCAGCAGATCAACGACATCGCGAAGAACCTCAGCGACACCATCGGCACCAACACCGAGCAGATCACCTCCGCCGGACTCCAGGGCGTCACCGTGATGGTGGAACTCCTCACCGGGATGCTGCTGGCGATGTTCTCGACGCTCTTCCTGCTGTACGACGGGAGGCGGATCTGGCACTGGGTGCTGAAGCTGGTGCCGGCCCAGGCCCGGCCGGGCGTCGCGGGTGCCGGGCCGCGCGCCTGGCGGACGCTGACCGCCTATGTGCGGGGCACGGTCATAGTGGCGCTGATCGACGCGATCTTCATCGGGCTCGGGATCTTCTTCCTCGATGTGCCGATGGCGGTGCCGCTGGCCGTCTTCATCTTCCTCTTCGCCTTCATCCCGCTGGTCGGCGCCGTGATCTCCGGGGCGCTGGCGGTGGTCGTCGCGCTGGTCACCCAGGGCGTGTTCACCGCCCTGATGGTGCTGGTGGTGGTGCTCGCCGTGCAGCAGATCGAGGGCCATGTGCTGCAGCCGTTCATCCTGGGCCGCGCGGTGCGGGTGCATCCGCTCGCCGTGGTCCTCTCGGTCGCCGCGGGCGGCATGATCGCCGGCATCGGCGGCGCGGTCGTCGCGGTGCCGCTGGTCGCGGTCACCAACACGGTGGTCGGCTATCTGCGGACGTACGGGCAGGAGGAGGCGCTGCGGTACGCGCCCGCCCCGCGCGGGGCGACCGCGGTCGATGTCGCTCCGACGCCCGCGCCCGGGGCGCCGCCCGAGGACATCGACCACGGCGACGACGACCGGGACCCGGACGACGGCGGTACGAAGCACGGGCCCGGCAGGCCCGGCACGTAGGGCCCACGGGCAGAAGGGAGAAGGGCCCCGGGGACGGTCGGTCGTCCCTGGGGCCCTTCTCGTACAAGGGGTACCGCTGGTCCTACTCGGCGAGCACGGCCTCGGCATCGAGGGTCACGCCGACCGCCTGGATCACCGAGGCGATCTTGACGGCTTCCTGAATGGTCTCACGGTCCACGCCGGCCTTGCGAAGCACCTGCTCGTGGGAGTCCAGGCACTGGCCGCAGCCGTTGATCGCGGAGACCGCGAGCGACCACAGCTCGAAGTCGATCTTCTCCACGCCGGGCTTGCCGATGACGTTCATCCGCAGGCCCGCACGGAGCGTCCCGTACTCGGGGTCCGACAGCAGGTGCCGGGTCCGGTAGAAGACGTTGTTCATCGCCATGATGGCGGCGGCCGACTTCGCGGCGGTGTACGCCTCCGCGGAGAGGTTGGCCTTCGCCTCCGGCTCCAGCTCGCGCAGCACCTTCGGCGAGCGCGAGGCGATCGCGCAGGCGAGGACGGTGCCCCACAGCTGCTGCTGCGGGAGCTCGCTGTTCCCGATGACCGAACCGAGGTTCAGCTTCAGGTCCTTGGCGAAGTCCGGAACGGCGGCCTTCAGTTCGTCGAGTGCCATGTCGCTGTCAGCTCACTCGCCCGAGAGGAGGGCGACCGGGTCGAGGGTGTTCTCGCCCTTGGTCCAGTTGCACGGGCACAGCTCGTCGGTCTGCAGGGCGTCCAGGACCCGCAGGACCTCCTTGGGGTTACGGCCCACGGAACCGGCGGTCACCATCGTGAACTGGATCTCGTTGTTCTGGTCGACGATGAAGACGGCGCGCTGGGCGAAGCCGTCCTCGCCCTCGATGCCGAGGTCACGCATGAGCTCGTGCTTCGAGTCGGCCATCATCGGGAACGGCAGGTCGGTCAGGTCCGGGTGGTCCTTGCGCCAGGCGTGGTGCACGAACTCGGAGTCACCGGAGAAGCCGAGGATCTGGGCGTCACGGTCGGCGAACTCGTCGTTCAGCTTGCCGAAGGCGGCGATCTCGGTGGGGCACACGAAGGTGAAGTCCTTCGGCCACGCGAAGACGATCTTCCACTTGCCCTCGTAGGTCTTGTGGTTGATCTGCTCGAACTCCTTGCCGCTCTCCAGTGAGACACAAGCGGTCAGGTCGAACTCGGGGAACTTGTCACCGACAGTGAGCACGCGCTCTCCTTGTTGCGTTGGAATTCCCTTTTGGGGGATTTCCTGAGGGTTGGACGGACTCCACCTTGGCACAGAGTGCATTGATCACGGAAATAGCTACACTCGGCCGTGATGATCGGAGGTGCCTATCAGTGGCGCAGAGCAATCAGGGCAGTCGGCCCAAACAACCCAGCCTCTCGCAGCTGCGCGCCTTCGTGGCCGTCGCGGAACATCTGCACTTCAGGGACGCGGCGGCAGCAATCGGGATGAGTCAGCCGGCGCTCTCCGGGGCCGTGTCGGCGCTCGAGGAGGCACTGGGTGTCCAGCTCATCGAGCGTACGACGCGCAAGGTGCTGCTGTCGCCGGCCGGGGAGCGGCTCGCGGTGCGGGCGCGCGCGGTGCTGGAGGCCGTGGGTGAGCTGATGGAGGAGGCCGAGGCGGTCCGGGCGCCGTTCACCGGGGTGCTCCGGCTGGGAGTGATCCCGACCGTCGCCCCGTATCTGCTGCCGACCGTGCTCCGGCTGGTCCACGAGCGCTACCCGGAGCTCGACCTCCAGGTGCACGAGGAGCAGACCTCCTCGCTGCTGGAGGGGCTGGCCGCGGGAAGGCTGGATCTGCTGCTGCTCGCGGTGCCGCTCGGGGTGCCCGGGGTGACCGAGCTCCCGCTCTTCGACGAGGACTTCGTGCTGGTGATGGAGAAGGACCACTGGCTGGGCGGGCGCGCCGACATCCCGCGCGAGGCGCTGCGCGAGCTGCCGCTGCTGCTGCTCGACGAGGGCCACTGCCTGCGCGACCAGGCCCTGGACATCTGCCGGGAGGCGGGGCGCACGGAGGGGGCGCCGGTCACCACGACCGCGGCCGGGCTCTCCACACTGGTACAGCTGGTCGCCGGCGGCCTCGGGGTGACGCTGCTGCCGCGCACCGCGGTGACGGTCGAGACCGACCGCAACGAGGCGCTGACCACCGGGTACTTCGCGGAACCGGCGCCGTCGAGGCGGGTGGCGCTGGGGATGCGGACGGGGGCGGCCCGGCACGAGGAGTTCGAGGAGTTCGCGGCGGCGCTGCGGGAGGCGATGGCGGTGCTACCGGTACGGGTGACGGACGGCCATTAGAGCCAGTATCCCCCGGGCGAGGTGATCCCGGGTTTCATGGCGACCGTCCCACACAGTCCGTAACGGGCAACGTTTCAGGTCAAGTTGCCTATGCGGACTCCCGCAGGCGCGGGTACTTCTGGCCGGGGTGTGAGTGACCGTACGTCACGTAACGCACTGGCTACGTAAGATCTGCAACTGCAACCTCAATGAGTGCGACGGACCATGAAAAAGCTTGCCCGGATGGCATCCGGGACGCGGGGGGAAAGTCAGGCATGGCATGGGATGAATGGGAACAGCTCAAAGCCGATGCGGGGCAGCGCCACGCTTCGCGTATGGAGATCAACAGTCTCCAAGGAGAAGGCGGGCCTGCGACGTCGACTGGTGCCGGGGCGGGCAGGCTCAAGCACAAAGGCGGACCGTGGACCGAGGCCGCTGGTACGGCTGATGACCTGCAGACCGTCACGAGCACGTGCAGAGTGGAGCTCCGCTCCGCTCACGAGGGCATAGGCGGAGGTCTCGAAGGGCTGGCCAGCCTTGGCTCGCTGAAGACGGTGCTCAACTCCTGGGATGAGCGCCTCAAAGCAGTCCGGGAAGAGTGCAGTTCACTCGAACCCAAGTTGCGCCAGGTGGCTGTCGACTTCAGAGAGGTGGACGCCGAGGTGGGTGACAAGGCCAAGTCAGTGAAGGTTCCTGGCACGAGGATGGGGCAGTAGTCATGGCGTTCGGGCTCACCTGGCAGCAGCTCCGCGACCTCAAGCTGTCCGAGTTGACCGACGCAGCCGACGGTTGGGCTGCGCTGATGCGTCGTGCTGACGCTGCGCGCGAGCGCGTCGACGGTGACATGAGCGGCAAGCTCACCAAGACGCAGGAAAGCGAGTCGGCGGAGTCGGCCGTCAAGCGGCTGAAGCGTCTTGGCGAGAACTACCACTACATTCAGACCGAGGCGGGCTTGATCCGAGGCGCACTTGATGGTCTGGCCACCGAACTCATTGCCCCGCAACGTCGGCTGCGTGATGTTCTCGACGATGTGGCCTCCCTCGGGGGCTACGAAGTCAACGCCAACGGCAGCATTGACTACCCGGCCGGCGGCGAGAACGCGATGACTGGTGACCCGATACCGGGTGGCTCCGTCATGGGCAACAACGGTCTGATCGGCGCTGGAAACCCCGGCCTGTACCGCGACGGTAACGGCATGTACGACCCCGCTCTGGGACCGGATGCCCCACAGCTGAGGAGTCCCAACCCTCACCGAGCCAAGGCCCAGGACGTGGCCGACCGTATCGCTCATGCCCTGCGTGAGGCCCGCGAAATCGACGAACGATACAGTTCGGCTCTTCGGGAGCTCAAGGCCGCGCCCGGTCTCACGGTCGACAGGAAGACCTGGGCGAACGTGGCGGGGGATGTTGCTGCCGTTGGAAGCGCGGCCCGTGAGTACCTGTCAGAGCAAGTGCTGGGCAAGTCGCCGGCTGAGCGAAAGGAATGGTGGGACCACTTGAGCAAGGAGGAGCGTCAGGAGTACATCACGTCCTTCCCCGACGTGATCGGGTCCCTCGACGGCATTCCGGCTGCGGTGCGCGACGAAGCGAACCGCGCGAACCTCCCCTTGGTGATCGCCGGCCTCGAAGGTCAGACGGCCGACGGCGCACAGGACAAACTCGCAGGACTGAAGGGTATTCAGTCCAAATTGTCCCACGATTCACACCCGCCCATGTACCTGCTTGGGATTGGTACAGAGGGGAAGGGCCGAGCCATTGTCAGCTACGGAAACCCCGACACCGCCAGGAACGTGTCCTCGTACGTGCCAGGCCTCGGTACGGCTCTTGACGCAGACTTCGCGGACGACACCGTGCGCAGGGCCTTCCAGACCGCGAAGGGTGCCCAGAAGTACGACCCGTCCAGCGCCTCCATCGTCTGGCTGGGATACGACGCGCCGGGCTTCATGGACGTCGGGTCGACGACCGACGCGAACAATGGCGCGCCCGACTACAACGCGTTCATGGAAGGCATTCGGGTGACCAACGAAGACGAGGACCCGCACATCACAGCGATCGGCCACTCCTACGGATCGCTCACCGTAGGTACCGCGGCCCGGCAGGACGGCGGTATCCCGGGCGTTGACGACATCGTTCTGCTGGGCAGCCCGGGTACCGGGGCCGACAACGCTTCGGAACTGAACGTCGGCAAGGGGCACGTGTTCATCGGTTCCGCCGACAATGATCCCGTAACGAAGCTGCCCAGTAGGGAGGAGCTGCTCGGCGCGGGGATCCTTGGGTCAGCCATAGTGGAAAGCGATGGTCTCTGGTTCGGTACGGACCCGGCGAGTAAGGGGTTCGGGGCCACGAGAATGGAGAGCGGCGACGGCCCACTCCCGTTCTGGCTGTCGGGCCAAGGCCCAACTCCCGCGCACTCTGGTTATTTCGACGAGGGAAGGAATCCTTCAGCGGCAGACAACGTCGCTTTGATTGTCGCCGGACATTCGGACTCGATCACTACAGAGGCCCCGCGGTGAAGGACGTTTCCCATCGCATCGCCGTCCTTGTGCTTGCCCTGGCTTTTTTGGCCGGCTGCGGGAGCGGCGGCAATGATTCCCTTGCCCCCCGGAGGAGTTCCAGCGTGAATATGCAGCAGGCTGCAGACAAGGCTGACAGCCTCATCGGCGACACGCTGTCCTCTGTGCGTCCTCCCCTGGAGTGGACACACGATGAATCCGATAACGGAATGTGCGCTGGCGCCCCGGAGCTCGGCGATGTCACACGCCGTGCTGTGGTCATGACTCAGGTTTCCGAGGAACGCAGAGGTTCGCTTCTCGGAATCATCGAACGGGCATGGAAGAAGGCGGGCTACACAATCACCAAGGTCAACCCCGACAAGAAGTTCCCTGCCGTCTATGCCGATGCCGGCGACGGCGTATTGAAGATGGGGCTGACCGTCGGGTACAAGGGGCAGTTCTTCCTTGAGGTTCAAACGGCTTGCGTGGACAAGTCGAAGGTGGCGCAGCCCTCCACTTCGGGGAGGGGCACTGACTACCGTGGAAACGACGTGCCCACTCCCAACGTGCACTCCGGCTTCTGGTCGTCCGACAAGCCGGTCTCTTCGAGTTCTCCAAGCTGAAGGCGACGGCACTTTCGTTGGCAAGTCAGGTGTGAGCACATGGCCGGCACGGCCCAGAGAATTTGGTGTCCTGCCAGCCCGGGGCGCGACGGTCATCGGTACGGGTCCCGAAGGACCCGTGCCCGGGACCGCCGAAGGGGTGCGGTCCCACGTGGGACCGCACCCCCTGCCGATCGCCGCGTCACGTCACTCCGTGCGCAGGCCCTCCGGCCGCATCATGCGCCACAGCGAGGGCAGCGACACCAGCGTGACCAGCAGGATCAGCGCCGCGCCCGCGCCGGTCATCGGCAGGAAGAGCCACCAGTCGGTGACCTCCTTGTCGAGCATGGCGATCAGGGCCGCGCCCAGACCCAGTCCGCCCGCGATGGCCACCACCAGCCCGATGACCACCGGCACGGCGGTCTGCCAGAGCACCGACCAGCCGAGCGTGGAACGCCGGGTGCCGAAGGCGACCAGGACCGAGAGCAGGCGCTTGCGTTCGCGCAGCTGCTCCAGCTGCGAGACCAGCATCGCGGCGGCGATCAGCAGCAGCGTCAGGGTCGCGCCGACCTGGAGGCCGCGCTGGACACTGGCGTACTTCTCGTCACGGGCCACCGACGTGAGGCTCGACACCCGCATCGCGGGATCGATCCTGGCCGCCGTGTTCCGTACGTACTCCGCGACGTCCGGCACGCTCTGGTCGACCCGGATCTGGGACTGGGTCATCGCGCCCGGCAGCGTGGTCGGGTCGATCGCGCCGGTGGTGGCCATGATGCCCCAGGAGTCCTCGCCCATCGGATCCCGGCGGACGGTGACCGTCGGGGAGTCGGCGGGCAGGGTCCACCGCATCGGCTTCCCGCCGAGGCCCGCGCCGATCTCGACCTCCTTGCCCTTGCGGGCGGTCTGGTCGACCCAGTTGGACATCTCCTTGTCGTTCCTGGGGTGGACCACGAAGGTGTCGCCGTCCTTGCAGGAGTCGATCTGGGCCAGTTCCCGCAGGGTGCCGCAGTCACCGACGATGAGACTGGTGGTGGGCCGGACGTCGTCCCCGGAGAACTTTCCGGGCCGGGTGACGTACACCTCGACCTTGCCGATGACCCTCTTCACCCCCTTGGTGGCCTTGAACTGCTCGATGGTCCGGTTGGCCGCCCCGGGGTCGACCTTCTCGGAGAACGTGTAGAACTGGGCCCGCGACGGGTCCTGTCCCGTCATCCGGGTGAACTCGTCGCCCACCGCGGCGAACAGCATCTGCAGCGCCACCGCACCCGCGACCGCGACCGTGATGCCGCTGACCGCGCGGGAAGCCGCCCCGCTGCTCAGCTGGAGCCTGCGGATGGCGAGCTGCCAGGGCACCGGACCGCCGTTCAGCCGGTTCACGCACGCCTCGATCAGCCAGGGCAGCAGCAGCGCGAGCCCGACCAGGACCAGTACGGCACCGCCCGCGATCGGGTACGGATTGACCGGGGAGTACTCGTCGACCCTGCCGGTCAGGCCGAGCACCGCCAGGCCCGCGGCCGGCATCAGCAGCCGCCACCAGACCCGGCGCCTGCGGTTGCGGCCGCCCCGTACGACGCCGAGCGGTTCGATCACCACCGAGCGCATCGCGGCCAGCGTGACCACCACCGCGGTCAGCGGAACGGCGACCACGACCAGCGCCGTCAGCCGGAGGTCGGGCACCAGGTCGGACGGGAAGACGCTGACGTTCCACATCTCTATGTGCCCGACGAACTGGCGCCCCACCAGGAAGAGCACCGCCCCGATCAGCAGACCGAGGAGCGCCCCGAAGAGGGCCTCGCCGGCCGCGATCCGGCGGGTCATCCGGATGTCCGTACCGACCAGGCGCAGCGCGGCGAGCCGGCGGTCGCGGCGGTCGCCGCCGAACCGCACCGCGGTGACGATGAAGATCGCGACCGGCACCAGCAGCACCACGCAGATCATGATGATCAGCACGATGAGGACCGGCGGCATCTCCTCGCCCTCGCTCGGGTCGCCGTAACCGGCGATCCGGTGACCGCCGTTGTCGGGGGTCAGGGTGTCGCTGCCCGCGTAGTAGACCAGGTCACCGGGGGAGACCAGGCCGGAGTCGGCGATCGTGCCGGTGATCCGGTTCGGCAGCCGTTCCCTCAGGAGTGCGCCCTCCGAGGAGTCCAGCAGCTCCTTCAGCGCGGGGGAGACCACCATCTCGTCCGCGGCGGGGAAGCGCGCTACGCCCGGCGGGAGGGCCGGACGAGTGCCGTCCGCGCGCATCAGCCAGCCGTCGATGGTGCGGCCGCGGTACTCGGTCTCCGCGTTGACCCGGAGCACCGAGGTGTCGGTCTTCGCGGCCCGGGCGTCGGGCCCGCCGGGGACGGCGCTCTCGGCGCGGGCCTGGCTGCGCGCGGAACGTTCCTCCAGCAGATGCGGCGCGGACGCCGCGGTCACGAGCAGGGCCACACCGAGGCCGACGCCGACGGCGGTCAGCGCGGTGCGGATCCAGCCCTCGCGCCCGCCGCCCGCGGCGAACCTGATACCGAGGGCGAGATCGCGGAGCCAGGCGGCGAAGCCGGTGGGGCCGGGGGGTCCGGGCGGGGTCGCGGCCGGTGCCTTCTTCTGGTCGAGCAGGGTCATACGGCGTGCTCCAGGTCGCGGGTCCGGCCGTCGCGCACGGTGACGTCACGGTCGGAGTACGCGGCGACCCGCGCCTCGTGGGTCACCAGGACCACGGCGACGTTGGTGGACCGGGCCGCCTCGGTGAGCAGCTGCATGACCCGTTCGCCGTTGAGGGAGTCCAGGGCGCCGGTCGGCTCGTCCGCGAAGATCACCTTCGGGGAGCCGGCCAGCGAGCGGGCCACGGCCACGCGCTGGCCCTGGCCGCCGGAGACCTCGCCGGGGCGCTTGGCAGCGACGTCGTCGACCTCCAGGCGCTCCAGCCAGTGGCGGGCGGTGCGCTCGGCCTCCTTGCGCTTGGCGCCGGCCAGGCGGAGCGGCAGGGCGACGTTCTCCACGCAGGTCAGCTCCGGGACGAGCTGGCCGAACTGGAAGACGAAGCCGAACTCGGTACGGCGCAGGGCGCTGCGTTCGGCGTCCGACATGGCGGAGAGCTCACGGCCCGCGTAGGTGATCGTGCCCCGGTCGGGGGTGACGATGCCGGCGAGGCAGTGCAGCAGGGTGGACTTGCCGGAGCCGGAGGGGCCCATCACGGCGACGACCTCGCCGGGGTGGATGGAGAACGACGCGCCGTCGAGCGCGGGCGTCTGGCCGTACGCCTTGTGCAGGCTGTCGGCGCTGAGCAGGGAGCCGACGGGGATCATGCGCCCACCTCCGCGGCGAGCCGGTCGAGCCGGGCGGCGGTCAGTTCCAGCCAGCGCAGATCGGCTTCGAGGTGGAAGAGCGCGTGGTCGCAGATCAGCTGGTCGGCGAGATCGCCGGTGCGCTTGCGGTCGGTGAGTATGCGCATGAGGCGCAGGTGCTCGGTGCGCTGGGTGTCCAGCAGGGTCTCCGCGCTGCGGCCGGTGAGCAGGGCCAGGACGACCTTGGTGTAGAGCGTCGACTGGAGGTACGGCTCGGGCTTCTCCGGCTGCGCGAGCCAGGCACCGACATCGGTGATCCCGGCCTCGGTGATGGCGTACCGCTTGCGCTCCGGACCGCCACCGCTCTCGATGCCGTCGACCTCGACGAGGCCGTTCTTGAGCAGCCGGGACATGGTCGAGTAGACCTGGCCGTAGTGCAGCGGGCGGTCGTGGCCGAACTTCTCGTCGAACTCGCGCTTGAGGTCGTAGCCGTGGCGGGGGCCGGACTCCAGGAGTCCGAGCAGGGTGTGGCCGATAGACATGCCGAGCACTGTACACGGTGTGTATACCCCCGGTGTATACCCGGACCTCCGGCTCGGATCCCGATGTACAGCCGGGGCTCAGCCCTGGATCCCCCTGGTGTGCGCCCGGCCCCCGCGTCCCGGATCCCCGCCGCTCAGGCCTCCGGCGGGCCCGCCGCGTCCTTCGGGGGCGCCCCCGGCGGGGGATCGGACGCGCCGTGCCCGGCAGGCGGCCCGCCTCCGCCAGCGCCCTGCGCAGCAGGAACTCGATCTGGGCGTTGGCGCTGCGCAGCTCGTCGGAGGCCCAGCGGGCCAGCGCGTCGTGCACCGCCGGATCCAGCCGCAGCAGCATCTGCTTGCGCTGCGGCGGGGTCCGGCGGGCCGGGGTCTGATCGGTCACTGGTAAAGACTGCCCGTGTTCAGGACAGGCTGTGCCGCGCGGTCACCGCACAGCACCACCATCAGATTGCTGACCATGGCCGCCTTGCGCTCCGAGTCCAGCTCGACGATGTCCTGCTCGGCGATCCGGGTGAGCGCCATCTCGACCATGCCGACCGCGCCCTCGACGATCTGCTGCCGGGCCGCGACCACCGCGCCGGCCTGCTGGCGCTGGAGCATCGCGGAGGCGATCTCGGGGGCGTACGCGAGGTGGCTGAAGCGCGATTCGATGATCCGTACACCGGCGGCCTGCACCCGGGCGGTGAGCTCCACGGCCAGCTTCTCGGTGATCTCCTCCGCGTTGCCGCGCAGCGAGAGACCGCCCTCGTCGTGGGCGTCGTACGGGTACTCGATCGCGATGTGGCGGACGGCCGCCTCGGTCTGGGTGGCGACGAACTCCAGGAAGTCGTCGACCTCGAAGAGCGCCTGCGCGGTGTCCTCGACCTTCCAGACGACGATCGCGGCGAGCTCGATCGGGTTGCCGTAGGCGTCGTTGACCTTGAGGACCGCGGTCTCGTGGTTGCGGACCCGGGTGGAGATCTTCCGGCTGCTGGTGAGCGGGTTGATCCAGCGCAGGCCGTCGGTGCGGATCGTGCCGACGTAGCGGCCGAAGAGCTGGATCACCCGGGCCTCGCCCGGTGCGACCATCTTCACACCCGTCATGCAGAAGAACGAGGCGAAGACGAGCAGGATCCCGAAGACGCAGACGGGGACGCCCACGCCGTTGCTCCCGTTCGAGGCGACGACGCCGCCGACGATCGCGAGACCGATGCCGGCGATCACCCCGATCACGGTCAGCAGCAGGCCGAGGCCGCCGGGGATGCTGTGCGCCGTCACCTCTCTCACCTGCGGTTCGGGCATCTGTGGCGCGTCGGGCGTGAGGTCGGCGGCCGGAGCGGTGACGGTGTGCGGATTGTCGTGGTCGGACATGGAATCCCCCGTATCGAAGACTGACTGGCTGCTAGCAATGTGATTACACATTACCCGGATTCGCAACCCTGGGCACCTCTCGTGAGTCGGTTCCCTTGAGAACGGGTGCTGATTGTCACGTCCGCAAAAGACCGCATCGCTTGCTTTTTGTCCTCGCCGACGGTGTTAGCTGGCTGGGCTTAGCTGATCTGGTCGAGCAGAGAAACGGGAGCAACACAGCGATGGGTCGAGCGGATGCGCGACGAGCCCAGCGGCGCGGAGCGCGGCGGGCTGCGAAGAGCGGCGGCATACGCAGACTCTTCACCTGGAAGAAGATGCTGGGCGCCTTCTTCGGGCTCTGCCTGCTGATCATGGGCGCCTTCGTCGCGCTCTACATGTACGTGGACATCCCGAAGGCCAACGCCCTGGCCGAGCGGCAGAGCAACGTCTACCAGTACAGCGACGGAACACTGCTGACCCGGACCGGCAACGGCGTCAACCGCCAGATAGTCGACCTGGCCGAGGTACCCCTGAAGGTGCAGCACACCTTCGTCGCCGCCGAGAACAAGAGCTTCTACGACGACAAGGGCGTGGACCTCAAGGGCACCGCGCGAGGGCTCCTCAACACCCTCAGCGGCAAGGGCAAGCAGGGTGGCTCGACCATCACCCAGCAGTACGTGAAGAACTACTACCTGACGCAGGACCCGACGATCAGCCGGAAGCTCAAGGAACTGGTGATCTCGCTCAAGGTCGACAGCAAGAAGAGCAAGGAATACATCCTGGCCGGGTACATCAACACCGCGTACTACGGGCGGGGCGCGAGCGGCATCCAGGCCGCCGCACAGGCCTACTACGGGGTCGACGCCAAGGACCTCAACGTCTCCCAGGGCGCCTATCTGGCCTCCGTGCTCCAGGCCCCCAGCCAGTACGACTGGCAGTCCGCGACGCCGACCGGCAAGAAGCTGGTCAAGGAGCGCTGGGGCTACACGCTCGACAACATGGTCGAGATGCACTGGCTCGACAAGGCCGAGCGCGACAAGCTCACCTTCCCGAAGCCGCACAAGCCCAAGCCCGCCAAGGGCATGGAGGGCCAGACCGGCTACCTGGTCGAGGCGGCCAACAAGGAGCTGGAGAAGCAGGGCGTCACCGCGGAGATGCGGCAGGCCGGCGGCTGGACCATCAGGCTCAACATCGACAAGAAGCGGCAGAAGGAGCTGGAGGCGTCCGTCGACCGCCAGCTGGAGTCCAAGCTGGACCGCAAGGACAACAAGGTCGACGCGACCGTCCAGGCCGGTGCCACCTCGGTCGACCCGAAGACCGGCGCGGTCGTCGCGATGTACGGCGGGGTGGACTACACCAAGCACTACATCTCCAACGCCACCCGCCAGGACTACCAGCCCGCCTCCACCTTCAAGCCGCTGGTGCTCGCCTCCGCGCTGGAGAACGAGGCGAAGACCCAGGACGGCGACCTGATCGGCGTCAACACCCGCTACGACGGCACCAGCAAGCGGCCCGTCGTGGGCAGCAGCACCCCGTTCGCCCCGGAGAACGAGGACAACCAGAGCTACGGCAGCGTCACCGTGCAGAAGGCGATGAACGCGTCGATCAACTCGGTCTTCGCGCAGATGGTCGTCGACGTCGGCCCGCCCGCGGTGAAGAAGACCGCGCTGGCCCTCGGCGTACCGGACAAGAACTTCCCCGAGCGCCCCGCCATCACGCTCGGCACCATGAACGCGTCGACCTGGGACATGGCGGGCGCGTACGCCACGCTCGACAACCACGGCAAGAAGGTCACCCCGTTCATCGTGAAGTCGGCCGAGCACCGGGAGCGGACGGTCGAGCCGGCCAAGGGTGTCGGCAGCCAGGTGATCAGCCGCAAGTCCGCCGACACCGTGACCTCCGTCCTGACGGGCGTCGTGGACAGCGGCTCCGGCAAGGCCGCCAACACCTCGGCGTACGAGGCGGCGGGCAAGACGGGTACCTCGGAGAACAACAAGTCGGCCTGGTTCGCCGCCTACACCCCGGAGCTCACCACCGTCGTCGCGCTCTTCGGTGAATCGCCGAAGGACGGCGGTGGCCAGGTCAGCCTGACCGGCACGGCCAACTCCGGCCGGGCCAACGGTGGCGGCTTCCCGGCGCAGATCTGGGCGGACTACACCCTCGGCGCCCTGAACGGCGGCTCCGGCGCACAGTTCGACCTGGAGGACGTCGAGCGAGGACAGTCCACCGTCCCGTCCTCGCCGTCGACGACCCCCTCGCAGTCGGCGAGCACCGACACGACGCCGTCGAAGTCGCCGGACGCGCCCTCGAAGAGCGCGAGCCAGTCCCCGGACGTGCCGCCGCCGAGCCAGTCCCCGGACGTGCCGCCGCCGAGCCAGTCGCCCGACGTGCCGCCGCCGAGCCAGTCCCCGGACCCGCCGGGCACCGGACCGGACTCCGGGCGCCCCGGCCAGAACAGCGCCGACCGGAACCCGCCCGGCCAGTGAGCGGATGACCGGGCGCTGAGCGCACGATTCAGGGGCGGTGCCGGCCGGCACCGCCCCTGAATCATGTCTCCCGCGTACGGCGGTGTCAGCCGCCGTTGACCTTTTTGGCGACCCGGTCGCCGAGGTCCTTGTCCACATTGCGCCAGTACTGGAGCGCCCGCTCCAGGACCGGGGCGCTCACACCGTCCAGCAGATGGCCGGAAATGTTCCCCACCAGCCGCTCGCGGGCCGCGTCGTCCAGGACCTTGCGCACCATCGTGCCCGCCTGGCCCCAGTCGTCGTCCTCGCGGTGCAGCTTGTACGCCTCGTGGACCATCTCGCCCGCCGTCGCCCAGCCCGCGGGGTCGCCGTAGCGCGTGGTGTCCGCGGCCGGACCCCCGTAGGAGTTCGGGGCGTAGACCGCTCCCGTACGGCTCGGCTCGTAGCGCATCGGGCCGTCCTTCGCGTACGAGTTGCGGCCGAACCGCGGACGGTTCGGGGGCAGCTGCGCGTAGTTCGGGCCGATCCGGTACCGGTGGGTGTCCGGGTACGAGAAGAGCCGGCCGAGCAGCATCTTGTCCGGCGACGGACCGATGCCGGGGACCAGGTTCGACGGCTCGAAGGACGCCTGCTCGATGTGGACGAAGAAGTCCTCCGGGTTCTCGTTCAGCGTCATCCGGCCGACTTCGATCTCCGGGTAGTCGGCGTGCGGCCACACCTTCGTGAGGTCGAACGGGTTGAACCGGTAGTCCGGCGCGTCGTCGAACGGCATCACCTGGATGTACAGCGTCCAGCTCGGGTGGTCGCCGCGCTCGATCGCCTCGTACAGGTCGCGGCGGTGGACGTCACCGTCGATACCGGCCATCCGGTCGGCCTCGTCCTGCGGGTAGAAGTCGATGCCCTGGTCGGTCTTGAAGCGGTACTTCACCCAGAACCGCTCGCCGCCCGCGTTCACCCACATATAGGTGTGCGAGCTGTAGCCGTTCATGTGGCGGTACGTCCTCGGGATACCCCGGTCGCCCATCAGCCACGTCACCATGTGCGCGGACTCGGGGGACAGGGTCCAGAAGTCCCACTGCATGTCGTGGTCGCGGACCGCGTTGTCCGGGCGGCGCTTCTGCGAGCGGATGAAGTCCTGGAACTTCATCGGGTCGCGTACGAAGAAGACCGGCGTGTTGTTGCCGACCATGTCGTAGTTGCCGTGCTCGGTGTAGAACTTCAGGGCGAATCCGCGCGGGTCCCGCCAGGTGTCCGGGGAGCCCTGCTCGCCGGCGACCGTGGAGAAGCGGGCGAGCATGGCGGTCTGCTTGCCCGGCTGGAACAGGTCGGCCTTGGTGAACTGACTGACGTCATTGGTCACCTTGAAGGTGCCGTACGCGCCGGAGCCCTTGGCGTGGACCACTCGCTCGGGGACCCGTTCACGGTTGAACTGGGCCATCTTCTCGATGAGGTAGTGGTCCTGGAGCAGGATCGGTCCGTCGGCTCCGACAGTGAGCGAGTGTTCGTCGCTCTCCACCGGGATTCCGGCGTTGTTCGTGGTGTAGGGGGTGTTCCTGGTCTTTGATTCCTCGGACACGAGCGTCCTCCCGTCGGTGGGGGTTTCGGTCAGGTCGTCTCGTTCACGACTGAAGTCAAACCCGCCGACAGGAGGTCGGCAACATTTCGCTACCCTGCGTACAGGGTTCTGCCCCGCGTCCGTTCCGGACCCTTCCGCCCGGTTTCCGCCCGTCCCTCTACTGGCCCCGGGGCGGCATCTCGAACCAGACCACCTTGCCGGTCGAGAGGCGCGTAGCCCCCCACCGCCTGGCCAGCCGGTTCACCAGGAACAGGCCGCGGCCGCCCTCGTCCATGTCACGCGCCCGGCGCTGCCGGGGCAGCTGCGGGGAGTCGTCGCCGACCTCGCAGCGCAGGATGTCGGTGCGCAGCAGCCGCAGCGTCACCGGTCGCTCCGCGTAACGCACCGCATTGGTCACCACCTCGCTGACCAGCAGCTCCACCGAGTCGGAGAGGTCGTCGAGACCCCAGCGGCTCAGCGCGCGGCGGGCCAGCCGACGGGCCCGGCCCGGAGCGGTCTCCTCGGGTTCGAGGTGCCAGTACGCGACATCGCTCGGCGCGATCCCGTCGAAGCGGGCGGCGAGCAGCGCGATGTCGTCGTCCCGGTCACCCGGACCGAGCATGTCCAGGACGTCGTCGCAGAGCGCCTCCAGCGGCGGCGAGTGGTCCGGGCCGGTCAGCCGGGCGGTGGCGGCGAGCCGTTCGCGCAGCTGCTCGATGCCGGTCCAGACGTCCCGGAGCCGGGACTCCACCAGGCCGTCGGTGTAGAGCAGCAGCGTGGCACCCGCGGGCGCGTCCAGCTCGACGGCCTCGAAGTCCACCCCGCCGACCCCGATCGGGGCGCCCGCCGGCACCCGCAGCACCTCCGCACGGCCGCCCAGATGGAGCAGGACGGGCGGCGGATGCCCGGCGTTGGCGATGGTGATCCGGTGCGCGACCGGGTCGTACACCGCGTACAGGCAGGTCGCCATGCGGTCGCTGCCGAGGCGCTGCGCCTGCTCGTCGAGGTGGTGCAGCACCTCCTGCGGCGGCAGGTCGAGCCCGGCGAGGGTCTGCGCGGTGGTGCGCAGCTGGCCCATGATCGCCGCGGAGGTCATGGAGTTGCCCATGACGTCGCCCACGACCAGGGCGACCCGGCTCCCGGGCAGCGGGATCGCGTCGTACCAGTCGCCGCCGACCCGGGCGGTCTCGGCGGCCGGCAGATAGCGGGAGGCGAGCCGGACACCGGTCGGCTGGGGCAGCGAGTCCGGCAGCATGGTGCGTTGCAACTCGTCGGCGATGTACGCCTCGCGCCCGTACAGCACGGCCTTGTCGATGCCGAGTGCGGTGTGCGTCGCCAGCTGGGCCGCGACCAGCAGGTCGTTGGCCTCGAAGGGCGGCCGTTCCGTGCCGCGCAGGAAGACGGCGGCGCCGATCACCCGTCGCCGTCCGCGCAGCGGGGCGAGGATCGCGCGGTGTCCGGTGGGCACGGTCCGGCCGGTGCCGAGCAGCTCGGGCAGCGCGGCGCGGGCCGCCGCGGAGTCGCCGAAGACCGGCCGCACCCCGCGCAGCACCTCGGCCAGCGCGCCGCCGGAACGGACCTCGCACAGCTCGGCCGCGGGCGTCAGATCGCCGTGCGGATCGATGGCGGGCAGCCGCAGGCGCTCGGTCTCCGGCGCGCTCTCGGTCTCCTCCTCGCTCAGCCGCAGCCGGTCGGACCGGCGCAGCCGCAGCACGAAGGGCGAGACCGGCCGCTCGTCGCCGACCGGGAGCGGGTCGCGGAGGTAGACCAGTATGGCGTCGGAGAACGTCGGCACACTGGCCCGGCACAGACCCAGCACGATCTCGTCCAGGTCTATGCCGCGGGCGATCCGCCGGGTGGCGGCCCCGACGAAGCGCAGCCGGTCGCCCTCGCGACGGGCCGCGGCCAGCGGGTCGAGTCCTGCGGGGCCGGTGCTCGCCGCGGGGCCGGTTCCCGGTCCCGGCGCCGCGGCCGGGTTGGGGATCGCGGCGGTGGCAGGCGAAGCGGCCGACGCGGCGTCCTGCTGCCGCGGCCGGGTGCGTTCCTGCGACCGGGCGGCGAGAGGCTGCCGGCCTTCGTGGGAGGTGGGATGCTCCGTCACGCGTGGGGTTCCGTCCGTCCGGGCCGGTTGTATGAGGCGATCACCTGTTGGGGCGTTACTGTGCCCCGGCAGGAGCGGCGATAACAACGGCTGTCATCGGATGCCCCGGAACGAGGGGCTGAAACCGGATGCTCGCGGGGTGGGCCGGTGACAACGTTTCCGGCGACGGGGCGGGCAACAGCGAGCACGTCTCCACCCCCTCGAAGTGGTTCATACGATTCTTACGACTGATGTGGCTCATACAGCTCATTCAGTGCGTGGTGCTCGTGCGGTGACTTGTGGTCAGGTCCGGTGCCGCGCCTTCCGGTTGGAGCGGTGCGGCAACTCCGGAGGACGATCCTACGTTTGTCCCCCAGAGGTCCATCAAGGGTCTCACGACGCCATACGCGAGGGGGTGCGGTCCCAGTCATCCGGAAGCGCGGGAACTCGCCATTGTGGATCGGGCCGCCAGTTCTCCCAGTCGTCCCGGAACGGGGCACCCCAGCCCTGGATCAGTTCGACGGCCGCGTGGCCCGCCTCCCGTACTTTCCGGGCGGTCTCCGGGGCCATCAGGCCGGCCCGCTGCGCCATGGCGAACTCGTCCTCGTCGTGCCAGGCCCAGCTGCGGTCGGGGTGGACGGAGATGTCGAGAAAGTGATCCTCGGAGTCGACGCCGCCCTGCCAGCGGGTGTGTGGTTCCTCCAGATTCACGTACCAGTTGCGGAACCGCCAGCCCGGCTCCCAGAACAGCCAGACCGACCACGGCTCACCGGGCCGGGCGAGCTTCAGCACACCGTTTCCCAGCCAGAGGGAGCGGGCGGTGGCGCGCGGGGCGGTGTAGCGGGTGGCGAGCGGCTCGGCGTGCACGTCCCTGCCGTCCGCCAGCACCGGCTTCACACACTCGGTGCCGGGCGCCACCCACACCGCGAGCAGTTCGTCGGTGTCCTGGGCGACGGTGACGGGGCGACAGATGTGGAACGGGTCCGCGACGCGCCCCGGCGCCCCGGACCCGCCCGGCGCTCCGTTGCGGCGGTAGCGCCACAGGATCTGATCACCCGGCGCCCAGTGCTCGATGTCTCCGGTACCTGCCATGGACGGATCTTAGAGGGATCGGGGGATCCGGGGCTGCGGCGCAGGTCACGGACGGGTCATGCGCAGCACGTCCAGAGCCTCGTCGAGCTGTTCCACGGTGAGGTCGCCGCGCTCGACGTATCCCGATTCCAGCACCACTTCGCGAATGGTCCGGCGTTCCGCGAGGGACCTCTTGGCGACCTTCGCGGCCTCCTCGTAGCCGATGTACTTGTTCAGCGGGGTGACCACGGACGGCGAGGACTCGGCGTACTCCCTGGCGCGTTCCACGTTCGCCGTGATCCCGTCGACGGTGCGGTCCGCGAGCAGCCGGGAGACGTTGGCCAGCAGCCGGACCGACTCCAGCAGGTTCTTCGCGATGACCGGGAGCATCACGTTCAGCTCGAAGTTGCCCGCCGCCCCCGCCGTGGCGACCGTGGCGTCGTTCCCCGTCACCTGGGCGGCGACCATCAGGACGGCCTCGGGGACGACCGGGTTCACCTTCCCCGGCATGATCGAGGAGCCCGGCTGGAGGTCGGGGAGGCTGATCTCGGCCAGTCCGGTGCGCGGCCCGGACGCCATCCAGCGCAGATCGTTGGAGATCTTGGTGAGCGAGACGGCGATGGTGCGGAGCTGGCCCGAGGTCTCCACGAGCCCGTCCCGCGCGCCCTGTGCCTCGAAGTGGTCCCGGGCCTCCGTCAGCGGCAGCCCGGTGGTGCGGGCGACCTCGGCGATGACGGCGGCGGAGAAGCCGGGCGGTGTGTTGATGCCGGTGCCGACGGCCGTGCCGCCCAGGGGCAGTTCGGCGAGGCGGGGGAGGGAGGCGCGCAGCCGCTCGACGCCGTACCGGATCTGTGCCGCGTAGCCGCCGAACTCCTGGCCGAGGGTGACGGGCGTGGCGTCCATCAGATGCGTACGCCCCGACTTCACGACCGTCGCGAACGCGGCGGCCTTGCGCTCCAGGGCGGCCGCGAGATGGTCCAGTGCCGGGATCAGGTCGCCGGTGACGGCGGCCGTCGCGGCGATGTGGATGGAGGACGGGAAGACGTCGTTGGACGACTGCGAGGCGTTGACGTGGTCGTTGGGGTGGACCTCGCGGCCCAGGCGCTCGGTGGCCAGCGTGGCCAGCACCTCATTGGTGTTCATGTTCGAAGAGGTGCCCGAGCCGGTCTGGAAGACGTCGACCGGGAAGTGCGCGTCCCAGCGCCCCTCGGCGACCTCGGCGGCGGCCTCCTGGATGGCCGCGGCGATGCCCGGATCCAGTACCTCCAGCTCGGCGTTCACCTTGGCGGCGGCGGCCTTGATCCGGGCCAGCGCCTCGATGTGGGACCGCTCCAGGCGCTGGCCGGAGACCGGGAAGTTCTCCACCGCCCGCTGTGTCTGGGCCCGCCACTTGGCATCCGCGGGCACCCTCACCTCGCCCATCGAATCGTGCTCGACGCGGAACTCCGGGGCGGCCGCTGGGGCCTGTGCACCGGTCTGTGACTCGTCCATCTCGTTCAACCTCCTGAAAAAGTTGAGCACTTGTCTTGTTCTGTCTATTCCCAAGTTGGCTACCGACCAGTAAATACCGTGGGTAACCACAACCCGGGGAGGCGCAATGAGGCGCACCAGGCACAGACTTCGCTGTACGGTCGCGGCCGCCGCGGCCATGGCGGCGGCACTCGGCGGCATGGCGGCCGCCGCCGGACCGGCGGGCGCGGCGGACCGGTCCGGTCCCAGCACTACCGCATCCACCCCCCTGTCGCCCGAACTGGAGGCCATCCGCGCCGCGGAAGCCACCCAGCTGTACGGAAACCCGGCCGAGCGCCCGCTCGCCGAGCGCAAGACGGGACTGATCTCGCTCGGGGACAGCGAGATCTCCGGCGAGGGCGTCGGCACGTACGAGGCCGGCACCAACGGCCCCGACAACTGGTGCCACCGCTCGCCCGACTCCGCCATCCACCGCACCGGCATCCCGGCGGACGTCACGTACAACGTCTCCTGCTCCGGCGCGTACACCGGCAACATCGTGATCGGCGGCTCGAAGCAGTACGCCGACGAGCTGGTGCAGAGCGACAACCTGGCCATCAAGGCGCGCAACACCCGCATCAAGATGATCGTGCTCGTCGCGGGTGCCAACGACGACCTCCAGTTCGGCCCGGTCATGACGGACTGTGTCACGCGCTGGGTGCTCTCCCAGGGCACCTGCCAGCCGAAGTACGAGGGCGGCTGGCAGGCGCGCGTCGACGGACTCGTCCCCAAGGTCGAGAAGACGGTGCGCGACCTGAAGACCGTCATGTCCGGGGCCGGCTACGCCGACAGCGACTACAAGCTCGTGGTCATGGGCTACCCGAGCCCCATCGGCCCGGACTTCTACGACAACCCCGACTTCCCCGGGAAGCTTCCCGGCGGCTGCGCCGGCTACGACTCCGACGCCGCCTGGGGCCGCAACACCGCCGTGCCCACCTTCGAACGCGGCATGCGCAAGGCCGCGGCCGACACCGGGGCCGTCTACCTCGACAACTCCCGGCTCTTCCACGGGCACGAGGTCTGCAGCGAGAACACCTGGGCCCGCGGCCTCTACATCGACCTCGGACACTTCCCGCCGGACTCCAACTCCCTGCGGCAGTCCTTCCACCCGAACGAGAGGGGCCACGGCGCCTTCGCGTCCTGCCTGACCCAGATCTACAACTCGAACCTGCGCGAGGCGAGCTGCGCCGACCCCGCGAGCACCGGAAAGCCGGTGCTGCAGGGCGGTGCCTGGGACGACCTCTTCCAGCCCCTGAAGAACGAGGCCACGGGCACCTGCATGGACGCCCCGGCCTCGGTGACCCGCAATGACACGAAGGTCGGCGGCTGGGACTGCCACGGCGGCCGCAACCAGGGCTGGTGGTACGACTCCGGCACGAAGACCCTCCGTACGGCGCTGAGCCACGACCGGTGCCTGGACGTGCCGGGCGCCGACTACAAGGCGGGTGCCACGCTCATCCTGTACAACTGCTCGGGCGCGGCCAACCAGCAGTTCGTGAGCCAGTCGGGCACCCTGCGCCCGGCGGCCTCGACCGGGCTGTGCCTGACCCTGGCGGGTGCCAAGGACCCGCTGAAGCTGCAGAGCTGCGACGGCGGCGCGCAGCAGCGGTTCGCGTAGGCGGGCCGTTCCGCGGCATGGGGAGGGGCGGGTCGGCCTGGGCCGTCCCGCCCCTCCGGGCCGTTCGGCGCGGGTCAGCCGGACGTGACGAACGCGCCCAGCGCGGCGGCCAGATGACCGGGGTCCGCCGCCCCGCACAGCTCGCGCGCCGAGTGCATGGACAGCCCCGGCACCCCCACGTCGACCGTCGGCACACCCAGCCGGGCCGCGGTGATCGGGCCGATCGACGTACCGCACGTCATCGCGTTGTTGGAGACGAAGGGCTGCCACGGCACGCCCGCCCGCTCGCAGGCCGCCGCGAACACCGCCATGCCGGTGCCGTCGGTGGCGTACCGCTGGTTGACGTTGACCTTGAGCGCGGGGCCGCCGTTCGGCAGCGCGTGGTGGTCCGGGTCGTGCCGCTCCGCGTAGTTGGGGTGCACCGCGTGGGCCATGTCGGCGGAGACGCAGAAGGCGCCGGACAGGGCCCGCGACCAGTCCTCCGGGCCGCCGCCGCGCGCGGTGACCGAGCGGCCCAGGACCCGTTCCAGCAGCGGCCCCTGCGCCCCCGTGTCCGAACCGCTGCCGACCTCCTCGTGGTCGAAGGCGGCCAGCACCGGGATGTACGCGGGCGCCTCTGCCGCGGTCGCCGCACCCGTCAGGGCCGTGACGCCCGCGTGCACGGACACCAGGTTGTCCAGCCGCGACGCCACCACGAACTCCCGGTCCGCGCCCAGGTATCCGGGCGGCTGGACGTCGTGCAGCATCAGGTCCCAGCCCAGCACCTCGTCCGGCTCCACCTCGGCGGCCGCCGCCACCCGGCGCAGCAGCGCACCTTCCTCGCGCGCGCCGAGCGCCCACACCGGGGCGAGATGGCGCTGCCGGTCGAGCGCGAGCCCGTCGTTGACGGAATGGTCCAGGTGGATGGCCAACTGCGGTACGCGCAGCAGGGGTTCGTCGATCCGCACGAGCCGGGAGCCGGTCCCGCCGCCCGGGGTGCGCAGCGCGAGCCGTCCGGAGATGCCGAGGTCGCGGTCGAGCCAGGTGTTCAGCGGAACGCCGCCGTAGATCTCCACCCCGATCTGCCGCCAGCCCGCGCAGGCGGTGTCGGGAGCGGGCTTGACCCGAAGATTCGGCGAATCGGTGTGGGTGCCGACGATCCGGAAGGGGGTGTGCGCCGGGGCGCCCTCGGGGACGTACCAGGCGATCAGCGCACCACCGTGGGCGACGAAACTGCCGCCGGTCGTGCCCGTCCAGTCGTCCGTGCCCCGCAGTTCGCGGAATCCGGCCTTCTCCAGGCGCTGGGCGGCACTGGCCACCGCGTGGTACGGGGAGGGACTGGCGCTGATGAAGGACAGCAGGTCGTCGCTGTGGCTTCGGTGGGGCAGCGGCGTCATCGGGCGTCCGCCTTTCCGGTGTTCGACGGTGAGGGTGGAGGAACCCGCGCCGGGTCGCCGGGGGCGGCACACTGCGGGCGTTGTGCGGGGCGAGGGGTGGCGGGGTGCTCCAGGAACGCCCGACAACCCACCAAAGCGGTCCGGTACGGCGCAAGTCCGTGGCGCGGCCCGCTGCGGGAAAGCGGCGGTGCCGGACCGCCCGCGCCGCGCGGGGGCTCGGGGCGGGCGGGGGCGCGCGGGACGGCCCGCCGGATGCCCGGCCCCTCGCCGGCCGTCTCAAGATTGGCTGAATAGTGTCGTACGCGAGTCCTCATCGCTCCGGCCCGCCGGGATCGACGCCGGCGCGGGAGGCGGGGGAGTGGGTGGCGCGGGCGTCGGCCCGGCCGCGCGCCCCGGAGACCCGGACGAGGAACACCACGGCGACCACGACGGCCGCCCCGTGCGACCAGGCGACGACGGTCAGCGGGCTGTACCTGTCGAGCGCCGCCGCGACCAGGATCATGCCGACGCCGAACCCGAGGTTCTCGACGGTCGCGGAGAGCCCGAAGGCGTGCGCGCGCAGACCGGCGGGGAGCGTCTGCAGATGGGAGGTGTACGAGACCTCCGTGAGCCCGTCGGCCGCACCCGCCACCAGGGCGATCACGGCGGTCGCCGCCGAGGGGAACCCGGCGAACGCCAGGATGAACGCCCCCGACATCAGACAGGTGCCGTACCCGAAGCCCGGCGCGCCCACCGCCCGCCCGGTGCGCCCGGCGTACCGCTGGATCACCTGCTGCACGGCGACGTTCCCCAGCGCCCACAGACACCAGAACGCGCTGACGAACACGGCGGGGTGCGTGGCGTCGAGCGCGGCGGAGTGGACCGGCAGGGCGGCGTTGTGGGAGGACGAACCGAAGGCGTCCACACTCCGCAGCACCACCATCAGACCGAGACCGGGCACGGCGGCCGACGCCAGGAACGCGCCCGGCCGCCGCCACCGGCCCGGCCGCCCCTTCTCCCGCGTACCCCGGCCGGAATCCCCCTCCGAATCCAGCCGGGCGTCCTTTCCCCCGCCCCCGCCCGGGGCTCGCCTGCCCCCGCCCGGGATCGGCAGCAGTGCCACCGTCACGGCACAGACCACAAAGGTGATCAGGTCCACCACGAACGCTGCCGTGTAGCCGACGAGCGAGACCACCACGCCCGCGGAGGCGAAGCCCGCCACCATCGCCAGCGAACGCCCCGTGATGGAAAGGGAGTTCGCCCAGGACCGCCGGTCGTCACCGACCATCTCCGGAATGGAGCTCCGCAGCGCCACCATGAAGAGCGTCCCGCAGGCGCCCACCACCACGGACACGGCCAGCAAGGCCCCCGTACGCATCCCCCCGGGCGCGAGGACCAGCAGCAGCATCACCGCCGCCTGCGCCACATTCGCCCACCACATCAGGCTCTTCGCGGTGAACCGGGCGAGGAGACCACCGGCCGTCAGCCCGGCGACGAATCCGGACGCCAGCCGCACGGCCATGAACAGGCCCATCGCGAGCGCCCGGCCCGTCGTCTCGTAGACGAACAGATTGAGCGCCACCATGTTCAGGAAGGTGCCGTACGAGGACAGCGCGTAACCCGCGATCAGGAATCGGAAACGGCGTTCCCCGCGCGCCCGGCCGGCCGGACCGCCGTCCCCGGCCCGCTCCGGTCGGCCGTCCGCCTGTCCGATGTCGTGCGTCACCGGCTCATACTCACCGAGCGTGCGCGTTCACCCATGCCCGCGCGATTGCACGAATGTAATCTGCATGGTTGTGAAGGACGATCATTCCGGCCCACGGGCGTGTGATTGCCGCGAATCGTCATCGGACCGCGTCTGTGACCCGGCCCTCGCGGCCTATCGCCGCGCGCTCACGGACGGAAGCCTTCCGGCGGCCGAGGTGCCCGGCTGTCTGAGCGCCCTGCATCTGATGGTGGCGGATCGCGACGCACCGGGGCGGCTGGTCCCCGTACCCCCCGAGACCGCTTCGTTCGATGTGCTCGGACCCATCGAGGCGGCGATCGCCCGGCAGCGCCGCACACTGCGTTCGGCCCGCGCCGCCCTGGCCGAGTTCGAGGGCCTGTACGCGGACGCGCACCGGCTCGAACCGTCCGCGCTCACCCGGCTCTCCGGCGAGGCCGTCATCGGCAAGGCGCTCGAAGCGGGCGTCGCGGGCTGCCGGGAGGAGGTCCGCACGGCCCACCCGGGCGGGGGCCGTCCCGTGCACGTACTGGAACAGTCGCTGCCCAGGGACCTGCGCAATCTGCGCCGGGGCATCCGGCAGCGGACCATCTACCAGCACACGGTCCGCTCGGACCGTACGACGCTCGCCTACATCGAGCGGGTGACGACCGAGGGCGCCGAGGTCCGCACGCTCGCCGAGGTCGCCGACCGGATCATCGTCTTCGACCGCGACCTCGCGTTCGTCCCGTTCTCCGACGAGCCGCACCGCGCCCTGCGCATCCAGCACCCGGCCCTGGTCCGCTTCCTGGCGCGGCACTTCGACGAGGCCTGGGCGCGCGCGGTCCCGGTCCGCCCGGAACGGGTGCCGCTGCGCACCCCGGTCGTCACCTCCGACCTGCAACGGACCATCCTGCAGGCGGTCGTGGGCGGCGAGACGGACGAGTCGATCGCCCGGCGGCTCGGCATGAGCCGCCGCAGCGTCGCCGAGCACGTGCGCCGGGTCTCGGAGCAGCTGGGCAGCAACAGCCGGGCCCAACTCGGCTACCTGGTCGCGACATCGGGCCTGCTGGAGGCATGAGACCGCAGGCATGAGAACGCAGGCATGAGAACGGCCTCGCGGGACGCTCCGGCCGGAACGCCCCGCGAGGCAGGTCTTCGTACCGGGGATCCGGTCTTCGTACCGGGGGTCAGGCGAGACCCGGACCCCGTACCGGAATGCTGGTGAACGTCGGCGCCGGGGCGGGCTCGGTGAAGAAGTCGTTGCCCTTGTCGTCGACGACGATGAACGCGGGGAAGTCCTCGACCTCGATCCGCCAGACCGCCTCCATGCCGAGCTCCTCGTACTCGACGACCTCGACCTTCTTGATGCAGTCCTGCGCGAGGCGCGCGGCGGGGCCGCCGATCGAGCCGAGGTAGAAACCGCCGTGCGCGTCGCACGCGTCGGTGACCTGCTTGGACCGGTTGCCCTTGGCCAGCATCACCTTGGAGCCGCCCGCCGCCTGGAACTGCGCGACATAGCTGTCCATGCGGCCGGCCGTCGTCGGGCCGAAGGAGCCGGAGGCGTACCCCTCGGGCGTCTTCGCCGGGCCCGCGTAGTAGACCGGGTGGTCCTTCAGGTACTGCGGCATCTCCTCGCCCGCGTCCAGCCGCTCCTTGATCTTGGCGTGCGCGATGTCGCGGGCCACGACCAGCGGGCCGGTCAGCGAGAGCCGGGTCTTGACCGGGTACTTGGTCAGCTCGGCGAGGATCTCGTCCATCGGCCGGTTGAGGTCGATCCGTACGACGTCGCCCGACTCGTCCAGGTGCTCGTCGGTGGTGTCCGGGAGGAAGCGGGCCGGGTCCTTCTCCAGCTGCTCCAGGAAGACGCCCTCGGCCGTGATCTTCGCGGTGGCCTGACGGTCCGCCGAGCAGGACACGGCGATCGCCACGGGCAGCGAGGCGCCGTGCCGGGGGAGGCGGACGACGCGCACGTCGTGGCAGAAGTACTTGCCGCCGAACTGGGCGCCGATGCCGATCTTCTGCGTCAGCTCGAAGACCTTCTCCTCCAGCTCCTTGTCACGGAAGCCGTGACCGGTGGGGGAGCCCTCGGCGGGCAGCTCGTCCAGGTAGTGCGCGGAGGCGTACTTCGCGGTCTTGAGCGCGAACTCGGCCGACGTACCGCCGACGACGATCGCCAGGTGGTACGGCGGGCAGGCGGCCGTACCCAGCGAACGGATCTTCTCCTCCAGGAACTTCATCATGGAGGCCTCGTTCAGCACGGCCTTCGTCTCCTGGAAGAGGAACGACTTGTTGGCCGAGCCGCCGCCCTTCGCCATGAAGAGGAACTTGTACGCGCCGCCGTCGGTGGCGTACAGCTCGACCTGCGCGGGGAGGTTCGAGCCGGTGTTCTTCTCCTCCCACATGGTGAGCGGAGCCATCTGCGAGTAGCGGAGGTTGAGCTTGGTGTAGGCGTCGAAGATGCCGTGCGACAGCGCCTCCTCGTCACCGCCCTCGGTCAGCACGTTCTGTCCGCGCTTGCCCATGACGATCGCGGTGCCGGTGTCCTGGCACATCGGCAGCACGCCCGCGGCCGCGATGTTCGCGTTCTTCAGCAGGTCGAGCGCGACGAACTTGTCGTTGGACGACGCCTCGGGGTCGTCCACGATCCGCCGCAGCTGCGCCAGGTGGGCGGGGCGCAGATAGTGCGAGATGTCGTGCATGGCCTCGGCGGCCAGGGTGCGCAGCGCCTCCGGAGCGACCTTGAGGAACGTACGACCGTCGGCCTCGAAGGTGGAGACACCCTCGGAGGTCACCAGACGGTACGGCGTGGTGTCCTCTCCCAGGGGGAGCAGATCGGAGTACGCAAACTCTGGCATTACGGCCATTCCTCACTCGGCAGACAGCGGCTGACCTCCCTTGGGCAGCGCATCCACCAGGGTAGAACGCCGCAGGGGCGCCGAAGCTGTGAGGTAAGGCTCAGTTCGGGGGTGCGACACGGCGGAGGCGCGGCAAGGGCTAGTCGCGATCTATCGCGTTTGGGTACGCTGGGCCGGTGGACCTCGAAAAGCAGCCCCAGCAGTCAGCGACCCCGGCGCAGCCGGTCGGCATCCGCGCCTCGGACGCGGACCGCGACCGGATCGCGGACATCCTGCGGGAAGCCATGGCCGAGGGCCGGCTCACCGCCGACGAGCACGCCGAGCGGGTCGACGCGGTCTACCGCGCCAAGACCGTCGGCGAGCTGGAGCCGCTGGTACAGGATCTGCCCGCCCCGGCGGGCGCGGCCCGCACGGCCGCTCACGGTGTCCACGGCCACGAGAGCCCCACGGGCCCCGCCGACAACCTCGTCGCGATCTTCAGCAGCTCGACCCGCAAGGGCCGTTGGCGGGTCGGCAGTCGTACGAACGCCTTTGCGCTCTTCGGCAGTGTGGAGGTCGATCTGACCGAGGCGCTTTTCGGTCAGAGACTGACGGTCATCAATGCGACGTCCGTCTTCGGGAGCGTCGAGGTCAAGGTCCCCGAGAACATCTCGCTGCGCGGCAGCGGCACGGGCGTCTTCGGCAATTTTGAAGTCGCCACACTGGAATCCGCGGACCCCGAGGCGCCGGTGGTCGTCGTCAACGGCTATTCCGTGTTCGGCAGCGTCGAGGCGAAGCCCAAGCGCGGCAAGTTCATCGCGGATCTCCAGGACCGTCTGCGCAAATACCTCGGATAGACCTCGGGCAGACCTCCGGCAGATCTCGGATAGGCCGCGGATAGGCCTCGGGTGGATCCCGGATAGGAACGACACGCTCCGCGGGGGTCCCGGAAACTCCCGCGAGCCCCTTCTAAATCAAGCCAAATTCCTGATCGACGGCAATTCCGCCCCACGGGCCGGGCACCACTCAGTGCATGGGCGTGCGTACAGCGGGTAGGGAATCCTGCATCGTCTCTCGCTCGCGAAGCCGTCGTCAGGAGTAGACCGTGCTGCAACTGCCGCATCAGCCCCTCCAGGTCGCCGCCGTCCCTCCCCAGCGCACCCCTGCGCGGGAGGACCAGGCGGGCCCCTGGCATTCGGAGGCGGTGTGCCGCCGGGACGAAGCCGGGCTGTTCTTCGCTCCGTCGAAGGAGCCGACTGCTGCGAGACTCGCGCGCGAGGAGTCCGCGAAGCGGGTCTGCGCGCGCTGTCCCGTGATGATCGAGTGCCAGGAGCACGCGCTCATACAGCCCGAGCCGTACGGAGTGTGGGGCGGGCTCACCGCCGCCGAGCGCCGGGTGGTGCTCGCCCGTCGCAGACGGCGCGAGATGGAGCTCAAGGCCGCGTCCGCGTCCTCCGGTGCGACGGAGCGTGTCGCCGCGGCGGGCTGACCGGTCGGCCGGTCCGGGCCCGCGCGGCCCGTACGCGCCCGCACTGCCTCGGTACGCACCACCTCGGTACGCACCACCTCGGTACGCACTGCCTCGACGGCGGCTACGCGAAGAGGCGCCCCCACCGCACACGGGGGCGCCTCTTCGCGTTCTGCTGCCGGGGTTCCGGTGTTCCTGTTCCTGTTCCGGAGAACCCGGGCGGGGTCCTACTTCGCGCGGTCGAAGTCGATCGCGCTGTAGGCGCGCAGCTTCGAGAGCCGGTGGGTGGAGTCGATCTTCCGGATGGTGCCGGACTTGGACCGCATGACGATCGACTCGGTGGTCGCGGTCTCCGCCCGGTACCGCACGCCGCGCATCAGCTCACCGTCCGTGATGCCGGTCGCGACGAAGAACACGTTGTCGCCGCTGACCAGGTCGTCGGTGGACAGCACCCGGTCCAGGTCGTGCCCGGCGTCCAGTGCGCGCTGCCGTTCGGCCTCGTCCTTGGGCCAGAGCTTGCCCTGGATGACGCCGCCGAGGCACTTTATGGCGCAGGCCGAGATGATGCCCTCGGGGGTGCCGCCGATGCCCATCAGCAGGTCGACGCCGGTCCCTTCGCGGGCGGCCATGATCGAGCCCGCGACATCGCCGTCGGAGATGAACTTGATCCGGGCGCCGGTCTCGCGGATCTCCTTGACGATGCCCTCGTGGCGCGGGCGGTCGAGGACGACGACGGTGACGTCCTCGGGGGCGGAGTTCTTCGCCCTCGCGACCCGGCGGATGTTCACCGAGACGGGGGCGTTGATGTCGACGAAGTCGGCGGCCTCGGGGCCGGTGACCAGCTTGTCCATGTAGAAGACGGCCGACGGGTCGAACATGGCGCCGCGGTCCGCGGCGGCCAGGACGGCGATCGCGTTCGGCATGCCCTTGGCGTTCAGGGTCGTGCCGTCGATCGGGTCCACGGCGATGTCGACCTCGGGGCCGGTGCCGTCGCCGACGCGCTCGCCGTTGAACAGCATGGGGGCCTCGTCCTTCTCACCCTCACCGATGACGACGATGCCGTTCATCGAGACGGTGGAGACGAGGGTCCGCATGGCCTTCACGGCGGCGCCGTCGGCGCCGATCTTGTCGCCGCGGCCCACCCAGCGCCCGGCTGCCATGGCGGCGGCCTCGGTGACCCGGACCAGCTCCAGGGCGAGGTTGCGGTCGGGGGCCTCGGGGGAGACCTCGAGCTGAGACGGTAGATGGTGCTCGGACATCGAAGCGCACCTTTCTGTACGGCGACGACCGGAAGAGGGTGCTGTGACTCTATCGTCAGGTCGACAAAATGAGCAGACCGGGTCACTTATGAGCGACTTATGAGCGGCTGCCCCCGGGTCGGGCCCATCGGGCCTAATGCGACCATGGACCCGTGGCTAGCAAGCGAGGCAAGCAGACGGTGCGGGACATGTTCCTGTCGATGGCGGTCATCTCCGCTGCGGCAGGGGTTGTTTACATCTTCGTTCCGCACGACGAGAACGCCAACCCGGTCAAGGCGGTCGACTACCGGGTGGAGCTCCTGACGGCCCGGCGCGCGGCGCCGTATCCCGTGGTCGCCCCGGACGGACTGACCGAGAAGTGGAAGCCGACCTCGGTCAGCTACGACCGCAAGGCGGGCAACAGCTGGCACCTGGGCTTCCTCGACCCGGACGGCAAGTACGTCGCGGTGGAGCAGTCCACGTCCCCGGCGAAGAAGTACGTGACCGAGGTCAGCCAGGACGCCAGGAACACCGGCCGTACGCAGCAGGTCGCGGGCGAGACCTGGCAGCACTGGAAGGGCTCGAAGTACGACGCCCTCGTGCGACACGAGGAGGGCTCGACCACGGTGGTCACGGGTTCCGCCTCGCCGGAGCGGCTGGCGGAGATGGCCGCCGCGCTCAAGTCGTCCTGATCGTCCTGACGCCCCCCGGGGTGCACGGCAGCCGCGCACGGCTCTTCCCGCGTTCATCGTTCATGCGGAAGGCCCTGGAGCACCGAGGTGCTCCAGGGCCTTCCGCATGTGCGCGTGGCGACGGTCAGACGGTCGTGACGACCTCGTCGTAGGCCAGACGCGGCAGACGCGGGAACCAGGCGTCCTCGCCCGGCTTGCCGATGTTGACGACCATCAGCACGTTGTGGTCGCCGTCCAGGAACTCCTTCTCGATGCCCGCGGCGTCGTAGCCGGTCATCGGGCCCGCGGCCAGGCCGGCGGCGCGGACGCCGATGATGAAGTACGCGGCCTGCAGCGCGCCGTTCAGCGCGGCGGCCGACTCGCGGACCGGGCGCTCGGAGAAGAAGGCGTCCTTGGCCTGCGGGAAGTGCGGCAGCAGGGCCGGGAGCTCCTCGTGGAACTCGTTGTCGGTGGCCAGGATCGCGACCAGCGGGGCGGTCGAGGTCTTCGGCTGGTTGCCCTCGGCCATGTGCTTCACGAGGCGCGCGCGGGCGTCGTCGGAGCGGACCAGGATGACGCGCAGCGGCGACTGGTTGAACGCGGTGGGCCCGTACTTGACCAGGTCGTAGATCGCCTGGACCTGCTCCTCGGTCACCGGCTCGTCGGAGAAGGTGTTGGCGGTGCGGGCCTCACGGAAGAGGAGGTCCTGGGCGGCGGGGTCAAGAGCGAGGGACATCGTGCGTATTACCTTCCGGATGTACACGGGGATCGAGCAACGACGATCACGGTAACGGAGAGGTAGGTTAATGTTCAACTAAAACGGGAGCCGAGTGATGGGTCCCACAGCGCGCTCAGCCGTTGTCGGCCGCCGTGCCGCCGCTCTCCTGGGTGTCTGCCGGACCCGCGAGGGCCGCGTCCAGCCGGGCGCGCGCGCCTTCCAGCCAGTGCCGGCACACCTTCGCCAGCTCCTCGCCCCGCTCCCAGAGCGCGAGCGACTCCTCCAGCGTCGTACCGCCCGCCTCCAGGCGGCGCACCACCTCGATCAGCTCGTCGCGGGCCTGCTCGTAGCCGAGCGTGCCCGTGGCACCAGCCGCCGTAGTCGCGTCGTCCGTCATGCGTCCCACCCTACGTTCCGGCCCACCGGGAGCCTGTGACCTCGTCCGTCCATACCCGCGCACGCGACACCCGCGCGCACGTCCGCGCCACCGCGCGCATCTTCGACACCCGCGCACATACCTGCGACACCGCGCACACCTGCGACTACTCCGACCGGTCCGCGCCCGGAGCCGTCCGCCCCGCCACCGGGGGCGCTCACTCGCTCACCCGTACGGCGAACTCGCCGCCCGAGACCCGCGCCCGGAGCACATCACCCGGCGCCCCGGCGTCCTCGGGAGCCCGTACGACATGGCCGTCGGCCCGCTGGAGCACCGCGTAGCCGCGCTCCAGCGTCGCCGCGGGCGACAGCGCGACCACCCGCGCCCGGGTGTGGGCGAGCTCCGAGTCGGCCCGGTCCAGCAGATGGCCCAGCACCCGCCGGCTCCGCCCGGTCAGCGCGTCGGTCTCCGCCGCGCGCTCGTCCACCATCCGCTGAGGGTGCTCCATCGACGGCCGGCCCAGGGCGTGCGCCAGCCCCCGCTCCTCCCGGTCCAGCAGCCCCCGTACCGACCGCAGCGCACGGTCGCGCAGCTGCCGCACCCGGTCCAGCTCCTCGCCCACGTCCGGCACGATCTTCTTCGCCGCGTCCGTCGGCGTGGAGGCGCGCAGGTCCGCGACCAGGTCGAGCAGCGGCGAGTCGGGCTCATGGCCGATCGCCGACACCACCGGCGTACGGCAGGCGGCCACCGTCCGGATCAGCTGCTCGTCCGAGAACGGCAGCAGGTCCTCCACACTGCCGCCGCCCCGCGCCACGACGATCACGTCGACGTCCGGCAGGTCGTCCAGCTCCTTCACCGCCTGGACCACCTGATTCACCGCGTGCACACCCTGCACCGCCGCATTGCGCACCTCGAAGCGGACCGCGGGCCACCGCCGCCGGGCGTTCTCCAGGACATCGCGCTCGGCCGCCGACGCCCGCCCGCAGACCAGGCCGATCAGCTGCGGCAGGAACGGCAGCGGCTTCTTCCGGTCGAGCGCGAAGAGGCCCTCCGAGGCCAGCGACTTCTTCAGCTGCTCCAGACGGACCAGCAGCTCGCCGATGCCGACCGGCCTTATCTCCGTGGCCCGCAGGGACAGCTGGCCACGGGGCGCGTACCACTCGGGCTTGGCCAGGACGACGACCCGCGCCCCCTCCGTCACCACATCCGCGATCCGGTCGAAGACCTGCCGGAAGCACGTCACACTCACCGAGATGTCCTGCGACGGGTCGCGCAGCGTCAGGAACACCACCCCGGCACCCGGCCGCCGCGACAGCTGGGTGATCTGCCCCTCGACCCAGACCGCCCCGAGCCGGTCGATCCAGCCCCCGATCAGCCGCGACACATCACCTACGGGCAGCGGAGCTTCCGCGGACGTCTGGAGAGCCATGCGAGCGAGCGTATCGGCCCCCACCGGCAACCGGGCACCACCGGCCACCGGGCGTCTCCGGCCACCGGGCGTCTCCGACCACCGGGCGTCTCCGACCACTGGGCGTCACCGGGAACCCGGCGCCCCACGCGAGCTGCCCCGCCGCCCCACAACCGACCCCGCCGCCTCGGCCTCACCCCGTACGCCGCCCCCACTGCAACGCCAGCACCACCAGCCCCACCCCGAACCAGCACGCCCCCACCAGCTGAGCGCTCCCGGTCGCCTCCACGATCACCGCGATCAGCACCCCCGCACCCACCACCGGCACCAGCACATGACGCCACCAGCTCGGCGGTCCCTCCATCCGGCGTACGGCGAACCAGCCGACCACCGACGCGTGCAGCAGCACGAAGGCCGTCAGCGCGCCGATGTCGACGACCGACACCAGATGGTCCAGCCCGTCGGCGCGCCGGGCCGCCCACACCGCGGCGATCAGCGTCACCGTCGCGGCCAGCAGGATGGCGAGCCGCGGCACCCCGGACCGGGGGTCGACCTTCGCGAGCACCCGGGGCAGCCGCCGTTCCCGGGCCATCGCGAAGAGCAGCCGGCCCGCCGCCGCCTGCCCGGCCAGCGCCGCGAAGGCCGCCCCGATCGCCTTGCTCACCGCCACCAGATCGTGCAGCCAGCCCCCGACCGCCGAGTCCACCGTGTCGTAGAACGCCGACCCCTGCGCGGCCGGATCGGCGGCCAGCTCCGCCGACGTCATCGGTTCGAGCAGCGCCGCCAGATACGCCTGCGCGACGAACAGCACACCCGCGAGCACCAGACAGAACAGCAGCGCCCGCGCCACCTTCGCCGAGCCCCCGGTCACCTCCTCCGCGAACGAGGCGATCGCGTCGAAGCCCAGATACGACAGCACCGCCACCGACACCGCCCCCAGCACCGCCGACATGGAGAAGTGGGAGTCACCGGTCAGCGGAGTCAGCCAGCCGCGCTGCGCCCCGTCCCGTACGAGAACCACCA
The DNA here is from genome assembly GCF_900091725.1 of Streptomyces sp. DvalAA-43. Lineage (GTDB taxonomy): Bacteria > Actinomycetota > Actinomycetes > Streptomycetales > Streptomycetaceae > Streptomyces > Streptomyces pulveraceus. Next base: position 288,332 of record NZ_FMBW01000087.1, on the reverse strand, counting down.
CCGCCGACACCAGGAACACCGCCAGCACCACGATCTCCATCGCGAGCACCGCGAAGCCGACCCGGGCGGCGGCCCGCACACCCCACAGGTTGAGCAGCGTGGTGACGACGACGGCGAGCGCCGTCCACACCCAGCGCGACACCGACGGCACCAGCGAATTCAGCGCGATCCCGGAGAAGAGGTAGGCGACCGCCGGGATCAGCAGATAGTCGAGCATCGCCATCCACCCGGCGATGAACCCCGGCCCCTCCCCGAGCCCCTTGCGCGCGTAGGCGAAGACCGAGCCCGCCAGCGGGGCGACCCGGACCATCTGGGCGTAGCTGAACGCCGTGAACGCCATCACCACCGTCGCCGCGACATAGACGAGCGCGACGGCGCCGTCGGACTTCGCGTCGAGCGTGCCGAACACCCCGACGGGCGCCATCGGCGCGATGAACAGGAGCCCGTAGACCACCAGATCCCGGAAACCGAGCGTCCGCCGCAGCCTGCCGTCCTCCGTGTGCGCCCCCGCCGTCCCGGCCGTTTCCGCGCCCCCGCTCCCGCCGCTGCCACCGCTGCCGCTCTCCGACATGAGCCCTCCCTGGGTCGCGTACCGATCAGTCTCGCCACCCGGCCGATCTTCCGCGCGTTCGACTCGGCCTTACGATGGGTCGCATGACTGCTACGACACCTCGCCGCGTCCTGCTCGCCGCTCCCCGTGGCTACTGCGCGGGCGTGGACCGTGCCGTGATCGCCGTGGAGAAAGCCCTGGAGCAGTACGGCTCCCCGGTGTACGTACGCCACGAGATCGTCCACAACAAGTACGTCGTACAGACCCTGGAGAAGAAGGGCGCGATCTTCGTCGAGGAGACGGCGGAGGTCCCCGAGGGCTCGATCGTGATGTTCTCCGCGCACGGCGTCGCGCCGACCGTGCACGAGGAGGCGGCCGAGCGGAAGCTCGCCACGATCGACGCGACCTGCCCCCTGGTCACCAAGGTCCACAAGGAAGCCGTCCGCTTCGCGCAGGACGACTTCGACATCCTCCTGATCGGCCACGAGGGCCACGAGGAGGTCATCGGCACCTCCGGCGAGGCCCCCGACCACATCACGCTGGTCGACGGCCCCGAGGATGTCGCCGGTGTCGAGGTCCGCGACCCGTCCAAGGTCGTCTGGCTCTCCCAGACCACGCTCTCCGTCGACGAGACGATGGAGACCGTCGGCGCGCTCAAGGAGAAGTTCCCGCTCCTGATCTCGCCGCCCAGCGACGACATCTGCTACGCCACGCAGAACCGCCAGATCGCGGTGAAGCAGATGGGCGAGGACGCCGATCTCGTGATCGTCGTCGGCTCCAAGAACTCCTCCAACTCCGTCCGCCTGGTCGAGGTCGCCCTCGGCGCCGGCGCGAACGACGCCCATCTGGTCGACTTCGCCGAAGAGATCGACGAGGCCTGGCTGGAGGGTGTCTCCACGGTCGGCGTCACCTCCGGTGCGTCGGTTCCCGAGGTGCTGGTCGACGGCGTGCTGGCCTGGCTGTCCGAGCGCGGCTTCGAGGACGTGGAGATCGTGAAGGCGGCCGAGGAGTCCATCACCTTCTCGCTGCCCAAGGAGCTCCGCCGCGATCTGCGCGCCGAGGCCGCCGCGCTCACGGAGAAGTAGCGTTCCGGGGAGTGGGCCGGGCCGCCTGCCCGTACCGTGGACTGCATGCAGATCTTCGGCGTGGACATCGGCGGATCCGGGATCAAGGGCGCTCCCGTGGACCTGGACCGCGGAGACCTGGCGCAGGAGCGCCACAAAGTGCTGACACCGCACCCGGCCACGCCCAAGGGCGTGGTCGAGTGCGTGGCCGAGGTCGTCGGCCATTTCGACTGGTCGGGCCCGGTGGGCGTCACCTTCCCGGGCGTCGTCACCGACGGGGTCACCCGTACCGCCGCCAACGTCGACAAGGGCTGGATCGACACGGACGCCCGCGGACTGATCGGTGACCGGCTTGGCCTCCCCGTCACCGTGCTGAACGACGCGGACGCGGCCGGCATCGCGGAGATGACCTTCGGCGCGGGCCGGGGCCGCAAGGGGACCGTGATCGTGCTGACCCTCGGTACGGGGATCGGCAGCGCCCTCTTCGTCGACGGCCGGCTCGTCCCCAACACCGAGCTGGGCCACCTGGAGCTGAACGGCCACGACGCGGAGAAGCACGCCTCCACCAAGGCCAAGGAGGACGAGGACCTGAGCTGGCACCACTGGGCGCACCGGGTGCAGAAGTACCTGGCCCATGTGGAGATGCTGTTCTCGCCCGAACTCTTCATCATCGGCGGCGGGGTCAGCCGCAAGGCCGACAAGTTCCTGCCCCTGATCGAGCACGTACGGGCCGAGATGGTGCCGGCGGAGCTGCAGAACAACGCCGGCATCGTGGGCGCGGCGATGGCGGCCTCGGGCCGCTAGGTGTTTCTGTCCGGCGGATCAGGACCGGACAGGCCCTGATCCGCCGGAGCCGGAGCCGGAGCCGGAGCCGGAGCCGGAGCCTGCTCCTGCGCCTACCGCCGCGGGCGGCGCGGTCCCTGCGGGGGGCGCGGCGTCTGTGCGGCGAGCGGGCCGCGGCGGTGCCGCTGACGCATAAGCCGGACCTTCCGTACGGTCGCGATGAGCCCGGCGATGAGCGTTCCGCCGTACAGCCACCCGGCGTGCACGGCGAGCGCGGTGACGACCGCCATGGTCTGGCCGCCGAAGCCGCCCGTGCCGCCGGAGATCGGGATGACGCCGACGGCGAACGCGATCGGCACGATGATCGGTGCCGTCACCAGGTCCGCGGGCCGCACCCACAGCGCCGTCAGCGCGCAGACCGGCAGGAACAGCACCCCGAACACCACCGCCGAACCGTCGAGGGCCAGCAGATCGAGGCAGGCGATCACGAACATGGCGGCGGCGGCGAAGAGCCCGGCCCCGATGCCGGTCAGCCGGGGATTGGGCAGCCGGCGCAGCGCGAGCACGACGGGCGGCACCGGACGGGAGCGGCCCTCCGGCGGGCTCACCACCTGGTAGACGGTCGCGGTTTCCTCGATGGTGCCCTGCGGGGACAGCGGGGCCTGATGAGACTGCCTGCGCTGCGGGGGACGTGTCCTGTGCTGCTCCACCGGGACAACGTAGGTCTCCGGACGGGCGGAAACAGGTGCGGGACACGCCCTTTGGTCGACCTAGGGGATGAGTTCGATGCCACACGGCCGAACGGGAACCGGATCGGTGCCCGACCGGACCCGTGGGTACCCGGTCGCCCCCGCCCGTAAACTGGAGAATCGGCCCACCCGGGCCCGCAGCGTTCCCGCCCACCTCCTCACTCCTCAGGAAGTCGCCAACGTGTCGCTCACGATCGGAATCGTCGGCCTGCCGAATGTCGGCAAGTCGACCCTGTTCAACGCCCTGACCAAGAACGACGTGCTGGCGGCCAACTACCCGTTCGCCACGATCGAGCCGAACGTGGGCGTCGTCGGCGTCCCCGACGCCCGCCTGAACAAGCTGGCCGAGATCTTCGGCTCCCAGCGGCTTCTCCCCGCGACGGTCGACTTCGTCGACATCGCCGGCATCGTCCGGGGCGCTTCGGAGGGCGAGGGCCTGGGCAACAAGTTCCTCGCGAACATTCGCGAGTCGGACGCGATCTGCCAGGTCATCCGCGCCTTCAAGGACGAGAACGTCGTCCACGTCGACGGCAAGGTCTCGCCCAAGGACGACATCGAGACGATCAACACCGAGCTGATCCTCGCCGACCTCCAGTCCGTCGAGAAGGCCGTCCCGCGCCTCACCAAGGAGTCCCGCCTCCAGAAGGAGAAGGTCGCGGTCCTCGCCGCGGTCGAGGAGGCCCAGAAGATCCTGGAGTCGGGCCAGACCCTCTTCGCCGCGGGCATCACCGCCGGCACCGAGAAGGGCAAGCTCCTCCACGAGCTGCACCTCCTGACCACCAAGCCCTTCCTCTACGTCTTCAACGTCGACGAGGACGAGCTGGTCGACGAGGACTTCAAGAACGAGCAGCGCGCCCTGGTCGCCCCCGCCGAGGCGATCTTCCTCAACGCCAAGATCGAGTCCGAGCTGATCGAGCTCGACGACGACGAGGCCCTCGAACTCCTCCAGTCCATGGGCCAGGAAGAGCCCGGCCTGGCCACCCTCGGCCGCGTCGGCTTCGACACCCTGGGCCTGCAGACCTACCTCACGGCGGGTCCGAAGGAAGCCCGAGCCTGGACGATCAAGAAGGGCGCCACGGCCCCCGAGGCGGCCGGTGTGATCCACACCGACTTCCAGAAGGGCTTCATCAAGGCGGAGATCATCTCCTACGAGGACCTCGTCGAAACCGGCTCGGTCGCCGAGGCCCGCGCCAAGGGCAAGGCGCGCATGGAGGGCAAGGACTATGTGATGCAGGACGGGGATGTGGTGGAGTTCCGCTTCAACGTCTAGCCGTGACATGCCGCCACATCGCTGATCTGGTAAACAAGCAGGTCAGAGGGGGTCCAGCCTTTCAAGGTTGGGCCCCTGGTCGTTTCCCGTGCTGGGGTCGTGGGGTGGCTCGTCAAGGCGCGGTGGATTCACGGTGCGGCCTGGGGGCGAGCTCTTTGTCCGGTGTCGGCGTCCTGGACCAGTTGCTGTTCTGCGGCCAGGCTGCGGAGCATCACCCGAATCCCCGGGGCGATGTGCCGTGCCCTGTGCGGTGCCGCAGGGGGCACGCCACCACCGGGGCAGAGCTGGGCGTTGTCAGCTTTCCCAGTCGACGGATGCCACGGTCCCGTCGCGGGCCACCTTGACGGCAAGGAGTTCGTCGCTGGTCACGGCGTCGATCGTGTAGTCCATGACGATCCGGGTCTCGGCCTCTCCGGTCGGGTGCCACAGGCCGATCCGGACGGGGTGCATGGCGGCGGTGAACGCGTCGACGCTGTTCGGTTCGCCGTTCGCTTCCCGGGTGAGGCGCTTGATCACTTCGGCGTCGTCTGCCCGTGCACGAGCCGCGCGGCCTGCTCGAATCGACACTCTGAGTGCCCGCCACTGCGCAGACTGTTGTTACAACCTAGGGGTCGCTCGACACGTCTGCCGAGGACCGCGAAGGAAATCGCTAACCTCCATGTTGCTAACATTGCCGTTAGTGACATGAATGGAGGTCGACGGGGCATGGTGAATTTTGTAGGACGTCGCCAGGAGCTGGCGACGTTGGAGCGAGAGCTGCAGAAGGTCGCGGCAGGGATCGGCGGGGAGCGGCCCGGTCGGTGCGTGATGTTGCGTGGGCGGCGCCGGGTGGGCAAGTCGCGGCTGGTCGAGCGGTTTGCGGAGCGCTCCGGAGCCCCTTTCCTGTTCTTCGCTGCGACTGGTGCATCCCCTAGGGATGATCTGGCACGGCTGGCCAGGGACGCCCAAGTGTCGACGCTGCCGTTGGCGGGGCTGGTGGCCGCCGCGCGGCCGGAGAACTGGGATGCCGCGTTCGATGTGCTGGCCGCGGCGCTGCCTGCCGACCGGGCGAGCGTTCTGATCATCGATGAAGTGCCGTACCTGATGGATATTGACGGCGCCTTCGAAGGGATGCTGCAACGGGCCTGGGACCGGGTGCTGGAGACCAAGCCGGTGCTGCTGGTCCTCATCGGCTCCGATCTGTCGATGATGGAGGCACTGAACAGCTACGGACGCCCCTTCCATCAGCGCGGCCGGGAGATGGTGCTGGGGCCGCTCAACCCCGCTGAGGTGGGGCAGATGCTTGGGCTGGATCCGGCGGAAGCCGTCGACGCCGCACTGGTCACCGGCGGGCTGCCGCTGATCTGCGCGGAGTGGCCGCGCGGCGCAGGGCTGTGGGACTTCCTCGGCGAGGCGCTGAGCGATCCGGTCTCGGCCCTGCTGGTGTCGGCCGAGCGTTCGCTGGCCGCCGAATTCCCTCCGCAGGTACAGGCGCGCAAGGTACTGACGGCCATCGGGAGTGGCGAGCGGACCTTCACCAATATCGCCCATGCAGCCGGCGGGATCGGGGCCACGCCGCTGCAGCGAGCTCTGGAGCTGCTTACGGACAAACGGATCGTCGTCGGCGAGTTGCCTGTATCGCTGCGCCCGTCCAAGGACCGCCGCTATCGGGTGACAGATCCGTACCTGCGGTTCTGGCTGCACCTGCTCGGCCCGTCGATGGAGGAGATCGAGCGAGGGCGGGGCGATCTGACCTTGGCGCGCATCCGGGAGAACTGGACCAGCTGGCGTGGTCGGGCCGTCGAGCCTCTTGTTCGTGAGGCCCTGGCGCGGATGCTGCCCGACGACCAGCTGCCCGCGGCCCCCGCAGTGGGCGGTTACTGGACCCGCACCAACGACATCGAGATCGATATCGTCGGGGCCGACCGCGCCCCCATCGCCAAGGAGCTGTTCTTCGTCGGCTCCATCAAGTGGCTGGAGCAGTCGCCCTTCGACCGGCATGACTTGGCCGCTCTGCATCGGCACCGAGCTGCCCTCACCGACGAACCAGTTCCAGTCGTGGCGGTTTCGCGTAGTGGAGTCGACTGTCCGGGGCTCGACGCCACCTACGGCCCCGGCGATTTGCTGACCGCCTGGCCGCTGTGAGTGGCGGATGACAGGTGAGGTAGGGGAGTCGGTAAGGCCGCGCTGTCGTGCAGCGTTGGCGGTCCTGAGCCTGCTCGTGCGCAGGTCCCGGGACAGGAAAGGCTCCCCCGCCGCGATGTGCAGTGAAGGGGGAGCCCCGGAGGACCGACCGTCTACCGGATCAGCTCCTGTCTTCGTCTTCGTCGTCCTCGTCCTGTGCGCGAGGTGCAGCGGGCCGGTGCGGGCTGTGCGAGGTGTCCCAGAAGTAGGGAGGCGTCATGTTGTCCTCGCTCGTCTCCTGCCGGTCTTGGTTCCGTTCGCCTGCGCTGCTCTCCGCGGACCCCGGCGTGAATGCATCCGGGTCGGCATCCGTGTCCGCGGCCGCGTCGGTGAACGGCGCGCCCTCGGGGGCTCGGAAGCGCGGCGACCAGGGCCCGGTGGTGTCCCCCTCGCTCGGAGGCTCACCCCCCGGCCCCTCGTCGGGCGCCGGGAGAAGGGTCCGCCTGATCTCCTCGGCGGCCTCGTCCAGCCCGGCCGCCTCCAGGCTCCGCACCACACGGTGCACGAACACCGTGTACTCATCCATGTCCGGCTTCAGGCCCACCGCCGCCAGCAGCAGGAGCAGCCGATCCGAAACCCCCACTTCCTCCTCGCGGTCGAACGTCCCTCCTCCCTGGGCGTGTCCGTCCCACAGCGGGCCTCCGACGGTTGCTTCGGTCCGCGCGTCCACGGGCGGGACGAGCAGGTGCCGGAAGATCTCGGGCACCTCCTCGTTCTTGGCCGCCGCCGAGATCTGGGCGAGCGGACCGATCATGTCGACTGCCTTCTCGATGTCGTCCTCGTGACGGGCCAGCCACCACACCACGGCGCTGCCCGTGCTCTTGAGCACGTCGTCACCGAGGTAGCCCCGCTTGTTGCGCTCGTGCTGACGCTCGTACTCCCAGAGCTCCTCGTCCTTGCGAAGGTCGTTCAATTTCCGCAGGCGCTCGCGGTCGGCGGGGGAGAGGGTCAGTGTCACATCGGCCGCCAGGGCCTTCACCCGTCCGCTCCGGTCCGGGAGCGGGGCGCCCAGCTCCCCTTCCAGGAGATACCGTGCGAAGCTCGCCCGGCCGGGCTCCTCGTGGCGGACGACCTGCAGGGCCCGGCTGACGACCGAGGAAACAGCGAGGGCTGGGGAGGCGCCGTCGGACCAGTCGGCGTGGTCGGGGGCCGGCCTCCACCACACGGTGGCGGAGAAGAGGAAGTCGTAGCCGTCCGTTGCGCTCGGCAGCGCCGCGTCGACCACCCGAGTCTCCTGGTACGGCTGCTCCGTCGGCGCCGCGGGCGGCTCAGCTTCCTCGGGCTCGTACGGATCGGCCGACGCGCGGCCACCGCTGAGGACCGTCATCACGAGCAGCAGGGAGCCCGAGGATGTGACCATGGACATGAAGCCCCACAGCCACGCCGACCAGTGCAGGAGGTTTCCGAGCGCAGCCGGTGCGAGGCCGCAGAGAGCGACGAACAGCAGGCTGGGAAAGCGGTGTTTCATCGTGCCTCTTCCGTGGTCCGTGGTCCGGTGCCCGCACGCTTCGCACTCTCCGTGCGGACGTACTGCGCGTTGTCGATGTGCTGCCAGAAGAGGGCGGCGACGGCCGCCCGGGGCGGGTGGTGCCTGGGTCCCGCCCAGCCGCAGGCGATGGCGTAGAGGCGGTGCAGAGCGGCCGTGCGGCCGTGTGTCGCCCCGACCATCACGCCCAGCGCCATCTCCCGTTTACTGTCGCCCACCGCGGCGTTCAGCCAACTACTCACCAGCGGGTTCCAGAGCTCCGTCGGCGGCTGGGAGAAAACCGTCTCCCAGCCCAGGAACAGGTCCGGCCACGGCGGCGGCTCCGGTGCCCGGTTGCTCCTCAACAGTTCAGCGAGCAGCCGGAGATGGAGCTCAGCCCCGCGCGGCTCCCGACGCGTCCGGTCCCGCAGGCGGTCGATCAGTAGCCGGTAGTGCCGACGGTCGCGGCCGGCGAGGTCGAGAAGTACTTCCCGGGCCCCGCGTGCCGCCTCCCCCTTCCGTACGGCTAGGTGATGGAGCCGCACCATTGCCTGTTCCGGGTGCGTCGCGCCAAGGCTCTGGAGGCAGGCAGCGGTCAGGACGCGAACGAGACCGTCCGACAAGGGGCCGGACCTCGCGCACTCGTACATCCGTCTGCGGAACCATCCTCCGAACCTCTCGTGGCTGAGACCGAGTTCGAGGGCCGCCACGGCTCGTGGGTCACAGGACGCCCCGGTCGCGTGGTCCGCCCAGCGGACCACAAGGTCGAAGATGTGGTCGGGCCGCCCGACAGCCAGGGACCGCTCGCCGAAGCGGATGACGACGTTCACCCGGTCGTCGGTGGTCAGACCGCGGAGCCCGGCGGCATGGCCGATCCAATTCCTGAGGTCGTCGCGTGTCCCGGGGAAGTTCGCCCAGAAGTACGTCCGTACCGCGTCGGCGTAGGCCAGCCGCCCGAAGTGGAGCCGCCCTTCCAGGTCCCGCTCGATCCCGAGCGTCGCCAATCGCTCCCCGAAATCCGTCCGTGCGAGCTCGGTTGTCGTCTCTTCCTCGTGCCTCACCGTCCTCATCAAGCCGTGCCATGCCTCGTAGACGGTGTCGGCGCGGGCCTCCTCGAACACTGCCGCCGCGAGCAGCAGGGCCCGCTCGGGCGCGGTGCGGACCGTGGCCACCTGCCGGCCCACCTCACCGACACGGTCGGTCACCGCGTGCATCGCCTGGTCGAGCCATCCCGCGAAGTCGACGCCGAACCGGCCGCTGTCGCGAGCAGACCTCACCAGCCCCGCGAGCCGCGCCAGTTCCCGCATGGGGGAGCGTTCGCACAGGCGCTGGAGGTCGTAGCTCCCCAGGTCCGTGGAGTGGAAGGCCATCCGGTCCATACGGAGGTACCGGGTGACGACGGCGATCCCCCGAGGGCGCCCCAGCGCCACCGTGTGCGGTTCGAGCTCCGGCGCGTGGGCGTGCTCCATGCCCGACGGCAGGACGACCACCATGTGGGCCCCCGCCTCCTGGACCTGTGACCGGCGCACGACCAGGAGGCGCTGGGCCTTGGCATACGCCTCCTCGTCGGCGATCCCGGAGAGGTCGAGGAGGAAGCGGTCCCCCTCGTCGGGGGCGAGAGTGGCCTTGTCCTTGTCCGTGGCGGGAAGCTCCTCGAACCGGTCCTCCTCCTGCTCCTCTTCAGCGCCTGCGTCCTCACCGAGCTCGTGCAGCAGCATGATCGCTGCGGCGCGCCGGCCGCTGCCGGGCGCAGCCTCCAGCAGCACCACCGATCCGGGCTTCTCCAGGCAGCCGGCGGCGATGCGATAGCCCACCGGCCGAACGAACCGGTCGGCCAGGCGCACCCGGTCCTCGCGGGGGATCCGGAGGGACTCGACTCCTTTGCGGATCATCCAGTCCGCGCCGACGCCGTAGAAGACGTACTGGTGCCCCTCGCCGTTGTTCACCGGGCCACGCGGATCGTTGACGGTGACGCGGTCCTGCTCGGTCATCGTCCGTCGTCCGAGCGCCGACGCTCGCGCTCGAAGCGTTGGTGGACCGTACCGCTGTTGTCGCCCGCGGTGAACTGGACCCCGGTGTTGTCGCCCTCGAAGTGGGGAGCGTTGTACTGGTGCCCCCCACCGGTGTTCACGGGCCCCTGCGGTTCGTTGACGAAGGTGCCGGACAGATCTCCGTTGAGGTTTCCGATGCCGCGCACGCGCTGTTCGACGTCGCGCGTCCGCATCCTGGTGTGCCTGGCATCCTTGGCCGATTTCTTGCGGGACTTCGCCTCCGCCCGCTCCCGCGCCGCACGGGCGTCGCGGTCCACCGCACCCAGCTCGGGCAGGAGCCGGGCGAGGGTGTCGCCGAGCGCCGTCAGGTCCGATTCGGCGTTGCGGTGGTCGAACCGCCTGTACTGGCAGTCCGCCAGCTCCAGCAGATCGTCCGGAAGGACGGAGCGGTCGATCCTCGTGGCCTTTCCGACGAGCACGGGGATCACCAGGACCCCGCGGTCGAGCGCGGTCTGGATCTCGCGACGGGTCCAGTCCTGCTCGGCTTCGAGGGCGGGGCGGCCGTCGGCCCCCCGTACCTCTGCCCAGCGCGGGCCGATCACGGCGAGGAGAGCCTCGCATTCCTCCACCGCCCTGACCAGTTCCACCGGGAAACGGCGTCCGGGCTCGATCGAGTTGCTGGCGAAGAAGATCCGCTCGTCGCCGAACCGACGGGCGAGTTCCCGAGCGATCATGGTCGCTGCGGACTCCTCGTCGCCTGTGCGGTAGTTGACGAAGACGTCGGGCATGAAGGTTCCCTTCGTGAAAGGAAGACGGGGTGAACGGGCACGGGGCTGTGGACCGGGGCTCCGGTCCGCCCGGGCCATGAGGTCCCGACCGTGTGGACGGCATGGCGCATCCACGGGAGGGCGTGCGGATGGAGGGGCGCCGCCTGGTGTGTCACTGGTCGCGGGCAGCCCGAAGAAGCCGGGGGCGCGATGCGACGCGTCGAGCGGTGATCAGAGGGTTCCGCCGGGGATCGTGGGATCCGGAGGGCGGAGGGGCCGGGTAGTCCGGCGAGCCGGGCGGCTCTAGTCTGTCGGTCGTGGAGGGGCTGTCAGCCGTGCGCGGGGGCGAGTACGCGTGCCAGCGCGGGCTGCAGATCACGTACGGCGCGGCTGCTCCGGAACCGGGAGAGTTCCCGTGCGAGACGCCGGACGTCGCTGTTCAACGTCGCCGAGGGCACGGCCGGCATCACTCCCAGAAGATCCCCGGCGATCGCGCACGCGTGCTCGACCTCCCCGGAGGCGGCATGAGCCAAGGACCGGCGGAAGCCGTACCGGGCGCGGGTACGCAGCGCGTGCGGCGGGAGGCGGCGGTACTCCCGGTCGAGTACCTCGGCGGCGGCCTTGGGGCGGCCGAGGTCAAGCAGGCACCAGCCGGTCGACATCGCCGCCGGATCGCTCACATGGGAGGTGCCGATCACGGGCTCGGCGCCATTGCGGGCGTCGTCGCCGGCAAGCAGTTCCCGCGCCCTGTCGAGGCTGCGGAGGCAGTCGACTTCGTTGCCGACGAGCGCGTGCCCCTGGGCCTCCCGCTGGGCCGCGAGTCCCCGGATGCGCGGCGGGAGTTCGCTGCTCTGGGCGCGGCGGGCCAGGGCGACGGTGCCAGCGGCGTCCCCGCCGTACATTGTGACCAGGGCGCGTCGCACCAGTGCGTAGGAACCGAGGTACGGGTCACCCCCGGCGCGCGCCAGTTCGGCGGCCTCGCCCGTCCAGCCGAGTGCCGCGTCGCTGTCCCCGGCCTCCTGGGCCATCCAGCGGGTGAACTCCGCGAACCGCGAGGCGAGCGGGAGCGCAGGGGCCCGAGAAACGGACCGGGCGTCGGCGGCCAGCCCGGCGATCATGCGCGTCTGCGTCTCCAGCAGGGGCAGCAGGACCGTGGGTGCGGTGGACTGACCGAGCTTCCGCAGCTGGTCGAACTGCATGCGGAAGGAGGGCAGGAGGGGGTCGTCGGCGGAGGACAGCGCCTGGCTGCCGAGTTTCAGGCCGAGGTCGATCAGCGCTCCCGTACCCGCCGAGAGGACCGCCCGGAGCCCGACGAGCCAGCGGCTCGGACCGGCGGGGGATTCGGCGGTGCCCGAGTCCGAGTCCGTCTCGGGTCGGGTGACCAGGCGCTGCAGCTCGCCGTCCGCGCCGAGGAAGGCGTCGCACCGCCGGGCTAGCTCGGGGGACGCGGAACGCTCCCCGCGCTCGACCTTGCTTATGTGCCCCTTGTCGTAGTGGAGCGCCACGGAGAACTCAGTCAGAGTCAGCCCCGCTTCTACTCGTAAACGGCGAAGTTCCGGGCCAAAACGTAAAGTCGTGCTCATCATCAACCTCCCCTTGAACAGTGACCGCGAGAGCCGTCCGCCCTCGCGGGAGCCGTCATCCGGCGATCACCGGTCGACACGAAACCCGACGGCGAATACCTGGCGTGACGGCTTCGTTCCGGTCCGCATCCGAAAGTGAGTCGGGCGCGACGCGCGCCTGGAGAATCGGGGTTCGGCGGTGTTGCCCGTTGCCTCTTTCATTCTCCGTTGTTTCCCGTCCGTTTCTTGGAGCGACCGGGGTCGACCGTGATCGGTACATGGCGATCGAGAATGACAGGATCACGGGCCGTTTCCAGTCGTTCGCGAAGTCGCAGCGCTCGTCGATCCAGGTGGGGGCGACGAAGATGTTGTCGCCGGCGGGAGCTTCGGAGGCTTCCAGCAGGGGCCAGGTGCGGGACTCTTCGACCAGGTGCTCCCAGGGCTCAGCCCAGTCGAGTTCCCAGTCCAGGCCGGTACCGGAGACGCCGTACGTGCGGCGGGCGCCCACCTGCCAGAACTGGGAGTGGAAGATCACTTGGGGGTGGTCGGCCAGGTCGTTGATGGATGAGGGAGACCTTGTTCGCCCCGCCATCCACGGTGGGCCACCGCAACTGGATGGTGTCGTTCTCCCAGAAGCAGACAGGGTAGATGGCGTACGCGCCGGGCGTCTCGTCCAGGACCTGACGCCCACAGAAGAGGCGGGGGGCAGGAGTCGCTCATCTGCGCAGTCTCATTGCAGGTTCCGCCGGTGTGCCATGGATCTCTCTGCCTCGGCGTACCCAGCCAGTCCGCGGGACACCCGTAGACGGCCGTCGGGTGTCAACGCCTGCCGTTTTGCGGTGCGGCCTGGGGGCGGGCTCTTTGTTCGGTATCGGCGTCCTGGATCAGTTGCTGTTCTGCGGCCAGGCTGCGGAGCATCACCCGAATCCCCGGGGTCGATGTGCCGTGCCCTGTGCGGTGCCGCAGGGGGCACGCCACCACCGGGGCAGGGCTGGGCGTTGTCAGCTTTCCCAGTCGACGGATGCCACGGTCCCGTCGCGGGTCACCTTGACGGCAAGGAGTTCGTCGCTGGTCACGGCGTCGATCGTGTAGTCCATGACGATCCGGGTCTCGGCCTCTCCGGTCGGGTGCCACAGGCCGATCCGGACGGGGTGCATGGCGGCGGTGAACGCGTCGACGCTGATCGGTTCGCCGTTCGCTTCCCGGGTGAGGCGCTTGATCACTTCGGCCTCGTCGAGTTCGTCGACGTGGTGGTCGATGAAGTAGCGATCCTGATGTAGTTCCTCACGGATCGCCGCGCGAGCCGCGGTGTCCAGGACCGGCAGGTGGGTCAGGCGCGTCGCGAACGCATCCAGTTCTCCCGTGTCCAGCCCGCGGTTGGGGTCGGCCCACAGCCGGATTTCGACCTCGCTGCTTCCCAGTGTGGCTGTGCCTTCCCAGATGACTTCCGTCTCGTCCACCGGCGGAACCTCAAGGTGGCCGAAGTAGGGGTGATCGATACTCTTCATGGGGCCTGTCATTCCGATGGGCGGTACGGATTGAGAGGTAGCGAACGTTCCTGGTCCAGGTTAGGGCCTCGACCGTTCCGTGGGGATGCCGGTTCTGCCGGTACAGCGCCTTCGGTGCCCCGTTCTTGTTCTGCGCGGCGACCGGTGTGGCTCCCGGAATGTTCTGACTCGACGTCAGATAGCTTTCAGGCGGCGGCGGTCGGGCTGGGAGACCAGGGCGGTGGTGTGGAACCCCAGAGGGTCGGTCTCCAGCTCGGTCGCCCTGGTCGGAATGAGGAGGCCCCGCACAGCACGGGACTCTGTGGAGCTCGGCCTGAGCCTCGGGGCGGGAGGCGGTGCGGTACTCATTCACCGTGCGTCGGCCTCTCTCCCCCTTGACGTCCTCTCGCTGCGCGATCTCGGTGAGGTGTGCCCGGACATCGCGCATGGACTCGATCGGTGGTGGCCGGGGCGTGCGCCCAGGGGGACGGGATGTCCCGTGTGGACACAGAGGCCATGCGTCCGAGCGGTCGGCGGGCCTTCGTATCGCCGTAGTGCCCGCGTGCCCGCGTGCCCGCGTGGCAGTGCGGTGGTGTGTCCCCTCGTGATCGTCTGTCTGCACTAATCCGGCGCGCGCGGTGGGCGGGGCGCCGTGAGGCTGTGGGCATGGGTGCTCCCGGCTGCATTCCGACGGGAGCCGAAAGCGGAAGACGGAGAAGGTTTTTCCTGTGCGTCTGTACCGAATAGCGCTGTGGGCCACCGTTCCCATGGTGTTTCCCCTGATGGTGGCACCTGCCGGAGTGGCGACGGCGCGGGCCGTCCATGACCAGGCTCCCGAAGGGCCCCCTTCCTTGTGGCGACCCGAAGCGGTCGGGCCGTCGGTTGTGCCGGTGGTCGGCACCGGGCGGTCGTTTCCGGCTCTCGGGGCGGCCTCGATGGCTCTGCCCCGTATGGCGCCCCGGCCCGCGATCGTGTCGCGGGCGCAGTGGCAGGCCGACGAGACCAAGCGTGACCGGAACGCCCACTACGCGGGCGGGGTCAGGGCGGTCTTCGTCCATCACACCGACACCCCCAACGGCTACGACTGCGCGGACGTCCCCCGGACCCTGCGCGATCTGTACACGGGCCAGACCCGTGACCGAGGGTGGGGCGACTTCGGTTACAACTTCCTCGTCGACCGGTGCGGCACCATCTACGAGGGGCGGGCCGGCGGTGCCGACCGGCCCGTCGTCGGCGCCCACACCCTCGGGTTCAACCAGGGCACCACGGGGATCGCGGCCATCGGGACGTTCGGGCCGGGGACGCCGGTACCGGCCGCCATGGAGCGTGCCATCGCGGCCCTCGCCGCCTGGAAGCTCGGGCTGGGCGGGGTCGACCCGGCCGGCAAGGTGGGGCTCACGTCCACGAACGACAACAGCCGCTACGCCAAGGGTGCTTCAGCCCAGTTCGACGCCATATCCGGTCACCGTGACGGCTTCGCCACCAACTGTCCCGGGGAGGCGCTGTTCGCCCGGCTCCCCGCGATCCGGAAGCTTGCCGCGGGCCTTCAGGGCAGGTCACCGCGCATCTCCTCCAGTGCCCGCCTCGCCGCGGGGCCGGGGAGCGCCCGGCCCGGCGGTCGTTGACGGGGCGCCGAGGAGGGGGCGGGGTACGCGGTGTCCCGCTATTTCGTGGAGCGGGGCGGGCCGTGGACAATCGCGGCCATGAGCGAAGAGTCGATACGGAACTACCTGGCCTCGGTCGAGGGCCGACTGGCGGCCGATGGCTGTGCCCCGCGCTGGGAGGACTGGTCGGGAGTTCCGGTTCTCGTGGGACGGCGGGCCGACTTCCGGATGCGGTGGGCGGCCACCAATCTGCATCTGTTCACCGTGGCCGCCGCCGTGCCCGAGGTCACCGTGCCCGTCATCGACGCGTTCACCACGCAGGTGCTCGCGTACGCCAAGAAGAACAAGGGCGGTCTGCCCGTCGGGATGCAGACGGGCGTCGCGGCCTTCCCCGTCCTGGTCAGTGACCGGATCGATCCGGCCGCGATGGCGTGGGCGGAGGAGAAGCAGCGCAATCAGTTCGCCTGTTTCGCCCGCCCGGTCGTGGTCGACGGCGCGTGCGGTTATGTGGGGATGTATCGGGGGAAGCCGGCCCTGGGGCGGGCCTATGCCTCGCATCTGATCGAGAAGGGTGCCCACTACTTCTCTCCGCGGGGCTGAGCCTTCGCGCCGACCTTTCGACTAGGGCTGCGTGATCGTCAACTCCCTTACACCTGCGGGCTTCTGCTCGTCGTCGGAGGTGACCGTGAGCCGCACCAGCCGGGCCACCGTTCCCGCCAGGTACGGCTGCCAGCGGGTGCCGTCGGGCGAGGTCTCCAGGTGGTACGAGGCCGGGTGCGTGTCCGTCCACTCCGGTTCGGCCGAGGTGACCGCGGCCGCGCGCCCCAGGTCCACCGTCAGTGCGCCCGTCCTGCCGTCCGGATACCAGGCGGTGGCCGGGCTGCCGTCCACCGCGGCGGCCGCGTACAGGCCGGGGGCCTCCGAGGTCGCCGTCGCCGGGCGGCAGCGGGCCGCATCGGTCGTCGCCGCGAGGTCGGGGCGACGCGTGGGGAGAGCGAGCGTGCCGGTGAGCAGGCGGGGGCCCTCGGGGGAGTGGACGGTGAAGGGGGCGCCGGAGGCCAGCCGGACCGTGGTCGTCCGGGGGCCGATCGCGAGGTCGTACGTGCGGCCCCGGTAGCGCAGGCCCGTCAGTGTGACGCCGCTGCCCAGTTGCGGCGGCAGCATCGGATCGAGACGTACCCCGTCCTCCCGTAGCCGCAGGCCCGTCAGGCCGTGAGTGAAGACCTGGAGGAACCCGCCCTTCCCGGTGAGGAAGTCCTCCGCGGGGGAGCCCGACAAGGGGTCCTGTGCGCCGGACTTCGCGCCCCTGGCCTCGCTGAACAGGGCGTACGGGCCGCGCACGAACGGGCGCACGGCACGCTGGAGATAGGTGTATGTCGCGCAGCCGGGCTCTCCGATCGTGGCCGCGTCGATCGCATGGACCGAGTCGGTCATGGCCGGGCCGTCCGGATCGGTGCGGGCCGCGTAGTAGTCGAGCGTGGCCGCTGCGGCGCCCGGCTCCATCGGCCACTCCAGCGGATAGATCAGCAGCACCGTGTCGGCCTGCTTGATCGTCGAGCCGTTGTAGCCCGCGTACTGGAGGAAGAGCTTGCGCGCCGGGTCGTACGGGATGCGCAGGCCGTCCGCGACCCGCTGCCACTCGGCCGGTGCGGGGTGTCCGAGCAGCTGCGCCGCCCTGGTGGCGTTGCGCAGGGCGGTGGCGGCGACCGCGTTGGTGAAGACCCCGTCGGTGACGCCGTTGCTGTACTCGTCGGGGCCCGCGACCTCCTTCACCGAGTAGCCGCCGTCGGCGTCGGCGGTGGCCCGCGACACCCAGAAGTCGGCGATGCCCTGGAGCAGCGGCCAGCCGTGGCCGGCCAGCCAGTCGCGGTCACCGGTGGCCAGGTAGAACTGCCAGACGGCCAGCGACACATCGCCCTGGAGGTGGTTCTGGGTGACGCAGTGCGGGGGGTTCCAGCTCTGGCACTCGGACCACAGGTCGCCCCCGCTCGCGCTCGTCCAGGGATAGAACAGGCCCTGGAACCCCAGCTTCCGGGCGTTGGCGCGGGCGGCGTCGCGGGTGCGGTAGCGGTACTCGACGACCGTGCGGGCCAGCTCGGGGCGGGTGGCCAGCAGCCCCGGGTACATCCACGTCTCGGCGTCCCAGAACACCATGCCGGCGTAGTTGTCGCTGGTCAGACCGGCCGGTGCGATGCTGTCGCGGGACCCCGTCCGAGTGGAGGCCAGCAGTCCGTACTGCGCCGCCCGCAGCCATTTCTGGAGCTCGGGACCGTCCGGTACGGAGATGTCGGACGCCCAGGCCCGCCGCCAGGCGGCCGCGTTCGCCGTCAGGACCCCGGACCAGCCGCGCCGGGCCGCGCGCCGGGAGGCGTCACGGGCGGCGGTGCGCGGGTCGGGGGAGGTGAGCGCGGTGTCGACGCCGACGTACTTCTCGAAGGTGTACGTACGCCCGTCGCGCACCCGGTGCGCGCTCCGCGCCTCGACCGGCGCACCGGTGCCCGGCGCTCCGGCGCGCACGGTCTGGACGATCGCGCCCGCGATCCCGGTGCCCCGGGTGCGGAACGTACCGTCGTC
Organism: Streptomyces sp. DvalAA-43; assembly: GCF_900091725.1. Classification (GTDB taxonomy): domain Bacteria; phylum Actinomycetota; class Actinomycetes; order Streptomycetales; family Streptomycetaceae; genus Streptomyces; species Streptomyces pulveraceus. The sequence continues at coordinate 270,303 of NZ_FMBW01000087.1, read as the reverse complement.
GTCGAGATCGAGCCGGCGTGCGCCCCTCGGGTCGAGTCGGCCGGTGACGGTCGCGGTGCCGTTCCAGTGCGGTGTCATGCTCAGGCGTACGGCGCCCGTGTGCACATCGGACCGGTCGGCGAGCACCTCGTACGTCAGGTCGGTCGCGCGCCCGTCGGCCGTGGTCCACCGCAGTGACGTACGCACCAGTCCGCAGTGCAGGAAGAGCGTCTGGCGGTAGTGCGAGATCCGGCCGGGGGGTGTGCCGGAGCCGTAGGTCTCGTCGCCGACGCGTACGTCGAGGTTCGTCCAGCTCGGCAGCGCGGCGACCACCTCGCGGCCGGCGGCGAGGTCCTTGTCGCGCCCGAACAGGCCGGAGACGAACGCGCCGTCGTAGCGCGGGGTGAACAGCGGCCAGCCGGTCTTCTCGCCCGTCGCGGCGTATCCGGCACCCGCGGCGGGCACCCGGTGGCCCAGATAGCCATTGCCGGTGTAGGGGTCGTAGCCGGCCGCCTCGCCGTACCGGGTGGAGGCCGGGGCCCAGGCGGGGTCGGTGTCCCGGCCGCAGGCGGCGCCCGTCGGGGACGGAGAGGCCGCCGCGTACGAGACGGGCGCCTCCGGCGCGATCAACGTGCCCGCGACCAGGAGCGCGAGGGACGTGAGGGCCGCGAGGGATGCAAGGGACGTGAGGAGACGGACGCGCGAGAGGCTCACCGTACGAAGGTAGGAAGCGCGCGGCGCGTGGTGGTGCGCGGCGCGCGGGGTGAACGGCTGATGAGGCGGTGGGCGTCGGTGGTCCGATTGGCGAGGCGGCGGGCGCCGGTGGTCCGATCGATGTGGCGGCGGGCGGGGCTGTGGCTGCCGGGGGCGCTCCGTCAGGGGGCGAGGCAGTCAGGGGCGAGTCCGGCAGAGGGGGCGAGTCCGTCAGGGGGCGAGGCCGGTCTTGAGGCCCGCGCCGCACAGGGGGACGACGACGCTCCGGTCCGTCCAGTCGCCGACCGCGGCCCAGCAGGCGACGCCCGTCGTCTCCACGTAGAACCCGCGGGCGGCCAGATCCAGCTGCGCGGCGCGGATCCGGTCCTCGGTCACCGTGAGGAAGGTGCCGCCCAACTCGCGGACGGCGGCCAGGATGGCACGGGCGCGCGGCGGGCGGGGGATGGCGATGCCCTCGGCGAGGGTGGGGGCGGCGGGGCCGGCCGGGGCGTCGGGCAGGTCGTCGGCGCCCGCGCGGAAGGCGGCGGCCAGCGGGGACACGGCCTCGGCCTGCACGGCGATCAGCGCCGGGCGCCGGTCGATCAGCCCCTGGGCGTGGAGCTCGGCGGTGGCGAGGGCCGCGCCGAGGAGAAGGGTGCCGTTGCCGGCCGGTACGGCGATGGCGTCCGGGAGGCGGCCGCCGAGGTCCTCCCACAGCTCGTACACATAGGTCTTCGTGCCGTGCAGGAAGTACGGGTTGAAGACGTGCGAGGCGTAGAAGGTGCCGGGGGCGTCGGCGGCGGTACGGGCGGCGGCCGCGGTCGCCTCGCGGTCGCCGGGGACGATCTCCAGGCGGGCGCCGTGGGCCCGGATCTGCTCGGTCTTCTTCGGGGAGGTGCCCTCGGGGACGTACACCGTGCAGGGGAGCGAGGCGCGGGCGCAGTACGCGGCGACGGCCGTTCCGGCGTTGCCGCTGCTGTCCGCGACGACGCGCTCGGGCGACAGCCGGCGGGCCAGCTCGGCGAGCATCACCGCGCCGCGGTCCTTGAAGGAGAGCGTCGGCATCAGGAAGTCGAGCTTGGCCGAGACCGTGCCGGTGAGCGGGACGAGCGGGGTGCGGCCCTCGCCGAGCGTGGTCGCGGGGGCGGAGAGGGGCAGCACCTCCTCGTAACGCCACAGTGAATTGACCCGACCGGCCAGGGAGTTGAGCGAGAGCGGGCCGGAGGGCTCGAATTCGAGGTCCCAGGGGCCGCGGCAGACCGGGCAGCACCAGGTGAGAGCGGTGATGTCGGCGCGGGTGCCGTCCTGCGGGCAGAGGTATGCGGGCATGCCGGTCAGCATGTCAGGCGTGTGGCCGCTCCATGGCGAAGGTATTGCGGAGCCCAGCGCACCCTTGTGCGATTCCCAAGAATCGGTCAATCTTTCGCTGTCGGCAGGGCCTTGGGCGGTGTGGAACCCGCAGCAATGGATTGTCATGCCCATGGCATTCACGTCCATGTCGCCCCGTCCCTGCGCCGTCTCGACCGCATGTGAACCCCCCCCACCGGAGCACCGCAATCGAGGAGGACCCCCCACATGTCAGTGACGCGTCACACCCCCCACGCACGCCGAAGAATCGCCGCGGTGAGTGTCATGGCCGGTGCGGCCCTCGCGCTCTCCGGCGCGGCGGTGTTCCCGGCCTCGGCGTCCGCGCCGGCGGCGGAAGGCCTGATCCAGAACGCGGGCGCCCCGGGCACCATCAGCGGCAGCTACATCGTCACGCTCGACGAGTCGGCGGCCGAGGCGGGTTCCGCGAAGGGCAGGGCACTCGCCGAGGAGTACGGCGCCAGGATCAAGAAGACCTACCGCGCCGCCGTCAACGGCTACGCGGTGGAGCTCTCGGAGAGCCAGGCGAAGAAGTTCGCCGCCGACCCGGCCGTCGAGTCCGTGGTGCAGAACCGGACCTTCCGGGTCACCGGCACCCAGCCCTCGCCGCCCTCCTGGGGCCTCGACCGGATCGACCAGAAGTCCCTTCCGCTGAACCAGAGTTACACCTATCCCGACAACGGCGGCGCGGGTGTCACCGCGTACATCATCGACACCGGTGTACGGATCACCCACAGCGACTTCGGCGGCCGGGCCTCGTACGGCTACGACGCCATCGACAACGACAACACCGCGCAGGACGGCTACGGCCACGGCACCCATGTGGCGGGCACCGTCGCCGGTTCGGCGTACGGAGTGGCCAAGAAGGCGAAGATCGTCGCCGTCCGGGTCCTCGACAACAGTGGTTCCGGCACGACCGCGCAGGTCGTCGCGGGCATCGACTGGGTGACGGCGAACGCCGTCAAGCCCGCGGTGGCCAACATGAGCCTGGGCGGCGGGGCGGACTCGGTGCTCGACGCCGCCGTGCGCAAGTCGGTCGCGTCCGGCATCACCTACGCCGTCGCCGCGGGCAACGAGTCGACCAATGCCTCCACGAAGTCCCCGGCCCGGGTCACCGAGGCCATCACGGTCGGCTCCACCACCAGCACCGACGCCCGCTCCAGCTTCTCCAACTACGGCAGCGTGGTGGACATCTTCGGCCCCGGCTCGTCGATCACCTCGGCCTGGAACACCGGCGACAGCGCCACCAACACGATCTCCGGTACGTCGATGGCGACCCCGCACGTGGCCGGTGCCGCGGCCCTCTACCTGGCCGATCACCCGAGCGACAGCCCGGCACAGGTCTCCGCCGGGCTGGTCGCCGCGGCCAGCACCGGAGTGGTGACCAACCCGGGCACGGGCTCGCCGAACCGCCTGCTGAACGTCGGCAGCGGCTCCACCACCCCGCCGGCCGGCAAGAAGTTCGAGAGCGCGACGAGCTACGCCATCGGTGACAACTCCACCGTCGAGTCGCCGATCACCGTCACCGGTGTCACCGGCAACGCGCCGGCCGCGCTGAGCGTGCCCGTGAACATCACGCACACCTACAGCGGCGACCTGAAGATCGACCTGGTCGCGCCCGACGGTTCGGTCTACAACCTGAAGGCGTACGGGACCGGCGGCAGCGCCGACGACGTGAACACCACCTACACGGTGAACGCCTCGTCCGAGGTGGCCGACGGCACCTGGAAGCTGCGGGTCGGCGACAACGCGGCGGGGGACACCGGGAAGGTCAACTCCTGGGGTCTGCAGTTCTGATGACGAGGGTTCCGGTCACGATGCGTCGTGCGTGACGCGTGGGTGATGCATGCGTGATGCACGCGCGACGCGTGCGCGACGCGTCGGACATCGGGGGCGGCTGCTGCGGCAGTCGCCCCCTTCGCGTGTGGGGTCGAACAAGGTTGCGGTGAACCGGAGGCGGGGATGAGGAGTGAGAAGAGCTGAGATCCCTCTGGTGGGCGACGGCCGGATATGCATAAGCGCAGAGCGAATCATCACTTCGAGTGAATCTTTGGCCTGTGCTTGCGGTTCACAACCGACGGTTGTCAGTCTGTTGCAGACTGTCAACCTGTTGGGAGTGGCCTGTGACTTTCGGTGAGCAGCCCGCGTATTTGCGCGTTGCAAGCGATCTGAGAGAGAAGATCGTCAACGGTTCGCTGCCGCCGCATACGCGCCTGCCTTCGCAGGCGCGTATCCGCGAGGAGTACGGGGTCTCGGACACCGTCGCGCTGGAGGCGCGGAAGGTGCTGATGGCCGAGGGGCTGGTGGAGGGGCGTTCCGGTTCCGGCACGTATGTGCGCGAGCGTCCCGTTCCGCGGCGGATCGCCCGTTCCGGCTACCGGCCCGCGGCCGGCGCCAGTCCGTTCCGTCAGGAGCAGACGGCGGAGGGGGTGCGCGGGACGTGGGAGTCCCGCAGCGAGCAGGAGGGGGCGAGCGCCGAGATCGCCGAGCGGCTGGGCATCGAGCCGGGCGACCGGGTGATGCGGACGCGGTACACCTTCCGCGAGGCCGGGGAACCGATGATGCTCTCCACCTCCTGGGAGCCGCTCGCCGTGACCGGGCGGACGCCGGTGATGCTGCCGGAGGAGGGCCCGCTGGGCGGCTGTGGCGTGGTCGAGCGGATGGCCGCGATCGACGTCGTCGTGGACAACGTGGCCGAGCAGGTCGGTGCGCGCCCGGGGCTGGCGGAGGAGCTCCTGGCGCTCGGTGGGGTGCCGGGGCATGTGGTGATGGTGATCGAGCGGACGTACTACGCATCGGGCCGCCCGGTCGAGACGGCGGACGTGGTGGTGCCCGCCGACCGCTTCCGGGTGGGCTATCACCTTCCGGTCAGGTGAGCGGTGGCCGGTGACCGCTGGGGGCTTGATGCTGGTGGCCGTGTGGGTGTCGGCGGGCTGATGCCTGGCCGGTTTCCGTGATCGGCGGGGCATTGCCGGCCGCACGAGCTTGTCATGTCCCGCTCCTGCGGTCCGGTCCGTAGTCGTTCACTGTTCGCCGTTCGCCGCTTGTGGGACGCGGGGCGGCGGTGGGCGGCGCCACCGCTGTCGCGTGGCGCATGGGGGCGCATCCAGTCGGGTGCGCCCCTTCTTGTCGGCCGGATCGGTATCTCTTTGTGTAATTACGTATCCGTTGCGTGAAGGTCAGGCGTACGCTCGGGCATATGCGTACTGCGGTTTCCTGGGGATCTTTAGTGACGTGCACGATGTTCGAGGGAGGGGCGCGATGCGGGGGAGGGCCACGATGAGCGACAACAGTGCCACTCTCCCGTGGCTGGTCATAAGGCAGGACGACAACGGCAACCGCTATCGCGTCGGCAGATATGCCACGGAGGGCGAGGCCCAGAAGATCGCCGACAAGCTCGATGAGCACGGACACAAGCAGCTCTACTGGGTGGAGCGGGTCGGGCAGAGCGCCCAACCGTAGGGCGGCCGCGCGGAGCGCGGCGGGTGGTCGTCGCGCTCCGGCGCGCGACCAGGCGCGCGTTCGTCGGGCCGGCCGTCCGTGCCCGACGCCCGTTCCGGCCTCGATTCCCCTGGTCCCGGGGGCGTTCCAGTGAGTGGTCCGCGCCCGGCTAAGGTCCTGTCCGACCGGGTTGTACATGAACGAAGGCGGAATGATGTCGGTCCTGATCGACACGGTGGCATGGGTGAGGGTGGAGAACGGCAGGATCCTCTGCGCGCGACCGCGGGGGAAGGACGTCTTCTACATTCCCGGCGGCAAGCGCGAGGGCCGGGAGACCGACCTGCAGACCCTGCTGCGCGAGGTCGAGGAGGAGCTGACCGTGGCCATCCTCCCGGCGACCGTGTCCCACATGGGCACGTACGAGGCGCAGGCGCACGGCCATCCGGACGGCGTGGTCGTGCGCATGAGCTGCTACGCCGGTGAGTATCGCGGGACGCTGGCCGCCAGCAGCGAGATCGAGGAGATGGCCTGGTTCTCCTACGCCGACCGGCCGCTCGTCCCGCCGGTCGACCAGTTGCTCTTCGACGACCTCAGGGCCTCGGGGGCGCTGGCCTGACCGGCCGTCGTCCTCGAAGCGAGGGGTGCCGCAGGGATCCACCGGTGCGGGCCGGGTCCGGTGGCAGCCGGGCGACCGCCGGGGTCGCGGCCCGCAAGGGGCCCCGAAGTCGGTGTGTTTGAGGGTGTGCCCTACTCGGCGATGTCGTTTCGGAGGGCCGATCCGCGTATGAGGTCCGGCAGTTCGGGAAGACGGCGGAGGTCGGCGGAGGTGGGCGCGGCGCGGCCTGAAGCCGCCGACGCTGTCCCCGGCCCGGACCCCGCCCGTGACTGTCTCCACCCCCGTCCCCGTCGCCGCTCCACGAACGTGCGACGCCCGTACCGGCACCGCCGGGACCGAGGACGGAGCCGGTGTGCCGGGCGGGCGGTCGACCGGGGCGGGCGCCATGGCGGCAGCGCGTGCCGATCGCCGTGTGCGCCCTTCTCGCTGTGTACATCTGTTCGTGTGCGCGGCCATACACCCGTACGCCCCACGTGTCGATCCTGGCGATAGTTAAACCTAAATATCGGGTATGTGCTGAATAACCCTTGTAAACAGGGTGTTCCCCGCAGCTGGTCTTGGGAAGTGATCGGCGTGATCGACAGCGAAGGCGACTGCGCCGAGTGGACCTTCCCGGCTGTGCCGGGCGCCGTGCGATCCGCGCGGCATGCCGTCCATGAGGCGTTGAGCGCCTGGGGGCTCGACACAGCCGTCGGGGATGTGACAGTTCTGCTGGTCAGTGAGTTGGTGACCAACTCGATGCGGTATACATCGGGACCCATCGGGGTACGGCTGGTGCGCCCTCATCTCAACGGCGACGGTCCCGTCGCGCACCCCGGTCTGCTCGTGGAAGTCTCCGATCCGCTTCCGGATCCGCCCACCGAACGTATGGCTGGGCCGGAGGACGAAGGGGGCAGGGGGCTGCAGCTGGTGGCGTGTTCCGCCCGCCGCTGGGGGACCAGGCGGGGAAAGACCGGCAAGACCGTGTGGTTCGAGCTGGCCCTACCTGGTTAGGAGTGGGGTGGGACGGCGATCACCAGGGGTCGGCCAGAAGCTGGCTGAAAGGGACTGAGACCGTGCTGTGATCGTGAACGCCGTGTCGGTTGGGGCCGGAGTGCTGAATACTGCGGGCAGGACCGGTCCGGTGTGTGAGCTGGAGGGGACGGTCGCGTGAGCGAAATACCTGGGACAGCGGGCGAGATCATGTGGCAGAGCAGCCCGCCTGGCTCGATCTACGACTACATCAGGGTCGCCTCCTTCTCGATCGGCCCCGATGGCCTGATCGAGCAGTGGAGCCGCCGGGCCGCCGGCCTCTTCGGCATTGCCGCGCACAGGGCGGTGGGCATGGATCCGGTCGAGGCGTTCATGCCCGCCGAACTGCGCCCCGACGGCCGCCGCAGGGTCGGTGAGATCCTCGACGGCAAGGAATGGACGGGCCTCGTCCCCTTCCGTATACCGGGCGAGGACGGTGTGCACGGGCTCGCCGAGATCTATGTGATGCCGAGCGAGACGGCGAGCGGGGAACGGGCCGCGCTCTGCATCGTCGTGGACGTCCGGGCACTGCGCCACATCGAGACGGACCTCGCAGCGTCACAGGCCATATTCGGCCAATCTCCCTTCGGCTTCGTGCTGTTCGGCACGGACCTCTCGGTGATCCGCGCCAACCAGCGCTTCGCCACCGTCTTCGGCGGCCGGGCCGAGGACCACCGGGGCCGCACGGTCGAGGACTACCTCTCCGGCCCCGAGGCCGACCGGCTCACCGCGACCATCGAGCGCGTCCTGGAGACCGGAACATCCGTCACCGATCTCCGGATCATCGGCACCGCGCCCGGCGAACTCGGCAGCCGCCACTGGTCCATGAACCTCTACCGCGTGCACAGCGGCTCCGGCCGCCCCATCGGCGTCGCCGGACTCGCCACCGACGTCACCCGCAGGCACATCGCCGCACGCGAGGCCGCCAGCGCCCGCCGCAACCTCGCCCTGCTCAACGAGGCCAGCGCCCGCATCGGCAACTCCCTCGACCTGGAGACCACCGCCCGCGAACTCCTCGACGTCGCCGTGCCCGGCTTCTGCGACCTCGCCTCCGTCGACCTCTACCAGGGGCTGCTCACCGGCGACGACGCACCGCCCGGCAGCTGGGACTCGCTCCGTCAGGAATCCGTCGGCGGCTCCGCCGAACTGCGCCGCGTCGCCCTGGCCAGCGCGGTGTCGGACGCCCTGCCCGACATCGCCGCAGACACCGGATCGCCCGAGCTCGGCGCCGTGCACCGCTTCTCGTTCAACTCGCCGTGCGCCATCGCCCTGCGCACCGGCCACGTCGAGGACGTGCCCGGCGACGACCGGGGCTTCGTCCAGTCCACGCTCGCCGTACCGATGGTCGCCCACGACACCGTGGTCGGTCTCGTGCAGTTCTCCCGTACGAAGGGCAGCGAGCCCTTCGGCGAGCGGGACCGCGCGCTGGCCACCGAACTCGCCGCCCGCGCCGCGGTCTGCATCGACAACGCCCGCCTCTACCGGCGCGAGCACGAGCGCGCCCTGATCCTCCAGCGCAGCCTCCTGCCGCCCGGCGACCCGGTCGCCGCGGGCCTCGACATCGCCTGTCGCTACCTGCCCGGCAACACCGCCACCGAGGTGGGCGGCGACTGGTTCGACGTGATCGAGCTTCCCGGCCACCGCACCGCCCTCGTCGTCGGCGACGTGATGGGCCGCGGGCTGCGAGCCGCCGTGGCCATGGGCGAACTGCGCACCGCCGTACGGACCCTGGCCCTGCTCGACCTGGAACCCGCGGAAGTGCTCGCCGCGCTCGACGAGGTCGCCCGCGGACTCGGCACCCCCGGCGGCGGCAGCGCGTCCGGCGGCGCCCAGTGGCCCTCCCGGGTCGCCCACAAGTCCCGTGAGGCGGACCTCTCCGAGGTCTACCTGGCGACCTGTGTGTACGCGGTCTACGACCCGGTCACCCGGCGGTGCACCTTCGCCAACGCGGGCCACCTCCCGCCCGCCGTGGCCGAGCCGGGCGAGGCCGCCCTGCTGCTCGACGTCCCGCCCGGCATGCCGCTCGGGGTCGGCGGCGAACCCTTCGAGGAGGTCGAGATCGAGCTGAAGGAGGGCTCCCTCCTCGCCCTCTACACGGACGGGCTCGTCGAGTCCCGCGACCACCCGCTCGACGAGGGCCTCGACGCCCTGCGCGGAGCGCTGGTCCATCCGGAACGGCCGATCGAGGATCTCTGCGACCACGTACTGACCACCCTCGACACCCGGCACGGCGAGGACGACATCGCCCTGCTGATGGCCCGCATCCAGGGACTGCCCGCCGACGCGGTCGGCGACTGGCGGCTGCCCCGCGAGCCCCGCTCCGTCGGCCGCGCCCGCGAACTGGCCCGCGGCCGGCTGCTCGCCTGGGGCCTGGACGACCTGGTCGACACCACCGAACTACTGGTAAGCGAGCTGGTCACCAACGCCCTGCGGTACGGGGAGGGCGAGATCCGGCTCAGGCTGCTGCGCGACCGCACCCTGGTGTGCGAGGTGTGGGACGCCGGGCTCGTCCAGCCCCGGCGGCGGCGGGCCCGCGACACCGACGAGGGCGGGCGCGGACTCCAGCTGGTCGGGCTGCTGAGCGTGGGCTGGGGATCGAGGCGCACACCGCGCGGCAAGACCGTCTGGTTCGAACTGGCCCTGCCCGACGGGGAGCCGGCCGTCGAACTCTCGGTGGAGCAGCTGCTGAGCATGTACTGAGCAGACGGCTGGCTGCTGAGCTCGTACTACTGGGCGGACAGCTGCTGAGCTCGTACTGAGCGGACGACCGCTGGGCCTGTACTGAGCGAACGGCGCTGAGCTCGTACTGAGTGGAGGGCAGCGCTCACGGAGCCGACTTCAGCGCGGCCAGCCGGGCAGCGACCTCGGCGCTGTCGCCCAGGCTGTCCAGCTGCTCGAACTGGGCGTCCAGGGACGACGCGGCCAGCTCCTGCTTGCCCAGCGCCCGCGCCTCCTCGCGCCGCACCTTGTCCTCGAAACGGCTGAGCTCACTGGTCGGGTCGAGGACATCGATGCTCTTGACGGAGTCCATCATCCGGTTCTGCGCCTCGGCGGACTTGGCGCGGGCGACGAGCTCGTCACGCTTGGCCTTCAGCTCCGACAGCTTGGTCTTCATCTGGTCCAGGCCGGACTTCAGCCGTTCCACCACCTCGGTCTGCGCGGCGATGGTCGGCTCCGCCGTCCCGGCCTCCTTCTCCGACCTGAGCTGACGGCCGAGCGCGACCTTGGCCAGGTTGTCGAACCTGTCCGCCTCCTCGACCGATCCGGCCACCCGCAGCTCGTCCGCCTTGCGGCTCGCGGCGAGCGCCTTGCCGCCCCACTCCTTCGCCGCTTCCACGTCCTCCCGGTGGTCCTGTTCCATCAGCCGCAGATTGCCGATGGTCGCGGCGACCGCCTGCTCGGCCTCCGAGATGTTGGCCGTGTAGTCACGGATCAGCTGGTCCAGCATCTTCTGCGGATCCTCGGCCTGATCGATCAGCGCGTTGATGTTGGCCTTCGCCAGCTGGGTGACGCGGCCGAGAATGGTCTGCTTGGTCATGGACCTCTCCTTGTGCGAGTGCGGTTCTCCGGGTGGGGCACGTATGCCGTTCCGTGCGTTGTTCCGTGCGAGTCCGTGTGGGCGAAGTCCTCGGGCCGGGGGCCGTGCCGCCGGTTCAGAAGCGGCCGCCGCCACCGCGTCGGCCGCGTGTGCTGCCGCCGCCGAAGCTGCCGGGCCCGCCGCCCCCGGCGTGTCCCCCGCCGCCGAACCCGCCCCCGCCGCCCAGGAGACCGCCGAGGATGATCCCGCCGAGCACCGCGCCGCCGACCCCGCCGCCCCCTGCCCGGGTGCCGCCCGGACCGCCCTGGTTCCCGTACGACCTCACATCCTGTTCGGCCAGGCTCCGGGCCTGTCCGGCCAGCGAGTCCGCCTGCTGCGCCTCGGCCAGCGCCCCCTGCGGATCCCGCGACCCGGCCAGCTCGCCGGACCGGTCCAGCCGCCGCTGGGCCTCCGCCAGACGGGTCCGGGCCTGGCTGCCCACCGCCCCCCGGTTCGTGGTGATGTAGTCGGCCGCCGCGGCGATCGCCGAACGGGCGGTGAGCGTCGCCGCGTCCAGGAGGGAGAGCGCCCGCCGGTCGCCCCGCTCCCGTTCGCGGACGCCGGCCAGCGCCGCGTCGAGCGCCGCGTCCGCCTCCTCCACCCGGCGCAGCGCGTCGATCGGGTCGTACGGACCGGCCCGCAGCTCCTCGCGCACATCGGCGAGGACCGACCGCGCACGGGCGATCTGGCCCCGCAGGTCCGCGGTCGGCGCCCCGTCCCCGGCGCCTTCGAGCAGCCCGCCCGCATCGGCCAGATCGGTCTCCGTCTCGGTGAGGGCGCCGGGCAGCCGGTCCGCCGCCTCCGCCAGCTCCCGGGTCCGCCGGTCCACCGCGTCGACGAGGGTGGTCGCCTGGTCGACGGCGCCCTCGGCGGCCCGGATGTACACCGCGGCCGCGGAGTGGTCCGTGCCGTCCACCGACTGCCGGGCCCGGTTGAGGCTCGACGTGGCGAAGAGGAGCCGGTCCTTGGCCTGCTCGATGGCACCGGCGACGGACGCGGAGGCGGACGGCGCGTACCGGCCGCGCATCGTGGCCAGGGCGGACTCGGCAGCGGCGACCCGCCCGGCGAGCGCCCGGAACGCCGCCTCGGCGGTGTCCAGGGCCCGCGGGGCGTCGCGTTCCAGGGCGCGCAGCCGGTCGAAGTCCTCGGACACGGCGTCCAGGCGGGAACCCGCGTCCGCGCAACGGCCGATGATCTCGTCCAGCATCCGGCGCCGCGTCGCGTCGTCCTCGGGAAAGGCGTCGTCCAGCTGCTGCCGCAGCCGGAACGCGGCCACCAGCTCACCCTTCGCGTAACCGACGGCCTCCGTGAAGGGGGCCGCGGCCTCCTCGCCGAACTGGGCGGTGGCGAAGCCCAGTTCCTCCTCGCTGGTGCGGACCGCGTCGTCGGTGTCCACCAGCGCCTCCTTCGCGCGGGCGTCCAGCTCGGGCAGCGGGGTCGGTGCGGGCGAGCCGCCCGGCCCGGCGGACGCGGGACCCCAGCCCTTCGCGCCGGGGGTGGTGCGGGTCGTGGTGCGCCGTCTGCGCCGGGTGTACGCGTAGCCGGCCACCGCTGCCGCCCCGCCGACGACGACCACCGGAAGCACCAGGTCCCCGGCGTTCGTCCCGCCGGAGGCGCCGGTCCCGGGGTCGGCGGCACCGGGGGTGACGGCCGGGGTGGGCACGGCCTTGCCGGCCAGTACGGCGGCGTACCCGTCCGCCGCGCCGATCGCCGCCCCCGCCCAGTCGTGCTCCCGGAGCGCGGGCACGATCGCCGCGCGCGCCACATCGGCGAGCTGGGCGTCGGTGAGCCGGGAACCCTGTTCGACGGTGTACGCGTACTGCCGGTCGTGGGTGGCGACGGCGAGCAGGATGTCGTCGCCGCCGAGGCCGTTGCGGTCGGCCGTCGCATCGGCCCAGCTCTGCGCGGACCGGCCGGAGAAGTCCCGCACGTACACCACGAAGAGCTGGACGCGGCGGTCCGCGTACAGCCGGTCGAGCGCGGTCCGCACCTGGTCCCGGCGGTCCCCGAGCGCCCCCACCTTGTCGGTGATCTGCCCGTCCCGGGACAGGGTGACGGGATCGTCGGCGCGTGCGCCCGACGCTGCGGGAAGGGCCAGCCAGCACGCCGCGATCAGCACGGCGAGCAGGGCCCGGCCCGGTACGGATATCCGGGTACGGCTCACGAGCGGCATCACCTTTGTGAGGCTATGTCCACCCTCCGTGACCCGCGACCCGGCGACCGGGCCCGCCACCGGTCCCCGGGCGGTGCGTCATGATGCCCTACGGCACACCGGCACACAGGGGGAGACGGACGTGTTCACGGGGATCAGGCGGGCAGCGGGGAAGAGGATCAGGCGGACGGCCGGGAGGAGGGCCGGGCAGGCGGCCGGGGGGATACGGGGACGGGCGGCCCGGTTCCGGTGGACCTGGCCGAGACGGATCGCGCTGGGAGCCGTCCTGGTGGTCGTGGTGCCTGTCCTCACCGCGGGCGTCGCCCTGCGGCTCGGCTACTCCGGTGACCCGGGCGACGGCACCCGCACCCGGGGCCGCGACGCCATCTGGCTCGGCCACGCCTGGGTCGACGGGCGCAAGAACGACGCCGACCTCGCCGCGTTCGCCACCCGGATCGAGGGCACCGGCATCAAGGACCTGTACGTCCACGCCGGACCACTGGAACACGACGGCACCCTGCCCGCCGACCGCCACCCCCGGGCCCGGTGGCTGATCGACGCCGTGCACCGCACTCTGCCCGGCATCCGGGTCCAGGCCTGGCTCGGCGACGTACTCGCCACCGAGGGGCCGGACGGGCTGCGCCTGGAGCGGGCCGCGTCCCGCACCGCCGTGGTCGCCTCGGCCCGGCAGATCCTGGACGCCGGGTTCGACGGAGTCCACTTCGACCTGGAGCCGCTGCACTCCGGCGACCGCCACTACCTCTCGCTCCTCGACGACCTCGGCGCACTCACCGGCGCACGAGGGGCGCGGCTGTCGGTCGCCGCCCACCAGATCGACCCGCTGCCGGCGGCGCACAGCGTGATCGGCGCGCTCAGCGGCAGCGAGAAATGGTGGTCGCAGAGGTTCTTCGGACAGGTCGCGCGCCGGGTCGACCAGATCGCCGTCATGTCGTACGACACCTGGATGCCCCTGGAGGGGATGTTCGGCGGCTATGTCGCCCACCAGACGGCGCTCGCCCTCGAAGTGACGCCAAAGGACACCGATCTGCTGATGGGGCTGCCGTTCTTCCACGAGAGCGACCTCGGACACCACGAGTCGGCCGAGACGGTCGAGGCCGCGGTCCGGGGCACCAGACTGGGGCTGGGGCGCACGGACCGCGACCGCGAACGGTTCGGGGTCGCGCTCTATGTCGACTTCGCCGCGCGGGACGGCGACTGGGAGGCGTACCGCGCGGGCTGGAACTGACCGGAGCGGACCGGACCGGAATCGAGCGGCGGCGTACCGGGCCGGGGCCGGGCCCCGAGCGCTCCGCCCCGGACCGGTACGCCGCCACGTTTCGGGGGGCTCAGATGGAGAACCGCTCCTTGGCGAGCAGCGGCCGCACCTTTGACTGGAACCCGCCGGTCCGGAACGGCCGCTGGAGCAGACCGGGACGGATCGCCTGGGCCAGCGCCGCCGCGATCATGCCCTGGTCGAGCGCGAGCAGATAGTCGCTGACCCGGCCGGTGCCGACATTGACGGAGTCCCGGAAGCCGTATCCGGCGTGGTAGGCGCCGAAGTCGCGGTCGAGCGCCCGCAGATTGGCGATCGCCTCGTCCGGCGCGTAGGGCAGGGCGAGGAAGGAGGCGTGCGGGGTGACCACACCGTTGGTGAACGCCGAGGCGGGCGGCAGCGGCTCGCCGTCCTTCGTATACGTACGGTCGGTGTTGGAGGCGTAGCCGTCGACCTGCATGCCGATCGCGTCGACGCCGTACTCCTGGTAGCCGCCCTCGGGGATGTTGGCGGGTGAGAAGCCCCAGTACCCGTACTCCGCCTCCACCATGCCGTGCTCGATCTGGCTGCGGACGTACCGGCGGTGCGTCAGGCCCCAGGACCTCGGCGACCACTCCGCCTCCGGCACGAACAGCGGCACCATCAGGGCCTCGAACATCGAACCGCCCCAGGTGGGGACGATCTTCCGGCCGCGATGGGTGTAGTGCCCCTGCCAGACGCGTACGCCGTCCATGGCGACGTAGCTGCCCTGCGGGTGCTGCTCCTGCTCGTGCTCGGGGAGCATCGTGCGCAGGAGGTGCCAGTAGTGGTCGGCGGGCAGCGAACCGTCCGCGATGCCCAGGTAACTGGCCATGCGCGGCTCGGTGTTGAGCGCGCCGTAGTGGTGGCCGGTGGGCTCCTCGGTGTCGGGCCAGAACCCGCCGCGCAGCTGACCGGGTCCGGCGACCGGGTCGGCCGGGTCGTACGGCGTGTAGTAGTACGACCAGTCGGCGGTGGCCAGGATGCGGGCGACGCGGGGGCGCAGCGCGGGCGCGGCGTCGGCGGCGATGCGCAGACCGGTGATCAGCCAGGCGTTGTCGACGGAGGACAGGAACGGGCGGACCGGATCGCCGGTGCCGGGCCACTCGGTGAGGACCGAACCGTCGTGCGCGTCGTACCAGTTGAGCCAGAAGCCGTGATGGCGCTCCAGCTTCTCGACGGCCCGCACGGTGTGTTCCAGCCTGCGGCGCATGGTGCCGTGGTCGATCACCCCGAGCCCGGCGGCGGCCACGGTGGACCAGAGGCCGCAGCCGATGTTGGTGGGGGAGGTCTGACGCGACTGGACGGGGGCGCCGGGCCCGCTGACGTCGATCTTGTCGACGGCGAGACCGAAGTCGGTCGTCATGGCCTCGATCGAGCGATACGTGTCGCGGAACCAGCGCAGGAGCAGCGGGGCGTGCGTGCCGCGCGCGGGCTGCGCGGCGGCGCCCGCCGGGGGCGCGGCCACGGCTCCGAGCGACAGGGCGGCGGCCCCTGTCCCCGCTGCGGTGAGAAACGTACGACGGTCCATCAGAACCCCTCGAAGAAGAGCCACCGACTGTGGGCGGTGGGCGGATTTCGTTCGTCGGTCGTGATTGCGGGCGCCGGGCGCAGTGCCGTGTACGGCACCCGCGTGCGCCGCCGCTCGTGAGCAGGGCTGGACACGAGCGGCGCCGCACGCGGGCACAGGGCCCGGGGGCCCTGCTGTACGGGAACCGGCGTCCGTCAGGTGTCGCCGGTTCCCGTACGGGCGGGAGCTGTCAGGTCGCTCCCGGTCGGAGGGAGCCGAGGTGGGTCGGCTCGGGGGGGAGCCGAGGTGAAGGTCGGCTCGGGAGAGCCGAGGTGGGTCGGCTCAGGGGGCCGACGTCAGTCGGCGATGCGCGGCAGGGCGCGGGTGCGGCCCATCTCACCCAGCCAGACGGCGGACGGCTTGGGCAGGCGCTCGAAGGTCTCCGGGTCCCAGCCGATCAGGCCGAAGGTGGGCTTGTAGGAGCCCCACTCGTAGTTGTCGAGCGCGCTCCAGGCCAGGTAGCCCTGGATGTTCAGGCCGTCCTGGATCGCGGACGCGACCTCGTTCAGGGCGCCGGTGTAGTAGTCGACGCGGCGGCTGTCGTCGTCGGTCGCGATGCCGTTCTCGGTCACGATCAGCGGGATGCCGTTGCCCAGGATCTCGGCGGTGTGGCGCAGCGCGTAGCCGACCGCGGAGGGGTAGTACTCCCACTGCGTGAGGGTGCGCTCGACGCCCTCGGCGGTGGGTATCGGGCCGTCGGTGCCGATCTTGGTCCGGGTGTAGGACTGCACACCGATCCAGTCGTCGCCGCGGGCGGCCTCGATGAAGACGTCCTCGCGGGGGTGCCGGTAGGCCGCGGTGACCTCCTCGGCGCCGGGCAGGGCCTGGTAGACCTGGTTGGCGATGGTCCAGCCGACCTGGATGTCGGGGTTGATCGCCCGGACCTCCTTGACGGCCGCGTGGTGCGCGGCGATGACGGCCTCGGTGGTCTCGTCGTCGGGGGTCGGCAGACCGGCGGGCGGGAAGCTGTTGTCGCCCCGCTTGGCCTGGCCGGCCATCACGGCGATCATGTTCGGCTCGTTGATGGTGCAGACGTGGCCGACGCCCTCGGCGATCACCGGTGCGCAGGCCGCGACGTAGCGCGCGAAGAGCTCGGTGGCGCCCTCGGCGGTCCAGCCGCCGCGCGCCTCGAACCACTGCGGAACGGTGAAGTGGTGCAGGGTGATCATGGGGCGGAGGCCGCGTGCGATCGCGCCCTCGACCATGCGGCGGTAGTGGGCGAGCTCGGCCCGGGAGAACCGGCCCTCGGCGGGCTCGATGCGCGCCCACTCGATGGAGAAGCGGTAGTCGGTGAAGCCCAGACCGGCCAGCGTGTCCATGTCCTCGTGCCAGCGGTGGTAGCTGTCGCAGGCGTCCAGGCTGGGCTCCTGGATGTGGGTGCCCGCGGCGTGCTCCTTGACCCACCAGTCGCTGTTGGTGTTGTTGCCCTCGATCTGGTGGGCGGCCGTGGAGGCGCCCCACAGGAAGCCTTCGGGGAACGGGACCTGGGTATGCGTCATCGCGAATTGTCTCTCTGGTGATGAAGGGGTGTGGCCGACGGAGTGTGGGGCCGTGGCCTCGTACGTTTCGGTGGGGCGGCGCCGGGGCCTGTCCGGCTCTACTTCATGCCCGCGGTGGCGATGCCCTGGGTGAAGTGGCGCTGGAGCGCGATGAACAGGACCACGACGGGCAGGACGACCAGCAGGGAACCGGCCATCAGCATGCCGTTGGAGCCGCCCGCCTTGTTGGGGTCGGTGGCGAAGGTGGCCAGGGCGACCGGGAGGGTGTACTTGTCGGGGTCGTTGGTCGCGATGAGCGGCCAGACGAAGTTGTTCCAGGAGCCCAGGAACGTGAAGATCGACAGCGTCGCCAGGGCGGGCTTGACCAGCGGCATCACGATGCGCCAGAAGATGTACCACTCACCGGCGCCGTCCATCCGGGCCGCTTCCAGCAGCTCGTCCGGGATCGACTGCATGAACTGCCGCATCAGGAAGACCCCGAAGGCTCCGGCGGCGAACGGCAGCACCAGACCGGCGTAGGAGTCGATCAGGTGCAACTTGCTCATCAGCACGAACAGCGGCAGCAGCATCAGGTTGCCGGGCACCATCAGGGCGCCGAGCACCAGACCGAAGATCTTGTTGCGGCCGGCGAAGTTCAGCTTGGCCAGGGCGTACCCGAGCATCGAGCAGAACACCAGGTTCGAGAGGGTGACCAGCACCGCCACGATCACCGAGTTCATGAAGTACAGCGGCAGATCGAGCTTGTCGAGCAGTTCCCGGAAGTTCTCCAGGGTCCACTCGGTCGGGATCCACACCGGCGGGCTGGCCGTCAGTTCCGTCTGCGTCTTGAAGGCGGAGACCGCCATCCACAGGAACGGCGCCGACATGATCAGCAGGCCGACCGACAGCAGGACGTAGACGAGGACGCGCTTCGGGTTGCGGTTCTTCTTCGGCGCGGAGGGCCGTGTGTCCCCGGGCTTCTTCGCGGGCGCCGTCGAGACGGCGCCCGGTGCACTGGTGGCGCTCATTTCGTGTTGTCCTTCAGCAGTCGGAGCTGCAGCACCGTGATGCCCATGATCACTACGAAGAGGACATACGCCATGGCGCTCGCATAGCCCATGTGGAAGAAGTTGAAGCCCTCGCGGTACATGTTCAGCGAGACGGTGAGCGTGGAGTCCGAGGGGCCGCCCTGGGTCATCACGAACGGCTCCTCGAAGACATTGAGGTAACCGATGGTCGTGATCACCGTGGCGTAGAGCAGGGTCGGCCGCAGCAGGGGAACGGTGATGCCCTTGAACTCCTGCCAGACACCGGCGCCGTCCAGCCGCGCGGCCTCCCGCACCTCGGTGGGGATGGCCTGCAGACCGGCGATGAAGAGCACCATGACCGTGCCGAGGTTGCGCCAGACGGCCATCGCGATCATCGACGGCATGGCGAGCTTCTCGGAGCCCAGGAAGTCGGGCGAGGTGAGGCCCACTTCGGAGAAGAGCCCCGCGATGAGCCCGTCGCTCGGGTCGAGCACGAACCGCCAGACCACGGCGACCGCGACGATGGTGGTGACCACCGGGGCGTAGAAGCCGACGCGGAAGAAGGTCCGCGCCCGGTCGATGCCGTTGTTCAGCAGTACGGCGACGACCAGTCCGAGGAAGATCGTCAGCGGGACGCCGATCACCACGAAGTACGCCGTGTTGAACAGCGACTTGAGGAACTTCTCGTCGCTGAACAGATTGACGTAGTTCTCGAAGCCGATGAAGTTCGCGTCCAGCGGGTGCGTGACATTGCGCAGCCCGAAGTCGGTGAAGCTCATCACCAGCGTCGCGAGGATCGGGAACGCCATGAAGACGAGGAAGAGGACGAGGAAGGGGGTGGAGAACAGCCAGCCGGCCACGTTCTGCACGCCCATCGAGGCCTTCTTGCCACCCCGGCGACCTGCGGGCCCGGCGGCCGGGGACCCGGAGGTCCCCGGCCCGGCCTGCGCCTTGGCCGACTGTGCGGCCTTTGCGGTCATGGTGCGCATGACTCCTACTTCATCCGGCCTTCGATTACTTCAGAAGGCCTTCGATTTGGGACTGGGCCGTCTTGAGCGCGTCCTCGGCGGACGCCTTGCCCTGGGTGACCTTGGCGATGGCCTGGTCGACCTTGTCGGTGATCTCCGTCCAGTTGGACAGCGACGGGGAGGCCTTGGCGGTGTCCATCTGCTTCTTGAACACCTGGAGGTCGGCGTCGTCGGCGAGGGTGCCGGAGGTCCAGGCGGAGGTGTTGGCCGGCAGGTCCTTGGTGCGCTTGTACCAGTCGGCCTGGCCCTTGGTGTCCGTCAGGTACTTGATGAACTCGGTGGCGGCGGCCTTGTGCTTGCTGTCCTTGGAGACCACCAGGGAGGAGCCGCCGGCCATGGAGGCGGAGGTCTTGTCGGCGGGCACGTTGGCCACCGCCCACTTGCCCTTGATCTGCGGCTGGCCCTCGTTCAGCAGGGTGACGTGCCAGGGGCCGCCGAAGAACATCGGGACGCGGCCGTTGCCGAAGTCCTTCACGACGTCGTAGCCGGGCTGCACGGACTTGTTGGAGAGCCCCTTGTCGAAGTACGAGCCGTACTCCTTGAGCGCCTTGACGGCCTCGGGGCTGTCGATGACGGCCTCGCCCTTGCCGTTGACGATCTCGCCGCCGGCCGAGTACAGGAAGGAGTAGAAGTTCTGCACCGTGTCCAGGCCGCTGGGCTGGATGGACAGGCCCCACTTGGTCCCGGCCTTCTTCTGGTAGGCCGTGGCGAGGTCCTGCATCTCCTTCCAGTTGGTCGGAGCCTTGGTGATGCCGGCCTTCTCTGCCAGGTCGGTGCGGTAGTAGAGGACGCGGGTGTCGACGTACCACGGCACGCCGTACGCCTGGCCGTCCACCTCGCCCTGCTTCCAGCCGGACGGGAAGTAGTCCTTCTCGTGGAAGGTCTTGGTGTCGACCGGCTCCAGGACCCCGAGCTCGGCGAACTCGCCCATGTAGCTGCCGCCCATCTGCGCCACGTCCGGCAGGGTGTCGGCGGCGGCCGCGGAGACCAGCTTCTGGTGGGCGACGTCCCAGCCCACCGGGGTCACCTTGACGGTGATGTTCGGGTTGGCCTTCTCGTAGACCTTGGCCACATCCGCGAGCTTCTCGCCCTCGGCCCCCATGGCCCAGACGGTGATCGTCTGCTTCTTGTCCGCGGCGACCTCGTCGCCACCGGAGCTGCCGCACGCGGTGAGACCGAGAGTGAGCGCGGCCGTGACCGCGATACCGATCGAGGCGTTTCTGGCGGTGCGGGACATGGAGGGCTCCTCCTTGAGCAATCCGGATGTATGCGCTGCCTGTAAGCGCATACATCACTCTGCGGCAGAGATTCAGGAATCCGCAAGAGGGTGCTTGGTCACACTCGTGCAACGTGCTGGACATCTGAATGTTCAACTTGTCACGGTAAGTGGGTTGTTTGTGAAATTGGGGGTGATGTGACCGATTTCGCTACCGGGTCCCCGCGGGGCAACGGGTCCGTGTCGTGGCGATCAAGGGGTCTGCTCCGTGACGATCAAGAGGTCTGTACGGTCGAGGACGGGGCGGATACGGTCGGGTCCATGGCTTCGCTCGCACATGAATTCCCTTTCGATCCGGCCTACGGATACACGCTCCCGGACCTGCTGGGCGTCCCCGCCCCCTCCGCTCCGGACGATTTCGACGCTTTCTGGCAGGCCCGCCACGCGGAGGCCCGTAAGGTCGCCACGGAGCCGGAGCTCGGCCCGCCCGAGGAGGAGCGCGACGGGGTGCGGATCCACGGCGTGACCTTCACCTCGGTGGGCGGGGTGCGGCTCGGCGGCTGGGTGGCGCTGCCCGTCGAGGGGGCGGCGGAGTACGGATTCGTCATCGGACACGGCTACGGCGGCCGGGACGAGCCGGGCCCCGACGTGCCGCTGCCGCTGCCCCGGGCCGCGGCGATCCTGCCGTGCGTACGCGGCATGGGGTCGCGCGGTCTGCACCCGGGCATACCGGACGTGTCCGCCGCGCACGTGCTGCACGGCATCGAGTCCCGCGACACCTATGTCATCGGCGATTGCGTGGCGGACCTGTGGTGCGCCGCGTCGGCGCTGTGCGAGCTGGTGCCGGGGCTGACGCGGCAGGAGGGCGGCCCGGGGCTCGGATACCTCGGGGAGAGCTTCGGCGGCGGGCTCGGCGCGCTGGCGCTGCCCTGGGACGACCGCTTCGCGGCCGGTCAGCTGACGGTGCCCACCTTCGGCAACCACCCGCTGCGGCTCACCCTGCCGTGCATCGGCAGCGGGGAGGCGGTGCAGGGCTACCGCCAGGACCACCCCGAGGTCGACGAGGTGCTGCCGTACTTCGACGCCGCCACGGCCGCGACGCGGCTGGAGGTGCCCACGCTGGTGGCCGCGGCGCTCTTCGATCCCTCGGTGCCGCCGCCGGGGCAGTTCGCCGTGCACAACGCGCTGGCCGGTGAGCACGAGTTGACGGTGCTGGAGGCGGGGCACTTCGAGTACGAGGGCACGGAGGCGGAGAAGGCGGAGCTCCGGGCGGCCCGGCAGCGGTTCTTCGGGGCACGGCTGGGCCGGGCCTGAGGGTGCGGGGCGTGCTGGGCCGGGCCTGATGAGGGCGCGGGGCGCCGGGCGGTCCTGAGAGGCCCGCCCGGCTGGGTCGCGCCCGAGAGGCCCGCCCCGGCCACCGGTCCCGTCAGCCGCAGCCGCAGCTGGCGCGGCGGATCAGGGAGACCGGCAGCATGAGCGACACCGGCTCGGCGCCGCTGTTGCCCAGCCGCTGGACCAGCAGCTCCACCGCCTGCTCGCCGAGCCGGCGGATCGGCTGGCGCACGGTCGTCAGCGGTGGCTGGACGATCCGGCTCAGCGGAATCCCGTCGAAGCCGGTCACCGCGATGTCCTCGGGCACCCGCACCCCGCGCCGCTCCAGTGCGCGCAGCGCGCCCACCGCCATCTGGTCGTTGGCGAAGAGCATGCCCTCGGGCCGTTCGCCGGCCCGGTCGAGCAGCGCCTCCGCGGCCCGTGCGCCCTCGGCCTGCGTCATCATCTCGGCCCGCAGGTCGGGTGCGTCCGGCACCGGGAGCCCGGCGTCGCGGCACGCCTGCCGGAAGCCGAGGAACCGCGCCTCGGCGTCCGGCGACTCGACCTCGCCGCCGACGAAGGCGAGCCTGCGCAGCCCGTGGTCCTCGATCAGATGGCGGGCCAGTTCGCGTTCGCCGTCCGCGTTCGCGACGACGATGTGGTCGAGATGGTCGATCTCGCGCGGCCCGGCGATCATCACCACCGGGAGCCGGCGCGATATGACTTCGAGGTCCTCGGTCGGCACGGTCCGCGCCAGTACGGCGAAGCCGTCGACCCGCCCCGCGACCTTCGCGACGACGCTCTCCGGCCCGTCCTCCATCGACGCGGCGATCAGCAGCGCGTACCCGTGCCGGCGCGCCGCCCGTTCCATGCCGCGGATGATCTGGTCGGAGTAGAGCATCACCGCGTCGTCGGCGTCGCTGTCCGCCTCCGCGTCGGCCTCGGCGTCGGGGTCGGCCATGTCGGGGAAGCAGAGACCGAGCACGCCGGTGGTCCGGCTGGCCAGGCCCCGGGCGTTCCCGCTGGGGACGTAACCGAGCTGGCGGGCGGCTTCGAGGACCCGCTCACGGGTCTGGGCACGTACCGAATCGGGGGTGCGGTAGACCCGCGAGACCGTGGCAATGGAGACGCCCGACCGCTCGGCGACGTCGTACACCGTTGGGGCGCTCACTCGACCGACCGTCCGCTTCTTCTTCCGTACCGAAGCACCTGCTGTTGCATGTACCGACCCTCTTCTGAAAGCGCATTCACCCTAGATCGCGGGCCGCGCGACGGGCAAGACCGACCCAAGAAATGACAGGACACCTTGCAAGGTGTCCTGCGCATCTTTTACGTTGGGGGCATGCCGGAACCGACTGGAACCACCCCCGCCGGCCGTCGCGCCGCCCCGTCCGCCGAGCCGGAGGCCGAGCAGCTGGCGGCACAGCTCGCCGATGTGGTCGGCCGGTTGCTGCGGCGGCTGCGCAGCACGTCGTCGGAGGGTCTGCTCACCCCGACACAGCGCTCGGTGCTGGCCAGGCTGGACCGGGAGGGGCCGGCCACCACGGCCACGCTGGCCCGCGCGGAGTACGTGCGTCCGCAGTCCATGCGCCTCACGCTCGGCGCGCTGGAGAGCCAGGGGCTGGTCGAGCGGGCGCCCGATCCGGAGGACGGCCGGAAGTCGGTGATGTCGCTCACGGAGTCCGGGACCGCGACGCTCGCCGAGGTCCGGGCCGCCAAGCGCGACTGGCTCGCCCAGGCCCTCGCGGCCGGGCTCGACGGCGCCGAGCGCCGCACCGTGGCCGAGGCCGTCGAACTGCTGGACCGGCTGACCGGCCACTGAAGGCCGTCGCCGGGCGCGGGTGCCGTCACCGGCCACCGGCGCTGTCGTCGGCCACCGATGCCGTCACCGGCCACCCACGGCCGTCACCGACCGCGTCCCGCACCCGGCGCACCCCCCGAACCTGCCTCCGCACCCGAACCCGCACTCCGGCCCGTACCGCAGCAGAACCCAACCGTTCACCCACGCCACAGGAGCATCACCGTGACCGCAACCACCCTGGACCCGAGGACCGCCCTGGTCGTCATCGACCTCCAGAAGGGCATCGTCGGCCTGGAGACCGCCCACCCCACCGCCGATGTCGTCGCCCGTTCCGCCACCCTCGCCGACGCCTTCCGCGCCAAGGGCCTCCCGGTCGTCCTGGTCCATGTCGTCGACGGCGCCCCCGGCCGCAACGAGGCGCCGGCGGGGTCCGGCGGGCAGCCGCCCGCCGACTGGGCCGACATCGTGCCCGAGCTCGGCCCGCGCGAGGGCGACATCGTGGTCACCAAGCGGACCTGGGGCGCCTTCCACGGCACCGACCTCGACCTCCGGCTGCGCCGTGCGGGCGTCACCCAGGTCGTCCTCACCGGCGTCGCGACCAGCATCGGCGTCGAGTCCACCGCCCGCTCGGCGTACGAGCACGGCTACCACGTCACGATCGCCACGGACGCGGTCACCGACATGAACGCCGACGCCCACCGCAACAGCGTCGAGAGGATCTTCCCGCGCCTGGGCGAGACGGACACGACGGAGGCGATCATCAAGCTGCTCGGCTGATCTCTCCGGTCCCTCTGATCTCTCTGATTCCTCGGCTGATCCCTCGCCCCTTCCGGCCGGTCCGACCCCCGTGGTCGGGTCGGCCGGTCCCATGTGGTGTCCCATGCGGTGCGGCAACCGGGGCCGCTGCGCCGCACGGGTGAGGTTCGGGGCCGTCGCGCCGTGTCTGCGCCGCCTCTCGCGCGGGGGCGCATTCAGTGGAGGGACGGAACCAGTGTGATCAACAGCCAATGCCACCAAAAACGCACCATCTGGCACACCCGCTGACGGGTGGGTCGGGCCGGCCCCGGAGGTATCAGCCATGTCCCACGTCGGCGTCCCGCGGGGGACGGCCCGAAAGCGCCGCTCCCTCGCGCTCCTCACGACAGGCGTGCTGGCGCTCCCCGTGCTGGCGGGATGCAGCTCCGACGGCGGCGCGACCGCCGGGATCGCCCCCCAGGACGTCGCCGTTGCCGCCCGGGACCAGGTCGCCGAGGGCTCCACGGTCAACTGGGCGATCGACGCCGTGCCCACCACCCTCAACGCCTTCCAGGCGGATGCCGACGGCTCCACCACCCGGATCACCGGCGCACTGCTGCCGACGCTCTTCCCGCTGGACGCCCAGGGCAGGCCACAGCTGAACCCGGACTATCTGGAGTCCGCCAAGGTGGTCGAGCGCGAGCCCCGGCAGGTGGTCCTCTACCGGATCAACCAGCAGGCGGTGTGGAGCGACGGCCGGGAGATCGGGGCGCCCGACTTCGTGGCCCAGTGGCGGGCGCTGAGCGGCCGGGACTCGGCGTTCTGGACCGCCCGCAACGCCGGCTACGACCGCATCGAGAAGATCGAGCGCGGCGCCGACGACCTGGAGGTGCGGGTCACCTTCGCCAAGCCGTACGCGGACTGGCGCTCGCTCTTCTCCCCGCTGTACCCGAAGGAGGTGACCGGCTCCCCGGACGCCTTCAACGACGGCGCCCGGACCACCCTCAGGGCCACCGCCGGGCCGTTCCGGCTGCGCGGGGTCGACAAGGGGGCGGGCGAGGTCACCCTGGTCCGCGATCCGCGCTGGTGGGGCGCCCCGGCCAAGCTCGACTCGCTGGTCTTCCGGGCCGTCGCGCCGAAGGACCGCACCGAGGCCCTGGCCGCGCACCAGGTGGACGTGGCCGATGTCGACGCCGCGACGGTCCGCCGCATCGCACAGGCCACCCGCGACCGGGGCGCCGGCGGGCAGCCGCCCGCCCACGGCCCCGGCTCCGGTACGGACCCGGCCGCCGCCCTGCGCTCCTGGGCCGTGGCCCACGGCTCGAACGCCGAGGAGGCGGCCGCCGCGCAGGCGGCCAGGGAGAAGAGCCGGGCCGCCACCGAGGCGTACGCCGCCGAACAGGACGGGCTGCGCGGCTACGTGGTGCGCAAGTCGCTGGAGCCCGCCTACACCCAGCTCGCGCTGAACGGCGAGTCCGGACCGCTCGCCGACGACCGGGTGCGCCGGGCGGTCGCACGGGCCCTGAACCGCCAGGAGCTGGTGGACACCGTGCTCAAGCCGCTCGGCCTGCCCGCCCGGCCGCTCGGCAGCCACCTGGCCCTGGCCGGACAGCCGGCGTACCAGGACAGCAGCGACGCACTCGGCGGACAGGACACCGAGAAGGCGCAGGCGCTGCTGGCCGACGCGGGCTGGACGCCGGAGGGCGCGGTCTCCCGGACGGACGGCACCAAGGCGGGCAGCGAGGCCGGGAAGAAGAGTGCGAAGGACACGGAGAAGGCGGAGAAGGCCGAGAAGAAGGGGACGGAACCGGCGGCCGGGAAGGCGGGCAGCACCGACGACGGCAAGTCCGGTGACGACACCGGCCGGCGCGAGCCCTCCGCCGACGAGGGCCTCTACATCGTCGGCGAGGACGACAAGCCCGGCGACGGCGACCCGGCGGGCAGCTTCACGCACGTACTCGCCCCCGCCCCCGCCGCCGCGTTCCACAGCTCCGCCCTGCTGCGCCAGGCCGGCTACCTCTCCGATTCCGGCATCTCCGAGGACGCCCTCGCCGGGCTCACCGCGCACGACAGGCGCCCCGGCGGCGCCGCCGGGGCGTACGCCCCCGTGGGCACCGCCGCCCCCGCACGGGTGGCCGGCCCGGGGCGTGGTCCGCTCGGCAAGGACGGCAAGCCGCTGACCCTGCGCTTCGTCCTGCCGTCCGGTCCCGGATCGGAGCCGCTGCGCAGCGTCGGGGACAAGATCTCGGCGATGCTCGAATCGGTCGGCATCCGTACGGAGATCACCAAGGTCCCCGACGAGAGCTACTTCCAGGACCACATCGCCTCCGGCGACTACGACCTGGCCCTCTACTCCTGGCCCGCGACCGCCTACCCGGCGACCGACGACCGCCCGATCTTCGCCAAGCCGGTGCCCGCCACCGACGGCTCGCTGCTGGTCGAGCAGAACTACACCCGGGTCGGCACGGACCACATCGACCAGCTCTTCGACGAGGCGGTCTCGGAGCTGGACGAGGGCACCGCCCGGAAACTGATGAAGCAGGCCGACGCCCGGATCTGGGCCGCCGCCGGGTCGATCCCGCTCTACCAGCGTCCGCAGCTCGTGGCGGCGAGCAAGAAGCTGCTGAACGTCGGGGCCTTCGGCTTCGGGGCGCCCCGCTACCAGGACATCGGTTTCCAGAAGCCGCAGTCCGCCGGAGCCCCGGCGGGCCAGAAGAAGTAGCAGGTCAGCGCAGTACCGGAAGCTCAGAACTGGCTCAAATCCCTTGCCCGCCGGCTTGTCCGGCGGGCAAGGTCGCTTCTGCCCGTTGACCCGGGTGGCCGCTCGATCCCCCCACCTTCGAGATCCCCGCCCCGGAGCCCCTACTCCGGTTCTCTCGGAGACAGCGCTCCGGAGCCCCACCTCCGAAGCCGTGCCGGGCCGTGTCCGTGGAGCCCTTCGTACGTCCGCACCGGACGCCGCCGCCTCACGGTCACGGCCCGGCCCCATGCCCGCCCGTGCCGCCCCGGGGGCCGTGGATACGAAATCCGGTGAAGTTCGCCGGAAGAACCGGCCACGGGGGCGCGAACACGGAGCGGACGCGGGCCCTCACCACCGGATACGTACGCGTCGGCACTCGGCGCAGACACCCTCCGCGGCGGCCCGGCGGACCCTCGTGACGCCCGTCCGGTGGCCGCCGAGGCTTGCCCGGGAAGCCGCTGCGGCGCCAGCCCCGTACCATTGGACGAGCCGTGGCGCGTCCGCCCGGCGGGCGTACGAGGACTTGAGACCGACTTAGACGCCTGATCCCACGATCCGAGAGAAGCGCAAGCCACCCATGCCCACGCGCCACGACATCCGTAACGTAGCCATCGTCGCCCACGTCGACCACGGCAAGACCACGCTGGTCGACGCCATGCTCAAGCAGGCCGGCGCCTTCGCCGCGCACGCCGCCGAGCACCTCGACGACCGCATGATGGACTCGAACGACCTGGAGCGTGAGAAGGGCATCACGATCCTCGCCAAGAACACGGCGGTGAAGTATCACCCCAAGGACGGCGGGGACCCGATCACGATCAACATCATCGACACCCCCGGCCACGCCGACTTCGGTGGTGAGGTCGAGCGCGGCCTGTCGATGGTGGACGCGGTCGTGCTCCTGGTCGACGCCTCCGAGGGCCCGCTCCCGCAGACCCGCTTCGTGCTGCGCAAGGCGCTCTCCGCGAAGATGCCGGTCATCCTCTGCATCAACAAGACCGACCGTCCCGACTCCCGGATCGCCGAGGTCGTCGACGAGACGTACGACCTGTTCCTGGACCTGGACGCGGACGAGGACCAGATCGAGTTCCCGATCGTCTACGCCTGCGCCCGTGACGGCGTCGCCTCGCTGACCAAGCCGGAGGACGGCACCGTCCCGGCCGACAGCGACAACCTGGAGCCGTTCTTCTCCACGATCCTGGCGCACGTCCCGGCCCCGGAGTACGACGACGAGGCCCCGCTCCAGGCCCACGTCACCAACCTGGACGCCGACAACTTCCTCGGCCGTATCGCGCTCTGCCGCGTCGAGCAGGGCGAGCTGCGCAAGGGCCAGACCGTCACCTGGATCAAGCGCGACGGCACCATGTCCAACGTCCGCATCACCGAGCTGCTGATGACCGAGGCGCTCACCCGCAAGCCGGCCGAGAAGGCGGGCCCCGGTGACATCTGCGCCATCGCCGGTATCCCGGACATCATGATCGGCGAGACCCTGGCCGACCCCGAGAACCCGATCGCGCTGCCGCTGATCACGGTCGACGAGCCGGCCATCTCGATGACCATCGGCACCAACACCTCGCCGCTGGTCGGCAAGGGCGGCAAGGGCCACAAGGTCACCGCCCGCCAGGTGAAGGACCGCCTGGACCGCGAGCTGATCGGTAACGTCTCTCTCCGCGTCCTGGACACCGAGCGCCCCGACGCCTGGGAGGTCCAGGGCCGCGGCGAGCTGGCGCTGGCCATCCTCGTCGAGCAGATGCGCCGTGAGGGCTTCGAGCTCACGGTCGGCAAGCCGGAGGTCGTCACCAAGCAGATCGACGGCAAGACGCACGAGCCGATCGAGCGCATGACGATCGACTCGCCCGAGGAGCACCTCGGCGCGATCACCCAGCTGATGGCGACCCGCAAGGGCCGCATGGAGACGATGACGAACCACGGTTCGGGCTGGGTCCGCATGGAGTGGATCGTCCCGTCCCGCGGCCTCATCGGCTTCCGTACGGAGTTCCTGACGCAGACCCGCGGCACGGGCATCGCGCACTCCATCTTCGAGGGCCACGAGCCGTGGTTCGGCGAGCTGCGCACCCGTCACAACGGCTCGCTGGTCGCCGACCGCTCGGGTTCCGTGACGCCGTTCGCCATGGTCAACCTCCAGGAGCGCGGTGTCATCTTCACCGAGGCCGGCACCGAGGTCTACGAGGGCATGATCATCGGTGAGAACTCCCGCGCCGACGACATGGACGTGAACATCACCAAGGAGAAGAAGCTCACCAACATGCGTGCGGCTTCCGCCGACACCACGGAGAACGTGGTGCCGGCCCGCAAGCTCTCCCTGGAGCAGTCCCTGGAGTTCTGCCGCGAGGACGAGTGCATCGAGGTGACCCCGGAGACGGTCCGTATCCGCAAGGTCGTCCTCGACCAGAAGGAGCGCGGCCGCGCCGCGTCGCGCGCCAAGCGCTGATCCTGCGCCGGGCGCCGCGTGTGCCCGGATGAACCACACAACGGGGCCCGGCCTTCCGCCAGTTGACGGAAGGCCGGGCCCTGTCGTGCGCTGAATCGGGGTGCGCCCCGGTGTGCGGTGTTGTGTCCGGTGCCGCATCGGCGACCCGGCGCGCGGTGTTGCACCCGGTGTTGCATCAGCAACCCCATGGAATCGGCTGTGCGCTGTCAAGCAGGCCGTTCAGGCCTCTGTCCAGTGGTTTTCCCTGGCGATCCGTCCGCATATCGATCGTCGCTCTCCGAAAGCTGCGTTAACGGTCCGTTTCGAGGGTGTCTGTCTGGGATCACTTTGTCCGGATTTCGGGCAATCGAGCTTTCTCGATGTTGTTAAAACGAGACCCTTTAAGTGTGGTTTACAGCCCGGTCGTACTTAATAGTTGGCTCCATTGAGCTCGGGTCAATGGGTCACGCACTGTGGGGAGTGCCGACTCACGAGCACACTAGGGGCACTGAACGATCACCGTCAGGGGTGTCGGTGAATCACTCCAGTGCCCTTCTTGTAGTCAAAAGTGGACTCATGAGGAGGAAACCCATGCGTGGTGCCAAGAGCGCCAAGTGGGTCGCGGGAGCGGCCATCATCGCCCTGGCCGCGACTGCCTGTGGTGGTAGTGACAGCGACAGCGGCAAGGACATGAACTCGGGCAAGGCGGACCCGAACGGGATTCTGACCGCCCAGCTCGGCGAGCCGCAGAACCCGCTGCAGCCGGCGAACGCCAAGGAGAGCCAGGGCAGCCGTGTCCTGCGCACCATCTTCTCCGGTCTGGTCGACTACGAGCCCGGCACCGGCAAGCTCGTCTACGTGAACGCCGAGTCCGTGACG
Source organism: Streptomyces sp. DvalAA-43 (assembly GCF_900091725.1). Taxonomy (GTDB): domain Bacteria; phylum Actinomycetota; class Actinomycetes; order Streptomycetales; family Streptomycetaceae; genus Streptomyces; species Streptomyces pulveraceus. Next base: position 239,964 of record NZ_FMBW01000087.1, on the reverse strand, counting down.
CCCAACGCGGACTCGTCCGTGTGGACCGTCAAGCTCAAGCCGGGCTGGAAGTTCCACGACGGCACCACGGTCACCTCCAAGTCCTTCGTGGACTCCTGGAACTGGTCGGCCAACGTCAAGAACAACCAGACCAACTCCAGCTGGTTCCAGGACATCAAGGGCTACGAGGACGTCCACCCGGCCAAGGGTGCGCCGAAGGCCGACAAGATGTCCGGTCTGAAGATCGTCGACGACAACACCTTCACGATCAGCCTGACCGGCCCGGTCTCGTACTTCGCGTACAAGCTCGGTTACGACGTCTGGGCGCCGCTGCCCGAGTCCTTCTTCAAGGACCCGGCCGCCGCCGGCCAGAAGCCGATCGGCAACGGCCCCTACAAGTTCGTCTCGTGGGACCACAAGAAGCTGATCAAGGTCCGGAAGTTCGACGGTTACCAGGGCCCGAACAAGGCCAAGAACGGTGGCATCGACTTCAAGAACTACACCACCGCCGACGCCGCCTACTCGGACCTGCGGTCGAACAACCTCGACTGGATCGAGCAGATCCCGACGACGTCGCTCACCAGCTACAAGCAGGACCTCGGCGACCGTGCCATCGACGCCGAGTACTCCGCGGTGCAGTCGATCGTCCCGGCGTTCTACACCAAGCAGTTCAAGGGCATCAACCCCAAGGTCATCCAGGGTCTGTCGATGGCGATCGACCGTGACACGATCACCAAGACCGTGCTGCACGGCACCCGCACCCCGGCCGACTCGTTCGTCGCCCGCGGTGTGCTCGGCTACAAGCCGGGCGCCCTCGGTGACGTCACGAAGTTCGACCCGGCCCAGGCGAAGAAGCTCATCAAGGACGGCGGCGGCGTCCCGGGCAACAAGATCTCGATCCAGTTCAACGCCGACCAGTCCCACAAGCCGTGGGTCGACGCGGTCTGCAACAGCATCCGCAAGGCGACCGGTGTCGACTGCGTCGGCGACTCCAAGCCGGACTTCCAGGCCGACCTGAACGCCCGTGACAACCACCAGGTCAAGTCCATGTACCGCGGTGGCTGGGTGCTCGACTACCCGGTCAACTCGAACTTCATGCGCGACCTGTACGGCTCCACCGCCGCGGGCAACACCTCGGGCTACTCCAACAAGGAGTTCGACAAGCTCGCCGCGGAGGCCGACAAGGCCAAGACGCTCGACGAGACCGTGAAGATGTACCAGGAGGCCGAGCAGCTCCTGAAGAACGACATGCCGGCCATTCCGCTGTGGTTCTACAAGGTCAACTCCGGTCAGTCGACGAACGTCTTCGGCAAGATCGTCTACGGCCAGGACGGTGACCCGATCTTCACCGACGTCCAGGTCAAGGCCAAGAAGTAACTTTCGGGATCCGACGGCCGGTTCCGCCGCTCCTCTCCGGAGGGCGGCGGAACCGGCCCGTAGGCGTCGGCCCCGGGGCTCTCCCCCCACACCCCGCGGCGGAGAACACTCTGACAAGGCCATCGCCGACCCCTCACGGCATGGAGGCATGATGGGGCGTTACGTCGCAAGGCGACTGCTCCAGATGATCCCGGTATTCATCGGGACCACTCTGATTATTTTCCTCATGGTCCACATCCTTCCCGGTGACCCAATCCGGGCGATGTGGGGAGACAAGGCGGCAGACCCCGCACAGGTCGCGTCGCTCCGCCATGAGTTCGGGCTCGACCAGCCCCTGTGGAAGCAGTACATCGACTACATGGGCAATCTCTTCCAGGGCGACTTCGGCAAGACCTTCGGTGGTCGCGAAGTCATCGACGAGATGTCCGAGTCCTTCCCGGTGACGCTGCGGCTCACCGCCGTCGCCATGATCATCGAGATCATCGTCGGCATCGGGCTCGGTGCCTGGGCCGGTCTGCGGGCCGGCAAGGCCGCCGACACCGGCGTACTGATCTTCACCCTGATCGTCATCTCGATCCCGGTGTTCGTGCTCGGCTTCCTCGCCCGCTTCGTCCTCGCGGACCAGCTCGGCTGGGTGGCACCGAACGTCCAGGACTCCACGGACTACGCGCAGCTGTTCCTACCGGGCTTCGTGCTCGCCATGCTCTCCATGGCGTACGTGGCACGGCTGACGCGCACCACCTTCGCGGAGAACCTGCGCGCCGACTACATGCGTACCGCCATGGCCAAGGGCCTGCCGCGACGCCGCATCATCGGCGTGCACCTGCTGCGCAACTCGCTGATCCCGGTCGTCACCTTCCTCGGCACGGACGTCGGCGGCTTCATCGGCGGCGCGGTCGTGACCGAGGGCATCTTCAACGTCCAGGGTGTCGGAAACCTGCTCTTCAAGGCGCTGCAGCAGCGCGAGGGTTCGACGATCGTCGGCGTCGTCACGGTCTTCGTCCTCGTCATCCTTGTGATCAATCTGCTCGTCGACCTGCTGTACGCGGTCCTGGACCCGAGGATCCGGTATGCCTGACGCGACCAAGACCCAGACCGAAGCGGTGGTGGACGCCATCGCCGCGCCCTCGGCCGCCGACGGCCACAAGGAGCAGGGCAAGCCGCGCAGCCTCTGGGGTGACGCCTGGTTCGACCTGCGCCACCGCCCGATGTTCTGGATCTCCTCGATCCTGCTGCTGCTCCTGCTGGTCATAGCCGCCTTCCCGGGGCTGTTCACCGGTGCCGACCCGCGCAACGGCGACCTGACCAACCACTTCCTGACCAAGCCGGACCTGGGGCACTTCTTCCAGGCCGACTGGTTCGGCTACGACGGCCAGGGCCGTTCGATCTACGCGCGTGTCATCTACGGCACCCGCGCCTCGATCCTGGTCGGCGTCGGCGTCACCGCCGCGGTCACCCTGGTCGGCGGCCTGCTCGGCATGCTCGCCGGATACTTCGGCGGCTGGCTCGACTCCGTCATCTCCCGGATCACGGACATCTTCTTCGGCATCCCCTTCCTGCTCGGTGCGATGGTCGTCCTGAACGCCTTCACCGACCGCAAGGTGTACGTGGTGATCCTGGCCCTGGCCTTCCTGGGCTGGACCTCGATCTGCCGTGTGATGCGGGCCTCCGTGATCACCGCCAAGCAGGCGGACTACGTGACGGCGGCGCGCGCGCTCGGCGCCGGCACCCCGCGGATCCTCTTCCGGCACGTCCTTCCGAACGCGCTCGCCCCGACGATCGTCGTGGCCACCATCGCGCTCGGCGGGTACATCTCGGCCGAGGCGACGCTCTCGTTCCTCGGACTCGGGCTCGCGGACCCGACGATCTCGTGGGGCATCGACATCGCCGAGGGCAGCCAGGCCATCCGGGACAACCCGCATGCGCTGCTGTTCCCGGCAGGAATGCTCAGCCTCACGGTCTTCGCGTTCATCATGCTCGGCGACGCGGTACGCGACGCCCTCGACCCGAAGCTGCGCTGAGGAGGGCGTACGACGTGACCATCATGGACAAGACAGCAGACATCCCGGCGCCCCGCGCCGGAGGGTCCAACGACGCACCGCTCCTCGAAGTGCGCGACCTGCACGTGGAGTTCCACACGCGTGACGGTGTCGCCAAGGCAGTCAACGGTGTGAACTACAGCGTGGACTCCGGCGAGACCCTGGCCGTGCTCGGTGAGTCCGGTTCCGGCAAGTCCGTGACCGCTCAGGCGATCATGGGCATCCTCGACATGCCGCCCGGCAAGATCCCGCAGGGCCAGATCCTGTACCGCGGCCAGGACATGCTCACCATGAGCTACGAGGAGCGGCGGAAGATCCGTGGCCAGAAGATCGCGATGATCTTCCAGGACGCGCTCTCCTCGCTCAACCCCGTGCTCTCGGTCGGCTACCAGCTCGGAGAGATGTTCCGGGTCCACCAGGGACTCTCCAAGAAGCAGGCCAAGGCCAAGGCCATCGAGCTGATGGACCGGGTCAAGATCCCCGCCGCCGCGCAGCGGGTCGGCGACTACCCGCACCAGTTCTCCGGCGGTATGCGCCAGCGCATCATGATCGCCATGGCGATGGCGCTGGAGCCGGACCTGATCATCGCGGACGAGCCGACCACCGCGCTCGACGTGACTGTCCAGGCGCAGGTCATGGACCTGCTCAAGGAGCTTCAGACCGAGTTCAACATGGGTCTGATCCTGATCACCCACGACCTCGGCGTCGTCGCCGACGTCGCGGACAAGATCGCGGTCATGTACGCGGGCCGGATCGTCGAGACGGCGCCGGTGCACGAGCTGTACAAGCGGCCCGCGCACCCCTACACCCGCGGTCTGCTCGACTCGATCCCGCGCCTGGACCAGAAGGGCCAGGAGCTCTACGCGATCAAGGGCCTGCCGCCCAACCTGCTCAAGATCCCGGCCGGCTGCGCCTTCAACCCGAGGTGCCCCAAGGCCGAGGACATCTGCCGTACGGAGATTCCGGTGCTGGTCCCGGTCTCCGAGCAGGACGGCAGCGAGCTGCCCGGCCGCGGCAGCGCGTGCCACTTCTGGAAGGAGACGATCCATGGCTGAGCTGGACAAGACGGACGGTTCCATGGACGCCACCCCGAACGTCACCGAGGTCGTGGCGGTCGACGCCACGGACGAGACGGCCGCGGTCGCCGCGATCGAGGCTCCGGTGGAGCGCGGTGAGCCGATCCTCCAGGTGCGCAATCTGGTCAAGCACTTCCCGCTGAGCCAGGGCATCCTCTTCAAGCGCCAGGTCGGCGCGGTCAAGGCCGTGGACGGGGTCTCCTTCGACCTCTACCAGGGCGAGACGCTCGGCATCGTCGGCGAGTCCGGCTGTGGCAAGTCCACGGTCGCGCGGCTGCTGATGGCGCTGGAGACGGCCACGTCCGGCGAGGTCTTCTACAAGGGCCAGGACATCACCCGGCTGTCCGGCCGCGCCCTGAAGGCGGTCCGCCGGAACATCCAGATGGTGTTCCAGGACCCGTACACCTCGCTGAACCCGCGCATGACGGTCGGCGACATCATCGGCGAGCCCTTCGACATCCACCCGGAGGTGGCCCCCAAGGGCGACCGGCGGGCCAGGGTCCAGGAGCTGCTGGACGTCGTCGGTCTCAACCCGGAGTACATCAACCGCTATCCGCACCAGTTCTCCGGCGGTCAGCGCCAGCGCATCGGCATCGCCCGCGGCCTCGCGCTCAACCCGGAGATCATCATCTGCGACGAGCCGGTCTCCGCGCTCGACGTATCGGTGCAGGCGCAGGTCATCAACCTGATGGAGAAGCTCCAGGACGAGTTCAACCTCTCCTACGTCTTCATCGCGCACGACCTGTCGATCGTCCGGCACATCTCCGACCGGGTCGGCGTGATGTACCTCGGCAAGATGGCCGAGATCGGTACGGACGCGGAGATCTACGACCACCCGACGCACCCCTACACCCAGGCGCTGCTGTCGGCGGTCCCGGTCCCGGACCCCGAGGCCCGTGAGCGCGGCGAGCGGATCATCCTCACCGGTGACGTCCCGTCGCCGGCGAACCCGCCGTCGGGCTGCCGCTTCCGCACCCGGTGCTGGAAGGCCCAGGACAAGTGCTCCACGGAACTGCCGCTGCTGGCCGTCCCCGAGCGCTTCAAGGGTTCGGACACCCCCGCGGCGCACGAGTCGGCCTGTCACTTCGCCGAGGAGAAGGACATCGTCGGCGCGGCCTCCTGACGGAGCCCGACCCACGCGGAAGCGCCCGGAACCGATCGGTTCCGGGCGCTTCTTCCTTTTCCCGGAACCGGGCTCGCAGGTGGCTCGGGTCAAGGGGCTCACGTGCTCGGTTCCTCGGGGTCGGGGGAGCCCCGCCGCCGGGGACCGGTCGGGTCCGCGGCCGCGAGGCGCCCCGGGGCCGGGGCTGGGGTGTCAGGCCCCGGCCCCGGGGTCTTCGGCAGCCTTGTCGAGCCTGGGCCCGGAGGAGGCGCCACGGGCCTTCGGGACGGCCGCGACGGACTGCGGGTCCTCGGGGTAGTGGCAGGCCGTCAGATGGCCCTCCCGGCTGCCCTCCACCCGCACCAGCGGCGGGGCCTCGCTCGCGCACTTGTCCGTCGCCTTCCAGCACCGGGTGCGGAAGCGGCAGCCCGACGGCGGGTTGACGGGGGAGGGGACGTCGCCGACCAGGCGGATGCGCTCACGGGCGGGCGTGTCGTCGGCGGACGCCTCGGGCACGGCCGAGAGCAGCGCCCGGGTGTACGGGTGCCGCGGGTTGCCGTACAGGTCCTCGCGGTCGGCGATCTCCACGATCCTGCCGAGGTACATCACCGCGACGCGCTGCGAGAAGTGACGCACGATGGCGAGATCGTGGGCGATGAACAGGAACGCGATGCCGAGTTCCTTCTGCAGCTTCTGCAGCAGGTTCACCACCTGCGCCTGGATCGACACGTCCAGCGCCGAGACCGGTTCGTCGGCCACGATCAGCTTCGGCTCCAGGGCGAGCGCGCGGGCCACCCCGATGCGCTGGCGCTGGCCGCCGGAGAACTCGTGCGGGAAGCGGTTGTAGTGCTCCGGGTTGAGCCCGACGGTCTCCAGCAGCTCCCGCACCCGCGCCTCGTGGCCGCCGGCCGGGTTGATGCCGTTGATCTCCATCGGCGCGGTGATGATCTTGCCGACGGTCTGCCGCGGGTTCAGCGAGGCGTACGGGTCCTGGAAGATCATCTGGATCTCGGAGCGGACCGGCGCCAGCTCCTTGCGCGAGGCGTGGGTGATGTCCTGTCCGCGGTAGGAGATCCGGCCGGCCGTCGGCTCCAGGAGCCGGGTGATCAGCCGGCCGGTGGTCGACTTGCCGCAGCCGGACTCGCCGACCAGGCCCAGGCTCTCGCCCTCGGCCACGGAGAAGTCCAGCCCGTCGACGGCCTGCACCGCGCCGACCGTCCGCCGGATCGGGAAGCCGCCCTTGATCGGGAAGTGCTTGGTGAGTCCGGAGACGTCCAGGAGGGGATCTGTGCTGCTCATGGTGGGGAAGTCCCGTCTCTTGTACGTCAGTTGGGCCGGGTGCCGGCGAAGTCTGCGAAGAACTCGGCGCGCTGCTCCGCGGTGAGGTGGCAGGCGGATCCGCGCCCGGCGGTGAGCTCCAGCGGCGGCTGCTCGCTCGCGCAACGCCCGCCGCCCACCTGCTCGGTGAAGGTGCACCGGGGGTGGAAGCGGCAGCCGCTCGGCGGGTTGAGGAGGCTCGGCGGGGTGCCGGGGATCGGCGACAGCGGCACGTCGACCGGGCCGTCCAGGGTCGGCATCGAGCTCAGCAGCCCCAGGGTGTAGGGGTGCTGGGGAGCCCGCAGCACCTCCTTCTTCGTACCGCGCTCCACGCAGCGCCCGCCGTACATCACCAGCACGTCGTCCGCGATGTCGGCGATGACACCGAGGTCGTGGGTGATGAAGACGATCGAGGTGCCGGTCTCCTGCTGGAGGTCCTTGAGCAGGTCCACGATCTGGGCCTGCACGGTGACGTCCAGCGCGGTGGTCGGCTCGTCCGCGATCAGCAGCTCCGGGTCGCAGACCAGCGCCATGGCGATCATCGCGCGCTGGCGCATCCCGCCGGAGAACTGGTGCGGGTAGTCGTCCACCCGCAGATCGGGCTGCGGGATGCCCACCTTGGTCAGCATCTCGACGGCCCGCGCCCGCGCCTCCCGCTTGGAGGCGCCGGTGTGCTTGCGGTACGTCTCACCGATCTGCTGGCCGATGGTGTGGTACGGCGACAGCGAGGCCAGCGAGTCCTGGAAGATCATCGCCATCTTGTTGCCGCGCAGCCGCTCCAGCTCCCGCTCCGAGACGGTCAGCAGATCCTGCCCGTCGAGCAGGATCTCGCCCTCGATCTCGGTGTGATCGGGATGGTGCAGCCCGAGGATGGTCAGGTTGGTGACGGACTTGCCGGAGCCGGACTCGCCGACGATGCCGAGCGTCCGGCCCTTCTCGATGTCGAAGGACAGCCCGTCGACGGCCTTGACCATGCCGTCTTCGGTGGAGAAGTGCACGCGCAGATCGCGTACGGAGAGGAAGGGGGTGCTCACTGGATCTCTCCCTAGGCGAGGCGGACGCGCGGGTCGATGAGGGCGTAGACGGCATCGACGATGATGTTGAAGACGACGATCGCTCCTGCCGCGACCAGGACGACTCCGAGCAACAGGGGCAGGTCGTTGTCGTTCACCGCCTTGACGGAGAGCGCGCCGATGCCGTGCAGGCCGAAGGTCTTCTCGGTGATGATCGCGCCGCCGAACAGCACACCGATGTCGAGGCCGAAGATGGTGACGATCGGGCCCATGGCCCCGCGCCAGGCGAATCTGAAGAACACCGTCCGCCGGGAGAGGCCCTTGGCGCGTGCGGTGCGCACGTAGTCCTCGCTCAGCGTCTCGACGAGCTGGGAGCGTGCCATACGGGTGTAGTTGGCGGTGAAGATCAGCGCCAGCACCAGCCAGGGCAGCAGCAGCCCGGTGAACCAGCCGGCCGGGTTCTCGGTGAAGGGGACTTCCTTGGGGCGGCTCAGGATGTGCCACTGGTCCGCGAGGTAGTACATGGCGATCACGCCCACGATGTAGATCTGCATCGAGGAGCCGATCAGCGACGCCGAGGACGCCACCTTGTCCAGCCACTTGCCCTGCTTGACCGCGGCGAGCATGCCGGTGCCCACACCGAAGATCACGAAGACGACCGCGCTGCCGAGCGAGAGGGAGAGCGTCGTCGGGAAGCGGTCGAGGATGGTCCCGAGGACCGGCTCGCGGTTGTGGAAGGAGTAGCCGAGACACGGTGCGGGGCAGTGCCCGAACGACGAGTAGTCCCTCCCGACGAACACTGCCTGCAGCCAGTGCCAGAACTGCACGGGCAGCGGGTCGTCGATGCCGAGGTTGCGCTTGACCAATGCCAGCGTCTCGGGCGTGCACACCTTGCCGCAGGCCACACGAGCGGGGTCGCGGGGCGCGACGTAGAAGAGGACGAAAGTGATGGCACTGATGATCAGCAGGATGACCAGTGCGCCGATTGCCCGGCGGATGAGGAAGCGGAACATGGCGATGGATTTCCCTGGCAGACGCCGACGAGGGGGAGTGGAGCGGGCGGGGCGCCGCAGGGGCGCCCCGCCTCAGGAGTGTCGGCGTCAGGCCTTCACGAACAGCTTGTAGAAGACGGCCGAGGACCACAGCGGGTGGAACATCGCACCGCCGACCTTCTCGCCGTAGAGGTAGAAGCGGCGCTGGAACGTCTCGGGGATGATCGGCGCCTCCTCCGTCATGATCCGCTTGTCCAGGGCGGCCCAGGCCTTGCCGGCCTCCGCCGGGTCGGCGATGGTGACGTTCTTCTTGATCGCCTCGTTGACCCAGTCGACGTTCAGCTGCGAGATGTTGTTGGCGCCGTTGGCGATCGTGCCGCCGTCGAACAGCGGCTGCATCAGCGTGTAACCGGTCGGCCAGTCCGGGGACCAGCCGAACCACATCACGTCGAACTGGTTGTCGATCTGCTGGATCTGGTCGTAGTAGCTGGTGGAGTCCAGCGGCTTCATGACGGGGGTGAAGCCGGCCGCCTTGAGGGCGTTCTCGATGACGACCTTGGTCTTGTTGTAGGTGTTGCTGGTCGGGAAGGCGTAGACGACCTTCTGGCCCTCCTTGCCGGCCTCCTTCAGCAGCTTCTTCGCCGCCTCCGGGTCGCCCTGCGGCTTCTTCAGCTTGCCGTAGACGTCGTCCTTGGCGTAGCCGACGATGTCGGGGCTCAGGATGGAGGTCGCGTAGTCACCGGCCGACGGACCACCGTAGATCTTGCGGATCTGCTCCAGCGGCCAGGCGTGGATGATGGCCTGACGGACCTTCAGGTCGGTGATCCGCTTGGTGTTGATCGCGTAGTAGTAGATGCCGGTCAGCAGGCCGTTGAAGGTCCGCTTCTTCAGCTCGGGGTCGGTGAGGACCTTCTGGATGCGCTCGGCCGGGACACCGCTGTACGCCATGACCGCGTACTTGTCGTCGCCGTCGTCGGCGATCAGCCGGTCGGCGGCCTGGAGGGACTCGGGGCCGAACTCGTAGACGAAGCTGTCCGGGTACGCGTTGCGGATCGAGTCCGTGTTGGGGTCCCAGTGCGGGTTGCGCACCAGGGTCATCGACTTGTCGACGGAGTGCGCCTTGATGCGGTACGGACCGCAGGAGACCGGGTCCTTGTCGTACTTCTCCTTGGTGTCGCCCTTGACCGGGACGGCGCCGTAGGAGGTCATCGCCAGCGTGAAGTTGAGGTCCGGGCGGGCCTCGGCCAGCTTGAAGGTGATCGTCTTGGCCTTGTCATCGGTCACGATCGAGTCGAGGTGCTTGCCGCCGAACGGGCCCTTGTACTTCGAGCGGAAGTCGGCCGTGCCGGTCAGCGCGGTCTGGGCGTAGCCGGCGCCCTCGGTGGTGAAGCTGGCGAAGCCGCGCTCGATGCCGTGGCGCACGTCCTCGATGGTGAGTTCCTTGCCGTCCTCCCACTTCAGACCGTCCTTCAGGGTGAAGGTCCAGGTCTTGCCGCCGTCGGACATGGTGCCCGCGTCGGTGGCGAGGTCGCCGACGAGCTTCATCGTGCCGTCCGAGGCGATCTTGTAGCCGGTCAGGCCACGGACGTAGAGGTCACCGACCGCGGAGTTCCACGAGAAGTAGACGCGCTGCGGGTCCAGGTGCGAGAAGTCGTCCGGGGCGATGCCGCGGATCGTGCCGCCCTTCTTCGCGCCCGGGATCTCGGCGGCCGGGCCGGTGGAGTCGGCCTTCGTGCCGACGACGACCGAGCCGGTGTACTTGTCGGCACCGCCGTGTCCGGCGCCACCGCCCTTCTTGGCCGTGCTGCCGCTGCTGCAGGCGGAGAGGACCATCGAACCGCCGGCCGCGACCGACGTGGCGATGACGAAGTTTCTGCGGGAAAGGGACATGGCTTCCTGCTCTGGTCGAGGGAGAGAAACGATTGTTCCGGCGGGCCCCGTCGCCCGCCGGAGGACGTACGGTTCAGCGCTTGGTCTTCGGGTCCAGTGCGTCACGCACCGAGTCGCCCAGCAGGTTGAAGGCGATGACGAAGATCACCATCGTGAGGCCGGGGAAGAGCATGAACGTGATGTCGCTCTGGTAGACGTCCGATCCGCGCTGGATCATCACGCCCCAGTCGGGTGTCGGGTCGCTGAGGCCGACACCGAGGAAGGCGAGGCCCGCTTCGGCGGTCACGTACGCGGGCAGCGCGAGCGTGGCCTGGATCAGGATCGGCGTCCAGAGGTTGGGCAGCAGCTCCTTGAAGATGATGCGTGCCGGAGACGCTCCCGTGACCTTGGCGGCCTCGACGAACTCGCGTTCGCGCAGGGCGAGTACCTCGCCGCGCAGCAGTCGCGCGATGGATGCCCAGCCGAAGGCGGTCATGACCGAGATGAGGCTGACGACGGTCAGCCAGACCGGGGTGTTCTCGTCCGGAGCGACCAGGATCGAGAGCATCACCGGCCAGAAGGCGATGAAGAAGAGCGTGGAGGGGAAGGCCAGCAGGATGTCGATGACCCGGCCCACGAGGTAGTCGGTCTTGCCGCCCAGGTAGCCCGCGGTGATACCGATGGCGATGCCGATCACCGTCACCAGCAGGGTGGTTGCCGCAGCGATGAGCAGCGAGTTGCGGATGCCGTAGAGCAGGAAGGTGAAGACGTCCCGGCCGAGGCCGGGTTCGATGCCGAACCAGAAGTCACTGCTGATACCGCCGTTGGGCAGCATGGGCGAACCGAAATCGTCCAGCAGGCTGGGATCGTTCGACCCGTATGTCGTGTACGGGTCCTTGCCGTACAGCTTCGCGATCAGCGGCGCGCAGATGGCGATCACGAAGAAGAAAATGACCACATAGGCCGAAATCATGCCCGTGCGGTCGCGCTTGAAGCGCAGCCAGGCCATCTTGCCCGGCGAACGGCCGTTCCCGCCCTTGGACGCGGACGGGTCCGCTATGGCCGGCGGCTTCGCATCCTCCACCTCAAGGGGGGTGGTGGTTTGCGGGGTTGGAATCGTCATGGTGCTCCTGGCCCGGAGGGTCGAAGGACTCCGCAGGGCAACACCTACGGGCTACCCGGACTTTTTCAACGCAATTCATGCAGGGTCAATGAATGTCCGACGCCCTTGGCGCGCTCTTTGGAAAATTTACCAATGCATGACTTTTCTTTGGGTGTGGCTTTGCTTCCGTTTGGCTTTTTCGGAGGCGTGTTCGCGACTTAACGGGTGAAGTCCGGCAATGAGTCCGATATGCGGGCGTGGTTGTCTCGGAATACGTACATACGATCAGGCGGGCTCGCGGTCGATGCGCATTCGATGCCTGGCCGTTATCGCTCCGGTGTATGTCAGGTGCACGCCCGCAACCCCTCCGGCCGTGAGGTGCCACTCGAAGCGGGCTTCGACGCGCCCGAATGGGTGGAGTAAATGTGCATGGATGCCCTTTATGCGGTGATATTTGACCGTAAGTGAGACGGAGCACTACGAGGAGGCACTCCATGCGCGGAGCCACACAGGCCAAGTGGGCCGCATGTGCGGTGGTCGTCGCCCTGGCGGCGACGGCGTGCGGCGGCGGGGGCAGCAGCAGTGGCGGCGGTGGGGCGAACGGAATCGTGAGCTCTTCCTGGGGTGACCCGCAGAACCCGCTGGAGCCCGCGAACACCAATGAGGTGCAGGGCGGCAAGGTCCTCGACATGATCTTCCGGGGGCTCAAGAGGTACGACCCGAAGACCGGCGCGGCCACCAACATGCTCGCCGAGAAGATCGACACCAAGGACAACCAGAACTTCACGGTCACCGTGAAGGACGGCTGGACCTTCAGCAACGGCGAGAAGATCACCGCCAAGTCGTTCGTGGACGCCTGGAACTACGGCGCCCTGCTGAAGAACAATCAGAAGAACGCCTACTTCTTCGGTTACATCGACGGCTACGACAAGGTCCACCCCGACACCGGCAGCGCCAAGGCGACCACGCTCTCCGGCCTCAAGGTCGTCGACCCCAGGACGTTCACGGTCAAGCTGTCGCAGAAGTTCTCCCTGTGGCCCGACACCCTCGGCTACCCGGCCTTCGCCCCCCTGCCCAAGGCGTTCTTCACCAACCACGCCGCCTGGGTGTCCAAGCCCATCGGCAACGGCCCGTACACCGTCGACACGTACACCAAGGGCTCGTCGATGAGCCTGCGCAAGTGGGACAAGTACCCCGGGAACGACAAGGCGCAGAACGGCGGCATCGACCTCAAGGTCTACACCGACAACAACACCGCCTACACGGACCTGACGGCCGGCAACCTCGACCTCGTCGACGACGTCCCCGCCTCGCAGCTGAAGAACGTCAAGGCGGACCTCGGCGACCGCTACATCAACACCCCGGCCGGCATCATCCAGACCCTCGCCTTCCCCTTCTACGACAAGAAGTGGGACACCCCCGGCGGCATCAAGGTCCGCCAGGGCCTGTCGATGGCGATCAACCGGCAGCAGATCACCGACCAGATCTTCCAGAAGACCCGCACCCCCGCCTCCGACTGGACCTCCCCGGTCCTCGGCACGGCGGGCGGCTTCAAGAAGGGGCTCTGCGGGGCGCCCTGCGAGTACCACGCGGCGGACGCCAAGAAGCTGGTCCAGGAGGGCGGCGGCATCCCCGGCGGCCAGCTCAAGATCTCGTACAACGGTGACACCGGCTCCCACAAGGAGTGGGTCGACGCCGTCTGCAACAGCATCAACAAGGTGATGGGCAACAACAAGGCGTGCGTCGGCGCCCCGGTCGGCACCTTCGCCGACTTCCGCAGCCAGGTCTCGCAGCAGAAGCCGACCGGCCCCTGGCGGGCCGGCTGGCAGATGGACTACCCGCTCATCCAGAACTTCCTCCAGCCCGTCTACTACACCGACGCCTCGTCCAACGACGGCAAGTGGAGCAACAAGAGGTTCGACGGGCTCGTCGACAAGGCCAACGCCGAGTCGGACAAGGCCAAGGCCGTCTCGACCTTCCAGGACGCGGAGAAGGTCCTGGTCGAGCAGATGCCCGTCATCCCGCTCTGGTACCAGAACGGCAGCGCCGGCTACTCGGACCGGATCAGCGATGTGGCACTGAACCAGTTCAGCGTCCCGGTGTACGAGCAGATCAAGGTCAAGTGACCCGGCCGGAGGACCCGAGGCCGGGTGGCCGGTGCCAGGAGCGCACCGGCCACCCGGCTTCCCCGTCCCCGACGCGTCACTCCCCAGCCCCGAGCCTCTGACCCCCGCGACCCCCGGAGCCCTTCATGGGACGTTATGTGATCCGGCGGCTGCTGCAGATGATCCCGGTCTTCTTCGGCACCACGCTGCTGATCTTCCTCATGGTGAATGTGATGGGCGACCCCATCGCGGGTCTCTGCGGCGACCGCCAGTGCGACCCGGCGACCGCAGCCCAACTCCGTGCGGAATTCGGCCTCGACAAGCCCGTCTGGCAGCAATACCTCACCTACATGGGCAATGTCTTCACCGGCGACTTCGGCACCGCGTTCAACGGGCAGAAGGTCACCGAGCTGATGGGCACCGCCTTCCCCATCACGATCCGGCTCACCGTCGTCGCGATCGTCTTCGAGGTCGTCATCGGCATCAGCCTCGGTGTCGTCACCGGTCTGCGCCGCGGCCGCCCCGTCGACACCACCGTGCTCATCCTGACCCTGGTCGTCATCTCCATCCCGACCTTCGTCACCGGCCTGCTGCTCCAGCTCCTCCTCGGTGTCGAGTGGGGCCTGATCAAACCCTCCGTCTCACCGGAGGCCCCCTTCGACGAACTGCTGGTCCCCGGACTCGTCCTCGCCTCGGTCTCACTGGCGTACGTCACCCGGCTCACCCGGACCTCGATCGCCGAGAACGCCCGCGCCGACTACGTCCGCACCGCCGTCGCCAAGGGGCTGCCCAGGCGCCGCGTCGTCATCCGGCACCTGCTGCGCAACTCACTGATCCCGGTCGTCACCTTCATCGGTACGGACGTGGGCGCCCTGATGGGCGGGGCGATCGTCACGGAGCGGATCTTCAACATCCACGGCGTCGGCTACCAGCTCTACCAGGGCATCCTGCGCCAGAACTCCCAGACCGTCGTCGGCTTCGTCACCATCCTGGTCCTCGTCTTCCTGGCGGCCAACCTGATCGTCGACCTGCTGTACGCCGTACTCGACCCGAGGATCCGCTATGCCTGAGCAGACACCGGACGAGGCGATCTCGTCCGCCGGAGCGGGAGGCGTGATGGACCTCGCCCTGGAAGAGGGCACGACCCTCGAAAGGCCCCCGGGCGGCCCGGACGGCGCCGGCCCCGCCGAGAAACCCCGCAGCCTGTGGTCGGACGCCTGGCGTGACCTGCGCCGCAACCCGGTCTTCATCATCTCCGCCCTGCTCATCCTCTTCCTGGTGGTCATCTCGATCTGGCCGTCCCTCATCGCCGACCAGGACCCCCTCGACTGCAACCTCGGCAAGGCCCAGGAGGGCTCCCAGCCCGGACACCCCTTCGGCTTCGACGGACAGGGCTGCGACGTCTACACCCGCACCGTCTACGGGGCCCGGAACTCGGTGACCGTCGGCGTCTGCGCCACCCTCGGCGTCACCCTGCTCGGCGGGGTGCTCGGCGGGCTCGCCGGATTCTTCGGCGGCTGGTCGGACTCGATCCTCTCCCGGCTCACCGATGTCTTCTTCGGTATCCCGGTGGTCCTCGGCGGTCTGGTCTTCCTCTCCGTGGTCACCAGCTCCACCGTCTGGCCGGTGATCGGCTTCATCGTGCTGCTGGGCTGGCCGCAGATCGCCCGCATCGCCCGCGGCTCCGTGATCACCGCCAAACAGAACGACTACGTACAGGCGGCACGGGCGCTCGGCGCCTCCAACACACGGATGCTGCTGCGCCACATCACCCCGAACGCCATCGCACCGGTGATCGTCGTCGCGACCATCGCGCTCGGTACCTACATCTCGCTGGAGGCGACCCTCTCGTTCCTCGGCGTCGGCCTGAAACCGCCCGCCGTCTCCTGGGGCATCGACATCTCCGCCGCCTCCCAGTACATCCGCAACGCCCCCCACATGCTGCTCTGGCCCGCCGGAGCCCTCGCGGTGACCGTGCTCGCCTTCATCATGCTCGGCGACGCGGTGCGCGACGCCCTCGACCCCAAGCTGCGCTGAGGAGCCCGCTGCCATGTTGCTCGAAGTGCGCGATCTGCACGTGGAGTTCCACACCCGCGACGGGGTGGCCAAGGCCGTCAACGGGGTCGACTACTCGGTCGCCGAGGGCGAGACCCTGGCCGTCCTCGGCGAGTCCGGCTCCGGCAAGTCGGTCACCGCCCAGGCCGTCATGGGCATCCTCGACATGCCCCCGGGAAGGATCAGCGGCGGCGAGATCCTCTTCAAGGACCGCGATCTGCTCAAGATGAAGAAGGAGGAGCGCCGGAGGATCCGGGGCCAGGAGATGGCCATGATCTTCCAGGACGCGCTCTCCTCCCTCAACCCCGTGCTCAGCGTGGGGGAGCAGCTCGGCGAGATGTTCGTCGTGCACCGGGGGATGTCCCACAAGGACGCGAAGGCGAAGGCCGTCGAGCTGATGGACCGGGTCCGCATCCCGGCGGCGAAGGAACGCGTCGGGAACTACCCGCACCAGTTCTCCGGCGGCATGCGCCAGCGCATCATGATCGCCATGGCGATGGCGCTGGAGCCCTCGCTGATCATCGCGGACGAACCCACCACCGCCCTCGACGTCACCGTCCAGGCCCAGGTGATGGACCTGCTCGCCGAACTCCAGCGCGAGCTGAACATGGGCCTGATCCTGATCACCCACGACCTGGGCGTGGTCGCGGACGTCGCCGACAAGATCGCCGTGATGTACGCGGGCCGGATCGTCGAATCCGCCCCGGTCCACGAGATCTACCGGGCACCCGCCCACCCGTACACCAAGGGCCTGCTCCGGTCGATCCCGCGCCTGGACCAGAAGGGCCGGGAGCTGTACGCGATCAAGGGCCTGCCGCCCAACCTGCTGCACATCCCGCCCGGCTGCGCCTTCAACCCGCGCTGCCCGATGGCCCAGGAGATCTGCCGGGGCGAGGTGCCGCCGCTGTTCGAGGTGACCGAGCACCGCGAGAGCGCCTGCTACTTCTGGAAGGAGACGCTCGATGCACGCTGACCACTCGGGGCGCAAGGAAGCGCGCGAAGAGGGGGAGAAGGCCCGCGCGCTGCTCGCCAGGGCACGGGCCGGGTCCGCGGCGGCGGGCGGCGATCCGATCCTGGAGGTCCGCGATCTGGTCAAGCACTACCCGCTGACCCAGGGCATCCTGATCAAGAAGCAGATCGGCGCCGTCAAGGCGGTCGACGGGGTCTCCTTCGACCTGGCGGCGGGCGAGACGCTCGGCATCGTGGGGGAGTCCGGCTGCGGCAAGTCGACCGTGGCCAGGATGCTGGTCCATCTGGAGCAGCCGACGGCCGGCGCGATCAAGTACAAGGGCGAGGACATCACCAAGCTGTCGGGGCGCGCCCTGAAGGCCGTGCGCCGCAACATCCAGATGGTCTTCCAGGACCCGTACACCTCGCTCAACCCCCGGATGACCGTCGGCGACATCATCGGGGAGCCGTACGAGATCCACCCCGAGGTGGCCCCGAAGGGCGAGCGGCGCCGGAAGGTCCAGGACCTGCTGGACGTGGTCGGCCTCAACCCGGAGTACATCAACCGCTATCCGCACCAGTTCTCCGGCGGCCAGCGCCAGCGCATCGGCATCGCCCGCGGCCTCGCGCTCAACCCGGAGATCATCGTCGCCGACGAGCCCGTCTCGGCCCTCGACGTCTCCGTACAGGCCCAGGTCGTCAACCTGCTGGACCGGCTCCAGGCGGAGTTCGGGCTGAGTTACGTCTTCATCGCGCACGACCTGTCGATCGTCCGGCACATCTCCGACCGGGTCGGGGTGATGTATCTGGGCCGGATCGTCGAGACCGGCTCCGACGAGCAGATCTACGAACATCCCACGCATCCGTACACCCAGGCGCTGCTCTCCGCCGTCCCCGTGCCGGACCCGACGGCCCGCGAGCACCGGGAGCGGATCATCCTGCACGGCGATGTCCCCTCGCCCGCCAACCCGCCCTCGGGCTGCCGCTTCCGCACCCGCTGCTGGAAGGCGCAGGAGCGGTGCGAACTGGAGGTGCCGCTGCTGGCGGTCCCGGCCGTCTTCCGGCTGACCGAGTCACCGGCCGGGCATGACTCGGCCTGCCACTTCGCGGAGGAGAAGCAGGTGGTACCGCCGGAGGGGCTGCTGGATGAGCGGGGGGAGCAGGGGGAGTCGGGGGGATGCGGACGGGGACAGTGGGCCGGCCCCGTCGTCCGGGACCACCCCGGCGGGCTGAGAGCCGACCGGCCCCGGGCACGTTAACGCGGGGGCAACCGGACCGTCGCACGTCCGATATACGAACCGGCCAGCATGGACGGCGTACGGCCGTGCGGGTGCCGTGTACCGGCCGGGAGGCCGTCATGTCCTCCCGGCCGGCTGCCCGTTCGAGCACCACGCCGACGAACCCCTTGTCCGGTGGGCGGGCGCGGTGGAGGATCGCTCGGGTGATACTCACTCGGGGGGCAAGGATCGCCGGTGCCGTTCTCTGCGCCGCGCTCGCGCTGATCGTCGCGGGCTGGCTCGTACGGGACCTCAGGGCGGCCGACGACATCGGGGCGCTGTGGCGCTACTGGGCCGGCTACTACGACCTGCGGCGCCCGATGATGCCCGTCACCTCGGCGTACGACGTGGTGCTGTTCGTGGTGTATCTCGTCGCCGCCGTCGCGGCCCTGCGCTCCTCTGCGGCCGCCGCGGTGCTGGTCGCGACCGGAGCGGTCACGATCGTCCTGCGGCTGCCCGGTCTCTGGAACATCGGTGAGTCCCGGATGGACGCCCGGTTCAGCGACGACCTCCGCACCCGCGCCCTGCTCTGCTTCTTCGCGGCGCTGGCGGCGGGCATCGCGCTGATCATCACCGCGGGGGCGGGCCGCAGGCCGGCGGGTGACTTCTCGGAACGCCTCCCGGCCCGGCCGGGGCAGGGCGCGGGGATAGTCGCCTTCCTCTTCCTCGGCGTGGCGGGCGTGGTCGTGGCCGCCTGGGAGATCCGTCAGGCGGTGCGGCTCCCGGAGCTCTACCCCGACTGGATCGTGGGCGGGGACCGGATCATGCAGGGGCTGATCGACCCGCCGCCCGGCTGGTTCTCGGCGGTCCTGATACTGCTCTGTCTGTTCGCGGGCGTGAGCGCCCTGCTGCGCGCCGTGCACGCGCGGCCGTTCGGCCTGATCGCCGGGGCGCTGCTGCTGGTCGGCGGGGTGCTGGGGGTGGCCCGCACGGTTCATTACGAGCTGCTGGACCACTTCGGTGATCCGCGGGTCGAGGACCAACTCACCGTGCTGACCTGGTTCTTCGAGCTGATCGCCGGAGCCGTGGTGCTGCTGGTGCTGGCCAGGCCGGGCCCGGAGGAGCCCCCCGGCCCGCCCGCGTTGGGCTACGGGCAGGGGTACGGCTATCCGCGGCCCGGCGTCTTCGGGCCGCCGCCCCCGTCCCAGCCGCCGCCCGGCTGGTGACGGGGAAGCCCCGCCCGATCAGCCGGTGAGCCCCAGCGACCGCTTCAGGAAGTCGACCTGGAGCAGCAGCAGGTTCTCCGCCACCTGCTCCTGCGGGGTCATGTGCGTCACCCCGCTGAGCGGCAGCACCTCGTGCGGGCGCCCCGCCGAGAGCAGCGCCGACGACAGCCGGAGCGAGTGCGCGACCACCACGTTGTCGTCCGCGAGGCCATGGACGATCATCATCGGCCGCACCTGCTCGGCGACCTCCGAGAGCCCCTCGTCCGTGATCACCGAGTTGTGCGCGTACACCTCCGGCTGCTCGGCCGGGTCGCCGAGGTAACGCTCGGTGTAATGGGTGTCGTACAGCCGCTGGTCGGTCACCGGGGCGCCGACCACCGCCGCGTGGAAGACCTCGGGCCGTCGCGTCACGGCCAGGGCGGCCAGATACCCGCCGAACGACCAGCCGCGGATCGCGACCTTGCCGAGGTCCAGCGGGAACCGCTCCGCGAGGGCGTGCAGGGCGTCGACCTGGTCGTCCACGGAGAGCACCAGATTGTTCTTGACCTCCTTCTCCCAGCCCGGCGAACGCCCCGGTGTGCCCCGGCCGTCCGCGACCACGACCGCGAAGCCCTGGTTGGCGAACCACTGCGACGTCAGATGCGGATTGTGGGCGGCGACCACCCGGCGGCCGTGCGGCCCGCCGTACGGGTCCATCAGGACCGGAAGCGGTCCGTCCGACTCGTCGTACCCCTCGGGGAGCAGCACGGCGCACGGAATTCGCCGTGCGCCCCCCTCGGTGAGCCGGACCCGCGCGGAGAGCACCGGCTCCTCGGCATGGCTCGCCACGGTGGCGATCGGCTTGCCGTCCCGGTACACCTCGGTCCGGGCCCCCGGCCGGTCCGGAGCGTGCGAGACCAGCACCGTCACCCCGCCCGCGCGGACCGCCGAGTGCACCCCGGCGCCCTCGGAGACCCGCTCCACACCCAGCTCGTTGACCCGGTAGACATGGGTCTCGCCGATCTCCGGCTCCGCCGCCTCCTCACCGGCCGAGGCCGACACCAGGATGTCCGACGCACCGATGTCCAGCACCTCCCGGAGCTGCAACTGTGCCCCGGTCAGCAGCCGGTCGCCGACCGCGAGGACCCGCGCCCCGCCCTCGTCCGCGATCCGCACGAGCCGTCCGTCCGGGGCCCAGGCGGGCACCCCGGGGAAGATTTCCAGCCAGACCGGGTCCTCGTCGACGTGCACCGTCCGCGTCGTACCGCTCTCCGGGTCCACCGCGAGGAAGAGGTTGCTCCGCTGGTCGCGGGACTGCACCAGCAGCAGCGGCGCCCCGTCCGACGACCAGTGCACCTGCGCCAGATAGGGGTGGCGCGCCCGGTCCCAGACCACCTCGGTACGGGTGCCGTCCAGGTCCAGGACGAAGAGCCGCACCTCGGCGTTGGGCGTCCCCGCCGCCGGGTAGGCGACCTCGGCGGGCCTGCGGTCCGGGTGCGCGGGGTCCGCGATCCACCACCGGCGCACGGGGCTGTTGTCGACCCGGGCGACCAGCAGCCGGTCCGATTCCGGCGCCCACCAGAAGCCCCGTGAACGCTGCATCTCCTCGGCCGCGATGAACTCCGCGAGACCGTACGAGACGTCCTCCCCCTCCGGCTCGGCGAGCGTCCGGTCCCCGTCGCCCTCCGCGCCCACGACGTGCAGCGCGCCCTTGGACACATAGGCGATGTGTCGTCCGTCCGGTGACGGCCTCGGGTCGATCACCGGGCCCGGGACCGGCAGCGCCCGCGCCGTGCCCGCCCGCAGCCGGGCGACGTACACCTTCCCGGAGAGGGCGAAGGCGGCCAACTCGGCCGCCGCGTCGACCGCGTAGCCGACGATCCCCGAGGACCCCTCCCGGCTGCGCTCGCGCCGGGCCCGCTCCTGCGCCGACAGCCGCTCCTCCGAACCGCCCAGCAGGGCCGCCGGATCGGCCACCACGCGCTCCTTCGGCGTTCCGTCCTTCGGCAGGTCGAGCACCCACAGCCGGCCCGTGCGGTCCGTACCGGAGCCCGAGCGCAGGAAGACCACCCGCTCCCCGTCGGGCGAAACGGTGAACGACCGGGGGGCGCCCAGGGTGAACCGCATGGTTCTGGCGTGCTGGCGTGGAAAGGAGATCGTCTGCGAAGTCATGGGGCGAACCTAGTCCCCGACCGCCCGGTCGTGCGCCCCTCGTGCTGCTGTGCCCCGATCAATGCGTTGCGACGGATAGTTATGATCCGTAGCGCTCGGTGGGTATGAACCTGCTGGCTCCATGTGTGCTGCCCGTCCCGACCGTACTGATGGAGGTGAACCGCCGTGGCACTCTCGATTTCGGCGGTGGTGCTGCTGGCGATCGTCGTCTTCCTGCTGATCCGGAAATCCGGACTGAAGGGCGGACATGCGGTGGTCTGCGCACTGCTCGGTTTCTATCTGGCCAGCTCGTCGATCGCGCCGAGCATCTCGAACCTGACCTCGAATGTGGCCGGCATGCTCGGAAGCCTCAAGTTCTGAGGCCCGGCTCGTCGACGACAGGTGTGCGGGCGGAGACCGGTGCGCCCGGCTCGTAGGGTGGACCCATGACGGACCTCCCCGCCCGGCGTCTCCTCCTGGTGCACGCGCACCCCGACGACGAGTCGATCAACAACGGCGCCACCATGGCCAAGTACGCGGCCGAGGGTGCCCAGGTCACCCTGGTGACCTGCACACTCGGTGAGGAGGGCGAGGTCATCCCGCCCTCCCTCGCCCATCTCGCCGCCGACCGGGACGACACCCTGGGCCCCTACCGCCAGGGTGAACTCGACGCCGCGATGAAGGAGCTGGCGGTCACCGACCACCGGCTCCTCGGTGGCCCCGGCCGCTTCCGCGACTCCGGAATGACGGGCGCCGAGCAGAACCACCGGCCCGGCGCCTTCTGGGCCGCCGACGTGGACGAAGCCGCCGGACACCTGGTGGACGTCATCCGCGAGGTGCGCCCGCAGGTCCTGGTCACCTACGACCCCGACGGCGGCTACGGACACCCCGACCACATCCAGGCGCACCGCGTCGCGATGCGCGCCGCGGACCTCGCCGCCGATCCCGCGTACCGCGCCGGGTCCGGCGCCCCGCACACCATCGCCAAGATCTACTGGAACCGGGTGCCGCGCACGGTCGCCGAGGCGGGCTTCGCCCGGCTGAGGGAGACGGCGCCGGACGCCTTCCCGGGCATCGCCGCCGTCGACGACGTACCGGGCGTGGTCGACGACGCCCGGATCAGCGCCGAGATCGACGGTTCGGCCCACGCCGCCGCCAAGAGCGCGGCGATGCGGGCCCACGTCACCCAGATCGCCGTGGACGGCCCCTTCTTCGCCCTCTCCAACGACCTCGGGCAGCCCGTCTTCGTCACCGAGCACTACGAGTTGGTGCGCGGCGCTTCCGGAGCCCCTCAAGGGGCCCGGGAGGACGACCTGTTCGCGGGTGTGGCGGGGGCGGAGCGATGAGCGGCGGCAAGCAGCGCGCACCGCGCCCCCCGGCCCCCTCCGGGGGCGGTGCGGCCACCGGCCTCGCCGCACCGCTCAACCCCGGGCGGATCGCCGCCTATGTGGGCCTCGCCGTCCTCGGCGCGCTCGTCGGCATCGCCGGGGCGCTCGTCCAGGCCGCCTGGTTCCCCGCCGGGCTGCTGCTCGCACTGGTGGCCGCCGCCGGGCTCTTCCACGGCGGACGCCTCGTCTTCGACACCCAGCTCGGCGCCCTGGCGCCCGCCGCAGGATGGCTGATTTCGATCGTCGTGCTGCTGGGCGGGCGTCCGGAAGGCGACTATGTCTTCGGGGACGAACTGGGCCTCACCCTCTTCATGCTGGGCGGGATGGCCGTCGCTGTGATCTGTGCCACCATGTCGCGGGCGCCCCGACCGGGCGCCGACGGCGGTCGGTCCGGCAAGTAAAGTGCCACGTCCGATCCCGTAATGCCCTGTGTCCGTTCGGTGGTCGCACAGCCGTTTCCCCCGGTCGCGGGGTGTCCGTCGGCGGCGGCCAGTATGGTGGTTGGCGCGCCGAGCCGTCCCCTGGCCTGCGGCATGGGGGAAGTACGGGCGGCGGAGCCAATCGGGAGAACCTGCTTTGAGTCGTGAAACTGACAGTTCGTCCTCCGGACCCCAGGGGCGTGGAGGAGCCGCGTACCCCTCGGGGACGCCGCCGTACGGATCCCGCCAGTATCCGTCGCTGCACCCTTCGCAGGACGCCCCGGAGGGTGCCCCGGAGCCTGCGGGACCGTCGCCGTCCGACGAGCCGAGGACCGAGACGACGCTGACGACGCGCATCCGGATCAACATCCCGGGCTCGCGTCCCATCCCGCCCGTCGTCATGCGCACGCCCGTGGGTGACGCCGACGTCGCCGATGTCGAGCGCACGGGCGGCATCCCGCGCCCCGGCTCGCCCGCGGCGGACGGTGCGCCGGCCGGGTCCGACGCCGCGTCGGCCGCCGAGGCCCGGACCGGTGCCGCGACCACGGAACCGGCCGCCGACAAGCCGGCCAGGGAGAAGAGCGGCAGCGACTGGTTCGCCCCGCGCAAGGCCCCCACGAACACCTCGGTCGCCGGTGGCGGCACGGCCGGTGGCGCGGACGGCATCAGGGGCGCCGAGGGCGCACCGCCCCGCGCCGACCTGCCGTACTTCTCGGACGGCCCGCAGCGCACGGGCGATCACGGTGCTCCCCGCCCCGACGACTTCGGCCCCGGCGGCTCCGCCGGGCCCGCGTCCGGCGACTCGCGCCCCACGCCGGACCTCGGCATCCGCACCCCCGGCCCCTCCGGGCCCACCACGGGTCCGGTCACCGGCACTTCGCCCCTGACGCCGGACCTCGGCGGACCGGGCGGCCCCGGCTCCGGGCCGATGGGTTCCGGCCCCGGCCCGGTGGCCCCGGGCGGTCCCTCGGGTACGAAGGGGGCCGGTGGCCCGGTGCCCCGGATGTCCGACGACACGGCGGTGCTGACACCGCAGTTCGCGGCCCCGGCGCCCGCCGGCCCCGGCGGCAACGTCTCCGGTGACACGCTCACCAGCGGCATCCCGGTCATTCCGCCGGAGCGGCGAGGCCCGTCCGCGTTCCCGAACGGGCCCCGCCCCGGGTCGGGCGCGGGCGGCAGCGCCGACCCGGCGTCCCGGGTCCCGGGCGACCCGATGGGCACCGGCCCGGCAGGACCCGGAGGTTCCGCCGCGGCCCCCGCCCCCCGCAGCGAACCGGCGCCCGCACCCGCGAAGAAGAAGGGCCGCTCCAAGCTGGTCCTTCTCGGCGCCGCCGCCGTCGCGCTGCTCGGTGTCGCGTACGGCGCCGGGCTGCTGATGAACCACTCCGACGTCCCCAAGGGCACCACCGTCCTCGGCGTCGACATCGGCGGCGGCACGAAGGAAGAGGGCGTCACGAAGCTGGACGCGGCCCTCGGCAAGCGTGCCGTGGCCCCCATCCAGTTGTCCGTGGACGGCAAGAAGACCCAGCTCGCGCCGGACAAGGCCGGGCTCGCCCTGGACAGCCAGGAGACCGTGCGCTCTGCGGCGGGCAGCGACTACAACCCGGTCTCCGTCATCGGCTCCCTGTTCGGCGGCAAGCGCGCCGTCGACCCGGTGATCCCGGTCGACGAGGAGAAGCTCGGCGTCGCGCTGACGGACCTGGCGGGCGTCTCCGGCTCGGCCAACGACGGCACGATCAAGTTCGAGCCGGGCAAGGCCGTCGCCGTGCCGGGGAAGTCGGGCAAGGCGCTGGACGTCAACCAGTCGATGACCTCGGTCCGCGACGCGTACCGCGCACAGGTGCAGACCGGCCGGTCGAAGGTCGTCCAGCTGCCCGTCACCACCCGCGAACCCACCATCGGCCAGGCCGAGATCGACCGGGCGATGAAGGAGTTCGCCAAGCCCGCGATGTCCGGTCTGGTCACCATCAAGGCGGGTGCCAAGCAGATCCAGTTCGGCCCGGCCAGGTCGCTGCCGCAGATCCTCTCGATGGTGCCGGTCAACGGCCGGCTGGTCGAGCACTACGACAAGAAGGCCATCGAGACCCTCTGCGACGGTGTCTTCGACGGCATCATGATCACCAAGGGTGACGGCAAGAAGCACCAGCTCAGTGCGGACGACGTGGCCCAGGCCATGCAGACCGCACTGCTCGGCAAGACCCCGGCCGAGCGGACCACCGTCATCGGCCTCGACGGCAACGGCTGACCGCCCGCCGATACGCACCACACAGCACAGCACCACACCGCCCGCCCCCGACCGGACCCCCGGCCGGGGGCGGCGCCGTGTCCCGGCCTCGCCCTCCCCGGCAGCGGAACCGCGTCCGGCCTCGCCCTCCCCGGCAGCCGGGTCATACGCCCGGCATGACATCTGTCATCCCGTTTCCACGACCCACGGCCCTGCCGGAAGCTCCCGCCCTCCGCCACGCTGGAGGCATGACGACGACAACCGCCGAGGCCACCGGGGCGAAGACCGCCGCGGTCCGCTTCCAACAGGTCAGCAAGGCATACGGAGCCGTACGCGCCGTCGACGGGCTCACCCTCGACCTGCACCCCGGCGAGACCGTGGCGCTCCTCGGCCCCAACGGCGCCGGGAAGTCCTCCACCCTCGATCTGCTGCTGGGCCTGCGTACCGCCGACTCCGGCACGGTCCAGGTCTTCGGCACCACCCCGCAGAACGCCATCGCGGCGGGCCGCGTCGGCGCGATGCTCCAGACCGGCGGCCTGATGGAGGACGTCACGGTCAGGGAACTGGTCGGCCTCGCCTGCGATCTGCACCCCAGGCCCTACCCGGTGACGGAGGTGCTCGCCCGCGCCGGCATCACACAGATCGGCGACCGGATGGTCAACAAGCTCTCCGGCGGCCAGGAACAGCGCGTCCGCTTCGCCCTGGCCACCGCGGGCGCCAACGACCTGATCGTCCTCGACGAGCCGACCACCGGCATGGACGTCACCGCCCGGCAGGCCTTCTGGGCCACCATGCGCGAGCAGGCCGAGCAGGGCCGTTCCGTCCTGTTCGCCACCCACTACCTCGAAGAGGCCGACGCGATCGCCGACCGCGTCCTCGTCCTCCACAAGGGCCGGCTGCTCGCCGACGGCACCGCCGCCGAGATCAAGGCGAAGGCCGGAGCCCGCCGGGTCTCCTTCGAGCTGGAGGGCCCGGTCGACGAAACGGCCCTGCGCGGTCTGCCGTTCCTCGCCACGCTCGACGTCAACGGCAACCGGGTCCGGATCCAGTCGCACGACGCGGACGCGACCGTCCACGCCGTCTACGGACTCGGCCTCTACCCGCGCGCACTCGAAGTCGCCGGACTCGGCCTGGAACAGGCCTTCGTCGCCATCACCGAGGCCGAGGAGGCCAGGACCGCATGAAGACCCTCATCAGACTCGAAGTGACCCGCACCCTGCGGAACAAGAAGTTCATGTTCTTCTCGGTCATCTATCCGTCGGTGATCTATCTGCTGATCTCCAACACCCAGAACACCTCCGACCGGATCCCGCACACCGATCTCACCTTCCAGGCCTTCTTCATGGTCTCGATGGCCTCCTTCGGCGCGCTGACCGCCGTCCTCATGGGCAACAGCGAACGCATCGCCAAAGAGCGCGAGAAGGGCTGGGTCCGCCAGCTACGGCTCACCGCGCTGCCCGGCCGCGGCTACGTCCTGGCGAAGATCGCCAGCGCGGCGATGGTCACCCTGCCCTGCATCGTGGTGGTCTTCCTGGTCGCCGCCGCCGTCAAGCACGTACGGGTGGAGACCTGGCAGTGGTTCGCGCTGGCCGGGGTCATCTGGGCCGGTTCGCTGGTCTTCGCCGCGCTCGGGGTCGCCATCGGCTACCTCGCCAGCGGGGACGCGGTCCGTCCGATCACCATGATCATCTACTTCGGGCTCTCCATCCTCGGTGGTCTCTGGATGCCCAGCGCGACCTTCCCGCAGTGGCTCCAGAACATCTCCGAGTGGCTGCCCACACACGCGTACGCTTCTCTCGGCCAGGCGATCGAGATGGGCGGTTCGCCGCACGCCAAGGACGTGGCCATCCTCTGCGTCTACTTCCTGGTCTTCGCGGGCGGCGCGGCCTGGCTCTACCGGAAGGACACCCTGAAGGCGTGAACGGCGTGAACGACGACGAGACGTCCGTGGGCGTCGGACGCCCGCCCACGAACCGCAAGCAGGTCTGGATCAAGCTGTTCTGGGTCGGTATCTGGCTCGCGTTCATGAGCGCCCCGGTCAAGGACCTGGCCGACGGCAACCACACCCCCTGGGCGACGGTGCTCGGCACGCTCGGCCTGCTGACCTTCGTCGGGGCCTACCTGCTCCTGGTCTTCCGCCACACGGCCAAGCCCCTGGACCGCCGTCTCGTCCACTCCACGATCGCCTTCCTCGGCGTACTCTCCGTCATCCTCACCCTGACGCTCGGCACTCCGTGGCTGGTCCTCTTCGTGTACGTGGCGGTCTCCGTCGGCGCCACCCTGCCGCTGCGGACGGCACGTTGGCTGATTCCCGTCGTCACGGCCGTCCTGGTCGGCATGGGGCTGACCGGCGACCACCCCCGCGAGGTCATCATGGCGCTGGTCTTCCCGGCGCTGCTGGGCGGGTTCTCGATGACCGGCGTACGGCAGCTGATCCGTACGACGATCGAGCTGCGCGAGGCCCGCGCCACCGTCGCCCAGCTCGCAGCCAACGAGGAGCGGCTCAGGCTCGCCCGCGATCTGCACGACCTTCTCGGCCACTCGCTCTCCCTGATCACGCTCAAGAGCGAGTTGGCCGGCCGGATGCTCCCCGACCACCCGGAACAGGCGGCGGCCCAGGTCGCGGACATCGAACAGGTCAGCCGCCAGGCCCTGATCGACGTACGGAGTGCGGTCACCGGCTACCGCCGCCCGACCCTTCCCGGTGAACTCGCGGGCGCCCGCACCGCGCTCGCCGCCGCGGGCATCAGCGCCGACGTCCCGGCCGAGGCCCCCGAGGACCTCCCCGAGAAGCCGGAGGAGGTGCTCGCCTGGGCGCTGCGGGAGGCCGTCACCAACGTCGTACGCCACAGCGGGGCCCGCCGATGCACGGTCACCCTCGCCCCGCGCCAGACCCTGGACGGCAGGGTCCTGGAGCTCACCGTCTCGGACGACGGCGTCGGCCCCTCGGGCACGAAGCCGGGCAACGGCCTCACCGGCATCGGCGAACGCCTCGCCGCGGTCGACGGCACCCTGGTCACAGCGGCGGGTCACGCCGCTTCCGGCTCGGGCTCCGGCTCCGGCTCCGGCTCGGGTAAAGGCTTCACCCTGACCTTGACCGTTCCGCTCGATTCCGGCCTAGGATCCACGGAATGAGCATGATCAGACTTCTCCTGGCCGAGGACCAGTCCATGGTGCGCGAGGCCCTCGCGGCCCTTCTCGGCCTGGAGCCCGACATCGAGGTGGTGGCCCAGGTCGCCCGTGGTGACGAGGTGCTGGCGGCCGCTCACGCGCACGACATCGACGTGGCGCTCCTGGACATCGAGATGCCGGGCATGACCGGCATCGAGGCGGCGGCGGCCCTGCGGCGCGAACTCCCGGCCGTGAAGGTCGTCGTCGTCACCACCTTCGGCCGCCCCGGCTATCTGCGCCGGGCCATGGAGTCGGGCGCCGACGCCTTCCTGGTGAAGGACGCCCCGGCCTCCCAACTGGCCGAAGCGGTACGGAAGGTGCTCGCCGGCGAGCGCGTCATCGACCCCACCCTCGCGGCAGCGGCCCTGGCCGACGGAGCGAGCCCCCTCACCGACCGCGAGCGCGACGTACTGCGCACGGCGGCGGACGGCTCCACCAACGTGGAGATCGCCGCCGCGCTCCACCTCTCCCAGGGCACGATCCGCAACTACCTCTCCACGGCCATCCAGAAAATGGCGGCCCGCAACCGCGCGGAAGCGGTCCGCATCGCGCGGGAGAAGGGCTGGCTCTAGCGGGCAGCCGGGCAGGGTGCAGCCGGGCAGGCGAAATTTTCTGGACTTGCAGGTCCATTTTTGTCGTCGCACAGTGGCACTCGCCCCGGTGCTCCGGGGCTCCGACCGGTCGGACGCGGTAGGCGGTACGCGGTCCGGCCGTGCGGGTTCCTGGTGGCGAACCAAGCGATGGAGTGGACCATGTCAACGCGCCTGGAGGGCAAGACCGCTCTGGTGACCGGAGCGACCAGCAATATCGGACGGGCCATCGCGGAGGCGTTCGCCGCCGAGGGGGCCCATGTCGTCGTCTCGGGGCGCAGCACGGAGCGTGGCCAGGAGGTCGTCGACGGCATCCGTGCCCTGGGCGGTCGTGCCGACTTCGTGCGGGCCGGCCTGGACGGCAGTGCCGCCGCCTCGCGGGCGCTGGCCCGGGAGGCGACGCGGGTGCTCGGCGGCCGTATCGACATCCTGGTCAACAATGCGGGCGTCTACCCGGGCGACACCACGGCGGACACCGATGAGGAGACCTTCGACGAGGTCTACGCGGTCAATGTGAAGGCCCCGTTCTTCCTCACCGCCGCCGTCGCGCCCGCCATGGTGGAGGCCGGTGGCGGGGCGGTCATCAATCTGGGCTCCTGGATCGCGCGCCTGGGCGTTCCGGTGGGTGCCCTCTACAGCTCCACCAAGGGGGCCATGGAGACCCTGACCCGGTCCTGGGCGGCGGAGTTCGGGCCCCGGGGCGTACGGGTGAACGCGATCTCACCGGGCGTCGTGCTCACGCCCGCACCCGGCGAGGCCCACCCCGGCGAGGTCATGATGGAGGGGACCCCCGCAGGCCGGATGGGAACCCCCGACGCCATCGCGAACGCCGCCGTCTACCTGGCCGGTGACGAGTCGGCCTTCGTGCACGGCATCACGCTCGACGTGGACGGCGGCCGCACCGCCGTCGCCGTCATCGCCGGGTGACACTCGGCACCGCTGACGTCCGTCATGGACCTGTTTCGCCCGCGCGGCGCAGGTCCGCGATCCCCAGATCCAGCGCGGCGCGCAGATGGGTGGACCGCCCCGTCGACAGCAGGATCGACACACCGCCCTGAATCGCGGCCAGCAGGGCGGCGGCCCTGGCGTCGACGTCGAGCCCGTCGGGGAGCCGGCCGGACGCCTGGAGCGACCGGATGCCCGCCGCCAGGTTCTCCTGCCAGCGGCGCATCAGCTCGACCACGATCGCCCGCGCCCCGGGGGTCGAGCGCCCGACCTGGAAGAACAGCGAACCCAGCGGGCACTCGTCTCCCTGGGCCTCGTAGCGCTTGATCACCACATCCCGCCACTGCTCCCAGGCCTCCCACGAGTCGAGACGGCTCAGATACGGCTGCTGGTCCTCCAGGACGCGGTCCGCCTCGAACTGGGCGACTGCGAGGAGCAGTTCCTCCTTGCCGTCCGGGAAGTAGTGGAACAACTGGCTCTTGCTGGCGCTGGTCCGCACCATGATGTCGTCCAGCGTGGCCGAGGCGACGCCCCTCTCCCGCAGCACCTCCGCAGCGCCCTCGACGATCCGGCGCCGCGTCGCCTTCCCCTTCGCCGTCAGCTGCCCGCGCACGATCCGCCTCCTCGTAATGGAGTGGTAATGGACTGTGCGGTCCACTGTAGTCGGGCCGCCCCCAAAGGGGCGCCGTGCGGCAACGCCTCCGTGCGCCTGGGCGCCGTTCGTCGTGGCCGTCAGGGGCGACCGCCTGGTGTGACGGCGGAGTACCGACGTCGGTGGGGCCCGGTCGCGACGACCGGGCCCCACTTCGTTGCCGGGTGCTACGGGAACGACACCACCTTCGACGGAACGGTGTCCGACCCCGACGTGGGGGAGCCGGTGCCGTTGATGACGTGTTCGTACTGGCCCTTGCCGCCCAGCGAGACGACCAGCAGATCGTGGAACCGCACCCCGGGCTTCACCGGTGCCTGGAAGCCGTGGTCCTGGCGGATCGTCGGATCGACGTTGAAGAAGCAGTAGCTGCCCAGGCCCCAGCCCTCGTGGGCGGTGACGGAGTCGTCGACCTTGTAGGCCGCGAAACCCTTGGTGCTGCCGTTCTGGATGGCCGCCTGGTTCGGGGCGTCGTACGACTTCTCGTTCTGGAAGAAGATCGTCCGGCCGTTCTCGCCCGCCCACTCCACGTCGTACTTGTTGAAGTGCTCCACGAACAGTCCGGTGGCCAGCACACGGTCGCCGTTGACCCGGAGCCCGTAGTCCGCCCGGTTGGTCTCCCAGCCGACGCCGTCACCGTGGTCCGCGCGCCAGAGCCAGGTGTGGTCGATGATCGTGTCGTTGCTGTTCACGACGAGGCTGGTGGTCGCCTTGCCGGGACCGGCACCGCCGATGCGCACGAACACGTCCTGGAGCGAGGTCGGGTTGTCGGCGTGGCCGGCGGACGATCCCTCGGGGCCGATCTCGATCAGGGTGTCCGAGTTGACCGGGCCGGCGTCGACGAGCAGACCGGCCAGTCGTACGCCGTCCACGTCGCCGACCTTGAGGGCGGTGACCCCGTTGTCCGGGATGATCGTCGCCAGCCCCAGACCGAGCACGACCGTGTCGGCGCGGTCGATCTCGATGGGCCGGTCGACGTGGTAGACGCCGGGCGTGAAGAGCAGGTGCAGGCCCTGCTGGACCGCCGCGTTGATGGTCCCGGCGCTCGCACCGGGCTTCACGACGTAGAACCGGTCCAGCGGCAGTGATTCGCCCTGCGGTGCGCCATTGCCCCACGACGTGCCGCGCGCGTTGGTGCGCTTGGCGGGGACGAACACCTTGTACGCGTCGCCGTCGAGGTAGAGGAACGGCTTCTCGCGCGAGACGGGGGTGGTGTCGAGCGTGGTGTACGGGGGCTCCGGGAAACTCTGCGCGGGCGCGCCCTCGACGCCGGAGAACGTCATGTTCCACACGGCGTTGTTCCAGCCGCCGACCGAGCTGTCCCGGGTGTACCACTGCTGCTGCGAGTACGGTGCGACCTGGCCGTCGATCCTGCTGTCGGCGATGTAGCCGCCGCTCGCCCAGCCGTATCCGGCGGGTGCGAGATTCAGCCCGCCCCTGACGTGCATCCGGCGGAACGGCGCGGCCTGGGCGACGGCCCAGCGGTCGGTGCCGTTCACCGGGTTGAGGGCCAGGTTCTCCGCCGACCGCCAGAAGTTCTGGGTCGCGTTCCCGCCGAACCACCCGGCGTCGACCGTCACATCGCCGTTGAACGTGGTGTCGTCCGGGTTCAGCCCCAGCCCGGCGATCGAGGTGTAGAAGCCGATCTGCGCATTGATGTTGTCGTACGTGCCCGGCTTGAAGAACAGCGCGTAGCGGCCGTCGCCGAACTGTGCCGACTCCTGCTTCCGGAAGACTTCGTCGACCTTGCCCTGGATGTCGGGGGTGGTGGGGTCGAAGACCATGACGTTGGGGCCGAGATCGCCACCGCCGACCACCGCCCGGGTGTCCTGACCGTGAGTGGCCGGGGCGGTCGAGGCGGTCGAGGTGGCGGGGAGGGCGGCGACGAGCAGCGCGGCGGCGGCGAGGGCGGCGAGTCCGAGGGCGCGGGCCCGGCGGCGTGGAGGTGCTGTGGGGGGAGCATGCATGAGAACACTTCTCCTGAGTCGTGGTTCCGAGTACACGACGAACGGCCGGGAGAGCGCTCTGAGAGCGCTCTCCCAGCGGGCTTCGATGGTTCCGCCGCCGTGTGGGGGACGTCAAGAGGTGTGCGCCGGCGGCTCCTCCGGATCGCCTTGCGCACAACAACTAACGTCAGGAGAAAGGCAATTGACCCGTTCTGGGGTCAGTTCGCAGGGGCCGTGAATTCAGGAATCTGATGGGCTGTGCGGTCGGCCCGTCGGCCCGTCGGCCCGTCAGCCCGTCAGCGCCTCGCTGAAGCGGGACGGGCCGGTCGGGGCGCCGATCGTGGCCGCGCCGAACGAGACGGAACCCTCGGCGATGATGCCGGTGGCATCCGTACGGAAGATCCACAGGGCGCCCCTGCTGTTGTTCTCCGTCGGGTCGCCGACCACCATCTCCGCACGGCCCCTGCCGTCGTAGTCGCCCAGTGCGAGGGCCTCGCCGAACTGGTCGCCCGCCTCGGCCGCCCCCGGGACCCCCGCCGTGTACTGGCCGAACTCCTTGGAGCCCGCGCCGCTCACGCCGTTCGGCCCGCCCTTGAACACCAGGACCCGGCCGGCGTCGGCGATGCCGTTGATCTTCTCGCCCGGCAGGCCGGTGGCGATGTCGGGGTAGCCGTCGCCGTCCGTGTCGCCCAGCGCCAGGCTGTAGCCCATCCGGTCGTGGAACTCGGCCGTGCCCGAGACGCCCTCGGTGTCCTGGTTGATCCAGACGGGCCCGCGCGTGGTGCTCTGCCCCTTCGGGCCGCCGTACGAGATGAAGAGCGCGCCGCCCTTCTTCGCCGGGGTGTCCGCCTGCGACCATTCGTCACCGCGCCCGATGACGATGTCCCCGTGGCCGTCCTTGTCCAGGTCGGCGATGCCCACGGCGGTGCCGCCGACACCGGCACCGGTCGCGTCCTTGATCTCGACCGGGGCGGCGAAACCGGTACGGCTGCCCTTGAGCAGGTACGTGTGCTGCTGCCACGGGTCGTCCGGGCCGAAGCCGAGGATCACCAGATCGCCCACGCCGTCGCCGGTCACATCACCGACGGCGATCTCCGAGGTGTCCAGCACGTCCGTGCCGTCGACCGAGAACGCGCCGGCCCTGCTCCACTGGCCGGCGCGGCTGACCGGGCCGTGCAGGACATGGCCGCCGCGCCGTACGTCGCCCACCGCGATGTCGGCGATGCCGTCACCGTCGACGTCTCCGACGTCCAGGTCGCCGGTGCCGTCGGTCTGGTCGCCGGGGACCGGCTTCAGGAGCGTGGCGGCGGCCGAAAGTCCGGATGGGCCGCCCCAGTTGACAGCCAGTACCGTGCCCTCGTCTCCGTCGGTCCGGTACGCCCAGAGGCGGCTGACGAGATCCGCGTAACCGTCACCGTCCAGGTCGGCGCTGCGCAGGTTCGTGCCGTAGCGGGCGTCCCCCGGGTTGGTGATGCCCGGACGGTCCGGCCAGGTCAGCACCTGCTTGTGGGTGGAGGACAGGCCTTCGGGGCCACCGAAGAGGACGCTCACGGCGCCCGCGCCGCCGTCCGGGTCGCCGAGGACGGCCATGGGGGCGCCCACGGCCACGTCGGGGTAGCCGTCGCCGTTGAAGTCGTCGTGCAGCCGTTTGCCGCTCGGCGCCTTCACGGTGGCGGCGGGCGGCTGCGCGGTCGGGGCGGCGGACCGCGCGGCGGCGTGGCCGACGGGTGCCGCGACGGCTCCGGCGACCAGGGCCATTCCGGTCGCGATCGCCAGGCGGCGGCGGTGGGTGAGAACAGGCACGTCGGTCAACTCCGGTGATCGGAACGTCAGTCGGGGCAGTACGGAACCGGATTCCGTACTGCCCCGTTCGACCTCGCGGTCCGGTGGATGGTTGTGCCGCACCGCCGCCGGCTGTCGGCGGTCAGGCCTTGCTGTAGGAGTCGAGGTGGGCGAAGACCACGACGTTGTCCTCGTAGTCCTTCACGGCCTTGTTGTAGGCGCCACCGCAGGTGATCAGGCGCAACTCGGCGGACGAGGTGTCGGCGTAGACCAGGTCGTCCGGGAAGTCCGCCTTGCTGAACTGCTCCACGGAGTCGACCTCGAACGTGGCGATGGAGCCGTCCGCGCGGGTGATGTCGACCTCGGATCCGGGCTGGACGGACGAGAGCTGCAGGAACACGGCGGGCCCGGTCTTCGTGTCGACGTGACCCGCCACGATCGCGGAACCGCGCTCACCGGGGCTGGCACCGTCCTTGAACCAGCCGACCAGGTTGGTGTCGTCGGGGGGCGGAGCGTCCAGCTGACCGGTGGCGCCGATGGACAGATCGGTGAACGGGGCGTCGACGCCGATGCCCGGGATCTGGAGCCGCGTCGGGACGGAACGCGACATCGAGGGGCCGACGTCGACGGCCTCCGACGACTTGACGGGGGCGGGACCGGGGGCGGGTGCGGCATGGGAGCCGACGACCTCGGGGGCGGCGGACGAGACGGCGGCACGCGCGGACGGCGGCTTTTCGTTGATCGAGGTGCCGAAGGAGTTGTAGATGAGGACCATGCCGAGCGCGGCTGTCACGGCGGGCCACATCAGGGCGCGGCCCAGTGTGGATCGTGGGGCAGTCCGGGTGGGGGTGGAGCCGGTCGACTGCGGGGCGGCCATGGGAACGTGCCTTTCGGTTGCGCGGTGTTGTGAGGGGGAGGGGGTGCGGCGGGGCCGGGTTCCGTCCGGGGCTTCCCCGGGGCTTATCCGGGCCTTATCGGGGAGGAAACGCAGCCGCCGCGACCGCCGCCCCGAAGGGCGGCGGCCGCGACAACGAAACGACCGGCTGGCGGTTCGGCCTGGTCAGGCCATCGCGCCACCCGTCGACTGACGGCGGCGCAGCTTGTACGCGCCGACGCCGACACCGCCGAGCAGCAGCGCCGAGCCGGCGGCCAGACCGCCACCGGTCATCGCCATGCCGCCGCCACCGGTGTGCACGCCACCGTGGGGGCGGCCACCCTCGTGGCCGCCGCGTCCACCGCGGTCGCCGCCGCGGTCGCCGCCACGGTCGCCACCGCCGTAGCCGCCGCGGTCGCCGCCGCGGTCGCCTTCGTCGCTGGGGCCGTTCTCGCCGGTGATGACGGAGGCCATGAAGCCGCCGCCGGTGTGGACACCGCCACGCCGGTCGTGGTCGCCGCGTCCGCCGCGGTCGTGGCCGCGGTCGCCGCCGCGTCCGCCGCGGTCGCCGCCGCCGTAGCCGCCACGGTCTCCACCGCGGTCGCCTTCGTCGCTGGGGCCGTTCTCGCCGGTGACGACGGAGGCCATGAAGCCGCCGCCGGTGTGGATGCCACCGCGCGGACCCTCGTGGTCGCCGCGTCCGCCGCGGTCGCCGCCGCGGTCGCCGCCGCGTCCACCGCGGTCTCCGCCGCGGTCGCCGCCACGGTCTCCACCGCGGTCTCCACCGCGGTCGCCGCCACGGTCTCCACCGCGGTCTCCACCGCGGTCGCCGCCGCGGTCGTCCTTTCCGTGGTCGTCGCCGCGCGAGGACGAGTAACCGTTGTCGTGGCCCGAGTCGCCGGACGTGACCATGGCGTAGGCGGACGGGCCGGTGATGGCAAGGACCGCTGTGACAGCGGCCGAAGCGAACAGTGTGCGGGCAGAGCGCATCTGAACACATTCCTTCCGCCGCAACTGCGAAGAGTGACCGGCTGTCGACTCAATGTGGCGCAGTGGCGACGTGATCCACCGTCAGTCGGAATGTGGATCCGCGCCATCGGGGAGCGCCGCATTGGAGCTACACCGTGGGCCCTTCGGGTGGAGTGGCGCCGATAATCACCCGTTGGACTGCACGCAGCGACGCGCGAGGTTTGGGCGGCGGGGCCCCACCCGTTTGCTGACCTCTCAACGCGGCGACGAGCCCGTCGGCCGCCTGGTGACGGTCCCTCGGCCCCCGTGAACACCCTTACTGGAAGGCTGAGTTGGGGCGGGTTCGCGCGGAGTCCGGTCGGACGGGGCGAACCCCGACGCCCGCCGGACTCCCCGCGCGGATGTCCCCGGAACCGCACCGCTGACCCCCGGGACACGGCGACGCGCCGCCCGTGACCTGCTTGCCTTCCGGTGCCCTGGTGTGCGCGGGGCGAGCCCGCCCGCCCCGGCCGTAAACCGGTTGTCGGGGTTCCGGCCCCTCTGCTCTACTCGTCCGCGGAATTCGACCGACGAACCGACGAAGGGGCGCGTCATGCGAGGAACTCTCATGTTCATTCAGGCGGAAATTGTCACCGATCTTGAAGACATGGAGTTCCGTGCACACGCTGAACCTGGGAATCCTGGCGCATGTCGACGCCGGTAAGACGAGCCTGACCGAGCGGCTGCTCCACACCGCCGGTGTCATCGACGAGATCGGCAGCGTCGACGACGGCAGCACCCGGACCGATTCCCTGGCACTCGAACGACAACGCGGCATCACGATCAAGTCCGCCGTCGTCTCGTTCGCCATCGACGACATGACGGTCAATCTGATCGACACTCCCGGTCACCCGGATTTCATCGCCGAGGTGGAACGGGTGCTCGGTGTGCTCGACGGCGCCGTGCTGGTCGTTTCCGCCGTGGAGGGCGTACAGGCGCAGACCCGCGTGCTGATGCGGACACTGCGACGCCTGCGCATTCCGACGCTCCTCCTCGTGAACAAGGTCGACCGCAGCGGTGCGCGGCCCGAGTCCGTACTGCGGGACATCGCCGGGAAACTGACCCCGGCCGTGATCGCCATGGGGTCCGTCGACGCACCGGGCGGCCGGGGCACCCGCTGCACGCCGTACACCGGTGCCGACCCCGGCTTCACCGACCGGCTGGCCGAGCTGCTCGCCGACCACGACGACGCGCTCCTGGACGTGTACGTCGAGAACGCCGCGCCGCTCCCGTACGACAGGCTGCGCGAAGAGCTGGCGGCGCAGACCGGGCGGGCGCTGGTGCATCCGGTGTACTTCGGCTCCGCGATCACCGGCGTGGGGATGGACGCCCTGATCGACGGGGTCAGGGAGCTGCTGCCCGCGAGCGGGGGCGATGACACCGGGCCGGTCGCGGGCACCGTCTTCAAGGTGGAGCGCGGACCGGGCGGCGAGAAGACGGCGTACGTCCGGATGTTCTCGGGCACGGTACGGGTCCGCGACCGGCTGCCGTTCGGGCGGGGCGAGGGGCGGGCCGAGGGCAGAGTGGCCGGGATCGGCGTCTTCGACCAGGGCTCGGCCGTCCGTGGGGCGGCGGTCGGCGCGGGCCGGATCGCGATGCTCCGGGGGCTCGACGGCATCCGGATCGGCGACCCGGTCGGCGAACCTGACGCGGCCCCACCGGACCGCTGGTTCGCCCCGCCGACGCTGGAATCGGTCGTGGTCCCCAGCCCTCCGGCGAGCAGGGGCGAGCTGCATGCCGCACTCGCGCAACTCGCCGAACAGGACCCGCTGATCGATCTGCGTCAGGACGACATCCGTAAAGAGGTGTCCGTCTCGCTCTACGGCGAAGTGCAGAAGGAAGTCATCCAGGCGACGCTGGCCGACGAATTCGGAATCGGCGTCACCTTCCGCGAGACCACCCCCATGTGTCTGGAACGGCCGAACGGCAGCGGAGCGGCGTACGAGATCATCGATCAGGGCGGGAACCCCTTTCTGGCGACCGTCGGCCTCAGGATCGACCCCGCCCCGGTCGGCAGCGGTATCGCCCACCGGCTGGAGGTGGAGCTCGGATCGATGCCCTTCGCCCTGATGAGAGCGGTGGAGGAGACCGTGGCGGAGACCCTTCGGCAGGGAATCCACGGCTGGCAGGTCACCGACTGCGTCGTCACCATGACGCACTCCGGTTACTGGTCCCCGGTGAGCACCGCGGGCGACTTCCGGAATCTGACCCCGCTGGTCCTGATGAGCGCGCTGAAGCGGGCCGGAACCACGGTGCACGAGCCGATCCACCGGTTCCGCCTGGAACTCCCCGCGGACCTGATCGGCCCGGCCCTCCCGGTCCTCGCGCGGCTGCGGGCCGTCCCGGGGACATCGGCCGTGCACGGTTCCGTAGGTGTGCTGGAGGGCGAGATCCCGGCGGCCCGCGTCCACGGACTCCAGCGGCAGCTGCCGGGCCTGACGCGTGGCGAAGGGGTGCTGGAATCCGAGTTCGACCGCTACCGGGCGGTCGTCGGCACACCCCCGGACCGGCCGCGCACCGACCGCGACCCGCTCCACCGCAAGGAGTACCTGCTGCGCACGGTACGCAGGGTCGTCTGAGAGGGGCCCGCGGGCGGGGCGGCCTTCAGAGCGTCCGGCAGCAGCCGGGGCCGGACGCTCTCAGTTCAGCAAGGAGCGGGCCGCCCGCGCCCGGTGCCGGATCGCCTCCGCCGCCTCGGGCTCGATCCCGGCGATCACGTCCGCGTACTCCTCCATCTCCGCCGCCCCGCGCAGGAACTGCCCGCTCTGTACGAGCAGCTGCGCGCGCTCGTAGCGCAGCCTGGCGGGGTGCGAGGGGAGCAGCAGCGACAGGTCCACCGCCCACAGCGCCACATCCGTGTGCTCCGGACGGGTCGCCGCCCAGGCCCTGATGTTGTTCAGGATCCGCAGCACGATCTCCAGCGGCCGCGTGGGCACCAGCATCGATTCCTCCAGCGGCTCCCCGGTGGCCCCC
Source organism: Streptomyces sp. DvalAA-43 (assembly GCF_900091725.1). Taxonomy (GTDB): domain Bacteria; phylum Actinomycetota; class Actinomycetes; order Streptomycetales; family Streptomycetaceae; genus Streptomyces; species Streptomyces pulveraceus. The sequence goes on along the minus strand of NZ_FMBW01000087.1, from coordinate 200,448 downwards.
GCCACCAGCAGCTCCGCGTCCTGCCCGGTCATCGGTCGGCCGCCGTCGAAGGGGTCGGCCAGCACCCGCTCGGCCGGATCGCCGAAACCGACGACGAAATGACCCGGCAGCGCCACCCCGTAGACCGGAGCGCCCGCCCGCCGCGCGACCTCGATCCACACCACGGACAGCAGGATCGGCAGTCCGCGACGCCTGCGCAGCACCTGGTGGAGCAGCGACGACTCCAGCCGCTGGTAGTCCGCCGAGGAGCCCGCGAAGCCGCACCGCTCACCGAGCAGTTCGGCCAGCGCCGAGGCCCAGGCCCGGCCGCCCCGCACCCCGTACGGAAGCCGGCCCGCCAGCTCGTCCAGCTCGATCTGCGCCGCGTCGATCCCGTTCGGGTCCAGCGCCGGATCGGCCATCGCGCCCAGCAGCAGACAGAGCAGCGCGAGGTCCGGGCGCTCGGCGCGCGCCTCCTCGGCGAACTGACGGCGCAGCTCGTCCCGGTCCGGGCGTTCCGGCCGCTCAGCGGGTTCAGGATTCATCGGGCCCGTCCGTCTCCGTCACGCCGGCCGGAAGTGGTGGTACAGGTGGTGGACCGCGAACCCCATGCCCTCGTAGAGCGCCCGCGCCCCCTCGTTGTCCGCCTCCACCTGGAGCCAGGCCGCCGAGGCGCCCTCCTCCAGGGCCCGGCGGGCGAGCGCGGCCATCACGGCGGTGGCGAGCCCGCGGCGCCGGTACGCCGGATCGACCTCGACGGCCATGAACCCGGCCCAGCGCCCGTCCACCACGCACCGCCCGATCGCGGCGGGCGCCGCGTCCCCGCCGTCACCGGGCACCGAGGCGAACCACACCGAGGGGCCGCCGCGCAGCACCGCCAGGACGTGCGGGCCCGGGGTGTCGAAGCGCTGGTAGCGGGAGAGCCACGTCTCGTCCAGGTCCCGGCTCAGCCGCACCCGGGACGCCTCCGCGTCCAGGTCGCCGACCGGGGCGAGCCCGGCGGTGCGCACCTCCGCCGTCACCTCGCGGTGCCAGCCGCGCTCCGTCAGCTCCGCGCAGAGCAGCTCCTGGGTGCCCTCGGCGCCGGTCGCGGTCTGGATGTACGCGGGCAGGTCCCGTTCCGCGTACCACTGCCGGACGCGCGCGAGCGCCTTGTCGAGCGGGAGGCCGGGATCGCCGAGCGGCAGCACGGAGTTGGCGCGGCGGGTGAAGCCCCGTGCGGCACGCAGCCGCCAGTTGCCCAGCGGCTCGCTCTCCACCGGCTGCCAGGCACGGGCACAGACGGGTACGAGCTCGTCGAAGGAGGCCGCCGGGCCACGCCGCCGGGCCGGAGCGGCCGGTACCACCTTGCCCGCCACCAGCGCGGCCTCCGCGATACGGACGGGTTCACCGTTCTTCGGTGTGATCGAGAGCACACCATCGTCCCACGATGTGAGAACTCCGACCGTGTCGGTGAACGTCGCTCTTTGCGGGCCGGTCTCGCACACACGCCGGACTGATACCCGTTTGCCCACGTCAGCCGGTGTGATCCGGACCTTGAGCTGTCCGCCGATGGTGAATTCCACAGCTCTCTACGCCCCTCCTGTTCGGTTCGTGCCCCGGAACGGAGATACTAGGGGTGGGCATCGACGACGCCGCGCTCCCGCGCGAGAGCCAACGCCCTACCGAGGAGGAACGACAGCGTGACCTACGTCATCGCGCAGCCTTGTGTCGACGTAAAGGACAAGGCCTGCATCGAGGAGTGCCCCGTCGACTGCATCTACGAGGGCCAGCGGTCCTTGTACATCCACCCGGACGAATGCGTCGACTGCGGAGCCTGTGAGCCGGTGTGCCCGGTCGAGGCCATCTTCTACGAGGACGACACCCCGGAGGAGTGGAAGGACTACTACAAGGCGAACGTCGAGTTCTTCGACGACCTCGGGTCGCCCGGTGGTGCCTCCAAGCTGGGCCTGATCGAGCGCGACCACGCGTTCATCGCCGCGCTGCCGCCGCAGAACCAGTAGTCGGCGGCCCGCACGTGCGCCGCCCCGGTCCCGTACGGCTCGTCACCGTGCGGGACCGAGGCGTTTCCGCGCCCGGGTGACGAGCGGCCCGAGCGCCCCGTACGCCCTTCGCCGCTCCGTGCGTCCCGCGTGACCCCCGTACGAGAAAGCAGAGATCCGTGTCCGCAGTCTCCTCCCGTCTCCCGGTCTTCCCCTGGGACAAGCTCGCGCCCTACAAGTCGACGGCCGAGGCCCACCCCGACGGCATCGTGGACCTGTCCGTCGGCACGCCCGTCGACCCGGTGCCCGAGCTGATCCGGCGGGCGCTCGTCGCCGCGTCGGACAGCCCCGGCTATCCGACGGTGTGGGGGACCGCCGAGCTGCGTGACGCGATCACCGGATGGGTGGAGCGGCGGCTCGGCGCGGCCGGGGTGACCCACGAGAACGTCCTGCCGGTCGTCGGCTCCAAGGAGCTGGTGGCCTGGCTGCCGACCCAGCTCGGCCTCGGCGCGGGCGACAAGGTGGCGTACCCGCGCCTCGCCTACCCGACGTACGAGGTGGGCGCCCGGCTCTGCGGCGCCGAGCCCGTCGTCTACGACGACCCGACGGAGCTGGACCCGGCCGGTCTCAAGCTGCTCTGGCTCAACTCGCCCTCCAATCCGACCGGCCGCGTCCTGTCCAAGGACGAGCTGATCCGGATCGTCGCCTGGGCCCGCGAGCACGGCGTACTGGTCTTCAGCGACGAGTGCTACCTGGAGCTGGGCTGGGAGGCCGAACCGGTCTCCGTGCTGCACCCGGACGTCTGTGGCGGTACGTACGGGGGCATCGTCGCCGTCCACTCGCTCTCCAAGCGCTCCAACCTCGCCGGATACCGCGCGGCCTTCATCGCGGGCGATGCGGCGGTGCTGAGCGAGCTGCTGCTGATCCGCAAGCACGGCGGCATGATGACGCCGGCCCCGGTCCAGGCGGCGACGGTCGCTGCGCTCGGCGACGACGAGCACGTCGCCGAGCAGCGGGCCCGGTACGCGGCGCGGCGCGCGGCCCTGCGCACCGCGCTGGAGTCGCACGGCTTCCGCGTCGAGCACAGCGAGGCCAGCCTCTACCTGTGGGCGACGCGCGACGAACCGTGCTGGGAGACCGTGGCCTACCTGGCGGAGCTCGGCATCCTGGTGGCCCCGGGCGACTTCTACGGACCGGCCGGGGACCGCTTCGTACGGGTCGCGTTCACGGCGACCGACGAGCGGGTGGCGGCGGCCGTCAAGCGGCTGTCGCGGTAGGAGCGGCAGCACCACACACGCGCGGGGCCCCGGGAGTGCGCACTCCCGGGGCCCCGCGCGTGTGTGGTGCTGCCGGCCCGGGGGCCGGGACGGGTCAGCCGAGCGGCAGGCCCTGGGTGGGCAGGCCGCCCTTGGTCGCGGCACCGGCGGCCTCGCCGAGGACCTGGCCCGCGCTGCCCGCGGCGCTGCCCGCGGTCTTCTGCACGGTGGGGGCGGCTTCGGCACCGGCCTTGCCGACGGTCTTGGTCGCGGCCGGGAGGGCCGTCCCGACGATCTTGCCGCCGGTCTCGCCCGCGACCTGGGTGCCCTGCTGGGAGGCGCTGTCGACCGTCTTGCCGAGACCGGCGCCGTCGACGCTGGTCAGACCGCCGAGCTCCGGGGCCTGCGGGAGCTGCGCGGCACCCGCGACTCCGGCCGCGCCGACCACGGGGGCCGCACCTGCGGCGATCAGCAGCGCGGCACGGGCGATCCGGCGGGTCAGGGGGAGGGACATGATGCTCCTTCGACGGTATGAGGAAGAGGTCTGTCCGTTGATCGGACGCAATGACAACCGTCGAAAGGGCGGGGGAGGTTGCGGTGGACCGAGGTAAAGAGTCGGTAATGCGTCACATGATCTGCAAGGGAGGAATCCGGGCGCACGCGACATTCCCGGGAGGCCGGGTGAACCGTCACTTCCCTTCGGCCGCAAGGGAACCGAGGGGTCGGCGCAAGCCGGTGGGAGGGGTAGTGCGAAGGGGGCGCACGAACGGGGCGGGATGACACTCCCGGGCGACCGCGCGAACTAGTGCGCGAGCCGGATCCGGACGTCGGTGGTGCCCGAATCCTTGTGCTCCGTACGCCAGCCCGACCCTGCCTCCCACACCCGGCCCGCATACGAGACCTCGCCCAGGCGGAGCGCCTCAGACTGCGCGACCGCCCAGTGCGCGAGCTCCCAGCCGCGCTGCGCCGTGCCACCGTCCCCGGCCGTCCGGGGCGCGGACACCGGGACCGCGACCGTGCCGGACGCCGCCGGACCGGCCGCACCGGCCCCGGGTGTCCTGCCCGTCGCGGGCAGCACGTCCTTGCCGAAGGCGCGCACCAGCTCCGTCCGCACCTTCGCCGGGTCGGCGGCCACGGCCGTCACCCGCGGCGGCGCGCAGTTCAGCGAGGCGGGCGCACGACCGGTCAGCGCCGCCGCCAGCAGGGCCGCGTCCGGCTCGTGCTTCGCGTAGGCCTGCGGGAAGGCGCTGCGCTGGACCCGCTGCGCGGCGACCGTCAGCGGCAGCCGCGAGTAGCCGGGGACCTCGGCCAGATGACGGTAGAACTCCCCGGCGGAGTACACCGGGTCCAGGATCTGCTTCTCGGTGCCCCAGCCCTGCGAGGGGCGCTGCTGGAACAGCCCCAGCGAATCCCGGTCGCCGTGCTCGATGTTGCGCAGCCCGGACTCCTGGAGAGCGGTCGCCAGCGCGATCGTCACGGCGCGCTCCGGCATCCCGCGCGAGGTGCCGACCGCGGAGATCGTCGCGGCGTTGACGGCCTGCTCCGGGCTCATCCAGTACGTACGGCCCGTGCCGGACGAACCGTCGGCCGACTCCACGACGCACCCCGCGACGACCTTGTCGCCTGTTATGTACTGAAGGGTCAGATAGCTGCCGAGCGCGGCGAGCACGACAAGGGCGACAGCGATACGCAGGAGGCGGCTGCGGCTGGTGTGTCGGCGGGCGGGGGAGACGGTCCGGGGCACGGGCCCACCGTACTGGAGTGTTCCGCCGGGGCCGAGGGCCCAGGGGCCCTTCGTCCGGATCATCCGGACCCGCGGCGTCCGGACCGCCCCGGTCCGGCCCGATCCTGGCGGGCGAGCCGGGTCCCTTAGGGTCGGTGCCATGCCCGAAACCACACTTGACCTCTCCCTGGACGGCCCGGCGCTCACCGCACGGCTCGTCGACTTCCCGTCGGTCAGCGGTCAGGAGAAGGAGCTGGCGGACGCGATCGAGTCGGCCCTCCGCACCCTCCCGCACCTGACCGTCGACCGGCACGGCAACAACGTCGTGGCCCGGACGGACCTCGGCCGCGCCGAGCGGGTGGTACTCGCCGGGCACATCGACACCGTGCCGATCGCCGACAACGTGCCGTCCCGTCTCGACGAGAACGGGGTGCTGTGGGGCTGCGGCACCTCCGACATGAAGTCGGGCGTCGCCGTCCAGCTGAGGATCGCCGCGACCGTGCCCGAGCCCAACCGCGACCTGACCTTCGTCTTCTACGACAACGAGGAGGTCGCCGCACACCTCAACGGGCTCGGCCACATCGCCGAGGCCCACCCCGACTGGCTGGCGGGCGACTTCGCGGTCCTGCTGGAGGGCTCCGACGCCGAGGTCGAGGGCGGCTGCCAGGGCACCCTGCGGGTCTTCCTGCGCACCGAGGGGGAGCGGGCCCACTCCGCGCGGGGCTGGATGGGGTCCAACGCCATCCACGGCGCCGCCCCGATCCTGGCCCGCCTCGCCGCGTACGAACCGCGCCGCCCGGTCATCGACGGTCTCGAATACCACGAGGGCCTGAACGCGGTACGGATCGAGGGGGGCGTCGCCAACAACGTCATCCCGGACGCCTGCACCGTCGTGGTCAACTTCCGGTACGCGCCCGACCGGACCGCCGAGGAGGCCCTGGCCCACGTCCACGAGGTCTTCGCGGACTGCGGCGTCGCCGAATTCGTCGTCGACGACCACTCGGGCGCGGCCATGCCCGGCCTCTCCCACCCGGCGGCCCAGGCGTTCATGGCGGCGGTGGGCGGCACCGCCCGGCCCAAGTTCGGCTGGACGGACGTCTCCCGCTTCGGCTCCCTCGGCGTCCCCGCGGTGAACTACGGACCGGGCGACCCGCTCTTCGCCCACAAGCGCGACGAGCACGTGGCGGTCGAGCGGATCACCCACTGCGAGGAGCGGCTCCGCTCCTGGCTCACCGCCTGACCCACGGCATTCCCCCGCCCGTAACCTCCGTGGATCTACCCTGACCTGACACGGATGACCAGAGATCCTCCAGGATCTCCCGGTCATCGACCGTCGTCGGAGGGAGCAGGTCATGGGCAACCCCGAGGGAGCACGCGTCCCTGAGGAACAGCGGCTCGGACCGGTACTGCGCCGCAGGGAACAGGTGCAGCCCGGCACCACCGACCAGCGGCTGCTGGACACCGAGGGCGACTCCGAGTGGGTGCACACCGACCCCTGGCGGGTGATGCGCATCCAGTCCGAGTTCGTCGAGGGCTTCGGCGCGCTGGCCGAACTGCCGAGCGCGATCAGCGTCTTCGGCTCGGCCCGCACCCCGGCCGGCGGACCCGAGTACGAGGCGGGCGTACGGATCGGAAAGGCCCTGGTCGAGGCCGGCTTCGCGGTGATCACCGGAGGCGGGCCGGGGGCGATGGAGGCGGCGAACAAGGGAGCGCGGGAGGCGAAGGGCGTCTCGGTCGGTCTCGGCATCGAGCTGCCCTTCGAGTCCGGCCTCAACCCGCACGTCGACATCGGCGTCAACTTCCGCTACTTCTTCGTCCGCAAGACGATGTTCGTGAAGTACGCGCAGGGCTTCGTCGTGCTGCCCGGCGGCCTCGGCACGCTGGACGAGCTCTTCGAGGCCCTCACCCTCGTCCAGACGGGCAAGGTCACCCGCTTCCCGATCGTGCTGTTCGGCACCGCCTACTGGAGCGGTCTCGTGGACTGGCTGCGGGACACGGTGGTGGCGCAGGGGAAGGCGTCCGAGCACGACCTGTTGCTCTTCCACGTCACCGACGACGTGGACGAGGCGGTCGACCTCGTGACGAAGGAGGTCGGCCGGTAGGGGGCGTCCGGGGAGCGGGGCCCGCATCCGGGCCCCGCCCCCGCCCTCGCCCGATCCGGCCCCCGCCTAAGCCAGCCCGCGCCGCGCCACGGCCGGCTCCCGGTGCCCCGCGATGGACGCCACCATGTCCAGCACCTGACGGGTCTCGGCCACCTCGTGCACCCGGTACACCTGTGCCCCCAGCCACGCCGACACGGCCGTGGTCGCCAGCGTGCCGATCACCCGCTCCTTCACCGGCCGGTCGAGTGTCTCGCCGACGAAGTCCTTGTTGGACAGCGACACCAGCACCGGCCAGCCGGTCTCCGTCATCTCGCCGAGCCGGCGCGTCGCCTCCAGGGAGTGCCGGGTGTTCTTCCCGAAGTCGTGACCGGGGTCGATCATGATCCCGTCGGGCCGCACCCCGAGCGCGACCGCGCGCTCGGCCAGCCCCACCGTCACCCGCAGGATGTCCGCCATCACGTCGTCGTACGCGACCCGGTGCGGCCGGGTGCGCGGCTCGGCGCCGCCCGCGTGCGTGCACACCAGCCCGGCCCCGTACCGGGCGGCGACCTCCGCGAGCTTCGGGTCCACGCCGCCCCACGCGTCGTTCAGCACGTCCGCGCCGGCCTCGCAGACCGCCTCGCCGACGTCGTGGCGCCAGGTGTCGACGCTGATCACGACGTCCGGGTGGCGGCGGCGCACCTCCGCGACGAACCCCACCGTGCGACGCGCCTCCTCCTCGGCGGTCACCTCCTCGCCGGGGCCCGCCTTCACGCCCCCGATGTCGACGATCGCCGCACCGTCCGCGATCGCCTGCTCGACCCGGGCGAGCGCCGGTTCGTCCCGGAAGGTCGCGCCCTGGTCGTAGAAGGAGTCCGGGGTACGGTTCACGATCGCCATGATCACCGGCTCGTGCGCACCGAATTCGCGCCGCCCCAGCCTGAGCGCACCGCTTCGCATCCCGCGTTTCTCCTCTGGATAGATGGCCCGTGCGGACAGATGGCCCGTGGGACGCCAGCGACCCTAGTCCTTCTCCCGTCCTCAGCCCGCCGGGCACCGGCTGTCGGTGCCGCATGGCACGATCGGACCCGGACAGGTTTCCGCTTCCGGGGAGATGCGCGTGTTCTGGTTCTTGCTGGTGACGATGGTCGTGGTGGTGGCCGTGGTCACCCTCGCGGTGGTCGGTGGGGGGAAGAGCGCCATCCTGCAGGACGTGGCGCCCGAGCAGCTGATCGATCCGCTGCCCGCGACACGACCGGTCGGCCGCGCGGATCTCGACGCGCTGCGGCTGCCGGTGGCCGTGCGCGGCTACCGCATGATGGACGTCGACGAGGCGCTCGACCGGCTCGGTGCCGAGCTCGCCGAGCGGGACGCGCGGATCGCGGAGCTGGAATCGGCGCTGGCCGGTGCGCAGGCGACCGCGGTCGGCGGCCCCGGCCTCATCGAGGAGCCGCCCGAGGACCGCCCGCAGGCGCCGTGGGAGGCACCCGGACCGGACCCGGAGCCGACGGAGCACCCCGGAGAGGAGCCCCGGCGATGAGCGGCGGCGCGGAAGCGGCCCCGGACGGCGGCCTGCGCTGCCCGTGGGGGCTCTCCACCGAGGACTACCTCACGTACCACGACACCGAATGGGGCCGCCCCGTCCACGGCGACGACGCCCTCTTCGAACGGCTCTGCCTGGAGGCCTTCCAGTCGGGTCTCTCCTGGCTGACGATCCTGCGCCGCCGGGAGGGCTTCCGCTCCGCCTTCGCCGGGTTCAGGATCCCCGCGGTAGCCGAGTTCACCGACGCCGACAAGGAGCGCCTCCTCGCCGACGCCGGCATCATCCGCAACCGCGCGAAGATCGAGGCGACCCTCGCCAACGCCAAGGTGCTGGCCGGCTGGAGCGCCGGTGAGCTGGACGAGCTGATCTGGTCCCACGCCCCCGACCCGGCCGGCCGCCCCGTCCCGCGCACCCTCGGCGACGTCCCGGCGGTCACCCCGGAGTCCACGGCGCTGGCCAAGGAGCTCAAGAAGCGCGGTGTGCGCTTTGTCGGGCCCACGACGGCCTACGCCCTGATGCAGGCCTGCGGCCTGGTCGACGACCACCTGGCCGACTGCGTGGCGCGCGGCACCGGGGCGTAGACCCGGCGGCTACCGGCCGAGGTACTTCGGCTTCTCCTTGTTCAGGAACGCCTGTACCGCGATCGTGTGGTCCTCGGACGCGCCCGCCCTGGTCTGGAGCTCGTCCTCCTTCTCCAGCGCCTCGTTCAGTGTGTGACCGGCGCCGTGGGCCAGGGACTCCTTGAGCGCGGCGTACGCCACCGTGGGGCCGGCCGCCAGGGCGCGGGCCACGGCGGCGGCCTCGGTGGCCAGGTCGGCGGCGGGCACCAGCTTGTTCACGATGCCCAGGTCAAGGGCGTCCCGCGCGGAGATCGAGCGCGGGAAGAGCAGCAGGTCGGCGGCGCGGCTCTGGCCGATCAGGCGCGGCAGCGTCCAGGAGACGCCCGAGTCCGCGGTGAGGGCCACCCCGGCGAAGGAGGTGTTGAACGAGGCGGTGTCGGCGACCACCCGGTAGTCGCAGGCGAGCGCGAAGCCGAAACCGGCACCGGCCGCGACCCCGTTCACCCCGGCGACGACCGGCTTGGGCATCCCGGTGATGGCCCGCACGATCGGGTTGTAGTGCTCCCGCACCGTGCTCAGCGCATTGCCGCCGCCCGACTCGCGGGCACTTTCGAGCTTGGCGACATGCTCCTTCAGATCCTGGCCGACGCAGAACGCCCGCCCGGTCGCGGTGAGCAGCACGGCGCGTACGGCGGGGTCGGCCGCCGCGGACTCCAGCGCGTCACGGAGCGCCACCTTGGCCGCCGTGTTCATGGCGTTCATCGCGTCGGGACGGTTGATCGTGATCGTCGCGAGTCCGTCGCTCACTTCGTGGAGCACGCTGTCCGCCGTGTGGTCGGCCATCTCGTTGTCCCCTTCGCACCTCGGGCCCTGCCTGTCCAGGCAAGCATGGCCGACTCCGGCGGGAGCCGACATGTGACCTGCGTCTAATAATTGAGCCCCGCAGCAGGGGTGAGGGCGGCGGAGTATCGCAGGCCGATCGCCGAATTGGGTGGTTTTGAGAGAGCGCGTTGCGCAAGCGATGCAGACCGATGTTGGTCATTGGGGTCTGTGATGCGGGATAATGGCCTGGAAGCAATGTGTTCGATGCCGGTGACACAGCGCCTGTCATGGGGCCGCCGGTTGCGATGAGCTGGTTTCAGGAAGGGGAACGAGCATGGCGGCCATGAAGCCGCGGACGGGCGACGGCCCGCTCGAGGTGACAAAGGAGGGGCGGGGCATCGTCATGCGCGTTCCGCTCGAAGGCGGCGGTCGGCTTGTCGTGGAGCTGACTCCGGACGAGGCCGACGCACTCGGCGATGCCCTCAAGAAGGTCGTCGGCTGAGCAGAGGCGCCCACACTTCATCACTGCCCCGGCACGCCTGAGCGTGCCGGGGCAGTGATGCGTTCACAGGTGTTCGCGCCGGGGCTCGCCCCGGGGGGCACGGGCTGGCCCGGCCCCGTATCCGCGGGCGTCAGCCCCTGCGCACCGCGCACAGCAGACCATCGCCCACCGGCAACAGCGTCGCCATCAGCTCCTGGCTCTCGCGCACCGCACGCAGCAGCTCCCGCAGCCGCAGCACCTCCGCGGGCTGCGCCGCGGAGTCGACCGTACGGCCGTCCGCGAAGACGCCCTCGAAGCAGACCAGGCCGCCGGGGCGCAGCAGGCGCAACGATTCAGCGAGACAGTCCAGGCTCTCCAGCCGGTCGCCGTCGCAGAACACGAGGTCGTACCCGCCGTCCGCGAGCCGCGGCAGGACGTCCAGGGCACGGCCGGGAATGAAGCGGGCCCGATTGGCGGCGTACCCCGCGGCCCGGAAGGCCTCGCGGGCGAACTGCTGGCGTTCGGGCTCCGGGTCGACCGTGGTCAGTACGCCGTCGGGCCGCATCCCATGCAGCAGATAGAGCCCGGACACGCCGGTCCCGGTGCCGATTTCGGCCACCGCTTTGGCGTCCGTCGTGGCAGCGAGCAAGCGCAGCGCGGCGCCGGTACCTGGCGACACCGAGCGGAGCCCTGCGTCCCGGGCCCGGTCCCGGGCCCAGTGCAGTGCTTCGTCCTCGGCGACAAAGGCGTCGGCGAACGCCCAGCTCGTCTGCCGGTTGGCGGTAATGACCCTCTCCTGTCCCCGTAGTTGGCGCAACGGTGACTGTATCCGCTGCACCCGGGAACCCGCAGATGGGACCGGGCGTTATGAAGGGGCAGGGGAAAGCCGGTGGAAGCGGCCCGCGGATCGGGTCCCGTATTCCACCGGGTGGCGGTTCCCGGGGCGATCCCCGGCCCCAGCAGGAAAAAGGCTTATCCGGAGCTAACGGGCGAGGTGGCTATGGTAGGGGCTCCACTGGACACCACCAGAGCCGATAGGGGAGGTGCGGCTGCGCCTGTGGATCGGGGAGGAGTGCTGCGGCTGCGGCGCTTTCTCAGGTCGGCGGGTGAGCCGAAATCCGTGACCAACATTGCTGACCGTTCTTCCAACGATTCCGCAACGACTGCGACCTTCGCCTCAGACGCGGACTCCCAGGCGTGGACGCCACCCTCATGGGAAGAGATCGTCAGCACGCACAGCGGCCGGGTCTACCGCCTCGCCTACCGGCTGACGGGCAACCAGCACGACGCCGAGGACCTCACCCAGGAGGTCTTCGTCCGGGTGTTCCGGTCGCTGTCGACCTACACACCGGGCACGTTCGAGGGCTGGCTGCACCGCATCACGACCAACCTGTTCCTGGACATGGTCCGCCGTAAGCAGCGGATCCGTTTCGACTCCCTCGGCGACGACGCCGCCGAGCGGCTGCCGAGCCGTGAGCCGTCCCCGCAGCAGGTCTTCAACGACACCCACTTCGACGCGGACGTGCAGCAGGCGCTGGACACCCTCGCGCCCGAGTTCCGTGCCGCCGTCGTGCTCTGCGACATCGAGGGTCTTTCGTACGAGGAGATCGCCGCGACGCTGGGCGTGAAGCTCGGCACCGTGCGCAGCCGTATCCACCGCGGCCGCTCGCACCTGCGCAAGGCGCTGCGGCACCGCTCGCCCGAGGCCCGCGCCGAGCAGCGCTCGCTGGCGGGCGCGGTCCTGGCGGGGGAGGGCGGAACGGCGTGAGCGGCACAGGTCCGACCCCCGCGGAACAACACCTGGGGGACCGCCTCGCCGCGCTTGTCGACGGCGAGCTGAAACACGACGCCCGTGAGCGGGTCCTCGCCCACCTGGCGACCTGCGCCAAGTGCAAGGCCGAGGCCGCGGCTCAGCGGCGCCTGAAGAGCGTCTTCGCCCAGTCCGCCCCGCCGTCGCCGTCCGAGGGCTTCCTCGCCCGGCTGCAGGGCCTTCCCGGGGGGCCGGGTGGTGACGACGACCGCCAGGACAGACCATTCGGCGGCTCCGGGCGCTTCGCCGACGGGCTCTTCCCCGTGATCCAGCCGTCCGGCAGCCGCACCGACGCACCGGGGGACCGGCCGGTCGGCGGCTTCGGCTTCCTCCCGGCACCGCACGGCTCGACCGCCGTACTGCCGGGCACCCCCTCCCGTTCCGGCTTCCGGATCCATGAGGTGGGCCGCGAGGCGGAGCGGTCGCCCTGGCGCGGCCGGAGATTCGCCTTCGCCGCGGCGAGCGCCGTCTCGCTGGCGGCCATCGCGCTCGGCGGCGCCCTGCCGACGGGCGCGGGCATCAGCTCCGCGGCCCGCACCACGGGCGGCGGAAACGCGGTGACGCCGCTCGACGCCCCTTCACGCGGCGAGAGCGGCGGCTCGGCCGGCCGCCGCGGCGGGGGCAGCCATGGCACGTTCAGCGCGCGGGGAGCGGGCGAGCGCTCGATCGCCACCACCCCCTCGGCCGTGCCGGGCGGCACACCGGTGGCGCCCTCCGGTACGCCCGCGGTGCTCTCCACCACGAGCCTCGTGGGAAACCCCTTCGCCGCCCAGGTGCTGACCAGTGTGTCCGCGCCACCACTGATACGTCCGACCGGCACCACCCCGCTCTTCGCCGAGGTGTTCGGGCGGCTCGCCGCACAGTCCCCGACGCCTTCCGCATCACCGTCCGGGACACAGCCGTCGGCACCACCCTGGGCACGGTCGTCGGCCTCGGGGCTTCCCACCCCCGCCGATCGTGGTCTGCCGCTTTCCTCCCGGCGCTGACCGGGGTCTGCGCAAGTATTCGCAAACCTGGTTGAATTCCGGGAGCAGTTCCGGGAGGGACGCCCTAGTCAGGGCGTGCAGAGGCCAGTTGCGGCAGTTGCGGGGAGAGCATGGAAGACGGTAAGTCCACCGGGCCGAAGGCGAAGTGGTGGAGCCGGCCCACACCGGGACGCACCACCCGCACAGCGCCGGACGAGCCGTCCCCCGTCGAGGACACTGCGCCCGCGGCCGACCCGACGGCCACGGCCACGGCGGTCGCCGATGACGGCGAGAGCCGTACGACGGCACCGGAGGCGCAGCCGGTGGACGCGCTGCCCCGGCCCCCGGCAGCCGTACCACCGGCCCGGCCCATGACGCCGCTGCACGAGCCCGATCAGTACAGCACCCCGCCCTACGGCGGACCCGGCCCCTGGGCGCCCGCACCCCCCGTACAGCGGCCGGTTCCGACCCCGGCGCACGGCACCCCCGTACCCCCGCCGTACGCGGGGACGAACGGCGCGGGCATCCCCGCACCGCCCGCCCCCACCGCGCCTGCCCCCACGCCGCCCTCGGCCGCCCCCGCGCAGCCCGCCGCCGGCTTCGCACCCCCGCCCCACGTGCCCCAGCCCCAGCAGCCCCAGCCCCAGCCGCAGTCCCCGGCTCCGTCGGCGCAGTGGCTCCAGTACGACCCCTGGGGCGCGCCCCGGCAGCCGCTCACCAACCCGGGCCCGCCGCTCGGGGCCGAGACCGGCCGCAGGAAGAGCCGGCGCGGCTCCCTCCTCATCGGCGCGGTCCTGCTCGCCCTGGTGGCGGGCGGCATCGGCGGCGGCATCGGGGCCTACATCGAGCGCAACGGTGGCCTCACCCGGGTCGAGCTCCCGCAGACCGGCCGCAGCACCGGCGGCCGTGCCCCCGACAGCGTCGCCGGTATCGCCGCCAGCGCCCTGCCCAGCGTGGTCACCCTCCATGTCACCGGCGCCACCGAGTCCGGCACCGGCACCGGCTTCGTCCTCGACCGCTCCGGCCACATCCTCACCAACAACCACGTCGTCGCCCCGGCCGGCCGGGCCGGTGAGATCACCGTGACCTTCAGCGGTGGGGAGACCGCGCGCGGCGAGGTCGTCGGCAAGGACAGCGGCTACGACCTGGCCGTGGTCAAGGTCACCGGCGTCTCCGGCCTCAAGCCGCTGCCGCTGGGCAACTCCGACAATGTGCAGGTCGGCGACCCCGTGGTGGCCATCGGCGCCCCCTTCGACCTGTCCAACACCGTGACCTCCGGCATCATCAGCGCCAAGGACCGGCCGATCACCGCGGGCGGCGAGAAGGGCGACGGCAGCGACATCAGTTATGTCGACGCGCTGCAGACCGACGCGCCGATCAACCCGGGCAACTCCGGCGGTCCGCTCGTCGACACCGACGCCCATGTCATAGGCATCAACAGCGCCATCCGTGCCGCCGACAGCGGTGCGTCCGAGGAGGGCGGACAGGCCGGTTCCATCGGCCTCGGCTTCGCCATCCCCATCAACCAGGGCAAGCGGGTCGCCGAGGAGCTGATCAACACCGGGAAGGCCACCCACCCGGTGATCGGTGTCACGCTCGACATGAAGTACACCGGGGACGGTGCCCGGGTCGAGTCGAAGGGCGCGGCCGGCAAGCCCGCGGTGACGCCGGGCGGTCCCGGGGCCAAGGCAGGGATCAGGCCCGGGGACGTCATCACCGAGGTCGACGGCCGACGGGTGCACAGCGGCGAGGAGCTGATCGTCAAGATCCGCGCGCATCGCCCTGGCGACCGTCTGGACCTCGCGCTGACCCGCGGTGGTAAAGACCTGTCCATCTCTTTGACACTCGGCTCGGCAAGCGGCACGTGACAGCCCCGGCACGCTACCGCGCGGGCAGTTTCGACGGGTACCGTGGGCCGGGTCCGGACCTCGACCGACACGGTCTCGGAGAACACGAGGAGCAACAGGGTGTTCAATGACATAGGCGTACTCGAGCTGGCGACGCTCGCCATCCTGGGCGTGCTGATCTTCGGCCCGGACAAGCTGCCCAAGGTCATCCAGGACGCCTCGCGCTTCATCCGCAAGATCCGTGAGTTCTCGGAGAGTGCCAAGGAGGACATCCGCACGGAGCTCGGCCCGGAGTTCAAGGACTTCGAGTTCGAGGACCTCAACCCCAAGACGTTCGTCCGCAAGCAGCTCATGGACGGCAATGACGACCTGGGGCTGAAGGAGATCCGCGAGAGCTTCGACCTCCGCAAGGATCTGTCCGAGGTCGCCGACGCGGTGAACGGCCGGGAGAGCAAGGAAGTGGAGCCCGCTGACTCCCGGAGCAGCGTGTCGAGCGGCTCGGCGATCACCGCCGCCAACGGCTCGGCCGGTGCCCCGGATCTGCTCAAGAAGCGTGACCAGCCCGGCAAGGACGACCGGCCGCCGTTCGACGCCGACGCCACCTGACCCCTGCCAATCCCGGCTCGTCCGGACGCTATGGCTATTCTCCATCTGTCCGGTTGTGAGTACGCCCGTCGGGGGGCGGGCCGCTCCGGACCCAACGGATCGAGGAGGCGGCCGGACAGATGGAGACCACGAGTCGGGTGGGCGCGGAAGATGCGCCGGGCACAGTCACCGAGGAGGGGGTGCCGACGGCCCGGCGGCGTATGGTCGACGGCTATCTGGCGGCCACGTTTCCCTGGTACGGACTGGACGAGGCCTTCACCGGGCCGCGCCGGCTGATGCAGGTGGGCACCGCTGCGGACGGCACGGTGCAGCACGGTTCGATCGGCCACGGTGACGAACCGTCGACCCGGGCCGACACGGGCGCCGAGAAGCAACGGTTCGCCATCGTCGTGTCGATGGCGAGCAGCCCCGTGCGGCGCAGCGGCGACGGCACGGGCGTGCTGGACGCGACCACGGTGTCCTCCGCGGCCTGGCTGGCCGGGTCCGGTCTGCTCGCCTGCACCCGGCCCCCGCAGATGGACCACGCGCTGCGCGACGACTGGCTGGACCAGCAGACGGAGACGGCGTTCGAACTCGCCGACGACCTGGACGGCCCCGCGTGGTCGGTGCTCTCGCTGCCGGTGGACGGCGTCCCCGTGCCGTTCCACTACCGCGAGTCCGAATACGGCTGGGTGCTGGCCGGATCGGCGCAGGGCGGGGTGTACATCGGGGCGTACGGGCGCGGGATGAGCGCCTACGGGCTGGGGTTCTCCGTGATCGGCGACATCACTACGTACGCCTAGCGGCCGGACGTACGCGGCACGACGTACGCGGCACATGGAGCGGTGACCGGCCGGGGCCGGTCACCGCCCGCCGTCTCAGAACTTGTTGCGCGGGGTGATGCCCAGCGACATGCCCGACAGACCGCGCTGACGGCCGCCCAGCTTGTCCGCGATGGTGCGCAGCGCCTTGCCGGCCGGGGAGTCGGGGTCGGACAGGACGACCGGCTTGCCCTCGTCGCCGCCCTCGCGCAGCCGTACGTCGATCGGGATGGAGCCCAGCACCGGCACCTCCGCGCCGACCGTCTTCGTCAGCCCCTCGGCGACCCGCGCGCCGCCGCCCGAGCCGAAGACGTCGACCATCTCGTCGCAGTGCGGGCACGGCATGCCCGACATGTTCTCGACGACACCGACGATCTTCTGGTGGGTCTGCACGGCGATCGAACCGGCCCGCTCGGCGACCTCGGCCGCGGCCTGCTGCGGGGTCGTGACGACCAGGATCTCGGCGTTCGGCACGAGCTGCGCCACCGAGATCGCGATGTCGCCGGTGCCCGGCGGCAGGTCGAGCAGGAGGACGTCGAGGTCGCCCCAGTACACATCGGCGAGGAACTGCTGGAGGGCGCGGTGGAGCATCGGTCCGCGCCACACCACCGGGGCGTTGCCCGGGGTGAACATGCCGATGGAGATGACCTTCACGCCGTGCGAGGACGGCGGCATGATCATGTTCTCGACCTGGGTGGGCTTGCCGTCCGCGCCGAGCATCCGGGGCACGCTGTGCCCGTAGATGTCCGCGTCCACGACGCCGACCTTGAGGCCGTCGGCCGCCATCGCGGCCGCCAGGTTCACCGTGACCGACGACTTGCCGACGCCGCCCTTGCCGGACGCGACCGCGTAGACGCGGGTCAGCGAGCCGGGCTTGGCGAACGGGACCTCGCGCTCCGCCGTGCCGCCGCGCAGCGAGGACGCGAGTTCCTTGCGCTGTTCGTCGCTCATCACGTCGAGCGTGACGTCGACCCGCGAGACGCCCTCGACGCGGGCGACCGCGTCCGTCACGTTCTTGGTGATCGTCTCGCGCATCGGACAGCCCGAGACCGTGAGGTAGACCGTGACAGCGACCGCACCGTCAGCATCGATCTCGACCGATTTCACCATGCCGAGTTCGGTGATCGGGCGGTGGATCTCCGGGTCGTTCACTGTCGCCAGTGCCTCAAGCACCGCGTCTTCCGTAGCCATACCTCGATAGTACGGGTGCGAGCGGCGCTTCTTGAGGGGTGGCTACGTGTGAGTAGCATCCGTCAGCGGTCCTCGTCGCGCTCGGCCGGGGCCAGCGGGAGCCGGTCGTCGAGGTCCCTGGCGAGATCCTCCAGTTCGGAGCGGATCCAGTCGCGGGTGGCGACCTCGCCGAGCCCCATCCGCAGCGACGCGATCTCCCGGGTGAGGTACTCGGTGTCGGCGATGGAGCGCTCGTTCTGCTTGCGGTCCTGTTCGTGGGTGACCCGGTCGCGGTCGTCCTGCCGGTTCTGCGCGAGCAGGATCAGCGGGGCCGCGTACGAGGCCTGGAGCGACAGCATCAGCGTCAGGAAGATGAACGGGTACTGGTCGAACCGCAGGTGCACGGGGGCGAAGACGTTCCACAGCACCCAGACGATGATGACCAGCGTCATCCAGACGATGAACCGCCCGGTGCCCAGGAAGCGGGCGATCCGTTCGGAGAACCGGCCGAACGCCTCGGGATCGTAGTCGGGCAGCAGCCGTCGGCGCGGGCGCTTGGGCTGGTCCAGCCGGGAACGGGGCGGGCGAGCGATGCCCGAGGCCCCCGCCGGCGGTGTCTTCGAGCGCTCCTCAGCCGCCATGGACGCCCCCCTCCTCGCTGTGGAAGTCCGTCTCCCGCCAGTCCTCGGGCAGCAGGTGGTCGAGGACGTCGTCGACCGTCACCGCGCCGAGCAGCGACCCGCTCTCGTCCACCACGGGCACCGAGACCAGGTTGTACGCGGCCAGATAGCTCGTCACGGCCGACAGCGGGGTGTCCGGCGCGAGGGGCACCAGATCGCTGTCGACGATCGAGCTGACCAGGGCGTACGGCGGATCCCGCAGCAGCCGCTGGAAGTGCGCGGTGCCCAGGTACTTCCCGGTGGGCGTCTCGTCGGGCGACCGGCACACGTACACCTGGGCGGCGAGCGCCGGGGAGAGGTCCGCCTGCCGGACCCGGGCGAGCGCGTCGGCGACCGTGGCGTCCGGCCGGAGGATGATCGGCTCGGTGGTCATCAGGCCGCCCGCGGTCCGCTCCTCGTACGACATCAGGCGCCGCACGTCGGCCGCGTCGTCCGGCCGCATCAGCGTCAGCAGCCGCTCCTTGTCCTCCTCGGGCAGCTCGGACAGCAGGTCGGCCGCGTCGTCCGGGTCCATCGCCTCCAGGACGTCGGCGGCGCGCTCCTCCTTGAGCTTGCCGATGATCTCCACCTGGTCGTCCTCGGGCAGCTCCTCCAGGACGTCGGCGAGCCGGTCGTCGTCGAGTGCGGCGGCGACCTCGGCCCGCCGCTTCGGCGACAGATGGTGCAGCGCGTTGGCCACGTCCGTCGGGCGCAGCCGCTCGAAGGTGGCGACCAGGGACTCGGCGCCCTGCCCCTCCTCCTCCAGCGAGAACCCGCTGACCGCCGACCACTCGACCGTCAGGGTCTCGCCCTTGCGGCGCAGCGCCCCGCCCTTGCCCTTGCGTACGAAGTACTTGTCGATCTCCCAGTCGCGGCGGGCCGGGAGCTGCTGGACGGAGACGTCGAGGACGGTGACCTCCTCGCCGGTCTCCACGAGGCGGACCCGCCGGTCGAGGAACTCGCCGAACACCAGGCGTTCGGTGGGCCGCTGCTCGAAGCGCCGCATGTTGACCACGCCGGTGGTGATGACCTGGCCGGACTCGATCCCGGTGACCCGGGTCATCGGGAGGAAGATCCGGCGGCGGCTGAGCACCTCGACGACGAGTCCGAGCAGCCGGGGCGGCCTGCCGCCGACCCGGAGCATCGCGACCAGATCACGGACGCGGCCCACCTGGTCGCCGTTGGGGTCGAAGACCGGTACGTCGGCGAGGTGCGAGACGAACACCCGGGGGGCGCCTGCCGCCATCGTGCGCCTCCTTCTTCCGTGTACGACTTCTCCGACTGGTCCGTTTGGCAGTCAATCAACCGTTATGACGGGATCAGGCTAGCCCGTACCGCTCCGGGCCGCCCCGGCGGAGCCGTCCGTACGGCTCCCTGCCGGAAGGCGGATCCGGCACAGGTACGCTGCCGTCTGCCACCCACCGCGATGCAGATGAGAGGCAGTGCGTCCGTGACCTCCTCCGTTCCCCCCGTCCGGGCCCGACGCCGGACCGCCCTCGCAGCCCTGCTCTGTGCGGGGCTGGCCGCAGCCCTCACGGCCTGCGGCGAGGATCCGGATCAGGGGACCAACGGTGTCGGCAAGCTGGACGCCATGGAGATCGAGAAGAGGGCGCAGCGGGCGGCGGACTCCGCCGACGCGGTGCGCCTCGCCGGGACGCTGGTCAGCAAGGGCGGCACGTACAAGCTCAACATGCAGCTCAAGGAGGACGGCGGCACCGGCTCCGTCGTCTCGAAGGACAGCACCTTCGAGCTGCTGCGGATCGGTGACGCGCTCTATCTGAAGGCGGACTCCGGGTTCTGGAGCCACGAGGAGAAGCCCGGCACCGACGGCGGGGCGGGCGGCGCGGCCGCCGACAAGCTCCAGAACAAGTACGTCAAGGTCCCCCAGGACGACCCCACGTACAAGCAGCTGCGCGGCTTCACGGACAAGAAGTTCCTGCTGGACGGATTGCTCACGCTGCACGGCACCCTCGACAAGGGGGACCGGGCGGAGGTCGGGACGAAGAGGACCATCCAGATCCAGGGCGGCGACGGCCAGGGCGGCACGCTCGACGTCTCGCTGGAGGGCAAGGCGTATCCGCTGCGCTTCGCGCGCGGCGGCGGCGGGGGGACCGTCACCCTGTCGGACTGGGGCACGAACTTCCCGCTGGAGGCCCCGGCACAGGTGGACACGGTCGACTACGGGAAGCAGCTGCCCAGGACCGCGTCCTGACGGCGGGCCGGGGCGGAGGAGGCCCAGCCCCGGTCAGCCCTTGCGCCCCCGCTTCAGCAGGCGCGGCAGCCCCGCGGGCACCGGCCGCCGGGTGGTCGCGGGAGTCGGCAGCGGCGCCGCGGCCAGGGAGCCGTCCGGCAGCTCCGTACGGAACTCGCCGGGCACCAGCCGCAGCACCCGGCACTCGCGCGCCCAGCGCTCCGTCATCAGCTCGGCGTCCGGCGCGTTCAGACGCTTGCCCTTGAGCTCGGCGACGGCGGCCTCCCACGCCTCGGAGTGCGGCACGAGCTCCGTCACGGCGGCCGTCCAGGCGATCAGCCGGCCGCCCTTGTCCTTGCTGCGCACGGTCACCTCGGCGGACGAGCCGTCGGCGAGCCCGGCCGGGAGCGGCTGCTCGCCGGGGCCGTCCCCGACCAGATGCGCCGCGCCCTCGTGCCAGACGTGCCACAGCGCACGCGCGGGGCCGGTGCCCCGCACCCAGATGAGACCGGACTTCTTCGTGGCCTCCTCGACGAGGGCCCGGCCCAGCAGCACGTCAGTAGCAGTCATACCCGAACTCTATGGGACCCGCGGGAGACGGGGTCAGAGCCAGCCGTTGCGCTTGAGCGTGCGGTGGATGGAGAAGCAGACCACCCCGATGACGCCCAGCACCATCGGGTAGCCGTACGTCCAGCGCAGCTCGGGCATGTGCTTGAAGTTCATGCCGTAGACGCCGCAGATCATCGTCGGCACCGCGATGATGGCCGCCCAGGACGTGATCTTGCGCATGTCCTCGTTCTGCGCGACGGTCGCCTGCGCCAGGCTGGCCTGGAGGATCGAGTTCAGCAGTTCGTCGAAGCCGATGACCTCCTCGTGCACCCGCGCCAGGTGGTCGGCGACGTCACGGAAGTACTTCTGGATGTCCGGGTCGATCAGCCGCATGGGCCGTTCGCTCAGCAGCTGCATCGGCCGCAGCAGCGGCGACACCGCCCGCTTGAACTCCAGGACCTCGCGCTTCAGCTGGTAGATCCGGCCCGCGTCCGAGCCGCGCGGGCTGCCCTTCGCCGGGGTGGAGAAGACCTCGATCTCCACCTCGTCGATGTCGTCCTGGACGGCACCGGCCACCGCGATGTAGCCGTCGACGACGTGGTCGGCGATGGAGTGCAGGACCGCGGAGGGGCCCTTGGCGAGCAGTTCGGGGTCGTCCTGCAGCCGGTGCCGCAGCGCGCGCAGCGACCCGTGGCCGCCGTGCCGCACGGTGATGACGAAGTCCCGGCCGGTGAAGCACATCACCTCGCCGGTCTCGACCACCTCGCTGGTGGGGGTGAGTTCGGTGTGCTCGACGTAGTGGATGGTCTTGAAGACGGTGAAGAGCGTGTCGTCGTACCGCTCCAGCTTGGGTCGCTGGTGGGCGTGGACGGCGTCCTCCACGGCGAGCGGGTGCAGCCCGAACTCCCGGGCGATACCGGCGAATTCCTCCTCGGTCGGCTCGTGCAGGCCGATCCAGGCGAAGCCGCCCTCCTCGCGTACCTGGAGCATCGCCTCGTGCGGGGTGCGGCAGGTGCCGCTCTCCAGGCGGCGCCCGTCGCGGTAGACCGCGCAGTCGACGACCGCGCTGGAGGCGGAGGGGTCACGGGTGGCGTCGTAGGTGCTGTGCAGGGCGTTGCTCTTGCGCAGGGACGGGCGCACGGCGGCGCGCAGGTCGCGGATCATCGACATGGCTGGCTCCTTCACGGAGGGCCGTCGGCGGGCACGTGGAACAGCCCGGAATGAGGACGTGTGCTCACGTCCGCAAAGCGGGCGGCACCGCGGCGGCGCGATGACGGCGTTCGCTACAGACAGGCTTCGCTACAGACAGGCATAGGGACGTGCTCTTCCGTCGTGCGCAATGCCATGGGCCTTGACCGAGAAGGCTTCAGATCACCGAGAACGGTGGAGGGCGGAAGAGCGGTTGGTACTGCACGGTCGACTTCGATCCATTGCAGCCCCACCTCCTCCAGCCGGTCCCCCTTGGGGGATGACGTGTCGTCGGGGCTGAGAGCGACGCTTCTGCGTGCTGCCCCGACCAGCGGCCAAGACTATCAGCCGACTGACGGCCAATCTCTTACTTTGCCCGTTCCATACGCGCCCTATGCTCGCGGGATGGGAGAAATTCTTGCTCTGGTCGAGGCCCGGCTGCTGACGGCCCTCGGTGAACCGGACGCTCGCGCGGCGGTGACGTTCCTCGGTACGGACCGGATCGAGGTGCTGCGCTTCACCGACGGCGATGTGGTGCGCTACGCCACCCTCGGCATGTCGGCGCAGCCGATGGCCGACCCGACCGCGGCCCTGGCGGACCCGGTGAAGGGCCCCCGCGCCGAACTGGTCCTCTCCGTGCGCGCCGGGCTCGCCGACACCGACAAGGTGCTGCGCCCGCTCGCGGTGCTGGCGGCCTCCCCGCAGGTCGAGGGCGTGATCGTGGCGCCCGGCGCCTCGCTGGAGATCGGTGAACCGCTCTGGCCCGGGGCACCGTTCAGCTCCGTGCTGGTCGCCGAGCCGGGCGGACTGGTGGAGGACCTGGAGATGGACGCGCCGATGGAGCCGGTGCGGTTCCTGCCGCTGCTGCCGATGACGCACAACGAGGCCGCGTGGAAGCGGGTCAGGGGGGCGCAGGAGCTCCAGGAGCGGTGGCTCTCGCACGGCACGGACCTGCGCGACCCGCTGCGCGGCTCCGTACCCCTGGACTGATCCGTGCCCCTGGACCGAGCCGTACGCCGGTCCGGTCCGGCACGGTCCGGCACACGGAAGCCCCGCCGCGCGGCCGGGAGGGGGGAGCCGCGGGCGGGGCGGTGCGGGGTGGGCGCAGAGGTCAGTCGGCGAAGACCGCCACGCTGTCCTCGGTGGCGTGCCTCGGCTCCAGCTCCTCCGCCTCGTGGGTCAGCGCCGCACGCCGGATCCAGACGACGACCGCACCGGCCACGGCCGTGACCGCGGCGACCACGAACGGGATGTGGATGTTGCTCCACTCCTCGATCTTCGGGGCCAGGAACGGGGCGGCGGCCGCGGCGAACCAGCGGACGAAGTTGTACCCGGCGCTCGCCACCGGGCGCGGCGCGTCCGAGACACCGAGCGCCAGCTCCGTGTAGACGGTGTTGTTCATGCCGATGAAGGCGCCGGAGACGATCGTGCAGACGATGGCGGTGGTGTGGTCGCCGTACCCCAGCACCAGCAGGTCGACGGCGAGCAGCACCAGCGAGGCGTCGAGCACCTTCAGCGAACCGAAGCGCTTCTGGAGCCGCGGGGCGACGAGCACCGAGAAGACCGCGAGCAGCAGGCCCCAGGCGAAGAACACCGCGCCCGACTTGTACGGCGTCATGTTCAGCACGAACGGGGTGAACGCCAGGATCGTGAAGAACGAGTAGTTGTAGAAGAACGCCGAGGTCGCGACCGAGGCCAGACCGCCGTGGCCGAGCGCCTTGATCGGGTCGAGCAGCGAGGTCTTCGTGGCGGGCCTGGGCTGTTCCTTCAGGAACGCCGTGATGCAGATGAAGCCGATGGCCATCAGCGCGGCCGTGCCGAAGAACGGGTAGCGCCAGCTGGCGTCACCGAGCAGGGCGCCGACCAGCGGCCCGCAGGCCATGCCGAGGCCGAGCGCCGACTCGTAGAGCAGGATCGCCGCCGAGCTGCCGCCCGCCGCCGCGCCGACGATCACGGCCAGCGCGGTCGACACGAAGAGCGCGTTGCCCAGCCCCCAGCCGGCCCGGAAGCCGACGAGTTCGCCGACCGAGGACGAGGTGCCGGAGAGCGCGGCGAAGACCACGACGAGCGCGAGGCCGGCCAGCAGCGTCTTGCGGCCGCCGATCCGGCTGGACACGAAGCCGGTGACGAGCATCGCCACGGCGGTGATCAGGAAGTACGAGGTGAAGAGCAGGGACACCTGGCTCGGTGTCGCCTCCAGGCCCTTGGCGATGGACGGCAGAATCGGGTCCACCAGGCCGATTCCCATGAATGCGACGACCGAGGCGCCCGCCGTGGCCCAGACGGCCTTCGGCTGGCGCAGGATGCTGCCCGCGCCCTGATCGAACGGATCCTCTCCCTGCATGGTTCTTCTCGCTCTCCACTAGATAGTTGCGATATACATAGAATAAGTTAGCGAACCTAATTAGTGCAAGTTACATCTAATTTCGCTGGTGAGAGCCGCGCTGCGGACGGGTGATCTTCCTTGACGCGGCGACGGTCCTGGAGGACCGTTGGTCGCTATGAGGGGCGAACCCAGTTGCCCGAAGTGCGGAGGCCGGGTCAGGGCGCCCGGTCTGTTCGCCGACACCTGGCAGTGCGCCGTGCACGGCAGCGTCCAGCCGCTGCAGCCGGTGGTCCCGCCCAGTGTGGAAGCGCTGGGGGTGGTGGTGAGCCGCGCCCAGGTCCCGGTGTGGATGCCCTGGCCGCTCCCGGTGGGCTGGCTGTTCACCGGAGTGGCGAGCGCGGGCGACGACCGCAGCGGAGGCCGGGCCACCGCCGTCGCCTGCTCGGGCCCCGGCCCCGTCGGCGGCATCGGCGAACTGCTCCTCGTCACCGAGGAGCTCGGCGTCGGACTCGGTGCGCGCTACGCCGGGATCGAGGGCCCCGACCCCGGCCCCTACCTGGACGTCGACGGCCCGCCGGACGTCAAGATGCTCGCCGCCGGACGCCCCACCCCGCTGTGGAACGTCAAGGGGGTCCCCGCCGACCGGGCCGTCTTCGCGGGCGAGGCGTGCGGCCTCTGGCTCTGGGCGATCGTCTGGCCCGAGCAGTCCGGACTCCTGATGTACGACGAGCTGGTGCTCGCCGATCTGCGCGAGGCCGGGGGAGAGATGGACCTCGTGCCGTGCGGGGCGCTCACCCCGCGCCTGCTCGACTGAGGATCCGGCCGGCCCCGGGGCCCCCGGGGCCCTTGTGCCCGGCCGGGCAGCGCTCGAATGCCGGTTATCCTGTGGACGTCCCCCTTGTCCGGCCCGAGCACTGGAGTACGCGTCGTGCGCATCGACCTGCACACCCACTCCACCGCGTCGGACGGCACGGACACCCCCGCCGAGCTGGTGCGCAACGCCGCCGCCGCGGGCCTGGACGTCGTCGCGCTCACCGACCACGACACCGTGCGCGGCCACGCGGCGGCGATCGACGCCCTCCCGGAGGGCCTCACCCTCGTCACCGGCGCCGAGCTCTCCTGCCGGATCGACGGCGTGGGCCTGCACATGCTGGCGTACCTCTTCGACCCCGACGAGCCCGAGCTGGCCCGCGCCCGCGAACTCGTCCGCGACGACCGGGTGCCGCGCGCCCGGACCATGGTGCGCAAACTCCAGGACCTCGGCGTGCCCGTCGAGTGGGAGCAGGTCGCCAGGATCGCCGGGGACGGGTCGGTCGGCAGGCCGCACATCGCCACCGCGCTGGTCGAGCTCGGCGTCGTCGAGACCGTCTCCGACGCCTTCACGCCCGAGTGGCTCGCGGACGGCGGACGCGCCTACGCCGAGAAGTACGAGCTCGATCCCTTCGACGCGATCCGGCTGGTCAAGGCCGCCGGCGGCGTCACCGTCTTCGCCCACCCGGCCGCCGTCAAGCGCGGCGAGGTGGTGCCCGAGTCGTCGATGGCGCGGCTCGCCGCCGCCGGCCTCGACGGCATCGAGGTCGACCACATGGACCACGACGAGCCGACCAGGGCCGGGCTGCGCGGGCTCGCCCGCGACCTGGGCCTGCTGACGACCGGGTCCAGCGATTACCACGGCAGCCGCAAGACCGTCGGGCTCGGCGAGTGCACCACCGACCCCGAGATCTACGGCGAGATCACCCGGCGCGCCACGGGAGCCTTCCCGGTGCCGGGAGCGGGCGGACCCCGCCCCGCGTAACGACGCACACGACAGGGCCGGAGCACGGACCCCGTACGCGTACCGCCGCCCGTCACACCCCCGCTTTCCGATTCCGCGCACCCGGCCCGCCGTCATGGCTCCGCGGTGCGCTCCTTCAGGCCGTTCCCCTCTTCTCGTTCTCTCTTCTCGCAAGGCTCACTGTGTTCGACGTCGCTGTCTTCGGATCCCTTTTTCTCACGCTTTTTGTGATTATGGATCCCCCCGGGATCACCCCGATCTTCCTCGCGCTCACCGCCGGCCGCCCCGCCAAGATGCAGCGCAGAATGGCGCTCCAGGCGGTCGCCGTCGCCTTCGGTGTGATTGCCGTCTTCGGCCTGCTCGGCCAGCAGATCCTCGACTACCTGCATGTCTCCGTGCCCGCCCTGATGATCGCGGGCGGACTGCTCCTGCTGCTGATCGCGCTCGACCTGCTGACCGGCAAGACCGACGAGCCGACGCAGACCAAGGACGTCAATGTGGCGCTCGTACCGCTGGGCATGCCGCTGCTCGCCGGGCCCGGTGCGATCGTCTCGGTGATCCTGGCGGTGCAGCACGCCGACAGTGTGGGCAGCCAGATCTCGGTCTGGTCGGCGATCATCGCCATGCACGTCGTGCTGTGGCTGACCATGCGCTACTCGCTGCTGATCATCCGGGTCATCAAGGACGGCGGCGTCGTGCTGGTGACCAGGCTCGCCGGAATGATGCTGTCCGCCATCGCCGTACAGCAGATCATCAACGGTGTCACCCAGGTCATCCAGAACGCCTGACGGCCCCGCGGACACCACAGCGCCCCCGTACGGAACTTCCGTGCGGGGGCGCTTCGTCTTTGTGCGTCGTACTGCGTTACGAAGCCGAGGTCTCGGCCGGGCGGATATAGATGCGCTGGCCCATGGCTGCGGCCTGCTGCACGATCCGGTTGACGGAGGCGGCGTCCACGACGGTGCTGTCCACGGCGGTACCGTCGACATCGTCGAGTCGCATGATCTCGAAGCGCATAAGGCTTCCCTTCGTCTGATCCTCCTGCTGGAGAACTACGGGGAGGACGGGTGATCCGTCCGCAAGGATGAGAGCACCGGACATCCCTGTCCCGTGCTCCACAGGAGGTACAACGGCTTGCTTCAGGCAAACATTCCCTACGCTAAGGAAATTTTTTGGATGTCTAAGTATCAACAGGTCACCGAGCACCCTGGGGCGACGAGGCCCACGACGAGGCCCGAATGAACGAGGCAGAGATCCACGAACGCCTGGACCGCACCAATGAGCTGCTCCAGCGCATGCTCGCCGAGGTCTCGAAGACCCCTTCGACCCACGCGATCTTCGTGGACGCGGGCTATGTGTACGCCGCGGCCGGACTGCTCGTCACCGGCACCGAGGACCGCCGCTCCTTCGACCTCGACGCGGAAGGGCTGATCGAGGCCTTCATCGACAAGGCCCGGACGATCTTCGCGGACAGCAGGCTGCTGCGCGTGTACTGGTACGACGGAGCCAGACGGCGCATCCACACCGTCGAGCAGCAGTCCATCGCCGAACTCCCCGACGTCAAGGTCAGACTCGGCAACCTCAACGCCAACAACCAGCAGAAGGGCGTCGACTCACTCATCCGCACCGACCTCGAATCCCTCGCCCGGCACCGCGCGATCAGCGACGCCGCGCTCGTGGGCGGCGACGAGGACCTGGTGTCGGCCGTCGAGGCGGCGCAGGGGTACGGGGCCCGGGTGCACCTCTGGGGCATCGAGGCGGGTGAGGGGCGCAACCAGGCCGAACCGCTGCTCTGGGAGGTCGACAGCCAGCGCACCTTCGACCTGGACTTCTGCCGCCCGTACGTCACCAGACGCCCCGTCACCACCTACGAGGACGACACCCCCGCGCCCGCGCGCGAGGACGTCCGCTTCGTCGGTGCGCAGATCGCCGCGGCCTGGCTGGCCGCCCGGGGCCGTGAGTCCCTCGCCGACCTGCTGCCCGGCCATCCGTATCTGCCGGGCTCCGTCGACCAGGACCTGCTGGTCGAGGCGGAACGGCTGCTCCAGCACTCGCTGCGCGGCCACGCGCACCTGCGCCGCGCGCTGCGCGACGGCTTCTGGCAGCACCTCCAGTCGCAGTACTAGGGCCTTTCGTTTGGATCAGGCCGGATCAGGGAGCGGGGTCCGGCCTGATCCAAACGAAAGGCCCTGGCCCCCGGCGGCCGCCGTCTACAGGCTGTCCCAGAACGCGGCCAGGGCGGCCGCCGTTTTCTTAGGGCGGTCCGTGTTGGGGGAGTGCTCGGCACCGGCGATCCGGGTGCGGTGCGCGCCCAGCCGCCGCGCCATCTCGTCGAGCAGCGGCACCGGCCAGGTGTCGTCGCGCTCGCCGGAGAGCACATGGACCGGCAGCGGTACGGCGGCGAGCTCGGCCACCCGGTCCGGCTCGGTCACCAGCTGGCGGCCGGTGGCGATCAGCTGGGCGGGCCGGTGGCGCAGCCAGCGGCGGCGCAGCGCCTCGCCGTCCGTCGCCGTGTCCTCGGGCGGGTCCAGGGCGCGCATCGCCTCCCACACCCTGGCCATGCTCAGCGTCGCGAGCGCGTCGCTGAGCACCTTCACCTTGAGCTGCTGGGCTTCGACGACCTCGGCGGGCCCGGACGACATGAGCGTCAGCGAACGGAACGGCGCGTCGTCGAGCAGTACGGCGGCGCGGGCGATCTGCCCGCCGAGCGAATGGCCCAGCAGATGCACGGTACCCACGTCGAGAGCGGTGGCCTGGGCGAGCACATCGAGGGCCAACTCGCCCTGTGCGTAAGTCTCCTGACGGTCCGTCCCCTCGGTCTCGTACTGCCCGCGGCCGTCCACGGCGACGGTCCGGTACCCGGCGGCCGAAAGCGGTTCGAGGAGCGCCATGAAGTCCTCCTTGCTGCCCATGTACCCGGGCAGCAGAAGGGCGGTGGCGCGCACGGCGCCGGGCGGCGAGGCGTCCAGCACGGCGAAGTCGCCGCGTGAGGTGCGCAGCTGGCGGGCGTGGGCGCAGGGGGGCGGGGTGAAGGTGTGCGGCCGGCTCATGGGACGAGGTTATGCCGTGCGGGGCGGGCGGGCAGAGGGGAGGCGCCCGAACGCCGGACGGGCCCGAGGATGTCCTCGGGCCCGTCCGGCGTATCGGTCTCCTGAGCGGTGGCCGCTCAGCCTTCGGTCTTGGCGGCGGCCGCGCGCGGCGCCCGGCGCCTGCGCGGCTTGGCCTCGCCCTCGGCGGCCGGGGCCTCGGCCACGGTCTCCGTCTTCGGCTTGGCGGCCGCACGGGTGCGGCGGCGCGGCTTGGTCTCCGGGACGGGCTCGGCGATGGGCGCGATCTGGAAGTCGACCTCGTCCTCGACCGGCTTGACGACGCGGGTGCGGCGGCGCGGCTTGGTGACCGTCCGGGTCTCGGCCACCGGCTCGGCGATGGGCGCGATCTGGAAGTCGACCTCGTCCTCGACCGGCTTGACCACGCGGGCCCGGCGGCGGCGCGGCTTGGTCTCGGCCGCGGGCGCCTCCTCGGCCGGGGCCTTGTCGGCCTTCGGCTCGACGGTGACCTCGACCACGGCCTCCACCGTGCTCAGCACGGCCTCGGCCGCGGCTTCCGGGGCGCCGACGCGGGTACGGCGACGGCGGCGCGGTGTGCGCGGCTCCGACGGGGCGTCGGTGGCCTCGGGGGCCGGGGCCGGCACCGTGGCGGCGGCGGGCGCCTCCTGGACGGCGGAGCCGCCCCGGGTGCGACGGCGCTGACGCGGCGTACGCGGCGCGCGCTCCTCGCGGACGGCGGGCGCCGAGGCCGCGGCGGGCTTGCGGCCGCGGCCGCCCGTCTCGCCGAGGTCCTCGATCTCCTCGGCCCGCAGGCCCGCGCGGGTCCGCTCGGCGCGCGGCAGGACACCCTTGGTGCCGACCGGGATGTCGAGCTCCTCGAACAGGTGCGGGGAGGTGGAGTACGTCTCGACCGGGTCCGGGAACTTCAGGTCGAGGGCCTTGTTGATCAGCTGCCAGCGCGGGATGTCGTCCCAGTCGACCAGCGTGATCGCGATGCCCTTGGCGCCCGCGCGGCCGGTCCGGCCGATGCGGTGGAGGTACGTCTTCTCGTCCTCCGGCGACTGGTAGTTGATGACGTGGGTCACACCCTCGACATCGATACCGCGGGCCGCGACGTCGGTGCAGACGAGCACGTCCACCTTGCCGTTGCGGAAGGCGCGCAGCGCCTGTTCGCGGGCGCCCTGGCCGAGGTCGCCGTGGACCGCGCCGGAGGCGAAGCCGCGCTTCTCCAGCTGCTCGGCGATGTCGGCCGCCGTGCGCTTGGTGCGGCAGAAGATCATCGCCAGTCCGCGGCCGTTGGCCTGCAGGATGCGGGAGACCATCTCCGGCTTGTCCATCGAGTGGGCCCGGAAGACATGCTGCGAGATGTTCGCGACGGTCGCGCCCTCGTCGTCGGGCGAGGTGGCGCGGATGTGCGTCGGCTGCGACATGTAGCGGCGCGCGAGGCCGATGACGGCGCCCGGCATGGTCGCCGAGAACAGCATCGTCTGGCGCTTCGGCGGAAGCATCGTGATGATCTTCTCGACGTCGGGCAGGAAGCCCAGGTCGAGCATCTCGTCGGCCTCGTCGAGCACCAGCGCACGGACGTGCGAGAGGTCGAGCTTGCGCTGTCCGGCCAGGTCGAGCAGACGGCCCGGGGTGCCGACGATCACATCGACGCCCTTCTTCAGGGCCTCGACCTGCGGCTCGTACGCACGGCCGCCGTAGATCGCGAGCACGCGGACGTTGCGCACCTTGCCGGCGGTCAGCAGGTCGTTGGTGACCTGCTGGCAGAGCTCACGGGTGGGGACGACGACGAGCGCCTGCGGCGCCTCGGTCAGCTTCTCGGGCCCGGCCCGGCCGGCCTCGACGTCCGCGGGGACGGTGACGCGCTCCAGCAGCGGCAGACCGAAACCGAGGGTCTTGCCGGTGCCGGTCTTGGCCTGGCCGATGACATCGGAGCCGGAGAGCGCGACGGGGAGCGTCATCTCCTGGATGGGGAACGGGGACACGATGCCGACGGCCTCAAGGGCCTCGGCCGTCTCGGGAAGAATCCCGAGTTCACGAAACGTAGTCAGGGTGCTGCCTCTTCTGTGAGACGCGGCCCGAGGCGAACGCTGGGGGTCGTACCGTGCCGGGGTTGGTCATCCGGCCGTGGATGGGCCGGGTGGCGCGGGACCACTGCCGTCGCTCGAGCGCTCGTGCCGCTGAGGGGGCCCCTCATCTGCGGTCGTACGTGTCGTACGCCCCGCGTGGAGGGCTGTCGGGTCGGAGCCGATCGGGCCACCGAC
Organism: Streptomyces sp. DvalAA-43; assembly: GCF_900091725.1. Taxonomy (GTDB): domain Bacteria; phylum Actinomycetota; class Actinomycetes; order Streptomycetales; family Streptomycetaceae; genus Streptomyces; species Streptomyces pulveraceus. The sequence goes on along the minus strand of NZ_FMBW01000087.1, from coordinate 168,819 downwards.
CGGGCATCCTCATTCGTTTTCACCTTTTTCACGCCACTGGTACATCCAAAATACTCAGTAGGCGCAATACCACTGTACCCCGGATTCGCGCATGTGTGTTGGGCGAATTCATCGGAACGGTGTGATGTCACTGGCTGACCGGGCCCCTCCGTCCCTCGCCGGGCGGGCTATTCTGCGCTTCATGGAGACGCCTGACAACGCCAATGAAGCCCCGGGACCCACCGGAATCGCCGCCCAGGACTGGGCCACCGCGTCCGTGGACCCGCAGTACCGGGCAGCGGTCGTGGACCTGCTGGGAGCACTCGCGTACGGGGAGCTGGCGGCCTTCGAGCGGCTCGCCGAGGACGCAAAACTCGCGCCGACGCTGGCCGACAAGGCGGAGCTGGCGAAGATGGCCTCCGCCGAATTCCATCACTTCGAGCGGCTCACCGACCGGCTGTCCGCGATCGAGGTGGAGCCCACCGGCGCGATGGAGCCGTTCGCCAGGGCGCTCGACGACTTCCACCGCCAGACCGCGCCGTCGGACTGGCTGGAGGGCCTGGTCAAGGCGTACGTCGGCGACTCGATCGCCAGTGACTTCTACCGGGAGGTCGCGGCCCGGCTCGACTCGGACACCCGCTCGCTCGTCCTCGCCGTGCTCGACGACACCGGGCACGGGAACTTCGCCGTCGAGAAGGTGCGCGCCGCGATCGAGGCGGACCCGCGCGTCGGCGGCCGGCTCGCGCTGTGGGCGCGCCGGCTGATGGGCGAGGCCCTCTCCCAGGCACAGCGCGTGGTCGCCGACCGCGACGCGCTGTCCACGATGCTCGTCGGCGGTGTGGCGGACGGCTTCGACCTGGCGGAGGTCGGCCGGATGTTCTCGCGGATCACCGAGGCGCACACCAAGCGGATGGCCGCGCTCGGACTGGCCGCTTAGCGGGCGCATCGGGGCCGGCCGCCGGGCCGGCCTCAGGCCGCCGCTGATCGGCTCAGCCGGTGGCTGCGGGGGCGGATCAGCAAGGAGAGCGTCACCGCGCCGATCAGCGCCGAGCCGACCAGCGTGGCCACGACATGGCCCGGACCCAGCACCGAGTGCATGAGATACGCGCCGAACAGGCCTCCCAGGGCGCCGGTGGTCAGGACGGCACGGCGGGACGGGAGCCGGTCCGGCAGGGAACGGAGCGCCATCCAGGCGAGGGCGAGTCCGAGCACGACGGAGCCGAGTGGTTCCAGGATCACAGGTGATCACCTCGCGAGTTGCGGGGCGGGTGGAGCGGTCGATAGCGGTACTACCCGAGGGATACGGAACGCAACCCTCCTTCGGGCAGGGTTTGCACCGGAATCGCATGGGTCGGGCGCCCGTGGCGGATGCGGCGGATCCACGGACCGGTGAAACGGGCAGCGGCCCGGTGGGAATCCCACCGGGCCGCTGCCGCGGTCACTGCTCGGAGCGTGCTGCCTACAGTGCGCCGAACCCCACGCGGCGCGTGCTGGGCTCGCCGATCTCCACGTAAGCGATCCGGTCGGCCGGCACCAGGACCTTGCGGCCCTTCTCGTCCGTGAGGCTGAGCAGCTGTGCCTTACCGCCGAGAGCCTCGGCGACCGTGCTCTCGACCTCTTCGGCGGAAAGCCCGCTCTCCAGAACGATCTCCCGGGGCGTGTGCTGCACCCCGATCTTGACCTCCACGGCTATGTCCCTCCGACGGTCAGTCCCTGCGCGGTGAGCCGCGCCGTACGCAGCACACACTAGCCCGCTGAGGGGGACCGTCCGTGGCCGGTGGGCAACGCCCGCAGCGAACACGGGCGGCGGCCGCACCGGGCAGCCCTCGTCAGTGCTGATCGATGCCGTGCAGCGGGAAGCCCGCGATGCCCCGCCAGGCCAGCGAGGTGAGCAGCTGGACCGCCGTGTCGCGCGGAATGGCGGACCGGCTGGAGAGCCAGTAGCGGGCGACCACCTGGGAGACACCGCCCAGACCGACCGCGAGCAGCATGGACTCGTCCTTGGACAGCCCCGTGTCACCGGCGATGACGTCGGAGATCGCCTCCGCGCACTGCAGGGACACCCGGTCGACGCGCTCGCGCACCGCGGGTTCGTTGGTCAGGTCGGACTCGAAGACCAGCCGGAAGGCGCCGCCCTCGTCCTCGACGTACGCGAAGTACGCGTCCATCGTCGCGGCGACCCGCAGTTTGTTGTCGGTGGTCGACGCCAGGGCCGTGCGGACCGCATGGAGCAGCGACTCGCAGTGCTGGTCGAGAAGGGCCAGATAGAGCTCCAGCTTGCCGGGGAAGTGCTGGTAGAGCACCGGCTTGCTGACCCCGGCCCGCTCGGCGATGTCGTCCATCGCGGCGGAGTGGTAGCCCTGGGCCACGAAGACTTCCTGCGCGGCGCCCAGGAGCTGATTGCGTCGGGCGCGGCGAGGCAGGCGAGTGCCCCGCGGGCGCGCCGCCTCGGTCTGCTCGATGGCTGTCACGCCGCCTCCCAAATTTGTGATCGAACACAGCCTTTCCGTGCACGCTGCGCCGTACAGCCATCGTACTTTTGGGTAACCCGGGAGTGCGCGGCGCGGACGCAGAATTTCATGGACCGGACGGCTGCGGTAGCCACAGATTCCGCGGCCACCAGGACAAAGCAGTTTGTATCAGCGGTAATCATCCTCATCCTGTGTCACGACGCGGGCCTGTTCCGCCGCATCGGCCTCGTCGGCGCTGTCCCGGTCGCGGTCCGTGAGCGGTTCGTCGTGCCGCTGCTGGAGATCGGTCCGCTGCTCGGCGGCGTCCGCCCGGGGCGTCTCCTGGTCCGGCTCGTCCGGCTGGATGTCCTCGAAGGTCTCCGGGTCACTGGGGTCGACCGTCATGGTGACTCCCTTCCTTGCTTCGAGCGTAGGAGCTGCGCCAGCGGGCCGCTACGCGGTCTGTGACGGCGAACACATGAACCGGGGTGTGATCGTCTCGTAACATTGCCGCATGTCTTCGACCGAACTGCCGGGAGTCCGTGCCGTCGCCGCCGCGGTGTCCCCGGCGGTGAGCGCCGTCGGGGCCGCGGAAGGGGAGGAGCTGCGCTCCGTCGCGCTGCCCGGACTGACGCTGACCGTCCGGTCCCGGCCGCCGGAGCGGACCGGGCTGCCGCCCGCGCTCTACGTGCACGGGCTCGGCGGCTCCTCGCAGAACTGGTCGGCGCTGATGCCGCTGCTCCAGGACGTGGTGGAGGGCGAGGCGGTCGATCTCCCCGGCTTCGGTGACTCGCCTCCGCCGGACGACGGAAACTATTCGGTCACCGGGCACGCCCGCGCGGTGATCCGGTTCCTCGATGCGGGGGAGCGGGGACCGGTACACCTGTTCGGCAATTCGCTCGGCGGTGCCGTGGCCACCCGGGTCGCCGCGGTCCGTCCCGACCTGGTGCGCACCCTCACCCTCGTCTCGCCCGCGCTCCCCGAGATCCGGGTGCAGCGCTCCGCCATGCCGACCGGGCTGCTCGCCGTGCCCGGTGTCGCGGGCCTGTTCGCCCGGATGACCAGGGACTGGTCCGCGGAGGACCGCACCCGTGGAGTGATGGCACTCTGCTACGGCGATCCGGCGCGCGTCTCCGCATCGGGCTTCCGCGCGGCGGTGGCCGAAATGGAACGCCGGATGGAGCTGCCGTACTTCTGGGATGCGATGGCGCGCTCGGCACGTGGCATTGTCGATGCGTACACGCTCGGCGGTCAGCACGGACTGTGGCGCCAGGCCGAGCGGGTGCTCGCTCCGACCCAGCTCGTGTACGGGGGACGGGACCAGCTCGTCTCGTACCGCATGGCGCGCAAGGCGTCCGCTGCCTTCCGCGACGCGCGGCTGCTGACCCTGCCCGACGCGGGGCACGTGGCGATGATGGAGTATCCGGAGGCGGTCGCCCAGGCCTTCCGGGAACTGCTCGACGAACGCGGCGGGAGCTGATCCGGGGCGTGGGACGACACAGCCGAAAGGGGCCCAAACCCTCGGGGCCCGACATCGAGACCCCCGCCGCCGCGGGCGGCGACCGCGAGGGCGCCCGTTCACCGGGCCCCGGCACCGGGCGGCGGCGCAGAGCGGCGGACGCGCCGGACGGACCCGAAGGGCACGCCCCGTTCCAGCAGAGCGGACACGTCCGCGGCGGCCACCCCGAGCAGCGCGAACCCGGCGGCGGCTGGGGGACCGGCCCCCAGCAGCGCCTCCGGGCCGACGACCGCAGGCCCGGGGCGCGGCAGACACCGCCCGGACCGCAGGAGCCGACCGGTACCCGGCCGCTGATACCGGGGCCGCGGCGCGAGTTCGTCGAAGCCTTCGATGCTCCGTCCGCTCCGTCCGCTCCGTCCGCTCCGTCCGCTCCGTCCGCTCCGGGTGGGCCCTCCGTCCCGCCGGCCCGCCCCGCCGAGCCGCACACCCCCGTTGCCGACCGGGACGAGCGGACGCCCGGTGATGCCGATGGCCCGACGGCCAAGGACGGCAAGGACGGCAAGGACGGCAAGGACGGCAAGGGTCTCAAGGGACGTACCTTCACCGGGATCGCGGCCGCCGCGGTGACCACCGTGCTCGCGGTGGTCGTGGCCGGGCAGGTCGCCCAGGACAACGGCGGCGCGAGCACCGCCGCGCAGCCCTCGGGCGTCGACGGGCGGGGCCCGGACGGTGCCTCCCGCTCGGACGACCGGCCGACCCCGGAGCCGGTGCGGGTCAAGCCGCTCTCGTACGCCCAGAAGATGGCCAAGGCCTATCCGCTCGCCCCGAAGCTGAAGGCGTCCGGAAAGTTCGAGCCGGTTCCGGGGACGGCGAAGGCCCCGGGCCGTGGGCACAAGTACCGCTACCGGATCGATGTCGAGAAGGGGCTCGGCCTCGATGCCGCGCTCTTCGCCAGGGCCGTCCAGGAAACGCTCAACGACGACCGCAGCTGGGCGCACGACGGGGCGATGACCTTCGAGCGGGTCTCCACCGACGACCCCGATTTCGTGATCACCCTGGCCAGTCCGGGGACCACCGGCGAATGGTGCGCGAAGTCGGGTCTGGACACCACGGTGGACAACGTCAGCTGTGACTCCGCGGCGACCGAGCGCGTGATGATCAACGCCTACCGCTGGGCCCAGGGGTCGTCGACCTTCGGACCGGACAAACTCTTCGCCTACCGCCAGATGCTGATCAACCATGAGGTCGGTCACCGGCTGGGTCACAACCATGTGAGTTGCCGCACCCCCGGGGTGCTCGCTCCGGTGATGCAGCAGCAGACCAAGTCCCTGAACATCGACGGGATCAAGTGCCGGCCCAACGCCTGGGTGTATCCGCCCAGTTGAGCCGGGACGGGGCGGGCCCGCGGAGGGGGCGGGCCGCCTCCCGGGCGCGCCGCGCCTCCTGGATGTACGCGTGACGGGCGTACGCATGCCCACGCACTGTCCGCATTGTGAGATCGCTGTCTCAATTCGCGTTGACATCACCTGGACGGTGATCCATATTTCTCGACATGTCACACGGCCCCGTCCTCCCCGATCGCGCAGTCATAGAGCTGGCGCTCATCGGTGTGACCGGGCACAGTGTTGCCGACATCCACTGTTGCTGACGCCTGCCCGAGCGCGCGTCCGCCCGCGGTCCGGCCCCTGAGGGGCCGGGTCCGCCACGCATGACCGCCGCGCCGGGCGCATTCCGCCCGCAGACGCGGCAGTTCGGTGTTTCCGTCGGCCTTCCCACCCGCCGACCGGCTGTGTGCACCGGCTCTCGTCGTCGCCTGCGCGGAATTCTTCCTTCCGTTTTCTCCAGGCAGTACATCCGAGAGGTCACCTTCCGATGCGTCAACCGTCCGTCATATCGCGCCGCGTGGCAGCGGCCACCGCAGTTCTCGTCGTGGCCGCGGGTGCCGCGGCCTGCGGGCCCAAGGACAACAAGGGCGGCGACAGCGGCTCCGGCGCGGCGGGCAAGCCCGCGAAGGGCGGCACCCTCACCGTCCTCAACAGCAAGCCGCAGGAGGACTTCGACCCCGCGCGGCTCTACACCTCCGGCGGCGGCAACGTGCCGTCCCTGGTCTTCCGCACGCTCACCACCCGCAACCGGGACGGCGCGGCCGGTGCGAAGGTCGTCCCCGACCTCGCGACCGACCTGGGCACGCCCAGCAAGAACGCCACCGTGTGGACGTACACCCTCAAGGACGGCCTGAAGTACGAGGACGGCACCGCGATCACCAGTGCCGACATCAAGTACGGCATCGAGCGTTCCTTCGCCGCCGAGCTCTCCGGCGGTGCGCCCTACCTGCGCGACTGGCTGATCGGCGGCGCCGACTACCAGGGCCCGTACAAGGACAAGAAGGGCCTCGACTCGATCGAGACGCCCGACGCGAAGACGATCGTCTTCCACCTCGACAAGCCGGAGGGCGAATTCCCCTTCCTGGCCACCCAGACCCAGACCACTCCGGTGCCCAAGGCCAAGGACACCGGCACCAAGTACGAGGAGCACCCGATCTCCTCGGGCCCGTACAAGGTCGTCAAGAACGAGGGCGACGGCGAGCGCCTGATCCTGGAGCGCAACCCGCACTGGTCGGAGGCGACCGACGAGGAGCGCAAGGCCTACCCCGACCGGATCGACGTGCGCTCCGGCCTCGACTCCGCCGTCATCAACCAGCGCCTGTCCGCGTCCCAGGGCGCCGACGCCGCCGCCGTCACCACCGACACCAACCTGGGCCCGGCCGAGCTCGCCAAGGTCAGCGGCGACAAGAAGCTCGCCGCCCGCGTCGGCACCGGCCACTTCGGCTACACCAACTACATCGCCTTCAACCCGAAGGTGAAGCCGTTCGACAACCCGAAGGTGCGCCAGGCGATCTCGTACGCCGTCGACCGCTCCTCCGTGGTCAACGCGGCCGGCGGCTCCTCGCTCGCCGAGCCCGCCACCACCTTCCTGCCCGACCAGGCGGCCTTCGGCCACACGCCGTACGACCACTTCCCGGCCGGGAAGAACGGCGACCCGGCCAAGGCCAAGGAGCTGCTGAAGGAGGCCGGCTACCCCAAGGGGCTGACCGTCACCCTCACGCACTCCAACGACAAGGACTTCGCCACCAGCCCGGAGATCGCCACCGCCCTCCAGGAAGCGCTGAAGAAGGCCGGAATCACCGTCAAGCTCCAGGGCCTGGAGTCCAACGACTACTCCGACACGGTCTACAACGTGAAGAGCGAACCCGGCTTCTTCCTCGGCGGCTGGGGCGCCGACTGGCCGTCCGGCGGCCCGTTCTTCGCGCCCATCTTCGACGGGCGCCAGATCGTCAGGTCCGGCTACAACTTCAACTCCGGCCAGCTGAACGACCCCGCGGTCAACAAGGAGATCGACGAGATCAACAAGCTGACCGACCTGGAGGCCGCCGCCAAGCGCTGGGGCGCGCTCGACAAGAAGGTCGGTGAGCAGGCGCTGACCGTGCCGCTGTTCCACCCGGTCTACAAGCGCCTGTACGGCGAGGCCGTCAAGAACGTCGTGATCAGCGACTGGACCGGTGTGCTCGACATCTCGCAGGTCGCGGTCAAGTAGCCATGGCACTCGCAACTCCGGCCGAGGAGGCGGGGGCCGTCGCGGCCCCCGCCCCCGGGGCCCATCCCTTCTGGCGGCGGCTGCGCGCCCGGCGCGCGGCCCTCGTGGCGGCGGCGATCGTCGCCCTGCTGGTCCTGGCCGCGCTCGCCGCACCGCTGCTCGCGGGCATCGAGGGCCAGGACCCCACCACGTACCACCCGGATCTCGTCGACTCCGCCACCGGCGGGGTGCCGGTCGGCTCCTTCGGCGGGATCAGCGCCGAGCACTGGCTCGGCGTCGAACCGCTCACCGGACGCGACCTGTTCGCCCGCATCGTGTACGGCGCCCGGGTCTCGCTCGGCGTCGCGCTCGCCGCCACCCTGCTCCAGGTGGTCATCGGCGTCTCCATCGGGCTCGCGGCCGGGCTCGGAAACCGCTTCGTCGACCAGGCGCTCAGCCGGGTCACCGACGTCGTGGTCGCGCTGCCCGTCATGGTGACCGCGCTCGGCGCGCTCGCCGTCGTTCCCACCGGCTTCCCCCGCCCGGTCCTGATCGCCGTGATCATCGGCCTGGTCGGCTGGTCCGGAACGTCCAAGATCGTGCGGGCCCAGACGCTCTCGCTGAAATCGCGCGACCACGTCGCCGCCGCCCGGCTCAGCGGCTGGGGCCCCTGGCAGATCGCCAGGCGCGAACTGCTGCCCGCCCTGGCCGCCCCCGTCATCACCTACGCGGTGCTGCTCTTCCCGGCGAACATCGTCGTCGAAGCGGCCCTGTCCTTCCTCGGCGTGGGCATCAAGCCGCCCACGCCCTCCTGGGGACAGATGCTCAGCGACGCCGACACCTGGTACCAGGCGGCGCCCACCTATCTGCTGATCCCCGCCCTGCTGCTCTTCGTCACCGTGCTGGCGCTGACCGTCCTCGGCGAGGGCGTACGCACCGCGCTCGACCCGCGCGCCGAATCCCGGCTGCGGATCGGCACCGGACGGAAGAAGGAGGCCGACGCGTGAAGTGGTTCCTGCTCAGGCGCCTCGGCGGAGCGGTCTTCGTGCTGCTCGCCCTCAGCGTCATCGTCTACGCGGCCTTCTACGTCGCCCCCGGCAACGTCGCGCAGATCGCCTGCGGTCCGCGCTGCTCGCCCGCACAGGTGGCGCAGGTCAGCGAACAGCTGCACCTGGGCGACCCGCTGTACGTGCAGTACGGGCACTTTCTCCAGGGGCTCTTCGTCGGCCGCGACTACTCGACCGGGACCGGGGTGCTGCACTGCCAGGCGCCCTGCCTGGGGCTCTCGTACCAGAGCGACCAGCAGGTCACCGAGCTGATCCTGGCCAAGCTCCCGGCCACCGCCTCGCTCGCGGTCGGCGCCTTCGTGCTCTGGATGCTGCTCGGGGTCGGCACCGGACTGCTCTCGGTCTGGCGGCGCGGCCGGCTCACCGAGCGGGTCCTCACCTGGATCACCCTGGCCGGCATGGCGACCCCGGTCTTCGTCATCGGACTGCTGCTGATCATCATCCTGGTCACGGCGCTCCAGATCCTGCCGTTCCCGGACTACGTACCGCTCACCGAGGACCCGGAGCAGTGGGCCTGGAACCTGCTGCTGCCCTGGATCTCACTGGCCCTGGTGTCCGCCGCACCGTACGCCCGGATGACCCGGGCCTCGATGCTGGAGACCCTGGCCGAGGACCATGTACGCACCTTCAGGGCGTACGGGGTCGGCGAACGGGCGCTCGTGGGACGGCACGCGCTGCGCGGTGCGCTGGCGCCGGTGATCGCGCTCGGCGCACTGGACATCGGCTCGATGTTCGGCGGCGCCGTCCTCACCGAATCGCTCTTCGGGATCCCGGGGGTCGGCCGTGAACTCGTCGACGCCGTGAAGCACGTGGACCTTCCGGTGGTGGTCGGCCTGGTGCTCGTCACCGGGTTCTTCGTGGTCCTCGCCAATGCCGTCGCGGACATACTCCAGGCGATGGCCGACCGACGGGTGGTACTGGCATGAGCCTGGTCGAAGTCTCCGATCTCTCGGTCTCGTTCGGCGAGGTGCGGGCGGTGGACGGGCTGTCGTTCTCGCTGGAGGCCGGCGGCGCGCTCGGCGTGGTCGGCGAGTCCGGCTCCGGCAAGAGCGCCTCGGCGTACGCCCTGCTCGGCCTGCACCGGGGGACCGGCGCGAAGGTCAGCGGCTCGGTCCGGGTCGCCGGGGTGGACGTGACCGCCGCGGACGACGCGGAACTGAGGGCCCTGCGCGGCGCGAAGGCCGCGATGGTCTTCCAGGACCCGCTCTCCTCGCTGGACCCGTACTACGCGGTGGGCGACCAGATCGCCGAGGTGTACCGGGTCCACCACCGGGCCTCCCGGCGGGCGGCGCGGGCGCGGGCGGTGGAGGTGCTGGACCGGGTCGGGATCCCCGACGCGGTACGGCGCTCCCGGTCCAGGCCGCACGAGTTCTCCGGCGGGATGCGGCAGCGGGCGCTGATCGCGATGGCCCTGGCCTGCGAACCCCAGCTGCTCATCGCCGACGAGCCGACGACCGCCCTGGACGTCACCGTCCAGGCCCAGATCCTGGACCTGCTGCACGATCTTCGCCGCGAGACGGGCATGGGGCTGCTGCTGGTCACGCACGACGTGGGCGTGGCGGCCGAGTCGGTCGACGAGGTGCTGGTCATGCAGTCGGGGCGGGCGGTGGAACGGGGGCCGGTGGGCGAGGTGCTCGTGGCACCGCGCGAGCCGTACACCCGGGCGCTGCTGGCGGCGGTGCCGCGGGTGACGGAGCCGCGGATCTCCTCGGGCGCGAAGCCGGCGGACGACGGAGACGACGGAGAGGTGCTCGTCGAGGCCGTCGACGTCCGGCAGGTGTTCGGCCGGGGGAGGACCGCCCTCGCCGCCGTCGACGGGGTCTCCCTCTCCGTGCGGCGCGGCGAGACCCTCGGCGTCGTCGGGGAGAGCGGCAGCGGCAAGACCACCCTCGGGCGGATGCTCGTCGGACTGCTGGAACCCACCTCGGGGCGGCTCACCCGCGATGCCCGGGTGCAGATGGTCTTCCAGGACCCCGTCTCCTCCCTCAACCCGCGCCGTTCGATCGGTGAGTCGGTCGCCGACCCGCTGCGGGCCTCCGGGGAACGCGACGAGACGGCGATCAGGGCACGGGTGCGGGATCTGCTGACCCGGGTCGGGCTCGCCCCGGAGAGCTACGACCGCTATCCGCACGAGTTCAGCGGGGGCCAGCGCCAGCGCGTCGGGATCGCCCGCGCACTGGCCGCCGAGCCGGAGCTGATCGTCTGCGACGAGGCGGTCTCGGCGCTCGATGTGACGACCCAGGCCCAGGTGACCGCCCTGCTGGCGGAGCTCCAGCAGGAGCTGGGGCTCGCCCTGGTCTTCATCGCGCACGACCTCGCCGTCGTACGGCAGGTCAGCGACCGGGTCGCCGTGATGCGCCGGGGCCGGATCGTCGAGGAGGGCTCGGTGGACCAGGTGTACGGGAACCCCCGCGACCCGTACACCAAGCAGCTCCTCGCGGCCGTGCCCGCGCTCGATCCGGCGCTCGCGGTGGTGCGCCGCGCGGCCCGCAAGGAGCTGGCCGCTGCCTGACCCTGTGTGACCGAACCTTCTCATAGCGCGACAGAACGCTGTCAGGCAGGGAAAGTTACGACGGTTCACCCCTTTCGGTGGTGCGACGGACAACCGTCCGTCGCGCCACCGGCGTATCCGCTTACGGTCGTCCCGCTGTGAGCCGCCATTCCAACGGCGGCCGTCGACAAGGGAGATCGGGGGTGTGCTCGTGCGGATCGGACTCATCACCGACGGTGGTTATCCGTATGCGACCGGTGATTCCGGGCTCTGGTGCGACCGCCTGGTGCGCGGATTCGCGCAGCACGAGTTCGATCTCTACGCGCTCAGCCGCTCCGCCGAGCAGGAGGCGCGGGGCCGGGTCCCGCTCCCCGCGCAGGTCGGCCGGGTGCGGACCGCACCGCTGTGGACCGCCGACGAGAACGTCCTCGGCACCCGGGCGCCCCGGGGCCTGCTCGCCCGGCTGGTGACCGGCGGGAGCACCCGCCCGTACGGACGGCGCGAACGGCAGCGCTTCACCACCCACTTCACGGACCTCGCGGCCTCGGTCTGCGCGGCGGACGCGGCGAACGGTGAGGACGAGGAGGCGGGCGCGGGCGCCGGTGGACCGGGCGGCGCCGGACGTACGGCCGCCGCGGACGCACGGTTCACCGACGCCCTGTACGGACTCGCCGAACTGGCCCGTGAGCACGGCGGACTCACCGCGGCCCTCCGCTCCGAAACAGTCGTGCGGGTGCTCGAAGCGGCTTGCCGCGCCCCGGGCGCCGGGCGCACCGTCCGGGCCGCCACCGTGCCCGACCTCCTCGCCTTCGCCCGGGAGCTGGACCGGGCACTCCGCCCGCTCTCCCTCGACTGGTACGACGAGGAGGGCCTCGGCGCGGTCGACCTCTGCCATGCGACGTCCGGCGGTGCCGCCGCACTCCCGGGGCTCCTGGCCAAACGCTTCTTCGGGGTGCCGCTGCTGGTCACCGAACACGGCGTGCAATTGCGGGCGCACTACCTCGCGACGTCCGGCACCCCGCTGAACGCGCCGGTGCGCGCCCTGCTCGCCGCCTTCCACGGGCGGCTCGCCACCGAGGTGTACCGGCAGGCCGCGATCGTCACCCCCGGCGACACCCGTGCCCGCCGCTGGCAGGAGCGCTGCGGCGCCGAACCCGCGAAGCTGCGCACCGTCCACCCCGGCATGGAGTCCGAGCGCTTCGCGGCGCTGGGGGAGAGCGGCGACAGCGGCCCCGACGACACCCTGGTCTGGGTCGGCCGGATCGAGCCCGGCAAGGACCTGGTCGCGCTGCTGCACGCCTTCGCGGAGGTGCGGAAGGCCGAACCGGGCACCCGGCTGAGGATCGTCGGCGCCCCGGCCCGGGGCCCGGAGGACACCGGCTACCTCGCGCACTGCCGGGCGCTGGCCGCCCAGCTGTTCCCCGACGAGGCCGTGGACGCCCACGCCGTCGGCGACAACCCGGTCTCCTTCGAGGATCTCGGCGGGGCCGAGGTGCCCGATCTGCCGGACGCCTACGCCGCGGGCGGGGTCGTCGTCCTCTCCAGCGTGGTCGAGGGATTTCCGGCCGGACTCGTCGAGGCGATGTTCTGCGGCCGGGCCACGGTGTCGACGGATGTCGGCGCGGTCGTCGAGGTCATCGGCGGCACCGGGCTCGTGGTGCCCCCGCGCAACCCCAGAGCGCTGGCCGACGCCTGTCTCGCGCTGCTGCGGGACCCCGAGCGCCGCGCACGGCTCGGAGCGGCGGCGCGCGCCCGCGCACTCGAACTCTTCACCGTCGAACAGAACCTCGCGGCCTTCCGGGGCATCTACCTGGAGCTGATCTCGCACGCCCCCGTGCGCGGGGCGGCCCCGGCGGTGGACGCCCATGGCGGACCCCGCCCGTTCGCCACCCCGCCCGAGGCACACGTCCTGGGCCCGTGGACGGCCCCGGGGCCCGCCCCGGCGGCCACGCTCTGCCGCAAGCCCAGTTGGGCCGCCGCGCCCCCGGCCGCCTGCGCGGGAGCGCGGGGAGCGGGTGGCGGCGATGCGTGAACAGGAGCAGGAGACGGCCGGGCCGGGCCACGGCGGACCGGGACGGTCCGACGCGGCCGGCGACGATCACGGAGGAATCACCATGGGCGGCCCGATCGAGGTGTCCGACGCACCCGCCACACCGACCACCGGCGGAAGCTGGGACCCCCGCTCCCGGGCCCTGGTCCCCGGGGCTTCCGGGGTGCCCGGGGCTTTCGGGGCACCCGGGGCTTTCGGGATGCTCGGGGCGCCGGAGTGCTCCGGGGCGCACGGGGCTTTCGGGACGCCCAGGACCTCCGGGATGCCCGAGGCAACCGGGACCCCCGAGTCCTCCGGGACGTCCGGGGCGCACGACTCCTCCGGGATGCCCGGGACGCCCAAGCCCTCCGGGACGCACGGGGCAACCGGAACTCCCGAGTCCCCCGGGGCGCACGGGGCAACCGGGACGCCCAAGCCCTCCGGGGCGCACGGGGCAACCGGGACTCCCGAGTCCCCCGGGGCGCATGGGGTGCAGGAGTGCTCCGGGGCGCACGAGACGCCCGAGGCTTCCGGGCCGCGCGACTGCCCCGGGGCGCCCGCGCCCGCCGCGTCCTGCGAGGCGCCGGAGCCCGTCGAACCCGCCCGCGCCCCCGAGATCGCGCGCCCCGCTCCGGCGCACCGGCTCGCCGCCGTGCGCCGCGGCCCCGCCGACCCCGTGAAATCGCTGATGCACCGCCACCGCGAGCTGTGCGAACGGGCCGTCGATCCGCTGGAGGTCGCCGCCGGGCTCGAAGCCCATGGCGTCACCGACCGCGCCGCCGCCCGCTACCGGCACCGCGACGTCTTCTCGCTCGCCGAGGAGCTGTTCGCCCGGGTACCCGGCGTGGCGGCGGCGCCCGCCAAGGAGCCCGACGCGCCGGAGCGCGATGTCGCGAACCGCGCCGCCTGGTCGCTCCGCGCGCTGGTACCGGGCGCCGCCTGCGTCGCGACCGTCGGCGCACTCGGGCTCACCGAGGGGGCGCTCGGCGGCCGGGCACGGCTCGCGATCGCCGTCGCCGGAGCGCTCGTCGCCCTCGCCGGACTCGCCCTCGGCCTGCGCAGCGGCCCCCTGCACGCCGAAGGACGCTCATCGGGCGCGGCCAAGGTGTACGGCTGCTGGCTCCTCGGCTACGTCCTGTACGGCGAACCGCTGCTCGACCAGGTGCTCAGCGGCGGCCCCGAGGGCCCCTGGGCGCTCACCCCCGCACCGCTGCTGGGCCTGGCCCTCTCGCTCGCCCCGGCCACCTGGTGCGCCCACCTCTTCTCCGTGCACGCGCACCGCAGACTCATCGGCAGCCGCGCGCTGGAGGAGTTCGCCGCAGGGGTGCGCCCCCTGCTGTTCGGAGTCGTCGCGCTCCACCTGTGCGCCCTCTCCGGCCTGCTGTACCTCGCGCACGCGGGGTACGGGGGCGGCGGAGCGTACGTCGGGGCGGCCGCGCTCGGGGTGCTGCTCCTGCTGGCCCGGCTGCTGACCGTGCACGGGTTTCCCGGGCTCGCCGTCGGCGGCATGGCCGTCGCCTGTGCGGTCGAGGCGCTGGCCCCCGCGCTGGTCCTGGCCGGGCGGCTGCCCGGTCTGCATGTCCTCGCCCGCCCCGTCGACGTGCTCGTCATGGCGTCCGGCACCGGATCGGTGCCCGCCGTCGCGTGCGGCGCCGCCGCGCTCGGACTGCTGGCCGCCGCCACCGTCGTCCTCTCCAGGGCGTCCGCCCATACCACCGCCCGGCCGGTCGATGAAGGCCCGGCCGTCGCGTAACCACCACAGCCGTACCACTGCCATCGCACGCCCCGCGGAGCCGACGCCGCGGGTCATTGCCCCGCAATCGCTTCTCACTTCCTCAAGGAGACACCGGACATGACCCCCCAATCCCCTTCACCGGCAGCTCGCCGTCGGCGCCGAGGGGGCGCGCGATGAGGGTGCTGCTGCTCGGAGCCAACGGATTCCTCGGCCGGTTCGTCGCCGACCGCCTGCTCGCCGACCCCGCCGTGCACCTCACGGCGCTGGGCCGCGGCGACGACGCCGACGTACGGTTCGATCTCGCCAGCGGCAGCCCCGGCGCGCTGACCCGGTTCCTGGACGCCGTCCACCCCGGAGTCGTCGTCAACTGCGCGGGCGCCACCCGCGGCGGGGCCCGCGATCTGACCCGCCACAACACGGTCGCCGTCGCCACGGTCTGCGAGGCGATGCGGCGCAGCGGCTGCACGGCCCGGCTCGTCCAGGTCGGCTGCTCGTCGGAGTACGGACCCTCGCAGCCCGGCTCGTCCACCGCCGAGGACGCGATCCCGCGCCCCGGTGGCCCGTACGGGGTCAGCAAGCTCGCCGCCACCGAACTCGTCCTCGGCTCGGGCCTCGACGCGGTCGTGCTGCGGGTCTTCTCCCCGGTCGGGCCGGGCACCCCGGCCGGCTCCCCGCTCGGCAGGCTCGCCGAGGCGATGCGCCGGGCCATGCAGTCCGGCGACGGCGAGCTGAAGCTCAGCGGCCTCGGGGTGCAGCGCGATTTCGTCGACGTACGCGATGTCGCGCGCGCCGTGCACGCCGCCTCGCTCTCCGCAGCCCAGGGCGTCGTCAACATCGGTACCGGCCGCGCCGTGCGCCTCCGGGACGCGGCCGCCGTCCTCGCCAGGGTCGCCGGATACGCGGGCGCGCTCCACGAGCTGGACGCGCCCCCGCCCCGGTTGCCGATCGGCGCCCCGCGCACCTCGACCGAGTCGGTCATCGAGCACCTCTCGGCGACCCCGTCCCCCTACCCCGACGGGTGCGGCGCCTGGCAGCAGGCCGATGTCCGCACCGCCCGGGACCGGCTCGGCTGGCGCCCCCGGATCAATCTGGAGGAGTCCCTCGCCGACATCTGGATGGAGGCGGCATGCCGTATCTGACCAGCACCGGCACCACCCGCCGCACCAGCGGCGCCGAACCGCTCGGCTTCGGCGTCCCCGGTTACGCGCACCCGCTGCTCGCGCCCACCGAATGGGCCGAACTGGCCCGCCCCGGCACCCCGCTGCACTGGGCCGTCCTCAACATCGACAACGGCCCCGGCGCCCGCCCCGATCCGCACTGCCTGGAAGCCGCGGGCCGGCTCCGCAACGCGCGCGACCGGGCGGTGCACGGCGACGATCCGCTCGACCTGACCCGGGCGGCGGGCGGCCGGCTGCTCGGCCATCTCGATCTGGCCTTCGGCAGCCGCTCCTTCGCGGAGCTGATCGCCGACGCGCAGTGCTTCCTCGACTGGTACCGCGTCGACGGCTTCTATCTCGGCCGCTGCCCGGCCGAGCGCGTCCACCTCCCGGCGGTGCGCCGTCTGACCAGCACACTCGCGACCATCCTGGAGCACGGCGACCGCCCGTACGGGGAGGGGACCGGGCCGCTGGTACTGGGAGTGGGCACCCATCCGTATCCCGGCTACGCCGAGGCCGCCGACCAGTTGGTCACCTTCCGCGGACCGTGGACCGACTACCGCTGGTCGCAGGTGGCGGAGTGGACGGCCACCTATCCGCCGGAGCGGTTCGCGCACTTCGTCCACGGCGTCCCGCGCACCCACCTCGACGAGGCCATGCGCATCGCCCGCTGGCAGGGCGCGGGCACGATCTTCTTCACGGACCGAGACGGGCAGCACGGACAAACCGATCCATTCGCGGCGCTGCCCAGGTACTGGGACGAAATCGTCTCGCGGATCGGACCTGGTATCTCGGAATGAGAGGGGGCGTGGCAGTGTTACGGCAAGTACAACCGTACGTAGATGAAGTACGTAGAAACCGACCACCTGCATTGTTGAGGTTCCTGTGTCGCTGCCACCCCTGGTCGAGCCAGCTGCTGAGCTCACCGTCGACGAGGTCCGCAGGTACTCCCGCCACCTGATCATCCCGGATGTCGGGATGGACGGACAGAAGCGGCTGAAGAACGCGAAGGTGCTCTGTGTGGGCGCCGGCGGTCTCGGGTCGCCGGCCCTGATGTACCTGGCCGCGGCCGGTGTCGGCACGCTCGGCATCGTGGAGTTCGACGAGGTCGACGAGTCGAACCTGCAGCGCCAGATCATCCACAGCCAGGCCGACATCGGGCGCTCCAAGGCCGAGTCCGCCAAGGACTCGGTGCTGGGCATCAACCCGTATGTGAACGTGGTCCTTCACGAGGAGCGGCTCGAAGCCGACAACGTGATGGACATCTTCGCCCAGTACGACCTGATCGTGGACGGCACGGACAACTTCGCCACCCGCTATCTGGTCAACGACGCGGCCGTACTGCTGAACAAGCCGTACATCTGGGGCTCGATCTACCGGTTCGACGGCCAGGCGTCCGTCTTCTGGTCCGAGCACGGTCCCTGCTACCGCTGCCTCTACCCGGAGCCGCCGCCGCCGGGCATGGTCCCCTCCTGCGCCGAGGGCGGCGTGCTCGGGGTGCTCTGCGCGTCGATCGGTTCCATCCAGGTCAACGAGGCCATCAAGCTGCTCGCCGGTATCGGCGACCCGCTCGTCGGCCGGCTGATGATCTACGATGCCCTGGAGATGCAGTACCGCCAGGTCAAGATCCGCAAGGACCCCGACTGCGCGGTCTGCGGCGAGAACCCCACCGTCACCGAGCTCATCGACTACGAGGCCTTCTGCGGCGTCGTGTCCGAGGAGGCCCAGGAGGCGGCGCTCGGCTCCACGATCACTCCCAAGCAGCTCAAGGAGTGGATCGACGCGGACGAGAAGATCGAGATCATCGACGTCCGTGAGCCGAACGAGTTCGAGATCGTCTCGATCCCGGGCGCCAAGCTGATCCCGAAGAACGAGTTCCTGATGGGCAACGCCCTCCAGGACCTCCCGCAGGACAAGCGCATCGTCCTGCACTGCAAGACGGGCGTCCGCAGCGCCGAGGTCCTCGCGGTCCTCAAGTCCGCGGGCTTCGCCGACGCGGTGCACGTGGGCGGCGGCGTGATCGGCTGGGTCAACCAGATCGAGCCCGAGAAGCCGGTGTACTAGTACGAACGCTGCGAAGGGGCCGGTCCGCGTGGCGCGGACCGGCCCCTTCGTCGTGGCCGCGGGCCGACGCTAGGAGCAGGTCTTCCCGTCCTCCGGGACCATCCCGTCGAGGAAGTACGCGTCCACGGTCGATGTCACGCAGGTGTTCCCGCCGTACGCGCCGTGCCCCTCGCCCTTGTTGGTGAGCAGGACGCCCACGCCCTTGCCCAGCCCGTCCGCCATCCTGCGCGCACCCTCGTACGGCGTCGCCGGGTCCCCCGTCGTGCCGACGACCAGGACCGGACCGGCGCCCGGGGCGCTCGCCTCCGGGTGGTCGTGCTCCCCCTCCACCGGCCACCGCGCGCACCAGCCGGCCGTGTCCCACGCGAGGAACGGGCCGAACACCGGGGACAGCTTCCGGAACTCCGGCAGCAGTGCCCTGGCCTCGTCCGCCGTCGGCCGGAGCTTGCTGTCCGCGCAGGAGATGGCGCGCTGCGCGTGGTTCTGGGTGTCGTAGTGCCCCTTCGCGTCACGGCCGTTGTACGAGTCGGCCAGCTGGAGCAGCATGTTCCCGGTGCCGCTCTTCTCGGCCTCGTCCAGCGCCTGGGTCAGGAACGGCCAACTGCTCTTGGAGTAGAGCGGCATGACGATGCCGGTGACGGCCAGCGAGTCGTTGAGCTCGCGGCCCGAGCGGGTCGGCAGCGGCTTCCTGTCGATCCGCTCCAGCAGCTTCGCGATCCGCCGGGTACCCGCCTTCGGGTCCTGGCCGCGGTCCTTGAGGTAGTTGTCCAGCGCCCGCTGGAAGCCGGTCGCCTGGTTGCGGGCGTGCCCGATGGTGTCCGCGGTCGGGTCGACGACGGCGTCCAGGACGGTGCGTCCGACGTGGGCGGGGAAGAGGTGCGCGTAGGTGCCGCCGAGCTCGGTGCCGTACGAGATGCCGAAGTAGGTGAGCTTCTTGTCGCCGAGCACCGCACGGATCAGGTCCATGTCCCGGGCGGCGTTGGAGGTGCCGACGTACGGCAGGACCTTGCCGGAGCGGCGCTCGCAGCCGGCGCCGAAGTCCGCGCCGTCCTTCAGGAACGCCGCCTCCTCCGCCGCCGTGTCCGGGGTCATGTCGACCTTCCGGTAGGCGGTCTCCTGCTCCTTGTCGGTGCGGCAGCTCACCCCCTCGCTGCCCGCGACCCCGCGCGGGTCGAAGCCCACCAGGTCGTAGCGGGAGTTGAGGTTGTCGTACGAGCCGGCGGAGCGCGGGAGTATCGAGACTCCCGAGGCGCCGGGCCCGCCGAAGTCGAACAGCATCGAGCCGAGGCGGCGGCCGGTGTTCCCGGCCTTCTTGCGGATCAGCGCGATCCCGATCGTCTCGCCGTCGGGCTTCGTGTAGTCCAGCGGCACCCGGACCGTCGAGCAGCGCCACTCGGATCCGGGGGCGCTCTCGCCCGCGCGGGCCTCGCAGCCCTTCCAGTCCAGCCGCTGGGAGGTGAGGGACGCGGGCAGCCGGGGTGTGCCCGGCTGCCCCTCCGGCGCGGTGGACGGGCCGCCGGCCGGGGACGCGGCATCACGGTCCGTCCGGCCGGCGGGCTTGTCGTCCGTACCTCCGCCGCAGCCCGCGAGCAGCCCTGTCAGCAGAAGTGCGGCGCCGGCCAGAGCCCCGGCGCGTGCGTGTGCGACCACGTGTGGCGTCCTCCCCGATGTGCCCGTACCCGCGGCGTGCAGGTGTGCCTGCACTCGTGGTGTACGGAGAGTCCGCCCATGCTAGGTGTCACGCCCGGGACGCGCTGCTACTTGCAGACGGTTCCGGCCGCGGGGACCTTGCCGTCCAGCAGGTAGCCGCCCACGGCCTTCTGCACGCAGGCGTTGCCGCTGTTGTACGCGCCGTGTCCCTGGCCCTCGTACGTCATCTCCACGCCGACGCCCTTGCCCAGCGCGTCGGTCATCGCCTTCGCGCCCGCGTACGGCGTCGCCGGGTCGCCGGTGTTGCCGATGACGAGGATGGGGGCCGCGCCCGGGGCGCTGACGTCCGGGGTGTCCCACGCGCCCGCCACCGGCCAGCCGGTGCAGGACATCAGGGACCAGCCCAGATAGTCGCCGAAGATCTTCGAGGCGGACCGGAACTCGGGGAGCTTGGCCTTGGTCTGGTCCACGGTGAACCGCTGCTTGGAGTCGGCGCAGTTGACCGCGGCGTTGGCGGCCATCGAGTTGTCGTACCGGCCACTGTCGGAACGGCCGTTCAGCGAGTCGGCGAGGGCGAGGAGCAGCCCGCCGTTGCCGCCGTCGGCCTCGTCCAGCCCCTGCTCCAGCAGCGGCCAGGTCTGCTTGGAGTAGAGGGCGGCGGCGACGCCGGTGATCGCCAGGGTCTGCGTCAGCTTGCGATCGCCGAGCCCCTGGATCGGCTTCTTCTCCAGCCGGTCGAGCTGCTCGGAGATTCCCTGCTCGACCTCCTTCGAGGTGGCACCGGAAAGCTTGCAGGCGTCGCCGCGCTCGGCGCAGTCCTTGGTGAAGTTGTCGAGCGCGAGCTGGAAGCCCTTGGTCTGGCCGAGTGAGGACTGCTCGTTGTCCTGCGTCGGGTCGACCACCGCGTCCAGCACCGACCTGCCGACGTTCTTCGGGAACAAGTGGGCGTAGACGCCGCCCAGTTCGGTGCCGTACGAGATGCCGAAGTAGTACAGCTTCTTGTCGCCGAGCACCTGGCGCATCAGATCCATGTCACGGGCGGCGTCGGTGGTGCCGACGTGGGGGAGCTGCTTGCCGGAGTTCTTCTCGCAGGCCTGCGCGTACGTCTTGGTGTCCTTGACGAAGGTGTCCACCTCCGCACTGGTGTCCGGGGTGCCGTCGGCCTCGTAGCGGGCGTCGAGCTGCTTGTCGGTCTCGCACTCCACCCCGTCGCTGCGGCCCACGCCGCGCGGGTCGAAGCTGACCAGGTCGTAGCGGGCGCGGAGCTTGTCGTAGGCGGTGCCGAAGGCGGGCAGGGTGGCGACCCCGGAGGCGCCGGGGCCGCCGAAGTTGAAGACGAGGGAGCCGATCCGCTGGTCCTGGTTCTTGGCCCTGGCCCGGATCAGTGCCAGCTGGATCGTTTCGCCCTTGGGCTTCGCGTAGTCGAGCGGCGCCCTCATGGACGTGCACTCCCAGTGGGTGCCGCCGGGCAGCGGGGACGGTGCCTTTCCGCCGCCCTGTGCGGCGGACGGGGCCGGGCAGGGCGTCCACGTCAGCTTCTGGGAGGCGAGGTCGCCGGAGCTGCTCGCCTCGGCGGCGTTGGCCGCGAGGGGCGAGCCCTGCGGCCCGTCCGGGCCTTCCTTGTTGCCGCTCTGCGAGCAGGCGGTGAGGGGCAGGAGCACGGTGACGGCGGCGGCCAGGGCGGCGGCACGCAGGGCAGGGGAGGTCCTCATGGGCCCATGGTGCGGCGGGAAGCCGGTCGGTGCACGGGGCACCGGTCCAAGCGGGTGGCGGGCGGCCCCGCCGTCGCCCGCTTGGACTCGCGGGCGGCCCCGCCCGGGGGCTGAGGGAACGTCAGAGCTCGCCCTTGCGGGTCAGGTGGTTGAAGCAGAGCCAGCCGGGAAGCACCGGCAGCCAGAGCGTCAGCAGGCGGTACAGCAGCACGGCGGGTGCCGCGACCTCCTTCGGCAGGCCGACCGCGATCAGACCCAGCGTCAGCGCGCCCTCCACCGCGCCCATTCCGCCCGGTGTGGGCGCCGCCGAACCCAGAGCGTTGCCGGCCAGGAAGACCACCGCGATGCTGGCGTAGCTGAGATGCGGCACGTCCGGACCGCTGAACGCGCGGACCGAGGCGTCCAGGCACATCACGAACAGGCCGGTCAGCAGCAGCATTCCGCCGATGCCGGTCAGCAGCTTCTGCGGGCGCTGCACCACGTCGAGCATGCGCGGCACGACCCCGGCGAACAGCGACCGCACCCGTGTCACCACGAACTTCCGCAGGAACGGGACCGCCGTCACCACCAGCACCAGCACGGCCACCGTCAGCAGTCCGGCGATGACCGTCCTGGACGGGGTGAGCGAGGACGGGGTCTTCTCGGTACCGGTCAGATAGCCGAAGGCCGCCAGCAGCAGGATGTGGCAGCCGAGGCCGAACAGCTGCGAGGCGCCGACGCTCGCCACGGCGAGC
Source organism: Streptomyces sp. DvalAA-43 (assembly GCF_900091725.1). Taxonomy (GTDB): domain Bacteria; phylum Actinomycetota; class Actinomycetes; order Streptomycetales; family Streptomycetaceae; genus Streptomyces; species Streptomyces pulveraceus. Next base: position 146,719 of record NZ_FMBW01000087.1, on the reverse strand, counting down.
CCCGGACGCACCCCGGCCCGTTGCAGGAAGCGGGTGTTCAGCGCCACACCGCCGACCGCGGCCGGGGCGACGATCTTCACGAAGGACCCGGCGACCTGCGCCAGGACCGTCTTGCCGAACGAGACCCGCTCCGGCACGAAGCCCAGCAGGCTCATCGCCGCCGCCACGTAGCTCAGGGCGGAGAAGGCGACCGCGGCCGCCACCCAGCCCCACTCCGCCTGCTCGACGACCGCACCGAAGTCGGCCTGGGTGACCTGCGAGATGAGGAAGTACGCGGCGATCGCACCGGCGATGCAGCTGAGCAGGGTGCGGGCCTTGATGCGTTCGAGGCGCACCGGTTCGACCGGTGCCTGCGGCCGGATCAGCAGCACCTGCTGCCGCATCTGGGAGAGCAGGTCCTCCTCGCGGGCCCCTTCGAGGGCATCGTCCAGGGCGCGCTTCTCGGCCTGCTTCTCGTTGCGGAGCGCCTTGCGGTCGGCCTTGCGGTCGGCCTTGTGGTCGCCCTTGGGTTCGGTGGCCGTACCGGCGGTGGCCTCCCCGGCGGCGGCCGTACCGTCCGACGGCTCGGCGTGCGCCGCGTGCTCGTGCGCCCTGGCCCGCTTGGCCGCGTCCGACGCCTCCAGCACCGCCTCCCGCTCCCGTTGCGAGCGCTCCCGGGCGAGCCGGCGCAGCGCCGCCCGCGTGGAGCGGCTCAGCGCGATCGGCTGGAGCAGCGGCAGGCAGTCCGCGACGGCGTCCGGCCCGAGCACCTCCAGCGCCCCGGCGACGGCCCGCTCGGCGCCCACCCGCAGACCGGTCGTGGTCAGCAGCTGGGCGACGTCCATCCGCAGGACCAGATCACCGGCCGCGATCTCGCCGCCGCGCAGATCGGTGACGAAAACCTTGCCGGAACGATCCACCAGGATGGCGTCTCCGGTGAGCCTGCGGTGCGCGATCCGCCGCGACTGGAGCGCCTTCACCTGGCGCCAGGAGCCGTGCAGCAGCTCGTCGGTGATCTCCGAGTCCTCCAGCGCGTCCAGGGAACGGCCGCCGATGTGCTCGTACACCAGCATCACGGCGTCGGGACCGAGCTCGGACGTGGCGATCAGCTTGGGCGCGTTGGCCCCGGCGGCGATCGCCGCGTAGGCGAGCAGCGCCTCCTGCTCCAGGGCCTGGCGCAGCGACTGGATGGAGCGGCGCTGGGTGATGCCGCGCAGGGTGAGCCTGCGCCACACCCGGTAGAAGAAGCCGTGGGCCTGCTGCTCGCGGTCGACGACCGTGACATCGAGCGGTGGCCCGTCCTCCAGGGAGACCAGATAGCGGCGTCCCCGGTCGCTCTGGTCGCCCGAGTCGGAGGCGTCGTCGGCGCGCATCGCGCTGACCGGGTGGAAGCCGACATGGCGCAGACCGGCCATCAGATGCTGACCGGTCGGCCGTACGTTCGGCGAGCCGACGGCGTACAGCGTGCCGTACGCGACGGTCCAGCCGATCAGCACGGTGAGGATGATCGAGAACGGGGTCGTGTAGCCGCCGACCAGCATGGCGAACGCGTCGAGCAGCAGCACCACCCACAGCACGACCCGCCAGCGCGGCCGTCTCGCCATGCCGACCGCCGTCATATAGGCGATCACCGGTGCGAGATAGCCGTGCACGGGATCGGTGAGCGCGTCACCGGGCTGTGGCTGGGTCAGGGCGTCCTGGATGGTGCCCGGGGCGGACTTGGCGACCCAGAGGTCGGCGGCGAGCGTGACGCCGTGGGCCAGCACGGCGGCGAGCACCCCGTCGGCGATCCGGAGCCCGTCGCGTTTGATCAGCCGCTCGATGGCGAAGGCGACCGGGACGAGCAGCACGGCGATGCTGGAGACCAGCCCCGCCAGCTTGATCAGGATGTCCGGCGCCTGACCTGTGCCCTTGTTGATGTCCTGTTCGAGGCCGGTGGTCGTGCCATGGGCGAACGCGGCGATCGAGAACAGGACGACGATCGCCAGGACCCCGATGAGGAGCCGCATGAGGTCGGAGGGGCGGTGCACCCGGGCGGGCAGCAGCGGTTCGTCCCCCGAGACGCGCTCGGCCTGCTCCTCCGCGGCGGTCGAGAGCGTCGAGCCGGCCGGATACCCGGGGGTCTTGCCGGCCTCGTCCCGGTCGGCACCGGGCTTCCCGGAGGGTGCGGGAGTCTCGTCCGGATGCGGATCGGCGTCAGGGGCGTCCGCCGCCTTCGATGGCTGCACGCCCTGCTCCTTCGTCGCCTCTGATTGGTCTTCGTGTTCTCGTATCACCGGTCACCGCCCGCACGATGGTGGCACGGCCCGGCGACGGAGAGGGGCACCAGGGGGCACCGCACGGACACGCGAAGCGCAAGATACGCGCCTTTGCCCGCGCCCGCACACCCTGTGACCGGGCGCGCACGGACCGGGCCGGGATGTCGGTGGCGTACGGCAGGATGGGCGGGATGAGCCAACAGCGGACGAGCGGCGACGGGGCGGACGGGGACCGGACGGGCGGCGACCGCACGAGCCACGCACTGCCGGAGTACGCGGAGCGGGTCCTCGATGTCGCCGAGCTGATCCCGCCCGGCCGCGTCATGACGTACGGCGATGTCGCCGAGTGGCTGGGCGAGGGCGGCCCGCGCCAGGTCGGTCGGGTCATGTCGCTGTACGGGGCGGCGGTGCCGTGGTGGCGCGTGGTGCGCGCCGACGGGGCGCTGCTCCCGGGCCACGAGCTGCGGGCGCTGGACCACTATCGCGCGGAGAGCACCCCGCTGCGCGAGGCCTCGCGCGGGGCGGAGGGCCATCTGCCGCGCCTCGACATGAAGCGGGCGCGGTGGGACGGCGTCACCGCGGGCGGGGGCGCGGACCGGGACAAGGGCGGAGGTGCTCACACCTGACAGCTTCGGCCATCCGGCGGCACAGCGGGCGGCGCCGGGGCCGTACGACGTGCCCGAGGTACGGGAAGTGATCCGTGCCACGGTCCGTGACCTACGACATGTCGGTACCGACGGGACCTGTGACACGCGGTGTGACGAATCCCGCGACACGCGGTGCGAGGGCCTCCGCGACACGCGGCGCGACGGTGTCCGCGCTCCGGAACGTGACGAGGTACGCAGCGCACTCGTCCCCCGGGGCGTCCCCGCTGGCGTAGCTTCGTAGGTTCGCGGCGCGCACCGCACCCTCATCATCAGTACACCCACCAGGACCGGCGATCCACGTGAGCTCCTCCTCCACCACCCGGCACAGTCCGCACCGTCGGACACGGCAGCGGGCCTCGGGCGCGTACCGGCTGGTGCGCACTCCGCCGGGCTCCGTGGACCCTCCCCTCCTGGACGCAGCGCAACGCGCGGTGGTTGATCATTCCGGCGGCCCGCTCCTGGTGCTCGCCGGACCCGGCACCGGCAAGACGACCACGCTCGTCGAGGCGGTCGCCGCACGCATCGCGCGGGGCGGCGACCCGGCGCGCGTCCTGGTGCTCACCTTCAGCCGCAAGGCCGCCGTCGAGCTGCGCGACCGGATGGCCGCCCGTCTCGGCGCCGCCCGCGGTCCGCAGGCGACCACGTTCCACTCCTTCTGCTACGCCCTGGTCCGCGCGCACCAGGACGCCGACCTCTTCGCCGAACCGATGCGGCTGCTCTCCGGACCGGAGCAGGACGTCACCGTCCGCGAGCTGCTCGCCGGCCAGCTCGAACTGGAGCGGGACGGCTTCGCGCACATCCGCTGGCCCGACGAGCTGCGGGCCTGTCTGACCACGCGCGGCTTCGCCGACGAGGTACGAGCCGTGCTGGCCCGCAGCCGTGAGCTGGGCCTGGGCCCGGACGCGCTGGCCGCCTTCGCCCGCCGCACCGGCCGGCCGGACTGGGGCGCCGCCGCCGAGTTCCTCGCCGAGTACCTCGACGTGCTGGACGGTCAGGGGGTGCTGGACTACGCGGAGCTGGTGCACCGGGCGGTGCTGCTCGCGGAGCGCCCCGAGGTGTCGGCGCTGCTCGCGGGGCAGTACGACGCGGTGTTCGTGGACGAGTACCAGGACACGGACCCGGCGCAGGTGCGGCTGCTGCACGCGCTGGCCGGCAACCGGGGGAGCGCCCCGGGCGCCGGGGGCGGCCGGGACCTGATCGCCTTCGGCGACCCGGACCAGTCGATCTACGCGTTCCGGGGCGCCGATGTGAACGGCATCCTGGACTTCCCGGAAACGTTCCGGCGGGCGGACGGCGCCCCGGCCCCGGTCGGCGTGCTCACCACCTCGCGGCGTTCCGCCGGGCGGCTGCTGGCCGCCACCCGCCTGCTCACCCGCCGGATGCCGCTGACCCGGCTGCCCTCGGCGAAGGTCCGCGCCCACCGGGAGCTCGCCGCGGTCCGCGAGGGCGGCGGCGTGGAGGCGTACACCTATCCGACCGCGTCCACCGAGCTGGACCACATCGCCGATCTGCTGCGCCGGGCCCATCTGGAGGACGGCGTCCCGTGGAACGAGATGGCGGTGCTCGTACGGGCCGGAGGCCGCACGATCCCCTCGCTGCGCCGGGCCCTGACGGCGGCGGGCGTCCCCCTTGAGGTCGACGGGGACGACCTTCCCCTGCGCCACGAACCGGCGGTGGCCCCGCTCCTGACAGCCCTGCGCGCGGTCGCCACGGCGGCCCTGCGCCGGGGTGCGCCGGGCGCGGACGAGGAGGAAGAGGAGACCTCGTCGGGGGGTGGTGGAGGCGCGGAGGCGGCTCCGATGGCGGTCGGTGAAGGTGCGGAGGCTGCTCAGGCGGCGGAGAGCGACGGTGCGGAGGCTGCTCAGGCGGCGGAGAGCGATGGCGCGGAGGCGGAAGCCCCGGCGGCGGAAGCCCCGCCGGAGAACGAAGACCCGGAGCATGCCCCGGCAACGGCGACGGCGACGGCAACGGCTACAGCGACCGCAGCGGCGGCGGACGAACGCGCCGAGGTCTCCTCCTGGCTGGACACCGAGACCGCCCTGACCCTGCTCGCCTCCCCCCTCGGCTCCATGGACGCCGCCGACCTCCGCCGTCTCGGCCGGGCCCTGCGCGACGAGGAGCGGGCCGCCGGGAACCGCGTACCGGCGCCCTCCGGCGATCTGCTGGCCCGCGCGCTCGCGGAGCCGGAACGGCTCGTCACGCACGATCCGGCGTACGCCCGCGGTGCCCAGCGCCTCGGCGCGCTCCTGCGCAAGGCCCGCGAGCTCCTCGAAGGCGGCGGCACCGCGGAGGAGGCACTGTGGGAACTGTGGGCCGGCACCCCGTGGCCCGGCCGGCTGGAGCGTGCCGCCCTGCGCGGCGGCGCGGGCGGCCGCAACGCCGACCGCGACCTCGACGCCGTCTGCGCGCTCTTCGACACCGCCGCCCGTGCCGAGGAGCGCACCGGCGGGCGCGGCGCGCTCAACTTCCTGGAGGAGGTCGACGCCCAGGACATCGCCGCCGACACCCTCTCCCGGCGCGCGGTGCGCCCCGACGCCGTACGGCTGATGACCGCGCACCGCTCCAAGGGCCTGGAGTGGCGGCTCGTCGTCGTCGCGGGCGTGCAGGAGGGACTCTGGCCGGACCTGCGCCGCCGCGGTTCGCTGCTGGAGGCGGACCGGATCGGTCGCGACGGCCTGGCCGAACCCCTCACCCCCGGTGCCCTCCTCGCCGAGGAGCGCCGGCTCTTCTACGTCGCGGCGACCCGTGCCCGCGAACGCCTCGTCGTCACCGCGGTGAAGGCGCCAGCCGACGACGGCGACCAGCCGTCCCGCTTCCTCACCGAGCTCGGTGAGGAACCGCGCGACATCACCGGCCGCCCGCGCCGCCCGCTCGCCGTCGCCGCGCTCGTCGCCGAACTGCGCGCCACCACCGTCGACCCCGAGGCCTCCGAGGCCCTGCGCGAGGAGGCCGCCCGCCGCCTCGCCCGCCTGGCCGCGCTCACCGACGACGAGGGCCGGCCACTCGTACCCGCGGCCCATCCCCACCGCTGGTGGGGCCTGTACGAACCAACCCGTTCCGCCGTCCCGCTCCGCGACCGGGACCAGCCCGTGGCCCTCTCCGGCAGCGCGCTCGACCAGCTCGCCAACACCTGCGCGCTCCAGTGGTTCCTCGGCCGCGAGGTCAAGGCGGACGCCCCGGCGACGGCCGCGCAGGGCTTCGGCAACGTCGTCCACGTACTCGCCGACGAGGTGGCCTCCGGGCGTACCCCCGCCGATCTCGACGTCCTGATGGAGCGGCTGGACTCGGTCTGGGACGGTCTCGTCTTCGACGCCCCCTGGAAGTCCCGGCAGGAGAAGGAACAGGCACGGGCCGCCCTCGAACGCTTCCTGCGCTGGCACGTCATGGACCGCGCCGGCCGCACCCCCGCGGCGAGCGAGCACGACTTCGACGTGACACTGGCGGCGGGGGAGTACGAGGTGCGTATCCGGGGTTCCATGGACCGCGTCGAACAGGACGCCGAGGGCCGCGCCTACGTCGTCGACTTCAAGACCGGCAAGCAGTCCCCGACCAGGGACGAGGTCGCCCGCCACCCCCAGCTCGCCGTGTACCAGCTGGCCGTCCGGGAAGGCGCGGTCGACGAGGTCTTCGACGGCCGCCGCCCCGAGCCCGGTGGCGCCGAACTCGTACAGCTGCGCCAGCCCGCCGCCAAGAAGGAGGGCGGCGAAGCCCTCCCCAAAGTGCAGGCGCAGGAGCCCCTCAGCGGCGAATGGGTCCCCGAGCTGCTGGCCACCGCCGCGGGCCGGGTCCTGGACGAACGCTTCACCCCCACGACCGGCCAGCACTGCACGCACTGCGCCTTCCGGGCCTCGTGCAGCGCACAGCCGGAGGGCCGCCACATCCTGGAGTGAGCGAGGCCCGGGGGGCCGGCGGCCCTGGGCGATGCCGGTGGGGCCGGTGGGGCCAGGCGTTGCCGGTGGGTCCGGGGGCCGCACGTTGTCGGTGCGCCCGGTTAGCCTCGACGGGTGTCCTCACGTATCAACGATCCCGAGCAGCTCAAGGAGCTCCTCGGCATCCCGTTCACCCCGGAGCAGACGGCCTGCATCACCGCGCCGCCCGCCCCGCAGGTGATCGTGGCCGGAGCCGGGTCCGGGAAGACCACGGTGATGGCGGCGCGCGTGGTGTGGCTGGTGGGCACCGGCCAGGTCGCCCCCGAGCAGGTCCTCGGGCTCACGTTCACCAACAAGGCGGCCGGTGAGCTCGCCGAGCGCGTCCGCAGGGCCCTGATCGCGGCCGGGGTCACCGATCCGGACGCCATCGACCCGGACAACCCCCCGGGCGAGCCCAGCATCTCCACGTACCACGCCTTCGCCGGCCGGCTGCTCACCGAACACGGGCTCCGCATCGGGCTCGAACCCACCACCCGCCTCCTCGCCGACGCCACCCGCTACCAGCTCGCCGCCCGCGTACTGCGCGAGGCCCCCGGCCCCTACCCGGCCCTGACCAGGTCGTTCCCCACCCTCGTCAGCGATCTGCTGGCGCTCGACGCCGAGCTCGCCGAACACCTCGTACGCCCCGAAGAACTCGCCGAGTACGACACCGGCCTTCTGGCCACACTCGAATCGGCCCGGCTCAGCAACGCCGAGCTGCGCAAGATCCCCGAGACCGCCGAGGCCCGCCGCGAGCTGCTCCGGCTGACCCGGCGCTACCGCGAGGCCAAGAAGAGCCGCGACCTCCTCGACTTCGGCGACCAGATCGCGCTCTCCGCCGAGCTGGCCCTCACCCGCCCCGAGGTCGGCACGATCCTGCGCGACGAATTCCGCGTCGTCCTGCTCGACGAGTACCAGGACACCTCCGTCGCCCAGCGCCTCCTGCTCTCCGCCCTCTTCGGCAGCGGCCCCGAGGGCCCGACCGGGCACGCCGTCACCGCGGTCGGCGACCCCTGCCAGGCGATCTACGGCTGGCGCGGCGCGTCCGTCGCCAACCTCGACGACTTCCCGCGCCACTTCCCGTACGCCGACGGCACCCCCGCCACCCGTCACTCCCTCAGCGAGAACCGCCGCAGCGGCGGCCGGCTCCTGCACCTCGCCAACGGCCTCGCCGCACCGCTGCGCGCCATGCACGAGGGCGTCGAGGCACTGCGCCCCGCCCCCGGCGCCGAGCGCGACGGCACCGTCCGCTGCGCGCTGCTGCGCACCCACGCCGAGGAGATCGACTGGCTCGCCGACTCCATCGCCCATCAGGTGCGGACCGGCAAGGCGCCCGGTGAGATCGCCGTCCTGTGCCGCACCGCGGGCGACTTCCCGGAGATCCAGGCCGCGCTGGTGGCCCGCGACATCCCGGTCGAGGTCGTCGGCCTGTCCGGGCTGCTGCACCTGCCCGAGGTCGCCGATCTCGTCGCGGTCTGCGAGGTCCTCCAGGACCCGGGCGCCAACGCCGCCCTGGTCCGGCTGCTCACCGGCCCCCGCTGGCGGATCGGCCCCCGTGACCTGGCCCTGCTCGGCCGCCGGGCCCGGCTCCTCGTCCACCGTGCGAGCCACGGCGACGAGGACGTCGACCCCGACCGCCGTCTCGCCGAGGCCGTCGAGGGCATCGACCCGGCCGAGGTGATCTCGCTCGCCGACGCGCTGGACACCTTCCTCGAATCGGGCGGCGACGCGGACGACGGCCTTCCGTTCTCCGCCGGGGCCCGCGTCCGCTTCGCCCGCCTCGCCGCCGAACTGCGCGACCTGCGCCGCTCGCTGGCCGACCCGCTGATGGACGTGCTGCACCGGGTCCTGGCCACCACCGGCCTGGAGGTCGAGCTCTCCGCGTCGCCGCAGGCCCTGGCCGCCCGCCGCCGGGAGACCCTCGCCAATTTCCTCGATGTCGCGGCCCGCTTCTCCGCCGTCGAGGGCGAGGCCACGCTCCTCGCCTTCCTCGGCTTCCTGCGCACCGCCGTCCAGTACGAGAAGGGCCTGGACAACGCCCTGCCCGGCGGCGAGAACACCGTCAAGGTCCTCACCGCCCACAAGTCCAAGGGCCTGGAGTGGGACATCGTCGCCGTGCCCGGCCTGGTCACCGGCCAGTTCCCCAGCGGCCAGTCCCGCGATGCCTGGACCGCCCAGTCCAAGGTCCTCCCGCACGCCCTGCGCGGCGACCGGGCGACCCTCCCCGATGTGCACTCCTGGGACGCCAAGGGACTCAAGGCGTTCAAGGAGGAGATGAAGGAGCACCAGCACACCGAGGAGCTCCGCCTGGGCTACGTCACCTTCACCCGGCCCCGCACCCTGCTGCTCGGCTCCGGCCACTGGTGGGGCCCGTCCCAGAAGAAGCCGCGCGGCCCGTCCGGCTTCCTGCACGCGCTGTACGAGCACTGTGCGGCCGGGCACGGCGAGATCGAGGTCTGGACCGACGAACCGGCCGAGGACGAGGAGAACCCGGCGCTCGACGGGAAGACCGCCGACCTGGCGTGGCCGCTGCCCCTGGACGACATCGCGCTGACCCGCCGCCGGGCCGCCGCGGACACGGTGATGGCACACCTGGAGGCCCTGGCCACGACGGACGGGGCACCGGACGCGTCCGGGGAGACGCCCGCCGCCGCTCACGGCGATCGGCATGACGACGCCGCGTTCCCCGGTGAGGCGTTCCCCGACGACTGGGCGGACGACGAGGCTCCGTTCCCGGACGACGGGGCGTACGACAACGGGACGTACGACGACGAGGCCCCGCTCCCGGACGGGGCCCGGTACGCCGATGCAGGGTTTCTCGACGAGGCGGGGTTCCCCGACGATGCCGAGTCTCCCGACGACTGGGACGCACTGCCCACAGAACCCCCGCCCGCCGACGCTTCCGCGCCCCCCGCCCCGGTCCGTACTCCCGCGCCCCCCGCCCCCGCACCGCACGTCCCCGCGGCCCGCACCCCCGAGCCCGCCGGGGCGCACCGCCTCACCCCCGAGGAGGCCCGCACCCTCGCCTCCTGGGACCGCGACCTCGACGCCCTCGCCGGCGAACTGCGCCGCGCCCGCGCCACCGTGCGCGACGTCCTGGTCCCCGCGTCGCTCTCCGCCACCCAACTGCTGCGCCTCGCCGACGACCCCGACGGTTTCGCCCGGGAGCTGGCCCGCCCGATGCCGCGGCCGCCGCAGCCGGCGGCCCGCCGGGGCACCCGCTTCCACGCCTGGGTGGAGTCCCGCTTCGAGGAGCTGCCGCTCCCCATGCTCGGGCCCGACGAGCTGCCCGGCGGTGACGAGAACGACGCCGAGATCGCCGACGAGCGCGACCTCGCCGCGCTCAAGGAGGCCTTCGAGCGCACCCCGTACGCCCGCCGCACCCCGTACCGCGTCGAGACGCCGTTCCAGATCACCCTGGCGGGCCGGGTGATCCGCGGCCGCATCGACGCGGTGTACCGCACCGGGGACACCTACGAGATCGTCGACTGGAAGACCACCCGCGCCCACACCGCCGACCCCCTCCAGCTCGCGGTCTACCGCCTGGCCTGGGCGGAACTGCACGGCCTGCCGCTCACCGACGTCACCGCCACGTTCCTGTACGTGCGCAGCGGGGAGACCGTCCGCCCCGACCGCCTGCCGGGCCGGGCGGAGCTGGAACGGATCCTGCTCGACGAGCCGCCGCCCAGGCCGTAGGGCCCTGTCCGGCGGATCTCGGCCGCCCGGCGGGGCCACCGCGGGCGGGCGGACCCCGCCGGGCGAGGCACTAGGCTCAAGGACATGAGCGACACCCCGGACAGCGCCGTCCGTACGTACACCGAGCAGCACCGCACAGCCTTCCTGGACGACCTCGCCGACTGGCTGCGCATCCCGTCCGTGTCCGCCCAGCCGGAGCACGACGGGGACGTACGGCACAGCGCCGAGTGGCTGTCCGCCAAGCTCGAGGAGACCGGTTTCCCGGTCACCGAGATCTGGGAGACGCCCGGCGCCCCCGCGGTCTTCGCCCACTGGCCGTCCGACGACCCGGACGCCCCGACCGTCCTCGTCTACGGGCACCACGACGTGCAGCCCGCCGCCCGCGAGGACGGCTGGGACACCGACCCGTTCGAGCCGGTGATCCGCGACGGCCGGATGTACGGGCGCGGCGCCGCCGACGACAAGGGACAGGTGTTCTTCCACACCCTCGGCGTCCGGGCCCACCTCGCCACCACCGGCCGCACCGCCCCCGCCGTCAACCTCAAACTCCTGATCGAGGGTGAGGAGGAGTCCGGTTCGCCGAACTTCCGCGCCCTGGTCGAGGAGCGGGCCGGCCGGCTCTCCGCCGACGCCGTGATCGTCTCCGACACCGGCATGTGGGACGAGTCGACCCCCACGGTCTGCACCGGCATGCGCGGCCTCGCCGAATGCGAGATCGAGCTGTACGGCCCCGATCAGGACATCCACTCCGGTTCGTTCGGCGGCGCGGTCCCCAACCCGGCCACCGCCGTCGCCCGGCTCGTCGCCGCGCTGCACGACGCGGACGGCCGGGTCGCGATCCCCGGTTTCTACGACGGCGTGGCCGAACTCACCGACGCCGAGCGCGTCCTCTTCGCCGAGCTGCCCTTCGACGAGGCCACCTGGCTGCGCACCGCCAGGTCGCGCGCCGCATCGGGCGAGGCGGGCTACTCCACGCTGGAACGCATCTGGGCCCGCCCCACCGCCGAGGTCAACGGCATCGGCGGCGGCTACCAGGGCGCCGGCAGCAAGACGATCATCCCGTCCTCCGCCCTGGTGAAGATCAGCTTCCGGCTGGTCGCGGGCCAGGATCCCGACCGGATCCAGGACGTGGTCCGGGCCTGGGCCGAGGCACAGCTCCCGGCCGGTGTCGGGCACCGGATCACCTTCGCCCCGGCCACCCGCCCCTGTCTGACCCCGCTGGACCACCCCGCCCTGCAGGCCGTGGCCCGCGCCATGGGACGGGCCTTCGACCGGAAGATCCTCTTCACCCGCGAAGGGGGCTCGGGGCCCGCCGCCGACCTCCAGGACGTGCTCGGCGCACCCGTCCTCTTCCTGGGCATCTCCGTACCGTCCGACGGCTGGCACGCCCCCAACGAGAAGGTCGAGCTCGACCTCCTGCTCAAAGGCGTGGAGACGACCGCGCACCTGTGGGGCGAACTGGCCGCCGCACTCCGCTGAATCCTCTGAACACCCGATCCATCCCGGGGGAGTAGGAAGCACCTGTGAGCACCTTCGACAACGCCACCGCAGACCGGCCCATCGGCCTCACCGCGCCCAGCGGCATCGACCGCGCCGCGCACCACCGCCTCGACGAGGCCTGGCTGTCCGCCGCGTGGAGCCACCCGACCACCCGTGTGTTCGTCGTCTCCGGCGGCCAGGTGCTGATCGACGACACCGCCGACGGCGGTACGGAGATCGTCATGACCCCGGCTTTCGAGGCCCCGGTCACCGAGACCCACCGCTACTTCCTCGGCACCGACGAGGAGGGCGTCAGCTACTTCGCGCTCCAGAAGGACTCCCTGCCCGGCCGCATGGACCAGCCGGCCCGTCCGGCCGGGCTGCGCGAGGCGGGTCTGCTGCTCGGCCCGCGCGACGCGGGCCTGATGGTGCACGCGGTGGCGCTGGAGAACTGGCAGCGCCTGCACCGCTTCTGCTCCCGCTGCGGCGAACGCACGGTCATCGCGGCGGCCGGCCACATCCGCCGCTGCCCGGCCTGCGGCGCCGAGCACTACCCGCGTACCGACCCCGCGGTGATCATGCTGGTCACGGACGACCAGGACCGCGCCCTGCTGGGCCGCCAGGTGCACTGGCCCGAGGGCCGCTTCTCCACGCTCGCGGGCTTCGTCGAGCCGGGAGAGTCGATCGAGCAGTCCGTGGCGCGCGAGGTCTTCGAGGAGGCGGGCATCACGGTCGGCGAGGTCGAGTACATCGCCAGCCAGCCCTGGCCGTTCCCGTCGAGCCTGATGCTCGGCTTCATGGCACGGGCCACCTCGTTCGAGATCAATGTGGACGGCGAGGAGATCGAGGAGGCCCGCTGGTTCTCCCGCGAGGACCTGAAGGCCGCCTTCGAGTCGGGCGAGATCCTGCCCCCGTTCGGCATCTCGATCGCGGCCCGGCTGATCGAACTCTGGTACGGCAAGCCGCTCCCGAAGCCGGGCAGCGTCGGCTGACTCCGGCCCTGTACGTGAACGCCCCCTCCGGTGCTCGACCGGAGGGGGCGTTCACGTACGGCGGAAGGCGCGATCAGGCGGCGAGCGCCTGCTTCACCTGAGCCAGGGACGGGTTCGTCATGACGGCCTCGGCACCGGTGGAGCCGACCACCAGCACGGTGGGAACGGTCTGGTTGCCCCCGTTGGCCTTCTCGACGAAGGCAGCGGACTGCGGGTCGTGCTCGATGTTGATCTCGTTGTACGTAATGCCCTCGCGGTCCATCTGGCTCTTGAGCCGACGGCAGTAACCGCACCACGTGGTGCTGTACATCGTCACAGTGCCCGACATGTCTTCGCGCTCCTTGGTCTCGTCAGTCTTCCCGGACTCGCCTGCGGCCTTGCCGGACCAGTCCGTCCCGTCCGTCTCATCCGTCACGCGGAGAATCTGGACCGTGCGTCACCGCACGGAAGGGGAACGTACGCGAGGCGACCACCATTCCCACATTCCCGTTGCCGCCCCCGCGCAGGCACCAACCGTGGCTCCGCACCGGGCCACCCCACGTGAGGCATCGGGCCGCTCCGCATTAGTACGACGGATGCGGTCCCCCTGTGGACAACTTCCGCGTCCGTCTCTCCCGACCTGGCAGCATGGCAGAGTGACAGCAGCAACGCATTCCTCCCTCTTCCCACAGGTCCCCGAGTCGGCGGACGCCGTGCTCGACGGCCTGGACCCCGAGCAGCGCGAGGTCGCCACGGCCCTGCACGGCCCGGTGTGTGTGCTGGCCGGAGCCGGTACGGGCAAGACGCGCGCGATCACCCATCGCATCGCGTACGGAGTGCGCGCCGGGATACTCCAGCCCGGGAGTGTGCTGGCTGTCACGTTCACCAACCGGGCCGCCGGTGAGATGCGCGGACGGCTGCGCCAGCTCGGCGCGGGCGGTGTCCAGGCACGCACGTTCCACTCCGCCGCCCTGCGCCAGCTCCAGTACTTCTGGCCGAAAGCGGTCGGTGGCGATCTGCCCCGGCTGCTGGAGCGCAAGGTCCAGCTGGTCGCCGAGGCCGCGGCCCGCTGCCGCATCCGGCTCGACCGCAACGAGCTGCGGGACGTCAGCAGCGAGATCGAGTGGTCCAAGGTCACCCAGACCGTGCCCGCCGACTACCCGGCCGTGGTCGCGAAGACCCAGCGCGACGCCCCCCGCGATCCGGCCGAGATCTCCCAGATCTACGCCACGTACGAGGAGCTGAAGCGCGACCGTTCGGTGATCGACTTCGAGGATGTGCTGCTCCTCACGGTCGCCATCCTCCAGGACCGCCACGACATCGCCGACCACGTCCGCCGCCAGTACCAGCACTTCGTCGTCGACGAGTACCAGGACGTCAGCCCGCTCCAGCAGCGGCTGCTGGACCTCTGGCTCGGCGACCGGGACACCCTGTGCGTCGTCGGCGACGCCAGCCAGACGATCTACTCCTTCACCGGAGCCACCCCCGACCACCTGCTGAACTTCCGCACCCGCCACCCCCAGGCGACGGTGGTCAAGCTGGTCCGGGACTACCGCTCCACCCCCCAGGTCGTCCATCTGGCCAACGGCCTGCTCGGTCAGGCCCGCGGCCGCGCCGCGGAGCACCGGCTCGAACTGGTCTCCCAGCGCGAGCCCGGCCCCGATCCCGCCTACACGGAGTACGCCGACGAGCCCTCGGAGGCCGAGGGCACCGCCCGCCGGATCCGCGATCTGATCGCCGCGGGAGTCCCGGCCGGCGAGATCGCCGTGCTCTACCGGGTCAACTCCCAGTCCGAGGTCTACGAGCAGGCCCTGGCGGACGCGGGCGTGCCGTACCAGCTGCGGGGTGCGGAACGGTTCTTCGAACGGGCGGAGGTACGGGAGGCGGGGGTCGCCCTGCGCGGCGCCGCCCGTGCCGGGGGCAACGACTCCCTGCTCGACGACGCGGAGGGGCTGCCCGCGGAAGTGCGCGCGGTGCTCTCCACCAAGGGGTGGGCCTCGGAACCCCCCGCGGGCTCGGGGGCGGTGCGCGACCGCTGGGAATCCCTGGCCGCCCTGGTCCGGCTCGCCGAGGACTTCGAGCGGGCCAGGCCGGGCGCGACCCTCTCCGACCTGGTGGCGGAGCTCGACGAGCGGGCCGCCGCCCAGCACGCCCCCACGGTCCAGGGAGTCACCCTCGCCTCGCTCCACTCGGCGAAGGGCCTGGAGTGGGACGCCGTGTTCCTGGTCGGCCTGACCGAGGGCATGATGCCGATCACCTACGCCAAGACCGACGAGCAGATCGAGGAGGAACGCCGACTGCTGTACGTCGGCGTCACCCGGGCCCGCCTCCATCTCTCGCTGTCGTGGTCGCTCGCCCGCTCGCCCGGGGGCCGCGCCGGACGGCGCCCGAGCCGCTTCCTCAACGGCCTGCGCCCCGGCTCGGTGCCCATCGGCACGCGCGGCGCGGCCGGTGGCGGCGGGATCGAACGGGGTCCTGGACCGGTCCCCAAGCGCGTCCGCCGTGGCCCTGCCCGGTGCCGGGTCTGCGGCAGGACCCTCACCGACGCCGGCGAGATGAAGCTGATGCGCTGTGAGGACTGTCCCTCCGACATGGACGAGGCGCTGTACGAGCGGCTGCGCGACTGGCGGGCGGTCAGGGCGAAGGAGATCGGTCAGCCCGCGTACTGCGTGTTCACGGACAAGACACTGATGGCGATCGCCGAGGCCGTACCGGGCAGCGAGGGCGAACTGGCAGTGATCTCCGGGGTCGGCGCGCGGAAGCTGGGCCGGTTCGGGACCGCTGTCCTGGCCATTTGCGCAGGTGAGACGGTGGAGGAAGCGCTGGGGGAGACCGCTGACGAGATGTGAGAAAAACTCGTCGAAAAAATAGTTTGCGCCCGCCCCAGTCGTCACCATAGGTTCTTAACCACGGGAACAGCGACTTCTCTGAAGCCCTGGTCCTGTGCTGTACTTATCCGAATACGTAGGACCGGCCCGCCGGTCCGCCCGAGACGCCGAGAGGAGGCGATTGAAGTGATCAGCATCATCGAGACCAACAAAATGACCGATCTCTCGGTCGTCTCCGCCTGCTCGCTCGGCCTCGCCTGCTCTTCCGAGTCCTCGCTCCGTGGCACCGGTCTGTCCGGCATTTCCGCCGCCCGTCCGCTGTCTCCGGCGAGTCTCCCCGTGCAGGAGCGCAATGAGCGACCGGCTCAGGCACCGGCAGCAGCAGTAGCGAAGGGACAGGCCGCTCAGGCCTATGCCTTTGCGGCCGTCGGTGCGGGAGCGGAATCCGGCGCCAAGAAGCAGACGATGCAGCACCACACGATGTGGGCCTTCCGTGGGCCTGAACCCTGGAGTGATCCAGCCTGATCCACCATCAGGCCGGCGCCTTCAGGGCCGCGGAACCCCACTCGGGATCCGCGGCCCTTTTGTTTTGTCCAAACGGACGAGACAGCGCGAAGGAGCCTCGGGACAAGCAACACCCGGTACCAGCCGCCACCCGGCCAACAGGCCGGAACGACCAGACGAGGACACCACCCACCGTGCAACTCGAAGCGCACGCCCCGTCCGTACCGCCTTCCGACACGATCCCGCCGCCCGGCCTCACGGAGGACTCCACCTTGATCCCCCTCACCGCGCTCACCGCGCTCGACGACGCCATCGAGAACCTCGGCGTGCCCGTCCCGTGCCGCTCCTACGACCCCGAGGTCTTCTTCGCGGAGTCGCCCGCCGACGTCGAGTACGCCAAGTCCCTCTGCCGCACCTGCCCGCTCGTCGAGGCCTGCCTCGCGGGTGCCAAGGAGCGTCGCGAACCGTGGGGCGTCTGGGGCGGTGAGCTCTTCATCCAGGGCGTCGTCGTCGCTCGCAAGCGGCCGCGTGGCCGTCCGCGCAAGAACCCGGTCGCGGCGTGACCGCCGGACTGGGGGTCACGGCCCCCAAGCACATGAAGCGCATCGGAACCATCGACCGTCCCCACACCCACGATCCCCGAAATCAGGCAGAAATGTCCGTCCCCACCCATGAGCCCGTCGGCTCCGCAACACCGAACGTCACGATCATCGGCGCGAACGACTCGCGTCAGAACAGGACCCGCGAAATGCAACTCATCCCAGAAGCCCTGGCTCGTGCTCATATGCACGACCGCCTGAGGGAGGCCGACGTGCAGCGGCAGGCCGTGCGCCTGGTCAATGCGCGCCGGATGCAGCGCCGGGCCGAGCGCGCCTCGATGCGCGCCCGCCGGGCGCTGGCCATGGCAGTCATGCACTAGTCAGGCCGAACTCCAGCAGCACCCGCTGCCGGGCAGCCGCTCTCTGCCCGGCAGCGATCACTACCCATAGTCAGTACCCCTTCCGCGGGGCCGGTCCGCTCGGACCGGCCCCGCGGTCGTGCCGCGTGTCGTGCTGCGTGGTCGTGCTCCGTGACCGTGTCCCGCGGCGGTGCAGAGTGATGCCGCGCGCCATGGCGGCGACGGCGTTATCGTCACGAGGTGGACGAGGAGACACAGCACCGGACTCAGCAGCCCGCGCAGAGCGACGCCGCAGTCGTTGCCTGTGCCCTGTGCGGTACTGCCGCCGACAGCGAGGCCGCACCGCCTACCTGGATCTGCTCCGTGGAGAACGGCAGGCACCAGTACCTGTGCGAGGAGTGCGCCCGCACCCACATCAGGGCGATCGAGAGCCGCCTCGACTCCGCCTGGTGGTGACCCGCCCCGGCAGCGCCCCGCCCGGCAGCAACCTGCTCGATGGCGACCGGCCCGGCAGCGCCCGCGCGATGGCGACCGGCGGCACGGTGACTGGCCCGGCTGCGACCGGGCGTGCCGCCCCGGCGGGAACGCGACCGGGCCGGCAAGCCCCGGCCTACGCCCCGGAGGGCGCGTCGCCCGCCAACTCCTGCTCGGCCGACTTCTGCAGGGCCAACTCCTGTACCGCGGGCCCTTGCTTGTCCAGCCCCCGTTCGTCCTGCTCCTGCTCGTCTTGCGGCAGAAAACCCGGCAACCAGGACGCGAGTTCGTCGCGCAGCCGCACCGTCGCACCCAGTTGGCACAGCACCCCGATCGTGCTCAGCGTCACCCGGTGTATCAGCAGATAGGCGGGCGGCAGATTCAGCTGCCTGCCGAGCTGATGAGCGGGGGAGCGGGGATCCGCGATCCGCGCCGCCTGGTGGCGCATCCAGCTCCGGGTGAAGGTGAACTCCGCCACCTGTGCCGGCTCGATGATCGGGAGGAGGTAGTCGAGCACCGCATCCGGGTCGAGGTCGATCGAGTCCTTGACGAACCCCTCCTCGCGCAACAGCTCGTACACCGCATCCGCCTCGCCCGCCAGCGTCAGCCGCAGGGAGTCCCCGATGGTCTGCGGCAGGCCGCCCGGCAGCCGGTCCACCGTCCCGAAGTCCAGCACTCCGAGCCGCCACTCCCCGTCGCCGTCGCTCTCCTCGTCCGGAGGCAGCAGCCGGAAGTTGCCCGGGTGCGGGTCAGCATGCAGCAGCCCGGTGCGCGCGGGCCCCGAGAAGAGGAAACGAGCCAGCAGCTGACCGGCCCGGTCCCGCTGCGCAGGCGTGCCCTCCGCGATCACGTCGGCGAGCGGGACACCGTCCATCCACTCCGTCACCAGCACCTGGTCGGACTGGTGCACCACACCGGGGATCACCACATCCGGGTCGTCCGCGAACTCCTCGGCGTGATCCCGCTGCGACCGTGCCTCCTGCTCGTAGTCCAGCTCCTCCGAGACCCGGTCGCGCAACTCCGTGATGAGCGGTTTGATGTCCATCCCGGGGATCAACGGGCCGAGCAGCCGGGCGAACCTGCTGAGCTGGGTCAGGTCCGAGAGCAGCGCCTCTCCGGCGCCCGGATACTGCACCTTCACCGCGACGCTCCGTCCGTCGTGCCACACCGCCCGGTGCACCTGACCGATCGAGGCGGCGGCCGACGGCTTGTCCTCGAATTCGAGGAACAGCTCCCGCCAGTCCTCGCCGAGCCGTTCCGCCAGCACCGCGTGGACGGTGTCGCTGGGCAGGGGAGGCGCGGCTTCCTGCAGTTTGGTGAGCGCCGCCCGGTACGGTCCGGCGACCTCCTCGGGCAGGGCCGACTCGAAGACGGACAGGGCCTGCCCGAGCTTCATCGCCCCGCCCTTCAGCTCGCCGAGGACCTTGAACAACTGGTCCGCGGTGCGCTGCTGCACCTCCCGGGCGACCAGCTCCGCCGATTTTCCGCCGATCCGCTTGCCCAGACCCCAGGTGGCCCGGCCGGCGAAGCCCAGAGGCAGGGCGGCCAGCTTGGCGGTACGGGTGACCGCTTTCCGGGGTAGATCAGACATGAGCCCCTCCAAATCCCAGACTGCCGTACCGCGTGCGGCGGTTACCCGGCCATTGTGTCCTGCCTCGCCCCGGTCCCGGAGGAGCGCTCCCTCCTCGTGTGCCCGGCCGCTCCACAGGAGCAGTCGCGATGCGGTCCCATCCGCTCGGCCCGCCAGTCCAACAGCGGCAGTGCGGCCTCCCAACGGGTCCCCGTACTCGCGGGCAACTCCCCGTCCAGGAAGGACAGCGCATGGGCGGCTGCCAGCCCCGCCACCGCCGTCGCCAGGCCCAGATCGCAGGCCTGCACGGCGGTTCGCCGCCCGGACCGCCACTGCGACAGCATCCTGGTCCAGTCCTCGTCCCGGGCGGCGCGCTCCAGCGCCAGGCACCCGGCGCAGGCCGTACCCCCGGGCAGGACCAGGGGGCCGACGACTCCCGTCGCCTCCATCACTCCGGCGTAGAGATGAGGAGTCCCCGACGCGATCCACGGTTCGGCCGACCGGGGGTCGGGGGCGTATGCCGCGAGGCCGTCGCGGGGAGCCACCACGACCAGCGACAGTCCCGGCTCGCCGCCGGCTGGGGAACCCGCCGTCTCCGTCGCCCGGGGAGCCGCCCCCGCGGCGGATCTGCGCACCAACTGCCGGGCGGCGGTATCCCTTCGTTCCCCGACGGCCGTCGGCGGAAGCCCTCCGGGCGAGACGTCCCACGGCTCGGTGTGTCCGCCGTCCAGAACCTCCACCCGACCCACCCCGGACCCGGACAGCACCGCCGCGATCGCGGCCCCGACCCGTCCGGCGCCCCGCACCTGGACCCGCATCGCCCGGCGGGCCGCCAGCCGCCGCATCCCGCCGCCCGGTTCGGGATGGACGAGGGAGAGCGAGGCCAGATCGGGGCGGTGCCGGTCCAGCGCACCGGGACGGTTCCGTAACGCGTCGGTCTCCGGGCCGGCGGCCCGTACATCATCGATCAGCCCCGCGCTAGCCAATCGGCCGACCAAGGTGTCGACCTGATGGTCCGACAGGTCCAGCGTGCGGGCTTCCTCGCGCAGCAGCGGCAGGCCGCGTGTTCCGTCGAGCAGTTCCAGAAAACTGCCCGTGGCGATATCCAGCGGGCCGAACTTCACCGCGTGGGCGTGAGTCACCCCGAATTGCACGGTTCCTCGGCTGCGCCATGCGCGGCGCAGTGCGGGCTTCAACATCGGATGCACGGCTACCCCCGGTCTGTGTTCCTTGATCCGTTGTGTGTGGGCCGCGGCCCGGATCTTCGCGAGATCCGTTGCCAGAATGCAGGCAGGCGTCGAAGCGTGCGGAAAGTTATCCACAGGCATGGGGTATTAGTCGTTCAAATGGCGCATGCCGTGGAGTGGATCAAGGCGAACCGTCCCGGAGGCGGGACTTCCCGCACGGACAGCGGGTAACGTCGTGGCGTGCCCGCCGACCCGTCACCCGGATTCGCCGGGGAGACCTCCACGCGCAGTGCCGGAACCCAGCAGCGCGGCGCGGCGGACCGTCCGCCCCGCGCCCCCGCAACGAGCGCGGTCGAGGTCCGCAGGAGCAATCGCCGCAGCAGAACGGTCTCCGCGTACCGGGAGGGCGACCGCACCATCGTGCTCATCCCGGCCCGGATGTCGGAGGCCGAGGAGCGGCGCTGGGTGGGCGTCATGCTCGACAAGCTCGCGGCGCAGGAGAGCAAGCGCGTCTTCGGCGACGGCGAACTCGCCGAGCGGGCCGAGCGGTTGTCCGCCCAGTACTTCGAGGGCCGGGCCAGGCCGGCTTCGGTGCGGTGGGTGACCAACCAGAACACCCGATGGGGGTCCTGCACCCCGGCCGAGGGCAGCATCCGCCTCTCGCACCGGCTGCAGGGCATGCCCGAGTACGTCGTCGACTACGTACTGGTCCACGAGCTGGCCCACCTGCTCGTCCCCGGTCACGGTCCGCGCTTCTGGCGGCTGCTGGAGGCGTATCCGCGCACCGAGCGGGCACGCGGTTATCTGGAGGGCGTGGTCGCCGCCGACCGGCTGCCCCATCTGCCCGCCGCGCGTGGTGAGTGACGTTCACCGATTCTGTACCGGGTGTGTACCGGCTTGGCTCGATGTCGGCGTTTGCGGTTAGCCTGACGCGACGCATTCACCTTCGGGATGGGGGACGGTCGTTACGCATGGCCAGGGAATTCCAGCGCGGCCACAAGGCCAAGATCAGCGATCTCACACCGGGGACGGATCTGTACGTAGGTGTGCAGATCGCCGGCCAGGGACTGACCTTCGACATCAGTTGTTTCGGTCTCGATGTCAATGAGCAGCTCTCCGACGACCGGTATTTCATCTTCTTCAATCAGCCTAAATCGCCCGAGGAGTCCATTCAGCTTCTCGGCGCCCAGGCCGGCGACACCGAGTCGTTCCGCGTCACCCTGGACCGCATTCCGGCGAACATCCACAAGCTGTCGTTCACCGCGACGGTCGACGGGGCCGGGCAGATGTCCCAGGTCGGCCCGGGATACATCCGGATCGTCGCGGGTGGCGAGGAAGTCGTCAGGTACGCCTTCAACGGTTCGGAGTTCACCACCGAGCGTGCGGTGATGCTGGGCGACTTCTATCTGAAGGATGTCTGGCGGTTCGCCGCGGTCGGCCAGGGCTTCGACGGCGGCCTCGAGGCGCTGCTGAAGAACTTCGGCGGCGAGGTCGCCGAGGAGGAGCCCGCCGCACCGCAGCCGCAGGCAGCGGTTCCGTCGTTCGCCCCGCCCGCCCAGGCGGCCGCCCCGGCCCCCGCCCCGTCCTTCGGCGCCCCGGCCGCACCGCAGCCGCCGCAGGCTCCGCAGCCGGCTCCGGCCTTCGGCGCTCCGCCCGCCCCCGCCCCCGCCCGGCCCCCACGCCGCAGCAGCAGATGCATGCCGCGCCGACGATGGCGGCGCCGCTGGCACCGCACGGTGGCATGGTGCCGCCGCCCGCCCCCGCCCCCGCTCCGTTCGGGCAGCCCGGCCAGCCGCCCCAGCAGCCGCAGTTCGGGCAGGTCCCCGGCCAGGCGCCCCCTGCCGCCCCCTACGGCCAGCAGCCTCCCGGTCCCTACGGCCAGCAGGCCCCGGCCCCGTACGGTCAGCAGCCCCCCGGAATGCAGCCTCCGGGAACGCAGCCGCCCGGTATGTCCCAGGGCGTGCCGCAGGGGCTGCCGCAGGCCGGTGCCGGTCTCCAGGCGGCGCTCCAGCTGTACAAGGAGACGCCCACCGGACAGCGTTGGACCCCGCAGAACCAGAAGCTCATGCGGGTCGACCTCACCATGGGTGACACGCCCGTGCTCGCCCGCCAGGGCAGCATGGTGATGTACCAGGGCAAGGTCGACTTCGGCTACAAGGGCGCCGGCTTCGCGGGCCGTATCGTCGGCAACGCCACCGGCCAGGAAATGCAGCTGATGCGCTGTACCGGCCGCGGACAGATCTTCTTCGCCGAGGACGCCTCCCATCTGCACGCCATCGAGCTGCAGGGCGACGGCATCTGCGTCTCCGCGGAGAACGTCCTCGCCTTCGACGAGACACTCCAGTACGAGGTCCGCAGGATCGAGGGCCACGGCATCCCCGGCGGCGCCCTGTTCACCATGCAGTTCCAGGGCACCGGCACGGTCGTCGTCAAGACCCACGGTGTCCCCGTCGTCCTGCCCGTCACACCGACGACCTTCGCCGACTGCAACGCCGTCGTCGCCTGGTCGTCCGCCTCGCAGGTGATCATCTCCAGCCAGGTCCGGCTGCGCCGCAACGCCTACCCGGGGCACAGCGGAGAGACCGTGAACCTCCAGTTCCGGGGTGCCCCCGGCAACTTCATCGTCGTCCAGCCCTACGAGGTCTGAGGGAGCCCGTCATGAACCAGCAACTCACGGGCTACGCCCCGACCCCCGTCACGGCCCGCATGGAGAACCACGGCAGCACGATGCTCAGGGTCGCCATGGCCACCGGCCAGGACCTCTACGCACGTACCGGTTCGATGGTCGCCTACGAGGGCTTCATCCAGTACGAACCCAACCCGCCGGCCGTCCGCCAGATCGCCTCCCAGTGGATCACCGGCGAGGGCGCACCGATCATGAAGTGCTCCGGGGACGGGCTGCTCTACCTCGCCGACTACGGCGCCGATGTGGTCGTCATCAACCTCAACAACGACTCCCTCTCGGTCAACGGCACCAACGTCCTCGCCTTCGACGGCCACCTCACCTGGGGCGTGGAGCGGGTCAAGGGCCTCGCCAAGTTCGCCGGTCAGGGCCTGTGGAACGTCTGCATCTCGGGCACCGGCTGGGTCGCCATCACTTCGCGCGGCACGCCGATCGTCGTCGACTGCGGACGCGGCGAGGACGAGACCTACGTCGACCCGGACGCCCTGGTGGCGTGGTCCCCGAACCTCAAGGTGAAGGGCAAGCGCAGCTTCAAGGCCTCCTCGCTCATCGGGCGGGGCAGCGGCGAGGCGTACCAGATGGCGTTCTCCGGCCAGGGCATCGTCGTCGTACAGCCGAGCGAGGACAGTACCGACCGCCTGCGGGTCCGGAACTGACGGGGAGGAGAACACACCATGCAGAGTCCACTCTTCAGCTACACGGAACAGCAGTCCCAGGACCGGTACACCATCCAGAACCCGCAGCTCCTGCGGGTCTCACTGACCGGCCACGACGACGTCCTCGCACGCAAGGGCGCCATGGTCGCGTACCAGGGTCTGATGGAGTTCGACGGCGAGTACCAGTCGCACGGGCAGCGCCGCGCCCGCGCGAGCACCGGTGAGGGCCTCGACCTGATGCGCTGCTCCGGGCAGGGCACCGTCTTCCTCGCCAACCTCGCGCAGCACATCCACGTGGTGGACGTCGACCACGACGGCATCACGGTGGACAGCGCCTACGTCCTGGCGCTGGACTCCTCGCTGCACACCGAGGTCATCGCGGTGGACAGTCAGTACGGGATCTCGGGCACGGGGAAGTACCAGCTCAACATCTCCGGCACCGGCAAGGTCGCTCTGATGACCTCGGGCCAGCCGCTGATGATGCAGGTCACGCCGGACAAGTACGTCAACGCCGACGCCGATGCGATCGTCGCCTGGTCCAGCTCGCTGCGGGTGCAGATGCAGGCCCAGACGCACTCCTCGGGTGTCTGGCGGCGGCGCGGGAACACCGGCGAGGGCTGGGAGCTCAGCTTCCTCGGCCAGGGCTTCGCCCTGGTCCAGCCGAGCGAGGTGCTGCCTCCGCAGGGCCACGAGATCGGCCAGGGCATCCGGGCCCAGTACGGGATGGGGCAGCAGGGCGCCCACGGCCAGAACCAGAACAACTCCTGGAACTGAGCCACCGCGCACCGGCAGGTACGGAACGGGTGAGGGGCGGTCTCCGCGGAGACCGCCCCTCACCCGTTCCGTAATTCGTCCCTACCGGCGGTCCAGCGCGGCGCGGGCGCGTTCCATCAGCCGTACGACCGAGGTGTCGGCCACCGAAGCGACCTCCTCGTACGCGAACCAGCGCAGGTCCAGCGACTCGTCGCTGATCTGCTCCGTCGAGCCGGAGGGCGCCAGCGCGGCGTACTGCACATCCAGATGCCAATGGCAGGGCGCGGGGATCGCATGGCGGTCCAGCCGCACCGGGCCGCCCGCGAGCAGGGTCAGGCCGGTGATGCCGGACTCCTCGGTCGCCTCCCGCAGCGCCGCGTCGGCGAGCGAGGCGTCCTGCGGCTCGCAGTGACCGCCCATCTGCAGCCACATCCGGAGCTTGCGGTGGAGGGTGAGCAGCACCCGGCCGCGCTCCGGGTCGATGACCAGCGCGCTGGCCGTCAGATGACCTGCTCCGCAGGCCTTCCACATGCCGTCGGGATGCTGTGCCAGGTGGTCGAGATAGACCTGGCGCAGCTCACCCTGGGCCGGGTCCGCCGGGTCGTCGTACCCCTTCAGCACGAGGGCGGCGTCGTCGTGCAGGCTCACCGGTCGCTGTCGCCCTTGCCGTCGTCCTCGCGGCCCTCGGCCTCCCCGGTCCCGGGCGAGTCCTTGCCGTCCGCCTCCGCGGCGGGCTTCTGCGGGCCCTTGGCGGCCTCGCCGAGCATCTTGTCCAGCTCGGAGAAGTCCAGCTGCTCGTGGTGGACGAAGCCGTCCGGATCGTCCAGGTCCTGGGCCGTCGGCAGCATGTCGGGGTGCTCCCACAGGGCGTCGCGTCCGTCGAGACCGCGCGCGTCGGTGAGGGACGCCCACAGGCGCGAGGCGTCACGCAGCCGCCGCGGGCGCAGCTGGAGGCCGATGAGCGTGGCGAAGGTCTGCTCGGCGGGACCACCGGAGGCACGGCGCCTGCGCATCGTCTCGCGCAGCGCGTCCGCCGAGGTCAGGCGGGACTTCGCGGCCTCGTGGACCACGGCGTCCACCCAGCCCTCGACCAGGGCGAGCGCCGTCTCCAGCCGGGCCAGGGCGGCCTTCTGCTCCGGGGTGTCCTCCGGCTGGAACATGCCCTGCTGAAGAGCGTCCTGGAGCTGCTCGGGCTGCGACGGGTCGAACTGGCCGACCACGTCCTCCAGCTTGCTGGTGTCGACCTTGATGCCGCGCGCGTAGCCCTCGACGGCGCCGAACAGATGCGAGCGGAGCCACGGGACGTGGGCGAAGAGGCGCTGGTGCGCGGCCTCGCGCAGCGCGAGATAGAGCCGCACCTCGTCCTGCGGCACGCTGAGGTCCTTGCCGAACCTCTCCACGTTCAGCGGGAGCAGCGCGGCCTTGCCCGCCGGGCCCAGCGGCAGGCCGATGTCGGTCGAACCGACCACCTCGCCCGCCAGCACGCCGACGGCCTGCCCGATCTGCTGGCCGAACATCGCGCCGCCCATCGACCGCATCATGCCGATCAGCGGGCCGGCCATGGCCTGCATCTCCTCGGGCAGCACATCGCCCATGGCGAGGCCGACCCGCTCCGCCACCGGGTCGACCAGCTTCTGCCAGGCCGGAAGGGACGCCTCGACCCACTCCGCACGGCTCCACGCCACGGTCGAGACGGAACCGGAGGGCAGCGACGTCACGCCGTCCAGCCACAGGTCGGCGAGGCGCAGCGCCTCATCGACCGCGGACTGCTCGGACGGGCCGACACTGGCGTCCTTCGTGCCGTCCGGCGTGCCCTGCGAGACCGTCTGGCGGGCGATCTGCTTGGCCATGTCCCAGTTCACCGGGCCGCCCTCGTAGCTCAGCATCTGGCCGAGCTGCTGGAAGGCGGCACCCAGGTCATTGGGGTTCATCGAGCCGAACATCGCCGCGAACGGGTTGTCCCCGCCCGCGCCCGGCCCGAAGCCGAACGGGTTGGCCGGCCCGCCCGAGCCCTGCCCACCTCCGGTGGGGTCCTTCTTCTTGCCCTCGTCGCCGTTTTCCGGCTCCTCCGGCGGAAGGCCGAATCCGAATGGGGTGTCACTCACGGGTTTCCTCGGCTCGTAGGGCCGCCGGCTCGAACCGACGGCGACTGCCCGACATCACCATCCAGCGTAGACACCAAAAGTCCGCTCAGGGCCTCAGTGCTCCGCCGGCTCCCGGCCTGCGGCAGGATGGACGCCACCTGGTACGCACGCGTCATTCGGGTACGTACTGAAGACAACCGCTGGAGACGCCCGGTGAGTTCCCCAGATCCTCAGGTTCGCGCAGCGCGAAACCTGTCCGCCCCCTCGACCGAGAACAAACCAGAGAAGAGCCGTTCCAGGAACCGTGGCCCCGTCGTCGCGGTCACCGGAGCCGCGGGGGGCGTGGGCGCGCTGCTCACCGCACGCCTCGCGGCCTCCGAGGAGATCAAGCAGGTCATCGCCATCGACGAGCGCCGGGGCGAGGTCTCCGGGGCGACCTGGCACATCCTCGATGTCCGCGACCCCGCCATCGCGGAGAAGCTGCGCGGCGCAGATGTCGTGGTGCATCTCGCACTCGACCTCGACCTGGAGACCGACCCCGCCGCCCGCACCGCGTACAACGTGCGTGGCACCCAGACCGTGCTGACGGCCGCCGCCGCCGTCGGCGTGCACCGGGTCGTGCTGTGCACCTCGGCGATGGTCTACGGGGCGCTGCCCGACAACGACATCCCGCTCGCCGAGGACGCCGAACTGCGCGCCACGGCCGAGGCCACCGGCGTCGGCGACCTCCTGGAGATCGAACGGCTCGGCCGCCGCGCGCCCCGCGCCCACCCCGGACTCAATGTGACCGTGGTCCGGCCCACCGTCCTGGTCGGCGGTACGGACACCGCGCTGACCCGCTACTTCGAGTCGCCGCGCCTCCTGGTCGTCGCCGGATCGCGTCCGGCCTGGCAGTTCTGCCATGTCGACGACCTGGTCACGGCCCTGGAGTACGCCGCGCTGGAGAAGATCGACGGCGAGTTCGCGGTCGGCTGCGACGGCTGGCTGGAGCAGGAGGAGGTCGAGGAGCTCAGCGGCGTCCGCCGGATGGAGCTGCCCTCCGCCGTGGCCCTGGGCGCAGCCGCCCGGCTGCACCGGATCGGCCTCACCCCGTCCCCGGCGGGCGACCTGGCGTACACGATGCACCCCTGGGTGGTCAGCGTGAGCCGGCTGCACGATGTGGGCTGGCGCCCGAGCTGGACCAACGAGGAAGTGCTCGCCGCGCTCCTCGAAGAGGTGGAGGGCCGGCACACCGTCGCCGGACGCCGCCTCGGCCGTAAGGACGCCACCGCGGCCGGTGCCGCCGGTGCGACCGTGGCGCTGCTCGGCACCGCCGCCCTGGTCCGCCGCGCCCGCAAGGCCCGCCGCCGTATCTGAGGGCTGTCGTGGCCGCGCGCCCGCGGGGCTTCTGTAGAAGGCTCCAAGGTCAGGGGCGGCCCGCCGGTGGAAAGCGCTATTCCGCCTTGTCGGTGCCGTACGGCACCATGGGCCCCATGGCACCCACCTACGACCACCCCGGCGAGCAGGCGGCGGGCGACCCCGTCCGGCTGCTGGAGATCCGCGACACCCCGCTCTCGGTCGACGAGATCTTCCGGGCCGTCGGGGACGACGCCGCGGGCGGCACGGCGCTCTTCGTCGGCACGGTGCGCAACCACGACGGCGGTCAGGACGTCGGCGGGCTCGGGTACTCCTGCCACCCCTCGGCGCAGGACGAGATGCGCCGGGTGGCCGAGAAGGTCGTCGCGGACTTCCCGGTCCGGGCGCTGGCCGCGGTCCACCGGGTGGGTGACCTCCGAGTGGGCGATATCGCCGTGGTCGTCGCCGTCTCCTGCCCGCACCGCGCGGAGGCCTTCGCGGCCTGTCGCAAGCTCATCGACGACCTCAAGCACGAGGTCCCGATCTGGAAGCACCAGCGTTTCTCGGACGGCACCGAGGAATGGGTCGGAGCCTGCTGAGCGCAAGCCGGGCGGGAGGTCGTCCGGCCCGATTTGCGTAACCCCACCCCTGCCGTGAGCGTTGGTGCTCCAGACGGTTAATCTGCTGATCGGTCAGTTGCGGTCGCTCATGTGGTAGGGAGGTCGTAATGGCAGCACTTGCATGGTTGACGATTCCGCTTTTCGCTGCGCTCGGCGCTGCGATATGGGGAAGCTGGGCCACCCGTAATCGAACGACCGGCGATGTCTCCGAACTCGCCGGCTATGCCCGGTTCCGCGAGGCGATGGAGAAGTCTCCTTCCGGTTCCGATGTCGCCTGACGTTTCATCGCGCGTACGCAGTCGCCGATCCGCCGCACGGCTCCGGCCGCCGACGCCCTCCGGGCGCGGCCCGCGCCCGGTTCCGCGCCCCGTACGGACCGGCCCCGGCGGTGCACTGACAGACCCTTCCCGTACTGTCGTTCCATGCCACGCCGCACCGCGACGATGCTCGCCTCCACCCTGATCCTCATCGCGCTGCTCTGCGCAGGCGTGCTGATCAAAGTGCCGTATTCGGAGATGTCTCCCGGGCCGACCGTGAACACCCTCGGCAAGGTCGGCGGCGAACCCGTCCTGCAGATTTCCGGACACAAGACGTACCCGACGTCCGGCAACCTCAACATGACGACGGTCCGGGTCACCGGTGCCGACTACGACATGAATCTCGTCGAGTCCGTCTACGGCTGGCTGGCCCACGACAGCGTGGTCGTACCGCACGACACCCTGTACCCCGACGGCAAGACCGAGCAGCAGTCGACGCAGGAGAACGCCGAGGAGTTCAGCCAGTCCCAGGAGAGTGCCAAGGTCGCCGCGCTGACCGAGCTGGGCATCCCGGTGGCGTCGCGCGTCGTGGTCTCCACGGTCGTCAAGGACAGCCCCGCCCAGGGCAAGCTGCACGCGGGCGATGTGATCAAGCAGGTCGACGGCGTCCCCGTCAAGCAGCCCGAGGACGTCGCGAAGCTCGTCACCCGCCACGACCCCGGCGAGAAGGTCACGTTCACGGTCATCCCGGCCCGCACGGCCCAGGCGGCCGAGAAGGCCGGCAAGGAGCCCGAGGGCAGCCGCGAGGTCGTCATCACCACCGTGAAGGCCCCCAAGGAGAACCGCGCGATCGTCGGCATCCAGGCCGGGACGGACCACACGTTCCCGTTCCGGATCGACATCAAGCTCGCCGACGTCGGCGGCCCGAGCGCCGGTCTGATGTTCTCGCTGGGCATCATCGACAAGCTGACGCCCGGCAAACTCACCGGCGGCAAGTTCGTCGCGGGCACTGGCACGATCGACGACAAGGGCAAGGTCGGCCCGATCGGCGGCATCAACATGAAGCTGGTCGGCGCGCGCGACGCCGGCGCCAGGTATTTCCTGACGCCTGACGAGAACTGCAAGGCCGCCGCCTCAGACACCCCGAGCGGACTCACGCTGGTGAAGGTCAAGACGATCAGCGACGCGAAGAAGTCGCTGGAGAAGATCCGGGTGGGGGACACGGCCGGGCTGCCGAGCTGCTCGGCAGGCTGACCGCGCCCCCTGCGGGGGACGCGCCGGGATCAGGCCTCGAAGGTCGCGGCCAGCGCGTCGGCCAGTCCGGGCACCAGACCGGCGCCGGTCCGCACCTCGCTCGGGGTGTCCTTGGCGCGGAGCCGTACGGCCGACTCACGCGTGCCGTCCCGGAGGACCGCCACGGTCATGCGCACCTCCTGGCGCTCCGGGTGCTTGGCGACCCACTTGGTCAGCTGCGCGTCGCTGAGCCCCTCGGGCACGGAGGCCTCGGCGGACGGCGGCAGCATCAGCCGTTCCACCGTCATCGCGCATCCGATCACGGCGTCGGGCCAGGCGATCGTGGCGAGGAACTCGTCCAGGGCGGTGCCCGGCGGCAGCTCGTCCTGTTCGATGGGGGTCAGTGAGGCGGTCGGGGATTCGGCGCCGTCCAGACCGAGCTGGGCGGCGAGGCCGGGCTCCTGGACCCGGAGCTTGGCGGTGTCGACCAGGGCGAAGAGCCGGGCCGGCTGGTCCCAGCCGAGGCCGGAGATGTACTCGTCGATTTCGAGCACGGCGACGGTGAGCGGGCTCGCGGCCATCGGAGGGCCTGAGGGGGAAACGTTGGGCATGGTCAATATCCTGCCTCCTTCCGCCCCGGGAACGGGAACTAGGTAAAGCCTCAGTAAGTTGCATAGGTGGGCTCTACGATCGCTGGGCCCGCTTCACACGACCCGCGAACTTCGAGGTGCGCACGTTGGCTTTCCAGATGCCGGACCGCGGCGGAGGCCCGACCGGGCCACGGATCAGAGTCGGCCGCCCGTCCCGGCGTGCCCGTACCCTGCTCATGACACTGGGCGTCCTGGCGATTCTCGCCATGGCGTTCGTCATGTTCGCCGGGTTCTGGACGGACTGGCTCTGGTACCGGTCGGTCGCGTATTCATCCGTCTTCACCACCACCCTGTGGACCAAGATCGGGCTGTTCCTCGTCTTCGGACTGCTGATGGCGATCGCCGTCGGCCTGAACATCTGGCTCGCGCACCGGCTCCGGCCGCCGCTGAGCGCGATGTCGCTGGAGCAGCAGAGCCTGGACCGCTACCGGATGAGCCTCGCCCCGTACAAGAAGTGGGTGCTGCTCGCGATCACCGCGCTCGTCGGACTGATCGCCGGGGCATCCGCCTCCGGCCAGTGGCGTACCTGGCTGATGTACGTGAACGGCGTGGCGTTCGGGCAGAAGGACCCCCAGTTCCATCTGGACGTGTCCTTCTACGCCTTCGATCTGCCCTGGTACCGCTTCCTGCTGGGCTTCGGCTTCGCGGCCACGGTGCTCTCGCTGATCGCCGCCGCGATGACCCACTACCTGTACGGCGGGCTGCGTGTCACCAGCCCCGGCGCGCGGGCGACCGGCGCGGCCACCGGCCATCTGTCGGTGCTGCTCGGTGTCTTCGTCTCGCTGAAGGCCGTGGCGTACTGGCTCGACCGGTACGGCCTGGCCGTGAAGTCCAGCGACTTCAAGGCCACGGACAACTGGACGGGTCTGCGGTACGTCGACGCCAACGCCTATCTGCCGGCGAAGACCATCCTGTTCTGCATCGCCGCGATCTGCGCCGTGCTGTTCTTCGCGACGCTCTGGCGCCGCACCTGGCAGCTGCCGGTGATCGGCTTCGGCCTGATGGTGCTCTCGGCGATCCTGATCGGCGGGCTGTACCCGGCGATCGTGCAGAAGTTCCAGGTCCAGCCGAACGAGCAGGCCAAGGAAGCGCCGTTCATCCGCAAGAACATCGAAGCGACGCGTGACGCGTACGACATCGACAACGCGCAGGTGGACGACTACTCGGGCAAGAGCACGACGGACGACGACACCAAGCTGCGCGCGAGCGCGAACGACGCCGCCAGCTACCGGGTGATGGACCCCAACGTCGTCTCCCCGGCCTTCCAGCAGCTCCAGCAGAAGAGGAACTACTACCAGTTCCCCAAGACGCTGGACGTCGACCGCTACAAGGACGCCGACGGCAAGGACCAGGACACGGTCATCGGTCTGCGCGAGCTCAACCTCGACGGCATCCCCAAGCGCAACTGGATCAACGACCACTTCACCTACACCCACGGCTACGGAGCCATCGCGGCCCGGGGCACGACGACCGGCAAGAACCCGAAGGGTTCCCCGGACTTCACCGAGTCCGGTCTGCCGACCAGCGGTGACCTCGGCACGTACGAGCAGCAGATCTACTACGGCGAGAAGACCGAGCAGTACTCCATCGTCGGCGGGCCCCAGAAGGAGCTCGACTACGAGGAGGACGGCGAGAAGACCACCAGCTACAAGGGCAACAGCGGGGTCAGCCTCTCCAACGCCTTCAACCGCGCCGCGTACGCGGTGGCGTTCAGCGAGCCGCAGATCCTCTACTCGGGAGCCATCGGCGACGGTTCGCGGATTCTCTACAACCGCACGCCCAAGGAGCGCGTCGAGGCGGTCGCCCCCTGGCTGACCATCGACGGCGACGCCTACCCGGCCGTGGTGAACGGCCGCATCCAGTGGGTCGTCGACGCGTACACCACCACCAACGGCTACCCGTACGCCTCCCGTACGACGCTCGGTGACACCACGGCCGACTCGCTGACCACCAACCAGCGTGCGGTCGTCGCCCAGCAGAACCAGGTCAACTACATCCGCAACTCGGTGAAGGCCACCGTCGACGCGTACGACGGCAAGGTCAAGCTCTACGAGTGGGACACCGAGGACCCGGTCCTCAAGACCTGGCGCAAGGCGTTCCCGGGGACCGTGGAGCCCCGGGCGGACATCCCGCAGGAGCTCATGGACCACCTGCGGTACCCGCAGGACCTGTTCAAGGTGCAGCGCGAGCTGCTCACCCGCTACCACGTCACCAACCCCGCGCAGTTCTACAGCGGCAGTGACGCGTGGCAGGTCCCGGACGACCCGACCAACAAGGAGTCCGGCGCCGTCCCGCCGTACTACCTGAGCATAAAGATGCCGGACCAGACGTCCCAGAAGTTCTCGCTGACGACGACGTTCACCCCGAAGGGGCGGCCCGACCTCGGGGCGTTCATGGCGGTGGACGCGGATGCGGCCAGCAAGGACTACGGCACGATAAGGCTGCTGAGAGTCACCACCACGGTGAAGGGCCCGGGGCAGGTACAGAGCGAGCTCAACGGCAACGACGACGTCGCCGAGTTCGTGAGAAACCTGAAGGGAACCGACTCCGACATCGAGTACGGCAACCTGCTGACGGTGCCTCTCGAAGGGGGATTCCTCTACATCGAGCCGGTGTACACGCGCGGTGGCACGCAGAACTACCCGCTGCTGCGCAAGGTCGCCGCTTCGTACGGGTCGAAGACCGTCTTCGAGAACAGTCTCGGGGAGGCGCTCAACGCGGTCTTCGGGGTGACGGACACCGGCACCACCCAGCCGCCGGACACCACCCGGCCTCCGGGCGAGACCACGCAGCCGCCGGCCACCGGCGACGCGGCGCTGAAGAAGGCGATCGCGGACGCGCAGAAGGCCTATGCGGAGGGCGAGGCGGCCCTGAAGAAGCAGGACTGGTCCGCCTACGGCAAGGCCCAGGCGGATCTGCAGGACGCACTGCAGCGCGCGGCGGCCGCCCAGCCGAAGCCGGGCAGCGCGAACAGCTCCGGTGGTGCGAACAGCGCGAACGGTTCGGACGGCGCGAAGGGTACGGACAACGCGAGCAGTTCGGACGGTTCGGACAAAAAGGATAAACCGGCCAGCGCTGACAGTGGTGGCTGAGTGACCCGGTAAAGCCTCACCCCCGCGTCGTGGTACGGTTGCAACACAACGGCGCGGGGTGGAGCAGCTCGGTAGCTCGCTGGGCTCATAACCCAGAGGTCGCAGGTTCAAATCCTGTCCCCGCTACTGAAAGACCAAGGCCCGGATCCTTTCGAGGATCCGGGCCTTCGTCGTGTCCCGGTGACTTTCTTGTGCAAGGTGCGTGAAGTGCGGTTCGCGGGGCACGAGTTGGGTCCGAACGTGTTTGACTTATCTCTCTGTGGGCATGTCGACAAAACGCTGAAGTGACCTCACTGGCCGCGATATACGAGGTGTACGCGGGTTATAGGTGGTGCGACGATGGTATTTATGGGGGACAGGGCAACTCTGTTGGAGACAGGGCGGTTTGTGCAGCATCGCGTTCATCGACCGGGTAGCGCGATGAATGCGGCATTCGGTGGCACCGCCACAGGGAACGACGAGACCACCGACACACCTGAGACACCCGAGACACCTGAGATCATCAAGGCGACCGAGACTGCCGAGACTGCGGGGTGTGCCGCGACCGTCGAGAGCACGGAGTTCACAGAGGACACGGGAAGCGCGAGGACCGGCAGGAGCGTCGGGGCCACGGGGACTTCCGGCAGCGCCGAGAGCCCGGAGAGTGCCGAGAGCGAGGCGCGTCATCGGCGTGCCGCCGACGCCGGGGACACCGCGTCGATGAGCGTCCTCGGCGCCCTGCTGCTGCGCCGCGGCGATCTGGACGCTGCCGAACCCTACCTGCGCGGGGCCACCGCCGAAGGCGACCGGGCCGCGGCCAACAACCTGGGCGTCCTCCTCCACCAGCGCGGATACGTCGACGACGCGGCCGGCTGGTGGCGCATCGCCGCCGTCGCGGGGTCCGCCGCAGCGGCGCACGCGCTGGGCCGCCACTACCGCGAGCGCGGTGACGAGCCCGGCGCCGAGTACTGGCTGCGGCAGTCCGCCGAGCAGGGCCACGCGCTCGGCGCGTACGCCCTGGCCGACCTGCTGGAGCACCGCAGCGACGTCGGTGCGGAGCGCTGGCTCCGCGCCGCCGCCGAGCAGGGGCACCGGGAAGCCGCGTACCGCCTCGCGCGCCTGCTGGACCGCAACGCCGCCGACGACCCGCACGACGCCTTCGGCCGCCCCGGGCTGGGCCCCGGCGCGGGCGAGCTGCCCGGTGCGTCCGGCCGTGCCGCGCGGCGCAAGGACGACGGCCCGGTGGCGGGCCCGGCGACCGGGCGGGTGGGCGAGGCCGAGCAGTGGTACCGGCAGGCCGCCGCGCGCGGCCACCGGCGTGCCGCCCTGCACCTCGGCGCCATCCTCGAACAGCGCGGCGAGCCCAAGGAGGCCGGCCGGTGGTACCTCATCTCCGCGAAGGCGGGCGAGGCCCGCGCCGCCTGCGCGCTCGGCTTCCTGCTGCGTGACGCGGGCGACGAGGAGAGCGCCGCCGTGTGGTGGCTGCGCGCCGCCCAGGACGGCGACGGGAACGCCGCAAACGCCCTGGGCGCCCTGCACGCGGCCCGGGGCGAGCAGCAGACCGCCGAGCGCTGGTACCGCGCCGCCATGGACGCGGGCGATGTCAACGGCGCCTACAACCTGGGCCTGCTCTGCGCGGCCCAGGACCGTACTCCGCAGGCCGAGCAGTGGTACCGCCGCGCCGCGTACGCGGGCCACCGCGAGGCCGCCAACGCGCTGGCGGTGCTCCTGCTCCAGGCGGGCGACGCGACCGGCGCCGAGCCCTGGTTCTCCAAGGCGGCCGAGGCGGGCAGCGTCGACGCTGCGTTCAACCTCGGCATCCTGTACTCCGGGCGCGACGAGGACCGCATGGCGCTGGTCTGGTACGAGCGCGCCGCGGCGGCCGGTCACACCGAGGCGGCCCTCCAGGTCGGCATGGCCCTGCTGCACCACGGTGAGGAGCAGGAGGCGGAACGCCATCTGCGCTGCGCCGCGGGCGGCGGCAGCGCGGAGGCCGCCTTCCGGCTGGCCGGGGTGCTGGACTCGCGGCAGCCGCCGCCCGGCCCTCCCGCGCTCGGGGAGCCGATGCCGGAGAAGACCGAGTGCGAGGAGTGGTACGAGCGCGCCGCCGAGCAGGGGCACCGCCGCGCCCAGGTGCGGGTCGGGATGCTCGCGGCGGCCCGCGGCGACGTGGACAGTGCCGCCCGCTGGTACCGCGAGGCCGCCGAGTCGGGCAGCCGCAACGGCGCCTTCAACCTCGGGCTGCTGCTCGCCCGCGAGGGCAGCGAGCGCGAGGCCGCGCTGTGGTGGAGCCGGGCCGCGAACGACGGGCACGGGCGGGCCGCCCTGCGCCTCGCCCTGCTGGCGGCCCGCCGCGGCGAGCTGACCGAGGGGCAGCGCTGGTGCGCGCGGGCGGTCCAGCTGGGCCCGGCGGAGGTCGCCGAGCGGGCCGCCCGGCTGAGCGAGGCGCTGCACCAGGAGCTGACCGCGTAGCTCCGGTGCGGCCCCGGTACGGCCGTACCGGACGGGGCGGCGGAACTGATTTGCGCTGGTCCGGAGCGGTGACGTACAGTTCTAAACACAACGACGCGGGGTGGAGCAGCTCGGTAGCTCGCTGGGCTCATAACCCAGAGGTCGCAGGTTCAAATCCTGTCCCCGCTACTGAAAGCAGAAGGCCGGATCCTTTAGAGGATCCGGCCTTCTGCGCGTCGTGCAGAGGGTCCGGCCTTTCGTATGTGCGCCGCGTGTGATTCAGAGCTTGTGGCCCACCGCCTCCGAGTACATCGCCCGGTCGACGGCCTTCGCCTCCGGCACCGGGGTGCCCTTCGAGACGCCCGCATCGGCGTACGCCTGCTGCAGCCGGTCCGTCGTGCCCTTCCGTATCTCCCAGTCCATCCGCATCGACGGGGTCGACCGCAGCGTGGCCTCGTCGGTCTTCAGCAGCTTCGCCAGCTCGGCGACGAAGCCGGGATCGGATTTGTAGTCGCCGGCGAAGTAGGTGTTCACCGTCCGGATGTAGGCGCGGAGAAAGGCGACCCCCGCGTCCGGGTCCTCGTTCAGCAGCGTCGGGCCGAAGAGCAGGCCTCCGAGCGGTTCGCCGACGGGCTGGCCTCCCAGGAACGCGTACTTCCGGTCGCCGTCCACCTTGCGCCAGATCGGGTCGAGCAGCCAGGCCGAGTCCACGCCGCCGTTCTGCAGCGCGGTCAGCACATCCGCGGAACCGAGCTGCTGGAAGCTGATCCGGTCGAGGCCGCCGCCGTGCTTCTTCAGGGAGGTGTCCATCGGGTACGCGATGACCGACCCCTTGCCGATCATGGTGCCCAGCTTCCGGCCCGCCATCTCGACATGGTCGGCGCTCTCGCCGTCCTTGAGACGCACCCACAGGCCGCTCTTGGAGGTGGGGTCGGGGGAGAAGTTCCCCGCGACCCACCTGATGTCGAAGCCGCCGTTGACGCCGTTCATCACGGCTGCCTCGGGAGCCGCCCACTGGGCGTCCACATCGCCCTTGGCGAGCAGCGGCAGGGCGTCCGGGGTGGGCAGCACCTTCAGTTCGACGTCCAGGCCCTCCTTCGCGAACTCGCCCTTCGCCACCGCGACCTGGAGCGGAGCGACGTACTCCGCGCTCAGGGTGCCGGTGGCGACGGTGATCTTCCGCTTCTTCGCCAGGGGCCGGGGTGCCGGGGCGCCCTTGTCGCAGCGGGCCGCCTTCCGTTCGGGAGCGAGGTCGGCCGGGTCGGTCCAGCTGCCGGTGCCGCAGCCCGCGACGGGCCTGACGGTGCGCGGCGCTGCGGGGGCGCCGTCGCCGCCGGAGTCCTGCCCGGCACAGCCCGCCGCGCCGAGCAGGGACGCCGTGACGAGCACGACGGTGCGGATGAAGGGGGTGTGTGTACGCACAGTGCCTCCGTACGGGGAGTGTGGGGAGCCGTTCAGGACCTACCGCGGCCGCGGTCGCGCGGGGCCCAGGGGGTGAGCAGCCGCCCGACGGTCCGCACCACTTCGGAGAAGACGACACCGAGGACCGCCACGCACACGATGCCGACGAACATCACGTCGTTCTGGAACAGCGCCCGGGAGTCGAAGATCAGATGGCCGAGACCGTCGGCCGCGGCGATCTGTTCGGAGGCGACGATGACGAGCACGGCCACCCCTGCCGCGATCCGTGCCCCGACCAGGACCGCGGGCAGCGAGGCGGGCAGCAGCACATGGCGGAACATCTGCCAGGGCGAGGCGCCGAAGACCTGACCGGCATCGCGGTGGCCGACCGGGACGGCGAGCACGGCCGCCATGGTGGAGATCCAGACGAAGAAGAAGACGGTCGCGGCGACCAGCGCGATCTGCGGGCCTTCGCCGAGGCCGAACATATTGAGGAAGACCGGCAGCAGCGCCAGCTTCGGCACGACGTACAGGGCGTCGAGCAACGGCTCCAGCGCCGCCCGTACGAGGGAGAGCGAGCCCATCAGCAGACCGAGCGCGTACCCCGCGACCGTGCCGATCGCATAGCCGCCGAGGACTCGCTTGAGTGTGGCCCATACGTCCGGCCACAGCTCACCGGCGCCCGCCCGGTCCCAGCCGTCCGCCAGGATGGTGGAGGGGGCGGGGTAGACCCGGGCATCGATCCAGGACTGCGCGGCGGCCAGCTGCCAGAGCAGCACGAGAAGCAGCGGTACGGCGACGGCGAGCCCGAGCTCCAGCGCCCGGCGCCTGCGGTGGGTGCGTACCGGACGCAGCTCCTGCGGGCCCGGCCTGCGGACCAGGACGCCGTCGTCGGGCTTGGTGGCGTTCACGGTGATGGTCATGCCGGGACCGCCTCCCTGCGCACCTCGCCACGGAGCAGCTCCCACAACTCGCTCTTCAGCGCGGTGAACTCGGGTGCCGACCGGACGGCGCCGGTGCGCGGCCGGCCGAACGGCGGGCGGCGTTCGGCGATGATCCGCCCCGGCCTGGCGGACATCACCAGCACCCTGTCCCCGAGCACGATCGCCTCTTCGAGGCTGTGGGTGATGAAGAGGGTGGTGGTGCGGGTGGTCTGGGTGAGGTCGAGCAGCTCGTCCTGGAGGATGGTGCGCAGCTGGGCGTCGAGCGCCGCGAACGGCTCGTCCATCAGCAGCATCTCGGGTTCGACGGCGAGGGCGCGGGCGATCGCGACCCGTTGCCGCATCCCGCCGGAGAGGGCGGCCGGATACGCCCCCGCGAAGTCGGAGAGCCCCATCCGGGCCAGCCAGTCGCGCGCCCTGGCGTCGGCCTCCTTGCGCGGTACGCGCTGGATGTCGAGACCGAACCGGACGTTGGCGAGCACGGTCTTCCAGTCGTAGATGCCGTAGTCCTGGAAGATCATCGCCGCCGGACGGGGTGAGGCCGTACGGATGGACAGCTCGCCGGAGCTGGGCCGGAGCAGTCCGGCGGCGATCCTGAGCAGCGTGGACTTGCCGCAGCCGGACGGGCCGACGATGCAGGTGAACTCGCCCGGCTGGACGGAGAGATCGAGCGGGCCGAGGGCGGACAGGGCCTTGGTGCCGCGCCCGAACGAGCGGGTGAGCGCGTCGGCGCGGAGCTTGGGGCGGGTGGCTGCGGTGGTCGGTGGGGTCGGGTGCGGATCTCCCACGGGTCTCTCCTCGCGTATATCGAGGTGCGGATCCGCCGCGGGGCGGAGGTGATCGCCGCAGACGATATGACTACCCGTCAGATTGGGGAAGGGGGTGCGCATGTGCCGGTGGTGGGGAGGTGTGCCGTCCGCCGCGGGGATGCATGCGAAAGGCCCCGGTGCGCGAGATGCTCGCGCCGGGGCCTTCGTCGTGAAGAGCGGTTCGGCTCAGCCCGTCGCCGCGCAGGTGGGGCAGATGCCGCGGTAGGTCACCTCGACGCCGGAGACCGTGAAGCCGAAGCGTTCGTCGCTCGGCAGGTCGGCCATCGGGTCGCCGGCCGGGTGTACGTCGCGGATCGTGCCGCAGTTCGCGCAGACCAGGTGGTGGTGGGGCCGGTGCGCGTTCGGGTCGTAGCGCTTGGCGCGGCGGTCCGTGGAGACCTCGATGACCTCACCGAGCGTCACCATCTCGCCCAGCGTGTTGTAGACGGTGGCACGGGAGATCTCGGGCAGCTTGGCCACGGCCCGCGCATGGACCTCGTCGGCCGTCAGGTGCACATGGTCCCCGTCGAGGACCTCGGCCACGACGCGCCGCTGCGCAGTCATGCGCCAGCCGCGTCCGCGAAGTCGTTCCAACAGGTCACTCATAGAAACAAGCCTAACAGTGAAGGGACCAGGTCCCGAACGGGTGTGACTTTGGATGCTCACTTGACTTGGACTAAGTCCATTGTAGGATCGGGATCGGCATACGCCAAGGGACAGGCTGTGCAGGACCAGACGAATGTGCAGGAACGACGCAGGAGGCGCACGTGACGCAGGGACCCCTCACCACGGAGGCCGGCGCGCCGGTCGCCGACAACCAGAACAGCCAGACCGCGGGCGTCGGCGGTCCCGTCCTGGTACAGGACCAGTCGCTGCTGGAGAAGCTCGCGCACTTCAACCGTGAGCGCATTCCGGAGCGCATCGTCCACGCCCGCGGCGCCGGCGCGTACGGCACGTTCACGCTGACCCGCGATGTCTCGCAGTGGACGCGGGCGAAGTTCCTCTCCGAGGTCGGCAAGCAGACCGAGACCTTCCTGCGCTTCTCGACCGTCGCGGGAAACCTCGGCTCGGCCGACGCGGTGCGTGACCCCCGCGGCTTCGCGCTGAAGTTCTACACCGAAGAGGGCAACTACGACCTCGTCGGCAACAACACCCCGGTGTTCTTCATCAAGGACGCCATCAAGTTCCCGGACTTCATCCACACCCAGAAGCGTGACCCGTACACCGGCTCGCAGGAGGCGGACAACGTCTGGGACTTCTGGGGTCTGTCGCCCGAGTCCACCCACCAGGTGACCTGGCTCTTCGGTGACCGGGGCATCCCGGCCACGCTGCGCCACATGAACGGCTACGGCTCGCACACGTACCAGTGGAGCAACGAGGCCGGCGAGGTCTTCTGGGTCAAGTACCACTTCAAGACCGACCAGGGCATCAAGAACCTCACCCAGGCCGAGGCCAACAAGCTCGCCGGTGAGGACCCGGACAGCCACCAGCGCGATCTGCGCGAGGCGATCGAGCGTGGCGACTTCCCGTCCTGGACGGTGCAGGTCCAGGTCATGCCGGCGGCCGAGGCGGCCACGTACCGCTTCAACCCGTTCGACCTCACCAAGGTGTGGCCGCACGCGGACTACCCGCCGATCGAGATCGGGAAGCTGGAGCTCAACCGCAACCCGGAGAACATCTTCGCGGAGACCGAGCAGTCGATCTTCAGCCCCGCGCACTTCGTGCCGGGCATCGGTCCGTCCCCCGACAAGATGCTCCAGGGCCGTCTCTTCGCGTACGGCGACGCCCACCGCTACCGGGTCGGCATCAACGCCGACCACCTGCCGGTGAACCGTCCGCACGCCACCGAGGCGCGCACCAACAGCCGCGACGGCTATCTGTACGACGGCCGTCACAAGGGCGCGAAGAACTACGAGCCGAACAGCTTCGGCGGTCCGGTCCAGACCGACCGCCCGCTGTGGGAGTCCACCGCCGTCACCGGCGAGGTCGCCACGCACGCGGCCCCGAGCCACGCCGAGGACAACGACTTCGTGCAGGCCGGAAACCTCTACCGGCTCTACTCCGAGGACGAGAAGGCCCGGCTGATCGACAACCTCGCCGGGTTCATCGCCAAGGTGTCGCGCGACGACATCGCCGAGCGCGCGATCAACAACTTCCGCCAGGCGGACGGCGACTTCGGCAAGCGTCTGGAGGCCGCGGTCCAGGCCCTTCGCGGCTGATCCGGACGACTGTCGTCGGCGGTGGGCCGGTCTCCTCCTCGGGGGAGACCGGCCCACCGGTCGTTCCACGGGGGCTTCAGCCGATGAGCTCCGGGCGCCGGCGGCGCCCGGTGTGCGCCCAGCAGCGCAGGATGTCGCGGACGGAGACGATGCCCACCGGGCCGTGGTCGTCCAGCACGATCAGATGGCGGAATCCGCCGTGTGTCATGGCCTCCGCGGCCTCTTCCAGGGTCCAGGTGGGCGAGGCGAAGACCACGTCGGTGGTGGTGTGGGCGGCGGCAGTCTCGGTGTCCGGATCCTGGCCGGAGCCGACCGCGTCGAGGATGTCGCGTTCGGTGAGGATGCCGAGCCCGCTGTCGTCCTTGTCGAGAACGACCGCGGCCCCGATGCGCCGGGCCGACATCAGCCGGGCGGCCTGGCGGAGCGTATGGGCGGGCCCGATGGTGAGGACCAGCGTGCTCATGGCGTCACGGACGAGCATGAAGAGAGCCACCTCCTTGGCGGAACGGCCGCGTGAGCCGATTCACAAATTCACAAGCGGGGGGACCTTCAGAGTTGCACCGAAGCGTGGGCGGAACAAGGGGGGCGAAGTAGCCCGAAGGGCGCGCGACGGCGCGCGACGCCCTTCGTTGACGTACGTACGTGCGGCCGGGTGGGCCGGTTCAGTAGCGCTGGTTCAGATAGCCGAGCAGCTCGTGGTGGAGCAGCCCGTTCGAGGCCGCGGCGTTGCCGCCGCCCGGACCGGGGACCCCGTCCAGGCTGGTGAACCGTCCGCCCGCCTCCTGGACGATGATCGCGTTGGCCGCCATGTCCCAGAGCGAGAGCTCCGGCTCCGCGCAGATGTCCACCGAACCCTCGGCGACCATCATGTACGGCCAGAAGTCCCCGTACCCGCGCGTGCGCCAGCAGGCCCTGGTCAGATCCAGGAACCCGTCGAGGCGGCCCTGCTCCTCCCAGCCGCTCAGCGACGCGTACGCGAACGAGGAGTCCGCGATCCGCTCCACCTTCGACACCTGGAGCCGGGTCGCCGAGGTCAGGCTGCGGCCGGAGAACGCGCCCGCCCCCTTCGCCGCCCACCAGCGCCGGTTCAGCGCGGGCGCGGACACCACGCCGACCACCGGCTGGAAGCCTTCCTCACCGGCCTCCATCAGCGAGATCAGCGTCGCCCAGACCGGCACGCCGCGTACGTAGTTCTTGGTCCCGTCGATCGGGTCTACGACCCAGCGCCGGGGGCCGGTGCCCTCGATCCCGAACTCCTCGCCCAGGATCGCGTCGCGCGGACGGGCCCGATGGAGGTGGCCGCGGATCAGCTCCTCGGCGGCCTTGTCGGCCTCGCTCACCGGCGTCATGTCCGGCTTGGTCTCGACCTTGAGGTCGAGAGCCTTGAACCGGTCCATCGTCACCGCGTCGGCGGCGTCCGCCAGTACATGGGCAAGGCGCAGATCATCGTGGTAATCGGGCATGCCGTCACAGTATCGATCACGGGTGTACGGGGCTACAGGACCCTGGAGCCGCGCGGACCATTGACAGTCCCCGGGAGCGCGTCAACTCTGGGACGCGGAGCCCTCGGCGCGGGAGGCGACGATGCCCACGGCGCGAGAAGAACTGCTGGACGCCGCCCTCTCGGCACTGGCGACCCGGCCCTGGACCTCGGTGCGCATGGTCGACGTGGCGTATGCCGCCGGCGTCTCCCGGCAGACCCTCCACAACGAGTTCGGCGGCAAGGACGGCCTGGCCCGTGCCCTGGTCCGCGAGGCCGTCGAGGGCTATCTCGCGGGGGTCGAGCGGGCGCTGGGATCGGCCGGGGGTACGGAGGACAGACTTGCCGCCACCGCCGCCTGGACCGTCCGGGCCGCGCGTGCGAACGTGCTGGTCAGGGCGTTGCTCACCGGGTGCTGGAGCGAGCGCTTACCTCGTCCCGCACCGACCGCCGCCCTGGGCGCGTCCCCGGTGCCCGGCCCTCGGCGCGCCGACCCCTGGCCGCCGGCCCCCGCCGAACTGCTCCGCCGGGCCGGTGAGCGCGCGGTGGCCGCACTCGACACGGAACGGCCGTCGCACGACCCGGAAGTGCTGGCCGTGACCTGCGAGATCGCGCTGCGGCTCGCCCTGAGCTACGCACTGGTGCCCGCGGCGGCGGAGGCCGAGGAGACGGCACCGCTGGTGCGCCGGGCGGTGGCATGGGCACCGGACGCGGGCGGGCCGGGAGCGCCGCCCCCGGTGGAGACGGAACGCGCGGTCAGTGGGACGAGCCCGAGAGCTGGAGCCCGATCACCCCGAGGATCACCAGGGAGATCGAGATCAGCTTGAGGGTGGAGACCACGTCGTCCAGGAAGACCATGCCGTAGATCGCGGTGCCCGCCGCGCCGATGCCGGTCCACACGGCATAGGCGGGTCCCACGTCGAGCTTCTTCAGCGACATCGTCAGCAGACCGAAGCTGCCGAGGGCGAAGACGCAGAACGCGATGGTCGGCCAGAGCCGGGTGAAGCCGTGCGAGAGTTTCAGACAGACGGCGAAGCCGGTCTCCAGAAGTCCTGCGACCACGACCAGCAGCCACGCCATCGTCAGTGCCCTCCCACGTCGGTGACCGCCTTGCCACACTGAATGTGATTATGCATTTACCTGCGGCGGCAGCTCGCAAACGCGCCCCGGTCAGTCGCCTTCGCGTCGCTCCCGGGTGGACAGCAGCCGGTGCAGCGAGTCCAGCCGGGCCGGATCGGCGTGGCCGTCCGCCACCCAGGCGCCCAGGGCGCATTCCGGTTCATGGCCGTCGTGGGTGCAGCCGCGCGGGCAGCCCTCGGTGCCCGGCTCCAGGTCCGGGAACGCGTGGATCACCCGGGACGGGTCGATGTGGTGCAGCCCGAAGGAGCGCACGCCGGGGGTGTCGATCACCCAGCCGCGATAGTCGGGCAGCGGCAGCGCCAGCGCCGACGTGGTGGTGTGCCGGCCGCGGCCGGTGACCGCGTTGACCACTCCCGTGGTACGCCGCCGGTCCTTCGGCACCAGTGCGTTGACCAGCGTGGTCTTGCCGACGCCGGAGTGCCCGACGAAGGCGGTGACCCGGTCGTGCAGCTGCTCGCGGACCCGCTCGGCCGCGTCGCCGTTCTCCAGCTCCTC
This sequence comes from Streptomyces sp. DvalAA-43, assembly GCF_900091725.1. GTDB lineage: Bacteria > Actinomycetota > Actinomycetes > Streptomycetales > Streptomycetaceae > Streptomyces > Streptomyces pulveraceus. Next base: position 102,042 of record NZ_FMBW01000087.1, on the reverse strand, counting down.
GCGGCTGGTCACGATGAACGGGACGCCCAGCGGGGTGTACGCCTCCAGCAGTTTGTCCGGGGAGGCCAGATCGGACTTGGTGAGGACCAGGAGCGGGGAGAGCCCGCCGTCGTACGCGGCGACCAGACAGCGGTCGATCATCCTGGGACGGGGTTCCGGATCGGCCAGCGCGGTGACGATCGCCAGCTGGTCGGCGTTGGCGACGACCACCCGCTCGAACGGATCGTCGTCGTCCGCGGTCCGGCGCAGCACCGAGCGGCGCTCACCGATGCGGACGATGCGGGCGAGGGTGTCCTTGTCACCGGAGAGGTCGCCGACGATGGAGACGGTGTCGCCCACCACGGCGGCCTTCCGGCCCAGCTCACGGGCCTTCATCGCCATGACCGTACGGCCGTCCACGAGACAGGTGAGGCGGCCCCGGTCGACGGTGAGGACCATGCCCTCCTCGGCGTCCTCGTGCTTCGGACGGGTGTGCGTACGAGGCCGGTTGCCCTTCGGGTTGGGGCGGAACCGGATGTCGTCCTCGTCGGGGTTCTTGCCGTAGCGGCGCATGTCTCAGGCCCCGAGCATTCCGGTCCACATCTGCGGGAAGTCCGGCAGGGTCTTGGCGGTGGTCGCCACGTTCTCGATCTCCACTCCGGGGACGGCAAGGCCGATGATCGACCCCGCGGTCGCCATCCGGTGGTCGTCGTACGTATGGAAGGTACCGCCGTGCAGGGGCCGGGGCCGGATGTGGAGGCCGTCGGCGGTCTCGGTGACATCGCCGCCGAGCTCGTTGATCTCCTTGGTGAGCGCGGCCAGCCGGTCCGTCTCGTGCAGCCGCAGATGGGCGACGCCGCTCAGGGTGGACGGCGAATCGGCCAGGGCCGCGACCGCCGCGATGCCCGGGGTCAGCTCGCCGACCTCGCCGAGGTCGACGTCGATGCCGTGGATACGGCCCGAACCGGTGAAGGTGAGGCCGCGCTCGGTCAGCTCGCAGCTGCCGCCCATCGCCGTGAAGATCTCCCGCAGCGCATCGCCCGGCTGGGTGGTGTGCTCGGGCCAGTCGGGGATGGTGACCCGGCCGCCGGTGACCAGCGCCGCCGCGAGGAAGGGCTGGGCGTTGGAGAGATCGGGCTCGATGGTCAGGTCGCGGCCGAGCAGGGCGGAATGGGAGACCCGCCAGACGTTCGGCTCGCCGCCCGTCTCCGGCTCGTCGACCTGTGCGCCGACCGCCCGCAGCATGTCGACCGTCATCCGGATGTGCGGCATGGAGGGGAGCCGGGCGCCGGTGTGGCGCACCTCCACCCCCTGGTTGTAGCGCGGCGCCGACAGCAGCAGCGCGGAGACGAACTGGGAGGACGAGGAGGCGTCGATCGCCACCGGTCCGCCGTCCAGCGCGCCGCCGCCGTGCACCGTCATCGGCAGCGAGCCGCGCCCCTCGTCGTCGATCCGGGCGCCGAGCACCCGCAGCGCGTCGATCACACCGGTCAGCGGGCGCTCGTACGCACGCGGGTCGCCGTCGAAGCGGACCGGGCCGTCGGCCAGGGCCGCGACCGGCGGCAGGAAGCGCATGACCGTGCCCGCGTTGCCGACGTCGACCGTGGTGGGGCCGTGCAGCCCGGCCGGGATGACCCGCCAGGCCTCGCCGGAGCCGTCCGGACCCACGCCTTCCTCGATGCCGACACCCATCGAGCGCAGCGCCTCTGCCATCAGCAGGGTGTCGCGGGAGCGCAGCGGGCGGCGCAGCCACCCGGGCTCGGCGGCGAGCGAGGCCAGGACGAGCGCCCGATTGGTGACCGATTTCGATCCGGGCACGGTGACCGTCGCGTCGACGGCCCCGGTCGCATGCGGGGCGGGCCAGAGGGCAGGGTGCACGGAGCTATCGGTCATGGCCCTTACTTTAGAGCGTTCGACAGTAGGCCTCGCGGCGTCGCGGGGCTGGGGCACGCGCCTCGCGGCGTTGCCGTCAGTCACCATGGCTCCGCCATGCCTCAATCCTCCGCCTTGCGATGCACGCACCCCAGCCCCGCTCCTTCACCCGCGCTGCCTACTGCCGAACGCTCGCCGTGGATCACCGCAAACCCGAATCTCGATCAAATGGGCCGAAACCGTGGCGTAACGCAAGAGGCGGTGCCGGTCGGCGCCCTCTACCACGGGCGTCCGCCGGATCTCACAGGCCGAGCAGCCAGCGTCCGCCGCCGATCAGCGAGCTGAGCGACACCACGTGGAAGAGGAAGAGCCAGAGCGCGGCCGGTACGTCCGTCAGCCGTGACAGCTGGTCCGCGTCCGAGTCCGGCGCGCCGCCGTGCCGCCGCTTGGACTGGAGCTCGAAGACCGGGCGAACCCCGCCGAGCAGCAGGAACCACACCACGGTGTACGCGAACAGCGACTGCCAGTCCGGCGCGGCCAGCCAGGACACCAGCAGGAAGGCCGAACCGGCGAAGATCACCGCCAGTGCCCCGTACACATTGCGGATCATCACCAGCATCACCGCGAGCAGCACCGTGGCCGCCCACAGCAGCAGCGTGATCCTGCCCTCGACCAGCAGCCACGCGCCGCCCAGGCCCAGCAGCGACGGGGCGGTGTAGCCGGCGGCCGCGGTGAGGACCATGCCGATACCGGTCGGTCTGCCGCGGCTGACGGTCAGGCCGCTGGTGTCCGAGTGCAGCCGGATGCCGGACAGCTGCCGTCCGGTGAGCAGCGCGATCAGCCCGTGCCCGCCCTCGTGCGCGATGGTGATCGCGTTGCGGGCCAGCCGCCAGAGCGGGTTCGGCACGACGGCGAACAGCGCGAGCGTGCCGGTCACCACCACGAGCCACTGCGCGGGGGCGGGCTGGGTGCCGAAGACGCGGTCCCACAGGTTGCCCAGATCGGTGCTGTCCATGGTGCGGGCGGCTCCTTGCGGTTCGGCCGGCGGGATCGGCGTCCTGCCGGTCTGACGGTCGTGGCAGTCTGGCACTCATGTGCGGACGGTATGCAGCGAGTCGGCGGCCCGAGGACCTGACCGGACTCTTCCAGGTCGAGAAGTGGGAACCCGCGGAGGCCCTCGCGCCCGATTGGAACGTGGCGCCCACCAAGGAGGTCTACGCCGTACTGGAACGTCCTGTGAAAGACGCAGACGACCAGCGTCCGGTTCGCCAGATGCGCGCGCTGAAATGGGGGCTCGTACCGTCCTGGGCGAAGTCCCCGGAGGGCGCCGCGCGCATGATCAACGCCCGCGCGGAGACCGTCCACGAGAAGCCGTCCTTCCGCCGCCCCTTCGTCTCCCGGCGCTGCATCCTGCCCGCCGACGGCTACTACGAGTGGGTCACCGGCGCGGACGAACGGCAGCTGGAGGAGAAGGGGAAGCGGAAGCGCCCCCGCAAGCAGCCGTACTTCGTGACGCCCGCCGACGGCTCGGTCTTCGCGATGGCCGGGCTCTACGAGTTCTGGCGCGACCGGACCCTGCCGGACGACCACCCGATGGCCTGGTGGGTGACCTGCTCGGTGATCACGACCGAGGCGGAGACCACCCCGCTCGCCGTCGCCCCCGCCGACGGCCCGGCCTCGCTCGCCGACATCCACCCCCGGATGCCGCTGATGCTGACCCCGGACCGCTGGGACGCCTGGCTCGACCCGTCGCGCACCGACGTCGAGGAGCTGCGGGCCCTGCTCGCACCGCCGCCGGGCGGGCTGATGCGGGCCTACCCGGTGGCCACCGCCGTCAGCAACGTCCGCAACAACGGGCCCGAACTGCTGGAAGAACTGGCCGCCCCGGAAGAGAGCACCCTCTTCTGAGCCGCCCGCGGGGAGGATGGGACACGTGAGCAACACAGAGCACGTGAGCACTGGCACTACAGAAGAGACGGGCCACCGGTCCGAAACGGTCGACACCGACGCCGGACCGGCCAGGATCACCTGGTTCCCCGCGACGGATACGACGAAGACGTTCCCCGCGACGGATACGACGAAGACCCCCGGCGCCCGCCCGGTGCTGGCCCTCGGCCATGGCGCGGGCGGCGGCATCGAGGCCCGCGACCTCCAGGCCCTGGCCGCCGCGCTGCCCGCCCACGGGGTGACCGTCGCCCTGGTGGAGCAGCCGTGGCGGGTCGCCGGGAAGCGGCTCGCGCCCGCCCCGAAGACCCTGGACACCGGGTGGCGGGGGCTGTGGCCCGCGCTCACCGCCGCCGGGGCGCCCGTCGTCGCGGGCGGGCGCAGCGCCGGCGCCCGGGTGGCCTGCCGGACGGCCGCGGAGCTCGGTGCCCGCGCCGTCCTCGCGCTGAGTTTCCCGCTGCACCCCCCGGGCCGGCCGGAGAAGTCCCGGGCGGACGAGCTCCTCGGCACCGGCGTGCCCACGCTCGTCGTGCAGGGCGGCCGAGACCCGTTCGGACGGCCCGACGAATTCCCGCCCGGGGAGTACGAGATCGCCGAAGTGCCGTACGGAGACCACGGCTTCGCCGTACCGAAGAAGACCAGTCCGGGCCAGGACGCGGCGATGGGGATCCTGACCGCCGCCGTGACCGGATGGCTGGCCGCCCTCGTGTGACGTACACCCCGGGAATGTTGCGCGGGGGGCCACTGTTGTCGGTGTCATCGGTACATCAACGTCGTACGTGGAGAGGGAGTCCGTCGCATGGGTTCGACCATCTGCCCGCGCCGCTCGAACGCCGCTGACCTGGAGTGGACGGTCCTGCACGCGGCCAAGACCACTCCCGAGCGGGCCCTGGGCGGATCGGAACGACAGCCCGTCTCGAAGCAAGGTCGACTATTCTCCGATTCGAGCGGGTCCGGTCTCGGATCCGCCACAGCGTTGGAGGAGGTGGGTCCGGTCACTGGGACCGACACAGGGACCGACGACGGCCGCGCACAGGAGACGACCGCCGAGCGCAACGCGCGCTTCGAGCGGGACGCGCTCGGTTTCCTCGACCAGATGTACTCGGCCGCGCTGCGCATGACGCGCAACCCCGCGGACGCCGAGGACCTGGTCCAGGAGACGTACGCCAAGGCGTACGGCTCCTTCCACCAGTTCCGTGAGGGCACCAACCTCAAGGCGTGGATGTACCGCATCCTCACCAACACGTTCATCAACTCGTACCGCAAGAAGCAGCGCGAGCCCCAGCGCAGCGCCGCCGAGGAGATCGAGGACTGGCAGCTGGCGCGCGCCGAGTCGCACATGTCGACCGGTCTGCGCTCCGCGGAGTCGCAGGCGCTCGACCACCTGCCCGACTCCGACGTGAAGTCCGCACTGCAGGCGATCCCCGAGGAGTTCCGCATCGCCGTGTATCTCGCCGATGTCGAGGGCTTTGCCTACAAGGAGATCGCGGACATCATGGGGACTCCCATCGGTACGGTGATGTCCCGACTGCACCGGGGCCGCCGCCAGCTGCGCGGCATGCTGGAGGACTACGCCCGTGAGCGCGGGCTCGTCCCGGCCGGTGCCGGAGAGTCGGACGATCGGAAAGGCTCGGGCTCATGAGCTGCGGAGAGCCGCACGAGACGGACTGCTCGGAAGTCCTCGATCATCTCTACGAGTTCCTCGATCACGAGATGCCCGACAGCGACTGCACCAAGTTCGAGGTGCACTTCGAGGAGTGCTCCCCGTGCCTGGAGAAGTACGGCCTGGAGCAGGCGGTCAAGAAGCTGGTGAAGCGCTGCTGCGGTCAGGACGACGTCCCCAGTGATCTGCGGTCCAAGGTGATGGGCCGGATCGATCTGATCCGCTCGGGGCAGGCCGTGCCCGAGCAGGACCTGACGGCCGCGGAGAGCGAACAGCCGACCGCCGCCAAGGAGTGACACCCGGCGGTCGGCCCGGCCCGGCCGCCACCACCGAATCACCCGAATGTGCTAATCGGGCGCATTGACGCTCGACCCGTCGCACAACTCGCTAGCGTGACGCCTCCATTGACCATGTCGGAGGGCGGGCCGAGCGGGTGAGAGCCACACGCGGGGCGGCGCGCGCGTACATCGCGGTGGTCGGGGCGGGCGCCCTGTGCGGTGCGCTCCCCGCCCTGCGCAGCGGTGCGGGCACCCCCTGGGTCACCGTCACCCTGCTCACCGGGCTCTATCTGGCCTGTGAACTCCCCGGGCGCGGCCCCTTCCTCGGCAGCTCCGTACCGATCCGTGCCGGATCGTTCTTTCCGCTGCTGCTCGCCGCCGCCTTCCTGCTGCCGCCCGCCGCGGCCGCCCTCGTCGCCGTGCCCGGATCGCTCGTCGGCCGGGTGGAGCGCCCGCCCGCCACCGCCCGCCGCGTCTGGCGCGCCGCGCAGCTCGCCGTCACGGTCTGGGCGGCCTCGTCCGTCCACGGACTGCTCGGCGGACCCGCCACGCTCGGCGGCACCGGCCGGCTCCCCGACCTCCCCCACGCACTGCTCCCCGCCTGTGCGGCGGCCCTGGCCTTCAGCCTCGTCCTGGCCGCGCTGGACGGCTCCATCCTGGCCGTGGCCGAACGGGTCCCCCTGCGGCGGGTCTGGAGCGGCCTGCTGCCGCGCTCGCTGGGGCCGCACCTGGTGCACGGACTGGCCGGGCTGATGATGGCGGTCCTGTGGCGTGGCCCGTACGGACCGCTGTCCGCGCTCATCGTCCTGCTGCCGATGTACATCTCCTGCTGGGTCTTCGCGCAGTACCACCGCGAGCACGCCGCCCACCGCGCCACCATCAGGGCGCTGGTCCAGGCCGTCGACATCAAGGACACCTACACCCGGGGCCACAGCGAGCGGGTCGGGCGGGCCTCCGTCCTCATCGCCGGCGAACTCGGCATGGACCAGGACCGCCTGGAGGTCGTCCGGTTCGCGGGCATCCTGCACGACGTCGGCAAGCTCGGCGTCCCCACCCGGGTGCTCCGCAAGGACGGTCCGCTCACGCCGGAGGAACGACAGGTGATCGAACTGCACCCGGAGTACGGGCACGAGATCGTCCGCGGCATCGGCTTCCTCGGCGAGGCGCGGGCCGCGATCCTGCACCACCACGAACGGCTCGACGGCAGCGGCTACCCGTACGGGCTCAGCGGGCGCGAGATCCCGGAGTTCGCCCGGGTCGTCGCAGTGGCGGACGCCTTCGACGCGATGACCTCGACCCGGTCGTACCGGCGCGGGCGGCCGGTGGCGGCCGCGCTGGAGGAGCTGAAGCGGTGCGCGGGCACGCAGTTCGACCCGCAGATGGTCCGGGCCCTGGTGCGCGGCCTCGACCGGCACGGCTGGTCGGCGGTGACCACGGCCGTGACGGCGGACGAGCCGGGAGTGCCGGGACCCGGTGACGGGGGCGCGCGGGCCGCCCGGCCCGGCGGACCCTCCCGCGTACCCCCGCCGCAGCCGCCGGCGGACGGGATCGGCGCGGCGCCCGGCACGCAGTCGCCCGCGGACCGCCGCGGATGAGCCGGGTCGTGGCCGGGACACAGCCGCCCCCCGCAGTCCTCGCCGTCCGGGGCGCCGCCGCGCTGATCGCCGTCGCCGGGCTCGGCCACACCCTCTGGGGCGGTGTCCACGACCCCGGCCACGCCCTCGCCTTCGGGGTGCTCATCACGGTGGGCGAACTCGCCCGCTGGGGCGCGCTGCCCGGTGAGCGCGAGCCCGCACCGCTCGGGGCCGCCGGAGCGCTCGCGTACGCCCTCCTCGGCCGCAGCGGCGGCGCACCGACCGCGCACGGTGTCCTCCAGGTGATCGCCGTGCTCGTCGCGGCCCAGCTGGTCGCCTGTGTGCCCCATGTGGCGCGCGGCACCGGGCCCGCCCCCGACCGGGTGGCCCGCCGCATCCTGACCGTCGCGTTCGCCGCCGTCTGCTTCCAGCCGCTGTACAACAGCGGGCGCACCGGCAGCAGGCTGGCCGAAGGCCCGTACTACGTGTTCCTCCTGCTCCTGATCCTCGTCCTGACCGCGCTCTGCGACGCCGTGCTCGCGGCCCTGCTGCTGCGCTCGCGCACCCGCCACCCCTACCCGCCGCTGCTGAGGGACGAGCTGCGCGGGCTCATCGGCATCGGGTCGGCGGTCTGCGCGACCGGGGTCGTGATGGCCCTCGGGGTGGCCGTCGCCGGGCTGTGGGCGCTGCCGGTGCTGTGCGTACCGCTGCTGCTGACCCAGGTCTCGTTCCGCCGGTTCGTCGCCGTGCGCACCACCTACCGGCAGACCATCGCCTCGCTCGCCCGGTCCACCGAGATCGCCGGGTACACCCCGCACGGGCATGCCCGCAGGGTCGCGGTGCTCTGCCGGGCCGTCGGCCGTGAGCTGGGGCTCTCCGGGAGCCGGCTGACCGTGCTGGAGCACGCCGCCCTGATGCACGACATCGGCCAGCTCTCCCTGGTCGACCCGGTCCCGGACGGGGCGACGGCCACCCTGCCCGCCGCCGAGCAGCGCCGCATCGCACTGCTCGGCGGCGCCGTGGTCCGGCAGACCGGGGTGGACACCGAGGTCGCGGTCGTCGTGGAACGGCAGGCCGACCCCTACCGCGAGCAGCCGTTGTCCGCCAGGATCGTCAGAGTCGTCAACGCATACGACGACCTCTGCGGGGAAAGTCTCACCGGGCCGCTGGGCGCACTGGAACAACTCAGACTCGGGACCGCCCACGACTATCAGCCCGAGGTCGTGGAATCACTGGCCAGGGTTCTGGCCCGGGGCGCTCCGGCCCCGGTCCTGCCCGGGTAACCCATGGGTAATGAGCGGGCGTCCGGCCCGGCATGGTTGGATGCGAAGAAGAGCGGAAAACGAGGGTGTCCAGTCGGGACAGGCGGGAATCGTGAGGATCTTCGGGAAGGTACGGCATCGGCCCTCCGCCTCTTGGCGGCAGGCCACCGACCGCGCGTTCACGCTGATCGGCGACGGCCGGTACGAGGACGCGGGCGCGCTGCTGACACGTGCGGCGGACCTGGAACCCTGGCTCTCCGAGTCGTGGTTCAACCTGGCGCTGCTGCACAAATTCCGGCATGACTGGGAACAGGCGAGAGCCGCCGGCCTGCGGGCCGTCGCGCTGCTCGACAAGGAATCGGGCGCTCCCGACTGGTGGAACGTCGGGATCGCCGCCACCGCGCTGCAGGACTGGCCACTGGCCCGCCGGGCCTGGCAGGCGTACGGCCTGAAGGTGCCGGGCGCCGGCCAGCACACCTCGGCGGCCAACAGCGAGCCGGTCGGCATGGAGCTGGGCAGCGCCGCGGTACGGCTGTCGCCGGAGGGCGAGGCCGAGGTGGTCTGGGGCCGCAGGCTCGATCCGGCCCGGATGGAGGTGCTCTCCATCCCGCTTCCGTCGTCCGGCCGCCGCTGGGGCGAGGTCGTCCTGCACGACGGGGTGCCGCACGGCGAGCGGGTCACCGCGGCCGGGCCGTCGTACCCCGTCTTCGACGAGATCGAGCTGTGGGCGCCGTCCCCCGTGCCGACCTGGGTGGTGCTGCTCGAAGCGGCCACCGAGGCGGACCGGGACGCGCTGGAGCAGCTGGCGTCCGACGCCGGGTTCGCCGCCGAGGACTGGTCGTCCTCCGTACGGCTGCTCTGCCGGGCCTGCTCGGAGAGCCGGATGGAGAGCGACGAGGGCGACGGCGAGCACCTCGACCCGCACGACCACAGCGAGCCGGGGCATCCGGGCCCGCTGGGCCATCGCACCGCCGGTGAGTTGTGGCTGCCCGAGCGGGAGTGCGGGATAGCGGCCCCGGCCGGGCTGGTGCGCGGTCTGCTGGACGGCTGGGTGGCGGACAGCCCGGACAGCCGCGAGTGGCGGGATCTCGAAGAAGTCTGCTGACCGGTGCCCGTAGGCTGTACGGGCACCGGTCGCGGTGCCCGGGTGTCCGGGACGCGGAACAGTCGGACGGCCGGGTTTCAGGTAGGTCCGGGCCTCAGGTACAGGCCCGGTTTCAGGTTTTGAGGAAGGCGTACGGCGGACATGGCGCAGCAGGAGACGGACGAGCAGATCAGCGTCGACGACGAGGGTTTCGTCGTGGACACCGAGGACTGTGAGGCGCGCGAGGCGGCACATCGCGAGCGCGGCACCTCCCGTCCGATCACGGTCGTGGGCAACCCGGTGCTCCACAAGGAGTGCAAGGACGTCACCGAGTTCGACGACGAGCTGGCCCGGCTGATCGACGACATGTTCGCGAGCCAGCGGGCGGCGGAGGGCGTCGGCCTGGCCGCCAACCAGATCGGTGTCGACCTGAAGGTCTTCGTCTACGACTGCCCGGACGACGAGGGCGTGCGGCACGTGGGCGCCGTCTGCAACCCGGTGCTCGAAGAGCTGGCGCCCGAGGACCGGGTCCTGGACGACTCCAATGAGGGCTGCCTCTCCGTCCCGACGGCGTACGCCGAGCTGGCCCGCCCGGACTACGCGGTGGTCCGCGGCCAGGACGCCAAGGGCAACCCGGTCAAGGTCCGGGGCGACGGCTACTTCGCCCGCTGCCTCCAGCACGAGACCGACCACCTGTACGGGTACCTGTACATCGACCGGCTCTCGAAGCGGGACCGCAAGGACGCGCTGCGGCAGATGGCGGAGGGCACCCCGCGCTACGAGACCGTGCCGAACGACTGAGCGCACCCGGCCGTCATCGACGGGCCCGGCCTCCTCGCCGTCTCGCGAGGGACCGGGCCCGTCGGTTTTAGACCCAGGGCGCCGGTCAACTGTCATTCACTCTTGGGTAGTTGACGCGCGTCGACTCCTCCGACAAGCTCTCTGACCACACTTCCGTCACAGCGGGGAGCCCCCACATGCTCAGACGTACCGCACGACTCCTGCTCGGTCTTGTCATGACCATGGCTTTCGCCCTGGGCGGTGCCGTGGTGACCGCCGGCACCGCACAGGCCGACGGCTGCTACACCTGGACCCGCACGCTGTCCCCCGGCGCCACCGGCAACGACGTCGTCCAGCTCCAGATCCGGGTGGCCGGCTACCCCGGGTACAACTCCGTGCTCGCCGTCGACGGCTCCTACGGGCCCGCCACCACCGCCGCCGTCAAGCGCTTCCAGGCCGCCTACGGCCTCGCCGCCGACGGCATCGCGGGCCCGGCCACCCAGGCCAAGATCTACGCGCTCCAGGACGAGGACTGCACCCCGGCGCACTTCACCTACGCCGAACTCAACCACTGCAACAGCACCTGGGCCGGTGGTGCCGTCGCCGCGGGAACGGCCAAGGCCAACGCGCTGAGCACCATGTGGAAGCTGGAGGCGCTGCGCCACGCGCTCGGTGACCGCCCCATCACCGTCAACAGCGGCTTCCGCTCCACGTCCTGCAACAGCGCGGTCGGCGGGGCGTCGAACAGCCGTCATCTGTACGGCGACGCGGCCGACCTGGGCGGGATCGCCTTCTGCACCCTGGCCACGCAGGCCCGCAACCACGGCTTCAACGGCATCCTGGGTCCGGGCTACCCGGACCACAACGACCACGTCCATGTGAACCAGGGCCCCAGCCACTTCTGGTCGGCGCCCAACTGCGGCATCTGACACGTGGATGGGGCCCGCCGGTACCGGCGGGCCCCATCTCCGCGCAGGACGGTCGGGCGGCCTCGTCAGGCCACTTCGACCACGGAGCCCGGCCCGCGGAAGGTGCGGCGGTACGCGTTCGGCGTGGTGCCCAGGGAGCGTACGAACTGGTGGCGCAGTGCGGCGGCGGTCCCGAAGCCGGTGCGCCCGGCGATCGTCTCCACCGTCTCGGCGGAGGTCTCCAGGAGGTGCTGGGCCAGGAGCACCCGCTGGCGCAGCAGCCAGCGGTACGGAGTGGTCCCGGTCTCCTGCTGGAAGCGGCGGGCGAAGGTACGCGGCGACATATGGGCCTGGGCGGCGAGCTGCTCGACGGTCATCTCCCGTTCGAGGTGGCGCTCCATCCAGACGAGCGTCTCGCCGACGGTGTCGCAGGGCGTCCGGGGGAGCGGCCGCTCGATGTACTGCGCCTGGCCGCCGTCCCGGTGCGGCGGCACCACCATACGGCGGGCGATCGCGTTGGCCGCGTCGGGGCCGTACGCCTGCCGGACCAGGTGCAGACAGGCGTCGATCCCGGCCGCCGTGCCCGCCGAGGTGATGACCTGGCCCTCGTCCACGTACAGCACATCGGGTTCCACGACGGCCCGCGGATAGCGGCGGGCCAGCTCCGGGGCGTGGCGCCAGTGGGTGGTGCAGCGGCGCCCGTCGAGCAGCCCGGCCGCGCCGAGCACGTACGCGCCGGAGCAGACGCTCAGCACCCTGGCGCCCCGGTCCACCGCCCGGCGCAGGGCGCCGAGCACCTCCTCGGGGTACTCCCGGTCCATGAAGTGGCTGCCGGCCGGCACGGCGATGAGGTCGGCCTCCTCCAGGCGGTCGAGGCCGTGCGGCGTACTGATGGTGAAGCCGGCGTGGGTCCGGAGCACCGGGCCCTCGGCGGAGACCACCGCGAAATCGTGGACCGGCAGTCCCTCGTCGCTGCGGTCGAGGCCGAAGACCTCGCACAGCACGCCCAGTTCGAAGGGGTGGACCTCGTCGAGCAGCAGAGCGGCGACATTCTTCAGCATGGGGTCAGTGTGGCAGTAATTCGATGGTCCATGACAGTCCTGCCACTGCCGTGATGGGTCCGCGCGGACGAGAGTGGAGCCATGAACACATTCCAGAACGTCCTGGGCACAGCCGTGCTGATCGCTCTCTTCCTGCTGCCCACCCTCGTCGGATTCGCCCGCGAGCGCCGCATCGACCGCGAGCTGCGCGCCGCGGAACGGGCCCGGAGCGACGAACCCCCACAAACGGCGGACGCCGCGCAGCCGGTCACGGCTGCGCGGCGCCCCTACCTCAGAAGCTGGGCCAGGATCTAGGATCCTCCGGCTCTAGAAGTCGTCGTCGAAGGCGACCGAGCCCTCCACCGCCACCTGGTACGCGGACGGCCGGCGCTCGAAGAAGTTCGTCAGCTCCTGCACGCCCTGGAGCTCCATGAAGGAGAACGGGTTCTCGGAGCCGTAGACCGCCGGGAAGCCCAGCCGGGTCAGCCGCTGGTCGGCGACGCACTCCAGGTACTGCCGCATCGACTCGGTGTTCATGCCGGGCAGGCCGTCACCGCACAGATCGCGGCCGAACTGCAGCTCCGCGGCCACGGCCTCCTTCAGCATGTCGGTGACCTGCTGCTGGAGTTCGTCGTCGAAGAGCTCCGGCTCCTCCTTGCGGACGGTGTCCACGACCTCGAACGCGAAGTTCATGTGCATCGTCTCGTCACGGAACACCCAGTTGGTGCCCGTGGCGAGACCGTGCAGCAGACCCCGCGAGCGGAACCAGTAGACGTACGCGAACGCGCCGTAGAAGAACAGCCCCTCGATGCACGCCGCGAAGCAGATCAGGTTCAGCAGGAAGCGGCGGCGGTCGGCCTTCGTCTCCAGCCGGTCGATCTTCTCGACCGAGTCCATCCACTTGAAGCAGAACTGCGCCTTCTCACGGATCGAGGGGATCTCCTCGACCGCGTCGAACGCGGCGGCACGGTCGTCCGGGTCGGGCAGATAGGTGTCCAGCAGCGTCAGATAGAACTGGACGTGCACGGCCTCCTCGAAGAGCTGCCGCGACAGGTACAGCCGCGCCTCGGGGGAGTTGATGTGCTTGTACAGCGTCAGTACGAGGTTGTTGGAGACGATCGAGTCGCCCGTCGCGAAGAACGCGACCAGCCGGCCGATCATGTGCTGCTCACCGGGGGACAGCTTGGCGAGGTCGGCGACGTCGGAGTGCAGGTCGACCTCCTCCACCGTCCAGGTGTTCTTGATCGCGTCGCGGTAGCGCTCGTAGAAGTCCGGGTAGCGCATGGGACGCAGCGTCAGTTCGAAGCCCGGGTCGAGCAGGTTCTTCTGGTCGGATGTGGTCATTACTGGCAGGCCTCGCAGGACTCGGGGTTTTCGAGGGAGCAGGCGATCGCGTCCGCGTCGGGCGCCGACGCCTGCTGCACGGGAATGGGGGCGGCGGCCGCGGCCTGGCCGGAGGCGGCACGGGCGATCCGGGTCGCCGGGCGCGAGCGCAGGTAGTACGTCGTCTTCAGCCCCTGCTTCCAGGCGTACGCGTACATCGAGGAGAGCTTGCCGATCGTCGGCGTCTCCAGGAACAGGTTCAGCGACTGGCTCTGGTCCAGGAACGGCGTACGGGCCGCCGCCATGTCGATCAGACCGCGCTGCGGGATCTCCCACGCCGTGCGGTACAGCGCCCGCACCTCCTCCGGGATCCAGGCGAAGCCCTGCACCGAGCCGCTCGCCTCGCGCAGTGCCTCACGGGTCCGCGCGTCCCACACGCCGAGCTTCTTCAGCTCGTCCACCAGATACGCGTTGACCTGGAGGAACTCACCGCTGAGCGTCTCGCGCTTGAAGAGGTTGGAGACCTGCGGCTCGATGCACTCGTAGACCCCCGCGATCGAGGCGATCGTCGCCGTCGGCGCGATGGCGAGCAGCAGCGAGTTGCGCATCCCGGTCTTCGCGATCCGGGCGCGCAGCGCGTCCCAGCGCTCCGGCCAGTTCAGCTCGGTGGCGTAGTGGTCGGGGTGCAGCACACCGCGTGCCGCACGCGTCTGCGTCCAGGCCGGCAGCGGGCCGGAGCGCTCGGCGAGCTCGCAGGAGGCCTCGTAGGCCGCGAGCATGATCCGTTCGGAGATCTTCGTGGAGAGCGCGCGGGCCGCGGGGGAGTCGAACGGCAGCCGCAGCTGGAAGAAGACGTCCTGGAGGCCCATGGCGCCCAGGCCCACCGGGCGCCACTTCGCGTTGGAGCGGCCGGCCTGCTCGGTCGGGTAGAAGTTGATGTCGACGACCCGGTCCAGGAAGGTCACGGCGGTGCGGACGGTGGCGTCCAGCCGCTCCCAGTCGATGTCGCCGTCGGCCACGAACGCGCCGAGGTTGACCGACCCCAGGTTGCAGACGGCCGTCTCGCCGTCGTCGGTGACTTCGAGGATCTCGGTGCACAGGTTCGACGAGTGGACGACGCTGCCCGGCTCGGCGGTCTGGTTCGCGGTCCGGTTGGAGGCGTCCTTGAACGTCATCCAGCCCTGGCCGGTCTGCGCGAGGGTGCGCATCATCCGGCCGTACAGCTCGCGGGCCGGGATCGTCCTGCGGGCCAGGCCCTTCGCCTCGGCGGCCCGGTATGCGGCGTCGAACTCGTCGCCCCACAGGTCGACCAGGCCGGGCACGTCGGCGGGCGAGAACAGCGACCAGTCGCCGTCCGCGTCGACCCGGCGCATGAACTCGTCCGGGATCCAGTGCGCCAGGTTGAGGTTGTGCGTGCGCCGCTGGTCCTCGCCCGTGTTGTCGCGCAGCTCCAGGAACTCCTCGATGTCCGCGTGCCAGGTCTCCAGGTAGACGGCGGCGGCGCCCTTGCGGCGGCCCCCCTGGTTGACCGCGGCGACGGAGGCGTCGAGCGTCTTCAGGAACGGCACGATGCCGTTGGAGTGCCCGTTGGTGCCGCGGATCAGCGAACCGCGGGAGCGGATGCGGGAGTACGACAGACCGATGCCGCCCGCGTGCTTCGAGAGCCGCGCCACCTGGTGGTAGCGGTCGTAGATCGAGTCGAGCTCGTCCAGCGGGGAGTCCAGCAGATAGCAGGAGGACATCTGCGGGTGCCGGGTGCCGGAGTTGAAGAGCGTGGGGGAGGAGGGCAGGTAGTCGAGCCGGCTCATCAGCCCGTACAGCGCCGCCACCTCGTCCACCGCGCGCTGCGAGTCGTCCTCGGCGAGCCCGGACGCGACCCGCAGCATGAAGTGCTGGGGCGTCTCGATGACCTGGCGGGTGTGCGGGTGGCGCAGCAGATAGCGGCTGTGCAGGGTCCGCAGCCCGAAGTAGCCGAAGCGGTCGTCCGCGCCGTCGGCGAGCGAACGCTCCACCAGCGCGTCCAGCGCGGCCGCGTGGCGGGCCACGAACTCGGCGGTGCGGTCCGCGATCAGACCCTCGCGGTGCCCCACGGCGACCGAGGCGGAGAAGGAGACCGCGCCCTGGCCGGCCGCCTCGTCCGCGATGGCGAGGGTCAGGAGCCGGGCGGCGAGCCGGGAGTAGGCCGGGTCCTCGGAGATCAGGCCCGCGGCGGCCTCGGTGGCCAGCGCACGCAGCTCGGCCTCGTCCGCCCGTGCGCTGCGGCCGCGCAGCGCGGCGGCGGCGACCCGGCCGGGGTCGGTGTCGGGCAGATCGGCGGTGAGGTCGGTCAGGGTCCGCAACAGTGCGGTTCCCGGTCCGTCCTGTACGGCTGCCTCGGACTCGGCTGCTGCGGACTCGGCGACTGAAACCGGATCGGCTGGCGCGATGGTCACGTGGTGCTCTCCCTCGCTCGGCTCGGGGCCGGCGGGGGGACGGGGCAGCCGTACGGACACGCACCCGGGGCAGGGCAGCACTCCGCACGGCGTCCACCGGCCCAACCGCGAGGCCCGGACGTCTGGGCATCCGGTTCGGTCGAGCCGGATGCGCTGCCGGCAGGTCGTCGGACTGACTCGGGGGTGCACAAAAGCGCACTGAATACACCGTTGCGGGACAGTTCCGGATTCTCACCGGATTCCCCTGCGGCGACAGCGAGGACGAGCATACATGTGGGGGCTGCCCGATGAGGCAGCCCCCACATGTTGTGTCGCGCAACCCAAGTCGAGCTCACAGAACGAGCCGTACGGCCCTTTCCCGGGCCGCTGGGCCGGATCACGCCGACGGCCCGCCGCGCCCCGCTGGAGGAGGCTCGACGGGCCGCCGACGGGCCGTTGGCGCGGGTCTCAGTGACCGCCCGGCGCCCCCGCCGTGGCCGGCGGGAGCTCCGCGGCGACACCCGGGTCGCCCGCGTCGGCCGTGTAGTCGGCCGGAGAGGTCTCGTCGATCCCGGCGGGCGCCTTCACGGCGTTCAGGACGAAGGTGAGCACCACCGTCACCACCACGTTCAGCACGAACGCGGTGAGGCCGATGTAGCCGATCTCGCCGATGCCGGGGATCTCCTTGGACGATCCGCCGAAGTGCGCCTGGGTCGGGCTGGCGACCCCGTACGCGGCCACCGTCCCGTACACCATGCCGGCCGCCCAGCCCGCGAGCAGCGCCCAGCGGTGGAACCAGCGGGTGAACAGACCGCCGACCAGGGCCGGCATCGTCTGGAGGATCCAGATGCCGCCGAGCAGCTGGAAGTTGATCGCGACCGTCTTGTCCATGGTGAGCACGAAGGCGAGCGCGCCGACCTTGACCAGCAGCGACACCAGCTTGGAGACCTTGGTCTCCTGCTCCGGGGTCGCGTCCGGTTTCAGGAAGTCCTTGTAGATGTTGCGGGTGAAGAGGTTCGCCGCGGCGATCGACATGATCGCGGCGGGCACCAGCGCACCGATACCGATGGCGGCGAACGCGACGCCCGCGAACCAGTCCGGGAACATGTCCTCGAACAGCTGCGGGATGGCCAGCTGCCCGTTGTCCACCTTGATCCCGGCGGCGATGGCCATGAAGCCGAGCAGCGCCAGCAGGCCCAGCATCAGCGAGTACAGCGGCAGGATCGTGGTGTTGCGCCGGATCACGTTGCGGCTGCGGCTGGAGAGCGTCGCCGTGATCGAGTGCGGATACATGAACAGCGCCAGCGCCGAGCCCAGCGCCAGGGTCGCGTAGCCCCACTGGCCCGCCTCGCCGGGCGCGAGCGCGCCGCGCGGCTGCCCGGTCGCCGGATTGGTCTTCGAGAACGCCTCGCCCGCCTTGGCGAAGATGTCGTCGAAGCCGCCCAGCTTGATCGGGATGTAGATGATCGCCACCGCGATGACCAGGTAGATCAGCCCGTCCTTGACGAACGCGATCAGCGCGGGCGCCCGCAGACCGGACGAGTAGGTGTACGCGGCGAGCACCGCGAACGCGATCAGCAGCGGCAGGTCCTTGATGAACCAGTGGGTGTTCTCGCCGCCCCCGACGCCCATCACGTCCAGCACCGCCTGGATGCCGACGAGCTGGAGCGCGATGTACGGCATCGTGGCGAGGATGCCGGTGACGGCGACCGCCAGCGACAGGCCCTTCGAGCCGAAACGCCCGCGGACGAAGTCCGAGGTGGTGACGTACCCGTGCTTGTGCGAGACCGACCACAGCCGCGGCAGGAAGGTGAAGATCAGCGGGTACACCAGGATCGTGTAGGGCACGGCGAAGAAGCCCGCCGCCCCCGCCGCGTAGATCGCCGCCGGAACGGCGACGAAGGTGTACGCGGTGTACAGGTCGCCGCCGAGCAGGAACCAGGTGACCCAGGTGCCGAACGACCGTCCGCCCAGGCCCCATTCGTCGAGGCTGGCCTCGTTCTCGGCCCTGCGCCAGCGCGCCGCCAGGAAGCCCATGACCGTGACGGCCACGAAGAAGAAGATGAAGACGCCGAGCGCGACGCCGTTCACACCGTCCTTCATGCCTGCCCACCTCCCTTGCGGGCGCGCTGGTCACGCTGCCACAGCTTGTACGCGGTCATCGTGAGCGCGGTGGAGATCAGCACCCAGAGCATCTGGTACCAGTAGAAGAACGGAATGCCGATGAAGGTGGGGTCCACCTTCGCGTACGAACTCACCCAGAGCATCGCCACGAACGGCGCGACGAGACAGAGGGCGATGACCACCCGGACCGGTGTGACGGTGGGTGGTTTTCCTTCTGGGTCTGCTGGCATGCGGCGACTCCGTCCCCTCGCTGATCACCTTGTAATGCGCAGGAAATCTAGGGGAGGCTTCCGGTCACCGTCACCCCCTGTCCGCATTGCGGTCCGGAAACGGTCCTCCGAGTGGGTACATATGCGCGAAATCGCGTCAGGCGTACGACAGTTGGTCCGTACCAAGGCGTGCGAAGGCCCCCGTGGAGTGGTGCCTTCCACGGGGGCCTTCAGCGGTGGTCCGTACGGGCGCGGTGGCGGAAAACCGTCCGCCGCGCCGGACGCTCTCAGTCCGTGGGCCGCTTCAGCCGCGCCACGAACTTGTACCGGTCGCCCCGGTAGACCGAGCGCACCCACTCCACCGGCTCGCCCTGTCCGTCGATCGAGTGCCGGGAGAGCATCAGCATCGGCAGGCCCACGTCCGTACCGAGCAGACCGGCCTCGCGCGGGGTGGCCAGCGAGGTCTCGATGGTCTCCTCGGCCTCGGCCAGCCGTACGTCGTACACCTCCGCCAGCGCGGTGTAGAGGGAGGTGTACTTCACCAGCGAACGGCGCAGCGCGGGAAAGCGTTTGGCCGAAAGGTGGGTGGTCTCGATCGCCATCGGCTCGCCGCTGGCCAGCCTCAGCCGCTCGATCCGCAGCACCCGGCCGCCGGTGGTGATGTCGAGCAGTCCGGCGAGGGTGTCGTCGGCCGTCACATAGCCGATGTCCAGCAGCTGGGAGGTCGGTTCGAGGCCCTGGGCGCGCATGTCCTCGGTGTACGAGGTGAGTTGCAGGGCCTGGGAGACCTTCGGCTTGGCGACGAAGGTGCCCTTGCCCTGGATGCGCTCCAGGCGGCCCTCGACGACCAGCTCCTGGAGCGCCTGGCGCACCGTGGTGCGCGAGGTGTCGAACTCGGCGGCCAGGGTCCGCTCCGGCGGCACCGGAGTGCCCGGCGGCATGGTGTCCGTCATGTCGAGCAGATGTCGCTTCAGCCGGTAGTACTTCGGGACGCGCGCCGTACGCGTGGCCGCGCCCGTCTCGTTTTCCGTACTGCCCCCGTCGGCACCCATGGTCCGCCTTCCCGACGCTTGCGTTGCTGCCGTCACCGGCTCCTCCGTCTGTCGCGGCTCACATGGTGGCACGGTCCGGTCACGGCTGGTCGCCCTCCCTTAGGTGTCGGTCCTATAACGGACGCGAGTGCACTTCTTATACACCCTTGACACCCCTAAAGGTCTAGGCCAAGCTCCCGGTACTGGTCTAAACCATTAAAGACCAGGTCCAGCCCCAGCAGTACTCGTCGAATGTCTTCGCGGTGGGCGGGGTTGCAGTATCCCTGAGGAGGGTTTGGCGTGAAGCGCAAGCTCATCGCGGCGATCGGCGTCGCGGGCATGATGATCGGCCTTGCGGCGTGTGGGTCCGACGACGGCGGCGACAGTGGCAAGAAGGCCGGTCCGGACGCGTACAAGGGCCAGACCCTGACGGTGTGGACGATGTCCGGCTCGAACCCGGACGGGTGGACCAAGACGGTCACCGAGGAGTTCGAGAAGAAGACCAAGGCCAAGCTGAAGATCGAAGTCCAGGACTGGAACGGCATTCAGCAGAAGGTCACCACCGCCCTCTCCGAGTCCAACCCGCCGGACGTCCTGGAGATCGGCAACACCCAGACCCCGGCGTACGCCAAGACCGGCGGCCTCGCGGACCTCGGTGACCTGAAGAAGGAGATCGGCTCCGCCTGGGCCGACGGCGTCAACCAGCCCTCCATCTACGACGGCAAGCAGTACGCCCTGCCGTGGTACGTGGGCAACCGCGTCGTCATGTACAACAAGAAGGTCTTCAAGGACGCCGGTATCACCGAGACGCCGAAGACCCGCGCCGACCTCTTCAAGGCCTTCGAGGCCATCGAGAAGAAGGGCGACGCCGAGCCGATCTACCTGCCCGGCCAGAACTGGTACTTCTTCGACGGCCTGCTCGTCGGCAAGGACGTCTCGCCGGTCAAGAAGGAAGGCGACAAGTACGTCTCCAACCTGGCCGACCCGAAGGTCGCCGAGGCCATGGACGTGTACAAGAAGTACCAGTCCTACTCCAAGGCCCCCAAGGACAAGGACGAGGCCACCCCGCAGCAGGCCGAGGTCTTCGCCAAGGGCAAGACCGGCGCCATCATCGCGATGGGCTACGAGGCCGGCACCGCTCTCAAGGCCAACCCGAAGCTCAAGGACGACATCGGCTTCTTCACCATCCCCGGTGAGACCGCCGACAAGCCCGAGGGTGTCTTCCTCGGCGGCTCGAACCTCGCCGTGGCCGCGGGCAGCAAGAAGCAGGACCTGGCCAAGGAATTCCTGAAGATCGCGCTCTCCGAGCAGAACGACGGCGCGCTCATCAAGGAGGCCGGCTGGTCCCCGAAGAACGACGCCATGCAGAAGTACACCGTCGGCCAGCCCGCCGCCGAGGCCGCCGGTCCGGCCGCCGCCAAGTCCGGTGGCACCACGCCGCTGATCCCGGAGTGGGCGCCGGTCGAGAACCCGCCGAACCCGATCAAGACCTACATGACGCTGGTCCTTCAGGGCAAGGCGCCCGCCGACGCCGCCAAGCAGGTCGAGGGCGAGCTCAACAAGCGCCTCAGCCAGCAGCAGTAGTCGCAGTAGCGCGTCCCGCGCCGGGGCGGCGGGTCCTGACCCGCCGCCCCGGCTGTACGCACCGTTCCGTGTAGGGCTTTGTTGGAAGAGATGGCGAGCATGGCAGTGCAGACCGATCCCTCGGATGTGGCCAAGACGGCCGCAGTCCGCGGGCAGGACGGGGAACCACCCGTCGGGCAGCACGGGGGAAACAAGCGGAAGCCGGGTATCGGCGCGGCGCCGTACCTGTTGATGATTCCCGCACTCGCGGTGACGGCGCTCCTCCTCGGGTACCCCCTGGTGAAGAACGCCATGCTGTCGTTCCAGAACCTCAATATGGGACAGCTGATCCAGCATGTCACCGAGTGGAACGGCTTCAAGAACTACCAGGAGGTCCTCACCGGTGAGGACTTCTGGAGAGTCACGCTCCGCACGATCGTGTTCACCGGCGCCAACGTCGTCCTGATCATGATCCTCGGCACCCTGGTCGGACTGCTGCTCGCCCGCCTCGGCAAGAAGATGCGGCTCACCCTGATGGTCGGCCTGGTGCTCGCCTGGGCGATGCCGATCGTGGCCGCGTCCACCGTCTTCCAGTGGCTGTTCGCCTCGCGCTTCGGCGTGGTCAACTACGTGCTGGACAAGCTCGGCTGGCACTCGATGGCCGACTTCAACTGGACCGGATCGCAGTTCTCCACCTTCTTCGTGGTCACCCTGATGATCGTCTGGCAGTCCATCCCGTTCGTGGCGATCAACCTCTACGCGGCGACCACCACGATCGCCAAGGAGCTCTACGAGGCAGCCGCGCTCGACGGCGCCGGCACCTGGAAGATCTTCACCTCGGTGACCTTCCCGTTCCTGCGGCCCTTCCTCTACGCCACGACCTTCCTCGAAGTCATCTGGGTCTTCAAGGCGTTCCCGCAGATCTTCACCATCAGTGAGGGCGGCCCCAACCGCCTCACCGAGACCCTGCCGATCTACGCCTTCGTCGAGGGCGTCGGCAACCAGCACTACGGCATGGGCGCGGCGATCTCGCTGCTGACCATCCTGATCATGCTGGGGCTGACCTCCTACTACCTCCGCATCGTTCTCAAGCAAGAGGAGGACGAGCTGTGAAGCGCTCACTGTTCGGCCGCATCTGGCCCAACGCGACGGCGATCATCCTCTTCGCCGCACTGGTCTTCCCCGTCTACTGGATGTTCAGCACGGCGTTCAAGCCGACCGGCGACATCATCACCGAGACGCCGGTCTGGTTCCCGACCGACATCACCTTCGAGCACTTCAAGACGGCTTACCACGCACCGGACTTCCTGACTCTGGTCAGGAACTCGCTCACCGTCACCCTGCTCGCGGTGGTCTTCTCGCTGATCATCGCGCTCTTCGCCTCGTTCGCGCTGGCCCGGATGCGGTTCAAGGGCCGCAAGAGCATGATCCTGGTCTTCATGATCGCCCAGATGGCGCCGTGGGAAGTCATGGTCATCGCGATCTACATGCTGGTCCGCGACGCGGACATGCTCAACAGCCTGGTCCCGCTGACGCTCTTCTACATGGTGATGGTGCTCCCCTTCACGATCCTCACGCTGCGCGGCTACGTTGCCGCGGTGCCCAAGGAACTGGAGGAGTCCGCCATGGTCGACGGCTGTACGCGCCCGCAGGCGTTCGTCAAGGTGATCCTGCCGCTGCTCGCCCCCGGTCTGATGGCCACCTCGCTCTTCGGCTTCATCACCGCGTGGAACGAATTCCCGCTGGTCCTGATCCTCAACAAGGACCCCGAGGCCAAGACGCTTCCGCTCTGGCTCTCCCAGTTCCAGAGCCAGTTCGGCGACGACTGGGGCGCCACCATGGCGGCGGCCTCGATCTTCGCCATCCCGATCCTCGTCCTGTTCGTCTTCCTGCAGCGCAAGGCCGTCAGCGGCCTCACCGACGGTGCCGTGAAGGGATAACCCATGACCACCTCGATATCCACCACGGACACCGTCACCCGCGACGCGCTCGCCGTCCTGCAGCCCGGATTCACCGGCACCACCGCTCCGGACTGGGTGCTGCGCCGGGTCGACGAGGGCCTCGCCTCCGTCGCCCTGTTCGGCCGCAACATCCGCACGGCCGAGCAGGTCACCGCGCTCACCGCCCAGCTCAGGGCCGGGCGCGAGGACCTCCTCGTCGCGATCGACGAGGAGGGCGGCGACGTCACCCGTCTGGAGGTGCGCACCGGCTCCTCGTTCCCGGGCAACCTCGCCCTCGGACACGTCGACGACCTCGCCCTGACCCGCGCGGTCGCCCAGGAGCTCGGCCGCCGGCTCGCCGAGTGCGGCGTCAACCTCAACTGGGCGCCGTCCGCGGACGTCAACTCCAACCCGGGCAACCCGATCATCGGCGTACGGTCCTTCGGCGCCGACACCGGGCTCGTGGCCCGGCACACCGCCGCGTACATCGAGGGCCTCCAGGCCTCCGGGGTCGCCGCCTGCACCAAGCACTTCCCGGGGCACGGCGACACCGCGATCGACTCGCACCACGCGATGCCGCGCATCGACGTGGACCTGGAGACCCTGCACGCCCGTGAGCTGGTGCCCTTCCGGGCGGCCATCGCGGCGGGCTCCAAGTGCGTGATGAGCGCGCACATCCTGCTGCCGGCGCTCGACCCGGACCGCCCCGCCACGGTGAGCCCGCGGATCCTCACCGGACTGCTCCGCCAGGAGCTGGGCTACGACGGACTGATCGTCACCGACGCCGTGGAGATGCAGGCCATCTCCGCGACGTACGGCATCGAGCAGGGCTCCGTCCTCGCGATCGCCGCCGGGGCCGACGCGCTGTGCGTCGGCGGCGGTCTGGAGGACGACGGCACGGTGCTCCGGCTGCGCGACGCGCTGGTCCGGGCGGTGCACAGCGGTGAACTCGCCGAGGAGCGGCTCGCGGACGCGGCCGCACGGGTACGTGCCCTCGCGTCCTGGACGCAGGGGGCCAAGGGGGCCGGTCCGGGTCCGGGTACGGCAGCGCAGGAGGGGACCGCGCCCGGCACCGGAATCGGCTCCGACATCGGCCTGGTCGCGGCCCGCCGGGCCGTGCGGGCGACCGGCTCCGCCGGCCCGCTGACCGAGCCCGCTTACGTCGCCGCGTTCACCTCGGCGTCGAACATCGCCGTCGGCGACGAGACTCCGTGGGGCGTCGGCGCCGAGCTGGGCCGGCTGCTGCCGGGCACCGGCACCGGCACGTACAGCAGCGAGACCGAGGCACCTGTCGACGCGGTGCTGGCGGCGGCGGGGGAGCGGCGCATCGTCGTCGTGGTCCGTGACGTCCACCGGCACGCCTGGATGGGCGAGGCGCTCGACGCCCTGGTGGCCCGGCGTCCCGACGCGGTCGTGGTCGAGATGGGCGTCCCGCAGGCGGCCCCCCGGGGTGCCCTGCACATCGCCACCCACGGCGCGGCCCGGGTCTGCGGCCTCGCGGCGGCGGAGCTCATCGTCAGGGGCACGGACGGCCCGACGGCCTGAGCGCCGGGCGTGATGCGGGGCCGGGGGGCCGCATCACGCCCGGCACGGCGGCCCACGACGGCATACGAGAGGGCCGGGACACCCACCGCGGGTGCCCCGGCCCTCTCGTCGTGCCCGGGACGGTCAGAGTCCTTCGGGCCGGGCCGGACTCCACGAGCCCGGCCCGGCCCGGACAAAAGGCTCTACAGCCCCTGCCACGCCGGCTTCGCCGCGTACGTGGCGCGGAAGTAGTCCGCCAGCTTCAGCTTGGACGCGGCGGCCTCGTCGACCACCACCGTGGCGTGCGGGTGCAGCTGGAGCGCCGACGCGGGGACGACCGAGGCGACCGGACCCTCCACCGTCTGCGCCACCGCGTCCGCCTTGCCCTCGCCGGTGGCGAGCAGGACGGGGTGACGGGACTCCAGGATGGTGCCGATGCCCTGGGTGATCACATGGTGCGGCACCTGCGTGATGTCGTTGTCGAAGAAGCGCGCGTTGTCGACCCGGGTCTGCTCGGTGAGCGTCTTGATCCGGGTACGGGAGGCGAGCGAGGAGCACGGCTCGTTGAAGCCTATGTGCCCGTCGGTGCCGATGCCGAGGAGCTGGAGATCCACTCCGCCGGCCTCGGCGAGTGCCTTGTCGTACGCCTGGCAGGCAGCCTGGACGTCCTCGGCGGAGCCGTCGGGGCCCATGAAGGAGGCCTCGGACAGGCCGAGCGGTTCGACGACCTCGCGCAGCACCACCGAGCGGTAGGACTCGGGGTGGCCCGCCGGCAGCCCGACGTACTCGTCGAGCTGGCAGATGCGGGCGCGCGAGGCGTCGACGGCACCGGAGCGGACCTTGGCCGCCAGCGCCTGGTAGATGGGCAGCGGGGTCGAGCCGGTGGCAACGCCGAGAAGGGCGTCGGGCTTGCGGCTCAGCAGGGCGGCGATGGTCTCCGCGATGAGTTCGCCGCCTGCCTTGGCGTCCGGGACGATGACAACTTCCACGCGGGGCCTGCCGATCTGAAAGAGTGGAGTCAGGTGGTATAGACCAATAGGCTCCCAATCTAGCAGACCCCGTCGACGCCGGCACGGCCGATGTGCGCGTCCCGGCCGCGGCCCGCTGGCGGCCCTCGGGCCCTCCGTGGTCGACTGTTCCGAACGGCGTCGCCGGCACACCGGGACCCCTCTGGGAGGCACTCGACATGTCCGCCACTTCACCGGCCCAGGAGAGCGAGCGGCCGGGCCGGATCATGTCCGGCGAGATGGCCGAGCAGCCCGCGATGCTCCGCCGCATCCTCGACCGGGGTGCCCCCGCGATCCGCGAGGTGGCCGCCGCCGTCGCGGCGCGGAAGCCGCGCTTCGTCCTGCTCACCGCCCGGGGCACCTCGGACAACGCCGCGCTGTACGCCAAGTACCTGCTGGAGATCCGGCTCGGGCTGCCCTGCGGGCTCGCCTCGATGTCGACCACCACCGCGTACGGCGCGAAGCCGGACCTCAGGGACGTCCTGGTCGTCACCGTCAGCCAGTCCGGCGGCTCGCCCGACCTGGTGGCCTCCACGCGGGCCGCGCGCGAGGCCGGTGCGATCACCCTGGCCGTCACCAACAACCGGGACTCGCCGCTGTCCGCCGTCTCCGAGTACCACATCGACATCCTGGCCGGACCGGAGAAGGCCCTCCCCGCCACCAAGACGTACACCGCCTCACTCCTGTCCCTCTACCTCTTCGTGGAGGGGCTGGCCGGCGGCGACGGCTCGGCCGCCGAGGTCCTGCCGGAGCGGGCCGCGGAGATCCTGGCCCGCAGGGACGAGGTCAGGGCCCTGGCGGCGCGCTACCGCTTCGCCGAGCGCATGGTCATCACCTCCCGCGGCTACGGCTACCCCACCGCCAAGGAAGCCGCCCTGAAGCTGATGGAGACCAGCTACATCCCGGCCCTCTCCTACTCGGGCGCCGATCTGCTGCACGGCCCGCTGGCCATGGTCGACAACATCTCCCCGGTGATCGCCGTGGTCACCGACGGCCGGGGCGGCGAGGCGCTCCAGCCGGTCCTGGACCGGCTGCGCGGCCGCGGCGCGGACCTCTTCGTGGTCGGCCCCGAGGCCCAGGTCGAGGCGGCGTCCGCGGGCTTCGTGCTGCCGACCGCCGGGGTCGCCGAGGAGCTCCAGCCGGTCCTGGAGATCCTGCCGCTGCAGATGCTGGCGTACGAGGTGACGATCGCCCGCGGTCAGGACCCGGACGCGCCCCGCGCCCTGGCCAAGGTCACCGAGACCCACTGAACGCGGCGGACGGCCCCGGGAACACCCGCGGGCCACGGCGCCGGGACGGGACCCTCGGCCCGTCCGGCACCGCAGCCCGGAGTAAGACCGTCCCTCACGGACGGTCCGATCGGCCGGCGGTGTGCGGTGCCCCCGGCCGGGGAGAGGTACCGGCGCGGTCAGGGCAGAGAGCGCGGGTACCTCGATCCGCCCTCCTGTGCGGGGAGAGCGGAAGCTCTGTCTTGAGCATTGTGGACTAGACCATTCGCCCGTGTCCATCCGTCGGAGCGCCGCAATTTCCGGGCTCCTTCCTCTGCACGTGCGGCCGGGTCGTCCGGTTCGGAACCTTTGCCCGTACGCGGGTACGCTCGCACACGTGCCCTCCATGAACGACCTCGTACGCCAGCACACAGCCCTCGGTGACACCGACCTGGAGTGGCTGCACCTCCTGGTCTCGGAGTGGCAGCTGCTCTCCGACCTGTCCTTCGCCGACCTCGTGCTCTGGGTCCCTACCCGTGACGGCACCCGCTATGTGTCCGTGGCCCAGATGCGCCCCAACACCGGCCCCACCTCCTACCAGGACGACATGGTCGGGCACCTGGTGCCGCGCGGCCGCCGCCCCCTGCTGGACGCGGCGCTGGACGAGGGCCGCATCGTGCGCGAGGGCGACCCGGAGTGGCGCGAGGAGGTACCGGTACGGGTCGAGTCGATCCCCGTACGCAGGGAGGGCCGGGTCCTCGGGGTCATCGCCCGCAACACCAACCTCCTCACCGTCCGGACCCCGTCCAGGCTGGAGCTCACCTACCTCCAGTCGGCCTCCGACCTGGCCCAGATGATCGCCGCCGGGTCCTTCCCCTTCCCCGGCCAGCAGGTCGACATGGACGCCTCGCCGCGCGTCGGTGACGGGCTGATCCGGCTCGACGCCGACGGAGTCGTCCAGTACGCCAGCCCCAACGGCCTCTCCGCGTACCACCGTCTGGGCCTCGCCTCCGATCTGGTCGGCCAGCACCTCGGCGGGATCACCGCCGAACTCGCCCCCTCCCGGGGCCCGGTGGACGAGGCCCTGGTCAAACTGGCCAGCGGCTACGCGCCCCGGGAGTTCGAGGTCGAGTGCGCGGGCGGGGTGATCCAGCTCCGGGCGATCCCGCTCAAGCCCAAGGGCGTCCGCATCGGCTCCCTGGTCCTGCTCCGGGACGTCACCGAACTCCGCCGCCGCGAACGCGAGTTGATCACCAAGGACGCCACCATCCGGGAGATCCACCATCGGGTGAAGAACAACCTCCAGACCGTTGCCGCCCTGTTGCGGCTCCAGGCCCGCCGGATGGACTCCGTACGGGGCCGGGAGGCGCTCAACGAGGCGGTCCGGCGCGTCGGTTCGATCGCCATCGTCCATGAGACGCTGTCCCAGAATCTGGACGAGCGGGTGGAGTTCGACGAGATCGCCGACCGCGTCATCGCGATGGTCGCCGAGATCTCGCCGGGCAAGGTCACCTGCCGCCGGACGGGACGCTTCGGCATCCTCGACGCCGAAGTGGCCACGCCGCTGGCGATGGTGCTCACCGAGATCCTGCAGAACGCCCTGGAGCACGCCTTCACGCTCGCCGAGTCCGGCACGGTGGAGGTGTCCGCGGTGCGCGGCGGATCCTCGGTCGGGACCCGGCTGCTGATCACGGTCCAGGACGACGGGTGCGGACTGCCCGAGGGATTCGATCCGCAGCGCGCCGGCAATCTGGGGCTCCAGATCGTCAGGACGCTGGTGGAGGGCGAGCTGGGCGGAACCTTCGGCATGGTCCCCGCGCCCGAACGCGGCACCCAGGTCGTGCTCGACATCCCGGTCCGGTCCGAGAAGTAGCCCTTCCGGTCCGCCTGTTGGTCCGGGCGGACCGGCGGCGGCCCGGACGCAGCAGTGAGCCCGGACCGTTCTCACGGTCCGGGCTCACTGTTCATGCATGCGCTTCGGGGGTACTGCGCGCTGCGACTCGGGGGGCGGGGTTGTGCGTACGCTCTGTACGCGCCGCCTGGCTGAGGCTCGTAGCGGTGGCGTCGGTCAGGCGCTGGCGTTACGCGCCCGGTTGCGAGCGGCACGGCGCTTCATCGCGCGGCGCTCGTCCTCGCTGAGGCCACCCCAGACACCCGAGTCCTGGCCGGACTCGAGCGCCCACTGCAGGCACTGCTCCATGACGGGGCAGCGACGGCAGACGGCCTTGGCTTCCTCGATCTGCAGCAGCGCAGGACCGGTGTTGCCGATGGGGAAGAACAGCTCGGGGTCTTCCTCACGACAAACGGCGTTGTGACGCCAGTCCATGGCTGCTACCTCTCCTTGGTATTACATACTGTTGCTTGTGAATGTGAACGCTTTCACGAATCCCCCCGCAGGTGACGGGCCGACGCCCAGATGAACTGGTTGTGGTCCTGTGCAGTGAGGAGGGGTTCTGGCTCTCAGTGGAGGCTGGTGTTGCGGGCCGTCCCGATCGCCATGTAGAGATTCGCAAACCTCAGCGGCGGATACAACCCCTTCTGGAAACTTTTTTTTGATTCCTCGGTGTCGACTAGGTCACAGCCGTACTTCTATGGGGTGGAGCCCAGCCCAAACGTTCGAGTTAAAGGACTTTGGTCCCTTCCACTCACACAATCACACGCAGTGCACGGCGTACGCCTGTGAACGTCACACTTGTACGCACTCCCAGGTGGTCTCCGTCCATCTGGAAAGGGAGTGGCACCTTTGAATGCAAGGTGAAGTCCGTGAGGTCATGAAGTGAAACCGCGTGCTTTCCCGAGGGGCCCTTCTCCGGGCTCGAAGTGAGCAGCTGGGTGCCGTACCGGGCGACCGCCGGAGTGGAGAGCCGCTTCAGTCCGAGCACATCCAGACCGGTGTCGAACGTGGCCTTCGGGGATGCGTACAGCGGGCGATTGCCCAGGTAGGACCAGGGCGCGGTATTCGAGATTATGGACAGCGCCAGGTCGGTGACCGGTTCCTGCCCGGGGGTCTCCAGGGTCATCACGCCCTGTCTGCGGTGCGGCTCGTCGAGGAATTGCCGGACCACCTGGCGTACGTACAGCGCATGGGTCGAGCGCTTGCCGCGTTCGCGTTGCTGTTCGACCCGGCCGACCACGCCCGCGTCGAATCCGAGCCCGGCGCAGAAAGTGAACCAGCGTTCCGGAACCGATTCGTCCTCGGTGCCCGGGGTGCCGGCCGCCAGTCCGAGGCCGACCGTGCGTTCGGTCCGGTTGGCGAGCGCGTCCAGGATCGCGCCGGTCGCCTCCACCGCGTCGTTGGGCAGGCCCAGGGCGCGCGCGAACACATTGGTGGAGCCACCGGGGACCACCGCGAGGCAGGGCAGGCGGTCCAGATCGGGGCCGTTGTGGAGGAGGCCGTTGACGACCTCGTTGACCGTGCCGTCGCCGCCGAGGGCGACCACCAGGTCGATGTCGTCGGAGTCCGCGGCCCGCCGCCCCAGGTCCCGGGCGTGGCCCCGGTACTCCGTGGTGACGGCCTCCAGCTTCATCTCGCTGGCCAGCGCGTGGATGAGCACATCACGCGTCCGCGCACTGGTGGTGGTAGCAGCTGGATTGACCACGAGGAGTGCGCGCATGACCGCCAGACTACCTACCGCACGGTATCGCCCTGAAGTCCTGCCCCATGACCTTCACGCTCGGTGACGGTCCAGGTGCGGCCGGGCGGGCGGGTTGCTCCGTTCCCGTGCCGATTCCGACCCCGGCTTCGCTTTCGCGCCGCCGGGATGCCAACCTGCAAGGGTGAGTACTCAGCAGAACACGCCCTCCTCGTCGCCCTCGCCGAGGCTCGAACCGGCGAAGCCGAGCAGGATCACTCTCGTGGCCGGACTCACCGCCCTGGAAGGGGCGGCGCTCGCCATCGGCGGGATCTACATGCTGGTCATGGGTCTGCTCGGACGCCCCGAGAGCCCGCAGCAGGCGGAGACGGGCGGTCTGACGCTGATCGCGCTCGCCCTGATCCCGCTGCTGGCCGCCCGCGGTCTGCTGCGGCGGCGCAGCTGGAGCCGCGGTCCCGCGCTCATCACCCAGCTCATCGCGCTCCCGGTGGCCTGGACGCTGCTGAGGTCGCACGGCGTGCTGATCCCGGCCGGGATCGTGCTCGCCGCGGTGACCCTGACGGCGTTGTACCAGCTGGTCAGGCCGACGACGATCGAGGCACTCGGCATCCGCCGGCCCGGCACCACACCGGAGAGCTGAACCGCCGCCCGGTCTCCGGGGCGGACGGAACGCGCGGCCCTGGGCCGCCCCGGGCGCGGGAGGACCGCGTCCGGGGCGGCACCGGCCGCGCTACTCCTCGACGAGCAGCCGCTCGCGCAGCTGTGCCAGCGTGCGGGCCAGCAGCCGCGAGACGTGCATCTGCGAGATGCCTACCTCCTGCGCGATCTGCGACTGGGTCATGTTGCCGAAGAAGCGCAGCAGCAGAATCCGCTTCTCGCGCGGCGGCAGGTCCTCCAGCAGCGGCTTGAGCGACTCCCGGTACTCGACACCCTCCAACGCCTCGTCCTCGGAACCCAGCGTGTCCGCGACGGCGGGGGACTCGTCGTCCGTGTCCGGCACGTCCAGCGAGAGCGTGCTGTAGGCATTGGCCGATTCCAGGCCCTCCAGGACCTCTTCCTCGGAGATGCCCAGCCGCTCCGCCAGCTCGTGGACCGTCGGCGAGCGGCCGTGCTGCTGGGAGAGCTCGGCGGTGGCTGTTGTCAGCGAGAGCCGCAGCTCCTGGAGCCGCCGCGGCACCCGGACCGCCCAGCCCTTGTCACGGAAGTGGCGCTTGATCTCGCCCACGACCGTCGGGGTCGCGTATGTGGAGAACTCGACGCCGCGGTCCGGGTCGAACCGGTCCACCGATTTGATCAGGCCGATCGTGGCGACCTGGGTCAGGTCGTCCAGCGGCTCGCCGCGGTTGCGGAAGCGGCGGGCCAGATGCTCCACGAGGGGCAGATGCATCCGTACCAGCCGATTGCGCAGCTCGGCCTTCTCGGGCGACCCGTCGGGAAGGCCGCGCAGTTCGATGAAGAGTGCCCGCGCCCCGCTGCGGTCGTGTGGATCGTGGTGCCCGTGCTCGCTCATCTGGCCTGCCCGCTCCGCCTGCGACTGCTCCACCGCGACCGTACGGCCCACCGGCCCGTCCGCCCCGTCCACCGGATGGGGCAGGGCCTGCTGTTCCGGGATGCCTGCTGCGCGCACCACCCCTGGTCGCATCGTTTCGTCCCGCACAGGACCGACCCCGTTCCCGTTGCTCACGCCGGCCCGGGTCCCGCGCCGCGCTGTTTGTAGAGGCTGATGCTGACCGTCCGGTCGTCGGCCACCGAGGAGTCGACCTTCCCGGCCAGCGCGGAGAGCACCGTCCAGGCGAAGGTGTCGCGCTCCGGCGCCCGTCCGTCCGTCGTGGGGGCGGCCACCGTGACTTCGAGAGAATCCTCGACGAGCCGGAAGACGCAGCTGAGGACGGAACCCGGCACGGCCTGCTGAAGCAGGATCGCGCAGGCCTCGTCGACCGCGATGCGAAGATCCTCGATCTCGTCGAGAGTGAAGTCCAAACGCGCTGCGAGACCGGCCGTGGCCGTCCGCAGCACCGACAGGTAGGCACCCGCAGCGGGCAGCCGGACCTCTACGAAGTCCTGATTCCCGGGCTCGCCTGCGATCTGGGACACCCTCACCTCCAAGGTGGCACAAACTCTTTCGAGGATCCGGGAAGGGTGCCCCGGAGCCATGTGGTACGTCTTCGGTCTGGTCCGCGACGCTATCGCGACCCATGATGCCGTGTCGCCAGAGCCCCAGCCCATGGCTGTCACTCATGGTAAACCCATGAGTACGCACAGTGGCTAGGGGTCTGCGTCGGTCAATTACGAACAACCGGTGCCGGTTTGACGTACCCAGGCGTCAGACGATCGAACCGTCCTCGAAGCACCAGCGCCAGCTCTCGCCGGGCTCGAAGCTCCGCATCACCGGGTGGCCGGTCTCCTCGAAGTGTGCCGTGGCGTGCCGGAGGGGCGACGAGTCGCAGCAGCCGACATGGCCGCAGACCAGACAGAGCCGCAGTTGTACGGGGTGGGTGCCCGCCGCGAGGCAGCCCGGACAGGTCACGCTGAGCGGGGCCGGTTCGGGGCGCGGCAGTGCGGACACGTGAGGGCAGTCACTCATGATTGTCAGGTTACGACGGATGCGAGGACCGTGGAATGGACGTATTGCCGCTGGTGGGGCTGGTCGCGGCCAGTGCGGCGGTCGCGGGGGCGGCCCGCCGCACTCCGGTGCCCGCCCCGCTGCTGCTCGTCGCCGCGGGCCTGATCGCCTCCTATCTGCCCGGGGTGCCCACCTACACCCTGGACGCGCACGTCGTGCTGCCGCTGCTGCTGCCGCCCCTGCTCTACACGGCGGCCGTCGACAGCTCGTACCTCGATCTGCGGGCCAATGTCCGGCCGGTCGCGCTGCTCTCGGTCGGTTACGTGCTGTTCGCGACCGTCGCGGTGGGCTGGCTGGCGTACCGCCTGGTGCCCGACCTGCCGCTCACCGCCGCGCTGGTGCTCGGCGCGGTGGTCGCGCCGCCGGACGCGGTCACGGCCGCCGCGATCGCGCGCCGGGTCGGGCTGCCCGGCCGGGTCACGACGGTCCTGCAGGGCGAGTCCCTGGTCAACGACGCCACCGCGATCACCGCCTACAAGGTGGCGCTCGCCGCCGCCGTGGGCGAGGGCATGAGCTGGGGCGCGGGGATCGGTGAGTTCTTCCTCGCGGCGGTCGGCGGTGTCGTGGTCGGCCTGGTGCTGATGGTGCCGCTGCACTGGCTCCGCACCCACCTCAAGGAAGCGCTGCTGCAGAACACGCTGTCGCTGCTGATCCCCTTCGTGGCGTACGCGGCGGCCGAACGCGTGCACGCCTCCGGGGTGCTCGCCGTGGTCGTCGTCGCGCTCTATCTGGGCCACCGGTCCTGGCAGGTCGACTTCGCGACCCGGCTCCAGGAGGAGGCCGTCCGGAAGATGGTCGCGTTCGTCCTGGAGTCCGCGGTCTTCGCGCTGATCGGGCTCCAGCTGCCCTTCGTACTGAAGGGGCTCGGCACCTACGCCGTGGGCGACGCCGTGTGGTACGCGGTGCTCGTCTTCCTCGCCGTCGTCGTGGTCCGCTTCCTCTGGGTCTTCCCGGCGACGTATCTGCCCCGGTGGCTGTCGAGACGGATCAGGGCACGCGAGCCCGACACGGACTGGACGGCGCCGCTGATCGTCGGCTGGGCCGGGATGCGCGGGGTCGTCTCGCTCGCCATCGCCTTCTCCATCCCGTTCACCGTGTCCGACGGAAGCCCCTTTCCGGCCCGCAACCTGGTGCTGTTCCTGACCTTCACCACGGTCATCGGCACCCTGGTGATCCAGGGGCTCAGCCTGCCGCTGCTGGTACGGGTCCTGAGGCTCCCGGGGCGCGACGCGAAGACCGAGACGCTGGCCGAGGCGCAGGCCCAGAGCGAGGCGTCCGCGGCCGCCGAGGCGCGGCTGGACGAGCTGCTCGCCGACGACCGCAACCAGCTGCCGGGCCCCCTCGCCGACCGGCTGCGCACCGTCCTGGAACGCCGCCGCAACGCCGTGTGGGAGCGGCTGGGCGCGGCCGATCCGGTGACCGGGGAGTCGGCGGACGACACCTACCGGCGCCTGGCCAGGGAGATGATCGACGCCGAGCGCGCGGTCTTCGTGACGCTGCGGGACGAGCGGCGGATCGACGACGAGATGCTGCGGACGCTGCTGCGACGGCTCGACCTGGAGGAAGCGGCGGCCTACCGGGAGGAGCCGGACTCCCGCTGAGGTCCGGCGGTGACGACCGCCGCGACCGTGGTTCCCGGCGGGAACGCCCCCTCCCCGGCCAGCTCGGTGAGCGCGTACAGCAGCTTGGCGACGTAGATCCGCTCGACGGGCAGGCCGTGCCGCTGCTCGAAGTCGTCGGCGAAGGCGTGCAGGGGCGGGGGCGTCCGGGCGTAGCCGCCGAAGTGGAACCGTTCGTCCAGGGACCACGACCCGGCCGGGCCGCCGAACGTCTCGCGTTGCAGTTCCCGCACCGCGTCCCCGAGGAAGCCGCCGCGCAGCACCGGGACGCCGAGGGTGCGCTGCGGGGGCGCGAGACCGGCGGCGAGACCGGCGAGGGTGCCCCCGGTGCCGCAGGCCACCGCGACCACGTCGGCCCGGTCGCGCAGCTCGCGCCCCAGCTCTGTACAGCCCTGTACGGCCAGGGCGTTGCTGCCGCCCTCCGGGATGACAGAGCACTCCCCGAAGGCGCTCAGCAGCCCCGCCAGGACCTCTGGATCACCCTTCGCGCGGTAGGTCGCGCGGTCCATGAAGTGCAGGGTCATCCCGTCGGCGGCGCACCGGGCGAGCGAGGGGTTCAGCGGGCGGCCGGCCAGCTCGTCACCCCGTACGACCCCGACGGTGGGGAAGCCGAGCAGCCGGCCGGCCGCGGCGGTGGCCCGCAGATGGTTGGAGTACGCGCCGCCGAAGGTCAGCACGGTGCGCCCGGCGGCCTCCCGCAGGTTCAGGGAGAGCTTGCGCCACTTGTTGCCCGGCAGATCGGGGTGGATCAGATCGTCGCGCTTGAGCAGCAGCCGTACGCCGTGGCGCGCGAAGCGCTCGTCCTCGACCGGCTCCAGGGGCGAGGGCAGCACCGGCCGCAGCCGGTCGAGGTCGGGTGCTTCGGAGTGCATGGCGCCATTGTCGCCGGGCCGGTCGATTCCCTGGGCGGTGGGCCGGATTCAGTCCTGTGCCAGCCACATGTCGGGGCCGAACACCTCGTAGTGGATGTCGGCCGCCGGAACGCCCTTGGCCAGCAACTGGGTGCGTACCGCGCGCATGAAGGGCAGGGGGCCGCAGAGATAGGCGTGGGTGCCGGGGGCGACGGCGAGACCGCTCAGGTCGACCCGGCCGGTGCGGTCGACGGGGTGGCCGGGCTCGGGGTCCTCGTACCAGAAGTGGGCGGTGGCGTCGGGGAGTTTGCCGGTGAGCAGGGCGTGGTCGGCGCGCATCGCGTGGGTGGCGGGGGAGCGGTCGCCGTGCACGACGGTGACCGGGGCGCGGTGGCCGCTCGCCGCGAGGTGCTCCAGCATCGAGAGCATCGGGGTGCAGCCGATGCCCGCGGAGGCGAGCAGGACCGGGGCGTCCGCGGAGTCGAGCACGAGATCGCCGTACGGGGCGGAGACGCGCAGCAGGTCACCCGCTCGCACCCCGGTGTGCAGATGGCGGGAGACCTCGCCGTCGGGCGAGCCGCCGCCGTGCACCCGCTTGACGGTGATCGAGCGGAGCCGCGAGCCGGGCGCGCCGGAGAGGCTGTACTGGCGTATCTGGCATGCCCCGTCGGGGAGTTCCACCTGGACGGAGACGTACTGGCCGGGCCGGAAGGCGGGCGCGGGGGCGCCGTCGGCCGGGCGCAGCTGGAAGGTGGCGACATCGGCGGTCTCCTCGATCCGGGCGGCCACCTCCCACGCGCGCCACACATCACCGGCGACGACGCCCTGTTGCGCGTACAGCCGCTCCTCGATCGAGATCAGGGCGCCGGCCATCAGCCAGTAGACCTCGTCCCAGGCGGCGGCGACCTCCGGGGTGACCGCGTCGCCGAGCACCTCGGCGATGGCGGCGAACAGATGGGTGTGCACGATGTCGTACTGGGCCGCGGTGACGCCGAGGGAGGCGTGTTTGTGGGCGATCCGGCCGAGCATCACGTCGGGGCGGGTGTCCGGGTGCTCGATCAGCTGGGTCGCGAAGGCGGCTATGGAGCCCGCGAGGGCCTGCCGCTGGGCGCCGGACGCCTGGTTGCCGCGGTTGAAGAGGTCGCGCAGCAGCTCGGGGTGGGCGTCGAAGAGCTTGCGGTAGAAGAGATCGGCGACGTCTCCGACGGCCGCGCCCACGGCGGGGAGGGTGGCACGGACGGTGGCGGTCGACGTCTCGGAGAGCATCGGGACTCCTCGCATGTTAATTGGTATGTGAGATTCGTATTTTCGGGCGTCATGGAACCGGGCGGCGCGAAGCCGGGTGGGGCGAGTCGGGGCGTGGGTTCCGGGAGTGGGGTGCGGCGGCTCAGCCGGTGTCCGGGCGGCCACTGCTGATGCCGATCAGCAGCGGTCCGGTGGGGGAGGCGACGAGGTCGGTGACGGTGAGCGGGTCGAGCGAGGTGTAGAAGGCCTCCTCCGCGCGGCGCAGGGCGCCGCGCAGCCGGCAGGCCGAGCGCAGGGGGCACGGGGTGGCGCCCTCGCACTCGACGACGTCGCCGGGCCCCTCCAGCTCCCGGACGAGTTCGCCGATCGAGGCGGAGCGGCCTGTTCCGGTCAGGCTGAGCCCGCCGCCCCTGCCCCGCCGGGCCTCGATGAGGCCGAGGTGCTGGAGCCTGGCGACGACCTTCGCGGTGTGGGTGTACGGCACCTGCATGGTGGCCGCCACCTCCCGGGTGGTCGGCGGATCCTCGTTCTCCGCGACGGCGAGGCGCATCAGTACGCGCAGCGCCACGTCGGTGAATCTCGTCAGCCGCATGGCGGTCAGCGTAGATAAGTTGCATCTGTGATGCAACTTAAGGGTGTGACCCGGAGTGATCGGTGGACATTGCGGACATTGCTCTGCGTCATGCCCAGCTCCGGGCCGATTAATCACACTCTTTTGTGTAATGGTGCGGGCGCTCTCCGTGCTGAAAGGCTTCTTCACGCAGTCAGCCGAAGAATCGAGAGGACGTCAGATGTCCGTTGGTGAAGAGGTTCAGAACGCGTCGGTGCCGCCGCAGCAGAGTCTGGGGACGGCAGCGGCGCGGAACCTCGCGACGACCACCAAGTCCGCCCCGCAGATGCAGGAGATCACCTCGCGGTGGCTGCTGAAGATGATGCCGTGGGTGCAGGTGCAAGGTGGTGCCTACCGGGTGAACCGCAGGCTCAGCTACTCGGTCGGGGACGGCAGGGTGACCTTCGTGCAGACGGGGGACCGGGTCGCGGTCATCCCCGCCGAGCTCGGCGAGCTGCCCGCCCTGAGGGACTTCGGCGACGAGGAAGTGCTGGGCGAGCTCGCCCGGCGGTGCGAACAGCGTGAGATCGCCGCGGGACAGGTGCTGGCCGCGTCGGGGGACGCGGCGGACAGCGTCTATCTGCTGGCGCACGGCAAGGTGGAGAAGATCGGCACCGGCCCGTACGGTGACGAGACGGTGCTCGGGGTCCACGCCGACGGGGCCTATTTCGGGGACCAGTCCCTCGTCGACGGCGACGCCGTCTGGGAGTACACGGCCCGTGCCGTCACCGCCTGCACGGTGCTGACGCTGAGCCGGGCGGACGTGCTCAACCTCGCCGAGCGCGCGGACTCGCTCCGTCACCATCTCGCCGGACTGCTCAGCGTCCCGGAGCAGCGCACCAACAAGTACGGCGAGGCCGCGATCGACCTCTCCGCCGGCCATGTCGGCGAAGCCGTCGTCCCGCACACGTACGTCGACTACGACGCGGCGCCCCGCGAGTACGAACTGAGCGTCGCCCAGACCGTGCTGAAGGTCCACACCCGGGTCGCCGACCTCTACAACCAGCCGATGAACCAGACCGAGCAGCAGTTGAGGCTGACGGTCGAGGCGCTCCGCGAGCGCCAGGAGCACGAGCTGATCAACAACCGCGAGTTCGGGCTGCTCAACAACTGCGACTACGGGCAGCGCCTCCAGCCGCACGACGGTGCGCCCAGCCCCGACGACATGGACGAGCTGCTCTCGCGCCGCCGCGGCTCCAAGCTCTTCCTCGCCCACCCGAAGGCCATCGCCGCCTTCGGCCGCGAGTGCAACAAGCGCGGTCTGGTACCCGAGTCGGTCGACATCGGCGGACACCATGTGCCGGCCTGGCGGGGGGTGCCGATCTTCCCGTCCAACAAGATCCCGGTCACCGACGCCCGGACCACGTCGATCATCTGCATGAGGACGGGCGAGGACGAGCAGGGCGTCATCGGGCTCCACCAGACCGGCATCCCCGACGAGATCGAGCCCAGCCTCTCGGTCCGCTTCATGGGGATCGACGAGCAGGCGATCATCTCCTACCTGGTGACGGCCTACTACTCCGCGGCCATCCTCGTGCCGGACGCCCTGGGCGTCCTGGAAAACGTCGAGGTCAGCCGCTGGCGGTAGCCCCTCGGGGGCCCGGACGGAGAGGTCCGGGCCCCTGTCAACCTCCGCCACCGGGCAGCCGTGCCCGGGGCGGCCTCGGGAGGACGCCCCAGTGAAGACCCACCACGTACCCCAACCACCGACACTCCGGGCCCCGGGCGACGACACCCCGCCCGCCCCGGTGACGCGGGTCGCCGTCGGCGACCCGGTCGCCCCTCTGTCCCAGGGCCAGGAGGCCGAGATCCTCCTGGAGCGGACCCGGGCGCTCGTCGATCCCCGGCTGCGCGCCGCCGTCGAGTCCCTGCCCGGATCGATCCGCCGCGTCGCGATGTACCACTTCGGCTGGCAGGAGGCCGACGGCAGCCCGTACTCGGGGCCGGCGGGCAAGGCGATCAGGCCCGCTCTGGTCCTCGCCGCGGCCCGCGCGCTGGGCGGCGACCCGGAGCGGGCGGTACGGGCCGCCGTCGCCGTGGAGCTGGCCCACAACTTCACTCTGCTGCACGACGACGTCATCGACGAGGACCGGACCCGTCGGCACCGGCCCACGGCCTGGGCGGTCTTCGGCATCCCCGACGCGGTCATCGCGGGCGACGCCATGCTCGCCCTGGCCCAGCGACTGCTCGCCGAGGACCCGGTCCCGGCCGGGGCCCGCGCCTCGGCCCGGCTCTCGACCTGCATCATCGAGCTGTGCGCGGGCCAGCAGGCCGACTGCGCCTTCGAGGACCGGGACCCCGACGAGGTCACGCTGGACGAGTGCCTGACCATGGCCACCGCCAAGACCGGCGCCCTGCTCGGCTGCGCCTGCGCGCTGGGTGCGCTGTACGCGGGCGCGGGGGAGCGGGCGGTCGGCGCGATGGACGGATTCGGCCGGGAGGCGGGCCTCGCCTTCCAGCTCATCGACGACCTGATCGGCATCTGGGGGGACCCGGCGCGGACCGGGAAGCCGGTCGGGGCGGATCTCGCCGCCCACAAGAAGTCCCTGCCCGTCGTCTCCGCCTTGACCTCCGGCACCCCGGCGGCGGCCGAACTGGCCGCGCTCTACCGGGGATCGATGAACACCCCCGGTGAGGTGAGCCGCGCCGCCGACGCCGTCGACCGGGCCGGCGGCCGGGACTGGGCGCAGATCTGCGCGGCGGACCGGATGGCCCGCGCGGTCCACCACCTGTCCCGGGCGGTTCCGGACCTCGCCCGCGCCGGCGAGCTCCTGACCCTGGCGGAGTTCGTCACCCGCCGGACGCACTGAGAGCGGAGGGCGGAACGCCGGGCGCGGAGAACCGGGAACGGCGAAGGGACCGACGAAGGGAATCACGAAGGGAATTGCGAAGGGGGGCGACGGCAGGAGAACGGAACGAGCTGCCGAGGTCACAGCCCCCGTGGCGGGAAACGGAGGGCGGCACGGCGACTGTCAGGGGCACGGGCTACAGTCCGTGCCCATGACAGATGAGTCATGGGCAGGGTGGTACCGGGACCGACAGGGTTCCGACGCCGTCGTCCTCACCACCGACGGACAGCAACTACGCCTCCGGACACGGGGCATCGACTTCGAGGGCGCGAGCTTCGACGGCCTCACCCCGGCCGTCGGCACGCCACCGGCCGACGACCGGTTCGTCCTGGTGGACGGTGCGCTGAGCGACTGCGTCCTGGAGTGGGACCTGCCGTTCCCGGTCAGCTGGGACGGAGCCGTCCATCAGGCCACGCTCAGCTGCCTGTTGTCGCTGCGCCGCCCCGATTCGCATCTCAGCCTGGAGCTGCAGTTCGGCGGCGCGGCCTACGCGTCCCACCGGGCCGAGAGCGACTTCGCCTCCGCGCTCGCCACCATCCAGCGCGCCCTGCCGCCCGGCGTACGGCTGCGGACCTGCATCGCCTGCGCCTTCTCGGACTACTTCCCGGCCCCGGCCACCGGGCGCGGACTCTCCGGCGGCCTCGCCTGCTTCCGGGGTGCCAAGGACGCCTACCGCGGAGCGGCCGGTGAGGGCGACGTCCTGGACCTGTGGGACCGGCGTACCGGATTCGTCCAGGAGATCTGGAGCTGCCGCGAGTACGAACCCCGCCCGGACGCCGGCGCGGGCACCGGACACCGTGGCGCGTTCCCGCTCGAACACGCCTGACCGCCCCCGCCCGGCTCAGCCCGGTCCGGGCCGGGAGGGTGACGAGGTGCCGTGCCAGTCGCCGGTGGCGTCGATGTTGGAAGTGGCGCTGCGCGCCGCGCGAACGGCGTCCCCGGCGCGCAGCGCGTCGAGGAGGTCCTCGTGCCCGCGGGGGTCCGCGCCGTCGAAGCCGTGATCGTCCCAGTGGGCCGTCATGGAGCGGCGCAGGGCCGGGCCGAGGGCGGCGTAGAGGTCGCTCAGCAGGCTGTTGCCCGCGCCGGTGGCGACAGCCTGGTGGAAGGCGTGATCGGCCAGGATCCACGCGTCCCGGTCGCGCTGCCGCCAGGCCGTGGCGCGCCGGGCCAGCAGTGCGTCGAGCCGGTCCAGCGCTTCGGGGGTGATACGGGCGGCGGCCAGGCCGGCGGCCTGGGCGTCCAGCCCCTGACGGACTTCGAGGACCTCGCCCAGCTCGCTGTCGAGGCGCTGGATGGCGCCGGACAGCTCACTGGTGGCACGCACATAGGTGCCGTCGCCCTGCCGTGCCTGCAACAGCCCCGCATGGATGAGGGCGCGGGTGGCCTCGCGGAGCGTCCCGCGTGCGATGCCGAGCTCTGCGATGAGTGCCGTCTCGGTCGGAATGCGGGCCCCCATCGGCCATCTTCCCGAGGTGATCTCGTCACGCAGTCGCTGGATGACGTCGTCGACCAGCACCGAACGGCGGACGGAGGGGAGAGCCACGGAGGGTCCTTCCTGGCCGGGAGAGCGGGTCCGGCCGGATGAGCGGGTACGGAGGCAATCGTACCTTTAAAGGTTGGACGTTAAAGGTCAGACGTTTTATGTTTCCATCATGCCACTCACGCGCCGCCCCCCGAAAATCACCCCGCGTCCGACCGCCCCACGTCCGACCGCCTCAGGTCCGACCTCCGCCCGGCCGATGTCCCGTACCGCCGCGGGCTGGCTGACCGCCGTCGGCATCGTCCTGATCGCCCTCAATCTGCGGCTGGGCATCAGCAGCGCGTCCGCGCTGCTGGAGCAGCTCCGGGCCCAGCTGGGGTTCGGGCCGTTCGTCGCGTCCCTGGTCCCGGCGCTTCCTACGCTGTGCTTCGCGGCGGTCGGTGCGACCAGCGCCATGCTGGCCCGGCGCGTGGGCACCGAGCGTGCCGTCCTGCTGGCGCTGGCGGCGCTGTCCGCGGGGCTCGCCGTGCGCGCGGTGCCGCGGACCGGGGCGCTGCTGGCCGGCACGCTGCTGGGTGCGGCGGGGCTGGCCCTGTGCAACGTCCTGCTGCCCGCGGTGGTCAAGGCGCACTTCCCCGCCCGTGTCGCGCTGCTGACCGGGGTCTACACCACCACGATGGCGCTCGGCTCGGCCGTCGCCGCGGCCGCGGCCGTACCCGTCGCCGACCTGGTGGGGAAGGCTTCGCCGGGGCTGGCGGTCTGGGCCGTGCCCGCCGTGCTCGCCCTGGTGGTGTGGGGGCTGCGGCCGGGGTCCTGGCGGGCCGGGGCATGGCGTGCGGACGGCGGTCAGGTCTCGGCCTGGAGCGCCGGGCGCACCCGCTTCGGACTGTTGGTGACCGCGTTCTTCGCTCTGCAGTCCCTCAACAGCTACGCGGTCATCGGCTGGCTGCCGACCGTCCTGTCCGACCACGGGATGAGTTCCGACCGGGCCGGGGTCATGCTGGGTCTGGCGCTGATCGTGGGGGTGCCCTCGACCTTCGTCCTGATGCCGCTCACCAGGACGCCGGCGCGGCTGCGGTGGGCGTTCGTCATGGTCGGCGCCGCGCTGATGGCCGGTTATCTCGGCCTGCTCTGCGCGCCCGTGGCCCTGCCCCTCCTCTGGGCCGTGCTGACCGGCTTCGGGCTGGGGGCGTTTCCGCTGGTCCTGGCCATCATCGGGGCGAGCGGCCGGAGCGCGCAGGAGACCGCCGCGCTGTCGACCTTCTCCCAGAGCACCGGCTATCTCCTCGCCTCGGTGGGCCCCTTCGGTGTGGGGCTGCTGCGCTCGGTCACCGGCGGCTGGG
The DNA here is from genome assembly GCF_900091725.1 of Streptomyces sp. DvalAA-43. Lineage (GTDB taxonomy): Bacteria > Actinomycetota > Actinomycetes > Streptomycetales > Streptomycetaceae > Streptomyces > Streptomyces pulveraceus. The sequence continues at coordinate 59,105 of NZ_FMBW01000087.1, read as the reverse complement.
CGCTGCCCCTGGCCGTACTGCTCGCGCTCGCCGCACTCCAACTGCTCGTCGGACTGCGCCTGACCCTGACCCGTGCCGAGGTGAGCGCGTAGGCCGGACCGTACGGGGCCACCCCGTCCTACGAGGCGGCCCCTTCGGTGCGGTGCGTCCGGACCGTACGGGTCAGGAGGCGCTGTGCGCGAGCTTGGCCGCGAAGCCGTTCTGCCACAGGTAGTTGACCTGGCTGCGCTCGTTCGCGTTGGGGTACCGGTTGGTGCAGGACGGGCCGGGGCCGCCGCCCGACATCAGTTCGCTGCACGGGCCGGAGTAGTGGTCCGGCAGGCCGAGCACGTGCCCGGTCTCGTGCGCGGTGACGCGGGTCGAGTCGTACTGCTGGTTCTGCGCGTAGTCCAGGAAGATGTATCCGTTGCCGTGTCCGTCGGTGCTCGCGTACGAGCCGCTCGGGTCGTTGCCCTCGTAGTAGGCGAAGTCGGCGTTCGAGCCTTCCTGCAGCCGGACGTTGGAGACGGAACTGTTCCAGATCTGCGCGCTGTTGGATATCTGGGTACGGAAGCTCGGCGCGTTGGCGGTGCTGTAGACGATGGTGACCGACTGGACGCCGGGGTTCGCCGCCCGCTTCTTCGCCACGGACTTGGCGACCGCCTCGAAGAACGCCTTGTTCGCGGCGGCGTTCTCGCGCGACCCGGCGTAGGCGGCGTAGCCCGCGCCGGCTTCCGAAGCGGTGGTGGTGGGTGCTGCGGCGGGGGCCGAGGAGGCGATCGCCGGTGCCGTGCCCAGCGCGGCCGCGAGGCCGAAGCCGAGGCCGACCACGGCCGACATGACGGTCCTGGGGTGTCTCATGGGGGGTCTCCTACCGTTACCGGTCCGATGAACCCGTCCGATGAACGGACTCGGACGGGTGCGGTACGGAGAGAGTGTCGGGGAGCGGAAGCCCCGGCGGATGATGTCAACCGGCGATAGCGCCGCGTTATCACCCCCCGGTGCCGCCACCGGCGCCACCCCCGGTACCGTCGCCGAAGAGTCCTCCAACTCCAGGTGAATTAAAGGACTTTGAGGCGATTGGGGAGTCTGGTGCGACAGTCGGCCGCCGCCCTACGCTCGACCGCATGGAGCTTGAGGTGAGACACCTCAGGGCGCTGTGCGCCATCGCGGACACGGGCAGCCTGCACCGAGCCGCCCGCAGACTGGGCGTCAGCCAGCCCTCCCTGACCACCCAACTGCGCCGGATCGAGAACGCCCTGGGCGCCGAGCTGTTCTGCCGCGAGCGGACCGGCTGCCGACCGACGCTGCTCGGCCGCGCCGTCCTCAGCCGGGCCCGCCCCCTGGTCGACGGAATGACCGCCCTGGTCAGCGACGCGCGGGCGGAGGCCGACGCGGTCGGGGCCTCCGGGCCGCGGCTGCGCATCGGCTGCACGGCGAGCCGGGTCATCGGCGGCTGGCTGCGCCGGCTGCGGCTCCGGCTGCCCGGTACGGACATCTCGCTGCGGGTCGATGTATCGGCCCGCGCACTGCTCGGCGACGTCGCGGCGGGCGGGCTCGACGTCGCCTTCGTGCACGAGGTCGAGGGCTGCCCGCTGACCGTCCCGGACGGCCTGGAGCAGCGCGTACTCCTGGACCGCGAACCGCAGTTCATCTCCATGGCCAGGGACCACCCGGCCGCCGCCCGGCCCGTGGTCGACCTCGTCGACCTGGCCGCGGACCGCTGGATGGTCGACCCCACGGTGGACGGCGAATGGGACGGGCTGCGCCGGGTGTTCGGCGCGGCCGGCCTCGCGCCGACCGTGCTGCACGGCGACTACCTCACCGCCGCCTCCCTCGTCGTGCTCGGTGAGGCGGTCGCCCCCTGCCAGCCCACCTCCGGGCCGCGCGACGACATGGCGATCCGCCCACTGCGCGACGACCCCCTCGCCGTACGGCTGTTGCTGGTGTCCCGGCCGGGCGCCGACATGACGACGGTCTACGGGGAGCTGGAGGCGGCCTACCGGGAGGCGGCCCGGCGCGCGGCCGGGTACCACCAGTGGCTGCTGCGCAACCGCAGCCCGCTCGCCCGCATGCCGTGAGGCACGGTTCCCGATTCCGCCGAGAGCGAGGACCGGTTCCCCGCGGGGCGTCCGCCGGGCAGGGTCGGTCCCATGAGGCTTCTGATGCTGGGCGGTACGGAATTCGTGGGGCGCGCGATCACCGAGGCGGCGCTGGCGCGCGGCTGGGACGTCACGGTGTTCCACCGGGGCCGGCACGCACCCCCGGCGGGCGTGTCGGAGCTCCTCGGCGACCGCACCACCGAGGACGGCCTCGCCGCCCTGGCCGGTGCCGGTACGGGCGAAGGCCCCGACGGCGGGTACGCCTGGGACCTGGTGGTCGACACCTGGAGCGGCGCCCCCTCCGCCGTACGGGACGCGGCCCGTCTGCTGGCGGACCGGGCCGCCCGGTACGCGTATGTCTCCAGCCGTTCCGTGTACGAACAGCCGGTGCCGGACGGGCTGCCGGAGGAGGGTCCGGTGGTGGCCGGTGCCTCGCCCGACGCGGGCGGGGACGTCTCGTACGCCCTGGCCAAGCGCGGCGGTGAACTGGCCGCGCTCGACGCCTTCGGCGACCGGGCCCTGCTGGCCCGCGCGGGACTGATCCTGGGCCCCTGGGAGAACATCGGCAGACTGCCCTGGTGGCTGCTGCGGATCGCCCGGGGAGGGCCCGTACTCGCCCCCGGCACACCGGACCTGATGCTTCAGTACATCGACGTCCGCGACCTCGCCCAGTGGCTGCTGGACGCCGCCCGCAGCGGGCTGCACGGGCCGTACAACCTGGTCAGCCGCTCGGGCCACGCCACCATGGGGCAGCTGCTGGAGGCCTGCGTCCGGGCCACCGGTTCCGACGCGGAACTGCGCTGGACGCCCGCGGAGCGGATCCTCGCGGCGGGCGTGGAGCCCTGGAGCGATCTGCCGGTCTGGCTGCCGCCGGGCGAGGTGTACGAAGCGATCCACCGCGGTGACGTCGGCAGGGCGTACGCGACCGGTCTGCGCTGCCGCCCCGTCGAGGAGACGGTCGCCGACACCTGGAAGTGGCTGGAGGCGCTGGGCGGTGAGCCCCCGCGGCGGCCGGACCGGCCCGCGGTCGGCCTGGACCCGAGGGTGGAGGCCGAGCTCCTGGCGGATCCGGCCGCCTGACGGCCCGTCGCGTCACCGGATACGCCGCACGCCCGCACGTCCGCATGCTCACCCCGGCGCACCCGGTACCGGGACGCGGCCGGTGTATACGGGTGCATCGGGCATGAACCGGCGTGGCATTCCTGTCATTTGGTAGGCAAAGCTGCATATTGCCCCTTATGGCTACACAAGCGCGTAGACGCGGTACAGGTATCCGGGCGGCGGTGGCCACGGCGGCGGCCGCGGCCATGGTGGGCACGATGGCGTCCCTCGCCCTCGCCGACCCGCTGCCCGGCGGGCTCGGCCCGTGCCTGGGCAGCGACTGCCCGACGACCTGGCTCGATCCGAACAACGGACCCGTCACCCATCACGACAGCACCATCAATATCTTCGTCGGCGGCGACTTCCTGGTCCGGGAGGCCGCCGCCGAGGCCGAGGGGAAGATCGTCACCCTCGGCCGGTTCGACATGGACAAGCGCGAGGGCGCCTCGCAGATCTACAACGTCGGCGTGGCCGGGGTGGGCTCCCGGGTGCCGCCCCCCGACGGCTCCGACTACCTGACCGTGGGCGGGGACCTGACCGTCGCGACCGGGCAGCGGCTGCTGGCCGAGGAGGGGACGAACCACGGTGTCGTCACGTACGCCGACACCGTCGCCGGAACGGTGATCCCGGACCCGGTCCACGACCCGGCCGCCGCCGACCCGTACACCGCGCTGCGCGACCAGCTCACCGCCGCCAGCCACTGCTACGCGTACGACGACGACCGGGACCACCGCCGCCCCGCCACGGGCACCGTGGTCAATGCCGGTTCCGAGACCGTCTTCACCGGCGACGGCACCTCGCCCCTCCAGGTGTTCGCGGTGGACGCCGATCTGGTCTCGGCCCAGGACGGCCAGCAGGGCCTGGTGTTCCACGGGATCCCGGACGGCGCGACGGTGCTCGTCAACGTGTACGGGGGCAGCCGCAGCATCAGCACGCTGATGGGCTCGCTGCCGCAGGCCGGACTCCGCGAGCACCTGCTCTGGAACTTCCCGGACGCCACCGAGGTCGGCCTGCACGGCACCGGCCAGTTCCAGGGCAGCGTCCTGATCGGGCAGCGGTCGAGCACGGCGACCCTGGACATGAGCGGCACCAACGGCCGTTTCTACACCGCCGGTTCGCTGACCCACACCTCGGCGGGCGAGTCGGGCGGCCAGGAGTTGCACGCCTATCCCTTCGACGGCGACCTGCCGAGCTGCGGCGAGGAACCGACCCCGACGCCCACGCCCACCCCGACGCCCACACCGACCCCGACCCCGACGCACACCCCTACCCCCACGCCCACGCCGACCCCCACCCACACCCCCGGGCCGAAGCCCACCCCGACCCACACCTGGCCGCAGGAGCCCGACGGTCCGGACGGTCCGGACGGTCCGGACGAGCCCCACCCCGGAGGGGAGCTCCCGCACACGGGTGCGCGCGGCGAATGGATCCTCGGCGGGATCGCCGCCGCTCTGCTCGCGGCCGGATCGACGGCCACGCTGATGGCCCGGAGGGCGCGTCGACGCGGCTAGTTTTGCCCCATGGCCGAACTGCTGCTGCACCTCACCGAAGGCCCCCTGTGGGAGGCGGCCCGCGGGATCGGGACGTACGAGATGTCCACCCGCGGCCGCACCCTGCACGAAGAGGGCTTCATCCACTGCTCGCTGCCGCACCAGCTCCCCGGCGTGGCCGAGATGCTGTACGGCGCCGGGAGCGGGGCCGGGACCGGCGACCAGGAACTCGTCGTCCTCGTCATCGATCCCGACCGGCTCCCGGCGCCCGTACGGTACGAGTCCGTCGTGCCCGGCGGCGAGGAGTTCCCGCACGTCTACGGCCCCGTCCCGGTGGACGCGGTCGTGGAGGTGCGCCCCTGGCCCCGCAAGGAAGGCGACCCCGCATGAACAACCCACCCCCCACCGGCCCGGAGAACCCGGATGCCCCCATCGTCGCCGTCACCGGCGCGGGCGGAGCCGTCGGCGGCCGGGTCGCCCGGCGCCTGGCACGCGCCGGCGTCCCCGTGCGGCTGCTCGGGCGGGACCCCTCCCGGCTGCCCGAACTGCCCGGCGCCGTCGCGGCGCCACCCGCCCCGTACGGCGACGGGGAGGCCATGCGCCGTGCCCTGGCCGGGGCGCACACGCTGTTCCTCGTCTCGGCGCACGAGAGCCCGGACCGGGTGCGCGAGCACACGACGGCCGTGGACGCGGCGGTCGCCGTGGGCGTCGAACGCATCGTGTACATCTCCTTCCTGGGCGCGGCGCCGGACGCCACGTTCACCTTCGCCCGGGACCACTGGCACACCGAGGCGCGCATCCGGGCCGCCGATGTCCGGTACACCTTCCTCCGCGACAGCCTGTACCTCGCGGGGATCCCGGCCATGACCGGCGCCGACGGGGTGCTGCGCGGCCCGGCGGGCGACGGCCGGGTGGCGGCGGTGGCGCACGACGACATCGCGGACGCCGCGGTGGCCGTCCTGCTGGCCGACACCGAGAGCGCCGACACCCGCCACGACGGGCTCACCTACGACCTCACGGGACCCGAGGCGTTCACCCTCGCCGAGGCGGCCGAGGAGCTCGGCAGGGTCACCGGCCGGACCATCACCTATGTGCCGGAGACCCGGGAGGAGGCCTATGCCTCCCGGGCGCAGTACGGTGCCGAGGACTGGGAGGTGGCCGGCTGGGTGACGTCGTACGAGGCCATCGCCACCGGCGAGATGGCCACGGTCTCGGACGCCGTGCCGGACCTCACCGGGCATCCGGCGACGGGCCTGGCCGCCTTCCTGAGGGAGCATCCGGACAGTTACCGGCATCTGCTGAAGACGGGCTGACCCCACGGCGGGCGGTGCCGGAGAGGAACGGGAGAGGGGCCTCGGCCATGCGTACGGAAACCCCGTGGGGCCCCTGGGACCCGCCCCCGCCGGACGAGGCCGCCCGCCTCTTCGCGCCGCTGCGCGTCCCCTGGTGGATCGCCGGGGGATACGCGGTCGAACTCGCCGTGGGCCATGCCTTCCGGGACCACGCCGACATCGACGTACTGCTGCTCCGCCGCGACCAGCTCGCCGCCCAAGGGGCCCTGGCGGGCTGGGAGTGGTGGGCGGCGGACCCGCCCGGCACCCTGCGCCGCTGGCTCCCCGGCGAGATCCTGCCGCCGGGCGTGCACGACATCTGGTGCCGCCCCGGGCCGGACGAGCCCTGGCGCGTCCAGCTCATGCTCGACGACGCGGAGGACGGCGACTGGCTCTTCCGCCGCGATCCCCGTATCCGCCTGCCGCTCGACCGGCTCGGCCGTGTCTCCGCGAGCGGCATCCCCTACCTCTGCCCCGAGGTGCAGCTGCTGTACAAGGCCGGGTCCCCGCGCCCCAAGGACGAGCGGGACTTCGCCGAGGCGCTGCCGGTCCTCACCGCCGACCAGCGCGCCTGGCTGGCCGAGACCATCACCCTGTCCCGGGGTGCCGGACATCCGTGGGCGGCCCGCCTGCGCGCCCACCCGGCGGGCTGACCGGGCCGGCCGACGTACGCACCGGGCCGAGCGGGCGGACGGTCGTCAGACGACGTACGCGCCCGCTCGGGCCGCCGCCCCGGCGGCCTCGGCGGCCCGGTCCGCCGCCGCTTCGTCGAGCGGGTCGCCGCTGGCCAGCAGCCGGTAGTAGAGCGGCGCCGACACGGCGCGGATGACCTCGTCCGGGTCCGTGCCCGCGGGCAGCTCCCCGCGCTCGACGGCCTCGGTGACGCAGCCGGCCCACTCCTTGATGCGGATCGCGTAGAACCGGTGCAAGGCCTCGGCGGTGCGCGGGTCACAGGTGGCCGCGGCGATCACGGACCTGAAGAGTGCGCCCTGCCTCGGGTCGGAGAGGGTCGTGGCCACCAGCCGGGCGTTGGCCCTGAGGTCCTCGGCGAGCGAACCCGTGGCCGTACGTGGCGAGGACTGCTCGGCCATGTCGTCGAGCAGGTCCGCGATCAGGCCGGTGGGGGTGGACCAGCGCCGGTAGACGGTCGTCTTGCCGACCTCCGCCCGGCGCGCGACGTCGGCGAGGTCCAGCCGGTCGAAGCCGTGCTCGGCCAGGGCGTCGCCCGCCGCCCGCAGTACCGACTCACGGACCCGGGCGGTACGCCCGCCGGGCCGGACGGAGCCGGGCTCCGCACCCTCAGAAGCCATAACGGGTCTCCAGTTCCATTAGTAGTCCTTCCTCTGCTACGGTCACTCCACCTTAACGGAACTCAAGTCCCGTTAGAACCTCTGTCCGGGGGAGTCCCTCATGTCCGCACCCAGCCAGGCCCCGTCACCCACGACCGGCCCTGCCGCCGCTCCCGCTCCTGCCGCCGCTTCCGCGCCTTCCGCGCCTTCCGTGTCCAGGATCCGCATGACCGGACGGCAGAAGCTCGTCCTCGCACTCCTCCTCGGCGCCCAGTTCATGATCGCGGTGGACTTCTCGATCCTGAACGTCGCACTGCCGGTTGTCGGCGAGGGGCTCGGCTTCTCCCTCTCCCACCTCCAGTGGATCGCCACCGCGTTCGCGCTCGCCGCCGCCGGCTTCACGCTGCTCTTCGGCCGGATCGCCGATCTCGTCGGACGCAAGCGGCTGTTCCTCGTCGGAATGACCGTCCTCGGCCTCTCCTCCGCCCTCGGCGGGCTCGCCACCTCGCCCGAGGCGCTGCTCGTGGCACGGGTGCTGCAGGGACTCGCCACGGCGGCCGTCACCCCGGCCGGACTCGCGTTGCTGACCACCGCCTTCAAGGAGGGTCCGCTGCGGGAACGCGCCCTGGGTCTCAACGGGGCACTGATGTCCGCCGGGTTCACCGCCGGTGCCATCCTCGGCGGCCTGCTCACCGATCTGCTCTCCTGGCGCTGGGCGTTCTTCGTCAATGTGCCGGTCGCCGCCCTGGTGGTCGCCCTCGCCCCGTCCGCCCTCACCGACTCGCGGCCCGCCGGGCGCCCCCGGCTCGACGTCCCCGGAGCCGTGACCGTCACCGGCGGACTGCTGCTGCTCGTCTACGGTCTGACGCAGGCCGGTGAGTCCGGCTGGACCAGGCCCGCCACCCTGGCCGCACTCCTCGCCGGGCTGGTGCTCCTCGTCGCCTTCCGGGCCGTCGAGAAGCGGGCCGCGGCGCCACTGGTCCCCGTACACATCCTGAAGCGGCGCAGCGTCGTCTGGGGCAACACCGCGGGCCTGATCGCCTTCGTCACGGAGACCTCGCTGGTCTTCCTGCTCACCCTCTACCTCCAGGAAGTCCTCGGCCACTCACCGCTCGCCACCGGTCTCGCCTTCGGCGTCCTGGGCATCGGCACCGTGATCGGCGGCACGCTCGGCGGCCGTGCGGTCGGCCGGTTCGGGAGCCGTACGACCATCGTCACCGGCGGGGCCGTCCAGGCCGCCGCCACGCTCTCCCTGGTGGCGCTCGGTGCGTCCGGAGGCTGGATCGCGCTGCTGCTGGCGGCCACCTTCGTCGGCGGTATCGGCAACATGCTGACGATCGTCGGTTTCATGGTCACCGCGACCTCCGGGCTCCCCGACGAGGAACAGGGCCTGGCCACCGGCCTCGCCACCATGACCCAGCAGGTCGGCATCGCCCTGGGCATTCCGGTCATGAGCGCCGTCGCCACGGCCCGGATGTCCGCCCTCGGCGACACCGGCCCCGAGGGCGTCCTCTCGGGCGTCTCGGTCGCGATCCTGGTCAACTCGGCACTGGTCCTGGCCGGTGCGCTGCTCGCGGGCGCCTTCCTCGCCCCGCGCCGTGCGGGGAGCGGCGCGCGAGGGTGACGACGGGCAGCGGCCGGGCGGCGCCGGGGCGCGGATGACGGAGGGCGGATCCAGCGACTCCCGTCGGATCCGCCCTCCGGCACCCCTTGTCCGCCCGGATCAGCCCGCGTCGTGCGCTGCCCTCAGCACGGCGATGTCCAGCTTCTTCATGGCCATCATCGCGGCGGTCGCCCTGGCGGCCTTCGTCCCGTCCGGGTCAAGGAGCAGCTCGGTCAGGCCGTCGGGCACGACCTGCCAGGAGAGGCCGTACCGGTCCTTCAGCCAGCCGCAGGGCCCCTCCTCGCCGCCGTCGGTGAGGCTGCCCCAGTAGTAGTCCACCTCGGCCTGGTCCGCGCAGTCGATCTGGAACGAGACGGCCTCGTTGAAGGTGAACTCAGGCCCGCCGTTCACCCCGACGAACCGCTGTCCGTTGAGCTCGAACTCGACCGTCATCACCGACCCGGCGGGCCCCGGCCCCGCCTCGCTGTACCGGCCGATCCTGCCGAGGCGGGAGTTCTTGAAGACCGAGACGTAGTACTCCGCCGCCTCCTCTGCCTGCCCGTCGAACCACAGACATGTGGTGAAGCCCTCGGTGGTCATCGCTGTCTCCCCTTGTGTACGCAGCCCCGTCGCCTGTGCATGTCCACCCATAACGACTCATCCTGTCCCGAAAACTCATCGGGGAACCAGGAGCGGATCGACGGGGGACCGGCACAGGCCGACTCCATATGGTCCCCTCGGCGGAGGCGAAACTCCGTACGACACGGCCGCGTTCCGGGTAAACGGCTCTGCAAACCGCGTCCCCGCCGCCTGCGCACATGATGAAGGGCCCGACCGCTTCGGGGGAATTCCGGCGGTCGGGCCCTTCGGGATGCCTGTCCGGCCAGCGGCGGAAGCCGTGGCCGCGGGAGCCTAGACGATGGTGCGGATGAGCTTCTTGTTGACGAACTCCTCGATGCCCGGACGGCCCAGTTCCCGGCCGAAACCGGACCGCTTGATGCCGCCGAAGGGCAGCTCGGCCCCCTCGGCGCCGACGCCGTTGACGAAGACCATGCCGGCCTCGATGCGGTCGGCGACGCGCGCGGCCTGCGCGGGGTCCGTGGTGAAGAGGTAGGAGCCGAGGCCGTAGGGGGTGTCGTTGGCGATGCGCAGCGCGTCGTCCTCGTCCGTCGCCGGGAAGATCATGGCGACCGGTCCGAAGAGCTCCTGGCGTGCCATGGCGTGGTCGGTGGTGAGTCCGGTGAGGACCCCGGCCGGGAAGTAGGCACCCTTGCGCTCGCCCTCGGTGTGCAGCGTCGCGCCCTCGGCGACGGCGGCGTCCACCTGACGGCCGAGGGTCTCGGCGGCGGCGACCGACGACAGCGGTGCGCCGGACTGGCGGGCGAGGAGCTGTGCGGTGAACTTCTCGACGAACGCGTCGTGGAGCTCGGACACGACGACGAACCGCTTGGCGGCGTTGCAGGCCTGGCCGGTGTTGTCGAGCCGGGCGGAGACCGCGGCCTCGACCACGGAATCGAGGTCGTCGGCGGAGAGCACGATGAACGGGTCGGAGCCACCGAGTTCGAGGACGACCTTCTTCAGGTGCCGTCCGGCGACCTCGGCCACGGCGGCGCCGGCCCGCTCGGAGCCGGTGAGGGAGACGCCCTGGACGCGCGGGTCGGCGATCACCTCGGCGATCTGCTCATTGGTGGCGTAGATGTTGACGTACGCCCCGGCCGGGAAGCCCGCCTCAACGCACAGACGTTCGAGCAGCGCGGCGGTGGCCGGACACTGCGGGGCGTGCTTGAGGACGATGGTGTTGCCGAGGGCGAGGTTCGGGGCGGCGAACCGCGCGACCTGGTAGGCGGGGAAGTTCCACGGCATGATGCCGAGCAGGACACCCACCGGGCTGCGCCGGATGACGGCGTGGCCGGGACCCGAGGTCACCCGCAGTTCCTCGTCGGCCAGGAACGCCTCGGCGTGGTCCGCGTAGTAGTGGTAGATGTCGACGCAGAAGTCGATCTCGCCCTCGGCCTCTTCGAGCGGCTTGCCCATCTCCCGCACGATGCTGGCGGCCAGTTCGGCACGGTGCTGGGCGTGGAGGTCGCCGAGCCGGCGCAGCAGCGCGGCACGCTCGGCCACCGAGCTGGTCCGCCCCCAGGCGGTGGCCGCGTGGGCGGCGTCGACGGCCGCCGTGACCTCGGCGTCGGTGGCGGTCGGGTAGGTCTCTGCGGTGGTACCGGTGGACGGGTCGGTGACGGCGTACATCAATTCTCCCGGAAGAGTTGGGGGTGCGGCGGCCGGAGGCCGTTCCTGCGCAGGTATGTCTGCCACGGGTCGGCGGCGAGAACTCCTACGGTTCCAGAATGGTGCGGACCCCGACGTTCGACCGGAGGTCCTCGAAGGCGGCGGCCGCCTCCCGGAGCGGGCGGACGGTGCCGATCAGCTCGTCGAGCGGCAGCCTCCCGGCCAGGTGGAGGCGGGCCAGCTTGGGGATGTCGAGCGCACCGACGCTGGAACCGTAGTTGCATCCTAGGATGCGTTTGCCCTGGTCGGCGAGGTCGAAGAGGTCGAACGCGCCCGTCGCGCCGGCGGCGGCCATGCCGACCAGGACGGCCGCGCCGCCGGAGGTGAGCATGGCGGGAAGCGTCTCGATGACCTTGGGGCTGCCGATGGCCTCGAAGGCGTAGTCGACCCCGCCGAGCTCCTCCTGGCACCAGGCGGCCACATCGGTCGTGGCGCCGTTGAGGGTATGGGTGGCTCCGAAGCGCCTCGCCGCGGCGAGGCGTTCGGGTGAGAGGTCGACGGCGATGACGGGGTCGGCTCCCACCAGACGCAGACCCATCACCACGGACAGCCCGACCCCGCCGGTGCCGATGACGACCGCGGATTCGCCGGGCCGGACACCGGCGGTGTTCACGACCGCGCCGATACCCGTGGAGATGGAGCAGCCCAGGAGGGCTCCGATACCGAACGGCAGCTCGTCGGGCACCTTGACCGCGGCCGATTCCGGCACGACCAGCCGTTCGGTGAACGCGCCCAGCCCCAGGTAGGGCCAGATCTCCTCGCCCTCGGCATCCGTGAAGGGCGTCGTCCCGTCGGGCAGCGTGTTGGCGACGGCCTGGGTGCCGGTGCACAGCCAGGCCATTCCGGCCAGGCACTTGCGGCAGCGGCGGCAGGGTGCGAACCAGGAGAGTACGACGTGGTCGCCCGCCTTGAGGGCGGTGACACCCTGCCCCACCGCGGCGACCACACCGGCGGCCTCGTGGCCGAGGACGAGGGGGCGGTCGCTGGGCCAGTCGCCCGTGAGGATGTGGAGGTCGGAGTGGCACACCCCCGCGGCGCGCACCTCGATCTCGACCTCGCCCGGTCCGGCGGGCCGGTGGGAGATCTCGCGGGTGTGGAGCCCGGCGACGGGGTCGAAGGCGATCGCGGGGGAGAGCTGGGTGGACATCAGGACGCCTTAACTTCTTCGGTGGCTTCTTCGGAAGCTTCTTGGGTGGCTTTTCCGGTGGCTTTTTCGGTGGCAGGGCTGAGGGGGAGCTGACGGTGGGGCTTGGCGATCACGACGTAGGCCAGGCCGACGACGAACAGCGCGGAGAAGACCAGGACCACGGCCCAGACCTGGACCCAGCTGCCTCCGGCCGGGGCCAGTTCGGTGCGGGGCCAGGCGATGTTGACCGCCTCGAAGAGCAGCCACGCCACGGCGAGGACGTTGATCAGCAGGCCGCTACGGCCCAGGCGGAGATCGCCCGCCGACGGATTCCAGCGGCCGTTCAGGCGGGCGAGGAGCGCGACGACGGCGACCGCCAGGAAGATGAAGTAGAAACCGCCGGACCCGAAGGCGATCAGCGTGGCCGCCGCGTTGCCGTTCAGTCCGAGCAGCAGGCCGAGGCCCGCCAGGACGGCCGTCACGACGAGCGAGACCCAGGGGATCTGGCGCGGCCCCACGGTGGCGAGCCGGCGCGAGAAGGGCAGCTGCCGGTCACGCGCGAAGGCGTAGACGGCCCGCCCGATGTAGGTCTGGATCGAGATGGCGCAGGCGAAGAACGCGATCAGTACGACGACGATGAAGGGCTTCTCGCTCCATGCCCCCAGGCCCTCGGTGACGGCGGCGAAGACGGGGTCCACGATCTTCCCGGAGACGGCTTCCTCGGGGTGGGGCAGCGCGAGGGTCACGGCGAACGCGGTGAGCAGGACGGTGAAGGCGACGAACAGGTAGGCGCGCAGCAGCGCCCGGGGCACACTGCGGCGCGGCTGCTCGGTCTCCTCGGCGACCTGCGTGGTGGCGTCGAAGCCCAGGAAGGCCCAGCCGGCCACGGCCAGACAGGTCAGGAACCCGGCCGCGACGGAGCCGCCGGAGGCGGATTCCGCACCCAGGGTGTCGAAGAGGATGCCGAATCCGTTGTGGCGCGCGAAGAGGAGCAGGATCAGGCTGACGGCGATGGAGGCGACGCCCTCGGCGACGATGCCCGCGTTCAGGAAGTGCTTGACCGGGTTGACCCCCAGCAGGTTGATGCCGAGGGCCGCGGCGACGAAGACCACGCCCAGCAGGACATGGGTGACCGGTGACAGCGCCTCGTCGCTGACCAGCATGTGCAGCCAGGTCGCGCCCAGGTAGGCCACGGTGGTCAGGGAGGCGACGGCCGAGGCGAGGTAGATCCAGCCCACCAGCCAGCCCAGCCGTGGCCCGCCCAGCCGGCGGACCCACTGGTAGACGCCTCCGGTGATCGGGAACTGCGAGGACAGCTCGGCGTAGACCGTGGCCACGAGCAGTTGCCCGAGGAACGCGACGACGACCGCCCCGATCCAGGCGGGTCCGGCGAAGGCGAACCCGAGCTGGACGACGGCGTAGATGCCGACGACGGGGGAGATCGTCGCGAACCCGATGGCGAACACGGCCCACGCGGACAGGGTGCGCTTCAGTTCCTGCTGGTAGCCGTACTCGGCCAGATCACCGGCATCGGTGCGGGGGTCGTCCACGTTCGTCTCCTGGCAGTGGTGCATGTGCAGAGCGCGCCCGGCGGCGCCGCTCGCCCCGGGTCGCCGGCCGTCGGGCCGCCGCACTTCCGGGTGACGGCGTCGGCCCGGCGGCAGTCGCCGCGGTGGCGTCGAACTATTGGCGATCGAGCCAATTACTCAATTGGCAGCAAAGCCAATAGCATCGTCGCCATGACGTCAAGGGGTGCCGGGAAACAAGTGCGCAAATCGGCGGCCGAGCGCCGCGGCGAGATCGTCGCGGCGGCCGCCCGGGTCGGGCTCCAGGAGGGGCTGGAGTGCGTCACCCGGCAGCGGATCGCCGACGGGCTCGGAGTCCAGCCCGGACTGATCCACCACTACTTCCCGGTGGTCGAGGAACTGGTGGCCGAGGCGTTCACCAGCGCGACCGCGGCGGAACTGGACGGCCTCCTGCCGTCGACGGCCGCCCCCGAGCGCGTCGGCGGAGATGCTCTGCGCACCCTCCAACGGTTCTTCACCCTGATCTCGGGCGCCGAGTTCGACGACATCAGCAAGCTCTGGATCAACGCGCGGCACCTGTCGCGCTACCGCCCCGTACTCCGCGACCAGGTCGTGAGCCAGGAACTGCGCTGGTGCCACCGCATCGAGCAGATCATCGCCGAGGGCGTGGGGGAACGGTCGTTCCGTTGCGACGATCCCTGGGCGGCGGCCGTGCGCATCCTCGCCGTGGTCGACGGGGCGGGCGCGTACATCAACACCAGCGCGGACCAGCGCATGGCACCACTCGCCGACCTGGCCCGCAGAATCGCCGAGGCCGAATTGGGCCTCCCGGCCGACGGCCTGCGCTCGCCGTGAGCCGTAAGCCACGGATCCACGGATTCAACCGCACGGCACCGGTGGTGAGGGGTTCCCGGCACCAGACGCAGGCGCGCCCCTGCGCCTGGGCCCACGTCGGCCCGCCTGGATCGGGCAGCGGCGGCAGCTGCGGCAGCGGCCAGGCCGGCCGGCGATCCGCCGCGGCCGTCACGACGCGTGCCGCCTCTCGCGCTCGGCGCAGGCGGCGGTGTCCGCGCAGGCCCGCGGAAACCAGCTGTAGGCGGCGCCCGTGGCGGGGCGGGCGCGTTGCTCGCCGAGGTCGGTGTCGGCGCCGACGGTGAGGACGGCCCCGCACCAGAGGCAGGACCGGCCCCGCTGTTGCTGTTCCGTCAGGCCGCTGACTGGTGGCAGACCCCTCGCGACAGTCATGGTGCCCCCCGGCTGGTCGACGCGTAACTGAACTGGTGGGACGAGATTGCCGGGGTGCGAAGGGCGCAACGCTCACAGATTTGTGAGCGCGGAGTGGTCGAACGACTACAGACCGATCCAGGCGGCCATCGCGACGAGGGTGTCCGGCGGGCAGCGGCTCGTGTGGAGCAGCCCGGTCACGGTCTCCCGGGTGCGCGGGTGGTAGCGGGTCTGCTCGGGGGCCGCCCGCCGCGCGGCGACAAGATGCCGCAGGGAAGCGTCAAGATGCCCGGTCTCCATCTCCACGACGGCATGGTCCACCAGGAAGCGGGCCCGCCGCGAGGTCGGTGTCGCAGGCGGGAGCTTCACGGTACGGGCCTGGCGCAGCGCGACGTCGAAATCGCGCATGGTGAGGGCCGCGCCCATCTCGTGCAGGGTCACGTTCATCCGGCCGAACGACAGCCAGTGCACGTCGCGGGCCTCGCCGCCGACACGGTCGGCCAGCTCGCGGGCGGCGGCGATGTGGTGCGCGACGGCGCCCCTGTCCCCGGCTCGGGCGGCCACGGCCGAGGCGCCCAGGTGCAGTTGGCCGGCGACGGCGAGCCCCTCCCGAGTGGTCTGGTCGGCGACGAGCTCCTGCCCGGCCGCGACCAGGCGCCGCCCGAGGTCCTGCCCGGCCTCGGCGTGGCCCAGGGCCCGCCGGTACTGGCGGATCGCGGCGAGGCAGGGGTCGGAGGCGTGGCCGGCGGCCCACCCCATGCGGTCGAGGGCGACGACGGCGAGGTCCGGGAAGCCGAGCTTGACGGCGATGTCGTGGGCGGTGCGGTACGCCGAGGCCAGGGCGCGCCACGCTTCCGTGGTGGGTGCCGTGCGGGCGGAAAGCGTCAGGTCGTTGATGACCCCCGGAAGCGCGCAGGCGGCCTTCCTGAGGCGTGTCGCCCGTACCTCCTGGCAGAGGCGGTCGGCCCTGAGCACCAGCTCGTCCACGGGCCGGAGGGGCCGGTGCCCGTCCGGGTCGAGGTCGTACAGGGCCAGGCACTCACGGATCGGGTGGAGCAGGGAGGCGAGGCGCCAGTGCTGTGTCTCGGACACGTGCGGCGGTCCGGTGAGGACGGTGATGTCGATCCCGAGGGCGTCGGCGACGGCGGCGGTGAACTCGGCCGTCGCCACCCGGGCACCGCACTCGACCTGGTTGAGCAGACTGTAGGAGTACGGAATCCGGTCGGCCAGCCCGCGCTGGCTGAGCCGGGCGCGTTTCCGCTGCTCCTTGATGCGATCGCCCGTGCTGCTGTCGTGGGGTGTGGGCATTCCGGTACCTCGCTCCTGGCTCATCAGCCGGAACGGTACCCGCGCCATTCGGAGTTGAGCCCGCGTCTTCCCGAATTCCAGCCGGTTCGGGGGTGGTTGCGCATGTGTGATCGGATGGCCGCATGACGACCCTGTACCTGTTCGGTTCGGCTGCCCCGCCCGTCTTCGAGGTCGCCCAGGTCATCGAGGAGGCCGGGGATCGCGGGTGGGACGTATGCCTTGGCCTGACGCCCACGGCCGCCCGCTGGCTGGACGACCGGATACCGGAGCTGGAGCAGCTGACCGGGCATCCCGTGCGCTCCGAGTACAAGGCGCCCCGGGATCCGGACGTGTGGCCGTCGGCAGACGTGATCCTGTTCGCGCCGGCCACGTTCAACACGGTCAATTCCTGGGCGCTCGGCCTCACGGACCGGTTCGTCGTGGGCGTCGTGGCCGAGGCCATCGGGAAGCGGATCCCGACGGTGACGATGCCATGCGTGAACGCCGCCTACGTACAGCACAGAGCGTTCGACCGCAGCGTCGCCGAACTGCGCGACATGGGCGTGACCGTGCTCTACGGCGAGGGCGGCTTCGTACCGAACCAGCCCGGCGAGCGGCGGCCGGAGGGATACCCGTGGCATCTCGCTCTGGACGCGGTCGCAGCCGTCGTCGGCAGCCGGAACACCGGTCACCACGGCTGAGATCCCACTGCACGGCCCCTGACCGGCAGCTCCGGCGCTACACCGCTCCGTCCCCGCGACAGGGGGCGGGCCTACTCCCGGAGCGGGGCGTCGGCCCAGAAGGAGTGGGCCTTCCCCAGCAGCGCCTCGGCGGCGTCGCCGTACGACGCCGCACTGCTCAGCGCGGCGAACGCCTTGTCGTAGAGGGCGAGTTCACTCCGCTCGGTGACGTCCACGGCGGACGAGACGAGTTCCACATGGGCCCGGTCGCCATCGCCGTAGATGTTGAACCCGTGGACGGGGAACAGGTCCACCCGCGCGGTGGAGGGAAGGATCCCGAGCGTGAGAGAGGCCAGGCGGAGATCGCGGAGGAGGCGCTCGATCTGCTGCCGCATGACCTCGGGCCCGCCGACGTTCGTATAGAGCGCCTGCTCGCCGAGGACGACGTCGTAGTGGTGCTCGCCGTCGTAGAGCACCCGCTGCCGCCGCATGCGCTTGGCGACGCCCGCGGGCACGTCGTCCGGGACACCGAGGAAGTCGACGACCTGGCCGAGGATCACGGTGGCGTACGCCTCGGTCTGGAGCGTGCCCCAGATCATCGTGGGCACGTACGCCTTGCCCCGGCGCGTGTCCTGGTACCAGCGCACCACGTCGTCCTGCGTCGTCTCCGTACCGGTGGACAGGCGATCCGCCCAGGGAACCGAACTGGTCACCGCACCTCCTCCTGAAGCGTGCCGCCGGAGCGGCCCTGACGGGTGCCGCGGTTCCGGTCGAGGATGGCGCCGGGCGATCCGATCCCGTAAGAGCGGAAACCGGCCAGGCCACGTGTCCTGCCGTGACGAGCTCGAAGTGCGGTCGATACAGGCCGAGTTCGCGGACGCGGGTGCGGTGTCGTTCATTGACGGGCGGAGAAGGCGGAGCCCGCGGACAGCGATCAGGAGCATGCCCGGCGGGGCAGGCGGCCCAGTACGACACGGAACCTCTCTCGCCCTGCCGTGACACTCGCGCCCCAGAGACCTGCGGCATCACCGCCCAGCGAGAGGGACTGGAGCCGCCGTTCCTCGGCGAGGAGGGCGGCCCCCGCCACGTTCTGGTCCAGCATCCCCATCGCGGTGAGCGCCGCATGGCCGCAGGACACGGCGTCATCAGCATTTCCGGAGCCGTGGGCCGGCAGGGCATGGCGCAGGCCGAGGACAGCGAAGAAGGCGTAGGTGTCGGCGACATCGGTGATCCCCTCCTCGTCCGGCCGAAGCTCCGGGAACCGCTCCAGCAGGCGTACGCGCTCGGCGGCGTCGGCGAGCGGCCGGTCGGCATACCAGAGGTCGCGTACGGACTCCGCGTAGAAGTCCAGGTCGGATTCCCGCCCCGGCACGTTCGCCCGCAGGCCCATGAACAGCGGCGCCATGCGCTCGGCGCAGGCGGCGACGTACAGCCGGAACGCCTCACCGCCCCCGTCGCGAAGCGCCTGTACGACGGCGCCCTCCACCAGCGTCTCCACGTCCCCCGCCCTCCCGTTCGAACCAAACGCCAGGCCACAGAGCGGCCTGACACCGGACCGGCCGAAGCCGACCGGCATCCGGGCTTCCGACCGTGAGCCCGGTGTCCTGCGGGCGCGGTTGCCCTCGGTCGGCAGGCGTCCGTATGCGGCGCGCGACCTGTCGGCCATGAGGGGGATCGATTCGTCGACCGTGCCGCACGCCGGGCAAAAAGCCGCACCCGGTCCCTCACGGACGCCGTGCTCGGCGCCCCGCGGACCGGGTGCGGAAAGGCAGGCGATGCGACCCGCGACAATCGCAGGTCGAACGGCCCAACCAGAGATCAGGCCTTCTTGGTCTCCCAGAAGATCTTGTCGATCTGGGCGATGAGGTCCAGCGCCTTCTGGCCCGTCGCCGGGTCCGTGGAGGCCTTCGCGGCCGACAGCGCCTTGAGGGCGTCGTTGACCAGCTGGTGCAGCTCCGGGTACTTCTCGAAGTGCGGGGGCTTGAAGTAGTCGCTCCACAGCACCGAGATGTGGTGCTTGGCGAGCTCGGCGCGCTGTTCCTTGATGACCACCGCGCGGGCCCGGAAGTGCGGGTCCTCGTTGGCCTGGTACTTCTCCTGGACGGCCTTGACGGACTCCGCCTCGATGCGGGCCTGGGCCGGGTCGTACACGCCGCAGGGCAGGTCGCAGTGGGCGCTGACCTTCACCTTGGGGGCAAACAGGCGGGAAAGCATTGAGCTGTCCTTCCTCGTGATCGTCTTCTCAGGTGGGACATTACTCCGTGAGAGACGCGTTTTCGTGGCTGCCCCCATGGGCTTAGGCCAAAAGTCCGGGGCGAGGATGGGACCAGTGGCCGAATGTGCGGAACGCTGTACAGGACGTGTACTGGACCGACCGGGGAGGTGCCGGAGAGATGCGGGAGGTGCCGGAGGTGCCGGATGTGCCTGAGCTGACGCAGGAGCGCGCCGGGCGTGGGCCGGCGGCGCGTGTGCCGTTCCAGGTGGTGGAGGTGACCGGGCCGTCGATGGTGCCGACGCTCTATCACGGGGACTGGCTGCTCGTGCAGTACGGGGCGACGGTGCGCCCCGGTGACGTGGTGATCCTGCGGCATCCGTTCCAGCAGGACCTGCTGGTCGTGAAGCGGGCCGCCGAGCGCCGTCGGGGCGGCTGGTGGGTGCTGGCCGACAACACCTTCGCGGGCGGGGACAGCACGGACTACGGGGTGGTGCCCGAAGAGCTCGTCCTGGCCAGGGTCCGGGCGCGGTACCGGCCGCTGAAGAAGGATCAGCGGTCGGTGCGGTCCGTGGTGGCCTGGGCGGTCTCCGCGCTGCGGCCGGTGTCGGCCGCCCGTTCCGTCTCCAGCCGCTTGCGGGCCCGGTAGGCGGCCACATTGGCGCGGGTCGCACAGCGGTCGGAGCAGTAGCGGCGGGACCGGTTGGTCGAGGTGTCGAGGTAGGCGTTGCGGCACGGCGCTGCCTCGCACAGGCCGAGCCGGTCGACCCCGTACGAGGTGAGATGGAAGGCCAGGCCCATCGCCGCGATGGCGGCGTACCCGGCCGTCGCGTTCGACGGATGGTCGGCCAGGTGCATGTGCCAGTCCGGCTTGCCGTCCTCGTCCCGGAAGTCGTGCCCGGAGATCTGCGGGCTGACCGGGAACTCCAGCAGCAGTGAGTTGAGCAGGTCGACGGCGAGTGTCTCGTCACCGCCGTCGGCCGCCTCGAAGACTGAGCGCAGCCGCCCCCGTACGGACCTGAAGCGGGTCACGTCCGCGTCGGTCGCCCGCCGGGCCGCCTGGCCGTTGGCGCCGAACAGCTCCCTGATCGTCTCCACGGAGGTGAGGGCGTCCTTGTTGCGGCCCGGCTCCTCGGTGTTGACCAGACGTACGGCGTAATCCGAGTAATAGGCCAGTTCCACTTGTAGTCCTTACGGCGTCGGTCTATGGTCGGTGCAGCGAGCAATGTAATGGGCTCTTGTAGGTCCAGGGTATTACATGGAGGTTCCTGGTGTCGGAGACATCGACGGGTACGGACTGGCGGGCCTGGCAGGAGAGCTGGGACCGGCAGCAGGAGTGGTACATGCCCGACCGCGAGGAGCGGTTCAGGGTGATGCTGGACATGGTCGAGGCCCTGGTGGGGCCGCGGCCGAGGGTGCTCGATCTCGCGTGCGGTACGGGAAGTATTACGGACCGGCTGCTCAAGCGGTTCCCGGAAGCCACCAGCACCGGGGTGGACCTCGACCCGGCGCTGCTCGCCATCGCGCGAGGCTACTTCGACGGCGACGAGCGCGTCACCTTCGTCACCGCCGACCTCAAGGACCCCGACTGGGCGCGGCAGTTGCCATACGACTCCTACGACGCCGTCCTCACCGCCACCGCCCTGCACTGGCTGCACACCGAGCCGCTCACCGCGCTCTACGGGCACATCGGCGGGCTCGTCAGGGACGGCGGGGTGTTCATGAACGCGGACCACATGATCGACACCACGACGCCCCGGATCAACGCGGCCGAACGCGCCCACCGGCACGCCGCCATGGACCGGGCCAAGGCCGCGGGCGCGCTCGACTGGGCCGACTGGTGGGCGCTGGCCGCCAAGGATCCGGTCCTCGCCGGACCGACCGCCGAGCGGTACGAGATCTACGGTGAGCACGCGGACGGCGACATGCCCCCCGTGCGGTGGCACACCGACACCCTGCGCGCGGCGGGGTTCGGTGAGACGCGGACCGTCTGGGCCTCGCCCTCGGACAGCCTGGTGCTCGCCGTGAAGTAGCGGCGTACGGGGAGGCATGGGCGGTACGGCCGGCGGCCGTACCGCCCATGATTTATTTCCTGGCGTCGCTGCAACCCGCCGTGCCCCCCACCGCACTGGAAGGGTGAGACGGTCCGCACCCGCGGACCCGGAGAGGGGCGCCGACGATGCGGATCGATGACGATGCCGCGCTGCACGCCTTCGTCGAAGGCAGACGTACAGCGCTGTTCCGCAGCGCGTACCTGCTCTGCGGCGACCGGCACGAGGCCGATGACCTGGTCCAGGCGACGCTGGTCAAGGTCGTGCTCGGGGGGCGGCGGTACGGACGGCTCGACAACATCGAGGCGTACGCGCGCAAGACGCTGATCAACACCTTCATCGCATCCCGCCGCCGGTTCTGGCGGCGCGAGCAGTCCTACGGCGAGCTGCCCGACCGCGCCGACCGGGTGCCGGACACGGACACCGGGCTGGCGGTGCGGGAGGCGCTCGCCCGGCTCACCGACAAGCAGCGGGCCGTACTGGTCCTGCGCTACTGGGAGGACCTGAGCGTCGAGGCCACGGCCGGACTGCTCGGGATGCGGGAGAACACGGTCAAGAGCCACGCGGCTCGGGGGTTGGCGGCGCTGCGCGCCGAGATGGCGGAGGAACTGGTATGAGCAACGACGTGCACGAGCTGTTGGGGCGGGCCGCGGACGAAGCGGGGCAGCCGGCCACCTCCACCCGGGCGGTGTACGCCGGGGCGGCCCGGGTGCGGCTGCGGCGCCGGGTCGGTGTCTCGGTCGCGGCGGTCGCCGTGGTCGCGGCCGGCGCGGTCGCCGTGCCGAGCCTGGCACCGAAGGGGGACACGCAGGAGACCACGGTGGCGGCCCCGGTCGAGCTCGTGGGCAACGGCGGCCGGGCGAAGGAACTGGCGAAGGTGCTGCCCAAGGATGTCGGGGAGATCGATCAGGTCTCGCTGTCCGTCATCCGTGACGGCGACACCTCCGAGAAGGAGATGCCGCACCTGGAGGGACCGCTGGACGGGCACTTCTCCGTACGCAAGGACGGTGGAGTCGGCTACCTCGTCATCGGCTACATGGACACCGGGAACCCCGGCGCGGCGGACGATCCGTGCAAGCCCGTCCAGGGGCAGCCGGGCCTGGCGGACTGCGTGAACGAGGAGTTCCCGGACGGAAGGGTCCTGACGACCTGGAGCGACCCGATGGACTACGGGGTCACGCCGCAGTGGGGGAAGGAGCTGACCGGCCGGGTCACCTTCAAGGACGGCGGGGTGCTGGCCGTCCGTGACAGCACCGGCTTCAAGGGCGAGCGGGCGCAGGGCCCGCTTCTGAAGACGCCGCCGCTGACCCGTGCCCAGTTGCGGGCGCTGCTGCTCAGCCCGGAGCTGCTGCCGAAGAAGTAGAGGAGAGGGAAAGGAAGGAGGGCGGTACGGAGGGGTCCCCCGTACCGCCCTCCCGGCTTCCGCGTTGCTACAGCACCTTCGACAGGAACGACTTCGTCCGGTCGTGCTGAGGGTTGGTCAGCACATCGCGCGGGTGGCCCGACTCGACCACCACGCCGTCGTCCATGAAGACCAGCGCGTCGCCGACCTCACGGGCGAAGCCCATCTCATGGGTCACGACGATCATCGTCATGCCGTCCTCCGCGAGACCGCGCATGACGTCCAGGACGTCCCCCACCAGCTCCGGGTCGAGCGCCGACGTCGGCTCGTCGAAGAGCATCAGCTTCGGCTCCATGGCCAGGGCGCGGGCGATGGCCACCCGCTGCTGCTGTCCGCCGGAGAGCTGGGAGGGGTAGTTCTTCGCCTTGTCGCCGAGGCCGACCCGGTCCAGCAGCCGCTCGGCCCGCGCCCTGGCGACGGCCTTGGACTCCCGCCTGACCTGGACGGGGGCCTCCATGACGTTCTCGATCGCCGTCATGTGCGGGAAGAGGTTGAAGCGCTGGAAGACCATGCCGATGTCCCGGCGCTTCAGCGCGACCTCGCTGTCCTTGAGCTCGTAGAGCTTGTCGCCCTTCTGGCGGTAGCCCACCAGCTCACCGTCGACGTACAGCCGGCCGGCGTTGATCTGCTCCAGGTGGTTGATGCACCGCAGGAACGTCGACTTGCCGGAACCGGACGGGCCGATCAGGCAGAAGACCTCCTGGGGCGCGACCTCCAGGTCGATGCCCTTGAGGATGTGCGCGGCGCCGAAGGACTTGTGGACGCCCTCGGCCTTCACCATGGCGGTCATGCCATGCCTCCCTTCGGGCGGCCGAGGGACAGGAGGTTGGCCCTGACCTTCTGGAACGGGGTGGGCGGCAGGCTGCGGCTCGAACCGCGCGCGTAGTACCGCTCCAGGTAGTACTGGCCGATGCTCAGCACCGAGGTCATGATCAGATACCAGGCCGCGGCCAGGAAGTACATCTCGACCGGGGCTCCGGAGGCCTGCCCGATGTCCTGGGCGTTCTTGAACAGCTCGTAGAACTGCACGGCCGCCACCAGCGACGTCGTCTTGAGCATGTTGATCACTTCGTTGCCCGTCGGCGGCACGATCACCCGCATCGCCTGCGGGATCACGACGCGGCGCAGGGTCTTGCCGTGGCTCATGCCCAGCGCGTGCGAGGCCTCCGTCTGGCCCTCGTCGACCGAGAGCAGGCCCGCACGGCAGATCTCGGCCATGTACGCGGCCTCGTTGAGCCCCAGGCCGAGCAGCGCCGTCAGCAGCGGCGTCATGAAGCTCGACCAGTAGTCCTTGTAGATCGGCATCAGGTCGATGTACTCGAAGACCAGACCCAGGTTGAACCAGACGAACAGCTGGACCAGGACCGGGGTGCCGCGGAAGAACCAGATGTAGAACCAGGCGATCGAGGAGGTCACCGGGTTCCTGGACAGCCGCATCACGGCCAGCAGGATGCCGCCGACGATGCCGATGACCATGGACAGCGCGGTCAGCAGCAGGGTCTGGCTGACGCCCTTGAGGATGCGGTGGTCGAAGAAGTAGTCGGGGACCGCACCCCAGTTGATCTTGCCCTGGCTGAAGGCGTAGACGATCGCGGCGAGCGCCCCGATCGCGATGACCGCCGAGACGTACCGGCCGTAGTGCCGGACCGGGATGGCCCTGATCGCCTCGGGTCCGGACGATGGAGTGGAGGGTATGGGCGGCTGGTCGGCCGGGCCCGTCTTCTCGATGTCAGTCACAGGAAGAACCTTTCCGCGCCGGTGCCTTCTCAGGATCCGCCGTTGACCTTGGCCTCGGTGACCGCACCGGCCTCCACCCCCCACTTGGAGACGATCTTGCCGTACTCGCCGTTCTTGATGGTCGCCTCCAGGGCCGCCCGGACGGCCTTGGTCAGCTGGTCGTTGCCCTTGGCGACGGCGATGCCGTACGGGGCGGCCTCGACCTGCTCGCCGACGATCTGGAAGTCCTTGCCGCCGCCCGAGGTCTTCACCGCGTACGCGGCCACCGGGAAGTCGGAGGAGGCGGCGTCGACGCCACCGCTGCGCAGCCGGGTCTGGGCCTCCAGGTCGTTGTCGAAGGTCTCGATGGCGATCTTCCTGCCGCCGGTGCACTTCTTCGACTCGTCCTTGGCGAGGTCGTGCGAGACGGTGCCGCGCTGGACGGCGATCTTCTTGCCGCAGAGGTCGGCCCAGGACGTGATGCCCTGGTCGTCGCCCTTCCTGGTGTAGATCGAGACACCGGCGGTGAAGTAGTCGACGAAGTCGACGCCCTCGCCGACCTTCTTCTTCGTCTCGGAGTCGATGCCCTGCTGACGGTCCTTGGTGTCGGTCATCGACGACATCGCCAGGTCGTAGCGCTTGGAGCGCAGGCCGGTGATCAGCTGGTCGAACGTGCCGTTCTCGAACTGGAGGGTCACGCCGAGCTGCTTGCCGATCGCGGCGGCGATGTCGGGGTCGATGCCGACGGTCCTGCCGGACTTGTCCTTGAACTCGACCGGCGGATACGCGATGTCCGAACCGACCTTGATGACACCCTTGTCCCTGATCTCCTTGGGCAGGAGGTCAGAGAGCGGTGCCGATGCCGCGCTGTTCGAGGACCCGTTCTTGGTCTGGTCGCCACAGGCGGTCAGCAGCATGGTGCCGGCGACCGCGATGGCGCAGGCCGCCGCGATCCGGGATTTCGCGGCCGTGCGACGTGTGGTGCTTGCGGTCATGATCGGGATGCCTCCGGCAGGTGAGGGTGGTGTTGCCAGGCGGTATGGACGCACGACTGTGGATGTCGCCCCCCTGTGTGATTAGGGCATCTTGCCATTTGGACTGGCTCAAACCTGCGGCTGCTCATGTCAAAATCGGATAACGGGCGATCCCCGAACCCCTGTGGGGCCGGTACACAAGGCCGGACCATCCACGGGGTTTCCCTCTTCACGCCGGAAGATCTGCGGCGCGTCTCGACTGGTGGACGCTTTCGTCGCTTGGCGGACTTGTCCAGATATTCGACTATGAGTCACGTCACCGAGTCCATTTGGACTCGTCCATGACGCGGTCTGTCGGGTAAGAAAGACCTTTACACCCCTCATCCGGGGCTCAGGGCGCGTGTGCGGCGCGCCCGCGCGTATGTATTTCCCCCTGCCGGGGCGGGCCAACCGTCGACGCGGGGCACGTACGCGGTGCCCGCCCACCCCTCCTCAACCAGGAGTGGCCACCCTCAAACGATGAAGACTTAAGGGGTCAACACCATGGCAGCGGAGATCGTCAATCCTCGCAGCGACAGCACCACTGACAGCACCACCGATGAGCCGTTCGATCCGGCCTTCGCCCTCCACCGCGGGGGGAAGATGGCCGTGCAGGCCACCGTTCCCGTCCGTGACAAGGACGATCTGTCCCTCGCGTACACGCCCGGCGTCGCCAAGGTGTGCAGCGCCATCGCGGAGAATCCCGAGCTGGTCCACGACTACACCTGGAAGTCGCAGGTCGTCGCCGTCGTGACGGACGGCACCGCCGTGCTCGGCCTCGGTGACATCGGACCCGAGGCGTCCCTCCCGGTGATGGAGGGCAAGGCGATCCTCTTCAAGCAGTTCGGCGGCGTCGACGCGGTGCCGATCGCGCTCGCGACCACCGACGCGGACGAGATCGTCGAGACGGTCGTCCGGCTCGCGCCCTCCTTCGGCGGCGTGAACCTGGAGGACATCTCGGCGCCGCGCTGCTTCGAGATCGAGCGCAGGCTCCAGGAGCGGCTCGACATCCCGGTCTTCCACGACGACCAGCACGGCACCGCCGTCGTGACGCTCGCGGCCCTGCGGAACGCCGCGAAGCTCTCCGGCCGGAGCCTCGGCGACCTGCGCGCCGTCATCTCCGGCGCCGGCGCCGCCGGGGTGGCCATCGCGAAGTTCCTCCTGGAGGCGGGGCTCGGCGACGTCGCCGTGGCCGACCGCAAGGGCATCGTGAGCCGGGACCGCGAGGACCTGACCGAGGTCAAGCGCGAGCTGGCCGGGCTCACCAACCGGGCCGGCATCTCCGGCACGCTGGAGAGCGCCCTGGCGGGCGCCGACGTCTTCATCGGCGTCTCCGGCGGTACGGTCCCCGAGGCGGCCGTCGCCTCGATGGCACCCGGCGCGTTCGTCTTCGCCATGGCGAACCCGAACCCCGAGATCCACCCGGACATCGCGCACAAGTACGCGGCCGTCGTGGCGACCGGGCGGTCCGACTACCCGAACCAGATCAACAACGTGCTGGCCTTCCCCGGCATCTTCGCGGGCGCCCTCCAGGTCCGGGCCTCCCGGATCACCGAGGGCATGAAGATCGCCGCGGCGAACGCGCTGGCCGACGTCGTGGGCGACGAGCTCGCGGCGGACTACGTGATCCCGTCGCCGTTCGACGAGCGGGTGGCCCCCGCCGTGACCGCCGCGGTGGCGGCCGCCGCACGGGCGGAAGGCGTGGCCCGGCGCTGAGCCGGTGGGGTGAGGGGGCGGAGCGGAGTGGGGCACGGATAGGGGGTGCCTGCGGCCGGCTCCGCCCCCTGCCCGTCCCGCGCCGTGCCCGGGGCTCCGCCCCCCCGGACCCCGCTCCTCCGTCGCCGGAGGGGCTTGAATGCGCGGCGCGCGTCACACCGGTAGCCGGTTACGCCAGGCCCGCGCCCCGGCCTATCGTCGGGGCCATGTTCGCCGCCTACGCATCCCGCATCGACCGCGACCAGCCCCTCAACGGCCTCGATCTGGGTGAGCGCCCCGCCCCCGAGGCGCGCCCCGGCTGGACCACCGTCAACGTCCGGGCCGCCTCCCTCAACCATCACGACCTCTGGTCCCTGCGCGGCGTCGGCCTCGCCGAGGACAAGCTGCCGATGATCCTCGGCTGCGACGCGGCCGGCACCGACGAGGACGGCAACGAGGTCGTCCTGCACTCCGTCATCGGCCAGACCGGTCACGGCGTCGGCCCGGACGAACCCCGCTCCATCCTCACCGAGCGCTACCAGGGCACCTTCGCCGAGCAGGTCACCGTCCCCAGCTGGAACGTGCTGCCCAAGCCGAAGGAACTCACCTTCGAGCAGGCCGCCTGCCTGCCCACCGCCTGGCTCACCGCGTACCGGATGCTCTTCACCAACGCCGGGGTGCGCCCCGGCGACTCGGTCCTCGTCCAGGGCGCGGGCGGTGGTGTCGCCACCGCCGCGATCGTGCTCGGCCGGGCGGCCGGGCTGCGGATCTACGCCACCAGCCGCGACGAGGCCAGGCGCGGGCGCGCCGTCGAGCTCGGCGCGATCGAGGCGTACGAGCCGGGCGCGCGGCTGCCGCACCGCGTCGACGCGGTCATCGAGACGGTCGGCGCGGCCACCTGGTCCCACTCCGTGAAGTCGCTGCGCCCCGGCGGCACGCTCGTCATCTCCGGTGCGACCAGCGGCGACCGGCCCTCGCACGCCGAGCTGACCCGGATCTTCTTCCTGGAGCTGAAGGTGGTCGGCTCGACCATGGGCTCCAAGGACGAGCTGGAGGACCTGCTGGCCTTCTGCGCGACCACCGGGGTGCGGCCCGTCATCGACGAGGTGCTGCCGCTGGACCGGGCCCGCGAGGGGTTCGAACGGCTGGAATCGGGCGACCAGTTCGGAAAGATTGTGCTCACCTGCTCTTGAGGTGTGCGGGGTGAACTGCTCTGATCTGCGCCATGCGAATGCGGACGCGGATACGGACCCGGACACAGATCCGGATGGGCAGCGTGCTCACCTCGATCGTCACTTCGTTCGTGCTCGCGGCGGGGGCGCTCGCCCCCGCCGCCGACGCACGCCCCGCACCACCGGAACAGCGGACCGGCATCCCCCGTCTCACCGACGACGAGGGCCGCACGCTCACCCTGCGCGGCTGGAACGTCGAGGACAAGGCGAACCGCGGTGACCAGGCGCTGACCGCCATCACCGAGAAGCACTTCCGCGATCTGCGCGCCAAGGGCTTCGGCTTCGCCCGGCTGCTGGTCTTCTGGGACGATCTGGAGCCGCGCCGGGGCCACTACAGCGCCGGGTATCTGCGCAAGATCGAGCGGGTCCTGGACTGGGCGCGGAAGTACGACATCCAGGTGCTGCTCGACGCCCACCAGGACGTGTTCGGCCCGGCTTTCGGCCACCGGGGCATCCCGGCCTGGGCGACCCGCACCGACGGTCTGCCGTTCACCCCGCACCCCGAGGACTGGTTCGCGGAGTACTTCGAACCGGCCGTGCAGCGCGCCTTCACCCATCTCTACGAGGACCCCGACCTCCAGCGCGCCCAGGCACGGATGTGGCAGGTCCTGGCCGAGCGCTTCGGACGCCACCCCGCCGTCCTCGGCTACGACCTGATCAACGAGCCGATGGGGGAGGTCCGGGAGGGCGAGGACCTGGCGACGGCCGCCCGCCGCATCGAGGCGCGGCAGCTCACCCCGATGTACAACCGGCTGGCCCGCGCGGTCCGCGCGGCCGACCGCACCAACTGGCTCTTCGTCGAACCCACCCCCGTCGTCGGCGAGGGCGTCCCCACCGGACTGGGCGCGATCCGGGACCACCGGACCGTCTACGCCCCGCACTTCTACAACACCGCGATGGAGGCGGGCGCCGACTACGACCCGTCGGCCGGCTGGATCGAGTCGTACGAGGCCGCCGTCACCGCGTATCCGCGGCAGCGGCACATCCCGGTCGTCGTCGGCGAATGGGGCCCGCTGAACAACAGGCTGCCGATGATGGGCCGCTTCTACCGGGACGCGATGACCTCGCTGAGCCGCTACACCTCGGGCTGGGCGGGCTATGTGTGGTGCTACGGCGATGGCTACTGCGCCCTGGACGAGAACGGCGCCTTCGCGGCCAACAAGGACCGGACCGCCACCCCGTACGCCCCCGCCGTCGCCGGAACCGTCCACTCCGACACGTACGACGACAGCACCCGCGTCTACCGGCTCAGCTATACGGCGGGCCGCCGCGGCACCACGGAGATCTCCCTGCCGCCGACGGCCGGGCGGTGGCGGGTCTCGGTGGACGGCCGTGCCGAGGTCCGCCGGCACGGGGGAGAGGTGCGGATCGAGGCCCGGAAGGGGGCGCGCGTCACGGTGACGGTGACCGGGACGGCGCGCGGCTGAGGTCGGCCCGCAGGGAGTCGCCGCACGGAGACTTCGGGCGGTGTCTTCGTGTGGTGTCTTCGTGTGGAGTCTCTGTCAACCGTGGTTGACGCGACCGTCCGTGTCAACGTAGGTTGACATCATGACGGAAGCGACGGATCTCGCCACGCGCGCCGGCGACCGCGACCCCCGGGTGGGACTGCGGGCGGTCGCCGCGCTGCGCCGACTGCTGGAACAGCTCGAAGCCGTACAGGTCGGCAGCGCCCGCGCGCAGGGCTGGTCGTGGCAGGAGATCGCGGCCGAACTGGGCGTCAGCCGACAGGCCGTGCACAAGAAGTACGGGAGGCATTGATGTTCGAACGATTCACCAGGAGCGCCCGGGACATCGTGACCGGCGCCGTGGGCCACGCCGAACGGGCCGATGCCGCAGCGGTCACCGAGGAGCATCTGCTCCTCGCGCTGCTCGACCGCCGTGAGGGCCGGGCCGCCTTCGCCGCCGCCTCGCTGGGCCTCACCGACCGCCGCGCGGCCGTCGAGGCCGATCTGGTCACGGCCCGCCGTCACGGCGGGCTGACCCGGGCCGACACGGACGCGCTCGCCGGCCTCGGCATCGATGTGACCGAGATCGTCGCCCGTGTGGAGGAGGTCCACGGGGAGGGGGCGCTGGACCGGGAGCGGCGGCGTGGCGCGGGGCGCCGTCCGTTCGGTCGCGGGGCGAAGGACGTCCTGGCGAGGTCGCTGCGGATCGCGGTGGGGCGCCAGGACCGGTTCATCGGCGACGAGCACCTCCTCCTGGCGCTCACTGCCTGCCCCGGCGTGGTCGCCGATGTGCTCGCCGCACAGGGCGCCACGTACGCGACGGTGACCCGCGTGCTGTACGGAGAGCGCGAGGGGGAGGACGACGGGGACGCGGGGCGGTTCAGGAAGGCGGGCTGAGCCCCGGGTCTCCTGGTCGCGCCCCGGATCCACTGCTTGTGCGCCGGGCTCCCCGACCGAGCCCCGGGCCTCCCGGTGGTGCGCCGGGCTCCCCGACTGCGCCCCAGGTCTCTCCCGGTCGTCCCCGGGTCTCCCGGGGCACCGCTCCCGGCCCGTCACTTCTCCCCGTCGTCGTCCTTCCTCAGCAGCGCCCCGATACGGGCCGCGGCCGTCGACAGATGGCCGCGGGCCTCCGTCAGCTGCTCATCCGTGACGCCCCGGTCCCGGGCCGCGTCGCGGATGTCGTCGCGGAAGCGGTCGAGCAGGCGGTCCAGGTCGCGGGCCGGGTCGCCGGTGGCGGCGGTGTCCCGGCCCCAGTCGGGGTCGGCGCCGGTGGGCTCCGGCTTGACGTACGGGGGCCGGCCGCCCGTCCTGGTGAGGCCCGCCAACTGGCCGGTGATCTCGGCCAGCCCCTCCCGTACGCCCGAGGGCCAGTCGCCCCGGGCGAAGTGCTCCTGGACCTGGCGGGCGGCGTTCTGCATCTGCTCGCGCGCCCGGTCCTGGGCCTCCTTGGCCTGGCGGCGGGCCTGCTGGGCCTCCTCGCGGGCGCGGCGGGACTCGTCCTTCGCCCGGCGGGCCTGCTCCTTCCACTCCTGCTTGGCCTTGCGCAGCTCCTCCTTCGCGGCGCGCCACGCCTCCTTGTCGCCGAAGTCCCCGAAGTCGCCGAAGTCGCCGAAGGGAGACTCCCGGTCGCCCTTGCGGCCCGGACCGGAACCCGTGTGCCGGGTCTCGTCCGCCGCGGCCCGCATCTCGCTGCGCAGCTTCCCGGCGGCGCCGCGTACGTCGTCCCGTATCTCGGCGGCCAGCTCGGAGACCGACTCGCGGATCTCCATTTCCAGATCGGCCAGTTCGCCGGTGCGTCCGGCCAGTTCCTCGCGGCCCGCGTCGGTGATCGAGTAGACCTTGCGACCGCCCTCGGTGGCATGGGTGACGAGGCCCTCGGCCTCCAGTTTGGCGAGGCGCGGATAGACCGTGCCCGCCGAGGGGGCGTACAGCCCCTGGAAGCGCTCCTCCAGAAGTCGGATCACCTCGTAGCCGTGGCGGGGTGCCTCGTCGAGGAGCTTCAGCAGGTAGAGGCGGAGGCGGCCGTGGGCGAATACGGGGGGCATGTCAGAGCACCTTTCCGGTCGGCTCGGCATCGTACGGAGCGTCCTCGGCCGGCGGGCGGCGCAGCAGCGCGATCGAACCCGAGACGGTCGTCGCCCGCAGCTTGCCGGTCCCGGCGCCGAGCGTGCCGGTGATCTTCTTCGCTCCCCACTGGCCGCTGACCCGCAGGTCCTCGAAGCCGTTGGAGACGGAGCCGCTGGCGGTGTTGGCCTCGACCTTCGCGTCCGCCGGGTGCGGCAGCCGGATGGCGACCTCGCCGGAGACCGTGGTCAGCCGGATGTCCGTGGGCTTCCCGTTCGGGTTCAGGTCGAGCACCATGTCGCCGCTGACCGACTCCGCCCGTACCGAGGCCCCGGCGCCCTCGACGACCGTCAGATCGCCGGAGACCGAGTGGAAGCGCAGCTCGCCGGTGACCGACTGGGCCTCCACGCTGCCGGAGACCGTGTCGGCCAGGACCGGCCCCGAGAGTCCGACGAGCGTGGTGTCGCCGGTGACGCCGCGTACGTCCGTACGCCCGCGGATCCCGGAGACGACGGCGCCCGCGCCGACGACGCCGACCGCCACCGCCGACCCGGCCGGTACGGCGAGCGAGACGACCGCGCTGCGGTGCCAGCCCTCGCGGTCGAACCACTTGAGGAAGTTCTGCCAGGGCAGGTCCTCGTACGCGACCGTGAGGGTGCCGCCGTCCAGGGTCACGACCAGCGGCGGTCCCTCGATCGCGGAGACCTCCAGCCGGGCGGTCGGCTCCTCGGTGCCGACGACATTGACGGTGCCTCCGACGGTGCGCACGTTGAGTGACGTCACGGGGTCGTCGAAGGTCAGCTTCTGGGGCTCGGCGATGGCCCATGTCGACACAGGCATGGATCTGACCTCCCGGGGAGCACGGAATGACGCAACATATCGCGTCTCTTGTTGAACACGATATATCGCGGATCGGGGAAGTCAAGGTACGTCGAGAGGTCATTGGCGGATCAAAGGGCGCCAAATATGGGCAAATTGCCCTAGCGTGTGGGACATGAACGCGACATCCCCCGCGGGGGCGCTGCTGCTGTGCCGTGCCGAACCGGAGACCGTACGGCCGGTGGCCCATCTGCTGCGCGAGAGGATGCTGCTCGCCCCCGCCGGGGACGGCTGGTCCGTCCTCGTCCCCGAGGGAAAGCCCTGGCAGGGCGGGGCGGACGCCTCCGCCGCCGGGGTGGAACCGGTCGACCGGGTCGTGGCCGGCTGGGCCACCGCGCTCGCGGTCGGCTCGACCTGGCCGGTGCTCGCCCTGTGGTGGGACGGCGACCGGGCCGGGTACACCCTCGCGTCCGGTTTCCGCCGCCCGGTCGGCTACGTCTGGCTCGCGGACGGCACCCCGGCCGGTGAGGACGAGGCCATGCGCACCTTCGCCGAGCGCCTCGGCCTCGATCCGGTGCTGGACGTCCAGGCGCTCGAAGAGCTGACCCGCCCGGACCCGGACGTCGACGCGCGGATCCGGCTGCGCGGGCTGCTCGCCGTCCTGACCCGGATCGGGCTGATCCTGCCGCCGGGCCTCGACCCGGACACCCCCGGCGACCGGTTGTACGCGGCGGCCGACGACCGGCCGGAAGCGGAACCGGTCGTCTGGACCGGCTGGCGCGGGGCGGTGAAGGCCGAGCTCGACGCGGTCGAGAGCAGCCGCCTCGGGCCCTGGCTGCGCGGCCCCAGGGCCCGCGTGCTGGCAGGTGCCCAGCTCGCGGCAGGACTGCCGCTGGTCCTCCGGGGGCTCCACCGCCGCGGCGACGGGTGGCTGCTCGCGGGGGTGCTGCTGCTGGCGCACGGGGCGCTCGGGCTGGCCTACGACCGGATCAGGGGCGCCGAGGGGGAGGGGCGCGGGTGGCCGGCGGACGGGCGCGAGTGACTACTCGTCCTCGTCCTCGTCGTCGAGCCGGGCCAGCCAGGTCGCGAGGCGCTCGACCGGCACCTCGAAGTCGGGATTGAGATCGACGAACGTACGGAGCTGCTCGGCGAGCCACTCGAAGGTGACCTCTTCCTCGCCTCGCCGCTTCTCCAGCTCCTCGATACCGCGGTCGGTGAAGTACATGCGGCCAGCCTAATGCCTGGTGGCAGCCCCCAGGCGGCCGGGAGCGGGCTGTCGGCCGAGGTCCTCCGGAGCCGCGCGACCCCGCAGGGAACCGGCCCGCGCCACCCCCGCGTCCTGTCCCGAGCACCTCGCATCGGGGGCGTACTGCCGTTAGCCTGCGGGTAGTTGGGGAACGGGGGGTTTCATGGGTGACAGCGACGCCCGTATGACGCGCATCGAGATGCCCGACGGTACGGAGGTCTGGGCGCGGATCTCCGGTGCCGAGGAGCTGGCCCGGACCGGATCGGGCCCGTCGTTCGCGGACATCGGCGCCGGGGGCATCGCCGATCGGGTGCAGGCCCGGGTCGAGAGTCTGCACGGGGTCGTGACCAGCGTCGCGCGTTCGCTCGCCGAGCCGCTGCGGGCCGTGCGGCCCGACGAGGTCAGCGTCGAATTCGGCATCGAGCTCACCGCGAAGGCCGGCAAGGTCGTCGGGCTGCTCGCGGACGGCGAGGCCAAGGGCTCCATCAAGGTCACCCTGACCTGGAACGGCGGCGGCCCGCCCCTCGACCCGCAGCTGCCCGCACAGCCGTCGGCCACCCCTGCCACCGGTTCTCCCGCCGGGGCATCCACCGGCGCAACGGCGCATGCGGGCGGCGCCGGGCCGGACGACGGAAGCGGATCGTGACGCACCCGCCGGGCGGGGGCGCGTGGCAGGGGCCGAACGGTGCCGAATCCGCGCTGATGAGCCTCGTGAAGGACGCCACGGTCCGCATCCATCGTCCGGAGCCCGGGTATGCCCCTGAAGGATCCGACGGCGACTTCCTGGGGAGCGGCTTCTTCATCGCCCCGAGCTGGGTCCTCACGTGCGCGCACGTCGCGATGGAGGGGAGAGGGCGTCAGGTGAACGTGGTGTACAAGACCGCCCGCGGCGGCGACGCCGTCCGGGTCGGGGGCACGGTCAGGGCGGCCCTGCCCGAGGAACGGCCGGGCACCGGCGGCTGGCCGGCCCCCGACCTCGCCCTCATCCAGCTGCTGCGGCCCGTCGAGCACCCCTGTGTGTACCTCAGCGAGCGCTCCACGGGCATGAACCGCGGCGCGTACTACTTCGCGGGCTGGGCGGACGGCGGCGCGGGAACGCTCAAACGGCTCGGCCGCGAGTGCCGGGTGGTCGGCACCGTCGACGACTGGGCCGACGGCGACGAACAGGTGCTGATCGAGGCGAGCCAGCTGTACGCGGGCATGTCCGGCGGCCCCGTCGTCGACCTGGCCCGGGGCGAGGTCGTCGGCGTGCTCAAGTCGCGCGCCACCGATACGAACGGCGGCACCGCGATCGGTGTGGAGCGGCTGCGCACGCTGCCGGTGCCGGTCCGGGCGGCCACCGCCGAGTCCGACGACCCGTACCAGGCCGTGTTCCACGCCCACGACCGCTACCACGCCGACCGGCACAGCAACCCCGTCGACGACGAGGAGACCTGGGCGGACGTCCAGCGGGACCTGGGCTCCGTGGCGGGCCCGGCGCTCACCCCGCAGCAGCGCGTCGACCTGCTGGGGCGGCTCGCCAAGCTCCCCCCTCCGGTCAGTACCCGCAGCCTCCTCGACATCCTCGGCGGCCTGGGGTACGGATACCGGACCATCGGCGTCCCGGCGCCCCGCGGCTGGCGCGACGGCCTCGGCGTCCTCTACGACGCGCGCGAGGGCGACGAGGCGCTGGAACGGATCCTGCGCTACTGCATGAGCGCCATCACCGCCGAACGCCCCTATGTGGTGCCGTCCACCAGACTCGCCGAGGACGCCCTGTGGGACTGGGTGAAGGAGACCGCCGAGGACCGGCTCCGCCGGCCGTTCCGCCGCGAGATGGCCCGGCTCCGCTACCAGGGCCGCTACGACCGGGGCGCCGAGCACCCGCGTACCCCCGAGCCGGCCGACGAGCCGGTCCGGCCGCCGGGCTCACCGTCGCTCGTGGTGCTGCATCTGGAGCCCCGCGCCTGGCAGCCGGACCAGTACGACTGGCGGGTCGTCGCCCGCCCCTGCGCCGACGACCTGCCCGTGACGGAGAACTACCAGGGCACCAGGGCCGACGAACTGCCGGCCAGGCTCGCCGCCGCCCTCGGCACGGCGTTCCGGATGTGCGACGAACCCGACAACCCCGCGATCCTCCAGGTCGTCGTGCCTCCGGCGCTGGTCGACCTGGAGGTCGAGCAGTGGCGACTCCCCTCCGACGGCCGCCCGCTCGGGGTGCAGCGGCCCGTCGTCATCCGCTGCTCGGACGAGCGCCCCGCCCCGCCCGACGACGCCGTCCCGGAGCACGAGGCGCGCTGGAAACGCATCCACACCGGCCCGATGCGGGCCGCGGTCCTCGACTGCGACGACGGGATGCGGGTACCCGTGCCCCTGACGGCGGAGCTGCGCGGGCTGGCGTACGAGACCGTCCCGGTGCTCTGCCGGTACGGCGGACGGACCGACGCCCAGAGCGCCGCCGGGTTCGGGCGGGTGTTCGACGGCGGGTTCGGTGTGGTCCTGTGGCGGCGCCCGCGGGTCGAACGGACCGCGGCCTGCACCGAGTTCCACCTCCGCGTCGTCGACACGGTCGACGGGGCGGGTGTGGCCGACCGGCTCCCGCAGCGGATCCACGAGCTGAGAAAAGGGGTGTGCGAGGGCCGGAACGACATGTTCTGGTCGGACGGCATCGCCGTGATGTACGCCGATCCGCAACCGCCGCCGCCCGGCCCGTTGTTGCAGGCGCCGTGATTTCCCTTACGGGGTGCGGACCGGATGGCTACGGTGAACCACGTTCGACTGCTGCCCCTGGCGGACGAGTGATGACGAGGAACACGTTATGAGTGAACCCAGCGAGTGGCTCATCTACCGAGGGGCCGGCGAACCGCACGAAGGGATCGAGCAGTTGCCCCCGCCGCCGCCCTGGCGCGACTTCGCGAGCCGCGGCGCCGCGGCCGCCGGGCAGCCGGGCGGGGACGGTTCCGCCGACCGCCGCCTCGGCGGTCACCGGCACATCGCCGAACTCCACCGGCCGGGCGCCGAGGAGCTCGAAATGATCAACGCCGCGCTCTACTTGCGGCGCCCGCTCCTGGTCACCGGCACCCCCGGCGCCGGAAAGAGCACCCTGGCCCACTCCGTCGCCCATGAACTCGGGCTCGGCCGGGTCCTGCGCTGGCCGATCGTGAGCCGGACGACGCTGCTGGACGGCCTCTACCACTACGACGCGATCGCCCGGCTCCAGGACGTGCAGATCGCCGCGCACGGCGCGGCGGCCGGCACCGGCGGCGCCGAGGCCGCCGACGGCGTGGGCAGCTACATCCGGCTCGGTCCGCTCGGCACCGCGCTGCTCCCCTCGGACCGGCCCCGGGTGCTGCTCATCGACGAGCTCGACAAGAGCGACATCGATCTGCCCAACGACCTGCTCAATGTGCTGGAGGAGGGCGAGTTCGGCATTCCGGAACTGGAGCGGATCGCCGACCGGCTGCCCGGTGGCGAGGCGGAGGTCCTCGACGACGACGGCAACAAGGTCAAGGTGCGCGGCGGCCGGGTGCAGTGCACGTCCTTCCCGTTCGTCGTCCTCACCAGCAACGGGGAGCGGGACTTCCCCGCGCCCCTGATGCGCCGCTGCATCCACCTGGAGCTCGGACGCCCCGACCACCAGCGCCTCGCGACCTTCGTACGCGCCCACCTCGGCGACGAGGCGGCGCGCTCCGGGGACGATCTCATCGCCCACTTCCTGGAACGGTCCCGCAGCGAACTCCTCGCCACCGACCAGCTGCTGAACGCGATCTACCTCACCGACGCCGCCGCCCCGGCCGGCCGCGACCGCCTCGCCGACCTGCTCATCCAGCGACTCGACCGGCCGAGGTGATGTGCTGATGGCGGGCGCCGGACCCCAGGGCTCCCCCGACGCGCGCGGTGCCGACGACACGGGGCTCTACCCGGCGTTGGTGGCACGGCTGCGCGAGGCCGGGCTCGACCCCGACGTCGAGCAGCTCCGCGACGCCCTCTGGCTGGCCCGCTGGGCCCGCCACCCGGACGCGCCGCCGGAGGACGACGAGGTACGGGGGAGTGCGCCGCCGGTCCGCCCGCCCCGGGAGCGGGCGGACGAACGGCCCGCCGCCCCGGAGGCCGATGCCGCGGAGCCCGCGCCCGGCCCGCCGGGCGACGAGCCCCCGCCGCGACGGGACCCCGGGGAGTCGGACCGGGTCACCCTCTACCCCGTACCGCGCACCGGATCCGCGCGCCGGGCCCGTCCGGGCGGCAGGGCGGAGGGCGGCACGAGCGCCCTCACCTTCGGTGTGCCCGCCGCCCCGGCACTTCCCGCCCCCCTCGAACTCCAGCGAGCCCTGAGACCGTTGCAGCGCTACCACCCCGCGTCGCCCCCGCTGCGCAGCGCCCTCGACGAGACGGCGACCGCCGAACTCAGCGCCCGCGCGGGCGGGTTGATCATCCCGGTGTTCCGCGGTGTGTCCCGGGGCGAGGCGGTCCTGCAACTCGTCATGGACGCCTCGTCCTCGATGCTGGTGTGGGACCGGATGTTCGGCGAACTCCAGCAGATATTCGCCCAGTTGGGTGCCTTCCGGGACGTCCAGGTGCGCTATCTGCATCAGGGGCCCGACGGTGCCGCCGCGGTCAGCCGCAGCCCCGAGCCGGGCGGGGCGCCGCTGAACTCCGCGGACCGGCTGAGCGATCCGACCGGCCGGCGCGTCACCGTCCTGGTCAGCGACTGCGCAGGACCGCTCTGGCACAGCGGACGGGCCCACCGGCTGCTGCACCAGCTGGCCGCCCAGGCACCGGCCGCCGTGCTCCAGCCGCTGCCGCAGCGGATGTGGAACCGGACCGGACTGCCGGTCACCTACGGCTCGCTGTCCCGGGGCGACGGACCCGGCGGAGCCGCCGTGCTGAAGGTCGTCGAACAGCCGGGCATGGGCCCCGCCGTGCACCCGGGGGCCCTCGCCGTACCCGTCCTCCCGCCGGTCGAAGGGGCACTGGCGGCCTGGGCGAGGCTGCTCTCCGGCACCGGCTCGGGGCAGATCTCCGGCGCGGTCGGCTGGGTGCGGGCCGATCAGCCGGCGGCGGCCGCGCAGCGTCCGGGCGGCGGACTCTCCTCGCTCCAGCTGGTCAGCCGCTTCCGTGCGGCGGCCTCACCGGCCGCCGGACAGCTCGCCGTCTATCTGGCCGCGGCCCCGCTGCATCTGCCGGTGATGCAGTTGGTGCAGCGCACGATGCTGCCCCACTCGGGTCCCTCCGAACTCGCCGAGGTGCTGCTGAGCGGGCTGCTGGCACGGAGCAGGGACGCGGACGGCGTCGAGTACGACGACCAGTGGTACACCTTCCTGCCCGGTGTGCAGGAGGCGCTGCTCGGCTCGCTGGGCCGCGACGAGGCGCTGCTCGTGCTCAAGCACTGTTCGCAGTACATCGAGCAGCGGTTCGGGAGGGGCGGGCCGAACTTCCCGGCCCTGGCCTTCGCCCAGCTCGGCGAGGGCAGGCACCGGGAGGGGCCGCCGCCCGCCCGCGGCACAGACCCTCTGGGGGACGGCGCACCCGACGAGGAGATCGACGAGATCGAGGAGGGCGGCGAGCACGGGGACGGCGGCGCGGGCGACCCGGCACGCGTCCCCCATCCCTTCGCCGAGGTCGCGGTCCGCGTACTGGAACGCTTCATGCCGCTGCCCGAGCAGTTCGTGACGCAGACCGGACGGGGCGGCCACACCGCCGCCGCCCGGACCCCGAACGCGGCGGTGGAGAGCGCCCGCGCCCTCGTGCGCCAGTTCGAGTCGGACCGCATGGTGCAGTACCTCATCGACGCCGTGCAGCTGCTGCGCGGCGCCACCGAACGCGAGGAACGGCCGGGCGCCGACCCCGGGCTGTGGGCGGAGTACGCCCGCTGCGTGCTGAGGCTCTGGGAGGTCCAGGGCGACACCGAACTGCTCCGCGAGGCCGAGTACGCCGCCGAACGAGCCGCCGCGCACCCCGCCGCGGTCGGCGAACGGGCCGTACTGGCCAAGGTGTTGCACGCAGCGGCCGACGACCGGCGGCGGCGCGGCGACCGGCGCGGCGCACTGGAGCTGCTGCGCCGCGCCGACCGCGAGTACACCGCCGCCTGCGCGGCCCCCGGCCTGGCCCCCGCCGAGGCCCTGCGGCTGACACTGGAACGTGTCCGGGCCCTGGAGGCGCAGTGGCGGCTCGACGGCGACACCGCCCTGCTCCAGGCCGCGTGCGGCATGCTGGAGGCGTTCGCCGATGTCTGGCCCGACCAGGAGAACCGGCCCACCACCCTGCCGCTGGCACACGGCCGGACCCTGCTGAAGCTGGCCGGGGCCACCACCGACACAGAACGGTCCCGGGCCCACGCGAGCCGGGCCGCACGCTCCCTGCGCACCGCGTTCGAACAGGGCGGCGGCCGCCACACCATGGGCACCGAGGTGCGCATCCTGCTCGACCTCGTGGACGCCCTGCTCGGCTCCGGCGAGGAACCGGACGAGGCCGCGACCCTGATCCAGCAGGCCCTGGCGACCGTACGCGATCAGCGGCTGCGCGCCTCGCTCCGGATCAGGGCCGGCCGGGTCGGAGTCGCACGGTACGAGCACACCGGCGATCCGGACGAACTCGTGGACGCCGCCGACTGGTTCGCCCGCGCCGCCCGGGGCGTACCGCGCGACTCGCGGGCCCACGCCGATCTGCTCGCCGAATGGGGCGGCACCCTGCTGCGCCGGGCCCGGCTGCCGGACGGGCGCCCGCACATCGGCGCCGCGATCCGGGTGCTGCGCGACTGCCGTACGGAGACGGCGGCGGGCAGCGTGCACCAGGCCGAGCGGCTGCTGATGCTGGGCCGGGCGCTGATGCTGCGGCACCACGCCGCCGAGGACCGGGTCGATCTCCGGGAGGCCGAGCACCTCTTCGGCCTCGCGGCCCGGGAGGCGGCCGACCCGCTGACCGGGGCGCGCTGCTGGCTGGAGCTGGGCCGGGCCCATCTCGACGCCTCCCGGGTGCTGCGGCGCCCGGCCCGGCTCGACGAGGCGGCCGAGGCCTTCCGGAGCGCGGCCGAGGCGGCCGGCACGGCGGAGGCGGAGCTGGACGGCCCGCAACAGGCGGGACAGGCCGTCGAATTGAGCGCCACGGCCCACCACTGGCGGGGGATGACCTACGAGGCGGCGGGACGCCCCCGGGCCGCGCGCGAGGCGTACCGGGCGGCCCACCGGGAATGGGGCAAGCTGCCGGACGGCGGCGGCGCGGCGGGCGGGGCGACCGCCGAGCGGCTGGCGGAGCTGGAGCGCTGAGCCGCGCGAGGGGGGAGCCCCCGGCGGCGCCGTACGCCCGGCGCACGACCGGCACCGTCGGACGGCATGCTCCACGAGGCGTAGGCCCGGTCGTGCGGGGCATCCGTACAGAGGCGACCGGCGCGGGCGGGGCCCGTGCCGGGCACACAGGTCAGGGACGCGGGCCCGGCGTGGTGCGCTCAAGGGCGAGCACACCACGGCGGGCACGATGCGGTGTTACGGGGAGGAACGATGAACGAGACGGCACACACGGGCACTCCGGAGGGCGGGCCGGGCAGTGGTCCGGGCGCGCTGCCGGATCTGCTGGGGCTCGATCTGGAGTCACTGCGCACGCTCGACCATCCGGTGCTCGCCGAGGTGGTCGCGGATCTCCGCGGGCGGGCCGAGCAGCCGCGGGAGATGCTGTGGGGTTTCACCAACGCCTTCTGAGGCCGCACGATTTCGGTCCGGGGCCCGGTTGAACAGGACATCGTGGTGAGGGGCGGGTTTGCCCGTACGGCAGGCCAGGGATACTCGCCTCGGGACGGCGACGGGGGCCGTACCGTCGGACGTGAACGGCGCGGGGGTGCGGGAGTGTCTCGACAGGCGACGCCGAAACCGCTCCCACGCGCCGACGACGTCCGACTCCCCGCCCCCTTCGGGCAGTTCATCGTCAAGGTGCACGGCCGCTGCAATCTCGCCTGTCGCTACTGCTACCTGTACGAGGGCCCCGACCACACCTGGCGCGACCGCCCGGCCGCCGCCGCGCCCGCCGTACTCGACCGCACCGCGCACCGCATCGCCGAACACGCGGCGGCCCACGGCCTGCGGGACCTCGCGCTCGTCCTGCACGGCGGCGAACCCCTTCTCGCGGGCGCCGACCGGCTGGCCGCCTTCGCCGACCGGGTGCGCGGCCTGTCGCCCGAGGGCTGCACCGTCCACACCACCGTCCAGACCAACGCCACCCTCCTCACCGGGCCCCGCGTCGCCACCCTCGCCCGGCACGGCATCCGCATCGGCATCAGCCTCGACGGCGGCCGGCCCGCCCACAACAGCCGGCGCACCGACCACGCCGGACGCCCGTCCTGGCCCGCCGCCTCGCGCGGCGCCCGGCTGCTCGCCGACCGGCACCCCGACGCGTACGCGGGCATCCTCACCGTCGTCGACCCGGACACCGACCCGGTCGAGATGTACGAGTCGCTGCTCGAACTGCGCCCCCCGGCCCTGGACCTGCTGCTGCCGCACGGCAACTGGACCAACCCGCCACCGGGCCTGCCGCCCACCGGGCCCGGCCGTCCGACCCCCTACGGCGACTGGCTCGTCACCGTCTTCGACCGCTGGTGGCGCACCGGACGGCGGGAGACCCGGATCAGGCTCTTCGAGGAGTGCATCGCCCTGCTGCTGGGCCTGCCCGGAGCCACCGAATCCCTCGGCCTCGACCCCGTCGACGCGATCGTGATCGAGACGGACGGGGCGATCGAGCAGGTCGACTCCCTCAAGTCCGCCTACGACACGGCCGCCGCCACCGGGCTCGACGTCTTCCACCACACCTTCGACGACGCCCTGCGCCACCCCGGCGTCGCCGCCCGCCGGGCAGGCGCCGACGCACTCGCCGCGGCCTGCCGCGCCTGCCCGCTGCTGACCGTCTGCGGGGGCGGCCACTACGCACACCGCTACCGCGCAGAGAACGGCTTCGCCAACCCGTCCGTCTACTGCGCCGACCTCGAACGGCTGGTCCGCCATGTCGCGGCCCGGCTGTCCGACGCGACCGCAGGAGACCGCCGATGATCCCCCCACTCCCGGACCGCATGCTGCGCCTGCTCGGCCGCACCGAGGGCGACGCCGACACCCTCGGTGTCCTCGTGCGTGACCAGGACACCCGCCGGCTCCTCCTGCTGCGGGCCCTGCTCGACGCCGCCGAGGCGGCCCCCGCGGCCCTCTGCCCGCCCCGGGCGCTCGACCGGCTGCGCCAGGACTGGGCGCTGCTGGAGACGGCCGAGCGCGCCGACCGCGGGGCCGTGCGCACCGTCCTGCTCCACCCCCTCGCCGGGCCCTGGGTCCAGCGCTGCCTGCGCGGCCTCTCCGGCTCGGCGACCGCCACCGGGCCGGGGCCCGAACTCCGCGCCGATCTCGCCCACTTGAGCGCCCTGGCCGCAGCCGCCGCGATCCGGGCCGGAATCCCGTTCGCGACCCGGCTCACCGCACACGACGGACTGCTGTCCCTGCCCACCCTGGGCGCCCTGTGCACCGCGTCCGCCACCTCCACGACCGTCGACATCGCCTTCCACGACGGCGAACTGACGATGCGTGAGGACGCGGCCGGGCCGCCACTGCTCGCGCACACCCAGCCGGACGGGACGACCGGCTCGGCCGACCCGCGCTGGCTGCCCGTGCTCGCCCTGCCCGCCGTGCCCTCGGGCACCGGACCCGTGCCCCTGGACGACGTCGACCCGTACCGCACCGACGGCAGCGGACGCCGGCCGCACGGGCTGAGCGCCGCCACCCACATCGACGACCACGAACGCAAGGCGTGGGCCGAGTCCTGGAACGGCGTGGTGCCACTGCTCCGCATCGGCGGCGAGCACCGCCTCACCGAAGCGGCGGTCCTGCTGCGCTGCCT
This sequence comes from Streptomyces sp. DvalAA-43, assembly GCF_900091725.1. Lineage (GTDB taxonomy): Bacteria > Actinomycetota > Actinomycetes > Streptomycetales > Streptomycetaceae > Streptomyces > Streptomyces pulveraceus. The sequence goes on along the minus strand of NZ_FMBW01000087.1, from coordinate 15,346 downwards.
GGTTCCGCTCGGCCCGCCGCCCGGCTCCGGGCCCACCGGTGAGAGCGCGGCACACTGCAGCGGCACCCGGCGCGAGGCGTTCGGCGCCGTCCTCAGCAGCAAGCCGGCCACCCCCGCCTACTTCGCCTCCACCCTCGTCCACGAACTCCAGCACACCAAGCTGTCCGCACTCGGCGCCCTCGTACCGCTGCACCACGAGGACCCGGAGCCCCGCCACTTCGCGCCGTGGCGCTCCGACCCGCGCCCCTTCGACGGCCTTCTCCAGGGCGCCTACTCGCACATCGCCCTCGCCGACTACTGGCAGCGGTTCGCCCTCGCCGCGCGGCGCGTCACCCACCGCGACCTGGCCTGGGCCGAGCACGCCCGCTGCCGCGAACAGGTCGGCGCCGTGCTGCCCGTGCTGGCCGGTTCGGCGGCGCTGACCCGCGAAGGCCGGGTCCTGGTCAACGAGATGATCACGCTCTACCACCGTCTGGACGATTGCCCGCCCCCAACGGGGCACCTCGCGCGCGCTGAGGCGTACGTGGCCACCACCAAGGTGATATGGCAGCAGAGGAACGGCCCGCACAGGCCGTGAGGGACCTCGGGACTGTCCGCCGGAACGACCATGCTCCGGTGTATGTTGACAAGGCTCGAATCGAGGCAGGGAGACGGCTGAATGCCCGGAACGCGTAGGCAAGTTGGAGCAACCGGGGCGCATACCGTCACCATCAGTTTCGCCGGGTTCAACCGGGCCTGGGCGACCTGGATCGGCGACCGTCTGGAGCGGCGCGGGGTGACGGTCGTCCAGCAGCGCTGGGACCCCCCGGTGGAGGTTCCGCTGGAGGAGTCGCTGCGCGATCTGACGCTCTCCCGGGGCCGCGTCCTGGTGATCCTCAGCGACTGGTACTTCCAGCTCGGCCCGCGCAGCCACGACGAGTGGAACAGGGCACTGCGCGAGGTCGTCGCCCCCGACCCCGACCGGTTCGCCGCCGTCTGCGTCACCACGTCCGCGCTCCCCGGCGCCACCTCGGCCCTCGGCGCGGCCGACCTGACCAACGTCGGCGCCGACGAGGCCGAACGGCGGCTCCTGGCCCGCCTGGGCCTGCCCACCGACCCGCTGCCCGAGGCCGTCGGGTCCCGGCAGGGCCCCCGCTATCCGGCCGACGTAACGGAGGTGTGGGGCGGGGTGCCGCGCCGCAACACCCGGTTCACCGGCCGCGAGGAGCTGCTCAGCAAGGCGTACCAGGCCCTCCAGGACGCCGGACCCGGCGCCGGGGTCGTGGCGCTGCACGGCATGTCCGGGGTGGGCAAGACCCAGCTGGCGGCGGAGTACGTCTACCGGTTCGGCTCCGAGTACGACGTGGTGTGGTGGGTGCCCGCCGACCGCCGCGCCCTCTACCGCCAGAAGCTCGCCGAACTCGCCCCCGAACTGGGCCTGTCCACGGGCGCCGAGTACGGGGAGCGGCTGCGCGCGGTCCGGGACGCGCTGCGGCGCGGCGAGCCGTTCTCCCACTGGCTGCTGGTCCTGGACGGGGCGGACGAGCCCGAGCACATCTGGGACCTGGTGCCGACCGGCCCCGGACACGTGCTGATCACCTCCCGCAACCCGGAGTGGAGCGAGCACAACAGCAACCTCGTCGAGGTCCCGGTCTACGAACGCGACGAGTCGGTCGCCTTCATCCGCCGCCGCGCCCCACGCCTCACCCCGAACGACGCGGACCAGCTGGCCGAGGCCCTGGAGGACCTCCCGCTCCTCCTGGACCAGACGGCGGGCTGGCTCAACGACTCCGACATGTCGGTCGAGGAGTACATCGAACTCCTCGAAGGGGGCATCGACCAGGACGTCGTCAAGGTCTCCGCCGACTTCCCGCTCGCCTTCCAGACCGCCTGGTCGATACTGCTGAACAAGCTCAAGGAGACCGTCCCGGAATCCGTGGACCTGCTGCGGCTGTGCAGCTTCTTCGCGCCCGGCTCGATCCCCGTACGCCTGCTGAGGGAAATGCCCCCCGGCGAGCTGCCGGAACAGCTCTCCGGCCTGATGAACGACCCACTGCTGTGGAACAAGGCGATCGCCCAGCTCCGCCAGTATTCCGTGGTCCGACTGGAGTCCCACGAGACGGCCGGCGAGGAGGCCTCGTCCGGCGAGTCGCTCTACATGCACCGCATGGTCCACCAGATCGTCGGCAAGGACATGCCGGAGCGCGACCGCGAGGAGTTCATCGGCGTGGTCCGCAGGGCCCTCGCCGCCGCCGACCCCGGCCGCCCCACCGACACCCGGCTGTGGCCCGCCTACGCCGAGATCACCCCGCACCTCAAATGGGCCGACGTACTCAACAGCACCGACCCGGCCGTGCACACCCTGGTGCTCAACTGCCTGCGCTACATGTACCTCTCCGGCGAGTACCGGGCCGGCATCAAGCTGGGCGAACGCGCCATGAAGGCCTGGCGACGCCTCCTCGGCGAGGACCACCCCCGGGTCTGGGACCTCAGCTACCACTACGCGAACGTGCTGCGGGCCGTCGGCGACTACGCCGGTACGGAAGCCATCGAACGCGCCGCCGTCGACCACCTGCGCGCCGAACGCGGCGCACAGGACCTGGAACACCTCCGCGCCGCCGACGGCCTCGCCGCCGACCTGCGGGGCCTCGGCCGCTACGACGAGGCACTGGAGATGTCGGCCTGGCTCCTCGCGTCCTACCGCGAACTCCTGGGCGACCAGGACTCGCGCACGCTCAGCGCTCAGAACAACCTGGGTGCGTCGCTGCGCCTGCTCGGCCGGTACGAGGAAGCACTCGAACACAACGGCCGCACCCTGGAAGCCCGCCGCCAACTGCTGCGTCCACGGCACAGCTGGACGCTCTACTCCGAGATCAACTACGCCACCGACCTGCGTCTCCTCGGCCGGTACGCCGACGCCCTCTCGCTCCAGAACCAGAGCGTCCGGGTGCACCGGCTGGTCATGGGGCCCGACAACCCGCAGACCCTGCGCGCCGAGCACAATCTCGCGCTCTGCCAGTACCGCGCGGGAGAACGCGCCAAGGCCGCGACGCTGTTCACCCGCGTTCTCGAACGCAGCGAGCGGGTGCTCGGCGAGAGCGACCCGCTGACCATGATGTTCGCGGCCAGCCAGAGCTTCTTCGCCCGCGAGCACGCCGACATCGACCAGGCCAGGGCCATAAGCGAGCGGGTGGTCGACGGCTATGTGGACATGCTCGGCGAGGAGCACCCGTACGTGGCGGGGACCCGGGCCAACCACGCTCTGATCCTCCGCAACGTGGGCGAACGCGACCATGCGCACGCCCTGTTGGAGGAGTCACTCGCCGGCATGACGCGCGCCGTGGGGGAGCACCACCCCTGGACCCTGGGCTGCGCGGTGAACGCCTCGGCGCTGCGCAATCTGGTGGGCGACCCGGAATCCGCGGCCGCACTGACGGACGCGGTCATCGGCCGGGCCACCGAGGTCCTCGGCCGGACCCACCCGCTGACCCTCTCCGCCCGGATCGCGCACGCCGCTGACCTGCGCGGCATCCGTGACCGGCAGCGCGCGGACAAGATCGAGCGGGAGGCCCTGGACGACCTGGTCACGACGCTGGGCGCCCAGCACGTCCACACCGTCTCGGCCCGGTCCCGTAACCGTCCCTACTGGGACTTCGAACCGCAGATGATCTGAGCCGATTCACGGAAAGCCCCTCAACAAGTGAATGACCGTCAGTATTCTTTCCCGACACGTCGGTTGTGAGGAATCGGGGGAGCGGATGGCGGTCATCGTCGGGTCCACGGAACCGGGGGAGGACGGCCCGATCCCGGTCGTCGTGGACGCCGGGACCTTCGGGACGGACCCGGCACCGGCCGGGGAGAGCGAGTCCTTCTACAGCCCCGGGGAGACCAGGGGCGGCGCCGACGCCGCCCGGCGCGTCCTGAGCGGCGCCGGTGACCTGTACGGCGACGGGATCGATCTGGCGCGACGCTGTGCCGCACGGGCGATGCGCGGACTCGGGGACCTCGGCGACGGACTGCGGCCCGACGAGATCGAACTCCAGGTCGGGATCACCTTCGAGGCCGGTATGGCGGCCGTGGTGAAGGCCGGTGCCGAGGCGCAGATCCAGATCACCTTCCGCTGGCAGCCCGGCAACGAGGGGCAGGCCACTGCCACGGCGACCCCCTCATGAGCGAGCCACCGTCCAGGGCCGCCGCCCCGGCGCCCCGGGTGCCGATCCTCCCGTACAGCCGGATCGTCGGGCAGGAGGACCTCAAGCTGGCCCTGGAGCTCAACTTCGTCTCCCCGAGGATCGGCGGGGTGCTGATCACTGGGCAGCGGGGCACCGCCAAATCCACCGTGGTCCGTGCCTTCGCGCTGATGTCCGGCGGCGAGCTGCCCGTCACGCTCCCGATCAACGCGACCGACGACCGGGTGGTCGGCGGCTGGGAACTGGACTCGCTGATGCGGGGCGTGGCGAAGCCGCAGCCCGGCCTGCTGGAAGAGGCCGACAGAAAAGGACTGCTGTACATCGACGAGGTCAACCTGCTGGACGACCACCTCGTCAACATCATCCTGGACGTCGTCTCCACCGGTGTGCTGTCCATCCAGCGCGAAGGCATCGACCTGGCCAGGCAGCTGTCGTTCGGACTCGTCGGCACCATGAACCCCGAGGAGGGCAGCCTGCGGGCCCAACTCCTCGACCGCTTCGGGCTGATGGTGGCGGCGTCCGAGCTGGACCTCGCCGAGCGCCGGCGGATGATCACGACCGTGCTCACCTTCGAGGAGGAACTGGAGGCCGAGGACTCCGCCTGGCTGCGCGCCGCACAGGACGAGGACGACACACTGCGCACCGCGCTCCAGGCGGCGAGGGACCGGCTGAAGGACGTCCGGCTCGACGAGAGCGTGAGCGGGCTCTGCGCCGAGGCGGCGGAGCTGCTGGGCGCCATCGGGCAGCGCGGTGACCTCCTCGTGGCGAAGACCGCCCGCGCGCTGGCCGCACGGGACGGGCACGCGCGGGTCGAACCCGACCACGTCCGCCGGGTGCTGCCGCTGGCCCTGCGCCACCGCAGACCGGACTCCGCCCACGGCGCCGCCCTCACCTGGGGGCCCGACGAGGACGACCGCGTCAGCGCCCTCTTCGGCTGAGCCGCCGATGTCCGCATCCCCACTCCGGCCGCTGCCCGCCGCGGACGCCGGCCAACTCCCCCGGCGACTGCTCACCGCACTGGCCTGCGCCGCCGTCGAGCCCAAGCTGTCCGGGGTGCTGCTCTTCGGCCTCCCCGACGCACACCTCGCCACCGTCGCCGCCGTACTCGACCGGCTGCTCGCCGGTCCCACCGGTACGCCCGTTCCCCGCACCGCCCTCACCGCCGCCACCACGGACGAGGACCTGTGGTCGCGGCCCCGGGTGAGCCGAGGCCCGCACGGCATCGACTTCGCGCTGGACCCCGGACCGCTCACCGAACCCGTGCCCGGCCCCTCCCTCGTCGTCGTCCCCGACCTCGCCAGGCTCAGCGTGCCGGGGAAGCGGGCCGCCGTACAGCTCCTCGGCGCCGATGTCGCCACCGTCGAACAGTCCGGGCTGCGCCGCCGCTGGCGTCCGGCGGCCCGCTGGCTGGCCGTCTGCCGCACGGAGGACGTACCACGCGTCTCCCCGCACCTCCTGGACCGCTTCCCGCTCCGCCTCACCGCCCCCGACCTGAGCATCCGGCCCGGTGACACCCCGCTCGGCCCCCTCCCGGCCGCCTGGACCCGGGCCCTGGACCGGGCCCGCTCCACCGGACCCCGGCCACCCCTGCACCCCGCCGACGACTTCGCGTCCCGGGTCCTGGAACTCCTCGACGACCAGGACGGCACCGGCCAGCGCAGAGCCCTCGCCCTGGCCCGGACCGCCCGCGCCCTGGCCCGCCTCGACGGCGCCGAACGCCTCACCGCCGACCACGCCGAAGCGGCCGCCACCCTCCTGCGGCTGCGCTCCGCCCGGAACCCGTCCACCGAACCCCCGCCCGGCCCCGACACCGTCGACACCGCACGCGGCGCACCCCGCATCCTCCCCGGGCCCTGGCCCGACACCGACCGGCGCCCCGCGCCCGGCACACCCGTCCTGGAACCCGGACCCGCCGAACCCATTGGGTTGGGACGCGCGGCGGGCCCCTGGCCGACCACCGACACCCCGTACCCGGAGGACACCGCCGGACCACCGCCGGAGGACTCGCCCCTGCGCACCCCGGCCCGGCGCACCACCGGCCCCCGGGCCGCGCGCGGCCCCGTCGTCGGGGTACGCCCCGCCCGGGACCTGTGGGACCTGGCGCCCGTACGCACGGCGATGGAAGCGGCCAAGTACCGGGCGGTACGGGACCGGAGCGAACGCCTGGTGATCCTCCCGGGCGACCTGCGCGGATACGTCCGGGCACCGGAACCGGTCCGGACGCTCACCCTCGTCCTGGACCACACCTGCCGCGAGGACTGGGACTGGCACGCGGCACTCGCCCCGTTCCTGCACTGGGCCTATGTCACCCGCGCCCCGGTGCACGTGGTCGAGGTCGGCGGGCGCGGGGCACCGAACGAGGTCCGGGCCGAGTCCTTCACCGCCCTGTCCACCCGCTCCCCGCGGATCGCCGCGGCCCTGGCCCGGCCGCCCGGCCGGGCCACCCCGCTCGCCCACGGACTGCAACTGGCCGAACAGACCCTGCGCCGGGCCTTCCAGCACCACCGCGCGGGCCTGGTGGAAGCGCTGCTGGTCGTGGTGACCGACGGGCGCGGCAACGTTCCGCTCGCCGCGAGCCGCCGTGGCGAGGCCGGACGCGACGCCGTGGGCCGCACCGGCATCGACGACGCGCTCGCCGCGGCCGGCCGGATCAGCGGCATGGACCGGACCCGGCTGCACAGCCTGGTCGTCGACCCGGGACGGCAGCCGTACCCGGAACTCCCCCATCTGCTGGCCGAGGCCCTCGACGGCAGGGTGGTCCCGGGCAGGCCGGAGCACGAGGCGGCCGACCGTGGGCGGTGAATCCGCGGGGCTCCGCCGTCTGCTGGAGAACTCCGTGGCCACCGGCCGGCGGCTCGCCAGAACCCCCGTACCGGCCGGGGTGCGCACCGGACTGCGCGAACGGCTCGGGCTCACGGAGGCCGACGCCGACAGCCGGCCCCCACCGCACACCGCCCGGATCACGGTCGTCCCGCACCACGAATGCCACGGCGGCGCCCAGACGTTCGGCGTCAGCGCCTGGTGCGAAGGCATCCCCCCGCTCCCGTACACCACCGGGCCGACCCAGCTGCGCCCCACCGGCATCGGCCTGGGCAACGCCCTGGGCGACGGCCCCGCCCCCTCCCAGCTGCTCCGCGACATCCGGCACTGGTCCCGGAACCAGCGACGGCTCGCCGCCTGGCTCAACCGGGCCCGCGCGCTGCACGGCGACGCGCTCCAGGTCACCATCCACGACGACACCGGCTACGAGATCCCCTGGGAGGCGTTCTGGCTGCCGGCCGAACCGGCCGACGGGCTGGGCGAAGGGCTGCTCGGCGCCCTCGTCGCGGTCACCCGGTGGCTCACCATCCGCAGCACCGAACTGGTGCTGCCCGAAGCGTCCGTGTCGGCCGCTGGCGATGTGCTCGGCTACTACTTCCACGACCCGCGCCCGGCCCGCCCGTACCACGACGGCGTACGGCACATCCATGACATGCGGGCCGACATGGCGGCCTTCCAGGGGTACGCGCACCGCCCCCACCTGACGATCGACGGCTTCCTCGACGAGCTCGACGGATGCCCGGCCGATCCCGTCGGCCTCGTCTACATGGCGGCCCACGGCACCTACGACGACCGGGTCGACGCGCTCACCCTCGCCGAGGTGACCTGGGCCGAGTACGACGACCGCCCGATGACGGTGCTCGACAAGGACCACTCGATGGTCTGTCTCAACGCCTGCCACTCGGCCAGGTTCGTCCGCAACACCGGGCTGGGCGAGACGGACCTGCGGGGCTTCACCGAACTCTTCCTCCGCAAGGGCGCCGGAGGCTGCGTCGTCGCGGCCGGACAGGTCGGCGACAGCGAGGCACGCGAACTCATCCGGCAACTCGTCGGCACCCTGGCCGCCGAACCCTGGCGGCCGGTGGCCGACTCGCTGCGCCTCTTCCGGGCCCGCGCGCTGGACGAGTTCGGCCCCTTGACGAACCTGCCGCGCACCCGGCACGAAGGACGGTTGAACGTGGACGGACAGAGACCCGTCCTGCGTCTGCTGTACAGCCTCATGTTCCAGTACTACGGGCATCCGCTCAGCACGCTCAGCCTCAGCGGACCACGCCCCGGCACGGCGACGGGCGGGGAAGGGGACGCACGGTGAACGGCGACGATCCGACCCTGCTCATCGAACCCGTCGTCAGCCGGCCCCACGAGGCCGAGGCCGGGTGCGCCTACCTCGTCACCGTCGACCTGCGCGGTCCGCTCGGGCCGCGGGGCGAGGAGGACCCGGACGCGTGGCCGTACCAGGACGAGGAGCTGACCTTCACCGTCGCGCTGGACGGGGGGCGGCACTTCGTCTGCGAGGTGCTCGACGACCCCGCGCTCGTACTGCACCGCTACGGGGGCACGTACGGCCCGGCCCGGTTCGTCGTCACCGCGGGCCGGGCCACCGGGCCCGCCGAACTGTGGCTGACCCTCACCAACCAGTGGGGGACACCGGTCCGCAAGGCCGCCCTGCCCTGCCGGATCACCCCGCAGGCGGAGGGCGCCCCGGACGACACCGGCGCGACCGCGGTCCTCGGATACGTCCCCGCCCAGCCACCCGAGGACCCGGAACCGCGCGGGTGGCCGGAGAGCGATCCGGCCGACGCAGAGGGCCTCGCGCCCTTCGAGGGGCCCCCGGTCCCGCGCACCACGCCCGGTCCGGTCGACCACGTCACCATCAGTTTCGCCGGGTTCAACCGGGCCTGGGCGGAGTGGATCGGGGACCGTCTGGAGCGGCGCGGGGTGACGGTGGTCCAGCAGCGCTGGGACCCTCCGGCGGAGGTTCCGCTGGAGGAGTCGCTGCGCGATCTGACGCTCGCCCGGGGCCAGGTGCTGGCGGTCCTCAGCGACTGGTACTTCCAGCCGGCGCCGCGCGGGCACGAGGAGTGGAACAGGGCGCTGCGGGAGGTCGTCGCCGCCGCGCCCGACCGGTTCGCCGCCGTCTGCGTCACCACGTCCGCGCTGCCCGGCGCCGCGTCGGTCTTCGGCGCGGCCGACCTGACCAACGTCGGCGCCGAGGAGGCGGAACGGCGGCTCCTGGCCCGTCTGGGGCTGCCCACCGACCCGCTGCCCGAGGCCGCGGGGCCCCGGAAAGGGCCCCGGTATCCGGCCGACGTCCCACAGGTGTGGGGCGGGGTGCCGCGCCGCAACACCCGGTTCACCGGCCGCGACGAGCTGCTGGCGGCGACGTACGAGGCACTGAACGAGGCCCGCCCCGGTGCCGGGGTCGTGGCGCTGCACGGCATGTCCGGGGTGGGCAAGACGCAGCTGGCGGCGGAGTACGTCTACCGGTTCGGCTCCGAGTACGACGTGGTGTGGTGGGTGTCGGCCGAGCGCCGCTCCTTCTACCGGCAGCGGCTCGCCGAACTCGCCCCCGAACTGGGCCTGTCCACGGGCGCCGAGTACGGGGAGCGGCTGCGGGCCGTCCGGGACGCGCTGCGGCGCGGCGAGCCGTTCTCCCACTGGCTGCTGGTCCTGGACGGGGCGGACGAGCCCGAGCACATCTGGGACCTGGTGCCGACCGGCCCCGGGCACGTGCTGATCACCTCCCGCAACCCGGAGTGGAGCGAGCACAACAGCGACCTCGTCGAGGTCCCGGTCTACGAACGCGACGAGTCGGTCGCCTTCATCCGCCGCCGCGCACCGCGTCTGACCCCGCACGATTCCGGCCGGCTGGCCGAGGCCCTGGAGGACCTCCCGCTCCTCCTGGACCAGACGGCGGGCTGGCTCAACGACTCGGAGATGTCGGTCGAGGAGTACATCGGACTCCTCGAAGGCGGCATCGGCCAGGACGTCGTCAAGGTCTCCGTCGACTTCCCGCTGACCTTCCGCACGGCCTGGTCGCTCCTGTTGAACAAGCTCTGGGAGACCGCCCCGGAAGCCGCCGGCCTGCTGCGGCTGTGCAGTTTCTTCGCACCCGATTCCATTCCCCTGCGCCTGCTGCACGAGGTCGCCTGGGACACCGTCGCCGGCCTGGAGGCACTCACCGACCCCGACCGGCTCGACCGGGCGGTCCAGCAGCTGCTGCGCTACTCGGTCGTCAGGCTGGAGACCACGGTGCCCTCGGGCCGGGGGCCGGTGGACCCGAGCCGGGCCCTCCACATGCACCGCATGATCCACCGCATGATGCGGGACGAACTGCCCCCGGCCGACCACGCGGCCTGCGCCGAAGCGGCCCGTGGCGCGCTCGCCGCCGTCGACCGGGGGCAGCCCTCCGACGTACGGATGTGGACCACGTACGCCGCGCTCACCCCGCACCTGAAGTGGGCGGAGGTGCTGGAGAGCACCGCGCCCGCGGTGCAGGACCTCGTCCTCGACTGCCTGCGCTACCTGTACCTCTCGGGCGAGTACGGCAGCGGCGTCCGGCTCGCCGAACCGGCCATGACCTCCTGGACGGCCCTGCTCGGCGCGACCCACCCCCGGATCTGGGACCTCGGCCACCACTACGCCAACCTGCTCCGCGCCCTCGGTGACTACCGGACCAGCGAACGCGTGGAGCGGGCGGCGGCCGACTACCTCGCGGCCGAACACGGCGACCACGACCTGGAGCACCTGCGCGCCGCCGGCGGTCTCGCCGCCGACCTGCGGGGCCTGGGCCGCTACGACGAGGCGCTGCGGCTCTCCGTCTCGATCAGGGACCGCTACCTCGCCGTCCTCGGTCCGCAGGACTACCGGACCCTGAACGCGGACAACAACCTCGCGGTCTCCCTCCGGCTCCTCGGCCGGTACGGCGAGGCGTTCGAGCGGGACCGTCACACGCTGGACCTGCGGCGGTCCGTGCTGGGCGAGCAGGCCCCCGCCACCTTGTACTCGGAACTCAACTGCGCCATCGACCTGCGGCTGCTCGGACACCACCGCGATGCCGAGGGGGCCCTGGAACGGACGGTCCGCAGGCATCTGGCGGCGCTCGGCGCCAACAACCCGCAGACCCTGCGCGCCCAGCACAACCTCGCGCTGTGCCGGTACCTCGCGGGCGACCCGGCCGCCGCCCGGCCCGCCCTGGCCCGGGTACGGCGGGACTGTCAGCGGCTCCTCGGCGAGCACCACCCCCTCACCCTGCTGATCACGGCGAGTGCGGCCTGCGCGGAGCGGCGGGCGGGCGACCCGGACCGGGCCCTGCTGCTGCACGAGCGGGTGGTGGCGGGGTACCGGTCGATGCTGGGCGACGCACACCCGTACACCATCGGGGCGGTGGGGAACCTCGGACTGATGCGCTGGGCGCTGGGGGAGCGGGACGCCGCGGTCGACGCGATCGAGCAGGCCCGCTCGATGATGGTCCGGTCGACCGACGCGGGACACCCCTGGGCGCTCGGCTGCGCGTACAACGCGATGCTCGTCCGGATGCGGACCGGGCGGACCGGTGAGGCGCGCGGGCTGGGCCGGGCGAACGGTCCGCGGACGACGGCACTGCTGGGGGCGGACCACCCGCTCGCCTCCGCCTACCGGCAGGCGGAGGACCCGGCGCGTGCCGAGCACCTGGACTTCTGGGACTTCGAGCCCCTGATCGTCTGACGGGGCCGCTCGTCTGACGGGGCCGCGCACCGCCGACGGTCCGGAGGGGCCGCGCACCGTCCGGGCTGGCGCGGTCCGGCGCCGCATACCGAGGGGCCCCCTCCCGCGATCGTCTCGCGGGAGGGGGCCCCTGTCGGTGCGTCAGCGGATCAGGCCTCGAAGACCTCGGCGACCAGCTGGGCCTGCTCGGCCTGGTGGCGCTTGGCCGAGCCGACCGCCGGGGACGAGCTGTGCGGGCGCGAGATGCGGCGCAGGCGCTCACCGTGCGGGACGTCGGCGCCGACGGCCAGGTCCAGGTGGTCGATCAGGTTCAGGGCGATGAACGGCCAGGCGCCCTGGTTGGCCGGCTCCTCCTGGGTCCAGAGGTACTTCTCGGCGTTCGGGTACTTGGCGATCTCGGCCTGGAGCTCGGCACCCGGCAGGGGGTACAGGCGCTCCAGACGGATGATCGCGGTGTCCGTGACGCCGCGCTTCGTACGCTCGGCCTCCAGGTCGTAGTAGACCTTGCCGGCGCAGAAGACGACCTTGCGGACGTCGGCCGGGTTCACCGAGTCGTCGCCGATCACCGGGCGGAAGCCGCCGGTGGTGAACTCCTCCACCTTCGACGCGGCCGCCTTGAGGCGGAGCATCGACTTCGGGGTGAAGACGATCAGCGGCTTGTGGTGCGGGTTGTGCACCTGCCACCGCAGGAGGTGGAAGTAGTTCGACGGCAGGGTCGGCATGGCGACCGTCATGTTGTTCTGCGCGCACAGCGTGAGGAAGCGCTCCGGGCGGGCGGACGAGTGGTCCGGGCCCTGGCCCTCGTAGCCGTGCGGCAGCAGCAGCGTGACGCCGGAGGTCTGGCCCCACTTCTGCTCGGCCGAGGAGATGAACTCGTCGACGACGGTCTGCGCGCCGTTGACGAAGTCGCCGAACTGGGCCTCCCAGACGACCAGCGACTCCGGACGGGCCAGCGAGTAGCCGTACTCGAAGCCCATCGCCGCGTACTCGCTGAGCAGCGAGTCGTAGACGTTGTAGCGGGCCTGCTCGTCGGAGAGGTAGAGCAGCGGGGTGTAGTCCTCGCCGGTCACCTGGTCGACGAGGACCGCGTGGCGCTGGCCGAAGGTGCCGCGGCGGGTGTCCTGGCCGGCGAGCCGGACCGGGGTGCCCTCCATCAGCAGCGAACCGATGGCCAGGGTCTCGCCCATGCCCCAGTCGATCGTGCCGTTCTCCACCGAGGCCGCGCGGCGCTGCATCTGCGGCATCAGGCGGGGGTGGACGGTGATCCGGTCGGGGATGTTGACCTGGGACTCGGCGATGACCTTGACGACCTCCGGGGAGATCGCGGTGGTCACGGCGACCGGGAACTCGGGCTGGACCTCGGGGGTGTGCGCCGGGGCCGGCAGCGAGGTGGCCTCGCGGACCTCCGCGAAGACCTTCTCCAGCTGGCCCTGGAAGTCCTGGAGCGCCTGCTCCGCCTCTTCCAGCGTGATGTCGCCGCGACCGATGAGGGACTCGGTGTAGAGCTTGCGCACCGAGCGCTTCTTGTCGATCAGGGTGTACATCTGCGGGTTGGTGAACTCCGGGTTGTCGCCCTCGTTGTGACCGCGGCGGCGGTAGCAGATGAGGTCGATCACGACGTCCTTGTTGAACGCCTGCCGGAACTCGAAGGCGAGCCGCGCGACGCGGACGACGGCCTCGGGGTCGTCACCGTTGACGTGGATGATCGGCGCCTCGATCATGCGCGCCACGTCGGTGGCGTACATCGAGGAGCGCGAGGACTCCGGGGCGGCGGTGAAGCCGACCTGGTTGTTGATCACCACGTGCACGGTGCCGCCGGTGCGGTAGCCGCGCAGCTGCGACATGTTGAGCGTCTCGGCGACGACGCCCTGGCCCGCGAAGGCCGCGTCGCCGTGGAGGGCGACGGGCAGGACGGTGAAGTCCGTGCCGCCCTTGTTGATGATGTCCTGCTTGGCGCGGGCGATGCCCTCCAGGACCGGGTCGACCGCCTCCAGGTGCGAGGGGTTGGCGGCCAGCGAGACCTTGATCTGCTCGCCGTCCAGACCGGTGAAGGTGCCCTCGGCGCCCAGGTGGTACTTGACGTCGCCGGAGCCGTGCATCGACCGGGGGTCGAGGTTGCCCTCGAACTCGCGGAAGATCTGCGCGTACGACTTGCCGACGATGTTCGCCAGCACGTTCAGCCGGCCGCGGTGGGCCATGCCGATGACGACCTCGTCGAGGCGGGCCTCGGCGGCGGAGTCGATGACCGCGTCGAGCAGCGGGATGACGGACTCGCCGCCCTCCAGCGAGAACCGCTTCTGGCCGACGTACTTGGTCTGCAGGAAGGTCTCGAACGCCTCGGCGGCGTTCAGCCGGCGCAGGATGCGCAGCTGCTCCTCGCGCTCCGGCTGCTGGGCGCGCGGGCGCTCCACGCGGTCCTGGAGCCACTTGCGCTGCTTCGGGTCCTGGATGTGCATGAACTCGATGCCGGTGGTGCGGCAGTACGACTCGCGCAGCACACCGAGGATGTCGCGGAGCTTCATCAGCGACTTGCCGGCGAAACCGCCGACCGCGAAGTCCCGCTCCAGGTCCCACAGGGTGAGGCCGTGCTCGGTGATGTCCAGGTCGGGGTGCTTGCGCTGGCGGTACTCCAGCGGGTCGGTGTCGGCCATGACGTGGCCGCGGACCCGGTAGGAGTGGATCAGCTCGAAGACCCGCGCGGCCTTGGTCACGTCGTTGTCGTGCGAGGCGTCGATGTCCGTGAGCCAGCGGACCGGCTCGTACGGGATGCGCAGCGACTTGAAGATCTCGTCGTAGAACTCGTTCTCGCCGAGCAGGAGCTGGGCGACGATCCGCAGGAACTCGCCGGAGGCGGCGCCCTGGATGACCCGGTGGTCGTACGTCGAGGTCAGCGTCATGACCTTGGAGATGCCCAGCTTGTTCAGGGTGTCCTGGGAGGTGCCCTGGAACTCGGCCGGGTAGTCCATCGCGCCGACGCCCATGATGAGGCCCTGTCCGGGCATCAGGCGGGGCACCGAGTGGACGGTGCCGATGCCGCCGGGGTTGGTCAGCGAGGCGGTGACGCCGGTGAAGTCGTCCATGCCGAGCTTGCCGTTGCGGGCGCGGCGGACGATGTCCTCGTAGGCCTGCCAGAACTCGAAGAAGTTGAGCGTCTCGGCCTTCTTGATGGCCGCGACGACCAGCTGGCGGTCGCCGTTCGGCTTCACCAGGTCGATGGCGAGACCGAGGTTGACGTGCTCCGGCTTGACCAGGGTCGGCTTGCCGTCCTTCAGCGCGAAGGAGTGGTTCATCGCCGGCATGGCCTTGAGGGCCTGCACCATCGCGTAGCCGATGAGGTGCGTGAAGGAGATCTTCCCGCCCCGGGCGCGCTTCAGGTGGTTGTTGATGACGATGCGGTTGTCGAAGAGCAGCTTCACCGGGACGGCGCGGACGGACGTGGCCGTCGGCAGCTCCAGCGAGGCGTTCATGTTCTTCGCGACGGCGGCCGACGGGCCGCGCAGCGTCACGTACTCGGGGCCTTCCGGGGCCTCGGTGGCCGGCGCGGCCGCGGCCTTGACCGGGGCGGGCGCGGCGGCCTTCGCGGCAGGGGCCGGAGCGGCCTGCGCCGGAGCGGCCGGGGCTGCCGGAGCAGCGGCGGCCGGTGCGGGGGC
>NZ_FMBW01000055.1 GCF_900091725.1 Streptomyces sp. DvalAA-43 | reverse complement strand
GCGGGGGAACCTCATACCCACCTCTCGCCCCTGGCAGTCGGGGTCGACCGCCAACAACTCGACAGCACCCGCATCGCTCTCCGGTTCCAGCACCACCGCGACGAACCCGACGACCTCCGCCCCGGCTTCCGCAACCCACACGTGCGCCTTGCCCGCCGTGCAGGCCGCTTCAACCTTGTCCCGCTGGGACGTACGCCAATCCGGATACTGCCGCTGGAAGACCTCCGGCCCCAACACCTTCGCGAAGCTCTCATAGACAGGAACCCAGGCACGAAGAGAAAGATCGACCACCGAGTCCAGGTCCCGAACCTCGAACGGGCGGACTTGTATCTGCACTTCTTCGCTCCCTACCCGGATGCAACCAGCCTGGCGTGCACCCTGCGTGATCCCGTCTCGGCATGATCGCAAGACGCATAGATCCGCGCAGAGAATTTCAGACCGGCACCAGCCAGAACCCAAGCACTCACTCAGCGAAGCAGCCTGACCGACAACCCATCCGAGCCCTCAAAGCACACCGTTCGAATCCTGAACTGGGGAAACGCTGCCTCGAGGTTCGAAAACAGGTACTTAACTTGTCATTTATGGTCCGGCGTCGAACACGGCTCGAACTTGATCGGCATTTTCGCAGTTCAGCGGACATGAAGGCGGCCTTCGTCTGATCCTGTGCTCCGTCACAGAGGCAGGAACAGCGCGAAGGCCGTGGTCGTGAGTTTGGTGCATCAGGGCGTCCTGAGGGATGCGTTCGCGGAAGTGTCACTCTTCCGGTCGGAGTTGTACGCCTGCATGACCGCGCGGGGCGACGCGTTGTTCGAGTTGTGCGACGCGCTGTTGTGTACGGACGGGCCGGTTCGGACGCTGGTCGATCTCGCGCTCGCGCCCGAGCACCGTCGCGGTCACGGAGCTTTGTATGGCGGGCTCAATCGGGGACGGATCGACATCGGCCGACTGCGTCGAGCTCTGGCCGGGATGCTGCTGCCGAGGGCGGCGGACGGCCGGCTGGTGCTGGCCGTGGACGTCTCGCCGTGGCTTCGGCCCGACGCCAATACCTGTGCTGACCGGGCCTTCTGCCACACATTCGGCCGTGGCGAAGGCAAGCATCAGATGGTGCCCGGCTGGCCGTACTCGGTCGTGGCCGCGCTGGAGACCGGCCGCACGTCATGGACGGCGGTGCTGGACGCGGTCCGCCTGGAGCCGGGCGCCGACGTCGCCGCAGTGACCGCGGTGCAGATCCGCGAGGTCGTCGAGCGGCTCGTCACCGCCCATCAGTGGCAGCCGGGTGACCCGGAGATCCTGGTCGTGCTGGACGCCGGATACGACGCGCCCCGCATCGCCCATCTGCTGGCGGGGCTGCCCGTGGAAATCCTCGGCCGGCTCCGTTCCGACCGCGTGATGCGACGACCCGCACCCTCGCGCGAAGAGTTCTTCCTGGCCAACCCCAAGGGCGGGCGGCTGCCCAAGCACGGAGGCGAGTTCGTCTTCGGCGACCCCAGCACCTGGGGCACCAAGCAGGCCATGACGATCACGGACACCAGGCTCTATGGGAAGGCAACCGCGCAGGCGTGGGACCGGCTGCACCCACGGCTCACCCGGCGGGCGGCCTGGCTCGACCACGACGGACCGCTGCCCATCATCGAGGGCACCGTCGTCCGCCTGGTCGTGGAGAAGCTCCCCAGCGGCGGGGTGAACAAGCCGGTCTGGCTGTGGTGGTCAGGCACCGGTGCCACCGAGGCGGACGTCGACCGCTGTTGGCAGTCTTTCCTCCGCCGCTTCGACATCGAGCACACGTTTCGCCTGTTCAAGCAGACGCTCGGCTGGACCAGGCCCCGGCTTCGAAGCTCGGAAGCGGCCGACCGCTGGACCTGGCTGGTGATCGCCGCCTATGTCCAGCTCCGGCTGGCCCGCCCACTGGCCACCGACCTCCGCAGGCCCTGGGAGAAACCAGTCGAGCCGAACAAACTCACACCAGCCCGAGTCCGCAGAGGGTTCAGAAACCTGCACGCGAGGACCGGTTCCCCAGCCGGTGCACCGAAACCATCCCGCCCCGGACCGGGTCGGCCACCCGGTTCGAAGAACCGCCACCCGGCCACACGTCATGACGTCGGCAGAGTGCTCGCCACCGGCAAGGCATACACCAGGCCCGCGCACCACAAGGTCGGCACCAAACCCCGCAGGACAGGCTGACAGCGACGGCGAGGATCAGCACACTGAGCGCATGCGATACGAGGAGAAGGCTAAGCTCACCGCCGCGAGAACCCTGGTCCCGGTGGCCATCCTCGTCGCCTCACCGGTGCTGCTGATAGCCGGAACACCGATCCGCCGCCGGTACCTTCGCTACGTCTACCGGGATGAGGCACCACTGATCCCGGAAAAGGAGCAGGGCCGCATCAGT
This sequence comes from Streptomyces sp. DvalAA-43, assembly GCF_900091725.1. GTDB lineage: Bacteria > Actinomycetota > Actinomycetes > Streptomycetales > Streptomycetaceae > Streptomyces > Streptomyces pulveraceus. The sequence goes on along the minus strand of NZ_FMBW01000055.1, from coordinate 57,356 downwards.
GTCCACTGGTTCGTGGCCACCAGCCCTCTCCTCGATTGGCTCTGCTGGCCGACAGAGTCACTCGCCCGACTCATCTCACGCCGAGGTTAAACGCCAAGCTTAAAGAGCGTTTTTTCCTGCCAGGGGCGTTTGGGTGCGTTCTGTGTGGTCGACCTACCTGAAACCGTAGAGGTTGCTGGCCATTGCTGTGGTGTCTGCGGCTGGTGACGACGGTCGAGGGTCCGTTTCGGCCCCTTCGCTCCTGTCTGATCCCAACACGCCCCCGGTCACGCCTGTTTGCGCCCTGTGACGGGACAGCTGCCATCGGTACTACAGAAACATGCCTCGCCGACAGCGACCGTATCCGAGTGACCTGTCCGATGCCCGGTGGGAACTGCTGGAACCAACTCTGACAGCCTGGCGGGCCGAGCGGAGAGGGAAGGGTCTGGACATCGGCCGACCACCTGAGCACGACCTGCGCCGGATCATGGATGCGATCCTCTACGTTGACCGCACCGGGATTCCCTGGCGCTACCTCCCACACGACTTCGCGCCGTGGGAAACCGTCTACGGATACTTCGCCGCCTGGCAGAAGGACGGCGTCTTCGACCAGCTCAACGGCCTCCTGCGAGGCCTGGTCCGGAAAGCTGAAGGCCGGGATGCCGAGCCGAGTGCCTGCATCCTCGACGCCCAGAGCATCAAGACCTCGGCCAACGTGCCCGCTGCCGGGCAAGGCATCGACGCGGGCAAGAAGATCGCAGGCCGCAAGCGCCACATCGGCGTCGACACACTCGGACTTCTCCTGGCAGTGCTGGTCACCGCCGCCAGCGTCTCCGACAACGCCGGCGGCATCCATGTGCTCTCGAACATCGCCGCCGACCACCCCCGCATCACCAAGGCATGGGCCGACACCGGTTACCGCACCAAGGTCATCGACCACGGCGCCCGCCTGGGCATCGATGTCGAAGTCACCCGCCGCGACCCCGCCCAGAAGGGCGTCAAGGTGATTCCACGGCGCTGGGTCGTCGAGCGGACTTTCGGCTGGCTCATGCACCACCGCCGCCTCGCCCGCGACTACGAGACCCACCCGCACCGCTCCGAAGCCATGATCCGCCTCGCAATGATCGACCTGATGAGCCGCAGGCTCACCCGGGAGGCGACTCCGAACTGGAAGGATTCATAGCCCCCGGGCCACACTGACCCGCGCGTCCTCACCTCTCATAGCCTGCGGCCAGCGGTCGTCGATGACACCCGCTACTTCCCGGCAGGCACCACAGGCATTCTCTCGTTCTGGCAGCCACCAGCGATCGGACGGCGACAAGCCAGTTTTCCGGATCCCGCACAGTGTCCTGTCGAAGATGCCGAAGGCATGGGAGACACCAGCGGGAAGGCCGTCCGCGACGGCCCTCTCCCAGCGCATCTCCATGGGCAGGTACGGCGGTCGCGAGATCTCAAACCACTCGCCGCCCACGTGGGTGGCGGCATGGCACCAGGAACAGGACCAGATCTCCTCTTCCCCCGCCGTCGGTGGCACCGGCCACTGCCACATCGACCGTCCACACACATCACACTCCACAGGTGGATCCTCACACGCCGGCACGGACGGCCCCAAGCGGCTGACATCACGCCAGTTACCAAACACCCCTGCCAGGACAAAACGCTCTTTTACGGCGTAAAGAACAGGGGGACTCTCCAGAGCGTTAACCCCACCCAGGCAGCGTCGCCCGTTCTGGTGGTCTTCCGCCCGGCGACGGCCACGTCCTGGCCGTCGCCACACTCGCGACCGTGACCGACCTGAACACCCCCGGCGCCGCCCCCGAGGACCTCCCCGACAGGGCGGGCCGGACGACAGCCGGCACCGGCCGCGTCCGCTTCTCGCTCGCACGGTGGGTCCTGGCCCCCCGCGCACGACGTGGCAGGCACGCCGCTTGGCCGCCGACTTCGGCGAAGGGATGGACGCCCGGACCGCGTGGGTGATGGCCCGCCTGGCCCGGCATCCGGACGAACACCTCTACGCCACGGCCCGCCTCGGCCCGCGTAGCACGGCTTGCTCACCGGTCAAGACCCGGGAAATGGGGTCGGTGGGCGCGGTCGCAGCGGGCCACGATGGGCCGGACGGCGTGAGGGACGCGGCTGTCGTGAAGTCGCTGTCGGATCGTTTCGCCCACGCAAGACTGGGCGGCAGCCATACGTACAAGGATGGGAGACGCGCGCGTGGCGAAGAAGAAGACCACGAAGTCCAGCAAACGCCGTCAGCAGGTCCTTGCCCGCCGCGAGCATGTTCTCTACCCCGGCTACGTCTTCTGCCCGCTCGCTGAAGCCGAGCAGGCCTTGGGCGCGGCTCGGGCAGGTGAGCTCCTTGGCCTGTACGGCGGAGAGCTGCGGAAGGCCGACGTGCAGCTCGAACGGGTGCTGCGCGAGGAACAGTTCCGGGTGGTCGACACTGCCCACCCGGACGGGCAGGCGTGGACCCTGCGCGAGTACATGGATGACTGGAACAGGGATCTTGCAGCAGATGCGGAGCAGACCGGAGAGGAGTACGACCTCCTGTCTGACGAACAGGCGGTGGTCGAGATGCTGCACTACTGGCACCGCTCCGACCGTATCTGCATCACCCGTGACGGTGTCATCGAGTGGCAGCCGCTGTGAGGAGCCTCTAGAGCCGCTTGCGGGCAGGACCGCGTAAGGGGAGGCGAGGGCACTTTCTCGGCCAACTCCCATGAGGATTCAGGCAGGAAGGACGGCTCCGCACGTGCCGAACGTGCCGCCGCACAACCCTCCGCAACATCGACCGAGCCGGGAACGTTGTATCGAGGGGGAGGGGAACCTGTATGCCTCCCAGTACAGCCCCAGAGAGGTGATCGTGCACGATCAGTGGAACCCCGAGCTCCAGGCACGTCTCAACCGGATGGCCAAGGAGCTGCTGCAGATCGGCGGGGACTGCACGTCTCCGAAGGACCTGCAGCACTACCTGAGCGAGCTGAGCGGCCTGGCCAGCGCGATCCGCTACAGCGTGGAGCACGCCGCGTGGCGATCCCTACTGGCGGAGGGTGCGCCGCTCGACGGCAAGCCCTCGTCCCGCGAGGTGCAGGAGCAGCTCCGTCGTCCGCCGCAGGCCGACCTGGACCATCCCGGCCAGGCCGCGCAGTTCGCAGCCGTCTGCAACGTGATCGCGAGTGCGGAGCAGCTGAAGGAGCTTGCCAGCTCGGCGTGGCTCGCCGGCCTCTCGGAGGAAACCCGCCGGGGGGCCGACGGCGCGCGCGCTCAGCGGGACCAAGCGGACAAGGCCACCTACGACGAGCTCCTCGGCGGCATCGACAGAGCTCTCGGCGTCCTTCCGTCCGAAGCCCAGCAGGCGGCCCGCGAGGCGCTCGGCCGGGAGTTCGCCAGCATCAAGCAGCGGACCGGCGCCAAGACGCCACAGCCCTGACCGGACGAGGCCCGCGACTGTCGGCGCGGGCCTCGCCTTTGCCTCAAGGGTGGTGGGTCAGACCGAGCCGGTGCCGTTTCCAGTGGAAACGGTTCGCTGGAGGTGTCCTTCTGGACGCCGTAAAGAAGGACACCTCTAGGGTGCCCCCGGGCGGGATGCGGGTGCTCACCGGCGTGGGTGGCTCAGCTGCCGTCCTCTTGCCCGGGAAGAACCAGTTGCCCGGCCCAAGAGTGGTGTGGGGACGCCGTCGCCGACCGGGTGCACTTCCAGGCCGCCGTCGGCGTTCAGCACGGGACGACGGCCTGGATTGATGCGCCGTGCGACCTCCACGTCACGCTCGTGCACGTCCCGCACCAGGCCAACAGCCGCATCACCGCCGGCTCACCTCTGCTCGCGCGGAGAGCACGCAGACGACGCGGCGCAGGCCGCCGAGGGCGGCGGCTCACCTCCGCTCGCGCGGAGAGCACCTGCGACCACTGGGGCCGGGCGTGTCCGAGCTGATCGTCTATGTAGACGGATTCAATCCGTATCACGGCCTCCACGCGTGCGGGCTCAGCCCGTCAGTCCCGCCAGTCGACTGTCGGCCCGGCATGTCCAGACGAGCGAGCAGCGCCTTCGCACGGCTACGTTCGGCAACCGAAAGCTCCTCCTGAGCGAGCTCCAGGGCGGCGCTGAGACTGCTCTGGCATGATGCGCCCGGTGATCAACTACAGCACCGATCTCTCCGACCTTGCCGAGCAGGAGCTTTCCGGATTCTTCGTAGGCTGGCCTGCACCGCCGACTGCCACGCAGCACCTTGCCGTGCTCAAGGGCAGCTACCGGGCTGTCGTTGCCCGGGAAGCCGGGACGGGGCGCGTCGTGGGATTCGTCAACATGATCAGCGACGGGGTCCTCACGGGCTTCATTCCGTGGCTGGAGGTCTTGCCCGAATATCAGGGACAGGGCATCGGCGGCGAACTTGTCCGGCGGATCCTTGCAGAGGCGGAGCATCTGTACTCCGTGGACCTGACCTGCGACGAGCCGCTACGCGCGTATTACGAGAAGCTCGGGATGCTGCCACTGAGGGGCATGGCAGTCCGGCGGTGGCGGGTGCTGGCCCCGGAACGCTGAGTCCCGGGCGGATTCCCCAAAGCCACGCTTGGCCAACGTTGCTTGATGCGGCACTAGGGCGTGTGTCGGAAGTGCTTTAGGTTGGCTGACGTGAGTGCGCGGGGGCAGGGTTACAGATATGTCGGACCGGTTGAGCTGAAGGCTGCGGTCCGGCCTGGCAGCGGCGGGTGCCCGATCAGCTCGGCGGCTGACTTCGATGGCTGGATCGCTGGGCGATCGACAGCAGAGCTGACCGAACCGTTCACCTTCGTGGTCGGCACGGATGGTGTGCTTCGGCTGGCGCCGCGGCGAAGCGAGCACGTGGCCTGCGCTGGCGGGGACATGGTTCTGAGTGCTGGCGAGATCAGCTTCATGCGTGAGGCGGACCGGTGGACCGTGGGCGAGGTCAGCAACCAGTCCACCGGATACTGCCCGGACGTCACCTCCTGGTCGGCAGTCGCTCACGCTCTGGACGACGTAGAACTTGGGCGGCCTTCCGGCTTCACCCACGAGGTGGTGTTCCGGCGGTGCCCCAACTGCCAGGAGCACAACATCGTGCGCGAGAACGACTTCGTCTGCGTCTTCTGCGGCAGCGACCTGCCGGAGACATGGAACGTGGATCCCGCCGTATGACGGCCGGGGGTCACAGCCACTCGTTGATGGCAGCGACGAGGACAGTCGCTTCGTAGCGGACCGCGAGCTTGTCGTACCGCGTGGCGACGGCGCGGTGCCTCTTGAGCCGGTTGATCCCACACTCGACCGCGTGACGTTCGCGGTAGTCGACCGGGTCGAAGCGCGGCGGCCGGCCGCCACGAGAGCCGAGCTTCCGACGGTTGCGGGCATGGTCGGCCTTGTCCGGGATGGTGCAGCGGATCCCGCGGCGGCGCAGGTAGGCACGGTTCTTGCGGGAGGCGTACGCCTTGTCGGCCCGCACGCGATCGGGCCGGACGCGTGGCCGGCCCGGCCCGAGGCGGGGCACGCGGACCTTGTCCAGCACGGGTTCGAACTGCGGCGAGTCACCGCGCTGTCCTGCCGTGATCACGATCGACATGGGCTTCTGGCCCTGCTCAACCGCCAGGTGCAGCTTGGTAGTGAACCCGCCGCGCGAGCGACCCAGCCCGTGATCAGGGAGCTCGGTGAAGATGCCGCCCGGCGGTTCCTTCTGCAGGTCGCCCTCCTTGCCGGCCCCGGCCGCATGCTGGTGGGCGCGGCAGACCGTGGAGTCGACATTCAGGTCCCACATGATCGCCCCCTTCGCCTCCGCCAAGGCCTGGAGTCGGCTGAGGATCCGGTGCCAGGTGCCGTTCCGCTGCCACCGGCGGAACAGGTCATAGACCCGGCCCCACGGCCCGTACTCGACGGGGACGTCCCGCCACGGCACACCGGTCCGGACCCGGAACCGTATGCCGTCAATCAACCGCCGCCGAGGCCAGACAGGCGGCCGCCCCGCCTTCGTGCCCTTCGGCAGCAGCGGCTCCAGCACCGTCCACTGCTCGTCCGTGAGATCTCCCCGACCCATGAACCGTGATCATTCACAGTCCAAGATTCACTTTCGACACACGGCCTAGTGGCGGGATAACCGGAGATGCGGGCGCAGATGGCTATGCGGCGTCGGAACAGCGGACATCTACGTGGGTAGCTCGGTGGTCGGCCGTCACTCGAGGGCGTCCTCGAACACCTTGCGGTGCTTAGTGGTGTGTTCGTGCTCACGCCGAGACCAGGCGACGCGGTCCGAGATTTGCTGGGCAGTGGCTTCGACGGTCTTGGGACCGACTTGCACTTCTCCCCAGAAACGGGCATTACGGGCCTGTCGTTCCAGTATCGCGTCAACGAGCACATCACGCTCAGGGCCAGCCAGGCCATACGCGTTGGCGAGCACGCGCACCTGAGTGGCCTGAACATCTACAGGAGGCGCCCCAGCCTTCGAGGACACACACCACACCCACGACATATACCCGACGTCCTCCAGCGGACTGCCCGGCGCAGCCATGTCGAAGTCGATGAAGGCGACCGGCATCTTGTCCTGGAAGACCGCGTTGTTCGGCCCCAGGTCGTGGTGGCATACGACCTGATGCTGACCGGCAAGATCGCTGTTTCGGGTGGCCTCGTGCATAGCGCGCGCCAGAGCACCGGCCGCCGCTACCTGCTTGTCCTCCCACACCTGGAAGCGCGCCGGAACCCACCCCGGCACATAGGTGAAGGTGTCCCGGCCTGTTTGATCCGGACCGAGATATCGCGGGGCCCCCGCGAACCCCCGGTTCCCGAAAAGATCAAGAAGGGAGGCGACGAACGGCGAGGCAGTCGAGGCCGGTCTCCGGACCGTGTCACCGATGCGGACGACGCCGCTGGTGATGCGGCCTCCCTGCAGTGGGACGGCTTCTTCGTCAATGATCTCAGTCAAGCGCTGGCTCCAGCTGTGTCAGGCGGCTGTTGAGGTGAGATGTTTCCTGGGCTTCTCTAGCGTTGCTGTCTCCCAGTTCCGGAGCCTGCACCGTGACCGATCCGACGTTTCATGAGACATGCTGAGCGCGAAGAACACTTCCACGCCGCACACCTGCTGGGCCACGGCCTGGAAGACTCCATCGCGCAGCTGTCGATGATGGCTCCGGACCGGCTCAAGATTCCCGACACGACCGACGGCCACCGGCTCCGGACCGCCCTCCACCACATCCGGCAGACCTGATCCCGCACACGGATCCGTAACAGCGGCAGGCCGACGATCCGGCCACACCGCGGGTCTCCGGCCGCAACGAGCCGTAGCTCGTGCTGGTGATACGTGTGCTCGGGCCGGTGCATCCAGGCGTCCGATGTGCTGCGCTGGTGACATGACAACCCCTGACGTGACGACATCGTCCGCACCGACCCCGCACACCGACGACGCCGCCCGCGTCACCGAGCTGCGGTCGACACTCCAGAAGGCCGGCCCGCTGCTCGCCTTCTGTGCTGGCCGGGAAGCCGCCGTCGACCCGGCGCTCGCCGACCGGCTGCTCGCGGCCGCCGAGGAGGCGGAGGCCACCCTCGCGCGCACGGCAATGGGCGAGCGCATGGGGCGGGGGTGACACCTGGCGTCGCTGTGCTCGTTGACGGGGCATGAGCCATTCGCCGCACCCGCTGCCTCCCTTGCCCGACCTGCTCGACCGGATGACGGACCTGTTGGCCGACGTCCTGGACGCGGCGGGGCGCGACGGCTGGTCACCGCTGGGGGTGATGTCCGCGCTGGACGCGGTCGACCTCTTGATCGCGGCGGCCGCGCAGTACGGCGGCCCGCTGGCTGCTGCCCTGGAGCCGGTGCCGGGGTGCACGGTCGCCGCGCGGTCCGCAGTGCGTGATCCGTTGCCGGACCCGCCCTGGCCCCGTACGGCCGGTGCCCGGCGGGAAGTGGAGGACGGCACAGATCAGTTCCGGACGTGGCGGGACGCGCGGCGGCACACTCCGCAGGGGCAGCCGCCCGCGATGCTCGTCCTGCGGGCGGCGTATGAGCGGGCGGCGGCCGCCGAGAAACACGCCAAGCGGAAGGCGCGGGAAGCGGCCGCGGAAACCCTTCGAGCCCTGGACGCCATGCAGACCCACGGCACGCGACCGGTGGCGTGATGCCTTCAGGCTCGTTGTTCGGGTATGAGTGAGAGCGATTTCTGTGTGTTGGCGGAGAGGCTGTTGCAGGCGGAGTTCCGGCGGCTGGCTTCGGGGGATCCGCAGCAGGCGCTGGACATGGTGCAGAGGATCGTGCTCGCCATGCACCGGGAGGCGATGAAGGCCACGGAGGTCGCGCTTCGTGCTGGGGTGGGCTGGCGAGAGATCGGCAGGGCACTGGGGTTGCTTGACGACGCTGGGATCCTCGTCCGCCAGTCCGCCGCTTTGCTCTTGGGTCTGCCCGCTGCCGATCGTGCGGCTGAGCAGGAGATGGTCGCCCAGGCGCTCGCGGAGTGTGGATATCAGGACGACGAAGACGAGGGCGTGGTCTGCTCCGGGAACCGAGAGGAGGATGCCTGGGCGTCTGCGGTCCTGCGGTTCCAGCAGGGTGTTTCGGGTGTCACGCCGTAAGGCGGTGGGCCATAAGCGTGATGGCGGCCCAGGTCATCAGAGCTGACCGGCGGTGGTCCTGGGCGCTCACTCGGTGCCGGTGTAGTCCAGGAAGTCGGCGACGACGGGGATTCCGCGGCGGCGTGCGAGTTTCTTGCGGAGGTCTTCGAGTGTGTGGGTGCCGCGTGCGGAGCTGACGCCTCCCATCCGGGCGACGGCGTCGTGCGCGGTGGCCACGGCGGCGTCGACGTCGCCCAGGCTGAGGTGGGCTTCGGCGAGCCGGGCCAGGTAGATGGAGTGACCGCGGGGGAAAGCAGCGGCGTTGTACGCCTCCTGGCTGGTGTGGGCGTCGGAGGCTTCCAGGAAGTGGGCGAGGGCCCGTTTGGGGTTGCCGAGATTGAGGGCGGAGCTGCCGAGAAGCTGGTGGGTCTCGCCGAGGTTGTACCAGTAGACGCAAGGGAGGTCGTCCTCAAGGGGGCCGGCGTTCTCGTAGGCGTCCAGGGCGGCGTTGGCGGACCGGTCGGCGGCTCGTGTGTCGCCGGCGTGCGCGTGGGCCCGGCAGGCTCGGGCGTGGAGCATGGAGGTCAGGCGGGCGGAGCCGGTCCTCGGTGCCTGGGACAGGGCGGCCTCGATGAGGTCGACCGCGCCGCGGGGGTTGCCGGTGGAGTAGTGCTGAATGGCCCAGAAGGCGAGCGTGTTCGCTCCGATGACGGGGTCGTCGGCGCTGGCGGCGGCCCGCAGGGCAGTTGCGTAGTGGCGTTCGGCAGCGGCAATCTTCCCGCTGTCGTAGGCCGTCCAGCCGGCGGAACGGGACGCTTCCGCGGCCGCCCCGAAGAGACGCCGCTCCACGCCTTCGTCGAAGGACGCGCTTTTGAGGGTGGCGGTGATCAGACGGAGTTCGGCGCGGGCCGCGTCGTAGACGTCGCCGGAGCCCACGGTGTCGTCCAGCCTCCGCAGGATGTCCAGGCGCTGCTCGAAGTGGCTGGGGACATCGGGGCCGATGTGGCGGCCGGCGGTGGGCGCTGCTCCGGCTGGGGCGGCGGCGGACCATTGCGCCACGGTGGCGCCGAGGGTGACGGATGTGGTGATCAGGAACTTCCTGCGGTCCACCGGACCTCCTGTGATCTCCAGTGCCTGCACCGCCCCCGTGGTCGTCCACGGGAGGGTGAAGAGGGTGTGGTCCGGCAGGGCAAGAAGGAGCCAGCCCGGCCAGCCGTGGGCGTGGATCTCCTCGGGCCCGATGCCTTCGAGCGCGGCCATGGCGAGCTGGGTGTGGTAGCTGGGCGCGTAGATGCCCGCGATCCACCTCGACGCCTTCTCCTTGCGGTACGCCATCTGCCCATACCCCATGCGCTGGTGCTGCTCAGCAACACGGAGCAGGTATGCCTCCGCCTTCATCCCGCGCACGGCCAGCAGATAAGCCAGCGGGTGGCGTTCGGCTGCATCAGTGGTCACGGACCACCCCTCTCGCGGGCGCGGGCACCCTCAGTCTTCCGGCTCCCGGCGGTCGGGGGAAGACCACCGGCGGTGAACGGCAACGGGCGGCAACGACCCGCAACGGGCGGCAACGCCCGTGCTCTGTGAGGCAGTTCGCGTCTGCGGTGTCCTTGCACGGCTGCCCGCCAGGGCCGCGTCCCCATGACGTGTCAGGAGGACCCGATGGTGACCACACTTCCCGCAGCCGCCACGCCGGAGCAGACCGGCCCCGGGCGGGCGGAGGTACTCGACCAGGTCGCCCGGCTGGCCGATCTGGAGGAGTCCGCTGTCGAGCAGATGCGGGCTGAGGCGCTGGGGGCGCCGACGCGCGGCGTCGTCGCGTACGGCGAGTACCAGTCCGGTGGCTGGTGGACCGCGTCGCTGCTCAACCACACCGGTGACCCGCACGACGTCGTGATCGGCGACGGCCGCCCCCGGCCCACCTCCTTACTGGAGGCGATGCCGGCCACCGCCCGGTTCCTCGACTCGCTGGGTCTGGACTTCATGTACGTGCGCCTGGCCCGCCTGGAGCCGCACTCCTACCTCTGGGAACACCGCGACTACGCCGAACTGCGCGAGAGGGGCCGCCACCGCCTGCACATCCCGCTCGTCACCAACCCCTCCGCCGTCCTGATCACCGCCGGAGCCCGGGTCCACCTGGCGGCCGGATCCCTGTGGCGACTGACGCCCTCCCGCGCCCACGGAGTCTGCAACACCACGGGCCCCGACCGGCTCCACCTGATCGCCGACGTCTACACGGACGACGCCTACCAGGCCCTGGCCGCCCGCCCGCACCTGCACGACACAGACGCGGCCGACCTGCCTCAGATGACGACGGCAGACCGGGCCGGGCTGCTGGCCCGCGCCGGACAACTCGCGGATCTCGGCTTCCCCGACGCGGCCGAACAGACCCTGCTGCGCGCCTTCTACACCTACGCCCTGCCCGAGGGCGGCGCGTACGACCTGATCGCCGAACTCCACGCCGGCCGCCGCGCGCACCCCGACGCGGACCGGTGGCGAGCGGCAAAGGCGCACCTGCTCGCCCGTCCCTGAACCCGCCCCGATCCCTTCACCCGAGAGGACACCGCATGCCCACCCCCGTACTTCCGCCCACCGAGCTGACCCCCCTGGAAGAGCTGGCGCACGCACACCGGCCGGTACAACTCGCCGTCCTGGGCGACCTGGTCCAAGCCCTGTCGGCCACGACGGCGGTAACGCACCTACTGGTCCGGGGGTCGCTCGCCACCGGCACCGCGGACCGGCTCTCCGACGTCGACCTGGTCGTCGCCGTCCGCGACGAGCAACTGCCCACCCTCATGGGCAGCCTGGACACGCTGATGTCCACCACCTTCGGCACCCTGCTGCCCGGCTGGCGCGACACCATCGTCGGCAACCTGGGCGGCGCCGGGTTCGTCTACCTGCTGCCGCACGACGGCCACCTGCTACAGCTCGACCTGTATCTGTGCCCGACCAGCGCCGTGCACGCGCTGCGCCGCAGGATCGGACCCCGTCTGCTGTGGCAGGGCCCCGGCGCCCAGGACACGGCCGACGCGGACACCCAGCGGCAGACGGCGCAGGAGCTTGCCCGCGCGACGGAAGCACCGGCGGACTGCGGCAGTCTGCTGGTCCAGGCGATGGTGCTGCACGCCATGCTCCGCAAGCGCCTGGCGAGGGGCCAGCAGTACATCGCCTACGGCCTCCTGCACGACCTGAACGCCACCTGCCGGGACGTGATCCGCACCGCACTCGTGCCGCACTCCCGCCATCACGGCTGGTACCACCTCCCCGACGAAGTGGGCCGCTCCACCACCGGCCGGGAGTGCCTGGCGGAATTGACGGAGGCACTGACCAGCCCGCCGGTGCCCAACAGGGCGCAGGCGGACGAGGCGCTGGAGCGCATCGTCCGCCTCGCGCAGCGGATCGCCCCGCATGCCGTCGCCTCGCTGGCCGACGAGATCACCGCGTACCGCGCCTACCAGCAGCACGAAGAGGGACTCGTATGAACAGCACCGACCTGACCGTGGCCTTGTTCGCCGGCGTCGTACCGCCGGACGGAGAAGAGCCCCTGGCGGAAGCGGCGGGCGCCATGCTGGCCCGCGCCGGATACGCACTGCGACACGGCGGCTACAACGGGCTGATGGAGGCCGCCGCGCGCGGCGCCGCACGCCACGGCGTGCCGGTCACCGCGATCACGCTGGCCGACCGCCCCGACTGGGGAGCGCTCAACCCCCACGTCACCACCACCGTGTACGCCCCGACCGTGGGGGCCCGGCTGCACGCCTACCTCGACGACGCGGACCTGGTCGTGGCGATGGGCGGAGGAGTCGGCACACTGCACGAACTCACCGCCGCCCTGTACTACGCCACCACGATCCGCTCCCTTCCCGTACGGCTGCTCGGGCCCACCGCGTGCCGCCTGAGCGCGATCTTGCGAGCGGAGGGATGGCTGACCGAGAGCCCCACCCGGCCCCTGGGCTTCCTGCGGGAACTCCCCGACGCCGAAGCACTCGGCACCGATCTCAAGACCCTCGACGCCGGGCGGTGCAAGCAGTGACTGCGCCCACCGTCCTCTTCGCGGAGAAGATCGCCGCCCTCGCCTACCGGCCGGGCCCCTACCGGCTGCCGGACGGCGGCACGCTCGACACCTACTTCGACCCCTACCGGCTGGTCGGCGACCCGAAGCTGCTGACGGAGACCGCAGCCGCGCTGGCGGACCTGCTGCCCGCCGACACCGAGGCCCTGGCCGGCCCGGCGCTGGCCGGCATCCCACTGGTCACGGCAGTGTCCCTGCACACCGGCCTGCCCGCCGCCTTCCTACGCCCAGCCCCCAAGGAACACGGCACATGGCAACAGATCGAGGGCACCAGCCTGGAAGGCCGACGAACCGTCCTGCTGGACGACACCGCCCGCAGCGGCACAAGTCTCCTGCGCAGCGCCCGTCTACTGCGGATCGGCGGCGCAATGGTCGGCACGGCCCTCTGCGTCCTCGATCGGGACACGGGCGCCACCGCCCTGCTCGCCAGCCACCACCTGATCCTGCGCTCCCTGATCCGTGACCCGGACAGTGCGAGGTGACGGCCACCCGGCGAGCGGCGCTGTTCGACCTGGACGGAGTACTGCTGGACAGCGCCGCCGCAGTACGGGCCACCCTCGCGGGGGTCGCCACCTGTGCGACCGGCCGTCGTGTGATGCCAGGTGACCTTCCGCCCGGCGCTCTGCGCCGCCCCCGCTGCGAGGTCCTGGCGCTCCTGGACGTCGCCGACCCCGACGACGCGTGTGATCGCTGGTGGGACGGCGCCATGTCGGCCCACTCCGTCCAGCCGTTCCCCGGGGTGCTCTCCGGCCTGCTGGCCCTGCGCGCACAGGGCACGGCCACGGGCGCGGTCACGGTCCAGGACCCCGACCGCCTGCGGTGGCTGCTGCCGCCGGCCCTGTCCGAACTGCTGGACGTCGTCGTCACCCGGCAGGACGCGCCACCCAAACCGGCCCCCGACGGGCTGCACCTCGCCCTGAGCCGGCTGAACACCAAGCCGGAGCGCGCGGTGTTCGTCGGGGACAGTCCCACCGACATGACCGCGGCCCGCGCTGCCGGGGTCCTCGCGCTCGGAGCGGTCTGGGGCTGGCACCCTCCCACCGCTCTCCGCGCGGCCGGAGCCAGCCACCTCCTGCCCGCACCCACCAGCATCGGACCGTCCCTCCTGCACCATCTCCCCTCAATCGACAGCGCGTGATGCAGTAGCCCCACTACAGTGGAGGGGAACCCGCACCGGTTCCCCTCCACTCCCACACCCCAGAGGACACAGGCGAATGCGCGTGATGCGGCGACGAGCGCCCGGCGCCGAGCTGGAGCACTGAGGAACCCCCTTCCTCAGCCCGACTCCCGGTCCGGCTCGGCGCGCACCCCCATCACCCCGCCACCGATCCCTGACCTCTGAAAGCTGCCCTCATGCCTGTACCGCCCACCAGCGGCCGTCTCCAATGGACCGACGTCCCCCCGCCGCTGCGCGCCCGCCTCGAAGACACCCTCGACGCACCCGTCACCGGCACGGCCACCCCCGCAGGCGGCTTCGGCCACCAACTCGCCGCCGCGCTCACTCTGGCCGACGGCCGACGGGTCTTCGTCAAGGCAGCCCCCGACGACGACCCGCTGACCGCCGCCAACGTCCACGAAGCCGCCGTCCTGGACGCGTTGCCCCCCGGCGCCCCGGCCCCGGACCTGCTGGGCGTCCACCGCGCCGCCGGCTGGACCGCCATCGTCATCGCTCACCTGGACGGACCACACCCCGACCTGTCTCCTGCCTCCGGCGACACCGAACAGACCTGGGCCCTCCTGGATAAACTGACTTCCAGCCCCGCCCCGGCGCCGTACGCCGCGGCGGTGAGCACCGTGCCGTCGACGGCGGCGGCCCTGCACGGCTGGGACGAACTCTTCCCTGATCCGCCAGCCGACCTTGCGCCCACCGCCCGCACCCACCTGCCGCAGCTCGCCGAACTGGAAGCGTCTTGGCCCGCCCTCGCCCACGGCGACCGCGTCGTCCACGGCGACCTGCGGGCCGACAACATGGTCCACGACCAGGCCCGCGGCGTGACCTTCGTGGACTGGGCACACGCCACCACCGGCCCGGCCTGCATCGACGCCGCCTCCCTCGCGCCGCAACTCATCCTCGCCGGGCACACGCCCGCAGACATCGCACGCCTGCTCCGCGACCACCCCGCCACCGCAAGCAGCCCCGACACCACTACCGCGTTCCTCGCCGCCCTCACCGGCCACTGGCACCACAACGCGCGCAAACCCGCACCCCCCGGCGCCCCGGGACTGCGCGCCTACCAGCACCGGGCCGCCGGGGCTGGTCTCGCCCTCCTGATCCACCGCCTGAGCTGAACCACAACCGGCTGGACCGCCTCACGGAACCCTCTCTGCCATCGCTTCAACCGGGCCGGGTTCACCGCTGGTGGCGGCCACCGAGAGAGGCGATGGGCGGGGAGTACAGCACAACAGGGGCCCCGTGCTGGTCTGCGGCCCGGGGTGCTCGCGCGCCCCGGGCCGCGGGAGTTCAAACCGGCGCGGACACGCTCACGACCCGCGACTACGAGTAGATCGCGGTGGTCGGCCACTCTCTCTCGTGCGATGTCGGCGCGTGCGCGACGCTGCCTTGTGCAGACCGTCCTGAATTCGGCCAGAACTGGCTACCGAACGTATGGCTGTATTGACGGTTGGTCATCAGCTGGTCCAGCCTCTGGGGCTGCGGTACATGAAGCCGCGCTTCCCAGAGAGGAATTCATGGCCATGGAGCCGACGAAGGAGCAGCAGGCTGCCCGTGAGGTGTTCGCCTCCGGCCGGGATCTGGCCCTGGTCGCCGGAGCGGGGACGGGCAAGACGTCCACGCTGATCCTGATGGGCGCCGCGACCCGCAAACGCGGGCTCTACGTGGCGTTCAACCGGGCGATCGCCGATGACGCCCGCGGGCGGTTCGGGCCGAATGTGGAGTGCCGTACCGCGCACTCCCTGGCCTTCAGGGCTGTCGGCCACCACTACCGTGAGCGTCTGGATGCCTCGGCGAGGATCCCCGCCAAGCACACCGCCCGCCTGCTCGGCATCACCCGCGACGTTGACGTCAACTCCCGCCAGATCAAGATCACTCACGCCGCGCGTCTGGTGATGGGCATGGTCCGCAAGTTCTGCTACACCACCGACCGGCAGGTCATGGCCCGCCACATGGAGCCGGTCAACGGCCTCGACGGCCCTGGCCAGGACTATCTCGCCCGCACCCTGCTGCCCTACGCGCATCGTGCGTGGGAGGACATCTGCTCGCCCGAGGGCCGGCTGCGGTTCGAGCACGACCACTACATGAAACTGTGGGCGATGACCCTCCCGCAGCTCGGGGCGGACTTCGTCCTCCTGGACGAGGCCCAGGACACCAACCCGGTACTGGAGGAGGTCTTCCTCGCCCAGGACGCGCAGCGGGTGTGTGTCGGGGATCCGGCCCAGCAGATCTATGGCTGGCGTAACGCGCGCGATGTGATGACCGGATTCCCGGCCGAGCAGCTGCGCCTGACCCAGTCCTTCCGCTTCGGCCCGGCCATCGCCGAGGTGGCCAACCGGTGGCTGGGACACGCCGAGTCGGAGATGCATCTGACCGGCCACGGCCCCGGCTCCCGCGTGGGCGAGGTGGCGCAGCCCGAGGCGGTGCTGTGCCGGGGCAACGTGGACGCGATGAGCGAAGTCCTGTCCTACCTGGAACTCGGCATCCCGGTGGCACTGACCGGCGGGGGCAGCGCGCTGCAGCGCATCGCCAAGGCCGCACTTGAGCTCAAAGCGGGCCAGCGCACCAGCCACCCGGAGCTGTTCTTGTTCTCCTCCTGGGGCGAGGTACAGGAGTACGCCGAGCAGGACAAGGCCGGCCAGGACCTCAAAGCGATCGTGCAGCTGGTCGATACCTACGGCCCCGACCAGATCATCGCCGCGGTGGACCGCCTCTCCCCGGAGGAGAAGGCTCAGGTCACCGTCTCCACCGCGCACAAGGCCAAGGGACGGGAGTGGCCGTCGGTACGCATCGGCAAGGGCTTCATGGCCCCGTCGGTGGACGACCTGGGCCTACAGCGCACGCTGCATGCGAGCGAGGCCCGCCTGATCTACGTCGCGGTCACCCGCGCCCGCCATCTGCTGGACACCGAGGGCATCGCCTGGATCGACGAGTACGAAAAGACCATGGCCGGCGCCGGCCGGGACGGCACGGTGGCCGGGCGACCGATGATCGAGCTGAGCCTGACCGGGCAGCTGAAGTACGACTCCTCACCGATCTCACAGTTCATGGCCGCCCACCTGCCCTACAGTCAGAACCTGGTGGGCGACTACCAGGCACGTATCGTCCGCCTCCCGCACCCGGCACAGCCGATCGACGTCCAGTACCCGAACTGGTCGGCCCTCGGGCACGCCATCGACTACCGCCTCCGCCTCAGCCTCGGAGGGCAGCTCGGACCGGCCCCTGTCGCCGGCGTCATGCTCCTTGACGAGACCGGACCGCTGCGCAGCGCACCGGCCCGTGGGGCCCGCAAGGCCCTGCACACCGCAGGCCGGGAGCTGCTGGCCACCATCGACGCCTACCTCGCCGACCCCGGCAGCCTGGACGAGAACGCACTCATCCGGCTGTGCTTCGTCGCGGGCTTCTTCGAGGACATCGCCCGCACCGGTGAGATTCGCCGCTTCAGCTTGCTCAACTCTGCCACCCCCGCCACGACCCTGGATGACCTCACCGCAGTGGTCCCCGAGTACGTTGTGACCGACATCGACCATCAGATGCGGCTCGCCGACGGACCGTTCGCCGCCTTCCGGGCTCTACCGCAAAAGGCCCGCGTGTGCGGTCCGGTCTTCGCCGGCAGCGGCGACATCGGCGGCGCCGACGCCGACTACATCCTCGGCGGCCTCCTGCTGGACTGCAAAGCCACCAAGGACCCCCGCCGCCTGGGCCGCGAGGAGATCTACCAGCTCGCCGGATACCTCCTGCTCGACTACGACAACGAGTTCGGCATCGACCAAGCGGGCCTGTACCTCTCCCGCCAGGGCGGACTGATCACCTGGGATGCCGCCGACTTCCTGCGGCGGCTCGGCGCGAGCGCCCCTCTGCCGCAACTGCGCGCACAACTGCGCCGGCACCTGCACGGGGCAACCCTCCGCTGAAAGCCACAGCCGGCGACAGCCTGGGACCGGCTGAAATGCTGACCGGAGGCCGCCGCTCAGTCCGTAAACCGTCGTTCAGCCGAGCGCAGTGAGCACGGCGGGCCCGGCCTCCCCAGGCCGGGCCCGCCAGCCAAGCGTTGCGGTGGAGGGTCTGGTCAGGACCCAACGATATGTGCCCGAGTCCGTTTCCGGTCAGTCGGCGTGGGCGGGCCGATATGCAAAGACCAGTCGCCGGTGTATTCGTCCAAGTCGATCCGCAGGGGCTCCAAGGCGTCGGCGTCGTGGACGTCGGCCCGGATGATCCGACCGGTGCCCAAGTGCAGTGAAACCCGCAGCTGGCGGCCTATCCGGTTAGGCACCCCCAGCCCCGTGAGCGGCAGCGACACCATCGAGCTGGCCTTGAGTACGAACGGCAGCTCTATACGCTGAGTGTCGCTTCCAAATTCCACCGGCGCCCCGAAGTGGATTGAGGGGTTGAACAGCATCTGCGTACGCCGCGCCCTTCTCCACCCCAGACGCCTCATGGCCCGCAGCCGTCACAGCGCCCGCTTCAGTCGGTGGCCGGGGATGTCGCGCCAGACCGAGTAACCGACGATCGCCACGTCCAGGCGGCCGACGTTCGACACGTCGGTGCGCACCCACCACCGGCCTTCGTGCTTGAGCCGGGTGGAGAAGACTTCCACCCGGCCGCCAGTGAGGTGGTGGCTCCATATCTGCCAGCCCAGGCCGCCGGCTCCGGTGAGGGCACCGAAGACCGCCAGCGCATTCGTCCAATTCATGATCGGAGCGTAGGAACCCTCACCACAGCCGTCCGGTGATCGGCCCGGATCAGGCCCGATCTCAGCGGAATCTGTCCACAGACAGATCGGCTAGCGTCGGTGTCCGCCGTAACTGTCCTTCGCGCGGCACCCGTTGCGCCCCCGTACACCCGCACCCGGGCCGTCTGGGCGGTCAGCCAGTTCCAGGTGTGTTCGGCGGCTTCGCCGTAGACGGGGATGGTGGACTCGTCGGACTGGGTGCTGGTGCGGATCACGACGGCGGGTGCGAGGTGGAGGTCGCCGATGCGGTCGAGGGTACCGGGTCGCCCCCCGCCACAGCTTCGCCACCGCCCTCATGGAGCAGATCACCCGCTTCCAGGGCACTCCCAACGACGTCGCCGAAGCGGTCGCCGCCCGCATCGCCCGCTCCCGCTTCCTTTACGAGGGCGGCCACCGCTACGTCGTCCTCATGGAGGAATCCGTCCTGCGATACCGCACCGCCGCCCCCATCGCGGCCGGCTTGGGCCCAGCGTTCGGTGTCCGCCCGCATCGTGCTGACCACGGCGACCAGAATCGTCATGGAGGAAAACAGCGTGGCGTCGAGATACTGACCTCTGTGAGTAGCTTCGCGTTTGTGGTCGTCTCAGGTCTACCGGGCAGCGGGAAGAGCACCCTGGCACGGAGTCTGGCCAGGCGTCTCAGCCTTCCGGTGATCGACAAGGATGTGATCCTGGAGTCCCTCTACGACTCGCTCGGAGTCGGTGACCATGCCTGGCGAAGCAGGCTGAGCAGAGCGAGCGACGACATCATGTTCGCCTTGGCAGCGGACGCCGGCCGGGCTGTGCTCGACAACTGGTGGCATCACGACACCGCTCCCGGTCGGCTCCGGAGCCTCGCTGGCCTCTTGATCGAAGTCCATTGCGACTGCGACGTCGCCCTCGCTGCCGAGCGTTTTCAGGCCCGCACCCGACACGCGGGCCACCTCGATCCGCAACTCAATCCCCAGCAGATCGCCGAGCGCGTGGCCGCCGTACGTGCCACTTACCCGGGCCCACTCAACTTGGGCGGTCCATTGCTGACCGTCGACACCAGCCGCCCCGCCGACGTTGCGGAGATCGCTGAGAAGATTGCGCACACCCTCGGCAACGTGCAGCGGCGGACACAGCCCCAACCACGGCGGCGTCCTGCTTCCTGACGCTCTGCGCTGGCTGTGGCGACTCAGCGCGGGTTGATCGATACCTGCTCATGCAATCTGGCGCCGACTGCGAAGGCTCACTGACAGCTGAGAGCAGCTCACACTGTCGAGACCAGTTGGAGGCCCGGAACCCGCGGGCTACTCTGCCGCCAAGAGCCCAGCCACCCTCCGGTTCCAGGGATTTTCCCTCCAGGAATCCACGAACCCGTCGGCTTGCTCGGTGGTGTAAGCAACCATCGGGAGGAACTCTCAAGTGACGGAAACAGTCCGAACTCTGCTCATCACGGGCCGCATCGACCCGCCTCGCGTTGGGGCCGTCGTGGTTACTGGCCAGCACGACATCCCCTACGCTCTCGCCGACCACAGCGGCGCATCCATCGACGCCGTTGCGGATTGGGTGCGCGACCTGGTGCTCGGTGACGTGAGCACTCGGACCGCACGGGCCTACTGCTATGCGCTCCTGACCTGGTTCAGGGTCCTTTGGGCCCTGAATGTGCCCTGGACGTTGGCGACTGAGAACGATGTAGCCGTGCTCGTGGGCTGGCTCCGCGCGGCCCGCAATCCGCAGCGCGTGCGACGTCACCCGGAATCCGCACCGGCCGGCTCGGTCAACATGCGGACGGGTAAGCGCGTGCTGCCAGCGGGCTACAGCGCGTCGACGATCAACATCACGCTTGCCGCGACGCGGGGGTTCTACGAGTATC
This sequence comes from Streptomyces sp. DvalAA-43, assembly GCF_900091725.1. Lineage (GTDB taxonomy): Bacteria > Actinomycetota > Actinomycetes > Streptomycetales > Streptomycetaceae > Streptomyces > Streptomyces pulveraceus. The sequence goes on along the minus strand of NZ_FMBW01000055.1, from coordinate 37,027 downwards.
ACGCTCATTTCGGGGTCGGGCCGGTCGTCAACCCGGTTCCGGAGTCGCATCGCCAGGCGGTGGCAAATCGCCACCGCTCCCCGGATGACCCCCAGGTCATCGTCCGGCGCTCCCGCCTGCGCCAGAAGGCTTCCAAGAAGTCGCCTCGCTCGATTCCGGACGGGCAGTGGGACGAGCTGTTCGACGCTATGGGCTGTGATCGCGACAAGGCTCTGCTGGCTTGCTACGTCAGTTCCGGCGCCCGCGCCACCGAGCTGCTCGGCTTGCGGGAGTCATGTGTTGACTGGGCCGGACAGCGCATCCGCATCCTTTCGAAGGGTGGCGAGATGCGGACGGCGCCCCTCTCGCCAGAGGCGATGTTGCTGTTGGCGCGCTACGCCGCGCAACGCGGTCCCATCGGGCCCGAGGACATCGTGTGGCGAGCCCGTCGTGGAACGGACCGGCCGCTGACCTACGCGGCGATGCGCCGAGTCCTTCAGCGCGCAGGCACAACGCTGGGCACCAACTGGACACTGCACGACCTCCGGCACACCGCAGCAGTGCGGATGGCTGGTGACCCGGCGCTGACCTTGACGGACGTGCAGACGATCCTCGGGCACCGCGACATCAGGACGACGACGCAGTACACCGTGCCGCGGGTGGAGGAGATGTTCGACCGCTTGCAGTCTTTCTACTCCAGGCCCCGGGTCACCTCGTCACTGCCCGCCGGTTACGACCCTCGCGACGTGAAGGCGGTGTTCGGTGACTAGTGCTCTGACCACGTAGGTTCGCCGGGTTGGGTGTCCGAGCGGTGAGATGAGCGGTGACGTCCGATCTGACCGCTGGGGGCGTGGTGGCTGAGCCTGTCCGTGTGCGCAGGTTGACTGACCAGGAGGGGCAGAAGCTGCAGCAGATCGTGCGCCGGGGCAGCACCAGTGCGGTGCGTTACCGGCGCGCGATGATGTTGCTGGCCTCGGCTGGCGGGAACCGGGTGCCGGTGATCGCGAAGTTGGTGCAGGCCGACGAGGACACGGTCCGGGACGTGATCCACCGGTTCAACGAGGTCGGTCTGGCCTGCTTGGACCCTCGGTGGGCGGGAGGCCGTCCCCGCCTTCTCAGTCCTGACGACGAGGACTTCGTCGTCCGGACGGCCACCACCCGACCGACCAAGCTCGGGCAGCCTTTCACCCGCTGGTCCATCCGCAAACTCGCCGCCTACCTGCGCCTCGTACACGGCCGTGTGATCCGGATCGGCCGCGAGGCGTTACGGTGCCTGCTCGCCCGCCGCGGCGTCACCTTCCAGCGCACCAAGACCTGGAAGGAATCCCCCGACCCCGAGCGCGACGCCAAGCTCGACCGGATCGAGCACGTGCTGGAGCACTTCCCGGACCGCGTGTTCGCGTTCGACGAGTTCGGCCCGCTCGGCATCAGGCCCACCGCCGGGTCGTGCTGAGCCGAACAGGGTCGGCCCGAGCGGCATCCCGCGACCTACCACCGTACTCACGGGGTGCGCTACTTCCACGGTTGCTACTCGGTCGGCGACGACACGCTCTGGGGCGTCAACCGGCGCAAGAAGGGGGCCGCGAACACCCTGACTGCGCTGAGGTCAATCCGGGCGGCCCGGCCAGACGGCGCCCCGATCTACGTCATCCTGGACAATCTGTCCGCCCACAAGGGCGAGACCATCCGGCGCTGGGCAAAGAAGAACCGGGTCGAGCTGTGCTTCACCCCGACCTACGCGTCCTGGGCCAACCCGATCGAGGCCCACTTCGGACCGCTGCGGCAGTTCACCATCGCTAACTCCAACTATCGCAACCACACCGCGCAGACCCGAGCCCTTCACGCCTACCTCCGCTGGCGCAACGCGAACGCCCGCCACCCCGACGTGCTGGCCGCCCAACGCCGCGAACGCGCCCGTATCCGCAGCGAGAAGGGCATCCGCTGGGGCGGCCGAAGTCAGGCAGCCGCTGCCTGAACTGCCCGCACTCCCCGGCGACCACGCACTACGGTGGGATACATGTCCGAGCTCTCCGTGCGGGATTTCTACGACGATTTGGCCCACGACTACCACCTGATGTTCCGGGACTGGGACGCAAGCATGGCCTACCAGGCCGAGGTATTGGGCGGGCTCGTTCGCCAATCTCTCGGCGCGGGACCACACACCGTCCTGGACTGCTCGTGCGGGATCGGCACCCAGGCCATCGGGCTGGCCCGGGCCGGGCACCAAGTCGTCGGCAGCGACGTGAGCCCGGTCGCCGCCGCGCGCGCCGCCGCCGAGGCGACGGCCCGGGGCAGCCGGCTTCCGGCAGCTGCGGCTGACATGCGCCAACTGCCTTTCAGGGAGACGTCATTCGACGTCGTCCTCTGCGCGGACAACTCGCTCACGCACCTACTCTCCGGGCAAGATCTCCGGACGGCACTCCTCGGCATGAGACGAGTACTCCGAGACGACGGACTGCTGGTGATCACCGTCCGGTCCTATAACGAGACGCGCCAGACCAGACCCACGTCGACACCTCCCCAGGTCTCGCAAACACGCGACGGCCAAGCGATCACCTTCCAGCTGTGGCACTGGCACGAAGACGGCGAACGCTACGACCTGGAGCACTTCCAGCTCATCCCCGCAAAGAACACCTGGCAGGTCCGAGTCCGCCGGACCACCCACTGGGCGCTGACGCCCCCGCAGCTGACAGAGTTCGTGACTGAAGCCGGCTTCACCAAAATCGCCTGGCACAGTCCGGCCTCCAGCGGGTACTACCAGCCCGTGCTCACCGCACAGCGCGCTCCCTCAGCGCAGTAGCCCAGATATCGGCTCCGCCCTGCCTAACTTTCCGATCACCCATGGCAAACCGGTGAACGTTGCCGGTCGCAGCACTAGGTCTCTGTCCGCGACGACCAGCCGTACACGGCGAACGCCCCTGGCCGACGGCGAAGCTGGAGGCAAGTTCACGCGGAACGCCGGCTCGGTCGAGGGGCGTCCCGCCGAGCCGAACCTGCCCAACCCGCTGGGCGACCTGAGCCGCGCGTCCATCGAGGCGCTGGTTGACGTGGTGGGCGAGTACGCGCGCGAGGAATCCTCGGGCAACCGCTCGAAGATGCGGAACTCCATCAGGCTGATCGGGGAGTTCCTCTCCGCGTTCCCGGGCGAGACGTGGAACGAGCGCTGGCTCGCGACCGGCCTGGACGACGAATCGACCGCGAACACCATCTCCGACTACGCGCAGGACCAGCCGGGGGGCGGAACCCTCACCCAGGGGGTGACGTTCCTGATCGCCTTCCGGGCGGTCCAGCCGTCGCTGGCCGCGATCAGAAGGACCATGCTGCAGAACTTCGCGCAGGTCTTCCTCCGCTGCCAGCAGGACCCTCTCCTGGAACTGTTCTGCCGCGGCATCGCCGAGACGGGATACAGCGGAAGAACACGCCAACGCGCCTACGAGGACCTGGCGTCGGTGCTGGTCAGCCAGCAGATTCCGGCAGCCGATCTCACACCGGAGGCCCTGCTGCACTACGCCTGGGAATGGCGGCGCCTCAGCCCGAACGAGTATGAGGGTGGCCTCTATGGCGGCAAGGTCTTGTGGGAGGTGTTGTGCGTCGTCGGGCACTTCCCCGCCATGACTCCGAACTCGGTGATCCGGGCGATGAACGGCCACCACCGCGACGTGGGCGAAGTGGTACGCAGACAAAATCTCGGTAACAAGACGGTCGAGAAACTCCTGGTCGACTACATGCACGTCCGGGTCGCCGACGGCATGGACTTCTCCTCAGCCAAGAAGTCTGGCACGCCGACTGGCCGGCACGTTCTGGAAACAGATCGAAGTGATCAACCCCGCCCAGCCCGACCTGCATCTCAGCGCCGAGACGTTCCAGGAGTGGCTACGGCGGACCTCGGTCAAAGCCGACGGGACACCACGCCGTGACCTCGACAATCTCATCCTCTCGGTCAAGGCGTTCTACCTGGACCTGTCCGCCTGGGCCGTGGCCGAGCCGGAACGCTGGGGAATGTGGGCGGCTCCTAACCCCGTTCCGCATACCCTCACCCGCGGCTACGGTGCGCGAGCCAGGAAGCGCACCGAACTGGTACACGCCCGGGTCCGGACGCTCCAGCCTCTCCTTGCTGTACTTGTCGAGCACGTTGACGCGGATCTGGTCTCCGCCCGAAAGCTGCTGACAAGAGTGAAGGAGGTGCAGCCGGGTGAGGAGTTCACGTGCGACGGCCGCCGTTACCGCCGGCCCTGGACTCGTCACGACCAGCAGCACACCCTCTGGGACGGAGAGGCACCACTGCGCTGCCACGACGCTGAGACCGGCGAGGCGGTCAACGCGGGATTGCGAGAAGACGAGGCGTTCTGGACCTGGGCCATCGTCCATGTCCTTCGCCTCACCGGGGTCAGGATCGAGGAGCTCATGGAACTCACCCACCTGAGCATCCGCCAGTATCAGCGGCCGAACGGCGAGCTGATCGGGCTGCTGGTCGTAGCCCCGTCGAAGAACGACCGGGAGCGCGTCATCCCGATGTCCGCCGAGCTCTTCCACGCGATCGCCGAGATCCTTCGGCGGCTGACGGCCAACGGCAAACCCGTCCGCGTTCTGCGCCGCTGGGACGGCCACGAGAAGATCATGAGCGAGCCCCTGCCGTTCCTGTTCCAGCGCTCGATGAACCACGCCAGCGGCTGCATCAGCGCAACCGTCGTGAACAAACTCCTCAAGAAGGCGTGCAAGACCCTCGAAGCCTCCGACCACCGCTTCCACGACGTTCACTTCACAGCCCACGACTTCCGCAGACTGTTCGCCACCGACCTCGTCAACAACGGAGTGCCCATCCACATCGGCGCCGCACTGCTCGGGCACCTGAACATCCAGACCACACGCGGCTACGTGAAGGCTCGGGAATTGCATCAGACGGGCGCGAAGTCGCAGGTCACCTGTTCACGGCGACGGCCTGACGGACCCCAACGCTACTACGAACTGGCCTTCTGAACAGGCAGTTTGCCAGGCACATCCCGTCTGATGCAAGATCTGCCCTCCAGAAGGGATGGTCTGGAGTGGCGCAAGAACGGAAGGTGGCCCTGGCTGGGGCGGCTCATCTGGAGCTGGTCTCGGGGGTGATCCAGCTGTGTCCGGAGGACGCGATGGTCGACGCGATGCTGCGCGGCTGGCGGGCCCAGCAGATGTCCCGGGGCCTGAAGGAAGACACGATCGCCGGGCGGGAGCGGCTGATTCGCCGCTTCCAGGAGTTCACCAACGAGTACCCGTGGTCGTGGTTGCCGGGCCACATGGACGAGTGGTCGGCCTCGCTGACGGGTGAGCGGCACCTGGCGCCGTCCACGATCCGCAGCTACCAGGGCGACGTGCGGCAGTTCACCGAGTTCCTCATCGACGGCCGCTACGGCTGGGCGGTCGCCTGCGAGGACGCCTTCGGTACCCACCCGGTGGCGATCTGCCACGAGTGGAACACCATCGCCCACCTCAACGACTACGAGGGCGACCCGGAGGCCCGGCCGTTCACCCGCGAGGAGCTCCAGCGGTTCCTCGACTACGCCGACGACCAGGTCGATCGGGCGGTGCGGTCCAAGCGCAAGGGCGCCCTCGCCGCCTACCGGGACGCCACCTTGTTCAAGGTCATCTACGGCTGGGGACTGCGGCGCACGGAAACCTCGAAGCTGGATCTGGCCGACTTCGGCCGCAATCCGAAAGCCCGTCAGTTCGGACGGTACGGCACGCTGAACGTGCGTTACGGCAAGGCGAAGAAGGGGCAGCCGCCGCGGCGCCGGAACGTGCTGTCGGTCATGGACTGGGCGGTGGACGCCGTCCAGGACTACGTGGAGAACGTCCGCCCGCAGTTCGGCTGCGAGGACCACCCAGCGCTGTGGGTGACCGAGCGGGGCGGGCGGGTCAAGCCGTCGGAGATCAACGCCCGGTTCGTCGCCTACCGCGCGGCGCTCAAGCTCCCCGAGGCATTGGTCGTCCACTCGCTGAGACATTCCTACGTCACGCATCTGACTGAGGATGGGGTGGATCGGCGGTTCATCCAGGAGCAGGTCGGTCACGAGTGCGATAGCTCCACCGCCATCTACACCCACGTCAGCGACGACTTCATGAACACTGCTCTGAGCAAGGCACTGAACCCGGCGTTCGACGAGGCGCCGACCAGGAAGGACCGATGATGGCCGCCAAGCTCGACTACCGCTGGCACCTGCGTCACCTGATGGCGGACCGCGGAATGTTCTCCACCACGGACCTGCTGCCGCCGCTGGCCGAACGCGGCATCACCCTGTCCTCCAGCCAGGTCTACCGGCTCGTCGTCGAACGCCCCGAGCGGCTCAGTCTGAAGATCCTCATGGCCCTGCTGGACATCCTGGACTGCACGATGGACGACCTGATCGAACCCGTTGCCGCAGCCAGCGCCGCGCAGAGGCCGAAGAAGGCGGCCGCGGGCGGAACGACGGCCGAGGGCATCGGCGGCCTGCGGCCCAAGCGGGCACGGATCGCACCGGTGGACCGGTGAACGGGCTCTCGGAAGAGGTGCTGGCCGACCCGGTCGGCCTGGTCGTGCGCCTGGTCGGCAACGTCGAACGGCACCTGGAAGCCGACCGCATCCGCGAGATCGTCTGCACGGTCATGCGCGAGCGGGCTGGTCGCCGGCGCCTCGCCCAGGCCCTGCACGAGGATCCGTCACTGCTGCGGACCGGACGACCTCCGGCACCGTTCTGCGTCGCACGACTGCTGATGGCCCTTCACGAAGCCGGCGCACAGGACATCGCCCTTCCCCGCTGCGGTGAGTGCGGCCGCGCACGCCCCTACGTCGGCAGCCGCAGCGGCGGCCGATGGGGCTGCTCGCCCTGCTTCGACAAGGCCGCCGACTGCGCGGGCTGCCACCAGCAGCGGCGCGTCGTCAGCCGCGACCGCCACGGCAACCCCCGGTGCGCGAAATGCCCCGATACGGACGGCGATCCATTCGCCATGCTCGCCGGCCTCATCACCACGGTCGATCCCACGCTCGACGCGGGCGCCGTTCAAGCAGCGCTCGACCGCGCCACCGTCCGAAAGGCCGGCCAGCGCCGCCTGGCCTGGGCGATCACCGCCCAACCCGACCTGCTGACCGGTGCTGGCTACGACGCCCCAACCCCCGCCGTCCTACGGTTCATCGACGCACTCGTCCAGGCCGGAGCCACCAGGGTCGTCAATCCGGCCTGCTACCGCTGCCATGAGGTCAAGTCCCTGTCGAAGGTGCTCGACGGCAAACGGGTCTGCCGCAACTGCTTCGCCCGCAACGCGGCTGTGCCCTGCACCCGCTGCGGCTCCGTCCGCGAGCCCGCTGCCCGCGACGCCGAGGGGCGGCCGCTGTGTCCCAACTGCCTGGTCAGTGACCCCGTCAACCTGGAGGAATGCCGCGACTGCGGGCGCCGCCAGAAGGTCGCCGCTCGGCTTCCCGACGGACCACGTTGCGCCAACTGCCGGCCCAGGACCGCCGCCCAGTGCGGCATCTGCGGACGGACAGGAGTCTGTGAGATCTCCCGTGCCACGGGCGAACCCTGGTGCAACCGGTGCCAGTTGCGGTGGGCGCCCTGCAGTGGCTGTGGAGCCGTCGACCACGTCCGCAGCGGCACGTGGGATGCACCCCTGTGCGCGAAGTGCACCAACCCGGACCCGGACTACTGGGGCCGCTGCCCCGTCTGCCGCACCACCTGGCAGCTCAGCACCCGTCCCTGCCAGCGATGCGCGCTCGACCGGCAAGTACGCGACCTCCTGGCCGGCAACACGGGCACGATCCGGCAGGACCTCGTCCCTCTCTACAAGGCACTGTCCGGAGCCGAACGCCCCACAAGCACCATGTTCTGGCTATCGGGCTCGAAGGTCGGCGGCCTGCTCCGGCAGATAGGCCGTGACGAACGGCCCGTCACCCACGACACGCTCGACGAGTTGCCCGCGAGCAAGGTCCTCGCACATCTCCGCAGCGTCCTGGTCGCCACCGGCGCCTTGCCGCCTCGCGACGAGCGGCTGGTCGCCCTGCACCAGTGGATCACCTCGGCGCTCCAAGCACGCACCGATCTCACCGAGCGCCGGATCCTGCACGGCTACGCGGTCTGGCACCACCTACGTCGACTCCGGCGACGCCTCGGCCAGGAGCACACCACGCACCTGCAGGCGCTGAACGTACGCTGCCACGTCACCGCAGCAGCGAACTTCCTCGACTGGCTGTCCGACAGCGCTCTCACGCTGGGCACGTGCACCCAGGTTGACCTGGAGCGATGGATTGCCGACCCCAAGGCCACCTACCGGGACGAGACCAGCCACTTCGTCCGGTGGTCCGTCCAGCACCGGCATGCCAAGGGACTCACCTACGGCACCGTGCGCTGGACAGGACCCTGCGGGACGATCGACAGCGAGAAGCGCTGGGCCGACGCCAGGCGCCTCCTGCACGACGACACGCTGGCGACCTCGGATCGAGTCGCCGGCCTGCTGCTGGTCCTCTATGCCCAGCAGATCGCCACCATCAGCCGCCTGACGGTCGACGACGTCCACCTCGACAACGACAAGGTCGGGATCACGTTCGGCACCTCACCTGTCGTCCTCCCCGAACCGCTGGCCGGCCTGGTGCGCGACCTCATCGCCACCCGGCGCGGCAAGGCCAGGATCGGCGCCCCCGACGACGCGCCGTGGCTATTCCCCGGCGGCCGTCCCGGACAGCCCATCGGTGACGACCGGCTCGGCCTCCGCCTCCAGAAGATCGGCCTCCAGCCGCGCCAGGACCGCTCCACCGCCCTGTTCACCCTCGCCACCGAGGTCCCCGCCGCCATCCTTGCCCGGATGCTGGGCGTCCACATCCAGGTCGCCGTCCAGTGGCAGAAGGCATCGGCCGGCGACTGGGCCGCCTACGCCGCCGAGGTCAGCCGCCGTGCCCCCACTCCGGCGGGCGAAGCCCAGACCAACGAGGTTCCCGATGGCCAGCACCCAAGAACAACAATCCCTCCGGGGCTAACGACGTGAAGAGCCACGTTGATCTTGCCGCGATTCCTACACCGAACGAGAGGTGCAACCCATGACCGACCATCTGTCTGCCGTCTTCACGATGCTTGGGCCGGGAGGCCGACGCTTCGCCGATCCCGAAAGCTGGGCGCGTCTTGAGTCGGAGGTCGGCACAGAACTCCCCAGCGACTACAAGGAGTTCATCGACGAGTACGCGCCGATCACGGTCAACAGCCACCTCTATTTCAAGCACCCAGCGACCACACGTTGGAACCTTCTCAAGGACATCCGGGAGACCGAGCAAGCCTTCCGCGATGCCGACTGGGACGGCCTTCCGCACCCGGAGACCGGTGCTGGCGGAGTTCTGATTCCTGCCTTGTCGACCGACTTCGGCTTCCACGTCTTCCTCAGCCGCAGCCCACGGACGCCCGACTGGAGCGTGGTGGTACACGACCGGGACGAAGGCGGGTACTGGGAGCATGCCATGAGCTTCGCCGAGTGGCTCTACCGGCACCTCATTGGCGAGGAAGTCATCCATCCCAATGGAACGCATTTCTACCCCGGTCCGGTCAATCTCGAACACCTGCCCATGAGTCCGGACGATCGCCCCGTTCCCTGGCACGGACCTGACCGCGGGATGTGACGGTGGTTATCTAGTGTTGTCAAGCCATCGAGCCAGTTCATCCCAGATCTGATCCGGTAAGGCATGCTAGGCAAGTTCTAGCTGCGGAGGGTGTCGGCGGACGTATCCGCTAGTGTCGAGGACAGGCAGACACTGTGATCCAGGAGGAGCGGTGTACTACAGCGGGTTGGGGCTCGACCGTGTCGTTGATCGGCGGGGAGACTCGGACTGGATCGAGGCACTGCTGACCAGGGCCAGTACCCAGGTCATTCCCCTGTGGCAGGACCAGTGCCTGGTGCGAAACAAAACGCCGTTGCGGCTGCCCTTGGCCCAGGCGAGGGACATCCTCGTCGCGGCCGGCGACCGGGTGCTGCTCGGCCTCGAAGGCGAGAGGGCGGTGTTCGCGGCTGATGTGTCCGGGCTCGAACGGGAGAGCGCCGTCGAGCTGGCCGGCGCGGACAGGATGCTGGACGTGCGGGCGATGGTTCCCACCATCACGCCGGACGAAGCGGGTCTGCTGGCGTACGCGCGGGGAATTCTGCACTGGAACCGCAATCAGCGGTTTTGTGGCGCCTGCGGGGGCCCGGCCCGGTCCTGCAATGGTGGCCACCTGCGGACCTGCCAGAACTGTGGGAAGCTGCTGTTCCCGCGGATCGAACCGGCCGTGATCGTGCTAGTCGAACTTCCGGGCACGCCCCGGCGCTGCCTGCTCGGCCGCCATGCGGCATCCGGCCCGAACCGCTTCAGCACCCTAGCCGGGTTCGTCGAGATCGGCGAGAGCTTCGAGGACACGGTGCGCCGCGAGGTGCGGGAGGAAGCCGGCGTCACCGTGGGTGCGGTGACCTACCAGGGTTCCCAGGGGTGGCCGTTCCCGGCCGGGGTGATGATCGGGTTTCGCGCCGAGGCCCTTTCCGACGCGATCGATGTGGACAACGTGGAAGTGGTGGAGGCACGCTGGTTCACGGCCGCGGAACTGCGCGCGCGGCTGGCGGACGCTGCTCTCGGCGGCCCGTACCGGGTCGATTCGATTGGCAAGGCGCTCATCGACCAGTGGCTGGCCGACACAGACTGAACCGATGCGGTGCGAAGACAGATTTTACGCTGCCTCGCTCATCTTCTGCTTCAACTCGGCCACCGCCTGCGTCCGTTATCTGGGGTTGAGTAGCCAAAAGCGCAGCTCAGAGGCCATGGGGCGCTGTAAGGCATGAGGGCAGCCCGCTCGCAGGTTTGGACATCTGTCTGACGAAGAGTCTCGATCGAAACTCTTTGCCGCCCTGGTCAGAGGGCCTGCGCACTCGCCGACTGAGCTGCGGAGTGAAAACCGCAGCGACGGGGACCAGCGTACAACCGCATGCCTTACAACCCTTACGGCTTACAGCAACCCACGATAACCTCGGGGCCGAGGCATTCGGAGAGTTCCAATACCCGACTCCACCATTATCGCGCCCCGGCGGCGCGCAGGCCGAGCTTCTCGCCGAGGTCAACAAGCACGAAGCCGACCGGAACCTGGAGTTGATCCTGGCCGAGTTCCAAAACTACCAGCAGGGCGTTCTGCCGACCGGGCCCGGCGCCCGCAGCCTCACCGAGTTCTTCGCCAGCGTCGACGAGAAGCTTGAACCCTCGACGGCGCCCGCGCCGAAGACCCAGCGCAGTGACCGCGACATCCTCAACCTGCTGACCAAGCGCGCCAAGACCCTGCACATCGGCCCGGCGAACTTCTGCTGGTTCACCGACCCCTCCCGGGCACTCTGCCTCAAACTCGCCGGCACCCCCACCGCCGGCCGGCCACTGGTCGGGATGTGTGACTCCGCCCGCTGCCCGCAGGCCACCCACCACCCCTGCCACCGGCCCATCTGGGCCGAGCACGCCGAACGGACAAAGACGTTCCTCGGCAACCTCGGGACCACACGCCGAACCGAACACGCCAGGCTGCAGGCCGACTACGACCGCGCGATGCGCGTCGTCGCCGAGATCGACGCCGCCACAACCAACCCCTTCGAGGATCCGGCATGAGAATCACCGCAGGCCAGCGCGCCGAGAACGAGAACCGCATCCGGGCCGCCGCGGACCGGCTCCTGCGCGGCGAGATCCCGCCCGGCGGCCGATGCGACATCAAAACCCTGGCCAGCGAAGCCGCCGTGGACCGCACCGCCTTCTACGGCACCCGGCCCTATGCCCACCTCCGCGAGGAGTTCGAACGCCGTCTGCGGACCCTGCAGGAGGCTGGGGACATTCCTGACCCGCGCGAAGCGCAGATCGCTCGTCTCAAAGCAGAGGTGACCGTGCTCAGGAGACGACTGGTCGCACTGGACAACGCGAACGTGGAGCTCGGCGAATTCCGCGTCCAGGCACTCGCCCGGCTCGCGGCCCAGCACGAGGAGATCATCCACCTTCGAACCATGGCCGCCCAGGGTGGGTCGGTGACGCGACTGTCCACCGCCCGGACCGCAGTGATCGGCTCGTGCAGCTGATGTCCACTGCGGTCACCGCGCCGGCAGGGCAAGCACCCGAGCGCTTGGATCCGGTGCGTCCGGGTTCCGAATCCGATCAGTGATCAGGAACTCGGGGAGCTCGAACGCCGTCGCGTGTTCGCTCTCAGTCAGCAGGAACACCCCTCCGACCTCGTCCGGCTCCCATCCGTGGACGAGTGCGTATTCAACGACGGCCCGTACGTCTCGGGAGGTCGGATAGGTGCCGTCCGTCGCGCAGGCGCCCCACGGCCCCGGCAGAGCCTTCGACAGCAGGTCCACCTGCAGCACCCGGCCGTTCTTTCCGGAACCCCACACCCGCAAGCGGATGCCCCGGTGACAGTCGCTCCCTCCCTGGACATGGCAGATCCTGGCCGTCCAGGCGCATCCGCGGTCACCGGCACGCAAGGCGCGCAGTCTTGTCTTCACGCCGTCCACCTTCCCTCACCACGTAAGGACACACGATGCAGCCCGTGACTGGGGTGACACCAGCGAATTACCCGCTGGAACCAGCGTCCGCCCATGCCATTGAAGTCACCAGCTACATGCCGTTAAGGTCGGCCGGAACCCTTCGAGGACCAGTCCCCTGGAAGTCTCCATGCCTCGCCGATCACCGGGCGAGATCAGGTCACAACTACCGCCACGCGCCACCCGATCCCGACCTGGAGCTATGCACCGGCGACCTCCCGTCATTCGACGACTCTCGCCCGCCGCGAATCGCCAGATCGCCGACTTCGAACGCGCCCACGGTCTGCACCCCGGTTCCGTCGCCCACGCATTCCGCCGATGGGCATGCACAGGGCGGCGTCCGCGTCGAGACCCGGCGCCCGACTACGGACACGATGACTCGAACTTGCGCAGCGGCTACTACCACGTCAGGACGCTGCTGGAGCGAGCCATTCATTCTCTCCGGCCCCGGGCCCGTCGTGAGCTGCGAAGGGAGCTCCGACCTCTCGACGATCGGGTCATCGCCCGGACGGTCAACGACCCGTTCGCACCGCACGACCTCCCATGGTGGAAACGGCGGATCGAGATCTGATGCCCGAGTGACTCGCGTCACATCAAGGGCCCGGCAATGCAACACACACGACAAGGAACGTGGTGAACATGCCGACGGGATTCCCACTGGTCAATGGCAACACGCGCTCGTCCGCACACAGCCTCTGCGGACACAAGTCACGCATACGCCCAGCGACACGCGGACGCCGGCGTCCATCCTGACGTGCTGCAACGGCTTATGGATCACCGGCAACTCACCACAACTCAACGCTATTACCGTGTTCGGGACGAAAGGCGCCGCGAAGCCGTCGACCGGGTCACCGCAATGCACTTCGACCGACACGGCAACCGAACCTGGCGGGACGTCCATTCGCTCCTCGACTCCGAGCGCGACCGTCGTTCCATCGGCGAGATCAGCGTGCCATACGGCGTCTGCACCGAGCCGAGCAACGTGGCCGCCGGCGGACACGCCTGCCCCATGCGCTTTCGCTGTGTCGGATGCGGCCACTTCCGCACGGATGTCTCCTACCTCCCCGACCTGGAGAACTACCTCTCTGACCTGCTGCGAAGCCGCGAAAAGCTCATCAGCACCTTCGAGGCGGACGAGTGGGCCCGCTCGGAAGCAATGCCCTCGGACGAAGAGATCCGCCGCGTCCGGCGCCTCATCGCTCGAGTCAAGGAAGAACTCGACGACCTGACCCCGGAAGAACAAGCCCAGATCATGCAAGCAGTCCAGATCGTCCGCTCCACCCGCTCCGTGATGCTGGGCATGCCCAGCATCGGCCTGCCTCCCGAAGAACTACGAGGTGCGTGATCACGAGCTCCCCGATGATCGATGGACGGCGGGCCGACTCTGCCCGCCGCCGGGAACGGGTCGTGAAGGCCCTCCACGAGGCGATCAGGAAAGGCGAATCGCTCAGCGTCTCCGCCATCGCACGACAAGCCGGCGTCGACCGCACGTTCTTCTATCGGCACCGCGACTTGCTGGCCCAGATCCACGCCGCAGAAGCCGCACCCGCCGTCGGGCTGGAGAGCGGCACGCAGGTGACTCGGGCGTCATTGCAGGCAGACCTGGCCAACGCGCAGGACCGCAACGTCCGGCTCACCGCCCGCGTCCGGCAGCTCGAAGACCGGCTCTCCGAACTCCTCGGTGACCAAGCCTGGAAGGAATCCGGGCTCGGGGTGACCGCCGACATCGAGGAACTCCAACGCCGAATCACCCACCTGGAGCAGGCCAACGTGGACCTCACTGGTCAGCTCGAAGAACGGCAGGCCGAGCTTGAAGCGGCACGAGCGGCCAACCGTGAACTGACTCGATCCCTAAATCAGCGCGGATGACCGACAACGCGCGAAGGGGCGGCCGACCAAGTCGGCCGCCCCTTCAGAGGGCAGTACGTGACGTGATGCCCGTTTCGGGCTTTCGGGTGGGGCTGTCGGGCTGGTTGCGGTCTGACCGGGCGGCTGGCCTGCAGGGAAGACGGCTTCCGAAGGCCGCACCACCCGCGCAGGCCGGATGACCTGCGTGCGTTGCAGCAAGCGGCAACTTAGCCGGCCTCCCGTTCATTCCAGAGGAAGTCCGAATAGATGGGGGAGGTACGGCGACTCATGAATTCGCCCCCAGGCCCGCCGCACAAGGTCAACCCGTAGGCACGCATTCTTGCGACGACGGTGCTCCGAACGTTCCCCATGAGGCAATAGTGGGGGTCTACCTCCGCCACCCCCATGTCGGCCTCCCGCAACGCGGCCGCATAGTCGATGTTGTGCGCCCATGGGTACGTCATCATGCTGGTGACCGAGACCTCGTCCCCCTCCCTGACGCCCACACTCTGCAATGTTCCAGACCTGTACTCCGTCCCGTTGTGCGTGAGGGAGAAATTGGTGTCGGTGATATAGAGGGCACGGCGCGGGGCGGGCAGTTCACGGAGGAATATCTCACCGACGATGTGTTTTGCCGCGCTCTCAATTTCCATGTCGGCGGGGAGGCTGACCAATACCCGTTCGCCGGTGCTCTTGAAGACCACCACGATGGAAATCGCCTCCGGACGGTCCAGGGCCGCCTGCATGCGGTCCGCCTGAAACTGCCAGGATCGCGCCCATCCACCGCCTTCCGAGCACCCGTCGATCAGCCTGATGAACTGGCCGACCGAACGAACGCTCTGAATGACCAGGCGGGCGTTCACCTCGCCGTCCGGCACGGGTATGTCGATGCCGGACTCGCGAGCCACCCGCGTCAGATCTTCGACCGGCAGCGTTTCCAGGACGTCCGTCAGGTCGGCCATGAATCTGCCGCGTTCAGGGTCGCCCAGGTCATCGGCGGCGGCGCGGACCACGACCAGATGCTCGCGCATCATCGTCAGGTACTTCTGGTGCCAGGACTTGAGGTCCGGCTCTTCAGACGAGCCACCACACTCGTGACATGCCTGAACAAAAGCAGCCACGAACGGCCAATCCGGCTTATGCACGCCCGCCAGTTTCGCTTGGATGGTGGACCTTGGATACGGGACCCCGAGCTCTTTGGTCTTCCGTTCGATGTCCCTGACAGAGGCGCCGAAAGACAACCTCAGCTCTTGAAGGCGCTGACAGAACGACGCCACGGGTTCCGATGTACTGGACGAACTGGCGTTATTGGTCGGCATTCCAGGAACGGTACCCAAGGCCCGGTCCCCGGACCCGTGAAACGGCCGATCGTCCCGAACCCGTCCAGGGTTCGTCCAGGGGGGCTGCTGGACAGTCCGTGCGGGCTGCATCGTCAGGAGGCAACGCCACGGGGTGTATCGACTGGATCGCCCCGGCCCACAAAGGAGTTCGTTATGCCGAAGCGGCACCCCAGCCACCTCCACCGCCCTCGGAGGACGCATCCCTCACCAGCTCCGCGCCACGAAGTGCTCCGTCGCGCCGCCCTCAGCGTGGCGGCGTCCTTGGGACCTGCCGGACTGCTGGTCATCCAATGGTGGACCCACGGTCATTGACCTGGACGGCGCATCGGCTGGCGCTCAGTGTCTGCTGAGAGGGCAGCACGTCACGTACTGCCCTCTCACATGTCGCGAGGCTACTGCTCTCCGCCGATATCGAACCAGCTCTTCGCCTCAGTCCACAGCCATGCACCCACACCGAGGCCAAGCCCCTTCGCAACACCGCCAGCCGCCCCACGGGCGGCAGCGCCAGCGACTCCCAGGTCCTGCTCAGACCGGGGCGGCGATCCACCGTCAGGATCACCGCCAGCGTTGGTGATCCGGGCCGCCGGAGCTTCCGGCTGCTGACGATTGGGACAGCTGTTGTTCCTCTTCCAGAAAGGCATCGCCGTTCGTTCCTCTCACCCGTGAAGGGTGGAGGAGACCCTGCTCCTCAAGGCGCTCCCACGCACAAAGGTCCGCTCCACCCAGAAAGAGGGGGAGGTCCAGTTCTATGGGCGCAGCGCGATGAGACCTGGTCTGCCAACGCGGCAGAGGGACTCGGTGCGATTCGGAATCTCGAACCTGACACCCAAGACCGTAACTGCGGACGCCGCCGCAAATACGAGACCAGAGCAGAGGGCGATCAAGTCCCCTACGAACGCGGCAAAGAGCATAGACATCCACCGGCGCTTGGGCGCTCGGCTCTTCGTCTTGTGCTCCATGAGCTCAGTTTGCCACAGCCGAGGGCTCCTCAAGTCAGCCTGGCAGCAGCATGTTCACTCTCAAGTGGCTAGCACCACACCTGTTGCGCTGGATAGCGTCGACCATGCCGACGCTGAGCTGCACAAAGACTGAAACCCACGCCTCGTGACGGTCGTTACCCCCACAGAAGCGGCGTGGGCGCGGGTGCTGACGTTGTTGCAGGAGCGGGCGGATGCGGCGGGGCTGATCGTGTGGGAGGTGAGTGTCGACTCGACGGTCTGCCGGGCCCACCAGCACGCGGCCGGTGCGCGCCGGGACGGGGCCGGGCAGAAGGAGCCGCCCGGCGGGGTGGTGCGCGAGCCGGACGACCACGGGCTGGGCCGGTCGCGGGGCGGGTTCGGCACGAAGATCCATCTGGCGTGCGAGTAGGGCCAGAAGCCGCTGTCGTTGCTGGTGACGGCAGGTCAGAGCGGTGACAGTCCGCAGTTCGTGCCGGTGCTGGAGGCGATCCGGGTGCTGCGGCTGGGCCCGGGTCGGCCAAGGCGGACTCCGGTGCGGGTGCGGGCCGACAAGGCGTACTCGTCGGCCGCAACCCGCGCCTACCTGCGCAGGAGGGGTATCCGGTGCACGATCGCGGAGCCGGCCGACCAGGTCCGCAACCGCGTGCGGCGGGGTCGCTCGGGCGGGCGCCCGCCGGCGTTCGACGGGGAGGACTACAAGGCCCGCCACGCGGTGGAGTGCGCGATCAGCCGACTCAAGCGCAACCGGGCGGTGGCGACGCGGTTCGAGAAGCTCGCCGTGCGGTTCGAGGCCGTCGTCGTGGTCGCCTCGATCAACGAATGGCTGTGAGCGCGTATGCGTCCCCTGGTGGTGGCCGACCGGCGGCGCTCCGCTCGGCGGGCAGGGCGTTGAGCGGTCGGGGTGGTCGATGGCCGGGGGCAGCAGCCACGGGCCGGGTCGGTTGGGTGCTCTGCTCGTTGGAAGCGCCGCACCGGGGTATCGCCGGGGTGACCGCGCCCTGGCGAGGGGAACACCGGCCAGATCGGGTGGCGGCCACCGCAAGGTCCGCGCCCGCGTCGAGCACGCCTTCGCCCGGATGAAGACCTGGAAGATCCTCCGCGACTGCCGCCTGAAAGGCGACGGCGTCCACCACGCCATGCTCGGCATCGCCCGCCTCCACAACCTCGCCCTCGCCGGATGACCGCGAAACAGCGCTGGTCAATCAGCCTGCCGTAGATCATTTACGGGACAGCGCTTAGCGCCATGGCGGACCCTTAGACCGCACTCGCGTCCGAAGCGGACGACGTCGAGCGCCACCCCTGCCCACGCTGTGACGCATCGCCAGGTTCACCCGGCCGCTCCCGCTCCGGCGCGGTCGCCGGGACCTACCACACCGGCCGCTTCACGAAGGTGCCCCAGCTCGCGAAACTCCTGCGCGTGCCCACCCCCACCGACCGCGGCCCGGCCAGCCGTGGCGGCCCGGCACCCCGGCCTACTCATCCCCACCGGCCGCCGCAAAGGGCAGAGCCCCAGCCTATCCAGCATCTACCGGGCCCTGGCCGAGCACGAGAAGACCCAGGCGTACACCGAGGCCGCCGAGACCGCACACGCCGACTTCGCCGGCTTCCAGCAGCGCGACCGCAGCTGCAAGTAGTTACTCAGCACTACACACCACCTGGCGGTAGCTATACGAGAACAGGGCCGTGCTCCCCGCGAGTTCGCGGAAACTGAAGCTTCTTCAGCGGGAACCCGAGGGTCCAGGGACGCCATTCGCGGGGATTGACCCGTGGGTTCGCGGCGAACCCACGGGAGCGGCTTCGAGGTCGGCCTGGAAAAGAGGCCTGCCCCCGCTCCTCGTCGAGGTGGTCTCGCTTTGTCAGGCCGTCAGGGCGATCACAGGACGAGCATAAGCTTGCCGCCGGGTCGGCGGGACTGGCTGAGCTCGGCCGCTTCCTGGATCTGGTCGAGCGTGTAGGTGCGGGCGACCGGTACGACCAAGGTGCCTTCGCCGGCGAGCCGGGCGAACTCGTCCATCTGCTCATAGCGGATCTCGGTGGTGGTCCGGACGCCCAGCTCGGCCGCGGCGGCGAAGTCCGAGACGGTGAGGACACGGTCGGGATCCCCGGTCAGCTTGATCAGGGTCGGTAGCGAGCCGCCGGCCGGGCTGGGCTGGTCCGCGCGGTCGATCCGGCCCCCGGTCGGCGCCGCGTCGAGGGCACGATCGATGTGGCCTCCGGACAGTGCCCTGACACGTTCGGCCATGCCCTCGCCGTAGGCGGCCACCTGGGCGCAGGGTCTTCCGGAGGATCCTCCCGCATATCTCCCTGAAGGAAACTCACCTCGGGGCGTCGGGCATGAATGATACGTGCCACATCCAATAGGTCGCCGTCCAGGTCGAACCCGCAGTAGCAGCACTTGTTTCTCTGCGAATGCCAAGACTCTGTTTCCTCCAGCGAAAGGAGAAACTTCACCCCTTCACCGGCACCGCTTCCTACATCTAAAACGCGAGTTGTTTCCAGGGGCCCAGGTAATCGAGCGCCGTGGAGAGGAATCCGAGTGTTACGGGCTCTTCCGACAGGCGCTTCATCGGATCCCGGCGGCCCGGTGACATGTAGTGACTTACCGCCCCCGCCCCTTGGTACGCGCTCTTCGGAGTGGCGGAGTACTGCTCAACGGCTGACACCATACTCATGCCCCTTAAACTCGTTTCGTGATGGGCGCCTGCCCTGTCCGAGTTGGTCAACCCATCTACTGCCTGGAGCAGGTCGAGAACAGGACACGAAGTTCCAGAACACGCAGGGCAGGAAACTTGAAAATTCAGGGCACTGAATGCGACGACCGGCGGGTATAGAGGAAAGGTCGCAGTATCCGGACAGCCGGGAACGTGTCCTGTTTATTGATCCGAAATGCCTGTGATTTTGGTCGGTGAGATGGGCGTGAGTGATCAGATGGGAGACGCACGGTTTCTGTCGCCGTCAGGGCAGAGGCCCTGCGGTTGCGGACGGTGACCGCGCTGATGGCGGGACGGACATCGCCGCCCGACGGCCTCCCACCCGCAACTCTCGACAACGGCACGCCGCGGCTGTCCGTCGTCGTCCACCCGCCCGTCGAGGAGGGGGATCTTGACGGCTCAGCGTCGGTGTCCCGTCTCATCCGCCGTTGCTGACAGAGACCCCGGCATCCACCAAGTACGACGGCCACCGCTCCGTCAAAGCCACACCTCGGCCGCTCCGCCCCCGTGCTCGGCGAAAGCGGGCCGGCTGGAAGGAGGACTCCTACCGTCATGGTCGATCAGCCCGCCTCACCTCCGGAGCCCGCCGCCAACGCGCCGGGCGCCTTGCGAAAGCCGGCCCTTGTCCCACTCACGCCGACCGCTGACGGAGCGACTGCGGGCAGTGGGAGTGCACTGAGGCTTTCCTGGGACTGCAGGCCGCGTCAACGGGCATGACCGTGAAACAGCTGAAAGAACATTTGTGCAGGTCAGCGGCTTGATCCCAGCGAATCCAGCAGGTCACGGGCCTGGCTGGTCCCTTCCGGGACAAATGACCCCTCGATCACCGCCTTGTCCCGCAGGACATGGGAAAAGTCGGGAAGCTTGCTGAAGGTACCGACTTCTCTCTGTTCGAGACAGTCGACACGGACGGGACACTGCAGCTCCACCGGACCACCTCACCGGCCTCACCGACGCGGCGGCCGGCTGACGCCACTGCCGATGACTGGCCGATCGGAACCGGCAAGCAACTCCTCTACGGCTCACCCGGCCCGCTCTGGCGACGGCCCGGCGGTTTCCCCTCATCGGCGCTATTCGCCTTCGATTAGCACTTCACTGCTCCGGCTGGAGGTCTTGGCCGTCAGGCCCCCAAGGCCCTCGATTGCGAAAAACTATGACAAAAGCCATCATGCATCCAGGTTTATCTCCCCTCCCTCCGGACATCAACCTTGTACCCCGCCACTGGGGTTGCACCGTTTCCGTCGGCGGATTCCTCAATCAATAATCACTTTTCGAGGTCGAAATGCCTGAGAACTTAAGCCAGTTGACTTTCTACTGCCCCATCGAAAAGGCTGAGAACCCGGCCGCCGCAGCAATCAATGAAAGCACGATGACCTGGGCCAGCAAGCAGGGAATCCCTTCCGGCCGGGAACACCGGGAACGGTTTTCGACGATGCGGCCAGGAGCGCTCGCGGCGGGGGTCGTGCCGCACGGCAAGGGGGAAGGGTTCGCCGCCTTCGCTGATTACCACACCTGGCTCTTCGCCTTTGACGACGAGTACTGCGACGAGGCCGAGAACGCGGACGTGGATGTCACCGAGTGGGCGGCTTTCCTGGCACGGCTTCACAGGGTGGCCGAAACCGGAGACATCGGACTCCTGCCGGACAACACCTATGCCTGGGCGCTCCGTGATGTAGCGTCCCGCATCTCCGCATGCGCGACGCCCACGCAGTTCTGCGACTGGGCTGACGCCGTCCGGTCCTACTTCGCCGCTCTGGTCTGGGAGCGGTCGCGGCGACGAATCGGTGAGAAGCCCCAGAGGTTGGATGATTATTTGTTGCTCCGCCTGCGCAACGGCGCGATGCAGAGCAGTATCGCCCTGTTGGACGTGGCAGGCGGATACGTGATGCCGAGGGAGTCGCGTGATACGCCCGAGGTCCGGGCTCTGGTGGAGATGTGCGCGGTCCTCGTCTCCCTCGACAACGATATCTTCTCGCATCACAAGGAGTCCCAGCACGGCTCTGCGGAGGTGAACCTCCTGGATGTGCTGGCGGCGGAGCGGCAGGCGACGACCGCCGAGGCGCTCCAGGAGGCCGTCGTGCTGCGCAACACGGTGATGCGTCGCTTCGTCGAGCTGAGGGAGCGCACGGTGACGCCGGAGGCCGGTGTCGAACTCCGGCGGTTCGTCGGGAGTCTCGGCCGTTGGGTACGCGCCAATCTGGATTTCAGCCTTGTCACCACGCGTTATGCCGGTCCGGTACGGGAGCGCCTCGTTCTCGGCCCGAGCGCACCGGATCCGCGGCCGGCGGGTGGGGCATCGGCCCCCGATTCCGCCGTGATCGGCTGGTGGTGGCGCACTCCGGACGCCGCATGGGCGGGCGAACGCCGGTAGCCGTCCCGGCGGGCAGACCCGTCCACCCGGTGAGCGCGCTCCGGCGGCCGCCCCGCCTGCTCCGGCCGTCCGGGCCGTCGGCGGGCTGCCCCGGCCGGGGCAGCCCGCCGACGGCGAACCCCGCGCCCGGGACTGACAAAGACGAGGCGCAATCCACGACAGCACAGGAGGCCATGCCCACCGTGACAACCACCTACACGATGGCGACCGCCCCGGGAGCCCTGCCCGTGCTGGGCCACGCGCTCGCGTTCGCCCGCAGACCACTGGATTTCGTGAAACAACTTCCCGCACATGGCGATCTCGTACGGATCAAGCTGGGGCCGCAGACCATGCACATGGTCTGCCATCCCGACCTGCTCCACCAGGTCCTCGCCGAGGACCGTGTCTACGACAAGGGCGGGCCCATCTTCGACAAGTTCCGAGAACTGGCGGGCAACGGTCTGCTGGGCTGCCCCGCCAACGCCCACCGCCGACAACGCAGGCTCGTCCAGCCGGCCTTCCAGCGCGGACGGCTGCCCGGATACGCGGCGATGACGAGCCAGGAGATCACGGCACTGACCGGTGCCTGGCACGACGGCCAGGTCCTCGATGTCACCAAGGCGATGTACCGGCTCACCACGGCCGTCACGGCCCGGTGCATGTTCGCCGCCGACATGGACACCCACGATTCCGCCGCCCTCTACGACAGCGTCGAGGCCATCACCCGCGGCATCGCCCGACGGGCCATGATGCCCGTCCCGATGGCCGACATGCTCCCCACCCGCGGCAACCGCCGCTTCGACCGGGCCCGGGACCACGTCCGGCGGCTCACCGACACGCTGATCGCCAACCACCGCGCCGGTGTCGACCGGGGCGACTTGCTGTCCACCCTGCTGGCCCCTCAGGAGGAGAGGGGACCGGGCCTGTCCGACGACGAGATCCACGAGCAGGTTCTCACCTTCCTCCTCGCCGGGATCGACACCACCGCCATCCTGCTCTCCTGGGCGTGGCACCTGATCGGCACCCATCCCGACATCCAGGACCGGCTCCAGGCCGAGGTCGATACCGTCCTCGACGGCCGCCCCGCACAGCACGCCGACCTTCCCGCGCTGGAAGTGACCGACAGGATCGTCACCGAGACGCTCCGCCTGTATCCGTCGGCATGGCTTTTCACCCGGAACACGACCAGCGACTCCGTACTGGGCGGACACCGTCTCCCCGCGGGCACCACCATGATGTTCAGCGCCTATCAGGTCCACCGCCGCGCCGACCTCTACCCCGGTCCCGACACCTTCGACCCCGATCGCTGGCAGGGCGCGGGCAAGGCCCCGCCGGGCACGCTGCTGCCCTTCGGGAGCGGGCCGCGCAAGTGCATCGGCGAGGTCTTCGCCCGTAACGAGGCGACACTCGCCCTCGCCTCCATCGCCGCACGCTGGCAGCTCGACCCGGTTCCCGGCCAGCCCGTCCACCCCGCCCGCCGAATCACGCTCACCCCCAACGCCCTCTCCATGCGCCTACGAGAACGCCGGCTGGCATATCCACGGAACACCCCGGAGGCTTCGTCGTGACCGGGACAGCCGACGGGCTTTCGGCACATGAGTACGGGGCGGGACTCCTCGACCACCGGATCCCGCAGGAGACGGCGCGGCTGCGGGCCCTTGAGGCGTACCTCGACCCCACCACACGCTCCGTCATCACTCGTCTCGGCATCCAGCCGGGCTGGCGGTGCCTCGAACTCGGAGGCGGCGCCGGATCCGTCGCGCGCTGGCTGGCCGAGCAGTGCGCCCCGGGGGAGGTCGTGGGCACCGACATCAGCACCGCCCTGCTGCCCCGGGATGTGCCCAACCTGTCCGTCCGACGCCACGATGTCGTCCAGGAGGACTTTCCGGCGGCCTCCTTCGACCTCGTCCATGCCCGAGCGCTACTGGAACACCTGCCGGAGCGAGCGGAAGTCCTCGGCAAGATGGTGCGCTGGACCGCACCGGGAGGCTGGGTGTGCGTGGAGACGGTTATGGCGGTCCATCCCTCGGCCGACACCCGGAACGCCTACCAGCGCTGCCTCAACGCCGTGTTCACCCTGTCCGAGACCGTGATGCGCACCGAGCAGCGATGGGGCACGGCGCTGCCGGGACTCCTCTCACAGGCAGGTCTGACCGATATCGGCGTCCGCTGCACCCCGGGCCTGGTGGGCAGGAACGGCAACGCCGACGCTTTCCTGCGGCTCTCCCTGGAACAAATCGGTCCGGCCCTGGTCCGTGAACGTCTCACCACACCCGAGGAGCTGGCGGACTGTACGAACCTGCTGGAAGGCGGGGACTACACCGACCTCGCCCTTATGACCCTGTCCGCCTGGGGCCGACGCACCCGCGCCTGACTCCCCATGAGCTGATTCCACCCTGAAATCTACGGGTCACGGGCGCTGGCGTGGTGCGGGGGCAGAGTGCTCGGGCAGGTCACGGGCTTGATGGTGCTCCGGTGGTCGTCCGTCGGCGGGAGATCGCGGCGTCGATCGGCACGAGCAGGGCGCGCAGGAGCCCCATGCGTCTCTCCGGCTGCTCAGCCTGGGCAGCCGGAGAGACGATCCCGCGGGGCCGAAGTGGGCTTCGGGAGCTGCGGGCAGCGCGCACGGCCGACGCCGGGGCGCGAGGCCCCAGGCGCAGGCGTCGACATCACCGCAAGGGTGCCACAGTCCAGGTGGTGCCGCCCAGCCGAGCGGACCTCGGTGAAGAAGATCCGTGGCCGACGAGGACCCTGCCGCCGGGCTCGAAGTACAACCGAAGGCGAGTGAATTCGAAATCTTTTTCCATTTACGAACACAATAACGATTTCCGTCGCCCATTGAGGGCAACCTCCCGAGCCGCAGCCAATTCGGCGATAGGAGAGTGTCTCACGTGGCACTTCGGGGTGCGGCATAGTATCGCTCCGTGAGGGTTGATCTGTCGCGTCGGCTGGTTCCGGACGAACTGTGGGAGCTGGCAGCTCCGTTGATGCCGAGGTTCACATCCCGTCCGCAGGGCGGGGGTACGGCCCCGGTGGACGAGCGGGCTGTATTCACGGCCGTGGTGTACGTGCTGACGAGCGGGTGCGCGTGGCGGCATCTGCCGGAGTCGTTCGATGTCTCGCCGGCCACCGCGCACCGTCGGTTCACCGTGTGGACCGAGGCCGGGCTGTGGCGCAGGCTGCACCGGGCGGCACTGAACGAGATCGGTGCCGGGGGCGAGCTGGACTGGACGTCCGCGATCGTCGATGCCGCGTCGGGGCGGGCGAGAAGGGGGGCCCGCTGACCGGGCCGAATCGGAGGAAGCCGGTGAAGGTCCGCGCGGACAAGGCGTAACTACTCCGCGGAGCACCTCCGCCGGCTCCGCGGCCGGAACCTCATCGCGCGGATCGCCCGCCCCGGTGCCGGGTCCAGCGAGCGGCTCGGTCGGCATCGCTGGAAGATCGAGCGGTCGGTCTCCTGGCTGTTCGGCCACCGCCGCCGCACCGTCCGGTAGGAACGAAAAGGTGGCTGCTTCCTTGCCTTCCTCGGCTTCGCCACAGCTCTGACCTGCTACAGGAGAGCCGCAAAGCTCACCATGTGAGACACCGTCCAAGGCCTATCGAATGTTCATAACATCCCCTAGCGTGTGATGGCACAACGAGGAGGCATCGGCGCACTGCGGAGTGATCGCGGGTGATGTGTACGACTCGACCGTCGAGTTGTATGTATGCCGCCCACAGGGCTGCCGTGACGAGAAAGCAGGTTCTCTCTCGAAATGACTTGAGCCGTTCGGGCAGGGTGTCGGGTGAGAATTCGACGGTGTGGCGACCGCCTCTTCTTCAGGCCGTCTGTTTCATGGCGGGCTTTCAGACCTGGCGACCGGAACAGGTATTGGAATGAGAACGTGGAATACAGATGCAGGTGAACGGCGATGATCGTGGATTTCTTGATTCGACCACAGAGCGAGAATTGCCGTCGGATTTCCGATATATCCGACCACTGTCTCGTGGGCCTGAGCCCGTTCAACGGCTATTACACACCAAGTCGGGTGGAGGCGTTGGTCCAGTGGGCAGCCGGACATTTCACGAGGGTCGACGTTCTCGTTCCCGGGTTCGAGGCGGCACATACCCTCACCGCTGCGGGCGTCAGACCGCTGGAGGCAGTGGGCCGTGTGCGGCGGGCTGTGAATCAGCTCAGAAATCCCGCGATGCTGGCCCTGTCGCACGCCGGCGTGTCCGCGCCGGAAAGGCACGTGCACACATGGACTCAGCTGATGAGCCGACCCGCGTACGCGGCGTTGCGTGAGCAGGCCAGGACGGCATACCGAGTCGATCCCGCCCTCAGGGCGGCCTGCCGGGCGGTTGCCCGGGAAGCGGTCCGATCCATTTCGGACACGGAGCCCGGCGAGGAGCAGATCGACGCCTGCGTCAGTTATCCGATCGCGGAGTTGCCGCTGATTGTGGACAGCCCGTCGATCTTTGACGTGGCTTCGTCGGTGTTCGTCTACCACCGGCGGATCGCGCTCGCCGCGGCCGTGCTCGCCGGTCCGGCGACAGGGATGCGGTCGGCCGCGCAACAGGGGTTCGTCGTGGCCGAGCCCGTACCGCCGGATGGTTCGGGATGAGGCAGCTCAGGCAACTCCCGATGCCGGCGATAACACCGGAAGTACCGTTGAGGTTTCCGTTCGTGTTGGGCCCTTTGGGCACGCCTCCGCCCGTGATCCACTGGGCACGCCGACGGCAACCGGTATGCCCGGTCGAGCTTCCGGGTGGATCGCGACTGTGGATGATCTCCCGTCGGGACGACATCCTGCGGATATTGACCGACCCGGGTCTCGTACGGCTGAGCGATGCCGCTGAAACGCCGTCCCCTCCGGCCGGGATTAGCGGGGGGACATTTTCACGGGTCGGCCGGCCCGCCTCCGAATATTTCGCGACGCCGACGGTGGAGATCCACCGGGCGGCAATCTGGAAACAGGCAGGTCGCGTCCTGGACGTCATGGAATCCGGGAGCAATCCTGCTGACCTTTTGGAACAATGGGCGGCGCCACTGGCTGCCGCCGTGTGTCGCGATGTCTTCGGGTTGTCATTCGATCCTCAGGAATTGCGGAACCTTCTGATTCTGGAAGAGCCGGCAGGAAATCCGGGTAGCAGGCATCCGGTCCTGCACTCGCTCACAGAACACCTCCGGGACGGCCCCGTCCGCAGTGATGCGGCCGGTGCGCTGTTCAAGACCTGTGAACAGCGGGAGGCCGACGCTGAATCGCCGCACACCATGGTGACAGGCTTGCTCGTCCGGTGTGCGAGGTCACTCTTCTCAGCTTTGCTGACCGGACCGTTCACGCTCCTGCTCCACCCCAAACCGCTACGGGAGTGCCTGCGCGATCCGTTGCTGTGGCGGGCGGCAGCCGGGGAACTCCGCCGGTACCACTCCGGCACGGTGCTCGGCCCTGTCCATATCGCGCTCAAAGACCTGGAACTGCACGGCACTCTGATCAAGGCCGGAGACGCGGTATGTGCGACGCCCCTTGGCGCGGCCTGGGACGAGGAGCACTACCCCACCCCGGCGAAATTCGACATCCATCGTCCGGTCGCCAGGCCCGCGGACCTTCGCATGGGTCCTGGGCCCCTGGCAGACGACGCCCTGAGCCGACTGGTTCTCACCATCGTCTGCCCCGCACTGTTCGAACGCTTCCCACAACTGCGCTTGGCCGTGGATGAGTACGAGATTCCCTGGAGGAGTGATCTGACGTTCATCCGTCCGGCCTGTCTGCCCGTGGCCTGGTGACGGCCAACTCGGTGAGAGAGGAACACCATGCATTCGACTGCTCGCATCATCAGTGTCCTGTCGGACGAGTTCGCTCGGGACCCGTACGCCTGGTACCCCCAGCTGCGGGAGAGCGACCCAGTCCACTACGAACCCGGCATCGGCGCCTACTTCCTGAGCCGGCATGAAGACGTTCGCCGGGTTCTGATCCAGGACCAGATCTTCACCACCCAGGCCTTACGAGAACGCGCCGAGCCGGTCATGCGCGGTCGCGTCCTGGCACAGATGACCGGAGCCGAACACACCGCGAAGCACCGAACGATGATCCACGGATACACCGGACCGATGCTGGAAGATCAGACCCCGCTCATCCGCCGCAACGTGGAGGAGCTCATCCGCCCCCATTTGCGGCGCGGCCGGTTCGACCTGGTGAAGGACTTCGGCCAGCAGCTGGCTATCTGGGTCGCGCTGGACAGTCTTGGACTGCCCAAAGACGACTGGCGCAATGTGCACACCTGGTTCCAGGGCGTGGCCGAATTCGTGACGAGCGTCACTCTGACCGAGGAGCGATACCAGCACTGCGTCCAGTGCGCCCGCCGACTGGAGGACTATCTGCGGCCCTTCATCGAGGAACGGCGTGAGAACCCCGGTCAGGACGTGATCTCGCTGATGTGCCACACGGAGTACGAGAGCGGGAGAATGAGCCTGCACGAGGTCACGGCTCTGTGCCACAACGTGCTCCTCGCCGCGACCGAACCGGCGGACAAGACACTGGCCCTGCTGTTCCGGCATCTGATCACCCACCCCGATCAAATGGCCCTGGTCCGCAGCGATCCCGGACTGGTGACCAACGCCATCGCGGAGACCCTCCGCTACACACCGCCCGTGCAACTGATCCCCCGCAAAACAGCGGAGAGCGTCGAGATCTCCGGTGTCGCCACCCGCCGAGACCATGGTCTGGTGCATGCTCGCCGCCGCCAACCGCGACCCTCGTGTCTTCGAACGGCCTGACACCTTCGACCTCCACCGCACAGACCTCGGCCCCGAACGGTCCTTCACCGCCGCTGCGAACCATTTCGGGTTCGGCGCGGGCATGCACTCGTGCGTCGGGGCAGCGTTCGCGCGCAGGGAACTGGAGACGGTCGTGACGATGCTGCTGGCCCTCATGGAGAACATCGGCTTCCCCGAGGACGCCTCCTACGAGGAGACCGGCTTCTACTCCCGCGGCCCAGAATCGCTCACCCTGACGTTCGAACCCACCGCGGAAGGACGGCTCCTGGCGGCCTGAATCACCGGAAAGGGGAATCCACATGCGGCCGACTGCGACCTCCTCCGCATCACCATGACGGAGGGCCGGAAAGGGGACATGCCGTGGACAGCACTCGCCACTACACATCTGTTCTGATTGCCGGAGGAGGACCTGCTGGGCTGGTCCTGGCGGAAGAACTGGCCCGCCGACGCGTCGACTTCCGGATCATCGACTCCGGCACAGGCCCCTTTCCGGGGTCCCGAGGCAAGGGTCTCCAGCCGCGCACCCTGGAGATATTCGACGACCTCGGAATCATCGACTCCGTACAAGCGGAGGGAGCACCACTGCCACCGATGGTCGCCTGGGAGGAGGGAAGAATCATCAAGGAATGGGACGTCATCGCCCGTGGCGAGCCCACCGGGTCCACGCCCTACGCCGAACCTCTGATGCTTCCTCAGTCGCGTACCCAGGAACTGCTGCGCGAGCGGCTGCTGCATCTGGGCCACGGCGTCGAGTTCGGATCGCGGCTCGCCGGATTCTCCCAGGACGAGGCAGGGGTGCGGGCCCAGGTCGTCCGGGCCGACGGAGGTACGCAGGAGATCACGGCCGACTACCTCGTCGGGGCGGACGGGGGCGGCAGCACCGTACGGAGAATCCTGGGTGTGAGGTTCGACCGCGAAGAAGTGGATACCCGGCCCCTGCTCGTGGCCGATGCCGATATTCCCGCACTGGACCGAGAGCACTGGCACACCTGGGGCAACTCGGCCGGCATCATGACCGCCATCTGTCCCGTCGCCAGAACAGACTACTTCCAGGTCATCGCACGGTTCGCGGAAGGAACCCCCGACCCCGCACCGGAGCGAGTCCGCGAACTGGTGGCCGCCCGCACAGGATTGCAGGTGCGGAAGGTGCTGTGGTCATCGGTCTTCCGGGCACGAGCGGCACTCGCGGAGCACTTCCGGGTCGGCCGGGTGTTCCTGGCCGGTGACTCCGCGCATGTTCATTCCCCGGCGGGCGGCCAGGGCATCAACGCGAGCATCCAGGACGCCTACAACCTGGGCTGGAAACTGGCGCTCGCGGCAACCAGCCAGGCAGCACCCTCGCTCCTGGACTCCTACGAGGCTGAGCGCCGGCCGGCCGCGGCGGAAGTGCTAGGAGTGAGCACCCGCATCCACCAAGGGTCGGTCCAGGTCCGACAATTGGCCGCGAACCGTGACCGCACCACGCACCACCTGGCACTCGGATACCGGGGCATCCCGCCCAACACGGAGATGCGCCCCGCTCTGGCCGAGGAAGCCCTCCACGCGGGGGACCGCGCACCGGATGCTCCGTGTACCGACCTCAGCGGGGCCCCTGTACGTCTCTTCGACCTCTTCCGTGGACCGCACTTCACCCTTCTTTCGTTCGGAAGCCCGCCGACCCCGCCCGTCGGCGCCTGGGATCCCGCGGTGGTCCGTGTGGTGCGAGTCGGCCACGACATCTCAGATACCGCGGGGTTCGCATCTCGCGCATACGCTCCGCACGGCCTGTTCCTCGTACGGCCGGACGGATACATCTCGATGGCCACCGAGACCCCAGGTGATGTGACCAGCCATCTTCGCTCACTCGGCATGCAAGCCGGATGACCATCGGGACCCGGATCCCCGGCGGCTCACACTCGCGCCGGGCCCCGCACCACTCACCGGGCCCGGAGGAAAGAGAGAGGCAGACCATGACCGATCCGCACCATCCGCAACCCACCCCCTACGTTCTGGATTCAGCCGCCCGAGCGGATCTCGAATTCGACCGCCTGCGCACGATCGAGCAGGTCTACGACCCCGGAACCGAGGAAATCCTCACCCAGGTCGACCCGGCACCCGGGTGGTCGTGCCTCGAAGTCGGCGCGGGAGCCGGCAGTATCGCCCGTCGCCTGGCATCGACGGCCGGAGAGTCCGGACGAGTGGTGGCGACCGACACCGATCCGCGATTTCTCAGGAACACCGCCCATCCCGGGGTCAACGTGATCGAACACGACATCACCACCGATCCTCTGCCCCCTGGTTCCTGGGATCTGATCCACGCCAGATCCGTACTGGAACATCTGCCGGACCCCGAATCCGTCCTGGCCCGGCTGATTCCCTCGCTGGCACCACACGGGCAGCTCTTCGCTGAAGCGATCGACGTCAGTACCGAGACACTCGCCATCGCCGCCGCTCAGGCCCCGGACAGGAAGACGGCCACAGCCTTCCTGGAGTTCGCAACAGCTGTGCACCGGCTGATGACACTCGCCGGAGCGCACCCCGAGCTCGGCAGCACCCTCCCGGTGATCCTCGCCGCCCACGGTCTGGAGAGCATCACACACCAGCGGCGACACCCCCTCGTCCCCGGCGGAAAGCGCGGCTTCTACGCGCTCACGCTCGCCCGCCTCGCACCGGCGTTCCAGGACCACGGTCTGCTCGACACCACCGATGGCCACCTCTCCTCCCTGTTCGACGACCCGTCCGTGGTCTTCCCCGCACTCCCCATCGGCGCCGCCCATGGACATGCCCCCGCGGTCGGACGGCGACAGTAGAGAACCGATCCGACAGGACGAACAGAGAACACCCATCCGAGCGGAACAACGAGAGAGGCAAATCCGATGAGTGAAGTAACGGTCGTGGGCCGGGTCATCGCCAGGGCGGGCAAGGAGGCAGAACTCGCACAACTGCTTCAGTCGGTCGTCGAACCCACTCGCAACGAGGAGGGAAGCCTGCACTACTCCATCCAGCAGAGCATCGAAACACCGGAGGAATTCATCGCCATCGAGCGGTGGCGACACACCGAGGACCTCCAGCGCCACTACCGGAGCGCGCACTCCCAGCATCTCGCCACCGCGGTCGAGACACTCCTGGCGGAACCGATCAAGATCACAACCTACCGGGAGCTGACATGAGATGAGAGTCCTCACAAGGGCAACTGCGGACCGCACGGGGACCGCACGGACATGATCTGAGTCAGATCCCATGTCCAGCGCAGACTCCGAGCCGCCATCTCCGGTACCCGGGACCAGCCCTGGGAGGCACGCCCCGGGGACACCTCTGGCTTCACCACCGCCACCGCCGCGCTGGAAACCACCACGGCCGAGACCTGACTGACCATCAATCCCAACAACCTGCTCCACCACTGAACCGGCCAAACGGGACCACCACCCCTCTCGGGCAAGGACGGCGGAACACAGCCGTGGCTCCCCGGTTCGCGAAACCGGAGAACCGCTGGACCATTGATTGCTCCACCGCCTCGCCCTGCCCGCACCGTCGAGAGGCACCAGCACGACCAGCCAACCCACAACTTCCCACCAGGCCCCGGCGGAGCCCGTCACACGCGCGCAGAATCGACCCCCTACACCGAGGCGGGACATCACCAGGTGGTCATCGATGCCGACACCCGACTGGTGGTCGCCGTCGGCCGACCGCTGCCCGGTAACCGCAACGACTGCAGAGCCTGGGAGGACTCCGGTGCGAAGGCTGCCGTCGGCACCACTGCCACGGTGATCGCCGACGGCGGCTATCGCGGCACCGGCCTGACCATCCCGCACTACCGCAGGCACAAGGACGAGGAACTGTCGGCCTGGAAGGAGGACCACAACGCCTCCCACCGCAAGGTCCGGGCCCGTGTCGAGCACACCTTCGCCCACATGAAGAGCTGGAAGATCCTCCGCGACTGTCGACTCAAAGGCGACGGCGTCCACCACGCTATGCTCGGCATCGCACGCCTCCACAACCTCACCCTCGCTGGCTGACCAGGAACAACGCTGGTCAACCAACACGCCATAGATCATTTACGGGACAACCTCTAGTGACCTGAGTCGGAGATCTTCCGCTGGGGCTCGCAGGGAATCAACGTGTTGCTTCCCTGCGAGTTTCAGCTGTGGCGCACGGCCAGCCCGGTCTAGGCCGTGGATGACCTGGACCGGCTGGAGACCACCGGCCTGGACGAGACCGTGCAGATCGCCCTCGCCTACGCCGCGCGGCTCAAGGAACTGAAGGCGACCCGAACCGCCCAGCGGGCACCGGCAGTCGGCTCGGTCCGGGACCGTGTTCCACCGGGCGTGGCTGCCAAAGGACGGGCATCAGCGGCCGCCCCTGGGCCGTCAGGCCGGCCACTTCTTCCCGTATCCGGGGCAGCGCCTGGTGGTTGCCATTGACTACCGTGACCGTGCTGATGTCCGGGTGAGTGGCCGCGGCCGCCTCGATGTCGGCTGCCGCTTGACGGGCCCGCGCGTGGGCGGCCGGGGCCGACAGCGCGGTGATCACATCGAGCTGAAGGGCGCGGGCGTGGTTGAGCCAGGATCCGCTGCCAGCTGGATGTCCGCCCCGGACCGGGACCGCAGGAGCACCGTCCCGTCGCCCGGCAGGTAGACCATGGCCCGCTGCCCGTCCTGCTTCACCTCGAACGCCCACCGCTCCTCGGTGACCGCGGGCGGCAGGCCGCCTGGTGTCGCGAGCATCGGAGCGATCCGCGGCAGACCCACCATCACCATCCCGCCCGGGCGTCCGTTCAGGACGCGTTGCGCTTCTTCTCGGCAGCAGTCTTCTTTGTTGTGGTCTTCTTCGCCGTGCGCTTTCCGGCTGTGGTCTTCGTGGTGGTCTTCCTGGCGGTGGCGGCTTTCTTCTTGGCCGGGGTCTTTTTGCGTGGCTGCATCGTGTGGACGGTGGCGTCCTGGCCGCTGTGCTCGCCGCGGCTCTCCTTGGCCGCCTTGACGGAGGCGTTCAGGGCGGCCATCAGGTCGACGACCTTCCCGGTCTCCCGCTCCTCGCCCTCGGCCGGCTCCGGGAGCTCGGTGCCCTCGGCCTTCGCCTCGATCAGTTCCTCCAGGGCGTCGCGGTACTCGTCCCGGAAACCGGAGATGTCGTCGAGGGCCATGGTGTCGGTGAGCTGGACGGCCCGCTCGATCTCCTCGTCGTCCAGGTCGATGTCCCTGGGCTTGAGGGAGTCGGGGCTGCGGATCTCGTCGGGCCACCGCATCGCGTGCAGCACGATTGCGTCATCCCGCACTCGCAGCAGCCCGAGCCTTTCGCGGTTGTGCCACGCGAATTTGGCGACCGCGACGCTGGAGCCGGCCGAACTCCAGCGCCTGGTCCTCAACGCCGTCGCCCCGTACATCGACCGCGACGTCCTCGCCCGGCAGGTCGCCCGCGAGGAAGCACAACGCCGCGCCCTCGCCGACTTCTTCGACGGCTTGGACGCGGCGGGCGGAGAGTGAAGGGGCCGACCGGCGGGCGCCAAGCGGGCTCACCAGCCGACCCACGTCGCCTACCAGCGCATACCGACAGCATCGAGTCTGTCCGGCGCTGCTCGGGGAGTTTCGCGGCGCGTTTGCGGACGTTGTCGAGCCAGGTGCCGAGCTTGACCACCACGCCCCCGTCAGCATCTGCCTGACGGCCTGCCAAGCCCGCTTCCGTCTCCACCTGCTCGACGACATATGGCATCAGCGCACAGTTCCGTCCCCGACCAGCGGCCGGGCGCGCTGCCATGTCCAGGGCGGATCAGAGTTCGACGATGGCCCAGATGCGGCGCCCGTCAGGCCCGGTGTCGGTCCCGCACCCGGTGACGGGTTGGTGGGCGGTGATCTGGTGGAGGACATCCCCACCGGTGTCGTCGAGTCCAGTGGCCAGACCGGTGTGGTGAGAAAGGGCGAGGATGCATGCCTGCCCGTCCTGATCCGACAGGTGTACGGACACCGTCGTGCCCCCGTCGGCGACCGCGGCCTGCACGAGGAGCGTCGTCACCGCCTCCACCGCCTCCACCGCTGCGGGGGCCGCCCGGAACTTCCACTTCCCCAGCTGCTCCACCACCGCAGCCCGGGCCTTCCCCGCCGCCCACGGCGCCGACTCCAAAACCCAGTTCGCCCCGCGCCGGTTGGCCATGCCCACCCCGCGCCGGGCCGTAGGCACTACCTGGCTGGGCGGGGGCTTCGGGTCCTGCGGATTCGGCCGGGGCGGGTTCGGCGGCTTCTTCGGAGGTGGCGGAGTCTTCGGCGGGTACGACGGCGGCGTCGGGCTTGCTTCCACGGGCAGTGACACGGGGCCTCCCAGGGTGCGGGGCGGGGTGGAGCCGTCCGGTTCAGCGTAGGGGCGTGCTGCATGCGGTGGTGGCTGGTTTGGGCAGATAGGGCCCCGGCACCACCGTCCCTGTCGTCGCCGACGTCGCTGTCTTGGCCGGCGAACTGGTCGACGGCTAGGCCGCCGCCGTCAGCAACATGCTGTAGCCGTCGCGCCGGGGTACGAGGTACGCCGCAGTCCGCGCCTACGGTGCGTCCGTTTTGGCCTGCCGCTTCGCTACCGCGTGATCGCGGGCGTCCAGGTAAGACGTGATCCGCCCGGGGGCGTGGAGCATGAGCGCCGCCAGTTGCGACCCTGCCCACAGGGCGAAAGTCAGGGCCATCTCCCGTGCGTCCTCGACCTGGTGGCCGTCGCGGAAGTACCGCAGGTACAGGGCGCCGATGCGGACGAGCCGTTCGGTTCCGGCAGGGTCCTGCGGACGGGGATCCAGGTCTTCGGCGACAACCGACAGGATCGCGACCGCAGTGGGCCCTGCCAGGTGGGCGTGCTGCTGCGCCCGGCACACCTCATCGCCGAAGTCCTCCAGCCACTGTTCCACCCTGGCCCGGTCCCCGACCTGCCCGACGACGTAGGCGCACAGTTCGGATGCCAGCCACTCGACCAGCAGCAGCGAGCTCTCGCGCAGCGTGCCGCCCTTCCGCCACCTCTCCAGCATCTGCGTCAGGGTGCGGTGCATCTCCCAGTTGACCGGCGGTGGTCCGTCCGTGCCCGGAGCGTGCCTGGCGGCTTCATCGAGAGCCGTCGCCCTGATCAGGGACAGCGCGAACGCACCGGGCGTGATCCGGTCGGCGGCCCGGGGTTCGGTGGTGCCGGGGCAGAGAAGGGCATGGCGGCCCTGGTGGACGACCGCGCCGTCCCGGGTGATGGTGAGCCGGTCGGGGCCGGCCTCCATCCACGGTGTCCCGACCGGGTTGGAGCCGTACGGCTCGGGTGGCCCGGCATACCAGCCTCCCGAGGCGCCCTCGGGCGACACCTCGATCAAGCGCAGCTCCATGCCGCCCCCGCTACCCTCCACGACCTCGTACAGCTCCGCCCCGCTTGGGGCGGCGTCGCCAGCTTCCAGAGTGATCAGAAGCCGGTCGCCGGGGCGGGACGGGTACCACGGCGCCTCGGTCAGTGCGCGGTGCCCGCCTACCAGCGCGTCGAGTTCCCCGCCCAGGTCGCGGCGGCGCTTCGCCTCCTCGGCACGGGCGAGTGGTGATCGGTTCTCCACGGCGGTCTCCTCACAGTCCCTCGGGCGTCCGGTCGGCCCGACTCGACCTACGGAACGTTACAGAAGCCGCAAGGCATGGCAACTAACGGCAATTCAGCGTTAGTTGGGCGTATGCATCTAGATCCGTGCACGCGTACGCGAGGAGGGAAATTCACCCGCCCGGGGCATCATGGAAGGAGGGGCGGGCCCTACAGGCCCGCCCCTTCTCACACGTCGCGCCAGCCGCCCCCGCTCTACCAGCGCATGCCGAGCGCATCCAGATCGGCCCGGCGTTGTTGGGGGAGTTTGGCGGCTCGTTTGCGGACGTTGTCGAGCCAGGTGCCGAGCTTGACCACCACGGCCCCGTCAGCGCCGCCCTGACGACCTGACAGTGCGTCCTGCGTCTCCAGCTCCTCAACGTGCTTCCGGGGGACTCGCAGATGCCCTTCACGAGCGTGGAACGCCCGTGCCGCCGCGAGGTTGACCGCCCACTTCCCATCCTGCGTCTGCTTCACCGGCCGCTTCTCCTTCTCGGCCGCCTCGATCCCGAGGGTGTTCTCCAGCAGCCACTGCTGCGCGGCCGCCAGCCGCTCCCACCCGTGGCGTTGGGCGGTGACCCAGTGTCCGAGGTCTTCGCCCTGGACGACGACGTCGCCCGCAGTCTCCGGGAGGGTTCCCCCGGGTCTCGCTGTTGGAGAAGCACACCCCCAGCTATCGGGCCGATGGAGTGAACTTGCCTCAAGGCGCGCGGGTGGTCGGGCCGCCCAGCGGTATGACGCACACGCAACCCGCAGAATGGCATGAAATCACCAAGGAAGAGGTGGAATGTGATCAGGAAAATTGCTGTCGTCGCGGCTCTTTGCGGCGGTCTTGTCTTCGCCAACGCGGGCTTGGCCGCCGCCGGTTCCGGTGGCTATGGCGGAGACGAGGGCTGCTCTGCCTGCTCCGCCGGTCAGGGCCCGGATGTCTCGATCGGCAGCGGCAACACGTACATCTACAACCCGCAGATCCTGGGCAACCTCCTCAATCTGCTCTCCCCTCCTGCCAC
>NZ_FMBW01000038.1 GCF_900091725.1 Streptomyces sp. DvalAA-43 | reverse complement strand
CGGCGGTGGGGGTGTCGTGGCAGGTCACGCACATGCCGAGCGACCGGGGGATGCAGTACCCGGCATCCCGCCGGCAGACGGGGCACGTCCGGCGGGCGGCCATCGCCTTGGCCAGTGCCGCAGCACGGCCCGGGGTCATCGGGCGGACCGGCTTGGCGCGGTCGACGAGGTACAGGTACGCGACCAGCGGGCCCCGGCGGCGGCGCGGCCGTTCGAGCTGGGCGGCGACTTCCTGACCGCCGGGCCGAAGCCCGAGGGCGCGGAGCTGCCGGATGGTGGCGTAGCCGTCCGGGGCGAGGTTCCACCGGTAGACGGGGGTGGTCGCCATCGCGATCACCCGGCAAGGCTGGTCAGCTCGGGGGCGCCCTGCGGGGGGTTGGCGAGGCGGCCGTAGACCTTGTGGACGTAGGAGGTGGACCGGGTGGATTTCACCGCGGCCTCGGCGATCGTGTCGCCGTCGATGTAGCACTGCCGGATGACCTCAGCGGCCCTCTCGGCGCCCAGCCGGGGCCCGGTCTGCGGCTCGTCGTCGACCCAGGGTGGACGGCGGGGGGACGGCCAGTGGATATACCCGCTGTGCACCGCAGATGACCGGCAGAGTTGCCACCGGGGTGAGCGCCGGAGCCGATCGTGACCGCTCGGGCACGACCGTGGGGGACGGTGCGGTGGACGCGAGGTGGACGGTCGGGCCGTCCACCCGTTCCACCACGGTGTCCACCTGATCGCGCAGGGCGGCGATTCGATCAAGAATCGCGCGCCGGTAGAACGTGATCGCCTCGGCCAGCACGATCAGGAGGACCGGGGGGATGGAGTGGAGGACGAGACCGGCCGGGTCGACCTGCCGGGGTACCCCGAAGGAGGCTCCAGCGGGCCAGAGCGAGGCCCAGCAGTTCATCAGCCACGTCCCCAGACCGGCGAACCAGCGGAGCACGGTGGCCCAGCCGGAGGGCTGTACACCGTGCTCGGACAGGCGGCCGTCCACGATCAGGACCGCACCGAGCGCGACCGCGACCATCGGGTCCAGCAGCCACGCGATCCACACGCTGATGTGGTGGTCGATCGCGAACAGGGTCACGTTCGTCGCGGTGAACGCCAGCGCGACCACCGCCACCGCGACCAGCACCCTCGTCAGATTGCTCTGGAGCGACTGCAACGCGGCGATCTGCCGGGCAGGAGCACTCTGCTTCATGCCCGGCCACCCCCCATGACCGGCGTCATCGGCCGGACCGGGATGGAGGCGACGAGGTGGGGGTACATCTCGCGCCACTCCCACTCGGCCCCGTCCACGACCGCGTACCCCAGAGAGGCCAGCGCTCCCGCCCGCTCCTCCGGGGTCGGGACCGGGACGACGCGGCGGAACTCGTACTCGGGCCACT
>NZ_FMBW01000018.1 GCF_900091725.1 Streptomyces sp. DvalAA-43 | reverse complement strand
GACGGGGCGGGCCTTCGGCCGTCACCGGGGTGCCGGTGACCATCCGGTCCTCAGTGGCCGGCGAACTTCTCGCTCATCGTGGTGAAGACGTCCTCGGCGCCCGGACCCAGGTGGGGACCGGCGAGCCAGCCCGAGGTCACCGGCCCGATGGAGGTGTTGGAGACCAGCACGGACTTGCCGTCGTCGCCTTTTCTGAACCAGCCGCCACCGGACGAACCACCGGTCATGGTGCAGCCGATGCGGTACATCGCCGGGGTGCTCGGGCTGATGGAGAGCCGCCCGGGGCGGTCGACGCACTTGTGCATGATCAGGCCGTCGTACGGGGGAGCGGCCGGGTATCCCCAGGCGCCCAGGGCGTCGATCCGCGAGATCCGGGGAGCGTCGAAGTCGACCGTCAGGGCGTTCCCCACGGTCTCCTCCAGCGACTTGGTGCCCTTCTCCGGCTTCACGTGCAGCACCGCGTAGTCGTAGGGAGCGCCCTCGCCCCCGGTGGGGCCGCCGTCGGCGAGCCACTCCCCGGACGTCGTCGCCCAGTCCGCCCAGTACGCGCCGTACGGGGCGACCTCCTGCGGCTGCGCGTGCTCCAGGGCGGCGGCGGACTTGCCCTGGTCGTTGTACGCGGGCACGAAGACGATGTTGCGGTACCAGCCGCCCTTCGAACCGGCGTGCACACAGTGTCCGGCGGTCCACACCAGATTGGACCGGCCCGGGTTCCCCGGGTCCTTGACGACCGTGCCGGAGCAGACCATCGAGCCCTCGGGGGAGTCGAAGAACACCTTGCCGACCGGGGCCGCGTAGTCGTGGTACGGCGTCTTCTCGGGCTCGGCCCGCACCGGCTCGGGCTCCGGGTCGGTGACGCCCTGGTCGCCGGCGACGTCGCCGGCCGCCATGGTCTTCGCCGGGTCCTTGGCCGACTTCATCCGGTCGGGCTTCCAGAGCCCCTCGATGACCGGGTTGACGAAGTCCTTGGCCTCACGCAGCCACTTGTCCTTGTCCCAGTTCTTCCACTCGCCGTTCTTCCACTTCTCCGGGTCGACACCGTGTTTCTTCAGCGTCTCGGCCAGACCGCCGGGCAGGGAGCCGCCGGCCTCCTGACCGCCCGCGGAGTCGGCGGCGGGCTTGCCGGTCGCGTCGTCCTCGCTCGGACCGCAGGCCGTGGCCGTCAGCGCGAGCGCGGCGACGAGTCCGGTCGCGGCGAGCAGCGGACGTATGGATCGCATGGAAAGGGTTCCCCCTGAAACTTCCGGAATTGCCATGAACGTGTCATACGGATCGCTGGCCGGACCAGCGGCCCCCGACGATGCAGGGGCCCACCCTATGACGGTCCGGCGGGTGCTCCCGCCACGACGGAAGGGGCCCCCGGGCGCGCAACTGCCGCGCCGGGGGGCCCTGATGTGCCGTCACCCGGCGCCGCGAGCGGCCCGGGTGACGGCCCGTCGTCACTGTCCCGCGTACTTCTTGCTGACCGACTCGTAGACGCCCTTGGCCTCCTTGCCGAACCGCGGCCCGGCCAGCCAGCCCGCCGTCACCGGCCCGATGGAGGTGTTCGAGACCAGCGCGGGCTTGCCGTCCTGGCCCGTCGCGACCCAGCCGCCACCGGACGACCCGCCGGTCATGGAGCAGCCGATGCGGTACATCGTCGGGTCCTGCGCGGTCAGCGAGAGCCGGCCCGGCTTGTCCGCGCACTGGAACGCCTTCTGGCCGTCGTACGGCGGAGCGGCCGGGAAGCCGGTCGCCGTCATGCTGTCGATCTTCGGCACGGCCGGGGCGTTGAACTCGACCGGCAGCGCGGAACCGACCGTCTCCTCGAGCGACTTGCCCGTCGAGCCCTTCTCCGGCGTCACGTGCAGCACCGCGAAGTCGTACGGCGCACCCAGCCCGCCCGTCGAGGACCCCTGCGAGATCCACTGGTCGGACGTCTGCGCCCAGGTGCCCCACCACACGCCATAGGGGGCGATCTCCTGCTTGGTCGCCTTCTTCAGCTCGGCCAGGGAGAGGCCCTGGTCGTTGTACGACGGCACGAAGGCGATGTTGCGGTACCAGCCGCCCTTCTTGCCCGCGTGCACACAGTGCCCGGCGGTCCACACCAGGTTGGACTTCCCGGGGTGCGCCGGGTCCTCCACCACGGTCGCGGAACAGACCATGGAGCCCTCGGGGGAGTCGAAGAGCAGCTTCCCGGACTCCGCGGCGTTGGCGTGGTACGGCGTCCGGACACCCGCGGCCCGGACCGGCGCGGGCGTCGGGTCCGTCACGCCCGCGTCACCCGAGATGTCGTTGTCCACCGGCTTCTCGGGCGACTTGTCCGCGTCCCGCATCCGGTCCGGGTTCCAGAGGTCCTCGATGATCGGGTTGACGAAGTCCTTGGCCTCGCGCAGCCACTTGTCCCTGTCCCAGTTCTTCCACTCGCCGTTCTTCCACTGGTCGAGGTCGATCCCGTGTTCCTTGAGACGGTCCTTCAGATCGTCAGGAATCGTGATCTTGCCGTCAGAGGACTGGCCGGCCGGGACGCTCGGCTGGTCGCTCGCGCCGTCCTCCTCGGGCCCGCAGGCGGTGGCGGTGAGCGCGAGGACCGCGGTGACCGC
The DNA here is from genome assembly GCF_900091725.1 of Streptomyces sp. DvalAA-43. Classification (GTDB taxonomy): domain Bacteria; phylum Actinomycetota; class Actinomycetes; order Streptomycetales; family Streptomycetaceae; genus Streptomyces; species Streptomyces pulveraceus. The sequence continues at coordinate 27,065 of NZ_FMBW01000018.1, read as the reverse complement.
GGCCACGGCGAGCACCGAGGCGGGCCGTCGGGCCGCCTTCCCCTGACGTGCGGCGAGCGCCGGTCGAATGAGTCGCATGTGGTGATCCCCCTGGGACTTCGTAACTCAACACTTCTGTACTGCACTGCGGTACTGCTCCGAGCCACCTGCTCCGAACACCCGGCGGACCCCCGGACAACCGTCCGATGTCCTGTGCGGCCCCCACTATGCCGGTGCCGATGGGGACGGCGGGCGGCAGGGCCGCGGTTCCGCCCCGCAAGGATCTTCGGATTTACCCGTGATCCGCCGCGCCCGGCGTCGTTGGTACGTGCGAGGGATCCGGGGAGAGCGTTCATCCCCGCACGCCGTCCGTGCGACGGCGTACTGATGTGCAACGCAACCGTTACAGCAGGAGGACCGACAGCCGTGGCCGTGACCGAACCAGCCCCGGTGGCAGCACCGGCGGTGCACGAGGGGATCCTGCGCCGCCAGTCCCTGCGGGAATCCGCCGCCCGTACCTATGCGCGTTCGCTGCCGATCGTGCCGGTGCGGGCCCGTGGGCTGACCATCGAGGGCGCGGACGGTCGGCGGTATCTCGACTGTCTCTCCGGCGCCGGGACCCTGGCGCTCGGACACAACCATCCGGTGGTCCTGGAGGCGATCAAGAAGGTCATCGACTCCGGCGCACCGCTCCATGTCCTCGACCTCGCCACCCCGGTCAAGGACGCCTTCACCACGGAGCTGTTCGCCACCCTGCCCCGGCGGTTCGCCGACAACGCCCGGATCCAGTTCTGCGGCCCGGCGGGCACGGACGCCGTCGAGGCGGCGTTCAAGCTGGTCCGCGGCGCGACCGGCCGCAGCGGGCTGCTCGCCTTCACCGGTGCCTACCACGGGATGACGGCCGGAGCCCTCGCCGCCTCGGGCGGCGCCGAGGACGTGCGGGTGACCAGGCTGCCCTTCCCGCGGAACTACCGCTGCCCCTTCGGCATCGGCGGCGAGCGCGGCGCGGAGATCGCCGCCCGGTGGACCGAGAACCTCCTGGACGATCCCAAGGGCGGCACACCGGCCCCGGCCGGGATGATCCTCGAACCGGTACAGGGCGAGGGAGGGGTGAACCCCGCCCCCGACAGCTGGATGCGCCGGATGCGCGCGATCACCGAGGCCCGCTCCGTCCCGCTGATCGCCGACGAGGTCCAGACGGGCGTCGGCCGCACCGGCGCCTTCTGGGCGGTCGAGCACAGCGGGATCGTGCCTGATGTGATGGTGCTCTCCAAGGCGATCGGCGGCTCCCTCCCGCTCGCCGTGATCGTCTACCGCTCCGAACTCGACACCTGGCAGCCGGGCGCCCACGCCGGCACCTTCCGGGGCAACCAGCTCGCGATGGCGGCGGGCACGGCCACCCTCGCCTTCGTACGGGAGAACCGCCTCGCCGAGCGCGCCGCGACCCTCGGCGCCCGCATGCTCGCCCGCCTCCAGGCGCTCGCCACCGACCACCCCACCATCGGTGACGTGCGCGGACGCGGCCTGATGATCGGGGTCGAGCTGGTCGATCCGGAAGCCGCCCCGACCGGCGACAGCCCCGAGCCGCCTCCCGCCCCCGCCCTCGCGGTCGCCGTACAGCAGGAGTGCCTGCGCCGCGGGCTCATCGTCGAGCTCGGCGGGCGCCACTCCACCGTCGTACGCCTCCTGCCGCCCCTCACCCTCACCGACGAACAGGCAACAGCGGTCGTGGACCGCCTCGCCGACGCCCTGGCAGCCGCCGAGCGGCTGCCGCACCGCCGGACCACGACCGGGTCGATCCGCTGACCCCGGACACCCTCACGAGAAAGACCGCCGTGAACCCCACCCCCACGCCCCAGGCCGACAGCTCGCCCCCCACCCCGCAGCGGCAGGCCGGCCCCGCCTGCCAGCTCGTCGTCGAGCAGTCCACCGTGCCGCGCCAGATGACGGCACCGGCCGATGAGCGCTACACCCCGAAGCCCTCGGCCACCGCCGGGGCACCGGCCGACCCGCTCGACCACCCGGACCCGCTGCGGGCCGCCGACTCGGCGGGCACGGAGAATCTGCTGCGCTGCTGGGTCCGGGAGACCGCTCTGCCCGGACCGGTCGGGCCCACCCTCCGCGTCCCGCTCCCCGCCAGTGGAACGGCCCTGCTCGTCCCCGTCCTCTACTGGTCGGCCACCGGCTCCCACCGCTTCGGCCCGCCCGCCCTGGAAGGGGCGCGCGAAGGAGCACCGCCCGCCGACGCCGTCACCGTCGCCGCGCTCCTGGGCCGCGAGGCAGGCCGCGACGAGGGGGCCGACATGGTGGCCCGGGTGGCCGACTCGGTACGGCGCACCGCGGGCTTCATCGCCGAGCGGCGCCGCTCCCCGCACGCCCCGGCCGAGGCGGACCTCTTCCTCACCGCGGAGCAGTCTCTGCTGCTCGGACATCCGCTCCACCCCACCCCCAAGAGCCGCGAAGGGCTCTCCGACGCCGAATCCCGCCTCTACTCGCCCGAGTCGCACGGCTCCTTCCCGCTGCACTGGATGGCCGTCGACCGCTCCGTGCTGGCCACCGACTCCGCCTGGACCGACGGAGGACGCCCGGTACCGGCCACCGAGCTGGTCGCCGCCCACGCCGAGGGGCTGCGCCTCCCGGACCGCACCGCACCGCTTCCGCTCCACCCCTGGCAGGCCCGCGAACTCACCCACCGCCCCGAGGTGGCCGCCCTGCTCGACGCCGGGCTCCTTCACGACCTCGGACCGTACGGCGGGCGCTGGCACCCCACCTCCTCGGTCCGTACCGTGCACCGGCCCGGCGCCCGGGTCATGCTCAAGCTCTCCCTCGGCGTACGCATCACCAACTCCCGCCGGGAGAACCTCCGCAAGGAGCTCCACCGCGGGGTGGAGGTCCACCGGCTGCTCCGCAGCGGGCTCGCCACGCAGTGGCACGCCGTCCACCCGGGCTTCGACATCGTCCGCGATCCCGCCTGGCTCGCTGTCGACGGCCCGGACGGCGCACCCGTCCAGGGCCTCGACGTGATGCTTCGGCACAACCCGTTCGGGCTGCACGACGACGCGGTCTGCATCGCGGCCCTGACCGCTCCGCGCCCGTGGCCGGACCGGACGGGCGTGCACTCACGCCTCGCCGAGGTCGTTCTCTCCCTGGCCGCCGTCACCGGACGAACCGTGGGCGCGGTCGCCGCCGAGTGGTTCCTGCGCTACCTGGACCGCGTCGTGCGCCCGGTGCTCTGGCTCGACGGCCAGGCGGGCGTGGCCCTCGAAGCGCACCAGCAGAACACCCTGGTGCTGCTCGACCGGGCGGGATGGCCGGTCGGCGGCCGCTACCGCGACAACCAGGGCTACTACTTCCGCGAGTCCCACCGCGCCGCGCTGGAGCGCAGGCTCCCCGGCATCGGATCGGTCAGCGACACCTTCGTCTCCGACGCGGTCACCGACGAACGCTTCGCCTACTACCTCGGCATCAACCATGTGTTCGGGCTGATCGGGGCGTTCGGTGCCCAGCACCTCGCCGACGAGCGGGTGCTCATCGCGGCCTTCCGCCGGTTCCTCGGCTCGGCCGCCGCCCTGGGCTCCCCGCTGCCGGCGCACCTGCTGGAGAAGCCCCAGCTGCGGTGCAAGGCCAACCTGCTGACCCGGATGCACGGCCTGGACGAACTCGTCGGCCCCGTCGACACCCAGTCCGTCTACGTCACCATGGCCAACCCCCTGTGCGACTGAGGGACATGACCACCGCCTGACCGCCGAGAGGAGAGCGCCCCCGTGGCTCCCGCCGATGCGTACACCGACGCCGGTACCGGCCCTGCACCGCCTGCCGACACGGGTGCCGAGGACACCCTGGACCTGGAGCTCTCCGAGGAACTCCTCGCCCTGTTCGGGGAGGACCCCCAGGGCGACGCGGGCGAGGCGGCGGACACCCGGCCGATGGCGAGCAGGGCGGCCTCCTCCGACCTGCTCGACCACCCGGCCGACTGGCGACCGGTCACCACCCCGGCCGGAGTCCTCCAACTCGTGCCGGTACGGCTGGAACGCGATCTGGCCGTACTGAGCCGCTGGATAAACGACCCCGCGGTGGCGGCCTTCTGGGAACTGTCCGGGCCCGAAGCCGTCACGGCCGCCCATCTGCGGGCCCAACTCAACGGCGACGGACGCAGCGTCCCCTGTCTCGGCGTGCTGGCGGGCGTCCCCATGAGCTACTGGGAGATCTACCGCGCGGATCTCGATCCGCTGGCACGCCACTACCCGGCCCGTCCGCACGACACCGGGATCCACCTGCTCATCGGTGGTGTGAACAACCGCGGACGCGGCGTCGGCACCACCCTGCTGCGGGCCGTCGCCGACCTCGTACTCGACAACCGCCCCCGGTGCGCGCGCGTGGTCGCCGAACCCGATCTGCGCAACACCCCGTCCGTCTCCGCCTTTCTGAGTGCCGGGTTCCGCTTCTCCGCGGAGCTCGAACTCCCCGACAAACGAGCCGCCCTGATGGTCCGTGACCGAACCCATCGTGCCCAGCTGTGAACGAACTGCTGCCTCACTCAGACCGCTCGAACCCCATCGGTTCCACCCCGAGGAGTCCCCGTGCCGAAATATCCTGCGAGCCATGATTCGGCGGACTCCGCCGAGCTGCTCAGCACGCCAGAACTGAACCGGACGGTCTGGGACGGTGCCGCCGCCCGACTGCTCGCGAAGATGCTCGGCCAATTCGCCTACGAGAAAGTCGTCGAGCCGGCCCGACAGGCCGGTCCAGACGGTACGTACACTCTCGGCCTCGACGACGGCGGGACCCTCGGCTTCCGGGCCCGGCGGGGGGTGTACGGGAGTTGGCAGATCGCCCCCGACTCCATCGTGGAGACGCGCGGGAGCGCTCCCGGGGCCCCGGACGGCGGGACCACCGAGACCGTCCCCTTCCGCGACCCCCTCCAGTTCCTGGTCCGTGCCCGCCGGCTCCTCGACATCGACGGCGCCACCCTCGGCCACCTCATCCGTGAGATCACCACCACCCTCACCGCCGACGCCCGGCTCGACCACACCGCGCTCACCGCCGCCCGACTGGCCGACCTCGACTACGCCGAGCTGGAAGGGCACCAGACCGGCCACCCCTGGCTGGTCGCCAACAAGGGCCGCCTCGGTTTCTCCGCCACCGACGCCTCGCGCTACACCCCCGAGGCCCGCAAGCCCCTCACGCTGCCGTGGATCGCGGTCTCCACGAGGATCGCCGCCTACCGGGGAGTGGCCGGTCTGGCCGCGCCGGAGCGGTTGTACGCGCAGGAGCTCGACCCGTCGGTCCGCGACTCCTTCGCCGCCGTGCTCCGCGCCCGCGGCCTCGATCCCGCCGGCTATCTCCTTCTTCCGGTACACCCCTGGCAGTGGGACGAATGGATCGTTCCGGTCTTCGCCCCCGCCATCGCCGCCGGTGACATCGTCCCGCTGCACGCCGACCCGGACCTCCGGCTGGCGCAGCAGTCCATCCGCACCTTCAGTAATGTGGCCCGCGCCGACCGGCACATCGTCAAGCTGCCCCTGTCGATCCTGAACACGCTGGTCTGGCGGGGACTGCCGACCGAACGCACCCTCGCGGCCCCCGCCGTCACCGCCTGGGTCCACGGCCTGCGCGACCAGGACGCCTTTCTGCGCGACACCTGCGGAGTCATCCTGCTCGGCGAGGTGGCCTCGGTGGCGGTCGAGCACCCGCTGTACGACCACCTTCCCGAGGCCCCGTACCAGTTCAAGGAGATCCTCGGCGCGATCTGGCGCGAACCCCTCCTGCCCCGGCTCGCCCCCGGCGAGCGGGCCCGGACCCTCGCCTCGCTGCTCCACACCGATCCGCAGGGACGCGCCTTCACGGCCGAGCTCGTCGCCCGCTCCGGGCTGACGCCCACCGCCTGGCTGACCCGCCTCTTCGCCGCCCTGCTGCCGCCGCTGCTGCACTTCCTCTACCGGTACGGCACGGTGTTCTCCCCGCACGGCGAGAACGCCATCGTGGTCTTCGACGGACAGGACGTACCGGTGCGCCTGGCGATCAAGGACTTCGTCGACGACGTGAACGTGAGCGCCCGGTCGCTGCCGGAGCACGACTCGATGCCGGACGACGTGCGCCGCACCCTGCTCACCGAGGAACCCTCCTTCCTCACCCAGTTCATCCACTCCGGACTGTTCATCGGCGTGTTCCGCTTCCTGTCCCCGCTGTGCGAGGAACAGCTGGGGGTCCCGGAGGCCGATTTCTGGTCACTCGTGCGGGCGGAGATCCTGCGCCACCACGCCCGCTTCCCCGAGCTCAAGGAGCGGTTCGAGATGTTCGACCTGCTGACCCCGCGCATCGAACGCCTCTGTCTGAACCGCAATCGCCTGCATGTCGACGGGTACCGGGACCGGCCCCAGCGCCCGCACGCGGCCATCCACGGGACGGTTCCGAATCCGCTCCACCCCTCCGCCGGAGTCCGGGAGTGACCGCTGTTGTCAGTGGTGACCCGTACGCTGGTCAGGCTATGACGAAGCCATCCCTCCCCGAGCTCCTGCACGCCGCCGTGACCGCCGTCGGCGGTACGGAACGCCCCGGTCAGGCCGCCATGGCCGAAGCCGTCGCCCAGGCCGTGGACGACCAATCCCATCTGCTCGTCCAGGCCGGCACCGGCACGGGCAAGTCGCTCGGCTACCTGGTGCCCGCGCTGGCGCACGGGGAGCGGGTCGTGGTGGCCACGGCGACGCTCGCGCTCCAGCGCCAGCTGGTGGAGCGCGACCTTCCGCGCACGGTCGACGCCCTGCACCCGCTGCTGCGTAGGCGCCCCCAGTTCGCCATGCTCAAGGGCCGGTCGAACTACCTCTGCCTGCACCGGCTCCACGAAGGAGTGCCGCAGGACGAGGAGGAGGGGCTCTTCGACCAGTTCGAGGCCGCCGCGCCGTCGAGCAAGCTCGGCCAGGATCTGCTCCGACTGCGGGACTGGTCCGACGAGACCGAGTCCGGCGACCGCGACGACCTGACCCCCGGGGTCTCCGACCGTGCCTGGGCTCAGGTCTCCGTCTCCTCCCGCGAATGCCTGGGCGCCAGCAAGTGCGCGTACGGCGCGGAGTGCTTCGCGGAGCTGGCCCGCGAGCGGGCCAAGCTCGCCGAGGTCGTCGTCACCAACCACGCCCTCCTCGCCATCGACGCCATCGAGGGCGCTCCGGTGCTTCCGCAGCACGAGGTGCTGATCGTCGACGAGGCCCATGAGCTGGTCTCCCGGGTCACCGGAGTGGCCACCGGCGAGCTCACCCCCGGCCAGGTCAACCGCGCGGTGCGCCGCGCGGCGAAGCTGGTCAACGAGAAGGCCGCCGACGCGCTGCAGACCGCGTCGGAGGGGTTCGAGCGGGTCATGGAGCTGGCGCTCCCGGGCCGTCTGGAAGAGGTCCCCGAGGATCTCGGCTACGCACTGCTGGCGCTGCGCGACGCCGCACGCACGGTGATCTCGGCCCTGGGCGCCACCCGGGACAAGTCCGTCCAGGACGAGGACGCCGTGCGCAAGCAGGCCCTGGCATCGGTGGAGACGATCCACGGCGTCGCCGAGCGCATCACCCAGGGCTCGGAGTACGACGTCGTCTGGTACGAGCGCCATGACCGTTTCGGCGCCTCGGTACGGGTCGCTCCGCTCTCCGTCTCGGGGCTGCTGCGCGAGAAGCTCTTCGCCGAGCGGTCCGTCGTCCTGACCTCGGCCACACTCAAGCTCGGCGGGGATTTCAACGGGGTGGGCGCCTCGCTCGGCCTGGCTCCCGAAGGCACCGCGGGCGACGACATCCCGCAGTGGAAGGGACTCGACGTCGGCTCGCCGTTCGACTACCCGAAGCAAGGCATCCTGTACGTCGCCAGGCACTTGGCCACGCCGGGGCGGGAGGGCTCCCGCACCGACATGCTGGACGAGCTCGCCGAGCTGGTGGAGGCGGCGGGTGGGCGCACCCTCGGGCTGTTCTCCTCCATGCGGGCGGCCCAGGCCGCCGCGGAGGAGCTGCGGGGCCGGCTGGAGAAGCCGATCCTGTTGCAGGGCGAGGAGACGCTCGGTGAGCTGATCAAGAATTTCGCGGCCGATCCCGAGACCTGTCTCTTCGGCACGCTGTCGCTCTGGCAGGGCGTCGATGTGCCGGGAGCCAGCTGTCAGCTGGTGGTCATGGACCGCATCCCGTTCCCGCGCCCCGACGATCCGCTGATGAGCGCGCGCCAGAAGGCGGTCGAGACGGCGGGAGGCAATGGGTTCATGGCCGTCGCGGCGACGCATGCCGCGCTGCTGATGGCTCAGGGCGCCGGACGACTCGTCCGGGCGACGGGCGACAAGGGCGTGGTCGCCGTGCTCGATCCGCGCCTGGCCAATGCCCGGTACGGCAGCTATCTGCGCGCCTCGCTGCCCGACTTCTGGTACACCACCGACCGTAACCAGGCGCGCCGCTCACTCGCCGCGATCGATGCGGCGGCCAAGGCGGACGGCAAGTAGCCCGCTCCGGGTCCCTCGGGGTGTGTGGGCCCCTCAGCGCAGGGGCCCCAGGACTCTGAGTACAGGGGCCCAGGACAAGGGCAGGGCCCCGGGATCGGCGCAGTGGATCCCGGGGCCCGGTCGGAAACCGGCGGGCCTCACACCCGCCGCAGCACCGCCACCACCTTGCCGAGGATCGTCGCCTCGTCGCCCGGGATCGGCTGGTAAGCGGAGTTGTGCGGGAGCAGCCAGACATGGCCGTCCTCCCGCTTGAAGCGCTTGACCGTGGCCTCGCCGTCCAGCATGGCTGCCACGATGTCGCCGTTCTCCGCGACGGGCTGGCGGCGCACGGTGACCCAGTCGCCGTCGCAGATGGCCGCCTCGATCATCGAGTCACCGACGACCTTGAGTACGAAGAGCTCGCCGTCACCGACGAGCTGGCGGGGGAGGGGGAAGACGTCCTCGACCGACTCCTCGGCGAGGATGGGCCCACCGGCGGCGATCCGGCCGACCAGCGGTACATAGGACGCGGCGGGCTTGCCGGTCGTATCGGTGGGCTGCGAACTGGGCTGGTCCGAACCACGGACCTCGTACGCCCGCGGGCGGTGGGGGTCGCGGCGCAGGAAACCCTTCCGCTCCAGGGCCATCAGCTGATGGGCGACGGAGGACGTGCTCGACAGGCCCACCGCCTGGCCGATCTCCCGCATCGAGGGCGGGTAACCGCGCCGCTGCACGGAATCCCGGATCACCTCGATCACTCGCCGCTGCCGGTCCGTGAGCCCCGAGCTGTCCGCCCGGATTCCAGGAGGTCGTCCGGGCAATGAGCGCGCTGGGCGCGTGGGCTCTGGCCCCTCCATGTTCGTGACTGAGTCATTCATGGCATGCACCGGCTCGAATCGGCTCTGGGAGCGGTCCTGGGCAGTGATGGTGGCACTGTCTGCGGTGGTGGTCACGTCGGCCCCTCTCGAATGGTCTCCCTAGCTGGACAACGGTAGTAGCTTTCGAAAGGTTGCGCCAAACACACGTTCGAGTGAAAAACGAATAAAAATGTGCCGCGCGTTCTCTGCCGGGTGTATGTGCGATGACCGAGGGGACGTGGATCCCTTGCGGGCCGACCCGCAATTCGGGCCATTACGCTAGCGGCCGCCGGTGCGAAGTCGCCACAGGGGTGCCGTCGGGCTGCCGTCCGTGGGGTGGCGGTGAGGGCCCCGCAATCCCGGCCGCCGCGCGGTTCCCGTAACCTCTTACGCGGCCGTAGGCTGCCTGCCGGTCGCTCGTGAGGCGCGACACGCGGTAGGGCCGAATGCGCGGCCAAACCCAAGATCTAGTGGTTGGATTGTTCCGGCCACCCAGAAGTTGTGGTCCCCGGTCCGCCGAGGGTGTGGCCATCGCCTATGCTTGTGACAGCTTCGAGGGGCCCGACGGGCCCTGGAGAGGCTATTCAGTCGTGCTGTGAAGGAGGGTTGGGAGCCATGCACTGCCCCTTCTGCAGGCACCCCGACAGCCGGGTCGTCGACAGTCGCACCACCGACGACGGCACGTCGATCCGACGCCGCCGCCAGTGCCCCGACTGCTCCCGCCGTTTCACGACGGTGGAGACCTGCTCGCTGATGGTGGTGAAGCGCAGCGGCGTGACCGAACCCTTCAGTCGTACCAAGGTCATCTCCGGCGTGCGCAAGGCATGCCAGGGCCGGCCGGTCACCGAGGACGCCCTCGCCAAGCTCGGCCAGCGGGTCGAGGAGGCGGTGCGTGCCACCGGCAGCGCCGAGCTGACCACTCACGACGTGGGCCTGGCCATCCTCGGCCCCCTGCAGGAACTCGACCTCGTCGCGTACCTGCGCTTCGCGTCCGTCTACCGGGCGTTCGACACACTCGAAGACTTCGAGGCCGCCATCACGGAACTCCGTGAGCGACGGCCCCCCGTGGAGGAGTGCGGGAGCGGCGAGACCCTTGAGGTCCCCGTTCCCGCCGTCGCCGCCGACTGATCGGCGCCGGCCGATCGCCACGGTTCCGTGGATCGGCCGCAGTGCGACTTCATAGACCCGCTCCGGGCGCTCTGTGTGGCGCCCGAGGCATCAGAGACAGACAGTGCCCCGGGAAGTTCTGGGCACTTCAGGGTGTTTTTGCCCACATATGGGAGGCGGCATGACAGAGACGGCGAGCGGCCCGGCACGAGGTTCCCGCGCCAAGGGAGCCAAGTCGAGCAAGGGTCTGCGCATCGAGCGCATCCACACCACTCCCGGCGTGCATCCGTACGACGAGGTGGCGTGGGAGCGTCGTGACGTCGTCATGACCAACTGGCGCGACGGCTCGATCAACTTCGAGCAGCGTGGCGTCGAGTTCCCCGACTTCTGGTCGGTGAACGCGGTCAACATCGTCACCAGCAAGTACTTCCGCGGGGCCGTCGGCACCCCGCAGCGCGAGACCGGTCTGCGGCAGCTCATCGACCGGATCGTGAAGACGTACCGCAAGGCCGGCGAGGACCACGGCTACTTCGCCTCTCCCGCGGACGCCGAGATCTTCGAGCACGAGCTGGCGTACGCCCTCCTGCACCAGATCTTCAGCTTCAACTCGCCGGTCTGGTTCAACGTCGGCACGCCCCAGCCGCAGCAGGTCTCCGCCTGCTTCATCCTGGCCGTCGACGACTCCATGGAGTCGATCCTCGACTGGTACAAGGAAGAGGGCATGATCTTCAAGGGCGGCTCCGGCGCCGGCCTGAACCTCTCCCGTATCCGCTCCTCCAAGGAGCTGCTGTCCTCCGGCGGCAACGCCTCCGGCCCGGTCTCCTTCATGCGCGGTGCCGACGCCTCCGCCGGAACCATCAAGTCCGGCGGCGCCACCCGGCGTGCGGCCAAGATGGTCATCCTCGACGTCGACCACCCCGACATCGAGAACTTCATCGAGACCAAGGTGAAGGAGGAGGAGAAGATCCGCGCCCTGCGCGACGCGGGCTTCGACATGGACCTGGGCGGCGACGACATCACGTCCGTCCAGTACCAGAACGCCAACAACTCGGTCCGGGTGAACGACGAGTTCATGAAGGCCGTCGAGTCGGGCGGCAAGTTCGGGCTGCGTGCCCGCATGACCGGTGACGTCATCGAAGAGGTCGAGGCCAAGTCCCTCTTCCGCAAGATGGCGGAGGCCGCCTGGGCGTGTGCCGACCCCGGCATCCAGTACGACGACACCATCAACGCCTGGCACACCTGCCCGGAGTCCGGCCGGATCAACGGCTCGAACCCGTGCTCCGAGTACATGCACCTGGACAACACCTCGTGCAACCTCGCGTCGCTGAACCTGATGAAGTTCCTCAAGGACGACGGCAAGGGCAACCAGTCCTTCGAGTCCGAGCGCTTCGCCAAGGTCGTCGAGCTGGTCATCACCGCGATGGACATCTCGATCTGCTTCGCGGACTTCCCGACCCAGAAGATCGGCGAGAACACCCGCGCCTTCCGTCAGCTCGGCATCGGCTACGCCAACCTCGGCGCCCTGCTGATGGCGACCGGCCACGCCTACGACAGCGACGGCGGCCGCGCCCTCGCCGGTGCCATCACCTCGCTGATGACCGGCACCTCGTACAAGCGCTCCGCCGAGCTCGCCGCGGTCGTCGGTCCGTACGACGGCTACGCCCGCAACGCCGAGCCGCACCAGCGCGTCATGAAGCAGCACGCCGATGCCAACGCCGTGGCCGTCCACATGGACGACCTGGACAACCCGATCTGGGCCGCCGCCACGGAGGCCTGGCAGGACGTGATCCGGCTCGGCGCGAAGAACGGTTTCCGCAACGCGCAGGCCTCGGTCATCGCGCCCACCGGCACCATCGGTCTCGCGATGTCCTGCGACACCACCGGCCTGGAGCCCGACCTCGCCCTGGTCAAGTTCAAGAAGCTGGTCGGCGGCGGCTCGATGCAGATCGTCAACGGCACCGTCCCGCAGGCCCTGCGCCGCCTGGGCTACCAGGAGGAGCAGATCGAGGCGGTCGTCGCCCACATCGCCGAGCACGGCAATGTGATCGACGCCCCCGGTCTGAAGACCGAGCACTACGAGGTCTTCGACTGCGCGATGGGCGAGCGTTCCATCTCCGCGATGGGCCACGTGCGCATGATGGCCGCGATCCAGCCGTGGATCTCCGGCGCGCTCTCCAAGACGGTGAACCTGCCGGAGACGGCCACCGTCGAGGACGTCGAAGAGGTCTACTTCGAGGCGTGGAAGATGGGCGTCAAGGCGCTCGCGATCTACCGCGACAACTGCAAGGTCGGCCAGCCCCTCTCCGCGAAGACCAAGGAGAAGGAGAAGGAGGCGGTCACCGCCAAGGCCGAGGAGACCATCCGCACCGCGGTCGAGAAGGTCGTCGAGTACCGCCCGGTCCGCAAGCGCCTCCCCAAGGGCCGTCCCGGCATCACCACCTCCTTCACGGTGGGCGGCGCCGAGGGCTACATGACCGCCAACTCCTACCCGGACGACGGTCTCGGTGAGGTCTTCCTGAAGATGTCCAAGCAGGGCTCCACCCTCGCGGGCATGATGGACGCCTTCTCCATCGCCGTCTCGGTCGGTCTGCAGTACGGCGTCCCGCTGGAGACGTACGTCTCGAAGTTCACCAACATGCGCTTCGAGCCGGCCGGCATGACGGACGACCCGGACGTGCGGATGGCGCAGTCGATCGTCGACTACATCTTCCGCCGCCTCGCGCTGGACTTCCTGCCCTTCGAGACCCGCTCGGCGCTCGGCATCCACTCGGCCGAGGAACGTCAGCGCCACCTCGACACGGGTTCGTACGAGCCCTCCATGGAGGACGAGGAGCTGGACGTCGAGGCTCTGGCCCAGTCCGCCCCGGTGCGGACGGAGCCGCTGAAGGCGGTGGCCGCGGTGCAGGAGGCGGAGCAGCCCGCCCCGAAGACCGCGCACACCTCGGCGGAGCTCGTCGAGATGCAGCTGGGCATCAGCGCGGACGCGCCGCTCTGCTTCTCCTGCGGTACGAAGATGCAGCGTGCCGGATCCTGCTACATCTGCGAGGGCTGCGGCTCGACCAGCGGTTGCAGCTGACGCGTCTCCGGTCATCCGGTGAGGAGGGCGCCGACCACCGGTCGGCGCCCTCCGGCGTGTCCGGTCCGGCTCCCCGCCCGGCGGGCGACTGTCAGTGCGGTATGGCACGATCTCGCAGATGACCAGCAGACCCGATGAGGCACAGCGGCTGCGCGACCTCGCCCGGCTGCGCCGCGTCCGCGACCGGATCGACCGGGAGTTCGCACAGCCGCTGGACGTCGAGGCGCTCGCCCGTGGCGTGCACATGTCGGCGGGGCATCTGAGCCGAGCGTTCCGGCAGGCGTACGGGGAGTCGCCGTACGGATACCTGATGACCCGGCGCATCGAGCGGGCGATGGCGTTGTTGCGGCGTGGTGATCTCAGTGTCACCGAGGTCTGCTTCACGGTCGGTTGCTCGTCGCTGGGCACCTTCAGCACGCGCTTCGCCGAGCTGGTGGGCATGCCGCCGAGCGTCTACCGGCGCGAGGCAGCTCGCGCCACGGCGGGGATGCCGTCGTGCGTGGCGAAGCAGGTGACCAGACCGATCAGGAATCGAGAAGCGCGGCCACGGGGCCGCGATTAGCGTGACGAGCATGGACATCACGATTCACTCCAGCTTCCTTCCGCACGAGGATCCGGACGCCTCCATCGGCTTCTACCGCGACATCCTGGGCTTCGAGATCCGCAATGACGTCGGGTTCGGCGGGATGCGCTGGATCACGGTCGGCCCCGCCGGCCAACCCGGTACGTCCATCGTGCTGCATCCGCCGGCCGGGGATCCGGGCATCACGGAGACGGAGCGGCGCACCATCGGCGAGATGATGGCCAAGGGCACCTACGCCATCATCACCCTGGCCACCACCGACCTCGACGCCACCTTCGACAAGCTGCAGGCAGGCGGCGCCGAGGTCGTCCAGGAGCCGACCGAGCAGCCGTACGGGATCCGCGACTGCGCCTTCCGCGACCCCGCGGGCAATCTCATCCGCATCAACGAGGTGCGCTGACCCGTCCGGCGGTCGCGGCCCCGGGCCCGTAGGGACGGTGCCGAGCACGGCGGCGGCGCTCCCGGGCCCCACCGGCACCGCCGACCGGACCGGCGGCGATCGCCGCCGCGTCGAAGAAGCAGAGCCGGACGTACCGCCGGAAGCCGGTGACATCGAGCCGGGCGACACAGACGGAGACCGCGAGGCGGCTCCGCCCGACAGACGGAGACACGACAAGCATGGCCGAGAGGACAGACACGCAGCCGACCGCGGCGCACGCCGCCGACAGCCACGATCTGATCCGCGTGCACGGCGCGCGCGTGAACAACCTCAAGGACGTCAGCATCGAGATCCCGAAGCGCCGGCTGACGGTGTTCACCGGAGTTTCGGGTTCGGGCAAGAGCTCGCTGGTCTTCGGTACCATCGCCGCCGAGTCGCAGCGGCTGATCAACGAGACGTACAGCGCCTTCGTGCAAGGCTTCATGCCGACCCTCGCGCGGCCCGAGGTCGATGTGCTCGACGGTCTGACGACCGTGATCACCGTCGACCAGCAGCGTCTCGGTGCCGACCCCCGCTCCACGGTCGGCACCGCCACCGACGCCAACGCGATGCTGCGCATCCTCTTCAGCCGGCTGGGCAAGCCGCACATCGGCTCGCCCCAGGCGTTCTCCTTCAACGTCGCCTCGGTCCAGGCGAGCGGTGCGTTCAAGGTCGACCGCGGCGCCGACCGGACCAGGACCGTCAAGCGGACCTTCACCCGCACCGGCGGCATGTGCACCCGCTGCGAAGGCCGGGGCACGGTCTCGGACATCGACCTCACCCAGCTCTACGACGACTCCAAGTCGCTCTCCGAGGGCGCGTTCACCATCCCCGGCTGGAAGTCGGACAGCTTCTGGACCGTGCGGGTCTACGCCGAGTCCGGCCTCCTGGACCCGGACAAGCCGATCCGCAGGTTCACCAAGAGGGAGATGCAGGACTTCCTCTACCGGGAGCCGACCAAGGTGAAGGTCGAGGGCGTCAACCTCACCTACGAGGGGCTGATCCCCAAGATCCAGAAGTCCTTCCTGTCCAAGGACAAGGAGGCGTTGCAGCCGCACATCCGGGAGTTCGTGGAGCGGGCGGTCACCTTCACGACCTGCCCCGACTGCGACGGCAGCCGGCTCAGCGAGGAAGCCCGGTCGTCGAAGATCAGGAAGCTGAGCATCGCCGACGCCTGCGCGATGCAGATCAGCGACCTGGCGGAGTGGGTGCGCGGCCTCGACGACCCGTCGGTGGCCCCGCTGCTCGCCGCGCTGCAGCGGACCCTCGACTCGTTCGTGGAGATCGGTCTCGGCTACCTCTCGCTCGACCGGCCGTCGGGCACGCTGTCGGGCGGCGAGGCGCAGCGCGTCAAGATGATCCGCCACCTCGGTTCCTCGCTCACCGATGTCACCTACGTCTTCGACGAGCCCACCATCGGCCTGCACCCGCACGACATCCAGCGGATGAACGACCTGCTGCTACGGCTGCGGGACAAGGGCAACACGGTGCTCGTCGTGGAGCACAAGCCGCAGACGATCGCCATCGCCGACCATGTCGTCGACCTCGGCCCCGGCGCGGGTTCGGCCGGGGGCACCGTCTGTTTCGAGGGCACCGTCGAGGGACTGCGGGCCGGTGACACCGTCACCGGCCGCCATCTCGACGACCGGGCGGTCGTGAAGGAGACGGTGCGCGAGCCCACCGGGGTGCTGGAGATCCGCGGCGCGACGGCTCACAACCTGCGCGGCCTCGATGTCGACATCCCGCTCGGCGTGCTCACCGTCGTCACCGGCGTCGCGGGGTCCGGGAAGAGCTCGCTCGTCCATGGATCGATCCCCGCGGGCGCGGAGGTGGTCTCGGTCGACCAGGGGGCCATCCGCGGGTCGCGGCGGAGCAACCCGGCGACGTACACCGGACTGCTCGACCCGATCCGCAAGGCGTTCGCGAAGGCCAACGGTGTGAAGCCCGCGCTGTTCAGCTCCAACTCCGAGGGCGCCTGCCCGACGTGCAACGGCGCCGGTGTCATCTACACCGATCTGGCGATGATGGCGGGCGTCGCCACCCCCTGCGAGGAGTGCGAGGGGAAGCGGTTCCAGGCATCGGTGCTCGACTACCACCTCGGTGGCCGCGACATCAGCGAGGTGCTCGCGATGTCGGTGACCGAGGCCGAGGAGTTCTTCGGCGCGGGCGAGGCGCGCACACCGGCCGCGCACAGGATCCTGGAGCGGCTCGCGGATGTCGGGCTCGGCTATCTCAGCCTCGGCCAGCCGCTCACCACACTGTCCGGCGGCGAGCGCCAGCGGCTCAAGCTGGCGACCCACATGGCCGAGAAGGGCGGTGTGTACGTCCTGGACGAGCCGACCACCGGCCTTCACCTCGCCGATGTCGAGCAACTGCTCGGCCTGCTCGACCGGCTTGTCGACTCCGGCAAGTCGGTGATCGTCGTCGAGCACCATCAGGCGGTCATGGCGCACGCGGACTGGATCATCGACCTGGGGCCGGGCGCCGGTCACGACGGCGGCCGGATCGTCTTCGAAGGCACCCCCGCCGACCTGGTCGCCGCCCGCTCCACCCTCACGGGCGAGCACCTCGCGGAGTACGTCGGGGCCTGAGCCGGGCCGGGTGTGAAGTCCGGTCGTACGTCCGAGGGCCGGGCGGGACTCCATGGACCCGGCCCGGGGCCTCGCGCGGGCGGGACTCCACGGATCCGGGTCAGGGCCTCGCGCGGGTGGTACATCACGGACCCGGCCCGGGGCCTCGCGCGGTGGGCGGCACGACCGCGCGAGGCCGGAGGCGGGCACATTCCCGAAGTACTCGGACGCAGCCGCGTACGGGGCAGTGTCACCTGCCGGGCGGGCGGCTCCCCATCGTCGCGGCGAACGAATCGGGGTCGCCGTCGAAGCCCCGGACCGTGTCGTGGAACTCCCAGGCCCCGGAGGCGCTCCGGACGAATTCGGCCACGGTCGCCGCAGTGGCGGCGCCGACCGCGGAGAAGTCGTCCTCCGCCAGGTTCGTATAGCCCTCCCGGATCTGGACACCGGTGTTCGCTATCTCGGCGAAGGTCTTGCGGCCGTCGCGCTGCTGGATGGCGACCCCGACGACGACGCGGGTGTACGCGGTCGACAGCCGGTCCAGTTCCAGAGTCATCACCTCGTCGAAGCCGAAGCCCTGGCCGGTCCTGCTGTCGCGGTTGAGGGTGATGGTGCCGTCCGGCGAGCGGCTGTCGAAGTGCACGAGATACGCCGGGCTGCCGTACGGCGCTTCGGCGAGGTACGTCGCCGCGATGATGTCGAGGTCATGGGCCGGTGCTCCCGAAGGGCTCGGATCCCATTTGAGACTGACCTCGACCTTGTCGAGGTCCTTGTTGGGCGTGCTCATCGGACTTGCCTCCCTGGCTTTCCGCTGGGCCGTCGGGCCGTTGACATCCCCCGATCATGTCGGCAACCGACCGCGGATCCAACCGGCCCGGGATTCGACGACGGAATCGGGCCATCGGTCTCCCGCGGCCGGCCGGGACGGCCCGTGGCCGCATCGGATCAGTGCGGTATGCGGCGCGGCGGTCGTTGCCGGACCTCGTCCCGGAAAAGCTCGATGGCGCTGCTGACCTGACGGATGAGATGAGTGTGCTCGATGCGGTCGAGATAGAGGCAATTGCGGGCCACACCTTCCAGCTCGAAGACGAAGCAGAGCGTCATCAGAGGGTTGATGAACAACTCGCTGCCACGGGTGCGCGAGGTGAACTGGACATCCCCGAAGGCTCCTTGGACGGCCGCCGCGATCGACCCGTTCACGATGCTGGGGTGGTCGGGCGTGTGGTGCTGGGCGTGTGCCACGGCGTCGACGAAGAGCGCGCCCTCCCGTGTCGTACGGGACACGGAGAACGCGCCGACACAGGAACCGTCGCGTTCGAGTGCGGCGATGTTCTCCAGGACGAGGCCGTGGCTCACCCCGTGATACGCGTCGATGCCGAAGCCTATGGATACGACGAGGCGTTCCGGTACGTCGATCGCGGCGAGCGCGGCGACGCTGGCCAGATCCTCCTCCGGTGTGCCGAGCCCGGTTTCGTCGCCGCGCATCAGGATGTCGGTGCCGCCGTCGACCAGGACGACCGCGTCGATGCCGTACTTCTCGATCAACGCCCGGTAGGCGGCGCGCAGCGGTTGTACGCCCACCCGGGAGAAGGCGTGGACCGTGCTCGGGTAGCCGTGCAGACCGAGCCACTGGGCGAGCGTCCGCTCCGGGAAGTACGCCTGGTGGAGGGCCGTTTCGGGGGTGATGGCGGCGACGTCCGGTGCGAGCCAGGCGTCGAGGGGCAGCCCTTCGAGGGCGCTGAACGACAGATTGGCGAGCTGTACGTGTTTGCCCTGGTGGATGAGGGAGAGAGCGAGGGGCAGCCCCGCGTAGATGTCGAAGCCGCCGCCGGCGCCCGCGACGAGGACACGTTCCGCGGATTCGAGCCGGGCGAACAGGGGGTTGGTGTGCAGCGAGGCCATGGAGGTCATTCTGCGGTTGACGGCGGTCACTTCGGGCCTGCTCCGTCCGGACGTGACCCGTGCCATGCCCGGCACCGTACGATGGCGCGGTGCTGGTCAAGTGGATTCGTTGCACCGTGGTGGACCGTCGAGGGTTTGAGCGGGGGCAGCGGAAGTGGGCGGGGCTGCTTGGCGAGCCCGGATTCAGGGGACAGGGCGGCGGGTGGAGCCGAGGGCATCCGGACGTGGCGCACGTCTTCGCCTTCTGGGAGAACCGCGTCTTCTACGACTCTTTCATGGCGCGGGCGCACGACGGCCTGGCCGCCGAGCAGTCCGGGACGTACAGCGGCATCCAGGTCAAGCTCTTCGAGCACCGCTTCGACGTGAAGACCGGCTTCGAGCCGCGCTTCACCGACGCGGATGTGGTCCGGGTGGCGCACAGCAAGGTGCGTGAGGACCGGGTGGAGCACTTCGCGCTGATGCAGGAGCGGGTGTGGAATCCGGCGATGGCCGGATCGCCCGGCATGCTGCGCGGGGTGTTCGGGGAGGCGCCGGGACAGGAGTTCCTCGTGCTGTCGATGTGGCAGTCGAGCGCCGAGCGCGGCAAGTACCGGGCGGGAAGCATTGAGCGGCTGGCGCAACGGGCGCAGACCGAGGACGACGTGGCGGAGCTGGCGGGAGACGTCGTGCAGCTGGAACCGTCGTGGACGGTGTGACCGGCCCGGCCTGAGCGGCTGGGCGGGGACAATGGGCCGTGGGCGCTCCGGACGGCCCATCAGGCGGACGCTGCCCGGGTGTTGAAGACCCCGGCGCGGGCGGCCGCCAGCGCCGCGTCGGCCGACTGCTCGGCCAACGCCCCGTCGACCGGCTCACGGGTGATGAAGAGTCTGAGGAACAGGGGCGAGATCACGGCCCTGACGAGCGCTCCCGCGTCCGTTTGCCGGTCCAGCTCGTGCCGGGAGACGGCGCGTTCGACGATGGCTCCGCAGCGGGCGAACCGCTGTGCGTAGAAGGCGTTCAGCGCCTCGGCGGCACGCTCGGACTGGAAGGCCGCGGCGATGAACGCGGTCGGCGCGGCCGCCGCGGCGGGGTCCTCGAAGGAGGCGGCCGTCGTGCGCGCCAGCGCGCGCAGATCCCCCTCCAGGCTTCCCGTGTCCGGCGGGGACCAGCTGTCCTCGCCGGCCAGGTCCAAGGCGTCCACGACGAGCCCTTCGAGGTTTCCCCAGCGGCGGTAGAGGGTCGTCTTGTGGACGCCGGAGTGCTCCGCGATGTACTCGACGGTGAGGTCCGGATAGCCGTGCTCCACCAGGCCGGTGAGGACGGCGTCACGGACCGCCGCCCGCGTCCGGGCGGTTCTGCCGCCCGGACGACGCGTGCCGGGGGCCGGCGGGGGCTCGGGCGGATCGGTCTTCGGGGTGGTTGCCTGTTCAGTCAATTGCTACTCCTGTTGCATTAGGTGGTTCCAGTGTGCCATGCTCGCCCTAATGCCACAAGGATTGCATTAGATCGGAGGTGCTCGTGCCCACCCAGATCTCTCTGTGCGGAGTCACCGTGTCCCGGGGTGACCGGCTGTTGCTCGACGATGTCTCGCTGACCGTGCGTCCGGGCGAACGGATCGGCATCGTCGGGGAGAACGGTGCGGGGAAGACGACCCTGCTCCGGCTCCTCGCGGGGCTCGAACGGCCCGATTCCGGAAGCGTGTTCACGGCTGCCGACGGTGGCATCGGCCTGCTGTCCCAGACCCCGAGGCTGCCACCCGGAAGCACGGTCCGGGACGCGATCGACGACGCACTGGCGGAAATACGGTCGATGGAGCGGAAGTTGAGGGCTGTCGAGGCGGAGCTGGGCACTGCCGACGCTGCCGCGCTCGCCGCCTACGGGGAGCTGCTCACGGAATTCGAGCTGCGCGGGGGATACGAAGCGGACGCGCGCGTCGACAAGGCGATGTACGGCCTCGGCCTCGCGCACGTGGAGCCGGCCAGGGAGCTGGGCCGTCTCTCCGGCGGCGAACAGGCGCGCCTGGGTCTCGCCTGCCTGATCGCGGCACGCCCCGAGGCGATGCTGCTCGACGAACCCACCAACCACCTGGACGAAGCCGCGCTCGACTGGCTGGAGAGCGAACTGCGGTCCCACCCCGGCACGGTGATCGCCGTGTCCCACGACCGGATCTTCCTGGAAGAGGTCGCCACCGCGGTGCTGGAGGTCGACGCCGACCGGCGCACCGTCGTGCGCCACGGCGACGGCTACGCGGGATTCCGCGCCGAGCAGCGCGCCGCACGGCAACGCTGGGAGCAGTCCTACGCCCAGTGGTGCGAGGAGACCGGGCAACTGGAGGAGTACACGGCGACCACCGCCCATGGCGTCGCCGCCGGCCGCGCCATCAAGGACAACAACAAAATGGCGTACGACCGGGCCGCGGGCCGGGTCCAGGCCTCCGTGTCCGGCCGGGTCCGTAACGCGCGCAAGCGACTGGATCGGCTGAGAGCGCGGCCCGTCCCCAGACCACCGGACCCGCTGCGTTTCGCCGCCCTGCCCACGGCCGGTGCGACCGGGGGAGAGGTGGTGTCCCTGACGGACCTACGGGTCGGCGGCAGACTCGCGGTCGACCGGCTCTCCGTGGCGGCGGCCGACAGACTGCTGATCCACGGCGGCAACGGAGCGGGCAAGTCCACCCTGCTCCGAGTCATGGCGGGGGTGCTCGAACCGGACACGGGCCGCGTGGTCCGGCGCGGCGCCATCGGCTACCTCGCGCAGGAGATACCAGTGCACCGTCCGGTGGAGTCCGTGCTCACGGCCTTCGGCCGCGGACTGCCGCTGACCGACGACGAGCAGGCGGAACTGCTGCTCTCGTACGGGCTGTTCCGTTCCCGGGACCTCCGGGTGCCGGTCGGCTCGCTCTCGGCCGGACAGCGCAGACGGCTCGCTCTCGCCCGCCTCCTGGCCCGGCCCGCGGATCTGCTGCTGCTCGACGAGCCGGCGAACCACCTGGCACTGGGGCTCGTGCAGGAGCTGGAGGAAGCACTGGCCCGCTGGCCGGGCGCGCTGGTCGTGGTCTCGCACGACCGGTCGCTGCGCCGCCGCTTCGCCGGCGACATCCGGCGGATGGAGTCCGGACATCTGCTCGAATGAGCCCTTAGGGTCGGTACATGGCACGACCGCAACGCATTGTCCTGGTCCGGCACGGCGAGTCCGAGGGCAACGCCGACGACACGGTGTACGAGCGCGAGCCCGACCATGCGCTGAGGCTCACCGCGACAGGGCTGAGGCAGGCCAGGGAGGCGGGTGTGCGGCTGCGCGAGTTGTTCGACGGCGAGCGGGTCAGCGTGTACGTCTCGCCCTACCGCCGCACCCACGAGACCTTCAGGTCCCTCGGTCTGGACCTGGAGCGGGTACGGGTGCGTGAGGAGCCGCGCCTGAGGGAGCAGGACTGGGGAAACTGGCAGGACCGCGACGACGTGCGGCTGCAGAAGGCCTACCGGGACGCGTACGGCCACTTCTTCTACCGCTTCGCGCAGGGGGAGTCCGGAGCCGATGTGTACGACAGGGTCGGGGCCTTCCTGGAGAGCCTGTACCGGAGCTTCGAGGCGCCCGACCACCCGCAGAACGTCCTGCTGGTCACGCACGGACTGACCATGCGTTTGTTCTGCATGCGCTGGTTCCACTGGTCGGTCGCCGAGTTCGAGTCACTGTCCAATCCGGGCAACGGGGAGATCCGGACGCTGACACTCGGGGAGGACGGGCGCTACACCCTGGACCGGCCGTTCGACCGCTGGCGCACACCTGAGCCGTACGGCATCACCGGATAGAGTGGAGGGGCGATGACAACCGCTGACCCGGCCTCCGGCCAACGTTTCGAACGAGCCCTTGCCAGCCTTCGGGGGCTCTCCGTGGGAGACGCACTGGGCTCCCAGTTCTTTGTGCCTGCCAACTATCCACTGCTGAAACAGCGCGAACTCCCGCCGGATCCCTGGCAGTGGACGGACGACACCGAGATGGCGTGTTCGGTGCTGGCCATGCTGGCGGAGCACGAGCGGATCGACCAGGACGCGCTCGCCCGGTCCTTCGCCCACCACCATGACTTCGACCGGGGATACGGGCCGGCCGTGAACCGGCTGCTCAGGCTGGTCCGGGAGGGCGCTGACTGGCGGGAACTGGCATCCGCCCTCTTCAACGGCCAGGGCTCCTGGGGCAACGGCTCGGCGATGCGCATCGCCCCGCTCGGCGCCTGGTACGCCGACGACCCGGAGCAGGCCACCCACCAGGCCGAGATCTCCTCGTACACCACGCACCAGCACCGCGAGGCGGTGGTGGGCGCGATGGCCGTCGCGGCGGCCGCCTCACTGGCGGCGGCGACGTCCGGGCCGCCCACCCCGACGGAACTGCTCGACGGCGTCATCGCGCTCGTGCCGCGCAGTGCCGTCGGCGCCGGGCTGCGCCGGGCACGCGACATGCTCGACTACGACGACGCGGGGACGGTCGCGGCGGTCCTCGGCAACGGCCGGCGTACCAGCGCACACGACACCGTTCCATTCGCCCTCTGGTCGGCGGCGCGCGGCCTCGGCGATTTCGAGCAGGCCTTCTGGGCGACCGCCCAGGCCGGCGGGGACGTCGACACGACCTGCGCGATCGTCGGCGGGATCGTCGCGGCGGACAAGGCCGGCGCACCACCGGCCGACTGGGCGGCGCGCACGGAGGAACTGCCGGACTGGCTTCCGCGCTAGGACCACGGGCCTCGGCGCGCTGCGATATCAGGGCCGACGACCGGCGGAGCCCCGACCGGGCCGCCCGGACTGTCACGGTACTGCCACAGCTCCTCCTCGCACGGTCCGGAACCGCGAGGGGCGGCTACTCTTTCGGCCACGCCGCCGCTGATGATCATCCAGACGGGCGCGCGCCGAAATGAGACGCCAGGGTGCCCGAGCCGCTGCCCTGCGGGTGGTGTGCGGGGACCTCGGTAGGGGAGGGGTCCCATGTCCGATCACACATCAGAATCGCCCAGGCCGGCCGAGGCTCCCGAGCCGTCCGAGCCGTCCGAGCCGTCGGGGCGGACCGGAACGTCCGAACGGGACGCGTTGTCGAAGGCGCCGCCGCCGGAGCCCGGTGACACCGCTCCCGAGCCACCGAAACTGCCGGCGTACGCACAGCGGGACGGGCGCCGGCAACCGCCCGACCCGTGGCGGCAGAGCAGCCCCCAGCCCTCCGCGCTGTCGACACTCCGCCCGTCTGCCCCCGCCGCCATCAGCGGCGCGACACTCGGCTGTGTCGTCGTCACGGCCCTGCTGAGCGCCCTGTTGCTGGGCGACGGTCTCGGCCTGAACGCGCTGATCGTCGCCGTTCCCGCGGCGCTCGGGGCCTTCTTCGCCGCGCGGACGGCCGGTCGTCGCCTCCGCCCGTGGACGGCTTTCTGGGCGGTCGGCGGGCTGGCGCTGCTCGCCGTCCCGGCCCTTCGGGACGCCGGATGGCCCGTCTTCCTGGCCGTCGTCTCGGCTGTCGCCCTGGGCTCGCTCGCCCTGCACGGCAATCGCAGCTGGCTCGGGGTGTTCCTGGGCTCGCTCGGCCTGTTCAGCTCCATCGCCGACGGCCTGGCCTGGGGCGGACGGGGCGTACGCGCGCGGATGGAGGGATCCCGCGGCCGACTGGGGATCGTTCTCCGCAGCGCCGCGGTGGCGGTCGTCCTGCTCATCGTGTTCGGGGCGCTGTTCGCGAGCGCCGATGCCGCCTTCGCCGACGTCCTCGGCAGCCTGATGCCCGACGTGTCGGTCAGCGGCAGCCCGTGGCGCTTCCTCCTCTTCGTCGTCGGCCTGGTCGGCGCCCTCGCCGCCGCGTACGCCGCAGCCGCTCCGGTCCGCTGGGACGGCATCACCGTCCGCCGCGGGAAGGCGCGCGGGCGGCTGGAGTGGGCCCTGCCGCTGATCGTGCTGAACGCACTGTTCGCCGTCTTCATCGCCGTCCAGCTCACCGTGCTGCTCGGCGGTTACGACAAGGTGATGGCCACGACCGATCTCAGCTACTCCGCATACGCCCGGCAGGGTTTCTGGCAGCTTCTCTGGGCCACGGTGCTCACACTGCTGGTGATCGCGCTCGCCCTGCGCTGGGCCCCTCGCGGGCGGGGAAGCGACCGCACTCTCGTACGGGCCGTGCTCGGCGTGCTGTGCCTGCTCACCCTGATCGTCGTGGCCTCCGCGCTGCGGCGGATGGACCTCTACGTCGACGCGTACGGTCTGACACGGCTGCGGATATCCGTGGCGGCGGTGGAACTCTGGCTGGGCGTGGTGCTCGTCCTGATCATGGCCGCCGGAGTGTTCGGTGCCCGCATGCTGCCGCGTGCCGTGGCCGCGAGCGCGGCCGTCGGCGTCCTCGCGTTCGGGCTGGTCTCGCCCGACGGGCTGATCGCGGAGCAGAACGTCCAGCGGTACCGGAACGACCACTCGATCGACATCGACTACCTCCGGGGCCTATCGGCGGACGCCGTCCCCGCCCTGGACACGCTGCCCGAGCCGCTGCGCTCCTGCGCCCTCAGGGACATCGAACGGTCGCTGCGCTCCGACGACGCTCCCTGGTACGCCACCAGCTGGGGCGAATCACGGGCCCGGGACATTCTGCGGATGCGGAATCCGGAGCTCCCGACGGGGTCCTGCGACGGTTCGCGTACGGGCATCGGGGGTGGCGAGCGCGACGGTGACGAGAACGATCCGTACGACCCGTACTGACCGGTCCGGGCCGGGCGGGTGCGGGGCGCGGAGCCATGGACGGGTCCGGGGCGGCCGACCGGTGCCCCGGGGTGTTGCCCGCGCGCCCATCGGCGTACCCTTGCAGGCGCCATGCCGTACGAACCACCCACGCACACCGTCGAGCGCTCACTGCGCGCCACCACCGGTGCCAAGACCGTCGCCGGTGTCGATGAGGTCGGACGAGGAGCGTGGGCGGGACCGGTCACCGTGTGCGCGGCCGTCACCGGCCTCCGCAGACCTCCCGCCGGGCTCACCGACTCCAAGCTGATCAGCCCCAAGCGCCGCGCGGAGCTGGCGCCGTTGCTGGAGCACTGGGTCACCGCGTTCGGACTCGGCGATGCCACTCCGCAGGAGATCGACGAGCTCGGGATGACGGCCGCGCTGCGCCTCGCCGCGGTACGCGCCCTCGAATCCCTGCCGGTGCGCCCGGACGCGGTGATCCTCGACGGCAAGCACGACTACCTGGGACAGCCCTGGCAGGTCCGCACCGTGATCAAGGGCGACCAGTCCTGCATCGCGGTCGCGGCGGCCTCGGTGATCGCGAAGGTCCGCCGGGACACGATGATGGCCGAACTGGGCGCGGAATCCGGCGAGTACGCCGATTTCGCCTTCGGGGCCAACGCCGGATACCCGTCGCCCGTGCACAGGGCCGCGCTGGAGGAGCGGGGGCCGACGCCCCACCACCGGCTTTCGTGGTCCTATCTCGACGCGCTGCCCAGGTGGCAGCACCTCAAGAAGGTCCGCTTCTCCGCCGAGGCGGCCGCACTGGAAAGCGGGGGCCAGCTCGGCTTCGACTTCTGATCGCGCGCGTCTTCTGATCGCGCACATACAGCCACCGCCGACGCCCTGCGCGCCGGCGTTTGATGGAC
This sequence comes from Streptomyces sp. DvalAA-43, assembly GCF_900091725.1. Classification (GTDB taxonomy): domain Bacteria; phylum Actinomycetota; class Actinomycetes; order Streptomycetales; family Streptomycetaceae; genus Streptomyces; species Streptomyces pulveraceus. Next base: position 557 of record NZ_FMBW01000018.1, on the reverse strand, counting down.
AACCACCCATGCCTCTCATCCTCGAGGAGCCTCAGATTCACGAGAGCGCCCAGGGTCCCCGCGTCACTCCGGCCACCGGCCGTACCGCGTCGACCCCCCGTCCCGTACCCGGTCCGCGTTCAGCGGCCACGCCGCGTCCCGGTCGTCCCGGGCCCGGCCCCGCGAGGCCCGCGCCCCCGGCGCAGCGCCCGCATCCCACCTCCGACGACTCCCGGACGGACCGGCCGGAGAATCGTTCCGCACCGCAGATCCAGCTGATCCCCGCCTCGGCGTCCGGCGCACTCGACGCCGCCGACGAAGCAGTGGACCTGCTGCTCGACTCCGGCCGAGCGCCGGGCGAGATCCTGGTGCTCACCACGGGCGATCAGCACCCGTGGGCCGCGCACGAACTCTCCTTCGGCGAGGCCGCCTACTGGGCGCAGCACGAGGCCGGTGACGACGTCTTCTTCGCCGGTGCCGCGGCCGCGGACCGGGTGAAGCCCCGTCCGGTGGTGATCGTCGCCGTCAACGGCGGTGACACCGTCACCGGCGCGCTGACCGGTGCGCGGGAACGCGCC
>NZ_FMBW01000042.1 GCF_900091725.1 Streptomyces sp. DvalAA-43 | reverse complement strand
CTGGGTGTGGTTCGTAGGGACGACGATATGGCACTCAGTACCCTCTGTAAAGGAACCTAGTGCCAGAAACGGCCTTCCGGTGCTACGTTCCCGGCATGACTGACGCGCGCAGACCAGCCAAGAAGGCCCCGATGCGGGAAGTGCTCGCCGAAGCGGCCTTCCAGCTCTTCCTGGAGCGGGGTTTCGAGCAGACCACGGTGGACGACATCGTGGCGCGGGCCGGGGTCGGCCGCCGGTCGTTCTTCCGGTACTTCCCCTCCAAGGAGGACGCGGTCTTCCCGGACCACGAGCGGTGCCTCGCCGACATGACCGCGTTCCTGGCGGAGGCCGGTGACGCCGAGCCGGTGGACGCGGTGAGCGACGCGGCCCGGCTGGTGCTGCGGATGTACTCCGCCAATCCGGAGTTCTCCGTCCAGCGGTACCGGCTCACCCGCGAGGTGCCCGGACTGCGCACCTATGAACTGTCCGTGGTGCGGCGGTACGAGCAGACGCTGGCCGGCTATCTGCGCGGCAGGTACGGCGCATCGGACGACGGGGCGCTGCGTGCCGAGGTGATCGCCGCGTCCGTGGTCGCCGCGCACAACAACGGGCTTCGGACCTGGCTGCGTTCGGGCGGCGAGGGGGACGCGGAGGCGGCCGTCGACCACGCCCTGGGGATGGTGCGCCGGGTGTGGGGGAGCGGGGCCGTCGGGGGTGCGGCCGCGCCCCCGGCCGATGGTGACGTGGTGGTGATGGTCGCCGCGAAGGGCGCTCCGATGTGGCGGGTCGTGCAGCAGATCGAGTCGGCCATCGGGCAGGGCTGACCCCTTCGTACGGCTCGATCTGGCACTGAGTGTCTTTACGGCTCGGCACTCAGTGCCCTATGGTGCGGACGCGCCGACGCGCAGGTGCGGCGCATCCGAGCCGAGCGCAGGGGGTCGAACGTGTCCCAGTCATCGAATGGCACCGTGCAGACGGTGCACGAGGAAGCCGGCCTGAACTACCACCGGTGCCGCTGGTGCGGCACGGCCTCCTTCCGGAGGCTGCTCTGCCCGGTGTGCGCGTCGAGCGATCTGAAGCCCGAACACAGCGCCGGCCTGGGTGTCGTGGTGAGGTCCGGCGTCGTCCACCGCTACACGGAGGCCGCGCGCAACGAGTCCCTGGTCCGGCTTCCCGAGGGCTTCGTGTTCCGCTGCCGGGTCGTGGGCGCGGCCCCGCACCGGGTGTCGGTCGGGGCCCGGGTGCGCCCCGTCGCCGTGGACGGCCCGGACGCGGCGGAAGTGGTCTTCGAGCTCTGCGAACCGCCGGGCGACGACTGGCTCTGAGGGGTGCGCCTTCTCGGCGGCCCGTCGTCCTCGGTGCGTCCCGATTCTGGGGCGCGCTGAGTCGTATGTCCTGAATCGGGGCTTTCCGGCCCGTCGTTATCCGATCGTCAACAAAATTCGTCCGCCATGTGGGAACCCCTCTTGCCTTGCGGACTGTATGCGAAATACGGTCTGCGATATTCCTTGATCACCCCTGGCGGGAGGTAGGCCCTCGTGCGCCGAAAAGCGGTTGCCCTGGTGGCAGTTGCATTGGTGTCCCTCACCTCGGGCTGCGCATCGCTGCAGTCCTCGGCGACCGAGGTCGGCGGTGTGCGGAAAACCGATGAACGGCCCGTACGCGACGGCGGGACGCTCACCGTCGCTCTCAACTCCGACCCGGACAAACTCGACCCCACGCTTGCCCAGACCCTCGTGGGCCGGACGGTCTTCGCGGGCATGTGCGAGAAGCTCTACGACATCGACGAGGACGGCGTCGTCGTGCCGCAGCTGGCCGCCGCGCTGCCCACCACCTCGGCCGACGGCCGCACCGTCACCGTGCGGGTGCGCCGCGACCTGAAGTTCAGCGACGGCACCCGGCTCGACGCACGGGCCGTCGTCACCTCGCTGCTGCGCCACCGCGACCTGCCGGGCTCCGCACGCGCCACCGAACTCGCCCCGGTCAGCACCATCGAGGCCACCGGCCCGGACACCGTACGGATGAGGCTCAAGCAGCCCTACGTACCGCTCACCGGGGTGCTCGCCGACCGGGCCGGGATGGTGATGTCACCGACCGCGCTCAAGACGTACGGGAAGGACTTCACCAACCACCCCTCCTGCGTCGGCCCGTTCCGCTTCGTCGAGCGCATGGGCGGCGACCGGATCGTGCTGGAGAAGGATCCCGACTACTACGACGCGGACAAGGTCCACCTCGACGGCGTCGTCTACAAACCCATCCCCGACGGCAACGTCCGGCTCGCCAATCTGCGCTCGGGAGACCTCCAGATCGGCGACCAGATGGGTCCCATCGACGTACAGAGCGCACTGACCGAACCGGGGCTCCAGCTCTTCAACTCGCCCTCGCTCGGCTACCAGGGCATCGGCCTCAACGTCGGCAATGTAAACGGGCTCGGCCAGAAACCGGGAAGGCTCGACACCCCGCTCGCCCGCGACGTCCGGGTCCGTGAGGCCTTCGAGCTGGCCATCGACCGCGAGACCCTCAACAAGGTCGTCTTCCAGGGCATGTACGAGCCGGCCTGCGGCCCGATCTCCCCGCAGTCCGCCATCGCCCCCGGCGTCGCCCCCGAGGACTGCCCGAAGCGCGACGTGGCGAAGGCGGAGAAACTGCTGAAGGAGGCCGGGGTGAAGACCCCGGTGAAGATCGAGCTCAAGACCTCCACCACTCCCGAGCAGGGGCGTGTCGGACAGGTCCTCCAGGCCATGGTCAAGGAGGCGGGCTTCGACCTGGCGCTGCGGCCCACCGAGTACGCCACGATGCTCTCGGAGACCGACGCGGGCCACTACGACATCTTCACCAGCGGCTGGTCCGGACGGCTCGACCCCGACGGCAACGTCTCCAACTTCCTGCGCACCGCGGGCGCCATGAACGCCTACGGCCTCGGCGACCCGGAGATCGACCGGCTGATCGACGAGGGCCGCACCGTTGCCGACCCGGCCCGCCGCACCGCGATCTACCACGAGCTCACCCGGCGCGTCCAGGACGCCCACACCATGATCTACCTCTACCGGCAGAAGAACTATGTCGTCGCCACCAGGAACGTCGCGGGCATCCGCGTCTACGGCGACGGACTGGTCCGGGTCACGACTGCGGGGTACACCCGATGACGAAGTACCTGCTGACGCGGTTGCGTCAGTCCCTCATCACGCTCTTCCTGGTCTCCGTCGTGGTCTTCGCCGGAATCCGCGCGCTGCCCGGCGACCCGGCGCTCGCCCTGGCCGGGGAGGAACGCAGCCCCGAGGCGCTCGCCGCGATCCGTGAGGCGTACGGCCTGAACGACAACATCGTCGTGCAGTACGGGCGGTTCATCGGCCACGCCCTCACCGGCGACCTCGGCACCTCCTCGCGCACCGGACTCCCGGTCGCGGACGCCATCGGCCAGGCTCTGCCCGTCACGCTGGAACTGGCCGCGCTCTCCCTGCTGCTCGCCGTCGTCCTCGGCATCGGCGCCGGAGTCGTCGCCGCCGTGCGGCGCGGAAGACCCGAGGAGTGGATCGCCAACGCGGTCGCGCTGATCGGGCTGTCCATCCCGACCTTCTGGCTCGGCATCGTGCTGGTCCTCGGATTCGCCATCGCCATCCCGGTGTTCGCCGCCTCCGGCTACGTACCCTTCGGCACCGACCCGGTCGACAACCTGCGCCGCATGGTGCTTCCGGCGATCGTCCTCGGCTCCGGGCTCGCCGCCGTGGTGATGCGCCAGACCCGGGCCGCGATGCTCGACTCGCTCTCCGCCGACTACGTCCGCACCGCCCGCGCCAAGGGGCTGTCCAAGCGGTCCGTGGTCGGCGGGCACGCCCTGCGCAACTCGCTGGTCACCGTCGTGACCGTGCTCGGACTCCAGCTCGGCCATCTGATCTCCGGCGCCGTCGTCACCGAGCAGATCTTCGTCCTGCCCGGCTTCGGCAAGCTCACCATCGACGCCGTCTTCACCCGCGACTACGCGACGCTCCAGGCCGTGGTGCTCTGCACCTCCGCCGCGTACATCCTCATCAACCTGCTGGTCGACGTGGTCTATTCGGTCATCGACCCGCGCATCCGGCTCGGAGGTGCCCGGTGACCACAGCGACCCAGACGCTCCCCACCGCCCCGGGGGCCACCGCGAGGAAGCGGGCCACCGGAGGCAGGCTGCGGGCCCTGCGCAGGAACCGGCTCGCCCTCACCGGCGGCGTCATCGCCGCGGTCTTCGTCCTCGCCGCCCTGCTCGCCCCGCTCATCGCCCCGTACGACCCGGCACAGCCCGACTTCGGCAACGTACTGGCCGAACCGAGCTGGGCGCACTGGCTCGGCACCGACGACCTCGGCCGGGACCAGCTCTCCCGCATCGTGTACGGCTCACGCGCCTCCATGCAGGTCGGGCTGGTCGCCGTCGTGCTGGCCTTCGTGATCGGCGTACCGCTCGGGCTGCTCGCCGGCTACTACGGCCGGCTCACCGACAGCGTGGTGTCCCGGCTCACCGACACCATGCTGGCGTTCCCGTTCCTGGTGCTCGCCGTCGGTCTCGCCGCGATCCTCGGCCCCTCGCTCACCAACGCCACCATCGCCATCGGCATCTCGCAGATCCCCGCCGTCATCCGGATCACCCGGGCCGAGACCCTGCGGCTCAAGCACGTCGACTACGTCGGGGCGGCCGTCGTCAACGGCGGCGGCGACACCACCGTGCTCTTCCGGCACATCCTGCCCAACGCCACCTCCGCACTGATCGTCCAGGCGACCGTCGGCATCCCCGCCGCGATCATCGGCGAGGCACTGCTCAGCTTCCTCGGGCTCGGCGTCCAGCCGCCCGCCCCGTCCCTCGGCGTGATGCTCTCCGGCGCCCAGTCCTTCCTGGCCCCCGCGCCCTGGCTCGCCGTCTTCCCCGGCCTCGCGATCGTCGCGGCGACGCTGGCCTTCAACCTGCTCGGCGACGGGCTGCGTGACGTCCTCGACCCCCGCGGAGGCACCCGATGACCGAAGCCGTACTCGCAGGCGCGCCCGGCACCACGGGCGAACCCGTGCTCAGCGTCCGCGACCTGTCGGTCTCCTTCCGCTCCGACACCCGGACCGTGCACGCGGTCGACGGCGTCTCCTACGACCTGCGCCCCGGCGAAGTCCTCGCCGTGGTGGGGGAGTCGGGATGCGGAAAGTCCGTCACCTCGATGGCGGTCATGGGCCTGCTGCCGCCCACCGCACGGGTCGGCGGCTCCATCCGGCTCGGCGGCCGGGAGCTGGTCGGCGCCTCCGAGAAGGAGCTGCGGAAGGTCCGCGGCAAGGACATCGCGATGATCTTCCAGGAGCCGATGACCTCGCTGAACCCGGTCCTCACCATCGGCCGCCAGATCGGCGAAGTGCTGCGCAGGCACCGGGGGATGAGCAGGAAGGAGGCCAGGGCACGCGCCGTGGAACTCCTGGACCTGGTCGGCATCCCCGCGCCGCAGCGCCGGATCGAGGAGTACCCGCACCAGCTCTCCGGCGGTATGCGCCAGCGTGTGATGATCGCGATCGCCGTCGCCTGCGACCCCGCCGTACTCATCGCGGACGAGCCGACCACCGCACTCGACGTCACCGTGCAGGCCGGCATCCTGGAGGTCCTCCAGTCGCTGCGCGAACGTCTCGGTACGGCGATCGTCCTGGTCACCCACGACCTCGGGGTGGTGGCCGACGCCGCGGACCGGGTGCTGGTGATGTACGCGGGCCGCCCCGTCGAACAGGCCCCGGTCCACGACCTGTTCGGTGCCGCCAGGCACCCGTACACCCGGGGGCTGCTCGGTGCCGTGCTGCGGCCGGGCGGCGAGGGCAAGCGCCGGCTGCCGGAGATCCCCGGTCTGGTGCCGAGCCTCGACAGCCAGCCGGACGCCTGCACCTTCGCACCCCGGTGCGGCCGCGCGGACGACGCCTGCACCGGTGGCCGGCCCGGCTTCATGTCCATCGCCCCGGAGGCGGGCGCCGACGCCCCCCACCGGGCGGCGTGCTGGCATCCGTACGGCGTGGACGACCGGACCGGCACCGAGAGCCCGGCCACCACCGGAGCGACCGATGAACCGACCGTCGCCGCGCGACCCGACCAGGAGGCCGGAGAGTGACCACCCCGCAGACCGTCCCCGCACCCCGCGAGAGCGACGGGACCTCCTCGCACCCGCAACCCCCCGTGCTACGGATCGACGCCCTGGAACGGCACTTCGCGGCCTCCGGCGGCGGCACCGTACGGGCCGTCGACGGTGTCTCGATCACCATCGGACGCGGCGAGGTCGTCGGCCTCGTCGGCGAGTCCGGCAGCGGCAAGTCGACCGTCGGCCGGTGCGTCGTACGCCTCGACGAACCCACCGGCGGCACCGTCCACATCAACGGGACCGACGTCACCCACCTCTCCCGCCGGACCCTGCGCCCGCTGCGCAAGGACTTCCACCTGGTCTTCCAGGACCCGTCGTCCTCGCTCGACCCGCGCATGACGATCGGCCAGATCATCGCCGAACCGATCAGACTGCACCGGCAGGCCCGGGGCGAAGCCGTCCGGACCCGGGTCGAACAACTCCTCGGCCAGGTGGGGCTGCGCCCCGAGCACGCCGACCGCCACCCGCACGAGCTCTCCGGCGGACAGCGCCAGCGCATCTCCATCGCACGCGCGCTCTCCTGCGACCCCGACCTCGTCGTCGCCGACGAACCGACCTCCGCCCTCGACGTCTCCGTGCAGGCGTCCGTGCTCAACCTGCTCGCCGACCTCCAGCGCGACCGCGGCTTCGGCTGCCTGTTCATCACCCACGACCTGGCCGCCGTCGAATACCTCGCCGACCGGATCGCCGTGATGTACCTCGGGCAGATCGTCGAACAGGCCCCGACCGCCGAACTGTTCGCCGCCCCGAAGCACCCCTACACCCAGGCCCTGCTCTCCGCCGCGCCCGTCCCGGACCCGGTCGAGCAGCGCTCCCGCGAACGCATCGTGCTCCACGGCGAACTTCCCAGCCCACTGGATCCGCCGCCCGGCTGCCGCTTCCACACCCGCTGCCCGCTCGCCACCGAGCGCTGCCGCACCGAGGTCCCGGTCCTGCGCGAACTCCCCGGCGGCCGCCAGGTTTCCTGTCATCTCGTCGGTGACGACGGCACCGCCCCGGACGCCGCCGCCTGACCCCCCGTACATACGATCCGTTCCACCCTTCCGCACGTCGCAGCAAGGAGCCGCATCCGTGTTCACCACCCGGCCCACCCTCCAGGGCACCTTCGGCATGGTGTCCTCCACCCACTGGCTCGCCTCGCAGTCCGCGATGGCCGTTCTGGAGGACGGCGGCAACGCCTACGACGCGGCCGTCGCCGCCGGATTCGTCCTGCACGTGGTGGAGCCGCACCTCAACGGCCCGGCCGGCGAGGTGCCGATGATCCTGGCGCCCCAGGACGGCGAGGTGCGGGTGCTCTGCGGCCAGGGCCCGGCCCCGGCCGGTGCGACCGTCGCCCGCTACCGCTCCCTCGGCCTCGACCTGGTCCCCGGCACCGGACCGCTCGCCGCGGCCGTACCCGGCGCCTTCGACGCCTGGATGCTGCTGCTGCGCGACCACGGCACCAAGACCCTCGCCGAGGTGCTGCGGTACGCGATCGGCTACGCGGAGGACGGCCACGCACCCGTCGAGCGCGTCGGCCAGACCGTCGAGACGGTCCGCGAACTCTTCGAGACCGAGTGGCAGACCTCCGCCGACGTGTACCTGCCCGGCGGCAAGTCCCCGAAGCCGGGCGAGCTGTTCCGCAACCCCGCCCTCGCCGCCACCTGGCGCCGGCTCATCGCCGAGGCGGAGGAGACCGGCGGCGCGGACCGGGCCGCCCAGATCGACGCCGCCCGCACGGTCTGGAGCGAGGGCTTCATCGCCGAGGCCCTGGTCCGGCAGGCCGCCCGCCCCACCATGGACACCAGCGGCTCCCGCCACACCGGCACCCTCACCGCCGCCGACCTGGCCGACTGGTCCGCGACCTACGAGGCGCCCGCCACGTACGACTGGAACGGCTGGACGCTCGCCAAGGCGGCCGGCTGGAGCCAGGGCCCCGCCTTCCTCCAGCAGCTCGCGCTGCTCCCCGCCGAGCTTCCGGAGTACGGCGGCGCCGACTACGTCCACCTGCTCATCGAGGGCTGCAAGCTCGCCATGGCCGACCGGGAGGCCTGGTACGGCGACGCCGCCGACGTCCCGCTCGACACCCTGCTCTCCGAGCCGTACAACGCCGAGCGCCGCGCCCTCGTCACCGCCGAGGCCTCGTACGAGCTGCGCCCCGGCAGTCCGGACGGCCGCACCCCGGTGCTCAGCGCCCACGCGCACGCGGTCGCCTCCGGCGAGACCGGCTTCGACGCCATGGGCATCCCGACGGCGGGCGTCGGCGAGCCGACCGTGGCCAAGGACGGCACCACCCGCGGCGACACCTGCCACGTCGACGTGGTCGACCGCTGGGGCAACATGATCTCCGCCACCCCCAGCGGCGGCTGGCTCCAGTCCAACCCGGTCGTGCCGGAGCTCGGCTTCCCGCTCGGCACCCGGCTCCAGATGGCCTGGCTGGACGAGGGCCTGCCGAACTCCCTCACCCCCGGCCGCCGCCCCCGCACCACCCTCACCCCGTCCCTCGCCCTGCGCGACGGTGTCCCGGTGATGGCGTTCGGCACGCCCGGCGGCGACCAGCAGGACCAGTGGCAGGTGCACTTCTTCCTGGCGGTGGCGCTGCGCGACCGGGTCCGCGGCGGACTCGACCTCCAGGGCGCCGCCGACGCCCCGAACTGGCACAACGACAGCTTCCCGGGCTCCTTCTTCCCGCGCGGGATGCGCCCCGGCAGCGTCACCGTCGAGGAGGGCATGGACCCGGAGGTCGTCGAGGAGCTGCGTCGCCGCGGCCACGACGTCACCGTCGGCGACCCGTGGTCCGAGGGCAGGCTGTGCGCCGTGGCGCGCGACCCGGAGACCGGAGTGCTGTCCGCGGCCGCCAACCCGCGCGGCATGCAGGGGTACGCCGTCGGACGCTGAGCGGTCACTTCCCCGACATGACCAGGTCGTCGGGGTTCCGGCGGGACGTGATTGGCTGGGGGCATGATCGATGAATTCCTGGCCGGAGACCTGACCGAGGTCGAGGCGGCGGTCCGCGCAGCGGCCGCCGCCGAGATCATGCCCCGCTTCCGGCAGCTCGCCGCGCACGAGATCGTCGAGAAGAACGGCCCGCACGACCTCGTCACCGTCGCCGACCGCCTCGCCGAGGAACACCTCACCGCGTCCCTGACCGGGCTCCTGCCCGGCTCGGTCGTCGTCGGCGAGGAGACGGTCCACGCCGACCCGAAGGTGTACGACGCCCTGGGCGGCGACGCGCCCGTCTGGATCGTGGACCCGGTCGACGGTACCCGCCAGTTCGTCCGCGGCGAACCGGGCTTCTGCACCCTGGTCGCCCTCGCCCACCGCGGCGAACTCCTCGCCTCGTGGACGTACGCCGCGGCCCTGGACGTGATGGCGGTCGCGGTCCGCGGCCGCGGCGCCCTGCTCGACGGCGAGCCGATACGCTCCGGCTCACCCGCCCCCGGGGCCGTGCTGCGGGTGGCGATGTCGCACCCCGACTACACCACCGACGCCCAGAAGCGCGCCCTGCTCGGGCTGCGCACCGAGGGGATCGACGCGCGGCCTTGCGGTTCGGCGGGCCTCGAATACCTCGCCGTCGCCCGTGGCGACCTGGACGCGACCGCTTTCAACTGGGAGTACGCCTGGGACCACGCGGCGGGCCTGCTGCTGGTCACCGAGGCGGGCGGCGCCCAGGCCACGCTCTCCGGCGCGCCGTTCCGCATCGTCGGCGGCAACGCCCTGCCGTTCACGGCGGCCCGCGACGAGGCGACCGCGGAGCGCGTCCTCGGGGCGCTGCGCGGCGAGGCCTGACCGGACGGGCGCCCGGTCAGGCGAGGAGCTCGCGGGTGAGTGCCCCGAGCCGGGCACGGGCCCGCGGGTCGTACGCCTGCTCATGCGCGGCCGTGTCGGTGAAGCGGTCGAAGTATCTTCCGGTGACACCGGCGAGTGCCGGGTCGGTGATCAGCCGGACGGCGGGGCGCACGCCCTCCTCGACGGGGACGGCCGGCGTGAGCCCGTACTCCCGCACGCCCCGGGTGTTCATCAGATGCGCCGGGTGCAGGGCGTTGACCGTGACCCCGCTGTCCGCCGTCCGGCCGGCCAGATCGAAGGTCGCCATGATCAGCGCGAGCTTGCTGCGGCAGTACGCCTCCAGCCCCTCGTAGTCGCGCTCCACCATGACGTCGTCGAAATCGACGGGCGCCTGCCCGATCGAGACCACATTGACCACCCGGGCGGGTGCGGACGCGGCAAGCAGCGGCCACAGCTCGCGGTTCAGCAGACAGGGCGCCAGATAGTTGACCGCGAACCGGAGCTCGTGGCCCTGCCGGCTCACCTCGCGCCGGAGCGGAGCGGTACCGCCGCCCACCACGGCATTGTTGACCAGGGCGTCGAGCCGGGGCTCCCGCTCACGGACCCGTGCGGCCAGGGCCCGGACCTGGTCCAGATCGGCCAGATCCGCGAGGTAGGTACGCACGGAGGCCCCGGACCCGGCCGTACGCACCTCGGCGGCGGCCTCGTCCAGACGCCCTCGGTCCCGGCCGTGCAGCAGCAGCGTCGCACCCCGGCGGGCCAGATCGAGCGCGAGGTGGCGGCCCATTCCCTGGGTGGCACCGGTGACCAGCACGGTCTTGCCGAAGGCGGATTCACGGTCGGGCCGGGGGTCCGGGGCCTGATCCTTCACCGGGTGAGTCTCCATGGCTTGAGTTATATCAAGACCTTGATACACCGTCCAGGCTTGATCGATGACCGTGCCTGTACGCTCGCCGTCATGGGAATGACCGCCGACGAACGCCTGGGCGCGGACATCAAGCGCGCCGAGCAGGCCCTCATGGCGGCCAAGAGCGCGGCCCTGAAGGACGCGGGGGTCACCGTCGCCCAGTACGCGGCGCTGTTCGCCCTCGCCGGCAACCCCGGGATCTCGGGTGCCGCGCTGGCGCGCGCGTGCCTGGTCACGCCGCAGGCGATGGCGGCGGTGCTGAAACACCTGGAAGAGCGCGGGCTGGTCGTCCGGTCGGCGCACCCGTGGCATCAGAAGATGCTGGAGACCCGGCTCACCGAGGCGGGCCGCGCGACACTCCGGCACGCCGACGCGCAGGCGGTACGGATCGAGCGCCGGCTCGCCGACGCATTCACCCCGGAGGAACGGGACACCCTGCGCGCCCTGCTCGCGCGCTGCGGTACGGCCATCCGGCGGGACTGAGCGGCGCCGGGCGCCCACTGCCGTACCGGTCGGCCCGTCTCACCCGCCGCAGGCCGCGCGCACCTCCCGCACCAGCTCCGCGGCCCGCTCCACCGCCGCCGCGTCCAGCCCTCGCAGGGCCTCGCCGATCCGTTCGGTGTAGTGCGCGGGGGTGTCCGGCAGGGCGGCAGCGGCGGCCGACGCGCCCTTCTCGTTCAGACACCAGGTGCGGTGGTGGGCGTGGAGGGCCTGGGCGAGGATGCCGAACGCCCGTGACAGGCACAGCGAGACATGGAGCGTGTCCCCGCCGGGAGCCGACTTCAGGGCGGCCGCCACCGAGAAGTCCGCCTCCCAGGCGGCTTCGACGAGCGCGGTGCGCAGCGGCTCCGGGTAGGTCAGGGTCTGCTCCCGAAGCTGTGTCAATTCCCCGTGCGGATCGGCGAGCACCCGCCCCAGCGCGACCTCGCCGGGGTACGCGGGGGACCAGAAGCCGAGCGGATGGCCGGGCTGCACGCCCACCTCGAAGCGCCCCTCGCGGCACTCCGCCCAGACCGCCTCCACCCGGTCCAGATCGCGCAGGATCCAGTCCACCGGGACGTCGTCCACTCGCAGCCAGGCCCCGCCGTCGACCCAGGGTCCCCACCCGCCGGGCCCGGCGACCTCGGCGGGGGCGCCCTGCACCTCGGACGCCAGGGCGGTCAGCGCGGCCACGTCGGGGGTGCCGCGGTAGTACAGGCCCAGATCCCAGTCGGAGTCCGGTCGATGGGTGCCACGGGCCCGGCTGCCGCCCAGGGCGACGGCCCGGATACCGGGCACGGCGGTGAGCCGGGAAGCCATGTCGGCGACATGGGCGGGGACGGTGGTCTCGTGGGCCGCAACGGGCGCGGCCGGGGAGTTCGGTGTCTTCATCGCGCGTGACCCTACCCGTGACCGTGCTGTCGGCGCCTCGGAATATCCTGGGTGTCCTGGCCATCGGCTGACGAAGGAGTCCGAAGGTGCCGTCGATGCTCGATGCTGTCGTCGTGGGGGCGGGCCCCAACGGACTGACCGCCGCGGCCGAACTGGCCCGCCGCGGTTTCGCCGTGGAGGTCTTCGAAGCGGAAGAGACCGTCGGAGGCGGCGCCCGTACCGAGGAGCTCACCCTTCCCGGATTCCGCCACGACCCCTGTTCCGCCGTCCACCCGCTGGGCATCGGCTCACCCGCTTTCAACGCGATGCCGCTCGCCCGGCACGGCCTGGAGTGGCTCCAGCCCGAGCTGGCGCTCGCCCACCCGTTCCCGGACGGCACGGCCGCCGTGCTCACCGGCTCGGTGGGGGAGAGCGCCATGTCGCTGGGGGCCCGGGACGCCGGTGCGTACCGCAGGCTCGTCGCCCCGTACCTCGGCCACTGGGACACCCTCGCCCAGGACTTCCTGCGCACCCCGTGGGACGGGCTGCCCCGAGACCCCTACCGCTGGATGCGGTTCGGTCTCGACGCGCTCCAGCCCGCGTCCCTGCTCTCCCGCCGCTTCCGTGGCGCGAAGGCGCGCGGTCTGTTCGCCGGGCTCGCCGCCCATGCCATCGCGCCCACCAACGGCCTGGCGACCGGCGGGATCGCCCTGCTGTTCGCGCTGGCGGCGCACGAGAAGGGGTGGCCGGTGCCGCGCGGCGGCTCGCAGTCCATCTCCGACGCCCTCGCTTCGTACGTACGGGAACAGGGCGGCACGATCCGTACCGGCACCGAGGTCAAGCGGCTCGACGAGCTCCCGCCCGCCCGCGCCTACATCTTCGACACCTCGCCCACCGCCCTCGCCCGTATCGCCGGGCTGGGCAACGCCTACCGCGGCTACCGGTACGGCGCGGCCTGCTTCAAGGTCGACTACGCCCTGTCGGGCCCCGTGCCCTGGACCGCGGCGGAGGCCCGCCGGGCCGGCACGGTCCACATCGGCCCCACGGCCGGCGAGATCGACGCCGCGCTGACGGCCGCGGTGACGGGCCGGGACCCGAGCGTGCCGTTCCTGATCACCGCACAGCCCAGCCTGGTCGACCCGTCCCGCGCGCCCGAGGGCCGTCATGTCTTCTGGGCGTACGGACATGTCCCCTCGGGCTGGGAGGGCGACGCCACCGACGTCATCGAACGGCAACTGGAGCGTTTCGCCCCGGGGTTCCGTGATCTGGTGCTCGCCCGCGCGGTGGCCGGACCGCCCGAACTCGCGGCGCGCAATGCCAACTACATCGGCGGCGACATCGGATGCGGCGCGTTCTCCGGTCTCCAGACGGTGCTCCGGCCCAAGCTCGCCCGGGTGCCGTACGCGACGGCGCATCCGGCGGTGTTCCTGTGCTCCTCGGCCACACCGCCCGGCCCCGGGGTGCACGGCATGTCGGGCCACCACGCGGCGAAGGCGGTCTGGCGGCGTCTGCGGGCGGCCTGAGGGCCGCGCAGGGCATGATGGCCGCCATGCGTACACCCGAGGGCGTCACCATCACCCTGGTCCGGGGTGACATCACCCGGCAGTCCGTCGATGTCATCGTCAACGCGGCGAATTCCTCCCTGCTCGGCGGTGGCGGGGTTGACGGCGCGATCCACCGGCGCGGCGGCCCGGAGATCCTCGCCGCGTGCCGGAAGCTGCGCGCGTCGCAGTACGGAAAGGGCCTGCGCACCGGCCTGGCGGTCGCCACGACGGCCGGTGAGCTCGACGCGCGATGGGTGGTCCACACCGTAGGGCCGGTCTGGAGCAGCTCCGAGGACCGCTCCGCCCTCCTGGCCTCGTGCTACCGCGAATCGCTGCGCACGGCCGCCGAGTTGGGTGCGCGTACGGTCGCCTTCCCGGCCGTCTCGACCGGGATCTACGGCTGGCCGATGGACGACGGCGCGCGGATCGCCGTCCGTACGGTTCGTCAGGAGGCCCTGGCGCCCGTAGAGGAGGTGCGGTTCGTGCTGTTCGACGCGTACGCGTACGCGGAGTTCGAAGCGGCGCTGGAGGCGCGGGGCTGATCCGCGGGCGCCGCGTGCGTCCGGCGGACGGGGAGGGTCCGGCGTACGCACGCGGCGTGCGGGCCCCGGGTTCAGGAGACCGGGTCGAGGAATGAGTCGAAGGGGGCCGGGAGCCGCCGCCACGCCTCGGGTCCGGCCGCGTATTCGGCGTCGGTGAGCAGGCAGGTTTCGAGGAGCCGGGCCAGCCCGTCCCGGTCGAGGCCGGGCGAGGTGAAGACGAGGTGCTGGCAGCGGTCGCCGTGCTCCGGATGCCAGTCGAGGGCGGCCGCCGCCCGGCGGACGGGCGGCACCATGTCCCAGGCCGCGTCCGGCAGGGAGGCCAGCCAGGGCCCCACGCTCTCCACACAGAGTGAGCCTCCCGCGGCGTCCCAGGCCAGCAGGGTGTCGGGGCGGTCGGCGAGCCAGAAACGCCCACGGCTGCGCGCGGCCGCGCAGCACAGATCCTCCAGTGCCCGGAAGAGCCGCTCGGGGTGGAAGGGGCGGCGGCGGTGCCAGACGAGCGTGGCGACCCCTGCCTCGTCCGCCTCCTGCGGCAGCAGCGCGCACGCGGGGTGCTGGGCGGCGGCCGCCGCCTCCACGTCGAAGCCGGCGAAGGCGAGGCGGGCCAGTTCGGCCGAGTAGGCCGCCACCTGACGCGCCGTCGGGTGGAGCTGGGTCAGCAGCGCGCGGTCCTCCTCGTCGGCCGTCCCGCTGCCGACGAGGGCGAGCACGGGTGCGTACTCCAGCTGCCGGGCCCAGGTGTCGCCGACGGTCCGCCGGTCCGTGGCGGCGGCCGCGAGCCCCGCCTCGGCCAGATCGTCGCCGTTCCCGAGACAGGGCAGCACGAGAGCGGGGTCGACGGCGGTCACCACGTTGGTGAGTTCGAGGAGTCCCCCGCCGTGCGCGACGACGGCCTCGGCCATCGTCCTGGGTTCCACGGAGTCCCACAGCTCGACGATCGCGAGCCGGACCGATCCGCTGCCGGCCAGCCGCTCCAGCTCCGGGACCAGGTCCTCGCGCAACGCGCAGCAGGCGCAGTCGTCGACGAGCGGGGTCTGTCCGCAGGACAGCTCGCCCGCCGCGTCCCGTACGAGGCGGCGCACGGTGCCCTCGGCGGCGGAGGCCAGATCGTGGTGGAGCGCGACGCTGCCGGGGACGGTGCGCAGCAGCCCGTCCACGACCTCCTTACGGGCCTCGGAGTGGAGCCCGGCGACGATCAGGACGGGCAACCGGCCACTGTCCCGCATCAGTTCGCCCCGTGTCGGCCGTAGCGGCGCTCGAATCGCTCGACGCGGCCCGCGGTGTCCAGAACACGGGCGGTGCCGGTGTGGAACGGATGGCTCGCCGAGGAGATCTCGACATCGACGACGGGGTAGGTGTTCCCGTCCTCCCATTCGATCGTCTTCCCGCTGCTCGCGGTGGAGCGGGTGAGGAAGGCGGAGCCGGCCGCCTTGTCGCGGAAGACGACGGGGCCGTAGGCGGGGTGGATTCCGGGCTTCATGAAGGTGTCCTTCCGGGTCGGGCGTGGGGCCGGGTCAGCGTTCTTCGCGGAAATCGACGTGCTTGCGGGCGAGCGGGTCGTACTTGCGCAGGACCATCCGGTCGGGGTCGTTCCGGCGGTTCTTGCGGGTGACGTAGGTGAAGCCGGTCCCGGCGGTGGAGCGGAGCCTGACGACCGGGCGTAGTTCGTTGCGAGCCATGACCGCTACTATATGGCAATGATTTCCATTTCCAACAAGTGGTTCTCCATGGAAAGCAGGTAGCTCCTTGTCCGCCCACTGCCAACTGACCGGCGCCAGGCCGGGCTTCGGCAACACCGTCTCCCACTCGCACCGGCGCACCTCGCGCCGCTTCGACCCCAACATCCAGCGCAAGAGGTACTGGCTGCCGAGCGAGGGCCGGTACGTCCGGCTGACGCTCAGCGCCAGGGCGATCAGGACCGTCGACCGGATCGGGATCGAGGCGGCCGTCGCCCGGATCCGTGCCGGGGGAGTGGCGGTCTGATGGCCAGGAAGAGCAAGATCGCGCAGAACGAGAGGCGCCGGGCCACCGTCGAGCGGCATGCCGCCCGTCGCGCCGAGCTGAAGGGGATCATCCGCCGCCCGTCCGCCACGGATGCCGAACGCCGGGCCGCCATGGACGAGCTCCGGCGCCAGCCGCGCGATGCCAGTGCGACCCGGGTGCGCAACCGGGACAGCGTGGACGGCCGGCCCCGCGGCCATCTGCGGAAATTCGGACTCTCCCGCATCCGCGTACGCGAGCAGGCCCACGCCGGATTCCTCCCGGGGGTAACCAAGTCCTCCTGGTGAGAGCCGGGGCCGCCGCGGGAGCCCGCCTGCCAGGACTTTTCGGTGCCCGACGCAGCACGGTGAAGTCCTGGCAGCTCCGGGTTGATGTCGGATTCTCGCCAGCCCCCGGGCGCCGGGTGGCGGATGCTTGAGCCATGCACACCGACACCGAGCGCTGCGTACGGGCCGTCCGATCCAAGGACTCCCGCTTCGACGGCTGGTTCTTCACGGCGGTCGTGACCACCCGGATCTACTGCCGCCCCAGCTGCCCGGCCGTGCCGCCCAAGGTCGAGAACATGACCTTCTACCCCAGTGCGGCCGCCTGCCAGCAGGCCGGATTCCGGGCCTGCAAACGCTGTCGGCCCGACACCAGCCCCGGCTCCCCGGAGTGGAACGCGCGGGCCGACTCCGTGGCCCGCGCGATGCGACTCATCCGGGACGGCGTCGTCGACCGGGAGGGCGTCCCGGGACTCGCGTCCCGGCTCGGCTACTCCGCCCGGCAGATCGAGCGCCAGCTCCTCGCCGAGCTCGGCGCCGGCCCGCTCGCCCTGGCCCGCGCACAGCGCGCCCAGACCGCGAGGCTGCTCATCGAGACGACCGGACTCCCCATGGCGGAAGTCGCGTTCGCCGCCGGGTTCTCCTCGGTCCGCACCTTCAACGACACCGTCCGCGAGGTCTTCGCACTCGCCCCGGGCGAGCTGCGCAGCCGCGCCGCCCGGTCCGCGCGACCGCCGGCCACCCCGGGAGTGATCGCGCTGCGGCTGCCGTACCGGGCCCCGCTCAACCCCAGCAACCTCTTCGGCCACCTCGCCGCCACCGCCGTCCCCGGCGTCGAGGAATGGCGCGACGGGGCGTACCGCCGCACGCTCTCGCTGCGGTACGGGCACGGCATCGTCGCACTCACCCCGCATCCCGACCACATCGCCTGCCGCCTCTCCCTCACCGATCCGCGCGACCTCACCCTCGCGATCAGCCGCTGCCGCTGGCTGCTCGACCTGGACGCCGACCCGGTGGCGGTCGACGAGCAGCTGTCCGCCGATCCGCTCCTCGCCCCCCTGGTCCGCAAGGCGCCGGGCCGGCGGGTCCCGCGGACCGTCGACGGTGCGGAGTTCGCCGTACGGGCGGTGCTCGGCCAGCAGGTGTCGACCGCCGCCGCCCGTACCCACGCGGCCCGTCTGGTCACCGCGCACGGTCTGCCCGTCGACGACCCGGAGGGCGGCCTCACCCACCTCTTCCCGGACCCCGAGGCGCTCGCCGGGCTCGACCCGGAACAGCTCGCCCTGCCGCGCAGCCGCCGCACCACCCTCACCACCCTTGTCGGCGCCCTCGCCGACGGATCGCTGCGCCTGGGCACCGACACCGACTGGGAGCGGGCGCGGGCCGAACTGACGGCCCTGCCCGGCTTCGGCCCCTGGACCGTCGAGGTGATCGCGATGCGGGCACTCGGCGACCCGGACGCCTTCCTCCCCACCGACCTCGGCATCCGGCGCGCGGCCGGGGAACTCGGCCTCCCCTCGACACCCGCGGCGCTCACCGCCCGCGCGGCCGCCTGGCGCCCCTGGCGGGCGTACGCGGTCCAGTACCTGTGGACCGTGGACGACCACCCCATCAACCACCTGCCCAACTGAGGAGAATCGGGAATTCCGGCCATGACCACGACGCCTTTGCCCACGGCGACCAGACAGCACACGGTCGTCGACAGCCCGTACGGGCCGCTCACCCTCGTCGCCACCGACGGAGTCCTCGCGGGCCTCTACATGACCGGCCAGCGGCACCGCCCGCCCGAGGAGACCTTCGGCGAACCCGACCCGCGGCCCTTCACGGAGGCCATCCGCCAGCTCGACGCCTACTTCGCCGGGGAACTGCGCGCCTTCGATCTGCCGCTACGGCTGGACGGCACCCCCTTCCAGCGCAGCGTCTGGGCGCAGCTCCAGCTGATCCCGTACGGCGAGACCCGCTCCTACGGCGAACTGGCCGAGAACCTCGGCAAACCGGGCGCCTCTCGCGCCGTGGGACTGGCCAACGGCAAGAATCCGGTGGGCATCATCGTCCCCTGCCACCGCGTCATCGGCGCCTCGGGGAGCCTCACGGGCTACGGCGGCGGACTCGACCGCAAGCAGCGGCTGCTGGCCTTCGAGAACGGCACGGAGGACGCCGCCCCGGCACTCTTCTGACGTCATCGGCGGCCACGGCCGCCCCCGCCCGTGGATACGGCAGCGGGCCCGGACAGCATGGTCCGGGCCCGCTCACCAGGTGCGGGGGTCAGCCGACGAAGATCTCCACCAGGGTCCAGATCGCGAGCCCCAGCATGCAGAGCCCGCCGATTCGCTGGACCGTCCTGAGCGGCACGCGCTTCGCGATGAAGCGCCCGGCGAGCAGCGCCAGCGCCGAGACGGACATCAGCGCGGCCGCGGAACCGATGGCCGTGGACCACGTGCCGTTGCTCGCGGCCAGATTGGCCGTGGTGATCTGGGTGAGGTCGCCCCACTCGCTGATGAAGACGGCCATGAACGCGGTCGAGTAGACCGGCCAGAAGCCGGTCACCGTCTTCGTGCCGCCGTCCTCGTCGTCCTCCCCGCCGCCGGATCGCAGCAGCATGAAGGCCCCGAACGCGAAGAGGGAGGCCGAGACGAGTTTGACGATCCAGTCGGGCAGCAGCCCGATCAGGCTGCCGGCCCCCACCGCGATGGCGACGTGGACGATGAACGCGGACGACGTGCCGAACCAGACGTACAGCGGTCGCATGCGGGTGCCCATGGCGAGCGACGCGAACATCGTCTTGTCGGGGAGCTCCGCGAGGAAGATCAGCCCGAAGGCGGTGAGAATCGCCAGGGGGTCGAGGTGCATTCCGGGTGGCTTTCTGTAGGAGCCGGGCCCCGGGCCTTCGCGAAGCGCCACTCGGGCATCCGGAGGACCACTCGGCCCGGCATGACGTCAGCGCCCACGGACGCGGGCGTGTCATACCTGACCGAAGGTCTCGCCCGCCCGCGATGATCCACGAGCCCGGCCACCGGGAACCCGGAGGTTCCAGTGTGTCGACGACCGGTTTGCGGGGCTACTCCCCTTCGCAGCCACCAACTGTACCCCACCCGCCCACGGGAACGAGCGTGTGTTCGACCCTCTGGCGGGGATGGGTACAGTCCCCTGGTGATCGTCCTCGCCCGCACCGGAAGCGTCCCCGTATGAGCCGCCGCACCCGAAGGGCGGTCCCCGCCCAGGGAGCGCCCCGGCCCACCGTCAGCGTCTGCCGCGGCTGCTGCTGCGGGACGCCCAAGATCCCGGACGTGGACCACGCCGGCCAGCTCGCCGAGCTGCGGCGGTCGCTGGGCGAGCGGGCGACGGTACGCGCCGTGGAGTGCCTGGACGCCTGCGAACAGGCCAATGTCATCGTCGTGCAGCCGTCGGCCGAGGGCCGCCGTGCGGGCGGCCGCCCGGTCTGGCTCGGGCTGGTCAACGACCCGGACGCGGTGGCGGACATCGTCGCCTGGGTCGAGGCGGGCGGTCCGGGGCTGGCGGACCCGCCGGAGATCCTCGACCTGTACACCTTCCGCGCCTCCCGCCGCGTACAGCAGGAACTGGAGCACTAGGACCCCTCGGCTCCCGGAGCCCCATCGGCGGCCAGCCGCTTCAGCAGCGCCGGGAGCGCCGTGCCGATGGGCTCGCGGATGGTCGCCTCGGCGAGTTCGTCGTACGGAGTCGGCTCCGCGTTCACCACGATGAGCCGTGCCCCGTTGTCCACGGCGATCCCGGCCAGCGAGGCGGCGGGCTGCACCTGGAGCGTCGTACCGACCGCGATGAACACCTCGCAGGCCTTGGCGATCGACACCGCCTCGCCCAGCACCACCGGATCGAGCCGCTCCCCGAACATGACCGTGGCCGATTTCAGGATGCCGCCGCAGACCGTGCAGGGCGGGTCGGCCTCTCCGGCCTCCACCCGGGCCAGCGCCCCGGCCATCGGGGAACGGGCATGACAGCGGGTGCAGACCACCTCCCGCGCCGTCCCATGCAGTTCCAGGACCTTGCGTGCCGGGAGCCCGGCCAGCTGGTGCAGACCGTCGACGTTCTGCGTGATCACCCGGACCGGAGTGCCGGACCGCTCCAGCTCCGCCACCGCGCGGTGGGCCGCGTTCGGCTCCGCGGCCCAGGTCGCGCTGGTGCGGCGCATCTGCCAGGAGCGGCGCCGGATCTCCGGATCCGCCATGTAGAAGTCGTACGTGACGAGCTTCTCGGCCTCCGGGTCCTTGCGCCAGAGCCCCTTGGGCCCGCGGTAGTCGGGGATGCCGGAGTCCGTGGAGATACCGGCGCCGCTGAGGATCGCGACGAGAGTCATGCCGCGAGCGTACGCAGCGCCGGACACTCCGGGCGAGGCCATTTCGGCCTCGGGAAGCCGCCGGACCCGCAGGGTGCGAGGTCCGCGCGGTGGACGTCAGGCCGCAGGGCCGGCCGGGGTGAACGGCGACGGGGTCAGGCCCGTCCAGGTGTTCAGCACGGCGCTCGCGGTCTGCTTGGTGACGCCGCCGTCCTGGACGGTGCCGCTCTTCGCGACGTAGAACCGCCCGTCGTCGAGCGAGACCAGCCCGTACTGCCCGTACTGTCCCGGCGCCGGCCATCCGTACGTACCGGTCGCGGTGTCGTGCGCGCCCTCGCGCAGCAGCGGGAGCAGCAGCCCGCGTTCCGGGCGCTGCTGCCCGCGCACCGGGCCGAGCACCGGCTTGCGCGCCCCGTCCAGCGCGAAGACCGAGTAGTTGGGGAAGCCCGGCTTGGCGCCCTTGTAGGCGGCCATCAGCCAGTTGCCGCTGTGCCCGTCGTACTCCAGGTTCTGCACACCGAAATTGGTGTTGCCGGTGTACACGAAGAACTTGCCGTCGACATGGGCGGGTCCGCTGGTGTGCGGGGCCGACTCGGTCAGCGGGCGCTCGTACTTCTTCCACCGGGTGACGTCGTACTGGAGCAGCACCTGGTGGTCGTTGTCCGTACGGCCGGTGTTGGAGTACACCCCGTACGCGACCGTCAGCTTCCGCTGGGCGCGCTTGCCGCGCCGGTCGCCGAACGCCGGGCCGAACGCGACCCCGTCGATGCCGCTGCAGCCGTAGCGGTGGTCGGGGGTGGCGCCCGTGTCGCCGTCGAAGACGCCGTCGCCGTTCATGTCGGCGGTGAAGTCCTTCACCACCTCCTTGAGGTAGACGGTCGAGACGACACCCGTGGACTGGGCGTCCATGTTCATCCGGGTGATGCGGTCGACGTCGAGGATCGCGATGTAGAAGGACTTGGCCTCCTTGTACTCCAGCGAGCCGTAGACCCGGCCGTCCTTCTCGTTGAAGTCCAGGTCGCCGAGGTGGCCGGTGAACCCGGTGACCGAGCCGACCGGCTTGCCCCTGAGGTCGGTCTTGACCAGCAGGTTGGTCATCGAGAAGTACATGAAGCCCTTGCGGCGGTCGATGGCCATGCCCTGGACATGGCCGGACTGCCAGGCGCCGCCGTCGACCGACAGCGGCAGCCTGCCGTGTGCGGCCGGGGCCGATACCGGTTCCGCGAGCGCCGTCGGTGCCGTGGCGACAACCGCCGTACAGGCGAACGCTGCGACGATCGTGGCCAGCAGCCCACCGAGGTGTCCCGTGTGCGTACGCATGATCCCTCCGCTGTCGTGGAGTCCGGATGATGCCGGTCGAGCGTGCACGGCGGACCAATGGCACATGAACGCGAGTCCGGCAGCCGTCGACCGGACTACCAGGTGACGACCAGTCAGCACAACGGGACACAACGGGAATACGGCTTGTATGCGGCGAGGGGGCGGGCCCGGCCGGTTTGTCAACCGCCTGCCGGGTGACCGTCCTCCAGTTCGGCCGCGCCCCCACCGGATTCGAGCACGTCCAGCGCGGCCCTCACTCGCAGCGCGAGAGCGCCGAGCAGATAGCGGTCGATCTCCTCGGGCCCGACCAGTTTCCAGGACAGCAGCTCTTCCTCCTGGAGCCGGATCGACTTCAACTGCGCCTCGTCCAGGACCCCGCCGTCGTACAGGTACGCGGCGATCGGCGGCCGTCGCGGGCTGCGGGCCCAGTCGATGGCGAGCAGCCGCCCCGGAGGCAGATCGAGACCGATCTCCTCGGCGGTCTCGCGCCGTGCCGCCTGCCGGGGGCTCTCGCCGTCGTCGGACTCGATCGTTCCGCCCGGCAGGGCCCAGCCCTCCCGGTAGTTCGGCTCGACGAGCAGCACCCGCCCCCGGTCGTCCCGGAACACGGTGGCCGCGGCGGCCAGCACCCGGGGGAGCCCCGCGATGTAGGAGATGTAGTCAGTGGTGGTCACGCGGGCAGCGTAGTGGCAGGGGTGCGACCGGAGCGACGACGGCTCTGGGCAGCGGGTATCCGCTGCGGATAGGGTCGGGGGCGGCGCGACTGCCTGTTCGAAAGCAAGGGATGCAAGGTGGCGGACGGAGCAGTGATGGAGACCGCACGCGTGCTCGTCGCGGCGGACAAGTTCAAGGGCTCGCTCACGGCCGTACAGGTCGCGGAGCGGGTGACGGCCGGGCTGCGGCGGGTCGTCCCCGAGGTGCGGGTCGAGACCCTGCCCGTGGCGGACGGCGGCGACGGCACGGTGGCGGCGGCGGTGGCCGCCGGGTTCGAGCGCCGCGAGGCGCGGGTGACCGGGCCGCTCGGGGGTCCGGTGACCGCGGCGTACGCGCTGCGCGACACCACCGCGGTGGTGGAGATGGCCGAGGCCTCGGGCCTCCAGCACCTGCCCGCGGGGGTGTTCGCCCCGCTCACGGCCACGACGTACGGCTCCGGCGAGCTGCTCGCCGCCGCGCTCGACGCGGGCGCCCGGACGATCGTCTTCGGCGTCGGCGGCAGTGCGACCACGGACGGCGGCGCGGGCATGCTGGCCGCGCTCGGTGCCCGTTTCCTGGACGCGGACGGCAAGCCCGTCGGCCCGGGGGGCGGCGGCCTGGCCGCGCTGGCGGAGGCGGACCTGTCCGGGCTCGATCCGAGGCTGGCCGAGGTGGACCTGATCCTTGCCAGCGACGTGGACAACCCGCTGACCGGCCCGAAGGGTGCCCCGGAGGTCTACGGCAGGCAGAAGGGCGCGTCCGAGCAGGACATCGCGACCCTCGACGCGGCGCTCGCCCACTACGCGTCCGTCCTCGGACCGGACCACGCCGGACTGCCCGGAGCGGGCGCGGCGGGCGGCATCGGCTACGGGGCGCTGGTCGCCCTCGGCGCCCGGTTCCGCCCCGGCATCGAGGTGATGCTCGACGTCCTCGGCTTCGCCCCGGCGCTGGCGCGCGCCACCCTGGTGATCACGGGGGAGGGCTCGCTCGACGCGCAGACCCTCCACGGCAAGGCACCGGCGGGCGTGGCGGCGGCCGCCCGCGCCGCGGGGATCGAGGTGGTGGCGGTCTGCGGCCGGCTGGCCCTGCCGCCGGAGGCCCTGACCGCGGCGGGCATCAGCCGCGCCTACGCCCTCGCGGACCTGGAGCCGGATCCGGCGGTCTCCATGGCCCAGGCGGGACCGCTGCTGGAGCGCGCGTCCGAGGCGCTCGCGCGCGACTTCCTGCTGCGCTAGCCGGACGGGGCGCCGATAGCGCGCCCCGCTCGGTGGCCGGAGACCGGGCCCTCGCGGCCCGTCCGGCGACCGGGGGCGCCGCGGAAGCCGGAGAACACGGCCGAGGGCCCGGGAAGGGGCGGTCGGGGAACATCCCCGTGCGGGGGACCCCGGCCCCTTCCCGGCGTCCCGCCCGGCGGCACCCGCCTCCCGCCCGGCCCGCTCATCGCACGGAGGGGGCCGCGTCCTGATCGTCCCCTGCGTCCTGATCGGCAGCCGGGCCGCCCGCGTCCGTATCCGTGCCGGTCCTGTCGCCCAGCAGCTCGGCCAGGCACCGCAGTTCGGCAGGCAGGTCCCGGCGCCAGGCCATCGTCACGAGCGGCGCGAGTATTATCATGCCGCCGTCCAGATGGGGCTTGACCGAGACGGTGACCGTCGTCCCCCGCGGGCCCGGACTCAGCCGGAACTCCAGCTCGGGGGAGTGGCGGCCCAGGGGCGTCCACATGCCCGCACCGCGGAAGGCCAGATACTCGACGGGTGTGCTCGCGGTGCACCGGAGCCGGTGCGTCCGTCGTCTGCCCGGAAACTTGCAGGCGTACTCGTCACCCAGCGCGGTGGCGATCGGGCCCTCTATCACCCGGTCTATGCTGGACGACCACTCGGCCAGGTTCCGCGGATCCCGGAGGAACGAGAAGATCTCCTCGGCGGGGCGGGACACCTGGACATTCGCAGACACATGGGGCATGGCTCCACCTCTTACGGCGCCCGTACGCCCGACTTTCGGCGTCCGGTTGCCCTCGTCGCGGTGCCGTCGCCCCTCAGCCTGCTTCGGATCGCGGATCCGCGCACCCGTCGCAGGACCGATGGAGTGATTTACGTGTCCTGCTGGGTCACCTTCTCGGCGAGTTGCACACAGAGTCGCTTGATCTCGCGGTATGTGCTGTTCCGCTCGGTGACGACCGCGGCCAGCAGCAGGGAGGTGAGCGCGGTGGTTCCGTTGAAGGCCTGGAGCGTGATCATGTTGGTGAGCAGGACGTGGTGGTCGAAGGGGCCGGCCATCCGCCCGGCGGCGAGGATCGCCAGCGTGGACACGCCCAGGGCGCAGCAGGCGGCGCCGGCACGCTCGAAACGGAAGGCGGCCCAGATCAGGAACGGGAACACGAGGAACAGCAGCGAGGCACCGGCGGTGTCGGTCACCAGCACGGTGACGGCCACCGTGCACACCGCCAGCGCGGCGGCCTCCGCCCACCTCGCCGGTGCGATGCCGTACGGCCTCCGGATCCTGCGCAGGACGAGCAGGAACGGTGTCACGACCATGACGCCCATGGCGTCGCCCGTCCACCAGACCGACCAGGTCGGCCAGAAGTCCGCGGACCGCACCGCCCCCGAGAGGACCAGGGCGCCGGTGCCCGCGGTCGCGCTGATCAGCGTCCCCGCCAGCGCGCCCAGGAAGACCAGCGCCAGGGCGTCGCGCAGCCGGTCGAGTTCCTTGCGGAACTCCGCGCGCCGCAGCAGCAGATAGGAACAGACCGGGGCGACCGTGTTCCCGGCGGCGATGACCAGGACGGGCAGTACGGAGGGCCCGATGGTGATGTTGGCGGCGAGCGCGCCGAGAGCGATCCCCGGCCAGCTCCGCACGCCGAGGACGAGCAGCGCCGCGACCGCGATCCCGGTCGGCGGCCACAGCGGGGTGACCTGGCCGCGCACCAGCTGCTGGAGCAGCCCCAGACGGGCCGTCGCGTAGTAGCAGACGGCCACCGCGAGGACCGTCAGGAGCTGGGCCGTCTGCCGCCGGAGCCGTGCGCTGTCCACCACAGCAGCATCAGACACCACGCCGCCACGTGCCGCCGGGGCGGGCGCGCCGACAGCGCGCCGATGGCGGCGAATGGGGGAGGTCCGGTACGTCCCTGTACCCGTGCCGCCCCGCCGCACCGGATGGGAGCGTGTCACACGACGGCCTCCCCGGGCCTGCCGTCGTAACGGACGACGAGCACGGCGGCGTCGTCCTCGTGACCGGTCAGGTCCGCCACCTCGATCACCCGCGCGGCCAGCTCGCCGGGATCGGCCCCGTCCGCCGCGCCGACCAGCTCCGCCACCGCGGCGAGACCCTCGTCGATCGGGTACGACGGCCCCTCCACGACCCCGTCGGTCAGCAGGACCAGATATCCGGGCCGGACCAGCCGCCGGCGGGTCACGGGGTAGCGCTGGCCGCGCATGATGCCCAGGGGCATCCCCCCGGCATCGACGAGGATGCCGGAGTCGCCGTCGTCGGTGCCCCAGACGATCGGCACGTGTCCGGCCCGTGCCACGGACAGCTCGCCGCTCTCCGGGAGGATGCTCAGCAGACAACAGGTCGTGAACAGGTCGCCGCCCAGCGAGATCAGCAGATCGTTGGCGCAGGACAGCACCTCGCCGGGGTCGACCGTGACACTGGCGAGCGCCCGGAGGCTGGCACGGGCCTCGCCCATGAAGGCGGCGGCCTCCACCCCGTGCCCCTGGACATCGCCGATGGTCAGCGCCGCCACCCCGTCCCGCATCGTGAACGCGTCGTAGAAGTCGCCGCCGACGGCCAGACCGTCCTGCGAGGGTGAGTACCGGGCCCCGATCCGGAGGCCAGGGAAGTCGGGCAGCCCGCCGGGGAGCATGTGCCGCTGCAGGGCCAGGCCCAGCTCGGCACGGGCGCGCTGGAACTGGATGTTCTCCAGGGCCTGATCGACGAGACGCCCCAGCGTGACAAGGAGATCCTGGGCGTTGTCCGGTGCGCTGTGGTGTCGGTGCATGGCGTCCCTGGGCGGTCCGATGCGCCCCTTCTGAAACCTTAGCCCTCCCGCGCCGTCCGCAGCAGGCCCGTGGCCGGGGCACACAGGGCCGCGGCAGAGGGGACGCAGCCGCCCTCGGTCTGCTCTGCGTGGCCCTCGGCGTCGCGACGCGGCCGGTGCCCGCACGGGCGGGCTCCGACCGCGCGGGCCGCTACTGGATGAAACGGGGGAGCCATCTGGCGCGGTACCCGGGGTGGCCCGCGTGTTCCGCGGCCAGCTGCCGTACGGCGAACCCCAGCCCCACGGCCCGGCCGGACCGGAAGTCGTGCTCGGGGCGGTCGGTGTCCAGGTCGGCGACCTCGGCGTACTCGTCGAGCAGCACCCGGCTCGTCTCGATCCGGCGCAGCGTGCGCGCGGGGTCCTGGTCGGCGATGTGCTGGTCGAACCCGAGATTCCGCAGACTGAACGCGATGGCCCCGGACCGGTCGTGGACCTCGCCGGGTACGTCGGCCGGGCACCGCCAGCTGTCGCCGCCCGCCTCCAGCGCGATGCGTTCTTCCTCGGCGAGGCGTGCCCGAACGAAGTCGATCATGTCGGAGTTGTCTGTCATCGGGGTTCCGAGTCCTTCGTCGTCATGGCCCGGTTCCCGGGGAACGGGCCCACCGCGGGCGCCCGAAGGAGCCCCCGCTCCCGTGCGCCCCAACATACTGCGCCGATGCTTCCGGCCGGTTCACCCGCATCCGGGCGGCGCGGCAGGCCGAAGGCCGGCGGTGCGCCCAACACCGTTACGAGGTCGTCGAGTTGGGCCAGATCGGTGAACTCGGACCCGGGCGTGGCGGTCTGTGACACGATCCTCTCCAGGGAGACCGGCGCATGCCCGGTCCACGGCCGGGCATGCGCCGTATGCCGGCCGTGGACGGAATCCGGGCCGCGTCCATGGACGGCGCCGTCTCATGGACAGGGCTGAGGAGCACCCAGTGTCGTGGACCGTGCCGGAGCAGATCAGACTCACGATGGTGCACCAGATGGAGATCAGGCGGGAGCCCGGCCTCACACGCAGCAACACCCGGGAGTCCTGGTGCCTGGTGCGGCGCCCCGACCACGGTGAGCTGCGGGCCGTCCTGAAGTGCGGGCGGTGCGGCCGGGAGGGCGTCTTCGTCATCCAGGACCTCGCGACGACCAAGCGCCTGCGCCGCGGCCCCATGGCCCGTTCGCTGGCCTCGGCCGTGGTCCTGATCGGCATCGTCGCGGCCCTCTGGATCATCGGCTTCACCGACGGCGACATCACGCTCCAGGTCCTGGCGTTCCCCGCGTCGCTGCTGTTCCTGCCGATAGGCGTCTATCTGCTGGCCAGCCCCAGCTCGAACATCGGTGTCCGGCCGCCCGAGTCGGTGTACTTCAAGACGGACACCGTGCGGGAGGGGCTCAGCTACGTCACGCGGAACAGCCGCCGGGGCGAGGGGCTCGCCTGCAGTGGGAACGCCAAGCCCGCCGCGTGACGCGGAGCCCCGCGGGCCGGATGCCCACGGCGCACATGAGAAGGACCCGGGTGCTGGGGAGCACCCGGGTCCTTCTCATGTGTTCTGTGTGCCGCTACGGCAGCTGTGCCGTCCGTGCCTCACGCCGGTTGTCGCGGAAGGTGTTCACCCGCCGGGCGGTCGCGAAGAGCGGGATGACCGCTCCCAGGACCACCTGGAGCGCACAGCCGGTCTGGAGGAGCAGCTGGCCGCCGGGAGCGTCGAACGCCCACGCGGCGAGGAGCCCCATCGCGGCCACGATCCAGCTGAGCATCGCCACCGCGAGGACGCCCCGCGGCTTCGGGTACTCGACCCGGCTGACCATCAGCCACGCCACCCCGACGATCGCGAGCAGCGTCGGCACGAAGGGCAGCTCCAGGAGCACGATCGAGACGACCGTGAGCGCTCCGAAGGGGCTCGGCATGCCCTGGAACATGCCGTCCTTCATGGTCACGCACGAGAATCTCGCAAGCCTGAGCACCACCGCCAGCAGCACCACGATCGCCGCCAGTGCCGACACCCGCTGGTGCGCGTCGTCCGCGACCATGCCGTACACCAGGACGAAGTACGCCGGGGCGAGCCCGAAGCTGATCAGGTCCGAGAGGTTGTCCAGCTCGGCACCCATCGGCGAGGAACGCAGCTTGCGTGCCACGAGCCCGTCGAAGAGGTCGAAGACCGCGGCCAGGAGCATCAGGATCACGGCAGTGGCGGCGGAGTGCCGCGCCATGCCGCTCTCGTCGCTGCCCGTGAGGTGCGGGATGAGGATTCCGGTGGTGGTGAAGTACACCGCCATGAAACCGCACGTGGCGTTACCGAGAGTGAGGGTGTCCGCTATCGACAGCCGCAGAGAGAGCGGCATGTCCTCGCCGGCGTCCTCCTCGGACTCCGACTCGGGCACCCAGCCTGCCTGGGTGTCAGGATCAATCACGGTCAATTCGAGTCACCCCCGCGGTGGTGGCCTGGCCTACCTCGACCGCGACATCGACACCTTCCGGAAGGTAGATGTCGACCCGGGAGCCGAAGCGGATCAGGCCGATGCGCTCGCCCTGCTCCACCTTCGTGCCCTGCGGGATGTACGGGACGATGCGCCGGGCGACCGCACCCGCGATCTGCACCATCTCGATGTCGCCGAGCTCGGTGTCGAAGTGCCAGACAACGCGCTCGTTGTTCTCGCTCTCCTTGTTGAACGCCGGAACGAACCCGCCGGGGACGTGCTCGACCGAGGTCACCGTGCCGGCCAGGGGCGCACGGTTGACGTGGACGTTCAGCGGGCTCATGAAGATCGCGACGCGGGTGCGCCCGTCCTTCCACGGCATGATGCTCTGCACCACGCCGTCGGCCGGCGAAATGACCCGGCCCTGGGTGATCTCGCGCTCGGGGTCGCGGAAGAACCACAGCATGCCCGCCGCGAGCGCGGTGGTGGGCACGGCGACCGCGGCCCAGCGCCCGGACTTGCGGGTCCGGGCGATGCTGAGCGCCGCGGTGGCGACGGTCGGGAGGAGCCACGGCGAAGCTCCGCGCGCAAGGCGGACCCCGCCGCGTGGTGCAGAGGTTTGGCTGTCGGGCATGGATGACCTTCGTAGCGGATGATGCCGCGCTGGCAACGGGGGACGGCGGCTTTTCCGGCGATGTTATCGGTTGCGGGCAACAACTGGGCAAGCCAGCACCCGAGTCGGACGGCTGGAAGGCACCGGCCGAGGATGACAGGGTGTGATCTTCTTCGCGGCTAAATCGCCAGGAAAGGGACAATCACCCCTGGATCCGGTACTCCTCGAGGAGTCGGCGCCCGATGATCATTTTCTGGATCTCGGCGGTTCCTTCGCCGATGAGCAGCATCGGGGCCTCCCGGTAGAGGCGCTCGATCTCGTACTCCTTGGAGAAGCCGTAACCGCCATGGATGCGGAAGGCATCCTCGACGACTTCCTTGCAGTACTCCGAGGCGAGGTACTTCGCCATCCCTGCTTCCAGGTCGTTTCGTTCCCCGGAGTCCTTTTTGCGCGCTGCATTTACCATCATCGCATGGGCGGCCTCGACCTTGGTGGCCATTTCAGCCAGCTTGAACTGGATCGCCTGGTGCTGCGCAATCGGCTTTCCGAAGGTCTGGCGCTGCTGGGCGTAGGACACGCCCAGCTCGAATGCACGCTGTGCGACACCACAACCACGCGCAGCCACATTTACCCGGCCGACCTCGACTCCGTCCATCATTTGGTAAAACCCTCGGCCGGTGGTGCCGCCCAGTACCCGATTGGCCGGAATTCGTAGCCCATCCATGATGAGTTCGGTCGTGTCGACGCCCTTGTAGCCCATTTTGTCGATCTTGCCGGGAATGGTGAGGCCGGGCAGGACCTCGCCGAAACCGGGCTCCTTCTCCACCAGGAATGTCGTCATCGACTTGTGCGGGGCGGTCCCCTCGGGGTGGCCTTCGTCACTCCGGCACAGGACGGCGACGAGCGAGGACGTGCCGCCGTTCGTCAGCCACATCTTCTGGCCGTTCAGGACGTACTCCTCGCCGTCCCTGACACCCTTGGAGGTGATCGCCGAGACGTCCGAGCCCAGCGCCGGCTCGGACATCGAGAACGCACCCCGGACCTCGCCCAGCGCCATGCGCGGCAGGAACGTGTCCTTCTGTTCCTGGGTGCCGTGCTGCTTGAGCATGTACGCCACGATGAAGTGCGTATTGATGATTCCCGACACGCTCATCCAGCCGCGGGCGATTTCCTCCACGCACAGCGCGTATGTGAGAAGCGACTCACCCAGACCCCCGTACTCCTCGGGGATCATCAGCCCGAACAGACCGAGTTCCTTGAGCCCCTCGACGATCTCGGTGGGGTACTCGTCACGGTGCTCCAGCCCGGTCGCGACCGGAATGATCTCCTTGTCGACGAAATCACGGACCGTGGAGAGAATTTCCCGCTGGACGTCGTTGAGGCCGGCGGTCTGGGCGAGTCGCGTCATGGCTACTTCTCCACGTTCTTCTGCGAAGGCTGGTTCAGCTCGGGGCGGCCGGGCTGCTCGCCGCCGCGCGCCTTGATGTACGTCTCGGTGGGGACCATCACCTTGCGACGGAACACGCAGACCAGCGTGGAGTCCTGCTTGTACCCCCTGGTCTCCACGTAGACGATTCCGC
This sequence comes from Streptomyces sp. DvalAA-43, assembly GCF_900091725.1. Classification (GTDB taxonomy): domain Bacteria; phylum Actinomycetota; class Actinomycetes; order Streptomycetales; family Streptomycetaceae; genus Streptomyces; species Streptomyces pulveraceus. The sequence continues at coordinate 3,651 of NZ_FMBW01000042.1, read as the reverse complement.
GGTCGCTCTTGGACTTTGACGGAGTCTTGTCCAGAACGGTCGTCTCGCCGTAGATCGTGTCGCCGTGGAAGGTCGGCGCGACATGCTTCAGCGACTCGACCTCCAGATTGGCGATCGCCTTTCCGGAAACGTCCGGAACGGACATCCCGAGCAGGAGCGAGTAGATGTAGTTGCCGACGACAACGTTCTTTCCGAAATCGGTCGTCCGCTCCGCGTAGTTGCTGTCCATGTGCAACGGGTGATGATTCATGGTCAGCAGACAGAAGAGGTGGTCGTCGTATTCGGTGACCGTCTTCCCGGGCCAGTGCTTGTAGACCGCACCGACCTCGAACTCCTCATAGGTGCGCCCGAACTGCATGATCAGGCCTCCGGCGCTTCGAACTTGGAGGTGCGCTGCATGCCGGCCGCCCGGCCCTTGCCCGCGATCACCAGGGCCATCTTGCGGCTCGCCTCGTCGATCATCTCGTCGCCGAGCATCGCCGAACCCTTCTTGCCGCCCTCCTCGGAGGTGCACCACTCGTACGCGTCGAGAATCAGCTCCGCGTGGTCGTAGTCCTCCTGCGAGGGCGAGAACACCTCATTGGCCGCGTCCACCTGGCCGGGGTGCAGCACCCACTTGCCGTCGAAGCCCAGCGCCGCCGCCCGGCCCGCGACCTCGCGGTACGCGTCCACGTCACGGATCTGGAGGAAGGGACCGTCGATCGCCTGGAGGTCGTGCGTACGGGCCGCCATCAGAATGCGCATCAGGATGTAGTGGTAGGCGTCCGCGCCGTACCCGGGCGGCTGCTGGCCGACCACCAGGGTCTTCATGTTGATCGAGGCCATGAAGTCGGCCGGGCCGAAGATCAGCGTCTCCAGGCGGGGCGAGGCGGCGGCGATGTCGTCGATGTTCACCAGGCCCTTGGCGTTCTCGATCTGCGCCTCGATGCCGATCCTGCCGACCTCGAAGCCCATCGTCTTCTCGATCTGGGTCAGCAGCAGGTCGAGGGCGACGACCTGCTGGGCGTCCTGGACCTTGGGCAGCATGATGCAGTCGAGGTTCTGCCCGGCTCCCTCGACGACCGTGATGACATCGCGGTACGTCCAGTGCGTGGTCCAGTCGTTGACCCGCACGACCCGCGTCTTGCCCGTCCAGTCGCCGTTGTTCAGCGCGTCGACGATGGTGTGCCGGGCGCCCTCCTTGGCGAGCGGCGCGCAGGCGTCCTCCAGATCGAGGAAGACCTGGTCGGCGGGGAGGCCCTGGGCCTTCTCCAGGAACCGCGGGTTCGAGCCGGGCACTGCCAGGCACGAGCGGCGCGGACGCAGACGGGAGGTGCCGTCCCGCAGGGACGTCTCTTGAGGGTGGTGGTGGGAGACGGGCGGGCGGTTGACGGCAGTCATGCGGGGACCTCCAGAGGGTCGAGCTTGTTCGCTTTCCGGATCTCGTCGACGATACGGCCGATGATCTCCGTGATACCGAAATCCTTCGGGGTGAATACGGCGGCGACACCGGCCCCGATCAGGGCCGACGCGTCGGCGGGCGGAATGATCCCGCCCGCGATGACCGGGATGTCGGCGGCGCCCGCCTCGCGCAGCCGGGTGAGTACGTCCGGTACGAGTTCGGCGTGCGATCCGGACAGGATGGACAGGCCGACGCAGTGCACGTCCTCGGCGAGCGCGGCCGAGACGATCTGTTCGGGGGTCAGCCTGATCCCCTGGTAGACGACCTCGAAACCGGCGTCACGGGCCCGGACGGCGATCTGCTCGGCGCCATTGGAGTGCCCGTCCAGGCCCGGCTTGCCGACCAGCAGCCGCAGCCGTCCGGCACCCAGGTCGGCCGCGGTGCGGGCCACCTTCTCGCGGACCAGGGCCAGCGGGGTGCCCGCCTCGGCGGTCACCGCGACCGGAGCGGACGAGACGCCCGTCGGGGCCCGGAACTCGCCGAAGACATCGCGCAGCGCCCAGGACCACTCGCCGGTGGTGACACCCGCACGGGCGCACTCCACCGTCGCCTCCATCATGTTGTCGCTGCCCGCGGCGGCCTTCTTCAGCGCCGCCAGCGCCTCGGTGGCGCGGGCCTCGTCGCGGTTGTCGCGCCAGTCGTGCAGGGCGGCGACGACCTTGGCCTCGTTGGCGGGGTCGACCGTCATGATCGCCCCGTCGAGGTCCGCGGTGAGCGGGTTCGGTTCCGTCGTCTCGTAGATGTTGACGCCGACGATCCGCTCCTCGCCGCCCTCGATCCGGGCCCGGCGGGCGGCGTGCGAGGAGACCAGCTCGGACTTCAGATAGCCGGACTCGACGGCCGCCATGGCACCGCCCATCCGCTCGATCCGGTCGATCTCGGCGAGCGACTCGGTGACCAGCTCGCCCACCTTGGCCTCGATGACGTGCGACCCGGCGAAGATGTCCTCGTACTCCAGCAGATCGCTCTCGTGTGCGAGCACCTGCTGGATACGGAGGGACCACTGCTGGTCCCAGGGCCGGGGGAGCCCCAGCGCCTCGTTCCAGGCCGGCAGCTGGACGGCCCGTGCGCGGGCGTCCTTGGAGAGCGTGACGGCCAGCATCTCCAGGACGATGCGCTGGACGTTGTTCTCCGGCTGCGCCTCGGTCAGGCCGAGGGAGTTGACCTGGACGCCGTAGCGGAAGCGGCGCTGCTTGGCGTCGGCGATGCCGTACCGGTCGCGGGTGACACGGTCCCAGATGCGGCCGAAGGCGCGCATCTTGCACATCTCCTCGATGAAGCGGACGCCCGCGTTCACGAAGAAGGAGATCCGCGCGACCACATCGCCGAACTTCTCCTCGGGCACCTGCCCGGAGTCACGGACCGCGTCGAGCACGGCGATCGCCGTCGACATGGCGTACGCGATCTCCTGGACCGGAGTGGCCCCCGCCTCCTGCAGGTGGTAGCTGCAGATGTTGATCGGGTTCCACTTCGGGATGCGGTTGACCGTGTACGTGATCATGTCGGTGGTCAGCCGCAGCGAGGGACCGGGCGGGAAGACGTGCGTCCCACGCGAGAGGTACTCCTTGACGATGTCGTTCTGTGTGGTGCCCTGGAGCTTCGCGGGATCGGCGCCCTGCTCCTCGGCGACCACCTGGTAGAGCGCCAGCAGCCACATCGCGGTGGCGTTGATCGTCATCGAGGTGTTCATCTGTTCCAGAGGGATGTCCTGGAACAGCCGGCGCATGTCGCCGAGGTGCGAGACCGGCACGCCGACCCGGCCGACCTCGCCGCGGGCGAGGATGTGGTCGGGGTCGTAACCCGTCTGTGTCGGCAGGTCGAAGGCGACCGACAGGCCGGTCTGGCCCTTGGCGAGGTTGCGCCGGTAGAGCTCGTTGGACGCCTCGGCGGTCGAGTGGCCGGCGTAGGTCCGCATGAGCCACGGGCGGTCCTTCTGACGTTCGGTCATCGCTGGACCTCAGACGTTCCGGAAACGGTTGATGGCGTCGATGTGCCGCGCGCGCAGCTCCTCGTCGCGCACGCCCAGGCCCTCGCGCGGCGCCAGTGCCAGCACACCGACCTTGCCCTGGTGGAGGTTGCGGTGGACGTCGTACGCGGCCTGGCCGGTCTCCTCCAGGGAGTAGACCTTCGACAGGGTGGGGTGGATCTTCCCCTTGGCGACCAGCCGGTTGGCCTCCCAGGCCTCGCGGTAGTTGGCGAAGTGCGAGCCG
>NZ_FMBW01000046.1 GCF_900091725.1 Streptomyces sp. DvalAA-43 | reverse complement strand
GCCCGCCCCCGCGCACGCGCCGGAGCCGCCGCCCGGCCCGGACCGCTGGCGCCCCTGGCGGTTCCGGATGTCCAACGACGTCTGGGGGACCCCGGTCGTCGCCGGAGACCTGCTCTACGTCACGTCGTTCGAGGTGCACGCCCTGGACGTCGGCAACGGGCGGCGCCAGTTCAAGACCCGGGACGTGGCCTGGGTGATGGCCGTCGAGGGCGGTCGCATCCACGCCTCCGACGGGCCGTCGCTGTACGCCCTGGACGCGGCCACCGGCGCCGAGCGGTGGCGGCTCCAGACGGATGCCTGGGTGTACTCCCTCAAGGCCGAACGCGGCACCGTCGTCACCGGCACCCGGGGCGGCGGCGTCCAGGCGTGGGAGGCGTCCACGGGCGAGAAGCTGTGGGAGAGCGGAGGTGTACAGACCGACTTCGAGACGGCGGAGGCCGGACCCGCGATCCACGACGGCACGGTCTACCTCTGGCAGGACGCCCGGCTGCGCGCCGTCGACGCCCGTACCGGCATCGAGCGCTGGTCCTACCCCATCGGCGACGCCGCCTCCTGCGGCGGAGTGCCGGTCCGGGTGACCGCGGCGCCGGACGGCTTCGTCTACGTCTGCGCCGGGGCCCGGGTGCTGGCCGTGGACACCGTGTCCGGACATGTGCGCTGGCACTTCGAGTCGCCCGCGGTCTTCCTCTCCCCGCCCGCGTTCGCGCCCGGCCCCGCCGTCACCGGCGGCGGGGTCTACCTCGCCGACTACCTCGGCACTGTCTACGCGCTCGACGCCTCGACCGGCAAGGACCGCTGGCGCATCGCCACGGAGGCCCGCCAGTCCATCGAACCGGTCCTGGTCACGGCCGGGAACGTCCACGTCGGCAGCGGCAGCGCGCTGTACACGCTCGACGCGGTCACCGGCACCCCGAAGTGGCGGTTCGCGGCGGGCGGTGAGGTGGTGGGCGCCCCGGTGGTCGCCGACGGCCGGGTCCACTTCGGCTCCGCCGACCACGTCCTGTACACCCTGGACGCGGCGGGCGGCCAGCTCCGCTGGAAGCTGGCGACGGGCGGCGAGATCACGGGCTCCCCGGTGGCGCAGGGCGGTGTCGTGTACGCGTGCAGCAAGGACCGCTGCGTGTACGCGCTGGACGCGGTGAAGGGCACGGGCACGGGGAACAACCGGGCCAGGGCGTAGGGCCTCAGCGGCGCGGGGGCCGGTCCTCGTCCGGGCCCTCGCCGGGGCTTTCGCGCGGACTCTCGTCCGGGCCCTGGTCCCGGCCCTTGCCCGGCACGACGGGGTACGGCGCCGTGTCCCGGTCCTCCGGCGCAGCCGCGTGGCCCGGCCCCGGCGCCGGTCGGTGGGCCGCCGGGTCCGGCCCCGTGTACGGCTCCGGCTCGGGCTCCGGCAGGGTGCTCGTCTGCACGGACGGCCCCGGCTCCTGCGTCGGCGGCCAGGTGTCCGGGTTCTCCGAGCCGGGCGCCGCGTACGGCCGGTCATGCGCCCCGCGAGCGGACCGCCGCCCCGACATCACCGCCGCACCCACCAGCAACAACGCCCCGCCCGCCGCCGCCTCGGCCACGCCCCGGCCCAGCCCGGAACCGTCGCCCGCGACGGCCGGACTGCCCGTCGACTGGCCCTGGCGCACCATCCACAGCACGGTGGACCCGAGCACCACCACCCCCGCGAACACCACCAGCGGCCGCGACCGCAGCACCACACCGACCACCGTCAGCAGGGCGGCGAAGAGGAACGCGAGCAGGATCGAGCCCAGCGCACCGGGCCGGCCGGCGGTGATGCCGGTGAACAGCTCATCGATCCGGTAGTGACGCCCGAGGCGACCGTCGTACCAGTCACGGAAGGGGCTCAGCACGGCGGCCGCCGCTCCGATGAGAGCGAGGACCGAACCGAGGACGTTGCGGATCATCGTCGGCCTCCTGCGTGCACGGACCGGAGTCACAGCTCTGCACCGCTCTCGGCCTCGACGCTACGCCCGCCCCTCGGCCCTCGCCACCTTGCGCTAGCGTGACGCGCGGTCGTTCGACAACTGCAGAAATGGACAACAACACAAGGGGGGCTGCATCGATGATGCGGCAGCACATAAAGCTTTCCGCGGTACTGATCGTGGTGGTACTCGCCCTCACCGGCTTCACCGGTCACGGCAGCCGCAGCGGCAAGAGCAAGAGCAGGAGCCACGGATCGAGCAGCAGCGGCGGCGGCTGCTCCAACTCCGACAAGAGCAACGGCAGCTACCACCGCACCGACTACGACGACGATGACGACTACGACTCGTCGAGCAGCTCCTCCGGCGGCACCGACTACGCGACGGCGACCCCGAGCGCCACGTCGTCCGCCGCGCCCGAGGCGCACGTCGTCCGCTGCGCCCAGCCCCGCAAGGGCAAGCGCAAGGCCGTCACCACCTCCACCGTCCGGCTCACCGCGAACACCTCCGGCGCGCACACGTACACGGTCGACGTGACCTTCCTCGACGCGCGCGGCAGGACCGTCGACACCGGCTACGCCACCGTGGACGCCGAGGGCGGCCAGGAGGTGACCCTCTCCGTTCCGATGGACAGCCCGCGCAAGGTCTCCCAGGTGAAGAAGTGCCGGGTCGAGGCGGAAATGTCCTACTGACCCGGCGGCTGACCCGCCGACGGGCCCGATGCCCGGCCCGTCAGCGTGTCCGGAATTCGCCGCCGCCCCGCCCCCGGAACAGTTCGGCCTGCCGCTCCGGCGGCAGATTGCCGAGTGCGATGAGGTGCGGGGCGTGGGCCATCGCCTGGGTCCGGGCCGCCTCCCGCGCGGACCACACCGCCCGTACCGTCCCCTGCACCGCCCGAGTCGGGTACGAGGCGATCACCCCCGCCGCCCGCAGCGCCGCGTCCACCGCGCCACCGGCCGCCGTCACCTCGCTGACCAGCCCGGTCTCGTACGCGCGCCGGGCCGAGACCCGTTCGGCCGTCCCCATCAGCGACATCCGGGCCACCTCGCCGAACGGCATCCGCTGCGCCATGGCGATCGCCTCGTACGCGCTGACCATGCCGTACGTCGTGTGCGGGTCGAAGAACGTCGCCGTCTCGGACGCGATCACGAACTCCGCCTCGCCCAGCAGATAGAACGCCCCGCCGCAGGCCATCCCCTCCACGGCCGCGATCACCGGCTTCCACAGGTCGTTCGCCTTCGGCCCGATCGTGAGCAGCGGATCGTCGATCGTGTACGGGGACGGGGGCTGCGGCACGTCCACGCCACGGTCGATCCCGGTGCAGAAGGCCCGGCCGCCCGCCCCGGTGAGGACCACCGCCCGCACCCCGTCGTCGAAGCGGAACGACCGCCAGGCGGCGGCCAGTTCGGCGGCCGTGGCCAGGTCGATCGCGTTGTGCTTCTCCGGCCGGTCGAGGGTGACGAGCGCGACCCCCGTCTCCCGGTCCGTCTCCGTGCGCAGCGCCACCGCCCTCACCTCTCCAGCAGCCAGCGCACCAGCGTCACCCCGGGACCGGCCGGGCAGAACACCGCCCGCACCGGCGCACCGATCCGCAGCCGCGCCGGATCGACCGAGTCCAGCGGGGCGTCCGGCCCGCTCACCACATTCCCCACCAGCCGGATCCGCGGGGCGTCCGCCAGCTCGACCACGACCGCGTTGTACGGGGCCTGCGCCGCGTACGCGGGCAGCAGCGGCGGGTGCGGCAGCACATAGGACCAGATGCGGCCGCGTCCGCTCATCGGCCGCCACTCGCTCTCGAAGGACCGGCAGTGCGGGCAGCACGGCCGGGGCGGGAAGCGGAGCCGTCCGCACTCCGGGGCGGCGCACGCCTGGACGCGGAGTTCACCGCGGGCCGCGTACTCCCAGAAGGGGGCGCCGTCGTCGTCCACGACGGGCAGCAGCAGTCCATCCATCCCGGTCAACTCCTCAACTCCTCAGCAGCAGGGCGGACGTGGGCACGCCCTCCCCGGCGGTGACCAGACACGTCCCGGCGTCCGGGACCTGGGCGGTGGAGACGCCGCGCAACTGCTTGACGCCCTCGTTGATCAGGTTGAAGCCGTGCACATACCCCTCGCTGAGCCCGCCGCCCCCGGTGTTGATGGGCAGCCGCCCGCCGCTCTCCAGCGCCCCGCCCTCGGTGAACGCGGCGCCCTCACCGCGCCCGCAGAAGCCGTAGCCCTCCAGGGAGAGCGGGATGAGCGGGGTGAACGCGTCGTAGATCTGGGCCACATCGACATCGTCCGGGCCGAAGTCGGCCTGCTTCCACAGCTGCCGGGCGGCCGTCCAGGCGGGTCCGGTGAGCGGGTCGTCGTTCCAGTAGTTGACCATCCCGTGGTGCTGGGCGGGCAGCCCCTGGGCGACGGAGTGGAGGTAGACGGGCTTCTGCCGGCAGTCGCGGGCCCGCTCGGCGGAGACGATGACGCAGGCCAGCGCCCCGTCGGTCTCCAGACAGTTGTCGAAGAGGCAGAGCGGCTCGCTGATCCAGCGCGAGGTCATATACATGTCGCGGGTCAGCGGCCGTTCGTACATCACCGCGTCCGGGTTCTGGTTGGCGCGGTTGCGGCAGGCGAGGGCGACGTTGAAGAGGTGGTCGCGGGTCGCCCCGTACTCGTGCATGTACCGCCGCGCCAGCATCCCGATCTCGTCGGCCGGCCGCAGCAGCCCGTACGGACGGGTCCACTGGGCGGGGGTGGGCAGCTGCACGGCGGTGTTCTTCCAGGGCCGGGTCCCCGACCCCCGCTTCCGCGACCGCCAGGCGACCCCCACGCTCGCCTGCCCCGTCGCCACGGCGGCGGCGAGATGCGCGACCGTCGCGCAGGAGCCGCCGCCCCCGTACCCCACCTTGCTGAAGAAGGTGACATCGCCCGCCCCGATGGCCTTGGCGACCTCCACCTCGTCGGTCTCCTCCATCGTGTACGAGGCGAATCCGTCCACCTCCGACGCGTCGATGCCCGCGTCGTCGAGCGCCGCGACGATGGCCCGGCAGGCCAAGGTCTTCTCGGATTCCGGCAGTTGTTTCGCGAAGGCCGTCTGTCCTATGCCGGCTATCGCCGTCGCGTCCTTGAGTGCCGTCACCGCCACCTCCCAGGCCGTCATGACTGCTGACAGCGGCTGAGGCTACAGCTAATCTGACGGATAGTCAGCTACTGCGTCAGGAGGGCGAACGATGCGCGGCGACGAGGAGTGGGGCAGCATCCCGAGACTGGTCCGGGCGGCGGCGCGGCGGTACGGGGACCGGGAGGCGGTCGTCGAGGGCCGCACCCGGGTCTCGTACGCCGAGCTCGGCGAGCGCGTGGAGCGGGCCGCCGCCGCGTGCATGGCCTCGGGCGTCGAGCCGGGGGACCGGGTCGCGGTCTGGGCCCCGAACACCCTGGACTGGATCGTCTCCGCGCTGGGAGCGGTCACCGCCGGAGCGGTCCTCGTCCCCCTCAACACCCGCTTCAAGGGCAGTGAGGCGGCGTACATCCTGCAACGCAGCCGGGCGAAGCTCCTCTTCGTCACCGGCACCTTCCTCGGTACGTCGTACGTGGCGTCGCTGCGCCGGGCGGAGGCCGAGCTGCCCTGCCTGGAGAAGGTGGTGGTGCTGGCGGACGCCGCCCCCGACGACTACGTCACCTGGAAGGACTTCCTGGCATCGGGGGAGGGGGTGTCCGGCGCGGCGGTACGGTCCCGCGCCGACGCCGTCGCCCCTGGGTCCCCCTCCGACATCATCTACACCTCGGGCACCACGGGCCGCCCCAAGGGCGCCGTGATCACCCACGCCCAGACCCTGCGCTGCTACGCGATCTGGAGCGAACTGGCGGATCTGCGCGAGGGCGACCGCTATCTGATCGTGAACCCCTTCTTCCACACCTTCGGCTACAAGGCGGGCATCATCGCCTGCCTGATGCGGGGCGCGACGATGGTCCCGCAGCCGGTCTTCAACGTGGACACGGTCCTGGCCAACATCGCCGCCGAACGCATCTCGGTCCTGCCCGGCCCGCCCACCCTCCACCAGTCCCTCCTGGACCACCCGGCACGCGGAGCCCACGACCTCTCCGCCCTGCGCCTGGTGGTGACGGGCGCGGCGGTGGTCCCGCTGAAACTGGTGGAACGCCTGCGCGAGGAGCTCCACATCGCCACCGTCCTCACCGCGTACGGCCTCTCCGAGGCGAGCGGCATCGTCACCATGTGCCGCCGGGGCGACCCGGCCGGGACCATCGCCTCGACGTCCGGCCGGGCGATCCCGGACACCGAGGTCCGCGTCCTGGCCGACCCGGGCACGCCCGGCGAGGTCCTGGTCCGCGGCTTCCACGTGATGCGGGGCTACTTCGAGGACCCGGAGACCACGGCCGCCGCGATCACCCCCGACGGCTGGCTCCGCACCGGCGACGTGGGCGTCCTCGACGAGGCGGGCAACCTCAGGATCACCGACCGGATCAAGGACATGTTCATCGTCGGCGGCTTCAACGCGTACCCCGCCGAGATAGAACAGCTCCTGGGCCTGCACCCGGACGTGGCCGACGTCGCGGTGATCGGCGTCCCCGACCCCCGCCTCGGCGAGGTGGGCAAGGCATACGCGGTGCGCAGGCCCGGCGCGACCCTGACCGCCGACGATCTGATCGCCTGGGCCCGGCGCGAGATGGCGAACTACAAGGTCCCCAGAGCGGTCGAGTTCGTCACCGAACTACCGCGCAACGCGAGCGGCAAGGTGGTGAAGGGGGAGCTGCGGCGGCGGGAGGGCTGACGCCGCCACCCGGAGATCACCGCGAGGGCCGCGTCGAGTCGCCCCGGACAAGCCCGGCACGGGGCATGCGGTGGTGGACGCGAAGAGGGGCACGAGCCGTGGCTCGTGCCCCTCTTCGCCGGTGGTGTCCGTACGTCCCCCCGGACGTACGGCGGCCGCGACGGCTCCCCCTCCGCGCCGCCGCGGCCGCTCCCCCCGATACCCCCGTCGATTGCGGTATCAGCGAGGATCGGCCCCGGTCATGTGGCTGTCCATGGGCTTGATCTCGGGCTCGCCCGTCATGTGGCTGTCGAGCGGCTTGACCTTGGGGCCGCCGGTCATGTGGCTGTCCAGCGGCTTGATCGCGGGCTCGCCCGTCATGTGGCTGTCCTCGGGCTTGGCGTCGCCCGTCGTGCCGGGCGTCGGCGCCTGGATCTTCTTGTCGTCGCTCATGTCGTGAACTCCATTACTCGGTGCATGGATAGGCGGCGAAGCCCGTCCGGCTGCTCCCCCGTGGGCTGCCGGACGGGCTGTTCAGAGCCGTTCACCTTAGTGCTCTGATCCGACTGCCGACTCGTCTGCCCCCCGACGCGACGCATCGACAGGTACGAGAGTGCCCGGGGGCGATAAACGAATGATGAACGCTCCTCAGCTCCTGCGAGGGGCGGAGGCGGGATGGAGCAGACGGCTGACGGCCTCGGCCTCCGGGGCCTTCAGCTGATCGAAGACCGAAAGAGCATCCTGCCAGCACACCTTCGCACGGTCCGCCTGCCCGATCCTCTGGAGGGCCTTCCCCAGCACCGTCAGCACGTTGGCGCGACGCCACTCACCGCCCACGTGCAGCAGTACCGCCAGCGCCTGTTCGGCGAGGCCGGCGGCCTGGGCGGAACGCCCCGCGTCGAGGTGGACCTCGGCCAGCCGGAAGAGGGTCATGCCTTCCCACAGCCGCTGCCTGCTGTCCCTGAAGACGGAGAGCGCCTCGGACAGCCGGTCCTGGGCCTCCTCCTGGCGGCCGGCCCGTGCGAGCGCGAGGCCCAGGGCGTAGCGGCCGTTGGCCAGCCGCAGCGTGAGCCCCATGCGGTTGTAGAGGGCGACGCCCTCGCTGGCGAGTTCCACCGCACTCGTCGTATGTCCTATGGCCAGATGGACCCGGGACAGGTTGCACAGGGCGCTTGCCTCGCCGGGCTGGTTGGCGTCGGCCCGGAAGGCGGCGATGGTCTGCTGGAGAAGGGCCTCCGCCTCGTCGAGCCGGTTCCGGTATCCGGCGATGATGCCGACTTCGTTGGGGGCGTTGCAGTGCGTCCACACGTCGTCGGTCGAGGGCGCGAGCCACATGGCCTTGCGCGCCTCCTCGTCGGCCTGGTCGAAACGACCGGCGGTGCTGTGCACCTGGGCGAGCGTCGTCCGTGCCCGAGCCTCGGAGCGCGGGTCGCCCGCCACCGCCGCGGCATCCCTCAGTACGGTCGCCACGGACTCGAACTGGCGTGAGTTGGCTCCTGATTCCGCGAGATCCTTGCAGGCCAGAAGGAGATCCACGCTCCGGCGTATGGTGCCGGCGGTGGTCGACTGCTGGGCGCACGCCAGGAGGGAGTTGGCCTCGGAGTAGAGCCAGTCGAGGGCGTGCTCATGGCGGGTGAACGTGAGCCCCTTGTACCCGGTGGGCTCCAGATGGGCGACCGTGCGGTCCCCCGGCCGCTCCAGCGCGTACACCCCCGCCGCCGTCGCCAGATAGAAGTCCAGCAGCCGCGACAGCGCCGACTCCCGCTCCGCGGGCTCCTCGTCGCGCTCCGCGCACGCACGCGCGTAGAGGCGCACGAGGTCGTGGTAGCGGTAGCGGCCCGGGGCGGCCGACTCCAGGAGGCTGGTGTCGACCAGGGCCTCCAGAAGGTCCTCCGCCGCGTGGGCCTCCAGGTCGAGCACGGCCGCCGCCGCGGCGAGGGAGATGTCGGGGCCGTCGGCCAGGCCGAGCAGGCGGAAGGCGCGGGCCTGGGCGGGTTCCAGCTGGCCGTAGCCGAGTTCGAAGGTGGCCTTCACCGCGAGGTCGCCCGCCTGGAGCTCGTCCAGACGGCGGCGTCCGTCGGCGAGCTTGGCGGCCAGCACGGAGACCGTCCAGGTGCGGCGGGCGGACAGGCGGGAGGCGGCGATGCGGATGGCCAGGGGGAGGAAGCCGCACGCGGCGACCACGTCCAGGGCGGCCTCGCGCTCGGCGCTGATGCGCTCCTCGCCCGCGATGCGGGTGAAGAGCTGGAGCGCCTCCTCGGGCGACATCACGTCCAGGTCGACCAGATGGGAACCGGCCAGGTCGACCATCCGGACGCGACTGGTGATCAGCGCCGCGCACCCCGCGGTGCCGGGCAGCAGCGGGCGGACCTGGGCCGCGTCGTGGGCGTTGTCGAGGAGGACCAGGATGCGGCGGCCGTCGAGCGTGGAGCGGTACAGCGCGGCGCGCTCGTCCAGGGAGTCGGGGATCGCCGAGTCCGCGGTGCCCAGGGCCCGCAGGAACGCGCCGAGGACCGTCTCCGGCTCGGCGGCCCGTGCGCCCGCGCCCTGGAGGTCCACGTACAGCTGGCCGTCCGGGAAGTGCTGGCGTGCCTGGTGGGCGACGTGCACGGCGAGGGTCGTCTTGCCGACGCCGCCGATGCCGGCCAGCGCCGAGACGGCCATCACCGAGCCCTCGGCGGTCGCCAGCCGGGCGCCCAGCTCGCGGACGAAGGAGGCGCGGCCGGTGAAGTCCGGGACGGTGGCCGGGAGCTGGGCGGGGCGCACCGGCGCGGGGGCCGGGGCCGGTTCGTCCGCGGGGCGGGCCAGCTCCTCGTCGGCCCGCAGGATGCGCTGCTGGAGCTGGGCGAGCTCGGGGCGCGGGTCCACGCCCAGTTCGTCGGCGAGCAGCCGCCGGGTGTCGGCGTAGACCGCCAGCGCCTCGGCCTGGCGGCCGCTGCGGTACAGGGCGATCATCAGGAGCTCGCGCAGCCGTTCCCGCAGGGGGTGCGCGGCCGTCAGCGCGGTCAGTTCGGAGACCGCCTCCGCGTGGCAGCCGACCTCCAGGTCCAGATCCAGGCGGGACTCGGTGAGCTGGAGCCGCCACTCCTCCAGCCGGGTGCGCTGGTTCTCGGCGTACGGTCCGGGCACGGAGGCCAGGGCCTCGCCGTCCCACAGCCCGAGCGCCTTGTTGAGCAGGTTCCGGGCCTGGAAGCGGTCGCCGCCCGCGCGGGCCTTCTCCGCCTCGGCCGCCAGATCACCGACCACGTGCACGTCTACGGCGTCCTGCCCGGCCCGGATCGCGTAGCCGCCGGCGTCGCTGACCAGCGTCTGCGGGTCGAGCACCTTGCGCAGCCGGGAGGCGTACGTACGTATCGTGGCCAGCGCCTGCGAGGGCGGCTCGTCGCCCCAGATGGCGTCGATGAGCTCGGCGGCGGTGGCCGTGCGGCCGCCGCGCAGGAGCAGCGCCGCCAGCAGGGCGCGCTGCTGCGGCGAGCCGGACGACAGCGCTTCGCCGTCCCGCCATGCCCGTACCGGACCGAGCACGGAAAAGCGCAGATCGACGCCGCACGCCGATCGCTGTCGCGGAGCGCGCTGCTCCGGAACACGCGCGTGCGGCCCGTTGTCACGGTCCATTGCTGCCCCCTGCCCTGCTCGCCCCGCCGGTGCTGCCCGTCCTGCCGGTGCTGCCCGTCCTGCCGATGCCGCGCGCTGATGCCGTCCGCCTGGATTGCCCGCCCGTGTGCCGGTCCGGGGCGGGTGGATCCGGATTGCTCGGTACCGCTGGTATCGCGCTCAACAGTCTGCCTTGTCTTGGGCGGGCACGTCAGCAGTGGGTGACTCTCTGCACAAGCCCTCGACAACGATTGCGGTACGGGGTCCGGTCCAGATAGCTGACGGTTCGTCAGATCGGCGCTACCGTGGTGGGCATGGAGACCTTCCCGAAGATCATCTCGGTGGACGACCACACGGTGGAGCCCGCTCATGTCTGGCGGGACCGGCTCCCGTCCAAGTACCTCGACCGCGGCCCGCGGATCGTCCGCGCACCGCTCAGGGAAATGACCTTCATGGGCGGGAAGTTCGCGCCCGTGATGGGTGCGAAGGGCGACGACGGACCGATCGGCGACTGGTGGGTGTACGAGGATCTGCACCGCCCGCTCACCCGGCTCGACACCGCGGTCGGCTACGACCGGGACGAGATCAAGCTGGAGATCATCACGTACGAGCAGATGCGCCCGGGTTCGTTCTCGGTCCCCGAGCGGCTCGCCGACATGGACGTCAACCACGTCCAGTCCGCCCTCTGCTTCCCCACCTTCCCGCGCTTCTGCGGCCAGACCTTCACCGAAGCGAAGGACCGCGAGCTGGGGCTGCTCGGGGTGCGCGCGTACAACGACTGGATGGTCGAGGAGTGGTGCGGGCCCGAGGCGCACGGCCGGCTCATACCGCTCACCCTGATCCCGCTCTGGGACGCGCGGATGGCCGCCGACGAGGTACGGCGCAACGCGGCGCGCGGCGTGCGCGCGGTGGCGTTCTCCGAGATACCCCCGCACCTCGGACTGCCGTCGATTCACACGGACGAGTGGGATCCGTTCCTGAGGGCCTGTGACGAGACGGGGACGGTGATCGCGATGCACATCGGTTCGTCCTCGAAGATGCCGTCCACCTCGGCCGACGCCCCGCCCGCCGTCGGATCCACCATCACCTTCGCCAACTGCTGCTTCTCGATGGTCGACTGGCTGATGAGCGGCAAGTTCGAACGGTTCCCGAACCTCCGGATCATGTACGCCGAGGGACAGATCGGCTGGATCCCGTACATCCTGGAACGCGCCGACGTGGTCTGGGAGGAGAACCGGGCGTGGGGCGGCGTCGCCGACAAGGTCCACCGCCCGCCGTCGGAGCTGTTCTCCGAGCACGTCTTCGGCTGCTTCTTCGACGACGCCTTCGGGCTGAAGAACCTGGACTCGATCGGCGTCGGGAACGTCCTGTACGAGACGGACTACCCGCACTCCGACTCGACCTGGCCCAAGTCGCGCGAGGTCGGCGAGGCGCAGATGGGGCATCTGGACGCCGATGTGGTGGACCGGATCGTGCGCCGCAACGCCATCGACCTGCTGGGGCTGACGGACGACGGGCTGTGGCCGGGGCCCGGAGGGAGCTGACGGCGAGGAGCGCGACGGCTCCGGGCCGGAGGGGCGCCTCGTGCCCCCTTCCGGCCCGGAGCCGCTCGCCGGGTCAGGCCCCGGTGACCGGCTCCTGGAGCTCCGTCACCCACTTGTCCGGGTCCTCGGGGCACTCCAGGCTGACCTCCCGGGCGTACCCCGCGGACCGGTAGCCGTTGGCATCGATCCAGCGGGCCAGGGCCTGGGACGTCGGCAGTACGCCGTCCATCGACCCCCGGTGCACGATGGTGGCCGCCTCGAACGGGGGCAGCTCGACCACCGTGACCCCGGTGTCGCCCAGCGGGCCCACCGGGGCGGAGACCGTGACCCCCGCGTGGACGACGACCGCGCCGCCGCTCTCCGGGGCGTCCTCGTAGTACGCGATCCCGGGACCGCTCGGGCTGACGCCCGCCTCGCCCAGCAACGGGAACAGCCGGTCGTACAACGGGCCGATCACCGGAGTGATGTCCTCCGGCTCGTAGCCGGCCGCGGTGCCCGCCAGCTCGGCGACCCGTACCGCGGCGACATTCCTGACGACGACATCGTCCATGGACATGCGTCCCTCCCTCTCGATGGACCGGAGCCTCGCCTCGACCTGCGCCAGCCGGGCGGCCGCCGCCCGCACGGCCTCCTCCAGCTCCGCCCGGCGCAGCCGCAGCATCCCGCGCAGCTCCTCCGGCCCCACCTGCTCGTCGAGGATGGCCCGCACCTGCTGGAGCGTGAAGCCGAGATCCTTGAGGGCGATGATCCGGTTGAGGCGGGCGAGCTGGGCGGCTCCGTAGAAGCGGTAGCCGGTGGCGGGGTCGGTACGGTCGGGCGGCAGCAGCCCGATGGCGTCGTAATGACGCAGCATCCGGGCCGACACCCGTCCGTACCGGGCGAAGTCTCCGATGGTGAACATGATGTCTCCACGTCACCGCTTCACACGGTGTCAAGGTCAAGCGCCGCGCTCCTGCGGCCGGGCAGGCGCCGTGGTTCCGTGGCCGGGGCCGGAAGAGAACGGCCGGGCACCGGAAGAAAAGACGGGCGTCGGAAGATGCGGAGGAACGGAAAAGGCAGGAGCCCCGTTCCCCGCCGAGGCGGAGGAGCGGGGCTCCTTGGGTACTACTAGCCGGCCGCGATCGGCCGACCCGGGCAACTAGGCCGGGGTGACGTTCTCAGCCTGCGGACCCTTGGGTCCCTGAGTGACGTCGAAGTTCACGACCTGGTTCTCCTCGAGGGAGCGGAACCCGGACGCGTTGATCGCGGAGTAGTGGACGAAGACATCCGGGCCGCCGCCGTCCTGGGCGATGAAGCCGAAGCCCTTTTCAGCGTTGAACCACTTGACGGTTCCGGTAGCCATAAGCCCTCCTTGGGCCAAAGGGTTGCCCTGCTCCAGAACCTGCAAAGAAGTCTGAAAACTACAAAAGCCTGCGGGTTACATGCTCCGCAGGCTCTGTACTGCAAGGGAAACCAAACTGCAACTTGCGTCGAGCCTAGCACGCAGCGTGTATCGAACGGTAGAGGGAAAGATCACTTCACTCGGATGTTTGATTGCCATGCCGATGAGCTGACGAAGAGGGCCTGCCGGAGGGTGTCGGAGAGGCGACTTCGAGGGGTACGGAGGAGACCTCCGGAGTGTCCGGAAGCGGTTCCGGTTCCACCCGGGCGGCATCCATGTCCCCGAACGGGTGATCCGCACTCCCGGGGAGTGGGATCAGATGTGCCCCGCGCCCCCGGTGCCGCCGGGATCGCGCCACGGGTCTAGCCTCGCGATGTGGACAATTCAACCGTCTCAACCGTCGCAGGCGACGACCGTCGCACCCGGCCGCGCGTCGGCCACATCCAGTTCCTGAACTGCCTTCCCCTGTACTGGGGCCTGGCACGTACCGGGACCCTGCTCGACCTGGAGCTCTCGAAGGACACCCCGGAGAAGCTCAGCGAGCAGCTGATCAGGGGCGATCTGGACATCGGCCCCGTCACGCTGGTGGAGTTCCTGCGCAACGCCGACGACCTGGTCGCCTTCCCCGACATCGCGGTGGGCTGCGACGGGCCCGTCATGTCGTGCGTGATCGTGTCGCAGGTGCCGCTGGACCAGCTGGACCGGGCCCGGGTGGCGCTCGGCTCGACCTCGCGCACCTCCGTACGCCTGGCCCAACTGCTGCTCTCCGAGCGGTACGGGGTCAGCCCGGACTACTACACCTGCCCGCCGGACCTCGGGGTGATGATGCAGGAGGCGGACGCCGCCGTGCTGATCGGCGACGCCGCGCTGCGCGCCCATCTGCACGACGCGCCCAGGCTCGGCCTCCAGGTCCACGACCTGGGCCAGATGTGGAAGGAGTGGACCGGGCTGCCGTTCGTCTTCGCGGTCTGGGCGGCCCGCAAGGACTACCTGGCGGCCGAACCCCACCACGTGAACAAGGTGCACGAGGCCTTCCTGGCCTCGCGGGACCTCTCCCTGGAGGAGGTCACCAAGGTCGCGGAGCAGGCGGCGCGCTGGGAGGCCTTCGACTCGGAGGTGCTGGAGCGGTACTTCACGACCCTGGACTTCCGCTTCGGCCCGGACCAGCTGGCGGGTGTGCGGGAGTTCGCGCGCCGGGTCGGTCCGACGACCGGCTTCCCGGCGGACGTGAAGGTCGAGCTGCTCGGCGGCTGACCGGGCGGCGGGGCGGGGAGGCGACGACGCAGGGGCGCCTGCAGCGAGGGCGCTCGCGGCGGGAGCGCCCGGGATATGCGGGGCAATAGATGAATCCTGTACTTCCCGGGCCGCTTATCCGCCCCCGCCCTTCTGCCTCCCCGCCCTTCTCTTCTCTCTCCGCACCCTTCCCCTCTCGCCGCTCTTCTCCCAGTCCCTCTCTTGCTCCTTCTCCTGTTCCTTCTCCCGCTCCTTCTGTCGGTCCTTCTGCCGGTCCGGCCTCGATTCGGGTGAATTCGCGTCGAATAGCCGATTCCCGGAGGATGTCGCGGCACGTCCCGGCCGGAACCCGTAATCGCTCGGGTGAACGACGCATTCACGCCTTTTGTTGTGTCGAAAGCCGTTGTTCGTTCCCTTAGGGGCGAAATAGGCGGATGGTTTCCTCTGTGACCTGATGACCTTCGCCCCCTAGGCTTCGGTCGGAGGTCCGGCCCGGTCCACAGGGGGAGTCCATATGCAGCCGCTGGAAGCCGGCGAACCGCTGACCATCGGTGCCTACCGATTGCTCGGCAGGCTCGGTGCGGGCGGCATGGGCCGGGTCTATCTGGGGCGCAGCGCGGGCGGGCGCACCGTCGCCGTCAAGGTCGTGCACCCGCATTTCGCCCTCGACGAGCAGTTCCGCGCGCGCTTCCGGCGCGAGGTGGACTCGGCACGGCGGATCGGCGCGCAGTGGACGGCCCCGGTCCTGGACGCCGACCCGGACGCGCCCATTCCGTGGGTCGCCACCGGCTACGTGGCCGGCCCCGCGCTCTCCGCCGCGGTCGCCGAGCACGGGCCGCTGCCCGAGAACGCGGTACGGACGCTGGGCGCCGGACTCGGCGAGGCGCTGGCCGCGGTGCACGCGCAGGGCGTCATCCACCGTGATGTGAAGCCGTCCAACGTACTGCTGGCTCTGGACGGCCCCCGCCTGATCGACTTCGGGATCGCCCACGCGATGGGCGCCACCGCCTCGCTCACCTCCACCGGGGTCTCGGTCGGCTCGCCCGGCTACATGGCGCCGGAGCAGATCCGGGGCGTCGACATGTCGGGCGCGGCCGATGTCTTCTCGCTCGGCGCGGTGCTCGCGTACGCGGCGACCGGTGCCGCTCCCTTCCTCGGCGACTCCTCGGCCGTACTCCTCTACAAGGTGGTGCACGAGGAGCCCGAACTCGGGGAGCTGGAGGGCGATCTGCTGGAGGTGGTCGCCGGGTGCCTGGAGAAGGAGCCCGCGGACCGGCCCACGCCCATGGAGCTGGCCCGGTGGCTGGCACCGGGCGGGGCCGCCGCGCTGGTGGCGGCCGGCTGGCTGCCCGGACCGCTGGTGCGCGAGGTCAGCCGGACGGCGGTCGCGCTGCTGGACCTGGAGCCGCAGGACGCTCCGGTGCAGTCGGGGCCGGTGCCGTTCAGCGGCGCGGCGTGGGACGCGAGCGACGCCGGGGGCGGCTACGGCCCGAACGGGGGCGTGGGCGGCGGGTTCGGGTCGCCGCCCGAGCCCTTCCGTACGCACGACCCGACCCGGCTGTCCCACCCGGGCGTGCTGCCCTCGTGGCCCGCGACCGCGGGGACGTCCGGGCCGCCGCCCCGGGCCGACGCCTCCGGGCTGCCCGGACCACGCACCTCCGACCCCCGCTTCTCCGTCACGGTCGGCGCGGACCCCGGCCAGGACCGGCCGGACGCGGACCGGGGGAGGCGGCTGAGCTGCACCGTCGCCCTCGCGGTGGCGGGCGCGCTCGCGGCCGTGACCGTGGGCGGGGCGTTCCTCTTCGACCTGATGCCGGGCGGCGGCACGCGGAACAACGCCGACGGCGACGTGGGCAGCACCCCGCCCGCCGCCACCCCGTCCGGCGGGCCCTCGAAGCCCACGGAGTCGGGCACGGCGGGCCCGGAGCGGATCAGCGAGCTCCCGAAGGAGTTCATCGGTACCTGGAAGGGGCCGGTCACCGAGAAGACCACCGGTGAGCCGCACGGCACCCTCACCGCCGTCTTCACCGCGGGGAGGACGGGCACGGACGTGGTCCGGATGAACACCGAGATCACCGGACTCGGGATCACCGTCAGCTGCAACAGCGTCGCCCGCCTCACCTCCGGCACCGCCGAGGAGCTGACCCTCCATGAGCGCACCGACCCGGACCGGCCCAGCACCCCGGGCCTGTGCACCTCCACCACCACCGACGTCCACTTCACCCGGGCCACCGACGGCACCCTGCGGTTCCGGTCCGAGGAGCGGGGCGCGGGGCTGCCGTACGGCACGCTGAGCCGGTCCGGCGGCTGACCCCGCAAGGGGCTGGCGTACGCTGAACCGGTCCGTAGATCCGTTGAAAAACCGCCGAAAGGTGACAGCCCGGTGACCGAGAAGGCCGACCTTCAGCCCATCCTCGACCGAGCCGCCGAGGGCGGTCGGATCTCTCCGGAGGAGGCGCTCGACCTCTACCGCTCGGCGCCGCTGCACGCACTGGGCGCGGCCGCCGACGCCGTACGCCGCCGCCGTTACGCCGGTACGGAGCACATCGCGACGTACATCATCGAGCGCAACATCAACTACACGAACGTGTGTGTCACGGCCTGCAAGTTCTGCGCGTTCTACGCCGCGCCGAAGGACACCGCCAAGGGCTGGTCCCGCGACCTCGACGACATCCTGCGCCGCTGCGCGGAGACCGTCGAACTCGGCGGTACGCAGATCATGTTCCAGGGCGGGCACCATCCGGACTACGGCGTCGAGTACTACGAGAAGCACTTCTCCGCGATCAAGCAGGCGTTCCCGCAGCTGGTCATCCACTCCCTCGGCGCCTCCGAGATCGAGCACATGGCCCGCATCTCCAAGGTCTCCGCCGAAGAGGCCATCAGCCGCATCCACGCCGCCGGGCTCGACTCCTTCGCCGGAGCCGGCGCCGAGCTGCTGCCCGCCCGGCCGCGCACCGCGATCGCCCCGCTCAAGGAGTCCGGCGAGCGCTGGCTGGAGATCATGGAGATCGCCCACCGCCTCGGTGTCGAGTCCACCTCCACCATGCTGATGGGCACCGGCGAGACCAACGCCGAGCGCATCGAGCACCTGCGGATGATCCGCGACGTGCAGGACCGCACCGGCGGCTTCCGCGCGTTCATCCCGTACACGTACCAGCCCGAGAACAACAAGCTGAAGGGCCAGACGCAGGCCACGCTCTTCGAGTACCTGCGGATGATCGCCATCGCCCGGATCTTCCTGGACAACGTCGCGCACATCCAGGGCTCCTGGCTGACCACCGGCAAGGAGGTCGGCCAGCTGTCGCTGCACTACGGCGCCGACGACCTCGGCTCGATCATGCTGGAGGAGAACGTCGTCTCCTCGGCCGGTGCCAAGCACCGCTCCAACCGCCTGGAGATCATCGACCTGATCCGCAAGGCGGACCGGGTGCCCGCCCAGCGTGCCACCACCTACGAGCACCTCGTCGTCCACGACGACCCGGCGAACGACCCGGTCGACGAGCGCGTGGTCTCGCACATCTCGTCCACCGCGATCGAGGGCGGCACGGCCCACCCGGAGCTGAAGCTCCTCGACGCCAACTGAGCCGGCGTTGCTGACGGTTCATGCCGCCGACGCGGTGTGCGGTGCCCCGGACGGGGCGGACGCCGTGGCCGTGGACGGCGGCCTGGTCATCGCCATCGGCGCGTACGCGGAGCTGACCGCCGCCCGTCCGGGGGCCCGGATCCGGCGGTGGTCCGGGCTGATCACCCCGGGGCTGCTGAACGCGGCGGCCCCGGCACTGCTGGACGCCGCCTACCACCCGGACCCGCGCGAGGCCGACGAGCTCGGCACCGAACCGCTCACCGGGGACGCGCTCACCGCACTGCCCATGGACGAGGCCCGCTGGGGCGCGAGTGCCCGGCGCGGGCTGCAACGGATGCTGCGGCACGGCACGACCGCCGTCCGGGGCCCCTTCGCCCGCCCCGCCGTGCGCACCGCGGTCGCCCGCTCGGGCCTGCGCGTCCACGGCCCCGGCCCGGCACCGGCCCACGTCTCGCTGGACCCGCTGGCGTCCGTACCGGAACCGGCCGGGGCGTTCGCGTCGGCCCTGACCGTCGGCGGACCCGCGGACCTGGCGGTGTTCGGCGTACCGGACCCGGCGGCGCTGCGCACCGAGGGCGCCGGGAGCTGCGTGGCGACGGTGCTCGGCGGCCGCCTGGTCTTCCGCCGCAGCTGACGCACGGGTACGACACACCTACCTGCGCGGTCCGGCTCACGGCACCGGCGGGCCGCCCAGGTACTGGCCCTTGGCGTCGTACGGCCAGGCGTTGGAGACGCACCCCTTCAGCCCGTATATCTGCTGCATCATCGCGGGGGCGGGGCGGCCCTTGCCCGGACAGGTCTCATGGCCGTGGCCCAGCCAGTGGCCGACCTCGTGATTGATGATCAGGGCCCGGTACTCGGCGAGCGGGCCGTGGAACTCGGGCGATCCCTGCTGCCAGCGCTTGAGGTTGACCATGACATCGATGCCGACCCGGCAGTTGACCTCGCCGTGGGTGTCGAGGCCGCCCTTCCCGCAGAGGGCGTCGGTGGTCGCGGGGGTGGCGATGCGGATGACCAGCCCCGCCGGTCCTTCGGCGACCCGGTGGAAGCTCTGCTCGCCGTGGTGCGACCAGCCCCGCGGGGCGGCCAGGATCCGGGCGATCTCGGCGGCGGCCCGGTCCGGGTCGACGCCCGAGCCGTCCTCCACCTCGACGCGGTACGCCTTGCCGCCGCCCTTGGCCCGGCCCTTCCCGGAGTCCGGGGCGTCCGCGCGGGCGACGGCGAACGTGCCGGTGCCCGGCGAACTCCCGGACACGGACGGCGTGGCCGCCTTGCCGTCGGCGCCGCTGCTCCACCGGGGCCCCAGCAGGGCGGCGGCGCAGATCAGCGCCGCCGTGACGACGACGGCGAACAGGCGCCCTCGGCGGCCTTGTGGCCCCGGCCGGGCGCGTGCACCTCGTGCGGACATCTGGGCTCCCCCCTGGATCCCGGTGGCTCTTGTGCCCCCTCTGTACTGACAGCTGCGGGGACCGATTGGTTCAGTCCACCCGGACAACGACTTGCGACCTGCGCGGAGTGCCGAGGACCGGGCTGCTTGAATGGACGGGTGACCCGAGCCTCCCTGGACAAGCAGCCGCACGAAGTCGCCACGATGTTCGACGACGTGGCGGCGAACTACGACCTCACCAACGACGTGCTGTCACTCGGCCAGGCCCGGCTGTGGCGCAAGGAGGTCGCGAAGGCGGTGCACGCCCGGCCCGCGGAGAAGATCCTCGACCTGGCCGCGGGTACGGCGACGTCGTCGCTGCCGTTCGCCGCGACCGGCGCGTACGTCGTGCCGTGCGACTTCTCCCTCGGCATGCTCCAGGAGGGCAAGAAGCGCAACTCCTGGCTGCCCTTCACCGCGGGCGACGCCACCAGGCTGCCGTTCCGCGACGAGACCTTCGACGCGGTGACGATCTCCTTCGGGCTGCGCAACGTCCAGGAGACGGACACGGCGCTGCGCGAGCTGTACCGGGTGACCAAGCCGGGCGGCCGGGTGGTGATCTGCGAGTTCTCGCAGCCGACCTGGGCGCCGTTCCGCACGGTCTACACCGAGTACCTGATGCGGGCACTGCCGCCGGTCGCGCGCGCGGTCTCGTCCAACCCCGACGCGTACGTCTATCTCGCCGAGTCCATCCGCGCCTGGCCCGACCAGCCGGGACTCGCGGCCGCGCTCCAGCGGGCCGGCTGGTCGAAGGTCGCCTGGCGCAACCTCACCGGCGGTGTGGTGGCGCTGCACCGGGGCGTACGCCCCTGAGGCGACGGTTCGGTTCTCGGCGACGTCCGCCGGGGGACCGGGCGGCCCCGCCCACCTGGTCCCCCGACGGCACCGCACCGGCCGACGCCCGCGCTCAAGGCGTCAGGGCCAGCCGGAAGCAGACCACCTCCCGGCCCGTCCGCGGCGTCGTGAAACTCTCGGCGCGCTCCATCCCCAGCCGCCGGGCCACGGCGATCGACCGCTCGTTCCCCGCGTCGATCGTCGCCACCACCCGCTCCACCCCGGCCGCGCGCAGCCGCTCCAGCGTGAGGCGCGCGGCGGCGGTGGCGTAACCCCGGCCCCAGGCCGTCCGGGCCAGCCGCCAGCCGATCTCGGTCTCGCCCACCGGCCCGTAGTCGGTCCGCGGCCAGGGCTGGGCGCCGGTGAAGCCGGCCACCTCGCCGTCCTCGCCCAGCACCGTCCACAGGCAGTAGCCGAGTTCGGCGTCCAGCCTGCGCTGGCGGGCGGTCCACTCCTCGTACATCGAGAGCTCCTCCGACGCACCGCCGAAGAACTCCATCACCTCGGGATCGTCGAACGCGCGGTGCCAGAAGAGTGCGTCCTCGTCGATCGGGACGCGCAACTGTATGGAGGGAGCGCCGGGAAGCACCGTCGACATCTGGGAGCCCTTCGGAAAGTTGATCAGCAGACCCCCCTAGACTGCATGGGACAGGTGCCGCGCGGCACGCGATTTCGAGTCTTCGGGAGATCCGACCGTGACCGAGCAGCCCCTCTCCGAGCACAGCGCGGATGTGATCGTCGTCGGGGCAGGCCCGGCCGGCTCCACCACGGCGTACTACCTCGCCAAGGCCGGACTGGACGTCCTGCTCCTGGAGAAGACGGCCTTCCCCCGCGAGAAGGTCTGTGGCGACGGCCTCACCCCGCGCGCCACCAAGCAGCTCGTCTCCATGGGCATCGACATCTCCGAAGAGGCCGGCTGGCTGCGCAACAAGGGCCTGCGCATCATCGGCGGCGGCGTCCGCCTCCAGCTGGACTGGCCCGACCTCGCCTCGTACCCGGACTACGGCCTGGTCCGCAAGCGCGACGACTTCGACGAGCAGCTGGCCCGCCAGGCGCAGAAGGCGGGCGCGCGGCTGTACGAGCGCTGCAACGTCGGCGCCCCGATCGTCGACGACCGCACCGGCCGCATCACCGGCGTCAACGCGAAGCTCGGCGAGGAGAAGCGCGAAGTCACCTTCCACGCGCCCCTCGTCGTCGCCGCCGACGGCAACTCCACCCGGCTGTCGCTCGCCATGGGCCTGCACCGCCGCGAGGACCGCCCGATGGGCGTGGCCGTGCGTACGTACTTCACCTCGCCCCGCCACGACGACGACTACCTGGAGTCCTGGCTGGAGCTGTGGGACCGGCGCGGCCCCCAGGACCGTCTGCTGCCCGGCTACGGCTGGATCTTCGGCATGGGCGACGGCACGTCCAACGTCGGCCTCGGCATCCTCAACTCCTCCTCCGCGTTCAAGGAGCTGGACTGGCGCGAGGTCCTCAAGGCGTGGTGCGCGTCGATGCCGGAGGACTGGGGCTACACCCCGGAGAACATGACGATGCCGATCCGCGGCGCAGCCCTCCCGATGGCCTTCAACCGCCAGCCGCACTACACCAAGGGCCTGCTGCTCGTCGGCGACGCGGGCGGCATGGTCAACCCGTTCAACGGCGAAGGCATCGCGTACGCCATGGAGTCGGGCCAGATCGCGGCCGACGTCATCGTCCAGGCCCACGCCCGCGCGACCCCCGCCCAGCGCGAGCTGGCCCTGAACAACTACCCGAAGGTGCTCAAGGAGACCTACGGCGGCTACTACACGATGGGCCGCGCCTTCGTGAAGCTGATCGGCAACCCGAAGGTCATGAAGGTCGCCACCCAGCGTGGCCTGACGCACCCCCTGCTGATGAAGTTCACCCTCAAGATGCTCGCCAACCTCACCGACCCCACGGGCGGCGACGCGATGGACCGCATCATCAACGGCCTCTCGAAGGTGGCCCCGAAGGCCTGAGCCGTGTAGTGCCCCCCCCGATGGCCGTGCGCTTAGGTACGGATACTCAGTCCCCGTTTGAGTGATCGTGCGGGCGTGATGCGGCGCCCCCGTGCGTAGCGTCTGTGTCGGCAGTCCCGGCGCGCACAACAGACGTAGCCGGGTCACGGGGGAGGGCGTGCGCGTGGCGTGGGACGAGTGGGAACAGCTCAAGGCGGGGGTGGCGGAGCGGCACGCCACTCCTATGCAGATCAACGGTCTCCAGGGCCGGGACGGCTCAGCCGCTTCGGCCGGGGGCGGTACCGGCACGCTCAGGCACAAGGGCGGCCCGTGGACGAAGGCGGCCGGTACGGCGGACGGTCTCCAGACCAGCACGATCACCGCCAAGGCAGACCTGCACAGAGCCCACGACGGCACGGCCGGCGGTCTGGCCGGGCTGGCCAGCCTCGGTGCACTCACGTCCGTGCTCACCTCGTGGGAGGAACGCCTCGGCCGTGTCCGTGCGGAGTGCGGTTCGCTGGAGCCGAAACTCCGGCAGGTGGCCGTGGAGTTCGCCGAAGTGGACGCCGAGGTGGGGAACAGCGCGAAGGCGGTCGCGGTACCGGGCACGAGGCGGGGCGAGTAGACCATGACCACAGCACCCGCCGGACTGACGTGGCAGCGGCTGCGCGACCTCGAACTGCCGGAACTGACCGGGGCGGCCGACGGCTGGCGCGCTGTGTCCGTGTTCGCCGATGCCGCTCGCGAACGGGTCGACGGCGACATGAGCGGCAGGCTCGCCAGGACCCAGGACAGCGAGTCCGCCCGAGCGGCCGTGAAACGACTGAAGCGACTGAGCGAGAACTACCACTACATCCACACCGAGACCGGCCTCGTCCGAGGCGCCCTCGACGGCCTCGCCAGTGAACTCGCCTCTCCGAAGCGCCGGTTGCGCGAGGCCCTCGACGACGCCGCCGCCCTCGGGTACACCGTCAACGACAACGGCAGCGTCGA
This sequence comes from Streptomyces sp. DvalAA-43, assembly GCF_900091725.1. Lineage (GTDB taxonomy): Bacteria > Actinomycetota > Actinomycetes > Streptomycetales > Streptomycetaceae > Streptomyces > Streptomyces pulveraceus. The sequence continues at coordinate 86,742 of NZ_FMBW01000046.1, read as the reverse complement.
CTACCCGGCCGGCGGAAAGAACGAGCTGACCGGCGACCCGATTCCCGGCGGCTCCGTGGTGGGCAGCAACGGCCTCCTCGGCGCCGGGAATCCGGGGCTGTACCGCGACGCCAACGGCATGTTGGACCCCGCCCGGGGTCCGGGCGGGCCCGCGCTGAAAAGCCCCAACCCGCACTGTGCCGGGGCCCAGGACATCGCCGACCGCATCGCCCACGCCCTGCGGGAAGCGCACGAGATCGACGCGCGGTACAGCTCGGCACTCAACAAGCTCAAGGCGGCACCCGGCCTCGCGGTCGACAGCAGGACATGGGCGGATGTGGCCACGGACGTGGACGCGGTGAGCCAGGCCGCCCACGCCTACTTGGAGAAACACCTTCCGCTCGACAAGTCGCCCGCGGAACGCAAGGAGTGGTGGGACCACCTCGGCAAGGAACAGCGCGAGGAGTACCTCTCCGCGTTCCCGGGGGTGATCGGGAACCTGGACGGGATTCCGGCACTGGTACGCGATGAGGCGAACCGCGAGAATCTGCAACTGCTCATCGGGCAGCTCGACGTGAAGCACGACGATGCTTCCCGGGAGATGCTGGGCGGTCTGCGAAGGATCCAGGAGAAGCTGGAGCAGGACAGTGTGCCGCCGATGTACCTGTTGGGTATCGGAGACAAGGGCAACGGCCGCGCGATCATTGCCTACGGTAATCCGGACACTGCCGACAACGTCTCGGCCTATGTGCCGGGGCTCGGCACCAAGTTGGACGCGGAGTTCGCCGATGGAACGGTGAACCGCGCGTTGCAGACGGCGACGGGGGCGCATCGTGTCGATCAGTTCAGCAGAACCTCTTCGATCGTGTGGCTCGGATACGACGCTCCGCAGGTGACACCGAGCGATCTGGCCAGTGGTAAAAGCGTGATGTTCAGGAACGACGCCGAGGCCGGAGCGCCTGCCTACAACGCCTTCATGGAGGGGATCTCCGCGACGCACGAGGGCGGCGACCCGCACGTCACCGCCATTGGGCATTCCTACGGCTCCCTCACGGTCGGGCTCGCGGCTCAGGCGAAAGACGGCATCCCCGGCGCCGATGACATCATCCTGGTGGGAAGCCCCGGCACGGGAGCGAACAACGCTCAGGATCTCAACGTGGGTAAGGGCCATGTGTTCGTGGGCGCGGCTGAGAACGACATCGTCACCAAACTCCCGAGCCATGCGGAAGCCTCCGGAATGGCCTCCGGCGCGGTCGGCGGGGGGTCGGCCGGATTTGTTCTGGGAGCGGGCATGGCAGGACCGCCGGGAGCACTTGTCGGTGGTGGTGCCGGGGCCATCGTCGGAGGTATTGCCGGCTATACGGCCCAAGACGCTCAGACCGACCCCAGTGATCGTTGGTTCGGAACCGACCCTGCAAGTCAGGATTTCGGAGCCACACGGTTCAAGGTGAATGATGGGGCGACCGTAATCGAAGATCATTTGAAGATGACGGCGCATTCCAATTACTTCAACCCGGGGAAAGACCAGGACTCGGCTGACAGTATTGCCAAGATTGTGGTCGGGAAATCTGAGAAGATCAAGTTGGAGACGCCACGGTGAAGATTTTGAGGGCTGCGGTGCTGATGGCTGGAGTCCTGGTCCTGGCTGGATGCGGCGCATCGGATGGCTCGAATGGGCGGGAGGTAAAGATGGACATGCAGGAAGCGGCGGAGCGGGCGGATGAAATTCTCGACGGTACATTCGCCGCCATCAACCCATCAGTGCACTGGACGCACGAGCAGTCGACCGAGGGCAGCTGTGACGTACAGAGGAGCAGGGCGGTCATGACGATCATCTCGGAGGAGCGTCGGGGGAGCTTCCTGGGGGTGATCGAGCGCTACTGGGAGAGCCAGGGATACAAGCAGCTCTCAGTGAACAATTCGGATATGCCGGCCCTGTACTACAGGACGCCCGACGAATTCAATGTGCGCGTACTCATCGGTGGTGCTGGGCAAGCATTTTTTGAAGTTGCGACGCCTTGCGTGAACACTTCCAAGGTTTCTCCACCGAAGGCGGAGACGGTTGGCCCGAACTATGCCGGAAAAGAGACCCCTATTCCTGACGTCAAGTCGGATTTCTGGTCCGCGAAGAGTGCGCCCCCCAGTTCTCCCGCTCCCCGTACGTGACCCTTCGGCAGGGCGCCGCCCCCGTCAGCGGCGTCCCGTCCGCCCGTAGCACCGGGCCAGGGCGCGGAAGGCCTGCTTCGGTTCCCAGTGCCAGTCGGACTCCGGGTCGTCGAAGCGGTCCTTGATCGGCTTCACCACCGCGTAGCTCGCCATGTCCAGGTCGTAGCGGGGTACGGGGGAGTGCGGGGCGTCGGGGGTCAGGAACTCGAAGGCCATGGCGGCGTAGAGGCCCATCTCCTCGAAGACGCCCAGGAGTTCGGTGAGGTAGGCGGCCTGGGTACGCTCGCTGCGGACCAGGTCGCCCTTGATCTCGGGCGGTTGCTTGGTGTAGTCGATGGTGTCCCACCCCATGCCGCCCTGCTCGGGCGCCCCCGCGTATGTGCAGGTGCCGAACTCCGTGATCGCGAGCGGCTTGCCCCAGCGCAGGTAGCGGCGCAGTTCGCGTACGTAGTCCGCGCGGTCGGGGAAGTACGAGTAGTAGTCGATGCCCACGATGTCGAAGAGGCTCCAGTCGACCTCGTCGTCCTGTGCGGCCGCGTACGACAGCTTGCCGCCGAAGACCGACCGTCCGACCTTGGCGGCCCGCGCCGTGAACGCGGACAGGCGGCGCATCATCTGCTGCGGGTCGTAGTTTCCGGCCACCAGATTGCGGATCCGTTCCTCCGCGTTGGCGCCGGGCACGATGCCCGGTACGAACAGCCAGAACTCGCACCCCACACTCAGATCGGCCCGCGCGCCCTGGCGGCGTAACCGCTCCAGGTGACGGCCGGTCTCCGCGAGGTGGTCGAGGATCTCCGCCGCGGGACGGTCGCCCAGCGTCGGCTGGAGCCAGATGTGAAGGCCCAGCTCGGCGGCCTCGGACGCGGTGGCGTTGAGACGGTCGACGCCGTCGCCCGTCACCTCGATCGACGTGGCGTGCAGGTCGTTCCGGATGGCGCGGAGGTTCTCCCGCATGCGGGAGGCGCTCCACGCGGTGCCGGGGGTCTCGCCCGCGCCGATCGTGTAGCAGATCCCCTGATGGGTCAGGCCCTTGCCGCCGCCACCGCCGTGCCCGCTGCCGCCTCGGCGGCCGGTCGTGGTGGCCGACGCCGGTGGGCCGGTCAGCAACGATCCGGCGGCTGCCGCTGCCCCGGCCGCCCCCGCTCCGGCCAGGAACCTCGCCCGGCTGATTCCCCCGCGGTGCTCGTCGCGATGCACTCTGACTCCCCGTATGGTCGGCGGTTCGCGTGTCACCGTCAGTCTGCCGAGGGGGTGCGGGGCGGGCGTCCGCCGAAAGTCTGCGGGTGCGTGACCAAGGGATGAACCGGGCGCGGGGAGTGGCTACTTAGGTCGCGGCGGTGAGGAGGCGGTGCGGTGCGCCGCGGTCAGCCGGCCGCCACCCGGCGCTCCTCGTCGGCCGCCGTGCGCCTTCCGCCGGTCGCGACCACACGGCCCCCGGACCTGCGCCGCAGCAGCCGGCGGGTGAGGCCGGATGCGTAGCGGGGCTGGAGCAGCAGGAACAGACCCACCGCGCAGACGGACGCGACCCCGAAGAGCATCCAGGACTTGGCGCCCCGCGCCGAGTAGGCCACGATCCCGAACGAGAACAGCGCCGACCAGAAGTACATGAGCAGGACGGCCCGGCGGTGCGAGTGGCCGAGCTGGAGCAGGCGGTGGTGGAGGTGGCCCTTGTCGGCGGCGAAGGGGGACATCCCGTTCCACGTACGCCTGATGACGGCGAGCACCAGGTCCGCGACCGGCAGCGCGATGACGGACAGCGGCAGCATCAGCGGAATGTAGACCGGCACCATCGCGGCCGACCCCGACGTGCCGTCCACCGACTGCTTGAGGAGGCTCGGGTCGACCTCGCCCGTCACCGAGACCGCGCATCCGGCGATGAGCAGCCCGAGCAGCATCGAGCCCGAGTCGCCCATGAAGATCCTGGCCGGATGCGAGTTGTGGACCAGGAAGCCGAGGCACATGCCCGCCAGGATCGCGGAGATCAGCGTGGTGGACGCGGCGGCCTCGATCCCGTAGCCGTACCAGAGCCGGTACGCGTACAGGAAGAACGCCGTGGCCGCGATGCCCACCGTGCCCGCGGCCAGCCCGTCGAGCCCGTCGACGAAGTTGACCGCGTTGATGGAGACGACGATCAGCCCCACGGTCAGCAGCGTGCCCTGCCAGTCGGAGAGGTAGATCCCATCGGTGCCGGGCACCGGGAGCCAGAGGATCGTCAGCCCCTGGAACGCCATCACCCCGGCGGCGAGCACCTGACCGCCGAGCTTGACCAGTGCGTCGACGCCCCATTTGTCGTCGAGCACGCCGAGCAGACAGATCAGTGCCGCCCCGGACAGCAGCGCCCGTGGCGTCGAGCTCTGGGTGAAGATCTCTTCCAGGTGCGGCAGGTGGGAGGCGACCAGAAGCCCGGCGAGCAGCCCGCCGAACATGGCCATGCCCCCGAGACGCGGAGTGGGCTCGCGGTGGACGTCGCGCGCCCGGACCTCGGGGACCACCCCGATGGAGATCGCGAACTTCCTTACGGGGCCGGTCAGAAGATGGGTCACGGCCGCCGTGATGAACAGCATGAGCAAGTAATCCCGCACGGGCGGCCTCACAATCCGGCCCAGCGGGCCGATACCCGAGCCCGATCGATGCCCTCGCTGCGCCCCGGCGAGCCTAGCTCATGCGGATTTGAGCGTGACGGGGCGTGGGGCGGGAGGGTGGTGGGGGCAGGCGTCGAGCGATACGTACGTCAGTGGGCGGACGTGCCATTCGAGGTGCCGGCCGCCGCGCAGTACGAGAGTGAACCCGCAGGGTTCGCCTCGATGCAGCGCCCCCAGCGCCTGCACCCAGCCGCCCTGGTCCGCCCAGTGGTGGGCGCGGATCAGCTCGCGCGGTGTGAGGCCGAAGAGATGGTTCGTCCGGAGCTGGACGCGGATGGCGCGGACGGCCTCCTGGGGCGTGGCCATGATGCGCAGGTCGATCGGCTCGGGGACGAAGCCGGTGGCGGGGCCGTAGCGGAGGGCCTCGAACCGGTAGCCGCGCTCGACGACCGGCGGTAAGGGGGTGAAGGGCTTACGCATCGTCGGCCGTCCGGTCGCAGCGGTGCGCGCCACATGGCGCGGGGGCAGGGGGAGGTGCGGCATCGCGTGGGGCGACGGGGCGGATGGCTCCCGTCGTGTGGCAACGCAGGGTGACGCTAGCGTCACGAGAATGCGTGGCGCAACTATGTCCCGGGGCATTCTTGCGACAAAAAGCAGGAGAGCCCCCGCCGGGCGGGGGCTCTCCTGAGGCAGGTGGGCAGACGCTACTGGGCGAAGTGGTCGAACTCGCCCGCCTTGACGCCCTGGATGAAGGCAGCGAACTTGCTGCGGCTCGTCCTGGTCACCGCGCGCGGGTCGTCGCTCTCGCGCACCAGGATCTCCTCGTCCTGTCGCGCCACCTCGACGCACTGTTCTCCGCCGCCGGAGAACGACGACTTCTGCCACTCGATGTCTGCGCTCATGCCGCGGATTATTACAGGTCTCGTGCGAGGTGGTGGATGAAGCTCCGCGACTCCTCGGGAGCGAGGCTGACCTGCTCGGCGAAGTCGAGTTGCATGCGGTAGCGGTTCAGATCGGCCGCGGCGTCCAGATGGGCTCCTCTGAACGGGGTGTCGATGTGGACGGTGTCCAACTGCGGGGCGACGCCGCCCGCGTACAGCACGGTCTGGGTCACCTCGACGAACTTCTCGCTGGCGAACGGGATCACCCGTACGGTCACATTCGGTCTGTCGGCCGCCTCCAGGAGGCGTACCAGTTGACCGTGCGCGACCACGCGGCCGCCCACCCGCATGCGGAGACCGGCCTCGTGGATGACGATGTCGAACTTCGGCGGCTTCTCGCGGTCGAGGACGGCCTGTCGGCGCATGCGGTGTTCGACCCTCGCCTCCACCTCGTCCTCGGGCAGTTTCGGCAGCACTCCCTCGAACAGGGCTCGCGCGTACTGCGGGGTCTGGATCAGCCCCGGCAGCGTCACGGACTGGAGGCAGCGCATGTAGACGGCGTGGTGCTCCAGCTCGGCGATGTTCAGGAAGCCCGGGGCCAGCACGCCGCGGTACTCGTCCCACCAGAACTGGCCCCGGTGCTCCCGCGATATCGCGCACAGCGCCTCGATCAGCACGGCGTCATCGCATGCGTAGAAGCTGGCCAGGCGGCGGATCCGTGCCTCGCTGATGCCGATGCGGCCCGCTTCCATGTGGCTGATCTTCGCCTGGTCGGTCGAGATGAGCCCGGCGGCCTCGCGGGCGGTCCGGCCGGCCTGCTCGCGCAGCTTTCTCAGTTCGCAGCCCAGACGTGCTTGGCGTGCGGTGGGGTTGTCCCTCGGTGGCATGGTCACCATCCTTCGTCGCCGCGCAGTCTTGCGTGGCGCGGTCACCCCGGTCCACCCGATCGCGTGAAGTAGCAGTGGCAACCTTGCTACAGCTTTCTTCCGCGCCCTATGGTCCCGGTGGACGGGCGCTCACCGTGCGCCATCGCCGCGAAATTCCGCTGCCCATGAGCGAGTTGAGCGCCGAAGGGCCTCAGGGCAATGTGGTCGTCGCGCGACGTCCCCGGAGACCGCCTCATGCAGGGAGACCGCGCCATGACCCCCGTAACCGTTCCTCCGCCACCCGCCCCCTACCTCCCCCAGCGCGGCGAGCGATACCGGCTCGTCGCGCCGAACGCCCCCACCGCCCCCAGGATCGTGCGCGACTTCGTGGCGACGGTGCTGTGGGCCTCCGGGCACCCGGGCCTCGTCGACGACGCCCGGCTCTGCGTGAGCGAGGTCGTCTCCAACGCGTACTGCCATACGGACTCGCCGCAGATCCGGGTGGAGGTCACCGTCAATCACCGGCAGATGACCGTGTATGTGACGGACGACGATCCCGGTTCGACGCCGTGCCCCCGCACCGCCGTGCGACCGGACCGGGACGAGCGCGGCCGGGGGCTGCTCCTCGTCGACGCGCTCGCCGCCCGGTGGGGGACCACCGCGTACGGGGCGCGGTCGCCGCTCTCGAAAACGGTGTGGTTCACACTCTCCGCCGCGAGCGCGACTCACCTCTCCGCTTGATTTGGACGACCGTCCAGGACTATCGTCCAAACGGAAGGCCGGTTCCCGTCCGTACACGTATCGGAGAGTGTGATGAATCAATCCATGTCGGCGACCGTGACCGCGGCGCTCCTGGTCTGGGAGGCGCTTCTGCTGATTCCCATGGTCCCGGGGAAGCTGATCGATACGAGGGACTTCTCCCCGCTTCCCCGGTGGCAGTACAACGGCTTCAACGTGTATCTGACCTCTCTTGGGCTCGCGAGCTTCGTGGTGGCCGGGTTCGCGATGGCCGGTCAGCACTGGGCCTTCGTGGCGGCACTGGTGCTGAGCCTCGGCTACATCGCGGTTTTCGCGGCCGACCTCGGGGCGGTCTTCCCCGTCGTGCCCGACCCCCTGCCGGTGCAATTGCTCGTCCTCGAAGCGATCGCGCTGGCCTCGGCCGGTGTGCTCGCCGTGATCGCGATCCAGGGGGTGCGGCTGTGAGGAACGAGTCCACGGGCCCCTCGCGCCGGACGGATACGCGCGAGAAGATCATCGAGGCCGCTGCCTCCCTCATTCCTGAGCTGGGCTGGGGCGATGTCAGCAGTCGGCGGGTGGCGGAGCGCGCGGGTGTGAACACCGGAGTGATCCACTACCACGTGGGGAGCATCGGTGAACTCCGGCGCATCGCCGCGGTGGGGAAGATCCGGACGTTCTTCCTCGACCGGATCGACGAAGCCCTGTCGCAGGAGGATCCGGCCGTAGCCGTGGAGACCATGCTCCGCGCGTTGGCCGCCAACGATCCGCGCGATCCGGAGCTGCTGCTGTTGTACGAGTCCCTCGTCGCCGCGAGTCGGGACGACCAGCTGCGCGCCGAAATCGCCGCCCTGCTGGCCGAGTTGCGGCAGCGGCTGTGCGACTGGTTCGCGGCTCGGGGGGTCGCCCATCCGCTCACCGTCGCGGTGACCCTCACGGCGGCGATCGACGGCTACCTGCTCCAGCGGTCGCTCGACCCGTCCGTCGAGCCCGGCCCCCTCATCGACGGTTTGGTCGCCCTGGTCCGGCGACAGGTCGCAGCCGACGGATCATGAGGCGCGGGAGTGCGGGAACTGTCTGAGGGGGCCACCGCGTGCGGGGCGCGGTCGCCGCACGCGAAGGGGCACTCAGCCGGTCGCCTGCCGGGAGAGAACCCGGGCGTCCTCCTGGCGCACGGCCAACTGGACGGGCACGGTGCGGGGGCCCTGCGGGGCAACGGCCTTCGGGGCGTTCTTCTCCCGTACGACGAGCAGCCCCGCCAGTACCAGGAGCACCCAGAGCACCGGGGTGAGCGGGTTTCCGGGGGAAATGAATCCCTGTGCGGCAAGTCCGAGGAGGCCACCGGCGGAAAGGACCGCCGCGAGGACGACCTTGCCGAGGCCCATGTCCGATGCCGCACCTGCCGCACCGGAAGGGCGACGGATTTCGAACCGGCCGAAAATTCTGGTGAAGGTCACCAGGAATATCCCCGAAATGCCGACCCACAGCGGGGCCACCGCGAACCACATCGGGCTGCCGGGTGTCGGTGTCGCGAATCCGAGTCCGAGAATGGTGATTCCCGCCGTCATCACGAGTGCGGGCATGTGCCAGAGATACAGGGTCATGAAGCGGGTTCCGCACCATTGCAGGACGGCGGTGACCCGGGGGCGTTCGGCGCATCGCGTGATGACCGGCTTGAGCGTCAGCCAGAGTCCGAGCTGGCCGATCGTCAGCGACAGCATCAGGGCGGTCGGCGGGCTCATGTTGGAGACCGGGGCCCCGGGCATTCCGATCATGGACGGCGGATAGGGCCCGAAGAACACGGCGGCCGCGGTGATCCCGAAGCCGACGGCGGCCACCCCCGCCGACGCCCACCCGCTCCGCAGGCGCAGGCTGCCGTCGGCGTAGTGGAAGCCGAACTGGTGGGCTGCCAGCCAGACGAACAGGGCGTTCAGGAAACCGATCGCGGGGCTGACTTCGAAGCGCAGTACATCGACGGCCAGGGCACAGACGGCGAGTACGCCGATCACGCGCCATCCGTACCGGCGGTACCACCGGAACATCACCGGCGTGAGCGCGACCACGAGTACGTAGACGGCGAGGAACCAGAGCAACTGCCCGGCTATCCCGCCCGCCAGCAGCACCGGTTGCCGAGGGACCCCCGCGGCGATCAACGCGTGCGGCAGCAGCAGCCATACGGCTGCCAGGGGTATGACCGGTACGAGGAGGCGCGCGATGCGGGCCCGGAGCCAGGTACGCACCGATTTCACCGACCGGAACGAGAAGAAATTGGCGGCACCGCCAGCGAAGAACACCATGGGCATGACCTGCGTCAGCCAGGTGACAATCCACCAGCCGGGACTCGCGAGCGCATTCCCGGTGCTCAAATGCCCATTTTCATAGGACAGTACGGGCATGAGCCAGTGCTGAGAAATCACGGCCAGCACACAGAGCGCTCTGATGACGTCTATGAATGAATCACGGCCGCGACCGGGCGAATGAGCGGGGGTTTGCTGCATGCAATCATCGTGCGGTCAGCAGGCGAAAGAGGCAGTGAAGCAGCCCCCCGAATTCAACGGGGTGCCAGCACCGCGCGCCATGGTGGGGTTCTCCCTACCGGGCTTCGTGCACCAGCGTGGCTCAGGTCGGCTCGCGTCGGCCTTGATCGTTGGCGCATTCTCCGGATCGGGGGCGCGGTGGTCGTGCGGATCTGTCTCGACGACGGCGCATTCCCGGCGACGTACTTGAGCTGTGGGCGCTACGGACCTGCCCGGCCAAGCATTGGGGCTCAGATCGGGTGGTCGAACTCCCCGGCCTTCACACCGAGCACGAAAGCGCGCAGCTGGGGGACGCTGGTGGTGACGACGACATCCGGATCGTCGCCCTCGCGCATCTTGATCGAGCCGTTCGCGGCGGCCAGTTCGATGCAGCTCTGATTGTTGTCCGCTCCGGAGAAGGAGGACTTCTGCCAGCTGATCGCGTCGGTCATGCGGATGGGCTCACATTTCTCGCACGGCAGGGTCGGCCCGCAGTGTAGACCGCGCGGCTCACCCCCGCCCCCGGACGCGGAAGCGCCCCGGGCCTGTCCCTGTCGCGACCACCACGGCCACCGAGAGAGCCGCCGTCGCGCCGCCGAGCAGCATGACCGCCGACACGGACAGGTGGTCGAGGCCCGCCCCGCCCGTCAGGGCACCGAGGGCGAAGGTCGCCTGGAAGGACGCGGTGAAGAGGACGGACGCCGCTTCGGGTGCGTCGGGCGCGGCCTTGGCGAACCAGGTCTGCGAGCAGACCGGCACCGCACCGTAGGCGACCCCCCAGACGGCCAGCAGCGCGACGGCCCCGGCCTCCCACCGGCCCAGGAGCGGGAGCAGCGCGGTCGCGGCGGCGATCAGGCCCGCGGCGAGGGCGACCGCGGCGCGCGGGCGGCGCGTCACGAGTGCGCCGCCCACGAAGTTGCCGACGATCCCGGCGGCGCCGTAGACCAGCAGGAACACCGTGATCATCGTCGGACCGGCGTGCGTGACCTGCTCCAGGAAGGGGGTGACATAGGTGTACGTCGCGAAGTGCGACAGCACGACGAGGAAGGTGAGGAGCAGGGCGAACCGGGTGCCGGGCCGGTTCAGTACCGTACGCAGCAGGCTCGCGCGGGTGACCTGCGTCGGCGGCAGGGGCGGGACCACCAGGAGCATCAGGGCCAGTACGCCCATGCTCAGCACCCCCATGACGACGAACGCGGTCCGCCAGCCGGTCAGGCCACCGATGAACGTACCGGCGGGGACGCCGAGCACGGAGCCCAGCGGGACGGCCGAGAAGATCACCGCTGTCGCCCGGCCGACCGATGCCGGACGGACCAGTCGGCCGGCCAGCCCGGACCCGATGGACCAGAAACCGCCGATGGTGACCCCGACCATCACCCGGGCGACCAGGACGAGGCGGTAGTCGGTCGCGGCGGCGGTGAGGAAGTCGGCCAGGGCCAGCAGAAGCATGAAGGCACAGAGCATCAGGCGCCGGTCGACGCGTGCCGTCGCCACGGTGACCAAGGGGGCGGAGACCGCCGCGAGGAGTCCGGGCATGGTCATCATCAGGCCCGCGGTGCCGTCGGAGACGGCGAAGTCGGAGCCGATCGATGTGAGCAGGCCGATGGGCAGGATCTCGGTGGTGACGATCGAGAAGATGCCCAGCATGACGGAGATGACGGCGATCCGGCCGCGTAAGGGGGTGCGTTCGGTGGGGGTGGTGGAGGTGGGAGTGACGGACGTGGGGGTGGTCATGGCGGTGCCGTCCTGTGCTCAGGGATGCGAGGGCTGTTCGCCCCAGTTCACAAGCGGCGGTGGACGGTGTCCGGCAGGTTCGCGACGTCGACGTCGCCGGGCAGGGGTGATGTCGCTTTTCTGCCGGAGAGCCGGAAACGGCGAAGGGCCGTCGCTCCCGAGCGGGGGAGTGACGGCCCTTCGCCGCGCGCCGCGAGGGCGCTTGTGAATCCGTGAACCCGGGTGGACCCGGAGGTTCCGTCAGATCAGAGAACGCGGACCGCGCCCGACGGCGGGTCGTAGGACAGCGGGCGCTGCACCACACCGGTGCTGGAGTTCTGCGCACCGACGAACTGGCCGTTGCCCACGTAGATCCCGACGTGGTACGCGCTGCCCGCGCCGCCCCAGTACAGGATGTCGCCCGGCTGGAGGTTGCTCAGGGAGACCTGGGTGCCGGCGGTCGACTGGGACTGCGAGACGCGCGGCAGGTCGATGTTGACCGAGCGGAACGCGGCCTGGACGAGGCCGGAGCAGTCCCACGAGTTGGGGCCGGTGCCGCCGGGCACGTACGCGTCGCCGACCTGGGCCTGCGCGAAGGCGATGACCGCGGCGGCGGAGCCGGTCGCGCTCGACGAGGAGGAGGAAGAGGAGGAGGACGTGGAGGCGGCCGTGCCGGTGCTGGAGCCGGAGGTCGCGCTGAGCGTCGTACGGGCGGTGGAGCGGGAGGCGCGCTCGGCGGCCTCCGCCTTGGCCTTGGCGGCCGCCTCCGCCTTCTTCTTGGCCTCTGCCTTGCGGACCGCCTCGGCCTTGGCCTTCTTGGCGGTCTTGGCCGCGGTGGCGGCTGCGGCGTCCTCCTGGGCCTGCGTCTGCAGGTCCTGGGCGACCTGCTGCGTGGCCTGGGCGGACGCGGCGACTGCGGTGGAGAGCCCGGCGGTGATGGTGGGCATCTCGATGGTCTGGGTCACCGGCTCGGCCTGGGCCGGACCGGCAGCGCCTGCGACCGCGATGGTGCTGAGGACGCCACCGGCAACTCCGGCCCGCAGCGCCGTCTTCGGGGCGTTTCGGCGGGGCTTCCGGTGGCTGGGTATGTGAGCGGTGAGGGACATGGGTACTAGCGCTATCAGGGCCTCGGGGCTCCCATCAAGAAACGTGTGTTGCGACACAGTTACGTCCGGAATCTGTGAATCCGCTTTCCGGGAGCCCTTATTGACGCCGTAACGGGCAAAACGGGCACACCTGATCACCGCTGTGATCACGGGCTTTTGGCAATACGCCCGAATTGCCCGCCGCTTACCATCCGTTCACGCCGATGGCCAAGCCCGCTTTTATGGAGCCCGTAGTGGAGTGATGCAGGTCACAGTGTGATCGGTGTGTGAGGGGCGGTTATGCGCCACGACCCCAAGGTGGCGGTGGGCGAGGGGAGATGCCCCGTTCGCGCAGATGATCGTAAATGTCGCCGAGTGTCCACTTCGCTCCTCGTGGCGCACTCTCCCGGGTGAGCTCGATCGGTCCGGATGGGGCAGGCGGGGCCGGGTGGCCGGAGGGCGGCGAGGCCGGGCGGGCCGGGACGGGCGATCGGGCCCGGAGAGTGGTGGTTCTCTTATCACCCAGGGGTGTCCATCGCCAATTTGCTTGGTATGGCCATCTCTTGATAGGGCAACAGCCGTTTGACCAGCGGTAACAGCATCAGATGTCACGTCTCGTGATCACTCGGCCGCTTCGCGTGTGAAGATCACCGCTCATCCGACTTCATGATCCTTCGTCAGGTGGTGGAGATCACAAAGACGTTGGCGTACCCCGTGTCGCAGATCACAGGATGGCGGGCATAGGATGCGGGGCAGTCGGGCTTGTGAACTGCCTCACATGTGCACGATCTTGGTGAGGCGGTGAGCCGGTCGCCCGATGCGGTCCAACGGTCAAGGACGACTGGAAGGAGCGAGGAGCGTGAATGCCTACGCGCCCATCCTCGTGCTCGGCGCCCTCGGGGCAGGGTTTGCGATCTTCTCCGTGGTCATGGCCACGCTTATCGGCCCCAAGCGCTACAACCGGGCAAAGCTCGAAGCGTACGAGTGCGGTATCGAACCCACACCCACGCCGGCCGGAGGCGGCCGCTTCCCCATCAAGTACTACCTGACGGCGATGCTCTTCATCGTCTTCGACATCGAGATCGTCTTCCTCTATCCCTGGGCGGTCACCTTCGACGCCCTGGGGATCTTCGGGCTCGTGGAGATGCTGCTCTTCGTGCTCACCGTCTTCGTCGCCTACGCGTATGTGTGGCGTCGCGGCGGCCTGGAATGGGACTGAGGGGCTGAGGGGCACACCATGGGACTCGAAGAGAAGCTGCCCAGCGGCTTCGTTCTGACCACTGTCGAGCAGGCCGCCGGATGGGTGCGGAAGTCCTCCGTCTTCCCCGCCACCTTCGGCCTCGCCTGTTGCGCCATCGAGATGATGACGACCGGGGCCGGGCGTTACGACCTGGCCCGTTTCGGGATGGAGGTCTTCCGCGGATCGCCGCGGCAGGCGGATCTGATGATCGTGGCAGGACGGGTCAGCCAGAAGATGGCTCCCGTCCTGCGGCAGGTCTACGACCAGATGCCCAACCCCAAGTGGGTGATCTCCATGGGTGTTTGCGCATCATCGGGTGGAATGTTCAACAATTACGCCATTGTTCAGGGTGTTGATCATATTGTTCCGGTTGACATCTATTTGCCGGGTTGTCCGCCGCGGCCCGAGATGCTGATGGACGCGATCCTCAAGCTCCACCAGAAGATCCAGGGCTCCAAGCTCGGGGTCAACGCGGAGGAGGCCGCCCGCGAGGCGGAGGACGCGGCGCTCAAGGCACTGCCCCTGATCGAGATGAAGGGGCTGCTGCGATGAGCGGGAACGACCACCACGACGAACAGCGCGACAACGGTGTGCCCGCCCCGCGCGCGGACACCGGCGAGGTCATCGGCGTACGCAAGGGCATGTTCGGCGCCAACAACGGTGGCGACACCTCCGGCTACGGCGGCCTCGTCCGCACCGTGACCCTGCCGGGCGCCACGTCCCGCCCGTACGGCGGCTGGTTCGACGAAGTCGCCGACGAGCTCGAAGGGGCCCTGGAGGAGCAGGACCTGCTCCCCGCGAACGCCATCGAGAAGACCGTCGTCGACCGCGGCGAGCTGACCTTCCACATCGCCCGCGAGCACCTCGTCCGGGTCGCACAGACCCTGCGCGACGACCCGGCGCTGCGCTTCGAGCTCTGTACGGGGGTGAGCGGCGTCCACTTCCTCGGCGACAAGGGCCGTGAGCTGCACGCCGTCTACCACCTGCGCTCGCTCACGCACGGCCGGCTGATCCGGCTGGAGGTGTCGGCCCCGGACAGCGATCCGCACATCCCGTCCCTCGTCGCGGTCTACCCGACCAACGACTGGCACGAGCGCGAGACCTACGACTTCTTCGGGCTCGTCTTCGACGGGCACCCCGCCCTCACCCGGATCATGATGCCGGACGACTGGCAGGGCTTCCCGCAGCGCAAGGACTACCCGCTCGGCGGCATCGCCGTCGAGTACAAGGGCGCCCAGATCCCGGCTCCGGACCAGCGGAGGTCGTACTCCTGATGTCTACTCCCCACGCAACGCCCCGGGCGACGACCGAGGGGACTGTATATACAGTCACCGGCGGCGACTGGGACGAGGTCGTCGAGTCCGCGGTCAAGTCCGACGACGAGCGCATCATCGTCAACATGGGCCCCCAGCACCCCTCCACGCACGGCGTGCTGCGGCTGATCCTGGAGATCGACGGCGAGACCGTCACCGAGGCCCGCTGCGGCATCGGCTACCTCCACACCGGCATCGAGAAGAACCTCGAATTCCGGAACTGGACCCAGGGCACCACCTTCGTCACGCGCATGGACTACCTGACGCCCTTCTTCAACGAGGCGGCGTACTGCCTGGGCGTCGAGAAGCTCCTCGGCATCGAGGACCAGATCCCCGACCGGGCCAGCGTCCTGCGCGTGCTCCTGATGGAGCTCAACCGGATCTCCTCGCACCTGGTGTGCATCGCCACCGGCGGCATGGAGCTCGGCGCCACCACGATCATGATCTACGGCTTCCGTGACCGTGAACTCGTTCTCGATCTCTTCGAGCTGATCACCGGCCTGCGCATGAACCACGCGTTCATCCGCCCCGGCGGACTCGCCCAGGACCTGCCGCCCGGCGCGATCGACCAGCTGCGCGAGTTCGTGAAGACCATGAAGAAGAACCTGCCGGAGTACGACAAGCTCGCCACCGGCAACCCCATCTTCAAGGCCCGTATGCAGGACGTCGGCTATCTCGACCTGACCGGCTGCATGGCGCTCGGCGTCACCGGACCGATGCTGCGCTCCGCCGGACTCCCGCACGACCTGCGCAAGACCGACCCCTACTGCGGGTACGAGAACTACGAGTTCGACGTTCCCACCGCCGACAGCTGCGACGCCTACGGCCGCTTCCTCGTCCGCCTGGAGGAGATGCGCCAGTCGCTGCGGATCGTCGAGCAGTGCATCGACCGCCTCGCGCCCGGTCCGGTGATGGTCGCCGACAAGAAGATCGCCTGGCCGGCCCAGCTCGCGCTCGGCCCGGACGGACTCGGCAATTCGCTCGACCACATCAAGAAGATCATGGGCACCTCCATGGAGGCCCTGATCCACCACTTCAAGCTGGTGACCGAGGGCTTCCGGGTCCCGGCCGGACAGGCGTACACCGCGGTCGAGTCGCCCAAGGGCGAACTCGGTGTGCACGTCGTCTCGGACGGCGGCACCCGCCCCTACCGGGTCCACTTCCGCGACCCGTCCTTCACCAACCTCCAGGCCATGGCGGCGATGTGCGAGGGCGGCCAGGTCGCCGACGTCATCGTCGCCGTCGCGTCCATCGACCCCGTGATGGGAGGCGTCGACCGGTGACCGAAGCACGTCAGGAAGTCAGTCTGGGGATGCCGCAGCTCCCCGCCCCCGCCTACCCGGCCGAGGTGCGCGCCAGGCTCGAAGCGGACGCGAAGGAGGTGATCGCCCGCTACCCCGACAGCCGTTCCGCCCTGCTGCCCCTGCTGCACCTGGTGCAGTCCGAGGAGGGCTACGTCTCCCGTACGGGCATGGCGTTCTGCGCCGAACTGCTCGGCCTCACCACCGCCGAGGTCACCGCGGTCGCCACCTTCTACACGATGTACCGGCGCAGGGCCGGCGGCGACTACCAGGTCGGTGTCTGCACCAACACGCTGTGCGCGGTGATGGGCGGCGACGCCATCTTCGACCGGCTCAAGGAGCACCTCGGCGTCGGCAACGACGAGACGACCGAGGACGGGAAGATCACCCTCGAACACATCGAGTGCAACGCGGCCTGCGACTTCGCCCCCGTGGTGATGGTCAACTGGGAGTTCTTCGACAACCAGACGCCCGAGAGCGCGACCCACCTGGTCGACGAACTGATCGCCGGGCGCACCGTCGAACCCACCCGCGGCGCCCCGCTCTGCTCGTACAAGGAGACCGCCCGGATCCTGGCCGGCTTCCCCGACGAGCGCCCCGGTGCCGTCGAGGCCTCCGGCGGCGCGGGCCCCGCCTCGCTGATCGGCCTCCGGCTGGCCAAGGGCGAGGAGCCGCACCCGCGCGTCGTCGCCCCGCGCGGTGAAAGCCCGCGCGGCGGCCGGCCCCACGACCCGTCGCCGTCCGAGCACCTCAGCTCGCACGACGCACCGCAGCAGACCTCGGCCTCCGATCCGGACCACCCGTCCGGCCCGACAGCCGAGGAGGGGGAGTGATGACGTTGGCGACCGAGATCAACGACAACGGAAGCGGCAACGGAAACGGGGGCAGCCCCGAGAAACTGCTCGCCCCCGTCCTCTCCGCCTTCTGGGACCAGCCGGAATCCTGGACCCTGGAGACCTACCGGCGCCACGAAGGCTACGAGGGTCTGCGCAAGGCCCTCGCCATGGCACCGGACGACCTCATCGCCTACGTCAAGGACTCAGGCCTGCGCGGCCGCGGCGGCGCGGGCTTCCCCACCGGGATGAAGTGGCAGTTCATCCCGCAGGGAGACGGCAAACCGCACTATCTGGTTGTCAACGCCGACGAATCGGAACCGGGCACCTGCAAGGACATTCCGCTCCTGTTCGCCAACCCGCACAGCCTCATCGAGGGCATCGTGATCGCCTGTTACGCGATCCGTTCGTCGCACGCGTTCATCTATCTCCGCGGTGAGGTCGTCCCCGTGCTGCGACGTCTGCACGAGGCCGTTCGAGAGGCGTACGAGGCGGGCTATCTGGGGACGAACATCCTGGGCTCAGGGCTCGATCTGGAACTCACGGTGCACGCCGGTGCCGGCGCGTACATCTGTGGTGAGGAAACCGCGCTGCTCGACTCTCTCGAAGGACGGCGTGGCCAGCCCCGGCTGCGACCCCCCTTCCCCGCGGTCGCCGGTCTGTACGCCTGCCCCACTGTGGTGAACAACGTCGAGTCCATCGCCTCGGTTCCCGCGATCCTGAACCGGGGCAAGGACTGGTTCAAATCGATGGGCAGCGAGAAGTCCCCGGGCTTCACGCTGTACTCGCTCAGCGGGCACGTCGCGGGCCCCGGTCAGTACGAGGCACCGCTCGGCATCACCCTGCGCCAACTGCTCGACATGAGCGGCGGCATGCGCCCCGGCCACCGGCTGAAGTTCTGGACCCCGGGCGGCTCGTCGACCCCGATGTTCACCGACGACCACCTCGACGTACCGCTCGACTACGAGGGCGTCGGCGCCGCCGGATCCATGCTCGGCACCAAGGCGCTCCAGTGCTTCGACGAGACGACCTGCGTCGTACGGGCCGTCACCCGCTGGACCGAGTTCTACGCCCACGAGTCCTGCGGCAAGTGCACGCCCTGCCGCGAAGGAACCTACTGGCTCGTCCAGTTGCTCCGCGACATCGAGGCGGGCAAGGGCCAGATGTCCGACCTCGACAAGCTGAACGACATCGCCGACAACATCAACGGCAAGTCCTTCTGCGCCCTCGGCGACGGCGCCGCCTCGCCGATCTTCTCCTCGCTGAAGTACTTCCGCGAGGAGTACGAGCAGCACATCACGGGCAAGGGCTGCCCCTTCGATCCCGCCAGGTCGACCGTCTGGGCCGACGACAAGAACGCTCACCAGGGGGTGAACGCATGACAGTCACCACGAGTGCGCCCTCCGGGGGCGGCGAGGCGGCCATCCCGCCCGAGGACCTGGTCACGCTGACCATCGACGGCATCGAGATCAGCGTGCCCAAGGGCACCCTGGTCATCCGGGCCGCCGAACTCCTCGGCATCGAGATCCCGCGCTTCTGCGACCACCCGCTCCTCGACCCGGCCGGCGCCTGCCGCCAGTGCATCGTCGAGGTCGAGGGCCAGCGCAAGCCGATGGCGTCCTGCACCATCACCTGCACCGACGGCATGGTGGTGAAGTCGCAGCTCACCTCGCCGGTCGCGGAGAAGGCCCAGAAGGGTGTGATGGAGCTGCTGCTCATCAACCACCCGCTGGACTGCCCGGTCTGCGACAAGGGCGGCGAGTGCCCGCTGCAGAACCAGGCGATGTCGCACGGCGGCTCCGACTCCCGCTTCGACGGCAAGAAGCGCACGTTCGAGAAGCCCGTCCCGATCTCCACCCAGGTGCTGCTGGACCGTGAGCGGTGCGTGCTCTGCGCGCGCTGCACCCGGTTCTCCAACCAGGTGGCCGGCGACCCGATGATCGAGCTGATCGAGCGCGGCGCGCTCCAGCAGGTCGGTACGGGCGAGGGCGACCCGTTCGAGTCGTACTTCTCCGGGAACACCATCCAGATCTGCCCGGTCGGCGCCCTCACCTCCGCGGCGTACCGATTCCGTTCCCGCCCCTTCGACCTGGTCTCCTCGCCGTCGGTCTGCGAGCACTGCGCGGGCGGCTGCGCGACCCGCACCGACCACCGGCGCGGCAAGGTCATGCGGCGGCTCGCCGCCAACGACCCCGAGGTCAACGAGGAGTGGGTCTGCGACAAGGGCCGCTTCGGCTTCCGCTACGCGCAGCAACGGGACCGGCTCACCACCCCGCTGGTGCGCAACACCGACGGCGTCCTGGAACCGGCGAGCTGGCCCGAGGCGCTGGCCGCCGCGGCCGCCGGTCTCTCCGCCGCGCGCGGCCGGACCGGAGTGCTCACCGGCGGCCGGCTGACCGTCGAGGACGCCTACGCGTACGGCAAGTTCGCCCGGGTCGCGCTGGACACCAACGACGTCGACTTCCGGGCCCGGGTCCACAGCGGCGAGGAGGCCGACTTCCTGGCCGCCCACGTCGCCGGGCGCGGCCGGGACCTGGACGGCACGGGTGTCACGTACACCTCGCTGGAGAAGGCCCCGACGGTGCTGCTGGTCGGATTCGAGTCGGAGGAGGAGGCGCCCGGCGTCTTCCTGCGGCTGCGCAAGGCCCACCGCAAGCACGGACAGCGCACCTACGCCATCGCCTCGCACGCCACCCGCGGACTGGAGAAGGCGGGCGGCACCCTGCTCCCCGCCGCCCCCGGCACCGAGACCGAGTGGCTGGACGCGATCGCGGGCGGCGTCGGGCTCGACGGCGGAGGAGCCGAGGCGGCCGGGGCGCTGCGCGGCGAGGGCGCCGTGATCGTGGTCGGCGAGCGGCTGGCCGCGGTACCGGGCGGGCTCACCGCCGCGGTACGGACGGCCACCGCGACCGGGGCCGCGCTGGTGTGGATCCCGCGCCGGGCCGGCGAGCGCGGCGCGGTGGAGGCGGGCGCGCTCCCGTCGCTGCTGCCCGGCGGCCGTCCGGCGACCGACCCGCGGGCCAGGGACGAGGTGGCGTCCGCCTGGGGCATCGCCGAACTCCCGTCCCGCTTCGGCCGCGACACCGGCCAGATCGTCGAGGCCGCGGCCACCGGCGAACTGGGCGCGCTGCTCGTCGCCGGGGTCGAGCCCGTGGACCTGCCGGACCCGGCACGGGCCCTGGAGGCCCTGGACCAGGTCGGCTTCCTGGTCTCGCTGGAGCTGCGGCCCAGCGAGGTCACCGAGCGCGCCGATGTGGTCCTCCCGGTCGCCGCGGTGGCCGAGAAGTCCGGCACCTTCCTCGACTGGGAGGGCCGGGCGCGGATGTTCGAGGCCGCGCTGAAGCCCGAGCAGATGACGCGTGCGCTCGCGCCGACCGACGCCCGGGTGCTGCACATGCTGGCCGACGCGATGACCCGCGCCGCGGGCGCCGAGGGAGCGGGGCGCTTCGCGCTGCCGGACCTGAAGTCCGTACGCCGTGAGCTGGACCGGCTCGGCGGCTGGACCGGCGCGCGCGCCACCGAACCGAACGAGCCGGCGCGGCCGCTGCCCCGGCCCGGGGACGGCGAGGCGGTCCTCGCGGGCCACCGGATGCTGCTCGACCTGGGCCGGCTCCAGGAGGGCGACGAGGCGCTGGCCGGTACCCGGCACGCCGCGGTCGCCCGGCTGTCCGCGGCCACCGCGGCCGAGACAGGTGTGAAGGACGGCGATCTGCTGGCCGTCACCGGCCCGGCGGGCAGCGTCGCCTTCCCGTTGAAGGTCACCGACATGCCGGACCGGGTGGTCTGGGTGCCGCTGAACTCCGTCGGGCGGGGTGTTCCGGCCGACACCGGCGCCCGGCCCGGCGGCCTGGTCCGGATCGGCCCCGCCGCACCCGGTACTCCCGACGTCACACCGGAGGTGGGGGCGTGAGTGCCTTCGCTCAACTGGCCGCGGCACCGCACAGTGCCGTGCTCGCCGCCGAGGACCTGTCGATGTTCGGCAACGACCCGTGGTGGCTCGTCGTCATCAAGGCGGTGTTCTGCTTCGCGTTCCTGATGGTGACCGTGCTCTTCTCCATCGTGTGGGAGCGCAAGGTCGTCGCCTGGATGCAGCTGCGCATCGGACCCAACCGGCACGGACCCTGGGGCATGCTCCAGTCGCTCGCCGACGGCATCAAGCTGATGCTGAAGGAAGACGTCATCGTCAAGCGGGCGGACAAGGTCGTCTACGTCCTCGCGCCGATCGTCGCCGCCATCCCGGCGTTCATGGCGATCGCGGTGATCCCGTTCGGCCCGTCCGGCAACGAGGTCTCGATCTTCGGGCACCGCACCGCGATGCAGCTCACCGACCTGCCGATCGCGATGCTCTACATCCTCGCGGTCGCCTCGGTCGGGATCTACGGCATCGTGCTGGCCGGCTGGTCGTCCGGATCGACGTACCCGCTCCTGGGCGGTCTGCGCTCCTGCGCACAGATGATCAGCTACGAGATCGCGATGGGCGCCGCGTTCGCCTCGGTCTTCCTCTACTCCGGGTCGATGTCGACCTCGAAGATCGTGGAGGCGCAGCAGGACCGCTGGTTCGTCATCCTGCTGCCGGTCTCCTTCCTCATCTACATCGTCACGATGGTCGGCGAGACCAACCGCGCCCCGTTCGACATGCCGGAGTCCGAGGGCGACCTGGTCGGCGGCTTCAACACCGAGTACTCGTCGATCAAGTTCGCGATGTTCATGCTCGCCGAGTACGTCAACATGGTCACCGTCTCCGCCGTCTCCACGACCCTGTTCCTGGGCGGCTGGCGGGCCCCGTGGCCGATCAGCACCTTCTGGGAGGGCGCGAACCACGGCTGGTGGCCGATGCTCTGGTTCGTCATCAAGGTCCAGCTGCTGCTGTTCTTCTTCATCTGGCTGCGCGGCACGCTGCCCCGGGTCCGCTACGACCAGCTGATGAAGCTCGGCTGGAAGGTCCTGATCCCGGTCTCCGTGGTCTGGCTGATGCTGGTCGCGACGGTGCGGGCGCTGCGCAACGAGGGCTACGACTTCACGAGGATCGTGCTGTACGTGGCCGGGGCCGTGATCGCGATCCTGCTGATCTCCTTCGTCGCCGACATCTTCCGCGACAAGAAGGGCCGGGCCGCCGAGGCGGAGGCCGAACCGGAGCCCGCGTTCGATCCGATGGCGGGCGGGTTCCCGGTGCCGCCACTGCCCGGACAGACGCTGCCACCGGTGCCGCGCCGCAGGCCGCGGGGCGAGCGGGAGCTCGTTGTCAGTGGTGGGCCGGATACTCAGAGTGACGGAAATTCGAGTGACGGAAAGGAGGCGGACGGTGTCTGAGTCATCGGAGTCCTCGGGGGCGCAGGGATCCTCAGGGTCCCCGGGGTCCTCGGGAGAGAAGTTCCAGAACCCCGTCGCCGGCTTCGGCGTGACCTTCAAGGCCATGTTCAAGAAGCGGCTGACCGAGCAGTATCCGGAAACGCCGAAGGTGACGGCGCCGCGCTTCCACGGCCGGCACCAGCTCAACCGCCACCCGGACGGTCTGGAGAAGTGCATCGGCTGCGAGCTGTGCGCCTGGGCCTGTCCGGCGGACGCGATCTACGTCGAGGGCGCGGACAACACCGACGAGGAGCGCTACTCCCCGGGTGAGCGCTACGGCCGCGTCTACCAGATCAACTACGCGCGCTGCATCCTCTGCGGACTGTGCATCGAGGCCTGCCCGACCCGGGCGCTGACGATGACCAATCAGTTCGAGCTCGCCAACACCACCCGCGAGAGCCTCATCTACACCAAGGGCGAGCTGCTCGCGGGCCTGGAGGAGGGCATGGTCGACACCCCGCACGCGATCTTCCCGGGGATGGACGAACAGGACTACTACCGGGGCCTGGTCACCGAGGCCGCGCCCGGTACGGAGCGCCAGGTCGCCGTCTCCAAGGGCGAGAAGCCGGACGACGAGCACAGCGAGAACAACGGCTCGGCGCAGGGGGTGGGCGCATGACCGCCCTGGCCGCCGCGGCCTCCCAGACCTCGACCGGCGAGGCCGTCCAGTTCTGGCTGCTCGGCATCGTCGCCGTGATCGGCGCGCTGTCCACCGTACTGATGAAGAAGGCCGTGCACAGCGCGCTGAGCCTCGCCGGGACCATGATCATCCTGGCGGTCTTCTACCTCGCCAACGGCGCCTACTTCCTGGGCATCGTCCAGATCGTCGTCTACACCGGCGCGATCATGATGCTGTTCCTCTTCGTGGTCATGCTGGTCGGTGTCACCGCGGCCGACTCCCTGAAGGAGACCCTGAAGGGCCAGCGCTGGCTGGCCGCGGGCTGCGGGCTCGGCTTCGGCGCCCTGCTCGTCGCGGGCATCGGCAACGCCTCGCTGAACACCTTCAACGGACTCGGCACCGCCAACGCCGAGCACGGCGGAAACGTCGAGGGGCTGGCCAGCCTCATCTTCACCAAGTACGTCTTCGCCTTCGAGATCACCGGCGCCCTGCTGATCACGGCGACGGTCGGCGCGATGGTGCTCACCCACCGGGAGCGCACCGAACGGGCCAAGAGCCAGCGGGAGATGTCCGAGGAGCGCGTACGCGGAAAGCAACTGCCGCCGCTGCCCGCCCCCGGTGTCTACGCCCGGCACAACGCCGTGGACATCCCGGGCCTGCTCCCCGACGGCACGCCCTCCGAGCTCACCGTCATGCAGACGCTGCGCAACCGCGGCCAGATCCGCGATGTGTCGAACGAGTCGCTGGAGCAGCTCAAAGCACTGGAGCAGCGCTCCGAGGAGCGGCTCGGCCGTGACAACGAAGAAGAGGAGGTCGCCAAGTGAACCCGGTCAACTACCTCTATCTCGCAGCCCTGTTGTTCACCATCGGCGCGGCCGGGGTGCTGATCCGGCGGAACGCGATCGTGGTGTTCATGTGCGTGGAGCTGATGCTCAACGCCTGCAACCTCGCGTTCGTGACCTTCTCCCGGATGCACGGCAATCTCGACGGCCAGATCATCGCCTTCTTCACGATGGTCGTCGCCGCGGCGGAGGTCGTGGTCGGGCTCGCGATCATCGTGTCGGTGTTCCGTTCCCGCCACTCGGCCTCGGTCGACGACGCCAGCCTGATGAAGCTGTAAGGGGACGTTGAATCGTGGAGAACCTGATCGCGCTGCTCGTCGCGGCGCCTCTGCTCGGAGCGGCTGTCCTGCTCTGCGGCGGCCGACGGCTGGACCGCGCCGGACACTGGCTCGGCACCCTGCTCGCCGCCGCGTCGTTCGTCATCGGCGTCGTGCTCTTCCTCGACATGCTGGGGAAGGGCGCGGAGGACCGGACGCTGCACCAGAAGCTGTTCAGCTGGATCCCGGTCGAGGGCTTCCAGGCCGATGTGGCCTTCCAGCTCGACCAGCTGTCGATGACGTTCGTGCTGCTGATCACCGGTGTGGGCACCCTGATCCACATCTACTCGATCGGCTACATGGCGCACGACGAGCGCCGGCGCCGCTTCTTCGGCTATCTGAACCTGTTCCTCGCGGCGATGCTGATCCTGGTCATCGCCGACAACTACCTGCTGCTGTACGTCGGGTGGGAGGGCGTCGGTCTGGCGTCGTACCTGCTCATCGGCTTCTGGCAGCACAAGCCCAGCGCGGCCACGGCCGCCAAGAAGGCCTTCCTGGTCAACCGGGTCGGCGACATGGGCCTGTCGATCGCGATCATGCTGATGTTCACCACCTTCGGCACCTTCGCCTTCGGCCCCGTCCTCGAAGCGACCGGGCAGACGAGCGAGGGCAAGCTGACGGCGATCGGCCTGATGCTGCTGCTCGCGGCCTGCGGCAAGTCGGCCCAGGTGCCGCTGCAGTCCTGGCTGGGTGACGCGATGGAGGGCCCGACCCCGGTCTCGGCCCTCATCCACGCCGCGACCATGGTGACCGCGGGTGTGTACCTCATCGTCCGCTCCGGCGCGATCTTCAACGCGGCGCCGGACGCACAACTGGTCGTGGTGGTCGTCGGAGCGGTCACGCTGCTCTTCGGTGCGATCGTCGGTTGCGCGAAGGACGACATCAAGAAGGCCCTCGCCGGGTCGACGATGTCGCAGATCGGCTACATGATCCTGGCCGCCGGGCTCGGCCCGATCGGCTATGTCTTCGCGATCATGCACCTGGTGACGCACGGCTTCTTCAAGGCCGGGCTCTTCCTCGGCGCCGGTTCGGTCATGCACGGCATGAACGACGAGGTCGACATGCGGAAGTTCGGCGGCCTGCGGAAATACATGCCGGTCACCTTCATCACCTTCGGCCTCGGCTATCTGGCGATCATCGGCTTCCCCGGCCTGTCCGGCTTCTTCTCCAAGGACAAGATCATCGAAGCGGCCTTCGCCAAGGGCGGCACCGAGGGCTGGATCCTCGGGGCGGTGACCCTGCTGGGCGCCGCGATCACCGCGTTCTACATGACGCGCGTGATGCTGCTGACGTTCTTCGGCGAGAAGCGCTGGCAGCCCGACGCGGAGGGCCACGAGCCGCATCCGCACGAGTCCCCGAAGTCGATGACCATCCCCATGATCGTCCTCGCGTTCGGCTCGGTCTTCGCCGGAGGCTTCTTCTCCATCGGCGACCGCTTCCTGAACTGGCTGGAGCCGGTCACCGGTCACAGCCACGGCCACGCGCCGGTCAGCGCCACGACGGTCACCGCCGCCACCATGGTCGTGCTCGTCATCGGCGTCGCCATCGCCTGGGCGATGTACGGACGCAAGCCCGTGCCGGTCGTCGCCCCGCGCGGCTCGCTGCTCACCCGGGCCGCCCGCCGCGACCTCCTCCAGGACGACTTCAACCACGTGGTCCTGGTCCGCGGCGGCGAGCACCTCACCCGCTCCCTGGTGTACGTCGACCACACCCTGGTCGACGGCGTCGTCAACGGCACGGCGGCCTCGATGGGCGGGCTCTCCGGCCGGCTGCGCAAGCTGCAGAACGGCTACGCCCGCTCCTACGCGGTCTCGATGTTCGGCGGTACGGCGGTCCTCATCGCCGCGACCCTGCTGATGAGGGCGGTCTGATCACCATGTCCTTTCCCCTCCTGACAGCGACCGCGGCGCTCCCGGCGATCGGAGCGGTCGCCACCGCCGCCGTCCCGGCCGCCCGGCGCACCGCCGCCAAATGGCTGGCGCTGATCTTCTCGCTGGCCACCCTCGTCCTGGCGGGCATCGCGCTCGCCCGCTTCGAGCCCGGCGGAGCCCGCTACCAGCTCACCGAATCGCACGCCTGGATCAAGGACTTCGGTGTCCGGTACGAACTGGGCGTGGACGGCATCGGGGTGGCGCTCATGGCGCTCACCGCCCTGCTGATCCCCTTCGTCATCCTGGCAGGCTGGCACGACGCCGACCCCCTGGAGACGAAGTCGTCCCGCTGGCGGCCCACCCAGGGCTTCTTCGCCCTGATCCTGATGGTGGAAGCGATGGTGATCCTCTCCTTCGAGGCCACCGACGTCTTCCTCTTCTACATCCTCTTCGAAGCCATGCTCATCCCGATGTACTTCCTCATCGGCGGCTTCGGGGACCGGGCCCACACGGGCAGCGACGAGAACGCGGCGGCACAACGCTCGTACGCCGCGGTCAAGTTCCTGCTCTACAACCTGGTCGGCGGCCTCGTCATGCTGGCCGCCGTGATCGGGCTCTATGTCGTCGCGGGGACGTTCTCGCTCTCCGAGATCGCCGAGGCCCGCGCCAACGGCTCGCTCTCCATGGCGACCGGCACCGAGCGCTGGCTCTTCCTCGGGTTCTTCTTCGCCTTCGCGGTGAAGGCCCCGCTGTGGCCGCTGCACACCTGGCTGCCCAACGCGATGGGCGAGGCGACCTCCCCGGTCGCCGTCCTGATCACCGCGGTCGTCGACAAGGTCGGCACCTTCGCGATGCTCCGCTTCTGCCTCCAGCTCTTCCCGGAGGCAAGCAAGTGGGCGACGCCGGTGATCATCGTCCTGGCGCTGATCAGCATCGTGTACGGGGCGCTGCTCGCCGTCGGCCAGCGCGACATCAAGCGCCTGATCGCCTACGCGTCGATCTCGCACTTCGGCTTCATCATCCTGGGCATCTTCGCGATGACCAGCCAGGGCCAGTCCGGCGCCACGCTCTACATGGTCAACCACGGCATCTCGACCGCCGCGCTGATGCTGGTGGCGGGCTTCCTGATCACCCGGCGCGGCTCGCGGCTCATCGCCGACTACGGCGGGGTGCAGAAGGTGGCGCCGATCCTGGCCGGCACCTTCCTGATCGGCGGTCTGGCCACCCTGTCGCTGCCCGGACTCGCCCCGTTCGTCAGTGAGTTCCTGGTGCTGGTCGGCGCGTTCAGCGCCTATCCGGCGGCGGGCATCATCGCCACGACGGGCATCGTGCTCGCCGCGCTCTACGTCCTCGTCCTCTACCAGCGGACGATGACGGGCCCGGTGAAGGCCGAGGTCCAGGGCATGGCGGACCTCAAGGTCCGGGAGCTGGTGGTGGTCCTCCCGCTGATCGCGCTGCTGCTCTTCCTGGGTGTCTATCCGAAGCCGCTGACCGAGATCGTCAACCCGGCGGTGCAGCACACCATGTCGGACGTCCAGAAGAAGGACCCCCAGCCTGAGGTGGAGGCCGCCAAGTGAGCGCAACAGCTGTCCACAGCCTGTGGACGACGGCGGGCGGGATGGCATCGGCCGCCCCGGCCGAGAAGTTCAAGGCGCCGGTCATCGAGTACACCCAGCTGACCCCGGTCCTCATTGTGATCGGTGTCGCCGTGGTGGGCGTACTCGTCGAGGCCTTCGTGCCGCGCCGGGCCCGCTACTACACGCAGGTCTTCCTCGCGGTCGTCGCCCTGGCCGCCGCGTTCGCCGCGGTCGTCGGACTGGCGGCCGGCGGATACGGCACGACGAAGGCGCACATCGCCGCGATGGGCGCCATCGCGATCGACGGCCCGACGCTGTTCCTGCAGGGCACCATCCTGCTGACCGCACTGGTCGCCGTCTTCACCTTCGCCGAGCGGCGGCTCGACCCCGCCTCGCACGGCAACCAGGTCGACTCCTTCGCCGCCCAGGCCGCCTCGGTCCCCGGCAGCGACAGCGAGAAGGCCGCGGTCAGGGCCGGATTCACCACCACCGAGGTCTTCCCGCTGGTCCTCTTCTCGGTGGCCGGGATGCTGGTCTTCCCCGCCGCCAACGACCTGCTGACGCTCTTCGTGGCCCTGGAGGTCTTCTCCCTCCCGCTCTACCTCCTGTGCGCCGTCGCCCGCCGCAAGCGGCTGATGTCGCAGGAGGCCGCGGTCAAGTACTTCCTGCTCGGCGCCTTCTCCTCGGCGTTCCTGCTCTTCGGGATCGCCCTGCTCTACGGGTACGCGGGTTCCGTCTCGTACGCGGCCATCGCCCACGTGGTCGACGGCTCCGTCACCCAGATCGACCCGGCGCTCGCCGACACCATGGGCAATGACGCGCTGCTGCTGATCGGCGGCGCGATGATCCTGACCGGCCTGCTCTTCAAGGTCGGCGCCGTCCCGTTCCACATGTGGACCCCGGACGTCTACCAGGGTGCCCCGACCCCGGTCACCGGCTTCATGGCCGCGGCCACCAAGGTCGCCGCGTTCGGCGCGCTGCTGCGCCTGCTGTACGTGGTGCTGCCGGGCCTCGCCTGGGACTGGCGCCCGGTGATGTGGGCCGTCGCGATCGTCACGATGCTGGGCGGTGCGATCGTCGCCATCACCCAGACCGACATCAAGCGGCTGCTGGCCTACTCCTCGATCGCCCACGCCGGATTCATCCTCGCCGGTGTGATCGCGACGACCCCGGACGGCATCTCGTCGGTCCTCTTCTACCTGGGCGCGTACTCCTTCGTGACGGTCGGCGCGTTCGCCGTCGTCACCCTGGTGCGCGACGCGGGCGGCGAGGCCACGCACCTGTCGAAGTGGGCCGGGCTCGGCCGCCGCTCGCCCCTGGTCGCCGCGGTCTTCGCGGTGTTCCTGCTGGCCTTCGCCGGTATCCCGCTCACCTCCGGCTTCGCCGGGAAGTTCGCGGTCTTCAAGGCCGCGGCGGAAGGCGGCGCGGGCGGACTGGTCGTGGTCGGTGTGATCTCCTCGGCGATCGCCGCGTTCTTCTACATCCGGGTCATCGTGCTGATGTTCTTCAGCGAGCCCAAGGCGGACGGCCCCACGGTCGCCGTCCCGTCCCCGCTGACGATGACGACGATCGCGGTCGGTGTCGCGGTCACGCTGGTGCTGGGCCTGGCCCCGCAGTACTTCCTGGACCTGGCCGGCCAGGCGGGAGTATTCGTGAGGTAGCGCACACCGCACACCGCCGCAGCGGCGCCGGACGGGCTTGAGAAGTCAAGCCCGTCCGGCGTTGTCGTAGGCGGCGCCTATCGTGGCAGGGGACGGCGGCAACGCGGAAAGAGCGGGACGGACCCGGGGGACAGAGCGATGGGCACGACGGGCGGGACCATGGATGTGACCGAGAGCGACGCACGGCGGACGCTGCACAAGGTATTCGGGTACGAGGCGTTCCGCGGCGAGCAGGAAGCGATCGTCGACCATGTGGTGGCCGGTGGCGACGCCGTCGTGCTCATGCCGACCGGTGGCGGCAAGTCCCTCTGCTACCAGATCCCGGCCCTGGTCAGAGCGGGTACGGGCATCGTCGTCTCCCCTCTGATCGCCCTGATGCAGGACCAGGTGGACGCGCTGCGGGCGCTCGGGGTGCGGGCCGGCTTCGTCAACTCCACACAGGATTTCGACGAGCGCCGCTCGATGGAGGCCCAGTTCCTCGCCGGTGAGCTCGACCTCCTCTACCTGGCCCCGGAGCGGCTCCGGCTGGACTCCACGCTCGCGCTGCTCTCGCGTGGCGAGATCTCCGTCTTCGCGATCGACGAGGCGCACTGTGTGGCCCAGTGGGGCCACGACTTCCGCCCCGACTATCTGACCCTCTCCGTCCTCGGCGAGCGCTGGCCCGACGTACCGCGCATCGCCCTGACGGCGACCGCGACCGGCGCCACGCACCAGGAGATCACCCAGCGTCTGGGTATGCCCGACGCCAAGCACTTCGTCGCCAGCTTCGACCGGCCCAACATCCAGTACCGGATCGTGCCGAAGGCCGACCCGAAGAAGCAGCTGCTCTCCTTCCTCAAGGACGAGCACGCCGGGGACGCGGGCATCGTCTACTGCCTCTCGCGCAACTCGACGGAGAAGACCGCCGAGTACCTCTGCCGCAACGGCATCGAGGCCGTCCCGTACCACGCGGGGCTCGACGCGGGCACGCGCGCCGTCCACCAGTCCCGGTTCCTGCGCGAGGAGGGCCTGGTCGTCGTCGCGACCATCGCCTTCGGCATGGGCATCGACAAGCCCGACGTACGCTTCGTCGCCCACCTCGACCTGCCGAAGTCGGTCGAGGGCTACTACCAGGAGACCGGCCGCGCCGGCCGTGACGGACTGCCGTCCACGGCCTGGATGGCGTACGGACTCCAGGACGTCGTCCAGCAGCGCAAGCTCATCCAGGGCGGTGAGGGCGACGAGGCGTTCCGCCGCCGCGCGGCCTCCCACCTCGACTCGATGCTGGCCCTCTGCGAGACGGTCCGGTGCCGCCGCGCCCAGCTGCTGACGTACTTCGGCCAGGAGCCCACCGCGGCGGACTGCGGCAACTGCGACACCTGCCTCACCCCGCCCGAGAGCTGGGACGGCACGGTGGCCGCGCAGAAGCTGCTGTCGACCGTGGTGCGGCTGAAGCGGGAGCGCGGGCAGAAGTTCGGCGCGGGCCAGATCATCGACATCCTGCTCGGCCGCAAGACGGCCAAGGTCATCCAGTTCGACCACGACCAGCTCTCGGTCTTCGGCATCGGCGAGGAGCTGGCCGAGGCCGAATGGCGCGGTGTCGTACGCCAGTTGCTCGCCCAGGGGCTGATCGCGGTCGAGGGCGAGTACGGCACGCTGGTGCTCACGGAGGAGAGCGGCTCGGTGCTCGGCCGGCAGCGCGAGGTGCTGCTGCGCAAGGAGGCGCCGAAGCCCGCCTCGCGCTCCACCAAGGCCGAACGCAAGTCGAAGTCGCAGACGGCCGCCGCCGAGCTGGCCCCCGAGGCCGTCCCGGTCTTCGAGGCGCTGCGGGCCTGGCGGGGCGCCCAGGCGAAGGAGCTGGGCCTCCCGGCGTACGTCATCTTCCATGACGCGACGCTGCGCGAGATCGCCACGGTGCGGCCGGACTCGGTGTCCGCGCTGGGCGGGATCAGCGGCCTGGGCGAGAAGAAGCTGGCGACGTACGGGGAGGGCGTGCTGGAGGTGCTGGCGTCGTTCGGGGAGGCGGCGCCCGCAAAGGCCCTCGCGGAACCGGCCCCGGCCCGCGAGGCCGCCCCCGCCCCGGCGACTCCGGCGGCCCCCGAAGCGGACCCGGAGTTCGGCTGGGACGAGGAGCCGCCCGAGTACGAGTGAGCGGTACGGGGCCGGGCGGCGGACGGACCTACTGCGGGTCCGCCGCCCGGCGGCGTGGGGTGATCGCGGTGAGGTCCAGATCGACCGGGAAGGGGACGGAGACCTTCATCCGGTCGTGGAAGATCCCGGTGGAGGTGTAGGCCCCGGCCGACGGCTCCAGCTCGAAGACATAGACCACCACCCTGTCGTCGTGGTTCTCCACCCGCCAGTAGTGCGGGATCTTCGCCCGCGCGTACTTCACGGGCTTGGTCTCCCGGTCCCGGGTCAGGGATTCCGGGGAAACGACCTCGATGGCCAGCTGTACGGATTCGGCGGGGAAGCGGGTCTGGCTCGGGTCCTGGATGACCTTGCCGTCCACGACGATCACATCGGGCTCGGGCCGGTTGTAGCGGTCGATGTCGATGGTGAACTCGCGTGCGACCTCGAATTCGCGTGGTGCCAGCGCCTGCAACTGCCAATTGAAGAAGTCGACCGTTCGCAGGTGGAACAGGGTCCGCGGACTCACGAAGACAAGGCTTCCGTCGATCAGCTCCGTGTGCGGAGGCAGATTGGGGAGTGTGTCCAGGTCATCGGCGGTCCAGCCGCCCACGGGCGGAACCGCCCACCGCGGCTCGGGGGCCTCGGGTCCCACGCTCGTCAGTGCTCCCATGACGCAGAGTCTCGCGGGACTTTCCAGCGCATCCGCAGGGAACGGGACATGGCTCCCTCGAACGTGTGAACGCCTCGCGCACCGCTGACCAGCGGGTTCCCGGGGCCCGCCCGGCCCCGGTCAGTCGCCCCCCGAGGACCCGCCCCCGCTGCTGAGGTGGCTTCTGCGGTTCCGGTTCGCCCGGTCCTGGCGGACGTTCCGGTGCACCGCTTCCGCGGTCCACTCCTCGGTCACCAGGTTGTACATCGCCCAACGCTGGCGCAGACCGCCCCTGGCCACCGTGCCCGACAGGCCGACCGCCGAGACCAGGGCGGCCAGGGTCCGGCTGCGCGGGTCCGGGAAGCCGGCGGCCTCGGCGGCCGTGAAGCGGTCGCGGACGGCGAGCGACAGGGCCGGGTCCGCCGCCGGGTGCCGGTGGTACGGCAGCAGGCCGAGGAAGCGGTGGGTCTCCCTGCGCAGGATCGAGCGGCGCACCAGGTGTTCCAGGCACAGTTCCTGGACGTACCGACCGGTCTGCCGGACCCACCGCCGGGTGTCGGTGTCGCCCCCGGGCCGGCCCGTGCCCGGGGCCGACAGGCTCCGCAGGACCTGGGCGAGCAGCGGGTCCGGGGGAGCGAGCGGGTTCAGTACCCGTATCCGGCCACCCTGCCCGGTGACCCGGCCCTGGAGCTCCAGCTCCCGCAGGACCGCGCCCGCCGTTCCGTACTCCAGGGAACGGCCGGAGCAGTACGGCTTGCCGCGCCGCGGGTCCAGCGCGAGCAGCAGCAGTTCCTCGGGGAGCGTGAGCTCCGGGGCGGTCGGCATCATGACGCGGGGACGATCCGTCCAGTGACCTCGCCGAGGCCGACCCTCGTGCCGTCCGGGCCCGGGGCCCAGGCGGTCATCGTCACCGTGTCGCCGTCCTCCAGGAAGGTGCGCTTGCCGTCCGGGAGGTCCAGCGGCTCGCTGCCGTTCCAGGTCAGCTCCAGGAGGGAGCCGCGCTGTCCGGGCTCGGCGCCGCTGACCGTGCCGGAGCCGTACAGATCGCCGGTGCGCAGCGACGCGCCGTTCACCGTCATCTGGGCCAGCATCTGGGCCGCCGTCCAGTACATCGTGGCGAACGGCGGTTCGGCGACCACCTGTCCGTTGATCGCGACGGAGATCCGCAGGTCGAGACCGCCGGCCTCCTCCTCACCGGCGTCCTCCAGATAGGGGAGCAGCGGGAAGTCGCGGGCCGGGGGCGCGATGCGGGCCGCCTCCAGGGCCTCCAGCGGCGTCACCCAGGCCGATACGGAGGTGGCGAAGGACTTGCCGAGGAACGGGCCGAGCGGGACGTACTCCCAGGCCTGGATGTCCCGCGCCGACCAGTCGTTGAGCAGGCAGAGCCCGAAGACATGGTCGCGGAAGCCGCCGAGCGGGACCGGGCGGCCCTGCTCGGAGCCCACACCGACGACGAAGCCGACCTCGGCCTCGATGTCCAGCTTGACGGAGGGGCCGAAGACCGGGGCCGGGTCGGTGGGCGCCTTGCGCTGGCCGGACGGGCGCACCACGTCCGTGCCCGAGACGACGACGGTGCCGGACCGGCCGTGGTAACCGATCGGGAGGTGCTTCCAGTTGGGCGTCAGCGCCTCGGCGTTCGGCCGGAAGATCTTTCCGACGTTGGTGGCGTGGTTCTCGCTCGCGTAGAAGTCGACGTAGTCCGCGACCGCGTACGGCAGATGGAGCGTCACGGCGTCGACCGGGTGGAGCAGCGGTTCGATGTCCGCGCGGTGTGCCGGGACCGTCACCCACGCGGTCAGCGCGCGCCGGACGTCCCGCCAGGCGGTGCGGCCCGCCGACAGCAGCGCGGTCAGGTCGGGCTGCGCGAGGAGTTGCGCGTAGGGCGAGCCGAGTGCGTGCGCCGCGGCTCCGGCGTCCAGCACGTGGTTGCCGATGCGGACGCCGACCCGGCGGTCCTCGGGGTGGTCGGGGGTGGAGAACACTCCGTAGGGAAGGTTGTGCGGACCGAAGGGGTCGCCCTCGGCCAGATCGAGCGGGCTGCTCTGCTCGGGCATGTGTTGCCGCCTCGCTTTCCAGGTCGCTTGGGGGACACGTTACGTCGGCGCCGCCTCTTCGCGGGAGTGTCCCAACCGCCCCTGATGACCGGAAAGTTCCGCCGTGCCCCGGGTGTGCGGGGCACGGCGGTGGGCGGAGGGCCCGGCGGCGGTCGGCGTGTGGTCAGCGGTGGTCGGCGCGTGCGCCGGTGCTGCCGGGCCTGCTGCCGGGCCCTCCGCCGGGTTCTCTCAGCCCGCCGTGCGCGGGATCCGCTTCTCCCAGGTCCGGTGGAAGACGACCTCGCCGCCCTCCTTGCAGACCACCTCGTCGGAGGTGATGAAGTCGGTGTCGTCCGCGCTGATCTCGGAGCGCGTCTCGATCCGTACGTCCCACGCCAGCTCCGGCCGGTGCAGCCGGATCGCCCAGTCGGAGCGGGTGCGCGCGGAGAGCGGGTCGCCCTCCTGGATCGTGTACGTCTCCAGGGCGTCCTCGGTGAACTCCAGTCCGTCCGGGTAGACCCGGGTGCCGCCGTAGCGCGGGTCGACCTCCAGCCGCCATTCGCCCTTGGCGACATCGCGGACCACCAGCCGCTCCGGGCGCTGCTCGTCGAGCGTCACCGGGTACACGACGCCGAGCGGCTCCGACTGCTCCGGCTCCTCGAACCGGATCGCGGGGCCCCCGGCGGACCGGCGCACCGGCAGTTCGACGAGGCTGCCGTCGGCGTCCAGGACGAAGCCCACCGAACCGGCCTGCGGCCAGATCCACGGCCAGTACGAGGAGGAGACAGCGAGCCTGATCCGGTGGCCGGGCGGGAAGGTGTGCCCGATGCCGTTCAGCTCGAAGGTCACCTCCTCGGTGGCGCCCACCGGCCAGTCCTCGGCGCGGTCGCGGCCGTCGCGGGCGGAGAGGTTGAGCGCGCCCCGGGTGACCAGCGTGGAGGAGCCGTCCGGTGCCACGTCGCAGAGCCGGGCGATCGCCTGGCCGCGCGGCACGTCCATCCGGATCCGCAGCTTCACCCGGGGGCGGCCCAGGATCTCGATCGGGGCGTCCTCGACCGGGAATTCGAAGCAGACCGACTTGGCGTCCTCGTCGCGCTGGTCGGGCGGCAGATCGGCGTCGTTGCCGAACGGGAAGAAGCGCCCGGCGTCCAGACCCGTCTGCTGCGGCGAGTCGACGATCTGCGGGCCGCCCTGGAGGGCGTACTCGACCGGCGTGACGTCCGGGGACGGCCAGCTGTTCTCACCGACCCAGCGGCCCGGCAGCGTCTCGTACACCGTGGCGGGCCGGTGCGAATCGCTGATCCAGGTCCGGAGCAGCGGCTCGGACATCACACCGGTGTCCCTGTCCTTCAGATGCTGGTCCCACCAGCGCAGCGTCTCCTGGAGGAAGCCGATCGACGGCCCCGGCGGCAGACCGCGGTCGGGGTACTGGTGCGACCACGGCCCGATCAGCCCGCGGACCCGGTCCGCCGGCAGGTGCTCGACGAGCCGCAGGACGGTGTCGCGGTACGGGTCGTGCCAGCCGCCCACCGCGAGGACGTTCGCCCGGATCGCGGAGTAGTCCTCGCAGACGCTGCCGTGCTTCCAGTAGTCGTCGCGGGTCTGGTGCGCCAGCCAGGTGTGGATGAAGGGCTCGACGGTCTCCAGCCGCTTCAGCCACATGTCCTTCCAGTCCTCGCCGACCTGCGCCGGGTCCGGCGGCCGGGAGACGAAGGCCAGCATGGTGGCCGCCCAGGCGTGCATGTCGACGCCGAGGACCGAGCCGCCCATGTAGTGGACGTCGTTGTCGTAGCGGTCGTCGGTCGAGCAGACGGTGACGACGGCCTTCAGCGGTTCGGGGGCCAGCGCGGCGATCTGGAGCGAGTTGAAGCCGCCCCACGAGATGCCGAACATG
Organism: Streptomyces sp. DvalAA-43; assembly: GCF_900091725.1. Lineage (GTDB taxonomy): Bacteria > Actinomycetota > Actinomycetes > Streptomycetales > Streptomycetaceae > Streptomyces > Streptomyces pulveraceus. The sequence goes on along the minus strand of NZ_FMBW01000046.1, from coordinate 50,611 downwards.
CCGACCCGGCCGGAGCACCACTCCTGCCGCGCCAGCCAGTGGACGACGGCGACCCCGTCGGCCAGCTCCGTCGCGTCGTACTCGTCGCCCGGCAGCCCCTCGCTGTTGCCGTGTCCGCGCACGTCCACCCGGACGGAGGCGTAGCCGTGGCCCGCGTACCAGGGGTGGCGCTGCCAGTCGCGCGGCGCCGTCCAGTCGCTCAGCCGGTAGGGGAGGTATTCGAGCAGCGCGGGCACCGGTTCATCGGTGACGGGCCGCCAGATCCGGGCGTACAGCCGGGTGCCGTCCGGCAGCGGGATGCGGACGTCCTCATGGGTGGTCTCGTACGGGAACGTGGTGCGGATGTGCATGGTGGTACCTCAGTGGACGGGGTGCATGGTGCGCTTGAGCCAGGGGGCGGCGGCGATCACGGCCACACCGGCCACCACCGCGATCGCGCCATTGACACCGAAGTAGGCGGGGTTGGAGACCTCGCCGTACAGCTTCACGACTTGCGCCTGGATGCCGTTGGCGAGGGCCAGCGAGAGGAACCAGAGCGCCATCGTCTGGCTGGCGAACGCCTTCGGGGCGAGCTTGGTGGTCGCGGACATGCCGGAGGTCTCCAGCAGGATGTCGCCGAGGCCGAGCAGCAGGTACGAGCCGACGATCCACCAGGCGGCCATCTTGTAGGTGTCGCCGGTGTGTCCGGAGGTCGGCAGCACCATCAGCAGGAAGGACAGCCCGCCGAGGATCACCCCGATCGCGATCTTGTTGGAGGCGTGCGGCTGGCGCGGGCCCATCCGGGCCCAGACGGCGGCGACCACCGGGGCGAGCGCGACCTCGAAGGCGCCGAGCGCGGAGGCGTACCAGCTCGCCGGGAAGTGGAAGCCGAAGATCTCGGTACGGGCGTTGGTCGACGCGAGCAGCATCATCGTCGAGTACGCCTGGAAGAGGATGAAGTTGAAGACGACGGAGGCCAGGAACAGCACCACGTACGGGCGCAGCCTGCCGCGCTCCTCCGAGGTGACCCGGGGGCTGCGGAACATCACCACGAAGTAGACGACCGGTGCGATCACCGAGATCAGGGTGAGCAGGTCGACGAAGCGGTCCATGGTCAGCCAGCCCGCGAGGGCGAGCGCGGTGGCGACGGCGGCGACCACGACGGCGCCGACCACGATCAGCCGAATGGCGCGGCGCATGGGTGCCGGTGCCAGCGCGAATTCGGCGCTGTGCTTTCGCCCGGCCAGGTGACGCCGGCCCAGCACGTACTGGATCAGACCGAGGGTCATGCCGAAGGCGGCGGCCGAGAAGCCCCAGTGCCAGCTCGCGTGGTCCCCGAGCCAGCCGGTGACCAGCGGGCCGAGGAACGCCCCGATGTTGATGCCCATGTAATAGAGGGCGAATCCGGCGTCGCGGCGCTCGTCGTCGGTGCGGTAGAGCTTGCCGACCATGGTCGCCACATTGGGCTTGAGCAGACCGGTTCCGGCGCTGATCAGACCGAGGCCGACCCAGGTCATGGTGTCGGTGGGCACCGCCATGGCGTAATGCCCGCAGGCGATGAGAATTCCGCCGTACAGGACGGCGCGGTACGAGCCGAGGATCCGGTCGGCCAGCCAGCCGCCGGCCACGGAGACCAGATAGACGAGGGTGCCGTAGGCGGCCGAGACCGACGCGGCGGTCCCCGCCTCCATGCCCATCCCGCCGCGGGCGACCGTGTCCGCGAAGTAGAGGACAAGGATCGCCTGCATGCCCAGGAACGAGAAGCGTTCCCAGACCTCCAGGCCGGACAGGGTCATCAGCCCGCGTGGCTGGCCGAAAAAGGCATGGTCGTCTTCGGGCGGCGGCTGACTTGGTTCGGTGTCGGTGGCCGTGTGGGACAAAGGGAGAACTCCTGATCGTATGAGCTGATCCCGAACATACCGGCGGTGGCGGGAAGGCGCCCACGGTGATCCAAAGAGGACCGGATACGCTGACTTGAGTGATGACAGCGACACATCGACATTCCGTGTGATCGTCAGCAGACAGGAGATCCCCTCGTGACCGTCGTCGGGCCGTTCGGGCTGAGCGTGCGGGACCAGGCACTTGAGGCCGATGTCCAGGCCGGGTTGGTTGCTGTCGAGTCCGGGCTGCTCGATGCCACCAAGAGCGGCGTGCCCTTCATCACGGAGGCCGCGCAGCATCTCGTACGCGCCGGGGGCAAGCGTTTCCGGCCACTGCTGGCGATGCTGGCCGCCCAGTTCGGCGATCCGGACGCGCCGGGCGTGGTGCCCGCCGCCGTGGTCGTCGAGCTGACCCACCTCGCGACGCTCTACCACGACGACGTGATGGACGAGGCGGACGTGCGCCGCGGCGTGGACAGCGCCAACAGCCGCTGGGGCAACTCGGTGGCCGTGCTGACCGGCGACTTCCTCTTCGCCCGCGCCTCGCACATACTGGCCGACCTCGGCCCGGAGGCCGTACGCATCCAGGCGGAGGCGTTCGAGCGCCTGGTCACCGGCCAGATCCTGGAGACCGCGGGACCGGGCGACGGCCGCGACCCGGTCGAGCACTACCTCGAAGTGATGCGCGGCAAGACCGGCTCGCTGATCGCCGTGGCCTGCCGCTTCGGCGCGATGATGGCCGGTGCGGACGAGTCGGCGGTCGACATCCTCACCCAGTACGGGGAGCGTCTCGGCGTCGCCTTCCAGCTCGCCGACGACGTACTCGACATCGCCTCCGACTCCCACGAGTCCGGCAAGACCCCCGGCACCGACCTGCGCGAGGGCATCCCGACGCTCCCCGTGCTCCACCTGCGGGCGCAGGCGGCGGCCGACAGGAAGCCGGACGACCTCGCGCTCGTCGAGCTGCTCGACGGCGACCTCACCGACGACGCCCGGCACGCCGAGGCGCTGCGCAGGCTGCGCGCCCATCCGGCGCTGGAGCAGGCCAGGCGGGACACCGTGCGGTACGCGCAGGAGGCGAGCGCCACGCTGGCACCGCTGCCCGAGGGCTATGCGAAGGCCGCGCTGCGGGAGCTGTGCGACGCGGTGGTGCACCGCGCGGGCTGACGCCGTGGGGGCGTTCCCCGCGGCGTGGGCCCACGTGTGCCGGCGCGCGTCGTCGTCGACCCCGCGTGGGCGTCCCCTACTGGACGGGGCGGCGATCGCCGTACGGTGTCATACCGAAGAGGTACGCGGAGTTGCTCCCGGGGGCTGACGCTTCCGTGCCGCCGGTTTGGTCAGATGGAGAACAACCACTCCTGACCACACCAGGTGAGAATGGCGGCGCGGAGTGGACGAGTGCAACCGGACGGAAGCCGCCGACCACGGAGGTAGGGCACACATGGCACCGAACGACAGCGCAGGGACCAGCGGCGGGACCACGGGCACCGCTGCGGGCCGCCGCAAGGCGGCGCGCTACATCGTCCCGGTCGCGGTGGCGGGGGTGGCCGCCGCGACGATCGGGCTGGTCCCGGCGCTCGCGAGCTCCGGCGATCCCGATCTGCCGAAGATCAGCGCACAGAAACTCATCGAGAAGATCGCCGCTTCCGACACCGAGCAGCTCTCCGGCACGGTGAAGATCAGCACGGACCTCGGCATCCCGTCGCTCGGTGGCCTGGCCGAGTCCTTCGCCTCCGGCGCCGCGGGCGGCAAGGGCGGTTCGGGCGCCGACCCGCAGGAGCGGATGACGGAGCTGGCCTCCGGCACGCACACCCTCCGGGTGGCCGCCGACGGCCCCGACAAGCAGCGGGTGTCGATCCTGGACGACGCCGCCGAGTACAGCCTGATCCGCAACGGCGATCAGGTCTGGGCGTACGACAGCAAGTCCGACGAGGCCTACCACGCCACCGAGGACCGGGCGGGCGAGGACGCCGGTCGGGAGGCCGGCAAGAAGTCCGCGCACCCGGTTCCCGAGGGCGTGCCCACCACCCCGAAGGCGCTCGCCGAGCAGGTGCTGAAGGCCGCCGGACCCACCACGTCGGTGACGGTCGACGGCACCGCGCAGGTCGCCGGACGCGACGCCTACAAGCTGGTCGTCAAGCCGAAGCAGAGCGGCTCCACGATCGGTTCGGCCACGATCGCGGTCGACGCGGAGAACGGCGTGCCGCTGAAGTTCACGCTGCTCCCGAGCGCCGGCGGCAAGGCCATCGTCGACGCCGGATTCACCAAGGTCGACTTCTCGAAGCCGGACGCCTCCTCGTTCACCTTCACCCCGCCCAAGGGCACCTCGGTGACCGAGGCCGACGACGCGAAGGCGCAGCACGGGGCCGACAAGGGCCTCGGCGATCTGATCCCGGGTGCCGAAGGACTGGGCGCCGAGGGGCTGGGCGCCGGTGGCCAGGGCGGCAAGGACACCAAGGTCATCGGCGAGGGCTGGAGCGCCATCGCCGAGATCACCACCCCGGGCGCCGCCGGGCTCCCCTCGAAGGCGTCGGGCGACGTCCCGGCCGAGGCCCAGCAGTTCCTGGGCGCGCTGGGCGACAAGGTCTCCGGGAAGTTCGGCTCGGGCACGGTCCTCAAGACCCGCCTGATCAACGCACTGGTGACGGAGAACGGCAAGGTGTACGTCGGTGCGGTCACCAAGGACGCGCTGGTCGAGGCGGCGAACGACGCCTCCTGACGCCGGGGCGCATCGCGGACGCCTCCTGCTCCGGGCGCACCGCGTGCCCCGCGCTCCGGTGCGCACCGCCTGCCCCGCACCGCTCACCCGCCCCGCCGTACGCTCCGTACGGCGGGGCGGTCCGTCCTGCGACAGGCCCGCGCCCGTCCTACGACAGGCCCTGGCCCGTCCGGCGGGCGAGGGCGGGCCCTGCGCGACCCATGGGGAGTACGCATGACAGAGTCCGGGACCGCCGCCGGACCGGCGCCGGTCACCGAGCCGGGCGCCGTGATCGAGACCCGGGGCCTCACCAAGCGGTACCGCGGCGGCCAGCTCGCCGTCGACGGCCTCGACCTCGGCGTCCCCGCCGGCAGCGTCTTCGGATTCCTCGGCCCCAACGGCTCGGGCAAGACCACCACCATCCGGATGCTGATGGGCCTGATCGACCCGACGTCCGGCACCGCCCGAATCCTCGGCCACCCCATGCCGGGCGCCGCCCGCACCGTGCTCCCGCAGGTCGGCGCGCTGATCGAGGGGCCCGCGCCGTACGGCTTCCTGAGCGGCCGGGACAATCTGCTGCGCTACGACTCCGCCGACCCGACCGCCGACCCCCGGACCCGCCGGGCCCGGGTGGGACAGGCCCTGGACCGGGTCGGGCTCGCCGCGGCGGCCGGGAAGAAGGCCAGGGCCTACTCGCTCGGCATGAAGCAGCGCCTCGGCCTCGCCGCCGCGCTGCTCCAGCCGCGCCGCCTGCTCGTCCTCGACGAGCCGACCAACGGACTGGACCCGCAGGGCATGCGGGAGATCCGCACCCTGGTCAGGGAGCTGGCGGCGGACGGCACCACCGTCTTCCTCTCCTCGCACCTCCTCGACGAGATCGAGCAGGTCTGCACGCACGCCGCGGTGATGGCCAGGGGCCGGCTGATCACCCAGGGCCCGGTCGCCGAACTCGCGGCGGGCGCCCGCGGCCGGCTGGCCGTCACCACCCCCGACCCGGGCGACGCCGCCCGGATCCTGGGCGGACTGGGCGTCACCGGGATCGAGGTCGACGGCGACCGGGTGAGCGCCGAGGCCCCGCCGGGTGACGTCGAACTCGCCGACCTCAGCGCGGCGCTGGTGCACGCCGGCGTACGCCTGAGGTCCTTCGGCGTCCAGCGGGCCTCCCTGGAGGACGCCTTCGTCGCACTCACCGGGGAGGGTTTCGATGTCGCGGGCTGATGCCGCAGTCGCGGGGGAGGAAAGGGCGCCGAGCCCGCGGCGAAGCCTGCTGTGGAGCCTCGGAATCCTCCGCTCCGAGCTGACCACCACCCTCCGCCGCTGGCGCACCCTCGCGCTGCTCGGGGTGCTGGCCGCCGTGCCCGTACTGATCGGCATCGCGGTGCGGATCGAGACCGGCCACGGCTCCTCGCCCGGACCGGACGGCGGCGGGGGAGGCCCCGCGTTCCTCTCCCAGGTCACCAACAACGGCCTCTTCCTGGTCTTCGCCGCCCTCGCCGTGACGCTCCCGGTCTTCCTGCCGATGGCCGTCGGGGTCGTCGCGGGCGACTCGGTCGCGGGCGAGGCGAGCGCGGGAACGCTGCGCTATCTGCTGGTCGCCCCGGCGGGCCGGACCAGGCTGCTGCTGACGAAGTACGCCTCGGTGCTGGTGTTCTGCCTGGTCGCGACCCTGGTGGTGGCCCTCTCCGCGCTCGCCGTGGGCGCGCTGCTCTTCCCTCTCGGCGAGGTCACCACCATCTCGGGGACGCGGATCGGCTTCGGCGAGGGGCTGCTGCGGGCCGGGCTGATCGCCGTGGTGGTCGCGGCGTCGCTGACCGGCTTCGCGGCGATCGGCCTGTTCGTCTCGACCCTCACCGGCAGCGGCATCGCGGCCATGGCCGCCACCGTGGGGCTGCTGATCACCGTCCAGATCATGGACGGCATCCCGCAGTTGAGCGCGCTGCGCCCGTATCTCTTCCCGCACTACTGGATGTCGTACGCGGACCTGCTGCGCGCCCCCGTCTACTGGGACGAGGTGGTCAGGAACCTGGGCCTTCAGGGTGTGTACGCGGCGGTCTTCGGCTCGGCGGCCTGGGCCCGTTTCACGACGAAGGACATCACCGCCTGACGCCTGGGACTTCCTGGCGCACGGGATTCCCTGACGCCGAGGACTCCCTGACGCACGGAACGCAACGGCCCGCCCGCGCCGTCGGCCCGGCGAGCCGTCCCCCGATCGGCTCGTCGCGGCACGAACGGCACGAACGGTGCGGAGTGCAGGAACGATACGACACGGCACGTTCCGTTTCCGCCTGCGTATTGTTCGACCTCTGGCGACAGGCTGTCAACAAGGGCCGGTTCAAACACGCATATGCTCACCGAATGATCACATCGCCGAGTTCACTGCGCCGCAGCGAGAGATCACGGAAAGCGACCCTGGAGGCCGCTCTCGAACTGTGTACGGAGAAGGGGTACGGCCGCGTCACGGTCGAGGCCATCGCGGCCAGAGCGGGCGTCAGCAAGAAGACGATCTACCGCTGGTGGCCGTCAAAGAGTGCGGTGATCCTGGAGGCCTTCACCGAGGCGCTGGTCGGCACGACACCGTTCGCCGACACCGGTGACATCGCCGCCGACCTGCGGGCCAACCTCACGGGCGCGGCGAAGCTCGTCTCCACACCGCCCTTCGGCCCCGCGTACGCCGGAATCCTTTCCGAGATGCACCACGACGACGCGCTCGCGCAGACGGTACGGGCGAAGCTCGTCGACCCCCGCTGCGACGAGGCGGTCGCCCGTCTGCGCCGGGCCCAGGAGCAGGGGCAGATCCCGCCGGACGCCGACCTTCCGCTGGTCGTGGAGATGCTGTACGCCCCGATGTACTACCGCCACGTCCTGCGCAAGCCGATGCAGGACGAGGGAGAGATCGCGGCACTGGTCGCCCATGTGCTGCGGGCGATCGGCGTACCGCCGGAGCCGTGAGACCGGGGCGACCGCCGGACGGACGCGATGCCGGGCGACTGCCGGACGGACGCGATGCCGGGCGACTGCCGGACGGACACGAAACCGGGCGACTGCCGGACGGCTCTGAGACCGGGGCGACTGTCAGAGGGGCGTGCGAGCATGCGACGCATGGGAAACCTGTACGACTACTTCAGCGCACCGGACGACCCGACGGCCCTGGCCGCCTTCGGCCAGGGGGTCGAGGCGGCCGGTCTCCCGATGCTCCCGGTCAAGGGGATCGACCCGTATGTGCAGTTGGGCCAGGCCGAGAGCCTGCTCACCGGCACGCCGTACGACGACGTCACCGCGCTCCCGCGCTTCAACCGGCTGCTCAGCTCCCCCGAGGACGAGTCCCGCTGGCTGGTCACGCTCACGGACGAGCTGCGCGACGCGCTCGCCGGGGCGAGACCCGGCGGGTTCACGGCAGTGGCGGAAACCTGGTCGCGCATCGAAGAGTTCGGCGGCGACGCCCCGCCCCACGAGCTGGCCGACTTCCTGAACACACTGGCGGACCTGGCCGAGGAGGCACGGGCCCACCCCGAGCCGCACCGCCTGTACTGCCTGATGTCGCTCTGACACCGGGCCGATCGATACGGACGGGTCAGCCGAACACCCGCTCCAGCACCTGAGCGACCCCGTCGTCCTCGTTCGACGACGTCACCTCGTCGGCTGCGGCCCGCAGCTGCGGATGGGCGTTGGCCATGGCCACGCCGTACCCGGACGTGCGGAACATCGGCAGGTCGTTGGGCATGTCCCCGAAGGCGATCGCGGAGTCGGCGGCCACGCCCAGGTACTCGGCGGCCAGCGCGAGCCCGGTCCCCTTGTTGACGCCGTAGGGCTGGAGCTCGACCGTGCCGGGGCCGGAGTGGGTGACGGTGGCGAGATCACCGACCGCGTCACGGGCCGCCTCGGCCAGCGTGTCGTCCGCGAGTTCCGGGTGCCGGACGAGCACCTTCACTACGGGAGCGGCCCACAACTCGTGGCGGTGCCGGGTCCGTTGGGCGGGCAGCGTCGGATGGGGCATCCGATATCCGGGCTCGATCAGGGTCCGCCCCTCGGCCCCGTCCTGGTCCACGGCCGCGAAGACCGGCCCCACCTGGGCCTCGATCTTGCCGAGCGCGGTGTCGGCCGCCTCCCGGTCCAGGGTGAGAGCGTGCACCAGCCGCCCGGACCCGGCGTCGTACAGCTGGGTCCCCTGCCCGCACACCGCCGGTCCCCGGTAGCCCAGTTCGGCGAGCAGTCCGCGTATCCCGGGCACGGTCCGCCCGGTGACCACGAGGTGCCGGGCCCCGGCGCGGGCGGCCAGGGCGAGCGCGGCGCGGGTGCGGCGGCTCACGGTGTCGTCGCGGCGCAGCAGGGTGCCGTCCAGGTCGGTGGCGACGAGGGCATGTGCGGGTGGGCTGGGCATGGCACAAGACTAAGAGCGTCCGGAACGCGGACGGGCGCGCGTTGACAGGCCCCCGCCGGGATGCGTGTAATGAACCCGGTGTCGCGTGACGCCGGCCAAAGAGCAGTGGGCCGGCCGGTGCTCGGGCGAACACCCTTCACCGAGGGGCCCGTCATGAGTTCACACTCCGCGCCCTGCATCTGACGCAGCCGCGACCACCGGTCGCACGCTTCCACTCCGCATGCCCCGGCACCGTGCACCGTCACGGGCCCGCGCATCGCGCTCACCCGTTTCTCACGGAGACACAGAACGCATGCCCACACCTTTCAATGAATCCGTCATCGAGGAGTTCCGCGCCAACGGCGGGAAGGTCGGCGGCCCCTTCGAGGGCGGCGACCTCCTCCTGCTGACCACCACCGGCGCGAGATCGGGGACGGAGACCACGACACCCCTCGGCTACGTACGCCACGGCGACGAGCTGCTGGTCATCGGCTCCAACCTCGGCGCCCCGCACCACCCCGCCTGGTACCACAACCTGCTCGCCCACCCCGTGGTCCGGGTGGAGCTCGGCACCCGTACGTTCCAGGCCCTCGCGGTCCCCGCGCAGGGGGCGCGGCGCGAGGAACTCTTCGCGCACGCCGTGAAGGCGGCCCCCGGTTACGCCGACTACCAGGCCCGGACCACCCGGCTCCTCCCGGTCGTGACGCTGGAACGCGCCGAGCCCGAGGGCTGGGAGGCGCCCCGCGAGATCACCACCCTCGCCGGAAAGCTCATGGAGGTCCACACCTGGCTGAGGGGCCAGCTGCGCCAGGTGAAGGCGGAGGTGGACACCCACTTCACCGCACGGGCCGCGCACCGGAGCCCCGGTGCCCCGCCTCCTCCGGGCCTCGGGCTCCAGATCAGGCAGCGCTGCCTGGCGTTCTGCCAGGCCCTGGAGTTCCACCACACCAGCGAGGACGCCCACCTGTTCCCCGGCATCGCCCGCTACCACCCGCACCTGACGGCCACCTTCGCCCGGCTCGCCGCCGAACACCGCGCGGTCGCCCGCATCCAGGGCGAACTGGCGGCCCTGCTGGCGGACATCGGCATCGCCGACCCCGAGCGCTTCCGCACCGAACTGGACAGGATGTCCACGGAACTGAACGCGCATCTCGACTACGAGGAGGAACAGCTCCTGCCCCTGCTGGCCGATGTCCCCTGGCCACCGGCCGCACCCCCGGCCCAACCGCTCGACCCGACCTGACCCGACCGACTGACCGACCGAAAGGCTGTGCCGTGCAAGCGCGAGTGAAAGTGAAGGACTTCGATCACCTGGTGCTCAACGTCCAGGACGTCGAACGGTCCCTGGAGTTCTACTGCGGTCCCCTCGGTCTGGAGCCCATCAAGGTGGACGAGTGGCGGGCGGGGACGTTCCCGTTCCCGTCGGTGCGGGTCAGCCCGACGACGATCATCGATCTGTTGGGCGGGCCGCGCCATGAGTCGAACGTCGACCACATCTGCCTGGTCGTCGAGCCGCTGGACTGGCAGGAGGTCATCGACGCGGGCACCTTCACCGTGCTGGAGGGCCCCGTCTCCCGCTCCGGCGCCCGGGGCGAGGCGCAGTCGGTGTACGTCCAGGACCCGGACGGCAACAACGTCGAGCTGCGCTGGTATCCGCAGGACGTGGTGGGGGACTGACCGGCCGGGTGCGCAGGGTGCCGGGTTGCCCACCGAAGACGCGGAGGGCGGCCCGGTTCACTTGCGGCGCAGTGTGGCGCGCACGGTCTCGCCGTCCGGAGTCCCGGTCCCGGGATCGGTGAGGTTGACCGCCTGATCGACGAGCCACGTTCCCCGTTCGCCGGGAACGAGCCGCAGCGCGGTGTGCATGCTCATGCCGCGCTCCGCCGTCCCCGGCTCGACGGTCACGGTCACCCGCAGTCCGATTCCGGCGGGGTGTGGACCGAAGGCCTCGACCTCGACCGCCTCACCGGTGCTCACCTGCGCGTCGGAGCGGTCCCGGAGCCGGGGCGTACGGGTGATCTCGACGCACTCGGCGATGGTGGCCGCGCCCCAACTCCGCCGCAGACGCTCGGTCCTGGCCTCGCAGGCGGCTTTCCAGTCCTGCTTCAGCGAGGCCCGCTGATAGACCCGGGCGGCTTCGGTCGCACCTGCCACGGACTTCTTGCCGCCACCGCCACCCCTACCGGTGTGGGTGGCGGTGGCGTCGTCACCGTCGCAACCGGCCAGCGGCAGGGCCACCGCCATCACCATCGCGAGCACCCCAGCAGCACGTCCCACCCGATCAGCCACGCCCCGTCCCCACTCCGCCCCGCCGGCTCTCTTCCCAGCGTTGTTCGGAGGATTACAGCACAGGGCCGGAGACCGGTGGGGACGGCGTCTTTTCGTAGCGGTTCGATCAGGGACGTGGATGCTGCCCGGGACGAGGCTTCGGTCACGCGGGGACAAGCCCGGGACGAACGGTCTCCCGCGCACGCTCGTACAGGGCCTGGGCGTCATGGTTCCTGATGTGGGGGCGGATGAGGTGGAACATGTCCGTCATCCGCTTGTCGATGCGCCCGGAGTCGACCAGCGGGTAATCGTCCAGCGCGAGCCCCCATGTCCGGCACGCGGCTTCGAGGTGCCCCACGGCCAGCTGCCGCTCCGCGAGGATCGCCCGTTCCTTGACGCGCGTACGCCGATAGATGCCCTGTCGAAGCCTGTCCGACTCCTGCATGGCGGCAACGGCGCCCTGCACGTCGCCCATTTCGTACCGGACCTGGCTGGTGTGGTAACTGAGTGACGCGGGGGCGTACGAGCCGAACGCCTTCCCCCGGGACTCCGCTTTGTCCATGGCGACTTCGGCCTCCTGCAAGTACATGAGCGCGGAGCGCCGGTCCCCGATCTGTGCGGCCGCGTGCGCCTGCTGGCCGACGAGAAAGGCACGCATGCGCGGACCGGCCTGGGGCGAGGAAGCCGCCGCAGCGTCCGCGAGCCGCATCGCCACCGGCCCTTGCCCCAGGTCCACGGCCTGCACGCTCATCCCTCGGAGCGTCGTGCAGTACGTGAGGTGGTCCTCCGACGCTCCGGCAAGCTCCAGGGCCTTCACGTAGTAGCGCTGCGCGAGCCCGTGCAGACCCTCGTCGACCGCCATGTACCCGGTGAGGTAGCAGAGGTCGGAAGCCGCGGACATCATGGCTCTGCGCACGTCCTCGGGGCCGTCCGTCCTGAGGAACGGAGCGACGGTGTTCACCAGGAAGGCCGCTGCGAGGGGGCGGGCTGTTCGGCCCCCGAATTGGTCATCCATCGAAGAGAGTTGCTCCGTCATGGCCGATACCGTGCGCACGTCGGACATGCCGATGCGGCTACGGGTGCCCGACTGCGCGGCCTCCATGCGCCCCACCACGTCCGGCCACTGGGGGACGGTCAGAGCGACGGAGAACAGCGCAGTGGCCGGCCCGTACTGGTCGTTGCGGCCGGTCTGCGGGGGTGCCGAGTGGGAGGCGGAGCCCGTGAACATGCGGGTGGCAAGCCCCATGGAGCGGTTGCGGGCCGAGAACGCGCGGCGCGACGCCCGGAGCGCGGGGCGCATCCTGTGACCGGGCGCAGGTTCCGCTTCGTCAAGTGGACGCTGCGGCCCGACACCGAGGCCGACGCGCCCCGGACCGTTCACCGGTTCCGCTGCGTCGCGCTGGACGACCACGACGACGAGTGCGGCGCGTGCTCCGCGGCGTGCGCCGAACCCGGTGAGGCGCAGGGCTGGGCGTTGGGTCACTGGCGGGCCAATCCCGACCACGCGAGCTTCGCCGAGACGGTCGAGCGGCCGTGGGTGATGTGGATGGACGGTCCGGCGTGAACGAGTCGGCGGAGCCGGTGGGTTACCGGTGCGAGGCGCTCGCCGAAGAGTCTGAGCGCGGCCTCGACGAAACGGCCCGGTACGTCCTCGGTACCTTCCGGACCGCTTCCCCCGTCCTCGCGCTGCGGTGGCTCGGCGGTCAGGCGCTGTGGATCGTGGACCGGCTGGAGCCCGATCCGCAACGCCTGGTGTGGGTGCGGCCGTTCATACGCTCGTCGGCCGATCCGGCCCTCGGCCACTCCGGGGATCTCCGCGCCTGGTACGAGGACCGCGAGAGCCAACGCGCCGCCCGCGCACACATCAAGACCGGCGCCCCGCTGCTCGTCGTCGTCCCGGACGTGGACCGCACGTACACGCTGTCCGTACGGTCCGTACGGTCCGCACGCGGGTAGCGGGGTGGGAACAGGTCGACGCCAGGTGCGGGGCACTCCGGACCGCCCCCGTTCGGCCGGGCTCCCCGCCGTCAGGCCATGGTGCCCAGGCCGTCGAGGTAGTCGGCGATCACCTTGCTCCGCGTGGCCGGGGTGATCAGGGCCACGTGGTTGTCGGGGCGGACCAGGACGAGGAGGGCGGTGGCCGGGTCGGCGCCGTACGCCGTGCGGGCGTGGCCCGCGTCGTCGGTCAGGTCGCGCGGGGCGCCCGCGTCCACGCCGTACGCCCGCACCGTGGAGCCGTACGCCGCTTCCGTCGCGCGGAGTGCCTCGGCCGTGTCCGGGCCGAAGCCCAGGAGGGTGAAGTGCGGGCCCGCGAACGCCTCGAACAGGCGGACCGGTGCGCCCGTCGCGGTGTCGTGGCAGGGGGCGTCGGGGGCGCGGTCGCCCGCCCGGAGCCGGGGGGTGGAGCCGGTGGGGGAGAGGGAGCTCCAGTGGTAGCCGAGGCCGAGGCCCGCCGTGTCGCCGGAGACCGCCGAATCCAGGCCGCCGCCCGGCTGCCGGATCGCTTCCAGGGTGGCCCGCAGCCGGTCGGCGGTGATGTCCAGCGTCCAGGAGGCCACGGGCAGCCGCTCCTCCTCGTAGGTGTCCAGCAGTCGCTGGTCCGAGCGGCCCTCGGCGACCCGGGCGAGCTTCCAGCCCAGGTTGAACGCGTCCTGGATGCCGGTGTTCATGCCCAGCCCGCCGGCGACGGAGTGCACATGCGCGGCGTCCCCGGCCAGCAGCACGCGGCCCACCCGGTAGCGGTCGGCCATCCGCTCGTTGACCCGGTACGTGGACAGCAGGGTGGCCCGCTTCAGGAGGTCCGCCGGGAGGCGGGTGTGCTTGGCGAACAGGCGCCGGAAGCTCTCCAGGGACGGGGGCACGGGGGCTCCCGCCGCGTCCCGCTCCGGCCCGGCCTGGAACCACCAGCCCGTGCGCGTACCCGGGATCGGGCACAGCATCACGGCCCCGTCCTCGTCGAACCACTGGTGCCAGACGCCGCGGTCGAGGCCGTCCACCTCCACGTCCCCGCAGACCATCGCCTGCTCCTCGGTCGTCTTCCCCTCGAACGTGACGCCCAGCATCTTGCGCACCGGGCTGTGGCCGCCGTCGCAGCCCACCACGTACCGCGCCCCGATGCTCCGGCCGTCGGCGAGGGCGACGGTCACGGACTCGGGGTCCTGCGACAGGCCGACCGCCTCGGAGCCGAGCTCCACGTGGACGCCGTACTCCGCCAGGCGGTCGCGCAGGATCGCCTCCAGCTGCCACTGGGCCAGCAGCGCGCCCCGGTCGTACGGGACGTCCGGCGTCGGGTGCGAGGACGCGAACGGGTCGGCCTCGGCGACCGGCAGCCCGTCGCGGTACTTGCGCATGCGCAGCGGTGCCGACCCCGCGGCCAGCACCCGGTCGACGACGCCCAGGTCCTCCAGCACCTCCAGGGAGCGGGGGTTGGGGCCTTTGGCCCGGGAGCTGCGCGGGAACTCGGGGGACTTGTCGATGATCCGTACGCCGACGGAGCGCCGTGCCAGGTCGCAGGCGAGGGTCAGGCCCGTCGGGCCGGAGCCGACGATCAGTACGGGGACGGGGGAAGTCGGTGTGGGGGTGGCTGCGGTCGGGGGCATGCGGGCTCCTCGGTCGTGGTCCGTGGAGGTCCAGGAAAACGCAACCGAGTTAAAAAAGCAACCAGGTAACTAAAGTTGCGCCGAGGGGGCGGGCTCGTCGGCCGGCGGATTCGGGTGCGGCGCCCGCCGCGCCGACCGGCGCGCCTCGCGCACCTGGATCCGGGTCCGCCGCGCCGTCCGGAACGCGTCCCACGTCAGCAGGGTGAGGGCCAGCCACACCAGGGCGAACCCGGCCCACCGCTCCGGCGGCATCGCTTCGTGGAAGTAGAGGATGCCCAGGACGAACTGGAAGACCGGTGCCAGGTACTGGAGCAGGCCCAGGGTGGAGAGCGGCACCCGGATCGCCGCCGCCCCGAACAGGATGAGCGGGACGGCCGTGACGAGGCCCGCCGAGGCCAGCAGCGCCGCGTGGCCGGTGCCCTCGGAGGTGAACGTGGACTCGCCCCGGGCGCCCAGCCACAGCAGATAGCCGAGCGCGGGCAGGAACATCACGGCGGTCTCGGCGGTGAGCGACTCCAGGCCGCCCATGTTGACCTTCTTCTTCATCAGCCCGTAGGTCGCGAAGGAGAACGCCAGGGTCAGTGAGATCCACGGCGGACGCCCGTAGCCGATCGCCAGCACGAGCACCGCCGCGAGGCCCGTGCCGACCGCGACCCACTGCACGGGGCGCAGCCGTTCGCCCAGGAGCAGGACGCCCATGGCGATGGTGACCAGCGGGTTGATGAAGTAGCCGAGCGAGGCCTCGACGACATGGCCGTTGTTCACGGACCAGATGTACAGGCCCCAGTTGACCGTGATCGTGGCCGCGGCCACCGATATCAGGCCGAGCTTCTTCGGCTGCCGGATCAGCTCGCCGATCCAGGACCAGCGGCGCAGCACCAGCAGCGCGAGGGCGACGAAACCGAGGGACCAGGCCATGCGGTGGGCGAGGATCTCGATCGCGCCGGCCGGCTTCAGCAGCGGCCAGAAGAGCGGGACGAGCCCCCACAGACCGTAGGCGCCGATGCCGGACAGGAGTCCCGCCCGCTGTTCGTTGATCCCCTTCACGGGCCCTCCCGGCGTGTCTGCGTCAACTGCACGAAGGTAGCGCCGGGAAGGGCCCCATGTCATACCCGTATCGCGATACGGTCATGACATGGGGCCCTGAGGTGTGCGGGGGACGGGTGTTACGCGGTGGCCACCGCGGCGGCCACCGTCTCGGCGAGCGGCGTCGTCGGGCGGCCGATCAGCCGGGCCAGATCGCCGCTCGTGGCGGCGAGCAGGCCGCGCCCGATCGCCTCGTCCACGTCCACGAGGATCGCCGCGAAGCCCTCGGGCAGGCCCGCGCCGACCAGGATCTCCTGGTGCACGGCCGCCGGGACGTTCTTGTACACGATCTCCTTGCCGGTGGCGGCGGCGACGGTGGCCGCGTACTCCGCGAACGACCAGGCGACATCGCCGCTCAGCTCGTAGACCGCGCCGATGTGGCCCTCGCCGGTCAGCACGGCGGCGGCCGCGGCGGCGTAGTCGGCACGGGCGGCGGAGGCGACCCGCCCGTCGCCCGCGTTGGCGACGACGGCGCCGTGCTCCAGGACCGGGGTGAGGTTGGCCGTGTAGTTCTCGGTGTACCAGCCGTTGCGCAGGAAGGTGTGGGGCAGGCCGGAGTCGAGGATCAGCTGCTCGGTGACCTTGTGCTCGGCGGCCAGCTGGAAGTCGGCGTCGGGGCCGCCCAGGACGCCGGTGTACGCGAGCTGGGCGACGCCCGCCGCCTTGGCCGCGTCGATGACCGCGGTGTGCTGCGGTACGCGCCTGCCGACCTCGCTGCCCGAGATGAGCAGGACCCGGTCGCCCGCCCGGAAGGCGTCCTTGAGGGACTCCGGCCGGTCGTAGTCCGCGACGCGCAGCTCGACGCCGCGGGCGGCGAGCGGGGCGGCCTTCTCCTCGTCGCGCACGACGGCGGCGATCCCGCTCGCGGGCACGGTGGCCAGCAGCTGCTCGACGACGAGACGGCCGAGCTCTCCGGTGGCTCCGGTGACGACGATGCTCATGGGGGTTTCTCCTCTTTGGCGGTACTTGTGGCACTTGTGGCAGTTGTTCGTGTGCGGGCTCGTAGAACTCACTGTAGGGGGTGCACTAACCAATCGAAAGTACCCACTTTGAAGTAAGGTACTGGTATGAGCGTGAGCGAACCGGGCGCGCGTCCCGATGTGAACCGGCCGATGTGCCCCTCCCGGCTGGTGCTCGAACACGTCACCAGCCGCTGGGGCGTCCTGGTCCTGGCCGCCCTGCTGGAGCGCTCGTACCGCTTCAGCGAGCTGCGCCGCGAGGTGGGCGGCGTCAGCGAGAAGATGCTGGCCCAGACCCTCCAGACACTGGAGCGCGACGGATTCGTGCACCGGGACGCGAAGCCGGTGATCCCGCCCCGGGTCGACTACACGCTCACCGATCTGGGCCGGGAGGCCGCCGAGCAGGTGTGGGCACTGGCCCGCTGGACCGAGCGCCGCCTGGACGCGGTGCGGTCGGCGCGCGAGACGTACGACGAGCGCAAGGCGCACGCCCCGTAGCACTCGCACGCCCCATCACATCCGCACGCCGCGTAGCGCCCGCACGGTCAGTCCGGCTGGGGAGCCCCTCCCTCCTCCAGCGTGCGCAGTGCGCGCGACACGTCGAACGGCAGGATCGTCACCGCCACGTGCGGCAGCTGCCCCAGTGCCTTCGCCATCTGCTCGCCGGTGCCCCGGTGCAGCAGCTTCCCGAGCACATTGGTGTACATCCGCCGCGGCACCAGCACCGTCAGCGAGGTCCTGCCGTCCTCCGTGGTCCGGGTGGCGAGCTCCTTCATCGCGTGGCGCAGCCGCCGGTCCGGGCACTGCACCAGCTCCAGGGGGACGGAGGTGGCGGCCGTCGCCTCCCACCGGGCGGCCAGCCGCCTGCCGTGCGCCTCGTCGATCGCGAAGTGCACGGCCCGGATCTCGTCCGGGCGCAGCTCGTGCGCGTACCGCAGCGCCTTGATCGTCGCCAGGTCCAGCGACTCGACGAGGACGAAGACCAGATGGCGCAGGTTCCGGGGCCGGTCGGCGCCCGGCGCCTGGAGACTCTGGAGCACCGCGGCCTCGCGCCGGTACTCGCGGTTGATCCGCGTCAGCGCCCACACGCCGAGCGGGAAGACCACCACGACCAGCCAGGCGCCCTCGGTGAATTTGGTGACCGCGAAGATCAGCACGACGGCGGCCGAGATGACCGCGGCCAGCCCGTTGACCCCGATCTTCAGCCTGCGGTGCGGTTCCCGGCGCCGCAGGTGGTACGCGGTGAGACCGGCCCCGGCCATGGTGAAGGCGGTGAACACGCCGATCGCGTACAGCGCCACCAGCTTGTCCACGCTGGCCCCGGTGACCACCAGCAGGGCCAGCGAGACGACGGCCAGCGCGATGATGCCGTTGGAGAACGCGAGCCGGTGCCCGCGCCGGGTCAGCATCCGCGGCAGGAAGCGGTCCTCGGCCACGAAACTGGCCAGGAACGGGAAGCCGGTGAACGGCGTGTTGGCGCCGGTGTAGAGGACCAGCGCGGTCGCCAGCTGCACGAAGACCAGCCCGACGGTCCCGAGCGGCCCGCCGCCGAAGGCGAGATGGGCCTCCTGCGCGATGACCGTCGGAGTGCCGTCGGCGTACGGGACGGCATGGGTGAAGTGCGCCAGCGTGGAGACGCCGAGGACGAGCACACCGAGCACACAGCTCATGGTGATCAGGGTGCGCCGGGCGTTGCGGCCCTGCGGTTCGCGGAAGGCCGAGATGCCGTTGGAGATCGCTTCGAGCCCGGTGAGGGACGAGCCGCCGTTGGCGAAGGAGCGCAGCACGATGAAGAGCGAGGCGCCGTAGAGCCAGCCCTCGCCCGGGGTGCCGAGCGGTACGACGCCGTGGGCGTGCAGATCGGCGTGCGGCAGCTCGCCCGTGAGCCCGCGCACCGCGGCGGCGACGAGGACGAGACCGATGGCGGCCATGAAGAGATAGGCGGGCAGCGCGAAGGCCCGGCCCGCCTCGCGGATCCCGCGCAGATTCCCGTACGCGAGCAGCACGATGACGCCGACGGAGACCGGGAGCTGGAGGTGGTCGAGGCCGGTGAAGTCGTTCCCGGCCAGATGGGCGAGCGAGATCAGGGCGTTGGTGCCCGCGGAGACCTGGACGGCGACGGTGACGATGTAGTCGACGAGCAGGGCCACGGCGGCGATCTGCGCGATGTTCGGCCCGAAGTTCTCCCGTGCGACGACATAGGACCCGCCCGCCCGGGTGTAGATCATCACGACATCGCTGTAACAGAGCGTCAGAAGCAGCAGCACCAGCAGGATCGCGCCGGTCACCGGCATCAGCAGGGTGAACGCCGCGGCCCCCACGACGGGCACGAGGACCCGGAGCATCTCCTCGGAGCCGTACGCGGACGAACTGATGCAGTCGGAGGCGAGCACCCCGAGCGCCGTCCGGTTGTTCAGCTTCTCCTCGCTGATGCGCTCGGTGGTGAGCGGCTTGCCGAGCAGATGCAGCTTGATGCGGTACACGGGACGGTCCAGGGTCATGGCCACATCGTGCGCGGTGGCCGACCGCACCTCCGGGACGCCGTCGCCGGACGGGCCGAAATTCAGCCCGTCCGGCGAGGGGGTGATCCGAACGCGGTCCGCACGCGACCCGCGGCGAACCCGTGCGGGACCCGAGCGGGAAGGACTAGCCGACGACCGTCCAGGTGTCGTTGCCGGCGAGGAGCGTGGCGAGGTCGCCCTTGCCGTTCTGCTCGACGGCGGTGTCGAGCTGCTCCGCCATCAGGGTGTCGTAGACCGGGCGTTCGACGTCGCGCAGGACACCGATCGGGGTCTGGTGGAGGGTGTCGGTGTCGGCGAGGCGGGAGAGGGCGAAGGCGGTGGTCGGGGACGGGTTGTGCGCGTCGTGGACGAGGATCCGGGACTCGTTCTCCTCGGTGACGGCCACGACCCTCAGATCGCCGGTGGCCGGGTCGCGTACGACGCCCTTGCCGTTGTCCACGCCGAAGCGGATGGGCTGTCCGTGCTCCAGGCGGATGACGGCGTCCTGGGCCCGCTCCTTGTCCTTGAGCGCCTCGAACGCGCCGTCGTTGAAGATGTTGCAGTTCTGGTAGATCTCCACGAGCGCCGTGCCCGGGTGGTCGGCCGCCGCCCGCAGCACGCTCGTGAGGTGCTTGCGGTCGGAGTCGATGGTGCGGGCGACGAAGGAGGCCTCCGCGCCGATGGCCAGCGAGACCGGGTTGAACGGGGCGTCCAGGGAACCCATCGGCGTCGACTTGGTGATCTTGCCGACTTCGGAGGTGGGGGAGTACTGCCCCTTGGTGAGTCCGTAGATCCGGTTGTTGAACAGGAGGATCTTGAGGTTCACATTGCGGCGCAGGGCGTGGATGAGGTGATTGCCGCCGATGGACAGGGCGTCGCCGTCACCGGTCACGACCCAGACGGACAGGTCGCGGCGGGAGGAGGCGAGCCCGGTGGCGATGGCCGGGGCGCGGCCGTGGATGGAGTGCATCCCGTAGGTGTTCATGTAGTACGGGAAACGGGAGGAGCAGCCGATACCGGAGACGAAGACGATGTTCTCCTTCGCCAGGCCCAGTTCGGGCATGAAGCCCTGGACGGCGGCGAGGACGGCGTAGTCGCCGCAGCCGGGGCACCAGCGGACCTCCTGGTCGGACTTGAAGTCCTTCATGGACTGCTTCGCCTCGGCCTTGGGCACCAGGTGCAGCAGCTGGTTGGCATCAGGCATCGATGGCCTCCTTGAGTGCCGTCGCGAGCTGTTCGGCCTTGAACGGCATGCCGTTGACCTGGTTGAAACTGCGGGCGTCGACGAGGTACTTGGCCCGGACGAGGGTGGCGAGCTGGCCGAGGTTCATCTCGGGGACGATGACCTTGTCGTACTGCTTGAGGACATCGCCGAGGTTGCCCGGGAAGGGGTTGAGGTTGCGCAGATGGGCCTGGGCGATGGGCTCGTCGGCCGCACGGAGCCGGCGTACGGCGGCGGTGATGGGGCCGTACGTGGAGCCCCAGCCCAGCACCAGGGTCCTGGCGCCGGAGGGGTCGTCGACCCGGAGGTCGGGGACCTCGACGCCGTCGATCTTGGCCTGGCGGGTGCGGACCATGAGGTCGTGGTTGGCCGGGTCGTAGGAGATGTTGCCGCTGCCGTCCTGCTTCTCGATGCCGCCGATGCGGTGTTCGAGGCCGGGGGTGCCGGGCACCGCCCACGGCCGGGCCAGGGTGAGCGGGTCGCGCTTGTAGGGCCAGAACACCTCGGTGCCGTCGGCCAGTTCGTGGTTGGGGCCGGTCGCGAACCGGACCCGCAGATCGGGCAGCTCGTCGGTCTCGGGGATCTTCCACGGCTCGGAGCCGTTGGCGAGGTACCCGTCGGAGAGCAGGAAGACGGGGGTGCGGTAGGTCAGGGCGATCCGCGCGGCGTCGAGCGCGGCGTCGAAGCAGTCCGCCGGGGTCCTGGGGGCCACGACCGGGACCGGGGCCTCGCCGTTGCGCCCGTACATCGCCTGGAGCAGATCGGCCTGCTCGGTCTTGGTCGGCAGCCCGGTGGACGGGCCGCCGCGCTGGATGTCGACCACGATCAGCGGCAGCTCCAGGGAGACGGCGAGCCCGATCGTCTCCGACTTCAGCGCCACCCCGGGCCCCGACGTCGTCGTCACCGCGAGCGAACCGCCGAAGGCCGCGCCCAGCGCCGCCCCGATCCCCGCGATCTCGTCCTCGGCCTGGAAGGTGCGTACGCCGAAGTGCTTGTGCTTGCTCAGCTCGTGCAGGATGTCGGAGGCCGGAGTGATCGGGTACGAGCCGAGGTACAGCGGCAGGTCGGCCTGGCGGGAGGCGGCGATCAGCCCGTACGACAGCGCCAGATTCCCCGAGATATTGCGGTACGTGCCCGCCGGGAACGCCTGCGAGGCGGGTGCCACCTCGTAGGAGACGGCGAAGTCCTCGGTGGTCTCCCCGAAATTCCACCCGGCGCGGAACGCCGTCACGTTCGCCTCGGCGATCTGCGGCTTCTTCGCGAACTTGGCGCGCAGGAACGCCTCGGTCCCCTCGGTCGGCCGGTGGTACATCCAGGAGAGCAGCCCGAGCGCGAACATGTTCTTCGAGCGCTCGGCCTCCTTGCGGGACAGGCCGAACTCCTTGAGCGCCTCGATCGTGAGCGTCGTCAGCGGCACCGGATGGACCTGGTAGCCGTCCAGCGAACCGTCCTCCAGCGGACTGGTCGCATAGCCGACCTTCGCCATCGGCCGCTTGGTGAACTCATCGGTGTTGACGATGATTTCCGCACCGCGCGGCACATCGCCGATGTTCGCCTTCAACGCGGCCGGATTCATCGCGACCAGTACGTTCGGCGCGTCCCCCGGCGTGAGGATGTCGTGGTCGGCGAAATGCAGCTGGAACGAAGAAACCCCCGGCAGGGTCCCTGCGGGGGCGCGGATCTCGGCGGGAAAGTTCGGCAGCGTGGAAAGATCGTTCCCGAACGACGCGGTCTCCGAAGTGAAGCGGTCACCGGTGAGCTGCATACCGTCTCCGGAGTCACCCGCGAAGCGGATGATCACCCGGTCGAGGCGGCGGATCTCCTTCTCGCCGTCACCCGCATGATCGGAGCGGGGAGCACGCTGCCCCCCGACGAGCGCCTCGCTGGCCTCATCGGCCTGTTCGGCTGGGCTACTGACCTGGCTGGTCACTGAACTGGACCTCCCTCGGGGCGGCGGCTCGGGTCCCGCCGGCCCGCCGACGGTCCCCATGCCCACCTTACGTCGGTAAGGGTCGCCTTCCCCGGACAAATCAAAGGGTGGACGCCCATTCGAGATGCGGTTTGATATGGGTTTGTCATGCTTTGCAAGCCCCCCAGTCGTTCGATGAAGACGCTGTGCACT
Source organism: Streptomyces sp. DvalAA-43 (assembly GCF_900091725.1). GTDB lineage: Bacteria > Actinomycetota > Actinomycetes > Streptomycetales > Streptomycetaceae > Streptomyces > Streptomyces pulveraceus. The sequence continues at coordinate 27,940 of NZ_FMBW01000046.1, read as the reverse complement.
CATCCTTTGGTGCTAGGACCCCGGTGACGTTCTCCGGTACCGGCTCCGGCACCGCCCGAGCCACCGCGGTGGCTCGGGCCAGTCCGTGCGGTGGCCGCCGCACGGACATATCTGACAGGGTGTCAGTTCGTCAGGAGTTCAGGTAGGTCAGCACGGCCAGCACCCGGCGGTGATCCCCGTCACTGGGGGACAGCCCCAGCTTCAGGAAGATGTTGCTGACGTGCTTCTCCACGGCGCCGTCGCTCACCACCAGCTGCCTGGCCACCGCGGAGTTCGTCCGCCCCTCCGCCATCAGGCCCAGGACCTCGCGCTCGCGCGGCGTCAGCCCGGCCAGGACGTCCTGCTTGCGGCTCCTGCCGAGCAGCTGCGCCACCACCTCCGGGTCCAGCGCCGTCCCGCCCTGCGCCACCCTGACCACCGCGTCCACGAACTCCCTGACCTCGGCGACCCGGTCCTTCAGCAGATACCCCACGCCCCGGCTGGACCCGGCCAGCAGCTCGGTCGCGTACTGCTCCTCCACGTACTGCGAAAGGACCAGGACCCCGATCCCCGGATAGTCCTTCCGCAGCCGCACGGCCGCCCGCACGCCCTCGTCGGTGTGGGTCGGGGGCATCCGCACATCGGCGACCACCACATCGGGCAGCGCGTCCTGCCCCGCCAGATCGCTCACCGTCTTGAGCAGCGCCTCGGCGTCCCCGACCCCGGCGACGACGTCATGCCCCAGATCGGTCAGCAGCCGGGTGAGTCCTTCCCGGAGCAGCACCGAATCCTCGGCGATGACTACGCGCACCCTGTCCTCCACCATGAAGCCCTATCCCCCACTGTTCGCCGGTCCCGCGTGTACGGTCCCCAGCATCCCAGTATCGGTGGCGTGCTGTCCTCGGCCGCCGGGTGGACTTCAGCCGCGCACAACCGCGCCCCGCGCGGCGGCGAGGCCCCGCGAGGGCGGCTCGATCGTGCGACACGGGGCAGCGCGGCCCAGCCGCGGCGGGGCGACCGTGCCCCGTACCGCGGCCCGGACTCGCCGGAGCGGCCCGATCGCGCCCCGCGCGGCGGCGTGACCCGGCCACGGCGGCCCGATCGCGTCACCGCGGTTCAGCCGCGCCACGGCAGCTCGGCCGTGACCTGGGTGGGGCCGCCCTGCGGGGAGTCCACGACCAGCACGCCGTCCACCGCCTCCAGCCGCTCGGTCAGCCCGGCGAGCCCGCTGCCCGCCGACACATCGGCGCCGCCGCGTCCGTCGTCGGTGACCTGGAGCATCAGCCGGTCCGCCGCCCGCCACACGTCGACCGACGCGCGGGTCGCGCGGGCGTGCTTGCTCACGTTCTGCAACAGCTCGGAGACCGTGAAGTACGCGATGCCCTCGATGGCCTGGGCCGGCCGGGCGGCCAGATCCACCTCGACCGTGACGGGGACGGTGCAGCGGGAGGCGATGGCGGAGAGGGCGGCGTCGAGTCCGCGGTCGGTGAGGACGGCGGGGTGGATGCCGCGGGCGAGGTCGCGGAGTTCCTGGAGGGCGACCTTGACCTCGCCGTGGGCCTCGTCGACCATGCGGGCGGCGGCCTCGGGGTCGTCGGTGAGCTTCTCCTTCGCCAGGCCCAGATCCATGGCGAGGGCGACGAGCCGGGCCTGGGCGCCGTCGTGGAGGTCGCGTTCGATGCGGCGCAGGTCGGCGGCGGCGGTGTCGACGACCACTCCCCGGTCCGACTCCAGCTCCGAGACACGGGTCGCCAGTCGGGACGGTCCGAGCAGCCCGGCCACCATCACCCGGTCCACGCTCACCAGACCCCGGATGATCCACGGCGTGACGAGGACGAAGGCCAGACCGATCGCGCTGGTCAGGCCCAGGTCCAGGGAGGAGTCCAGATAGACCGCGTGGCCCTGGTCGCCGTACAGCTGGATGCCGCCGACGCCCACGTGCGTCGGGAAGATCCAGTGCCACAGCGGGTAGGTCAGCGCCGTCCAGCCGAACGTCCAGAGCACCACCGCGACGCCGAAGGCGAAGACCGCCCACGGCATGTGCAGCAGCGTGTAGAGCAGATGCCGCCAGGACGCCCCGCTCTTGAGCATCGCGCCCACCCAGGACATCAGGCCGCCGGTCCTGCCGCGCACCGGCGCCGGGGCCGCCACGTCCAGCTTCAGCAGCCCGCGCGCCCGCACCCGCTCCATCGCGCCGAAGCCGCGGCACATGGCCAGCGCGCCGGCCAGGATCGGGACCCCGAGGAAGGTGATCAGCATGCCGACACCCAGCGTCGTCAGGGTGATCGAGAAGGCGAACAGCACCAGGCTGATCGGCAGGCTCAGCAGCAGATAGGTGAACTCGCGCCAGGTCCTGCCCTCGACGGGCGCGCGCAGTGCGGCGGGGAAGAAGTGCTTCACCGGGGGGTGCTCCCCGAAACCGGTTCCGGACCGCTGGTGGTCCCGAGTGTCCGGTCCGTATGCCGTGGCCATGGATGCCGTCCGTTTCTTCTCATTCTTCTCGGCGCTCTGGTGCCGTGATGACAAGGGTGCTGTTTCGCGGGCCGGTCCACCATGAGGGGGGTATCCCTCTTCGGCCGGGGGTTTTCCCCACCATGGGGCCGTCGGGCCGTCGGGCCTCCAGGCGGTCGGGCCTCCAGGCCGTAGGGAGGGGAGCCGGACTTCTAGAGGCGCTTGGCCGTCCCCGTACCCTTCGGCTCCCCGGCCTTCTGCCGCTCGCGGTCCCGCCAGGGCAGTTCCGCGGTGACCGTCGTTGGCCCGCCGACCGGTGAGTCGAGGACGAACAGCCCGTCGACGGCGCCCAGCCGCTCGGCCAGCCCCGCCATTCCCGTACCGCCGTCCATCCGGGCACCGCCGCGTCCGTCGTCGGTGACCTGGAGCAGCAGCCGGTCCCCGGCGCGCCACACCTCGACGGAGGCCGAACGTGCCGCGCTGTGCTTGCTCACGTTCTGCAACAGCTCGGAGACCGTGAAGTACGCGATCCCCTCGATCGCCTCCGCGGGACGCCCCGGCAGGTCCACCGCCACCGTGACGGGGACGGTGCAGCGGGAGGCGATGGCGGAGAGGGCGGCGTCGAGTCCGCGGTCGGTGAGGACGGCGGGGTGGATGCCGCGGGCGAGGTCGCGGAGTTCCTGGAGGGCGACCTTGACCTCGCCGTGGGCCTCGTCGACCATGCGGGCGGCGGCCTCGGGGTCGTCGGTGAGCTTCTCCTTCGCCAGGCCGAGGCCCATGGCGAGGGCGACGAGCCGGGCCTGGGCGCCGTCGTGGAGGTCGCGTTCGATGCGGCGCAGGTCGGCGGCGGCGGTGTCGACGACCACTCCCCGGTCCGCCTCCAGCTCCGCGATCCGGCGCTCCAGCTCGTCGGAGGGCGAGAGCAGCCCGCGCACCATCGACCGGTCCACATTGCTGAGGAGCCGCGTGACATGGGGGAGCACCGGCCACAGCACGAGGAGGCTCACGAGCGTCACCCCGAAGGTGAGTACGCCCCAGGGCAGCCGGATGAACGAGTACAGCGCGGCCCGCCAGCCCACCGGGTCCATGATGCTCGACCACAGCCAGGGGAAGAACCCCTTCTCCCGGCGGGCCAGCTCCATCGGGCTCGGCTCCTCGACCCGCACCCCGAGCATCGCCCGCGCCCGGCCCCGCTCGGCCTTGCCGATCAGCCGCGCCCCGTGCAGCCCGACGGCGAGCAGGGGCAGACCGACCACCGTGACCGCGAGCCCCACGCCCACGGCGATCATGAACACCGTGTAAACGAACCCGACGATGGCCACGGGGAGATTGACCAGGAGATGGCCGATCTCCTTCCAGGTCCATCGATCGAGGGTGAGGCGGGCGGGCGGTGGCCGGTCGTCGTCGGGCACCTGGGGGCTCATGGTCATGGTCCCAGCCTGCCGGGCCGGACCGGCACACGCCATGGGGCTCGTGGGTGAGGTGAAGTGGGGATAACCCCACCCCTTGGCCGACGCGGCTGCTTACCGTCTCTTTAACAGGGCCTAGACTCCCGTGCGTACAGATCACCGGACGGATTCGAGGGAGCGAGGGGCGGACGTGGCGGACCTGCCGGAGTCGACCGTTCTCGCGTCGGAGTATTTCCACAGCTACTCAGTGGTCGGACTGCTCGCCGTGATCGGCGTGCTGTTCGTCGCCGTCGCCTTCGGGGCCGGCCGACTGCTGCGCCCCGTGGTCCCGACGCCGGAGAAGCTCCTGACGTACGAGTGCGGCGTGGACCCGGTGGGTGAAGGATGGGCACATACCCAGGTTCGTTATTACGTCTATGCCTTCCTGTACGTGATCTTCGCCGTCGACTCGATCTTCCTGTTCCCGTGGGCGACCGTGTTCGCCGCACCCGGATACGGGGCGACGACGTTGGTCGAAATGTTCATCTTCCTCGGTTTCCTGGCCGTAGGACTGCTCTACGCATGGAAGAAGGGCGTCCTCGAATGGACGTGACGAGCCCGCAGGCCGACGAGGGATCCGAACCGCAGCCCGTGCCGACCTTCCTGCCGGAGCCCAAGCGGCTCGGTGTGCTGTCGCGCCTGGCGCCCGAGCCGATGAAGGTGGTCCTGAACTGGGGCCGCCGCTACAGCCTCTGGGTCTTCAACTTCGGACTCGCCTGCTGCGCCATCGAATTCATCGCCGCCTCCATGGCCCGGCACGACTTCATCCGGCTCGGTGTGATCCCGTTCGCGCCGGGCCCGCGCCAGGCCGACCTCATGATCGTCTCCGGTACGGTGACCGACAAGATGGCCCCGGCCGTGAAGCGGTTGTACGAGCAGATGCCGGAGCCCAAGTACGTCATCTCCTTCGGCGCCTGCTCCAACTGCGGCGGCCCGTACTGGGACTCGTACTCCGTGACCAAGGGCGTCGACCAGATCATCCCGGTCGATGTCTACGTCCCCGGCTGCCCGCCCCGGCCGGAGGCGCTCCTCCAGGGCATCCTCAAGCTCCAGGAGAAGATCGCCCGGGAGTCGCTGGGGGAGCGGTACGCGACGGGCGGCGGCAGCCGTCCCTCCACCGCCGCCCTGCGCAGCGGCCTGGTCGCCGCCCCGCAGGCGTCGGCGTCCTCGGGTCCGGCCTCGGCTTCGGGTCCGGCTTCTGATCCGTCTTCGGGTCCGGCCTCGGCTTCTGATCCGGCTCCTCATCCGGCTTCGGATCCCGGGGAGGACCGCGCATGACCACCACACCTCCTGCCGGTGCCCCCGGCGCCAACCCCGCGGGCGAGGCCTACGACCGCCTGCCGGACGCCGCCGCCGAGCTCTTCGGCGAGGGCGCGACGGCGGAGTACGCGTACGACCTGCTGACCGTCGACGTACCGGCCGCCGCCTGGATCGCCGCCCTCGAAACGGCCCGCGACCTGCTGGGCTGCACGTATTTCGACTGGCTGAGCGCGGTCGACGAACCGGGCACCGGCTTCCGGGTCTGCGCCCATGTCGCGGCCCTGGGCGGGGGCGGGGTCCGTCGGCTCATGATCCGTACGACCGTTCCGCACGGGGCGGCTGTCCTGCCCACCGCCATCGATGTCTACGCGGGCGCCGCCTGGCACGAGCGCGAGACGCACGAGATGTTCGGCATCGGCTTCGACGGCCACCCGCACCTGGTCCCGCTGCTGCTGCCCGAGGGTTTCGAGGGCCACCCGCTGCGCAAGGACTTCGTGCTGGCCGCACGGGTCGCGAAGGCATGGCCCGGCGCGAAGGAGCCGGGCGAGTCGGAGCACGGCGGCCCGAAGCGGCGCACCATGCTGCCGCCCGGCGTCCCCGACCCGAACGAATGGGGCCCTCTGAAGGGTCAGCTCCCGCCCGCCCCGTCCCGCCCGGCCCGCACCCCGCGCGCCGCGGGCGACCGCCCGGCCCGCCGCACCCGCAGCGCGAGCGAGGGCTCGGCCGCCCAGCGGACGGCAACGGCGGCCCCGGCCCCGGAAGCGGGCGCGGGCGCGAGCCCCGACGCGGGTACGGGGACGACGCCCCGGGCCACGACCCCGCGCCGTACGCGGAGCGCCTCCCAGGGCTCGGCGAGCCAGCAGCCGGCGAGCCGACCGGAGAAGACCGTGGAGCCGGGTACGGGGACCGGGGCAGGCACAGGGACGGAGACCGGGGCGGCGGAGCCGAGCTCCGGAACCAGCGACGCCCCGTGGCACCACGCCCGCCCGGCTTTTGAAGCGGGCGCGGACGCGGACGCGGGCACGGACGTTGGCGCGGGTACAGACGCGAGCGCAGGCACGGGCACGGGTACGGGTACAGAAGCGGGTGCGGGCGCGGATGCCACTCCGGAGACCCCGCCGAAAACCCCAGAGACCTCCGAGTCCTCAGGGACCTCCGAGTCCTCAGGTGCCTCCGAGTCCTCAGGGACCCCTGAGTCCTCAGAGACCCCCAAGCCCTCAGGGACCCCCGAGTCCCCAGAAACCCCCAAGTCCTCAGAGACCCCCGACCACCCCGCCGGAGGCGATACCGAGTGAACGACGCACTGGACGTCGCCCTCCGCCTCGTCATCGTCTTCGCCGTGTTCATGGTCCTCCCACTCGTCGTCGGGCAGACCGAGCACAAGGTGATGGCCCATATGCAGGGCCGCCTCGGCCCCATGTACGCCGGCGGCTTCCACGGCTGGGCCCAGCTCGTCGCGGACGGCGTGAAGTTCGCGCAGAAGGAAGACATCGTCCCGGCCGAGGCCGACCGCCGTATCTTCCAGCTCGCCCCGGCCGTCGCGCTGCTCCCGTACCTCCTCGTCCTCGTCGCCGTCCCGATCGGCCCCGGCGAGGGCGCGGTCGGACAGGTCGTCGACGCGGGCATCTTCTTCGTGCTGGCCGTCATGGGCGTGGGAGTGCTCGGCTCGCTGATGGCCGGCTGGGCATCGGCGAACAAGTTCTCCCTGCTCGGCGGCCTGCGCACGGCCGCCCAGCTGCTCGCGTACGAGTTGCCGATGCTGCTCGCCGCCGCCTCCGTCGCGATGGCGGCCGGCACCGTCTCCCTCCCTGGCATCCTCGACGCCTTCGAGTGGTGGTGGCTGCCCTGGCAGATCGTCGGCGCACTGGTCTTCTTCGTGGCCGGACTCGCCGAGCTGCAACGCCCGCCGTTCGACATGCCGGTCGCCGACTCGGAGATCATCTTCGGCGCGTACACCGAGTACACCGGACTGCGCTTCGCACTGTTCCTGCTCGCCGAGTACGCGGGCATCGTCGTCCTGTGCGCACTGACCACCGTCCTCTTTCTCGGCGGCTGGCACGGCCCGTTCGGCGCCGACGGACTGGGCTGGGTCTGGACTCTCCTCAAGGTCGCGGTCCTCGCCTTCGTCGTCATCTGGCTGCGGGTGTCCTACCCCCGGCTCCGCGAGGACCAGCTGCAGAAGCTCGCCTGGACCACGCTCATCCCGCTCGCTCTCGCGCAGATCGCGCTGACCGGCATCGTGAAGGTGGCGATCAACTGATGCCTCCGATCCCCGGCTCCGGCCTGGCCAAGGGCCTGGCCGTCACCCTGCGGACGATGACGAAGAAGACGGTCACCGCGCAGTACCCGGATGTCCAGCCCGAGCTCCCGCCCCGCTCCCGCGGCGTCATCGCGCTGTTCGAGGAGAACTGCACGGTCTGCATGCTCTGCGCCCGCGAGTGCCCGGACTGGTGCATCTACATCGACTCCCACAAGGAGACGGTGCCCGCCGCCGCCCCGGGCGGCCGTGAGCGCAGCCGCAATGTCCTCGACCGCTTCGCGATCGACTTCTCGCTCTGCATGTACTGCGGTATCTGCATCGAGGTGTGCCCCTTCGACGCGCTCTTCTGGTCCCCGGAGTTCGAGTACGCGGAGACGGACATCCTCGAACTCACCCATGAGCGCGACAAGCTCCGCGCATGGATGTGGACGGTGCCGGAACCGCCCGCGCTCGATCCGGGCGCCGAGGAGCCGAAGGAGATCGCCGCCGCCCGCAAGACGGCGGAGAAACTCGAAGCCCAGCGCGCCCAGGAAGCCCAGCAGGCGCAGGAAGCCCAGCAGGCGCAGGAAGCCCAGCAGACACAGCAAGCCCAGCAGACCAAGAAGGAAGCAGAGGGGGAGGAGTGACACTCGCAGCCACCGCGGCGCACTCCGCACACTCCGCGTACTCCGTCCTCGCCGCCCAGCCGGCCAACCCGGCCCACTCCGGCTTCCTCTCCCCGACCGGGATCGAGATCGCCTTCGTCCTCGTCGGCATCGCCACCCTCGGCGCGGCCCTCGTCACCGTCACGACCAAGCAGCTGGTGCACGCCGCCCTCTGGCTGGTCGTGGCGCTGGGCGGTCTCGCCGTCGAGTACCTCCTGCTCACCGCGGAGTTCATCGCCTGGGTGCAGGTACTGATCTACGTCGGCTCCGTGGTCGTCCTCCTTCTCTTCGGGCTGATGCTCACCAAGGCCCCCATCGGCCGCTCCCCGGACGCCGACTCGGGCAACCGCTGGGCGGCCCTCGCCGTGGCTGCCGCCTCCGCCGGAGCCCTCGTCTGGGTCGTCGTGGACGCCTTCCGCACCACCTGGATCGGCCTGGACGGACCGGCCCAGGGCTCGACCGAGGTGACCGGCTCCTTCCTCTTCCGGCACTGGGTGCTGCCGTTCGAAGCACTCTCCGTCCTGCTGCTCGCCGCCCTCGTCGGCGCGATCGTCCTGTCCCGCAAGCGCGGTAAGGAGCAGAGCTGATGCACCTCGCCTATCCCGCCGTGCTCGCCGCCCTCCTCTTCTGCACCGGGCTGTACGGAGTGCTCGCCCGTCGCAACGCGATCCTGGTCCTGATGTCCGTCGAGCTGATGCTCAACGCCGTCAACCTCAACCTGGTCGCCTTCGACGTCTGGCTCCGCGACACCCTGCACTCCGGCCAGGCCCTCACCCTCTTCACCATCGCCATCGCGGCGGCGGAGATCGGCATCGGCCTGGCGATCGTCCTCGCCGTGTACCGCAACCGCGGCAGCTCGGACGTCGACCGCCTCCGCGACACCGCCGAGACCGACGCCGCCGAAGCCCTCCCGGACGACGAGTCCGGCACCGAAGACCAGGCCACTGCTGCGGCAGGGAAGGCAAAGAAGGCAGAGGCCACCGCGTGACCACCACGACCCTCGCCGTCCTCGTCCCCCTCCTCCCGTTCCTCAGCGCCGCGGCCGGCCTCCTCCTCGGACGCACCGCCCCCGGCTTCGTACGCCCCCTGGCCGTACTGCCCACGCTCGCCGCCGCCGTCCTCGCGGCCGTCGTCGCCGCACGCCAGGGCGGCGGCCGGGCCATCGACGCAGCGACCCAGCTCACCCCCACCGGTTCGGTCCCGATCGACCTCGCCCTGCACCTCGACGGCTTCGCGGTCCTCGTCGCCGTCCTGGTCGGGCTCGTCGCGACCTGCGTGCAGATCTACTCGACCGCCTATCTGCGCGACGACCCCCGCTACCCCTCGTACGCAGCCCTGGTCTCCCTCTTCACCTCCGCGATGCTGCTCGTCGTCTACTCGGGCGACCTGATGGTGCTCCTGGTCGGCTGGGAGATCATGGGCATCTGCTCGTACTTCCTCGTCGGCCACTACTGGGAGACGCCCGAAGCCCGCGCCGCCTCCCTCAAGGCCTTCCTGGTCACCAAGCTCGGCGACGTCCCCTTCCTGATCGGCCTGTTCGCGCTCGCCGCCGACACCGGCACCTTCCGCATCACCGGCATCCTGGGCGCCGTCGCCAACGGCGGCCTCGACCACCCCACCCTCATCGCCCTGCTGCTTCTCGCGGGCGTCGCCGGGAAGTCCGCACAGTTCCCCCTGCACACCTGGCTGCCCGACGCGATGGCCGGCCCCACCCCCGTCTCCGCGCTCATCCACGCCGCGACGATGGTCGCCGCCGGCATCTACTTCGTGGCCCGGCTCCTCCCCGTCTTCGCCCAGTCCGGCGCCGCCCTCGTCGTACTCGCCGTCATGGCGGCGATCACGATGATCGGCTCGGGGCTCGCCGCCCTCGCCCAGGACGACATCAAGCGCGTCCTCGCCTACTCGACGATCGGTCAGCTCGGCTACATGGCCGGTGCCCTGGCCGTCGGCGACCGCGGGGCCGCCGTCTTCCACCTCCTCTCCCATGGCGCGTTCAAGGCCGTCCTCTTCCTCGCGGCCGGCGTCGTCATCCACGCCGCCGGGACCAACTCACTGGCCGCCATGTCCCGGATGAGCGGCCTGACGAAGCGCATCCCGGACGCCTACTGGACGATGACCGTCGCCCTGTTCGCGCTCGCCGCCATCCCCCCGTTCGCCGGCTTCTTCTCCAAGGAAGCGATCCTCGTCGCCGCCGAACACACCGCGCTGGGGGACCGGCACGTCGCCCCGGCCGCCGCCGGCTGGACCGTGTTCGTCGCCGGGCTGCTCGCCGCCGTCCTCACCGCCGCGTACGCCACCCGCCTCTGGCTTCTCGCCTTCCGGGGCCGCGGCGCCGAAGCCCCCGACCACGGCAGGCAGCCCGTCGCGATGACCGCCGTCCTCTGGGTCCTCGCCGTCCCTACCATCGCCTTCGGCCTGACCGTCGGCGCGATCACCGACTGGTTCGACGGCCACAGCCTCACTCCCACCGTCACCACCGCCGTCCTCTCCACCGGCGTCGGCCTCGTCGGCGGCCTCGTCACCTACGGCGCCTGGCGCCACACCTCGGCGCTGGCCGCCCGCACCCGCGTCGGCACCGTCGTCGCCCACCCCGACGCCGAACCCGCACTCATCGAGGCCCAGGCCATGACGGCACACACCGCCGCCTACGGAGCCGACGGGGACGCCCCCGACCCGGCCGACCCGGGCCGCCTGCTGCTCGGCCCGCTCCACCACCACGCCGCCGCCGGCTTCCACCTCGACGCCCTGTACACGGCGCTGTTCGTCCGCCCCGTCCAGGGCGCGGCGAGCCTCGTCCGCTTCCTGGACCGCGAGGTCGTCGACACCTACGTACACGGCTCCGGCACCCTCGCACGGTGGCTCGGCACCGCCGTCCGCCGCGCCCAGACCGGCAATGTGCAGACCTACCTCAGCGCACTGCTCGCCGGTTCGCTGGTCCTGGCGATCGCCGCCGTCGTCTTCGCCAACGTCAACGCCGGGTCGTGAGCCGTGATCGATATCAGTGAATCCGTGATGCAGTTCCTTCTCGCGTTCATCGTCGTCATCCCGCTGATCGGCGCCGTGGCCGCCCTGCTCCCGGCCCCGCCGGGACTGAAGGGAACCGGCCCCGACCAGGCCGTGCTCCGCCACGGCGTCACCGTCACCGGCGCGGTCCTCGTCGCCGCGATCGTCCTCGCCGCGGGCTTCGACCACGACCACCCGTCGACGATGCAGGCCACCACCGACATCAGCTGGATCCCGGCGCTCGACGTCCGCATCCACCTCGGCATCGACGGCATCTCGCTCCCCCTTCTCGTACTGACCGCGCTGCTGACCTTCCTCTGCGCGCTCTACAGCTACTTCAAGCTGCCTGCGGGCCCCTCCCCGAAGGCCTTCGTCGCCCTCCTGCTCGTCCTGGAGTCCGGCACCCTCGCGACCTTCGCCGTCCTCGATCTGCTGCTGTTCTTCCTGGCGTTCGAGATGGTGCTCATCCCGATGTACTTCCTCATCGCCCGCTGGGGCGGTGCGCAGCGGCAGGCCGCCGCCTGGAAATTCATCCTCTACACACTGCTCGGCTCGGTCGTCATGCTGCTGGGCCTGCTCCTCATCGGACTGAAGAGCGGCACCTTCGACATGGTGGCACTCGCCACTGACAACGGCCGTGGGCTCACCTCGTCCGTGCAGGTCATCGCCGTTCTGGCGATCGGCATCGGGCTCGCCGTGAAGACCCCGATGTGGCCGCTGCACAGCTGGCTGCCGGACGCCCACACCGCCGCCCCGACCGTCGGCTCGGTCCTGCTCGCGGGCGTCCTGCTGAAGATGGGCACCTACGGATTCGTCCGCATCCTGCTCCCCATCACCCCCGACGGGATGCACACCTTCGCGCCCTACCTCGCCGCCTTCGCGGTCGTCGGCATCATCTACGGATCACTGGCCTGCCTGGCGCTGGTCCGCCCCGGCTCCAAGGGCGACCTCAAGCGCCTGATCGCGTACTCCTCCGTCGGACACATGGGCTTCGTGCTCCTCGGCATCGCGAGCATGACACCCACCGGAGTCAACGGCGCGCTCTTCGCCAACATCGCCCACGGCCTCATCACCGGCCTGCTGTTCTTCCTGGTCGGCGCGGTCAAGGACCGGTACGGCACCGCCGACCTCGACACCCTCTCCGGCGCCACCGGAGCCGCCCTCTACGGCCGGGCACCCCGCCTCGGCGGCCTCCTCGCCTTCGCCGCCGTCGCCTCCCTGGGCCTGCCGGGGCTCGCCGGATTCTGGGGCGAGATGCTCGCCCTGTTCGGCTCCTTCGACCCCGCCGACGGACTCAGCCGGCCCGCCTTCCTCACCTTCATGTCGATCGCCGCGTTCGGCACCCTGCTCACCGCCGCGTACATGCTCATGCTCGTGCGCCGGGTCTGCATGGGCGAGAAGCGCGAAGAGCCGCAGCTCGCCGACGTCCAGACGTACGAATTCGCCGCCTGGACCCCGCTCGTCGGGCTCACCGTCCTCGCCGGTCTGTGGCCCGCCGCCCTCCTCGGCCTCACCGACCCGGCCGTGCAGAAGCTCCTCGCAGGAGGCAAGTCGTGACCCCAGCCGTCGTCACCCCGGGCGTCGTCACCACCGCGGCCGAGAACACCACCAGCCTCGTCCAGTCCGTCGACTGGCTCGCGATCGCGCCCCCGGTCGTCGTCGCGGCCATGGCCCTGATCGTCCTGGTCACTGACCTCTTCCTGCCCGCACGGCGCAAGCCGCTCCTCGGCGCGCTGACCATCGCCGGACTCGTCGTCGCCCTGGCCCTCCTCGTCCCGCTGCGCGACGGCAACCGGTCCACCTTCTGCCTGAACGAGGCGGCCACCGGACCCGGATCCGCCACTGCCTGCAGCTACACCGCCGACCACTTCGCCCTGGTCATCCAGGCCCTCGTGCTCGGCGGCGCCCTGCTCACCGCCCTGCTCTCGCTCGCCGACACCCGCAAGCTCCCCGCCGGGGAGTTCTGGTTCCTGCTGCTGTCCTCCGCGTCCGGCGCCGCGCTGCTTCCCGCCGCCCGCGACCTCGCCACCCTCGTCGTCGCCCTCGAAGTCGCCTCGCTGCCCGCCTTCGCCCTCGTCGGCATCAAGCGCGGCGACCGGCGGTCCTCCGAGGCCGCCCTGAAGTTCTTCCTCTCCTCCGTCGTCGCGACCGCCGTCATGCTGCTCGGCGTCAGCTTCGTGTACGCGACCACCGGCACCCTGCACCTCACCGAGATCGCCGCCCGGCTCGACGACGTACCCGGTCAGCTCGACACCCTCGCCAAGGCGGGCGTCGTCCTCACCCTGGTCGGCTTCGCGTTCAAGACGGCCGCCGCGCCCTTCCACTTCTGGGTCCCGGACACCTACGTGGGCGCCCCGCTGCCGATCGCCGCCTACCTCTCGGTCGTCGGCAAGGCGGTCGGCTTCTCCGGCCTCATCCTCGTCACCGTGATCGCGTTCCCGGCGTACGCCGACGTCTGGGGCCCCGCTCTCGCCGTCCTCGCCGCGCTCACCATGACGATCGGCAACGTCGCCGCCCTGCGCCAGAACGCCGACCGGGCCCGCAGCGCCGTACGCCTGCTCGCCTGGTCGTCCGTCGGCCAGGCCGGCTACCTGCTGGTGCCGATCGCCGCCGCCGCGTACTCCAGCGACGAGCACATCGGCTCCACCGTCGCGTACGCGCTCATGTACGCCGTCGTGAACCTCGGCGCCTTCGCGGTCGCCGCCCTGGTCGCCCGTACCAGCCCCGGAAACCGGCTCACCGACTACCGGGGCCTGTACGCCACCCGCCCGCTCGCCGCCCTGGCGATGGCCTTCTTCCTGCTCTGCCTGGCCGGACTGCCGCCCGGCATCATCGGCCTCTTCGCCAAGGTCACGGTCTTCTCCGCGGCCGTCGACGCCGGACTCGGCTGGCTCGCCGTCGTCATGGCCGTCAACGTGGTGATCGCGCTCTACTACTACCTCCAGTGGACCGCGACGCTCTTCCGCGCCCCGGAGGGAACACCGTCGGAGGCGGTCCGCGAAGAGACCCCGGCAGACGGCGCCGCACCCGCCCCCACCAGGCACGGAGTTCCGGCCTCGCTCACCGCCGCGATCGCGCTCACCGCCGTGGCCGGTGTGGTGCTCTCAGGTGCTCCGCAGACGGTTCTCAGGTTCGCGGCGGTCAGTCTCTTCTGACATACCGAAGATCGGTTTGCCCGGGACGGCCGGTACAGGGCAAGGTCTTGCCCGCACACCCCCCACACCTACGCATTCCTGAGGAGCAAGAGCAGTGCTGAACGGGTTCAAGGACTTCATCCTGCGCGGAAACGTCATCTCCATGGCCATCGGCCTGGCCGTCGGAGCGGCGTTCACCGCAGTCGTCACCGGATTCAGCACGGCCTTCATCACCCCGCTGATCGGCCTCGCCACCGGTTCCGTCGGAGACTTCAGCTCGGCCGAGTTCTCGGTCGAGGGCGCCATCTTCCCTTACGGGAAGTTCCTCGCCGCCGCCATCGCCTTCCTGATCACCGCCGCCGTCCTCTACTTCTGCGTCGTCGTGCCCATGGCGAAGGTCCAGAACCGATTCGCCAAGGCGGAGAAGGTCGACATCAAGGCCGCCACGCGCGACTGCCCCCGCTGCTACACCGAGATCCCGGCCATCGCCAGCCGCTGCGCCCACTGCACCAGCGAGATCAAGCCGGACCCCGAGGCCCTCGCCGTGGCCGGTCTCCCCGCCCAGCGCTGAGCCGCCGGGCACCGGAACGGTACGCGCCCGGCCACTGACACCCGTACGGCCCAGAGCCTGTCCGGCCCCCACGCGGCCGGACAGGCCCTGCTCCGCGGCGGCGCGCACAAGGGAACTAGCTCCTCTCGCCTGGCGTTGACCGGTACGGGAGGCTCCACTGGGGGAGTGGAGACCACCAAGCAAAGGGTTCCCCTGCCGCACCACTTGGAGGGCGTACCGTGCACCGCCGGCACAACGGGCTGAGAACCGCCGTACTCCTCGGGGGCCTGTCCGCACTCATCATCGTCATCGGAAGCTTCTTCGGACGTACGGGCCTGATCGTCGCGCTCCTCGTGGCCGTCGGCACCAACGCCTACGCGTACTGGAACAGCGACAAGCTGGCGCTCAGGGCCATGCGGGCCCGCCCCGTCAGCGAATTCGAGGCGCCACAGCTCTACCGCATGGTCCGCGAGCTCTCCACCGCCGCCCGCCAGCCCATGCCCCGGCTCTACATCTCCCCGACCCAGGCCCCCAACGCCTTCGCCACCGGCCGCAATCCGCGCAACGCCGCGGTCTGCTGCACCGAGGGCATCCTCCAGATCCTGGACGAGAGGGAGCTGCGCGGCGTACTGGGACACGAGCTGAGCCATGTCTACAACCGCGACATCCTGATCTCGTCCGTCGCCGGAGCACTCGCCTCCGTCGTCATGTTCCTGGTCAACTTCGCCTGGCTGATCCCGGTGGGCCGGTCCAACGACGACGACGGACCGGGGATCTTCGGCATGCTGATGATCATGATCCTCGGCCCGATCGCGGCGTCCGTCATCCAGCTGGCCGTCAGCCGCTCCCGCGAGTACGAGGCGGACTCCTCCGGCGCCCAGCTGACCGGCGACCCGCTGGCCCTGGCCAGTGCCCTGCGCAAGCTCGACGCGGGCACCAAACAGCTGCCGCTGCCCCCGGAGCCGAGGATCGAGACCGCGAGCCACATGATGATCGCGAACCCGTTCCGCCCCGGCCAGGGCATGTCCAAGCTCTTCTCCACGCATCCGCCGATGGCGGAGCGCATCGCCCGGCTGGAGCAGATGGCGGGACCGCGCCCCTGAGACCCCTCGGGGAGGCACGGCACGGCACGACGCGAAGTGGCCCCGGACTACTCGTCCGGGGCCACTTCGCGTCGTTCAGCGGGCGCCGAAGGCCTCGTCGCTCGGGACCACCTCACGGCCCAGCGGCATCAGCGAGATGGGGATCATCTTCAGGTTCGCCCAGCCGAAGGGGATGCCGATGATCGACACGAACAGCGGGATGCTGGTGATCAGGTGCCCCAGCGCGAGCCACCATCCGGCGAAGACGAGCCAGATCACATTGCCGACACAGGACGGCGCACCCGCGTCGGGCCGCTCCACGGTCGTGCGCCCGAACGGCCAGAGCACGTAACCGGCGATCCTCAGGGACGCGATGCCGAACGGGATCGTCACGATCAGCACGAAGCAGACGAGCGCGGCGAGCAGGTAGCCGAGGGCCATCCAGAACCCGCAGAACACCACCCACAGGATGTTCAGGATCAGCTGTATGGGCTTCATGGTCACTCGCCTTCCGAGGGTGTTCCCCCGTCGTCGCCCCGCATGGTCAGTATCGGCCCCGGCCGCGGACAGGGACATCCGGAGCACGCCCGTGGAGTGACGGTCCGCGGCCCCGCCCGATTGTCAGTGCCGTCATTCACCATGAACGCATGAACGACACCCGGCGGTTGCTCGCGGCCCCCGGGAGGGCCGCGAGCAACCGTGCCACGGGCGGGAGCGTCCTGGATTCCAGGAACGAGTGACGGGTAGGTTCGCACGCATGAGCATTATCGGATGGATCATTCTCGGACTGGTGGCAGGAGTCATCGCCAAGGTCCTGCTGCCGGGCCGTGACCCGGGCGGCCTGGTCGGCACCACCCTCATAGGGATCGTCGGGGCGTTTCTCGGTGGCTGGATATCGTCGCGCTTCCTCGACCGCCCCATCTCCAACGACTTCTTCGACATGGCGACATGGATCGCCGCCATCGGTGGATCGCTGGTCCTGCTGATCCTCTACCGGGTGCTGTTCGGGAACTCCCGCGAACGCCGCTGACGCCCGTCCGCGCCGGAGCCGTCCAGCCCGGTCTCGCGCAGGGTCACATTGAGCCGGCCACGGCTCATCCCCGTCGCGGGATCGGCGGTCCCGGGGCACACCTTCGGCACACCGTGGAACGCGTGACGCGAGGGCCCGCCGAAGACGAACAGATCGCCCGAGGCCAACTCCACGTCCGTATAGGGCTTTCCGCGGTGCTCGGTGTTCCCGAAGCGGAAGACGCAGGTGTCGCCGATGCTGAGCGACACCACCGGGGCGGCGGACCGCTCCTCCTTGTCCCGGTGCATGCCCATCCGCGCCGCCCCGTCGTAGAAGTTGACGAGCGCGGTGTCCGGCGCGTACGTCCGTACCGGCCACTCGTCCCCGTACGCGGCGGTCAGCGCCTCGCGGCCCAACTCCGCCAGCCAGTCCGGGAACGCGGCCACCCGGGCACCGTTCACATCGTCGGCCGTGCGCGTGTACCGGTACGGCTGCCAGTGCCACCCCACACAGACCGTCCGCACCGACATCACCCCGCCGCCCGGCAGGACCGTGTGCCGCAGGGGCACGGGCCCGCGCGCCCACTCCCGGCAGGCCGCCACCAGCTCCCGCTGCCGCTCCGGCGGCAGCCACTCGGGCACATGCACGGCCCCCGGCGCGACGACGGCGCGAGGCCTGGGGAAGAGCCCGGACATCTCAGCGCACCGCCAGGGCGCCTTCCAGCCCCAGAAGCCGCTCCTTGCGCTCCAGGCCGCCCGCGTAACCCCGCAGCGCACCGTCCGCGCCGATCACCCGGTGGCACGGCCGCACGACCAGCAGCGGATTGCGCCCGATCGCCGTCCCCACGGCCCGCACCCCCGCCCCCGGGGTGCCGACGCGCTCCGCGATCTGCCCGTACGAAACGGTCTCCCCGTACGGGACGGTGTCCAGCGCGGCCCACACCCGGCGCTGGAAGCCGGTGCCCACGCCGTCCGCGTACACGATGTCGAAGCGGGTCCGCCGGCCCTCGAAGTACTCGCGCAGCTGGGCGGCGATCCCCGCGAAGGCCTCCGGCGCGTGGACCCATCCGTCCCGGACGAGCGCGGCACCCTTCTGGCCGGGCAGCGAGAGCGAGGCGAGCGCCATCCCGCCGGTGGTCTCCTCGCCGACCAGCAGCAGTTCACCCAGCGGGCTGTCGACCGTTGCGTACATGGTCATGACTCGTCCCTTTCCTGCACGTCATGCCGGGATTCGACTGGATCGTCGCCCGACATGGACAAGTCTGCGTTCCGCGCTCCGGCATGACCGGCGGTTTTCGGACATCGCACCCCGGGGGCGGAGCAGGGCATCCCGCTCCGCACCCCGGCGAAGGGCGGGACCTACCGGTAGTTCACGAACTGCACGGCGAAGTCGAAGTCCTGGCCCTTCAGCAGCGCCTGCACGGCCTGAAGGTCGTCCCGGCTCTTCGAGCTGACCCGCAGCTCGTCGCCCTGGACCTGCGCCTTGACGCCCTTCGGGCCCTCGTCGCGAATGATCTTCGCCACCTTCTTGGCGTTCTCCTGCGAGATGCCCTCCTCGATCGTGGCGAAGATCTTGTACTCCTTGCCGGACAGCTGCGGCTCGCCCGCGTCCAGCGACTTCAGCGAGATGCCGCGCTTGATCAGCTTGGACTGGAAGATGTCGAGGATCGCCTTGACCCGCTCCTCGCCGTTCGCCTGCATCAGGATCTTCTCGCCGGACCAGGAGATCGAGGCGTCGGTGCCCTTGAAGTCGTAACGCTGCGAGATCTCCTTGGCGGACTGGTTGAGGGCGTTGTCGACCTCCTGCCGCTCGACCTTCGAGACGATGTCGAAACTGGAGTCGGCCATGACGTGTGGCTCCTTGTATCGGGGAATCGGGGTTTCGGAAACGCGGTGCACAGGGGCGGCGGCGGGCCTGTAGGCCCCGCGACGCCGATCAAAGCCTAGCCACCCGCGCCCGATCGGGCCGCTGATCAATCCAGTGGCGAAGCACCCCCGGGCATCGGGTATCGTTTACGTCGTTGCCACGGAGCGCCGCCCCAAAGCGGTTCTCACGGCAGCAATCCCCGGCGGTGTGCCCGAGTGGCCAAAGGGAGCAGACTGTAAATCTGCCGGCTCAGCCTACCCAGGTTCGAACCCTGGCGCCGCCACTGGGAGTGAAAACCCTTCCGACCTGCTGTTATGGCAGGTCGGAAGGGTTTTTCTTGATTCCGTGACGGGGCGTGCCGAAGGGCCCGAAACGCCACCTTGTCTCACCTGATCCCGCCCGAATCCCAGGTCTGATCAGGGCGTGTCCCCCAGGCGTCCCCCGGGGGAACGGCTACTCCGGCTCGTTCCACTCCCGCATCGCCGCGTCGATCCGTCGGTTCGCCCGGTCCTGCGTACGGGCGAGCACCTTGGCGTAGACCCGGAAGAGAACCGCGATCGTGTGGCCAGCCCGCCGGGCGCACTCCATCGGGTCCACTCCTGAGCTGAGCCAGAAGGACACTCCGGCGTGACGCAAGTCATACGGCCGCCGGGCGAGCTGCGACGCCGATTCCTCCTCCGTGAGCACGTTGGTGCGGGCCTCCGCCCACACCTCGCCGTACCCGGTCTCCTGGAGCAGCCCGCCGCGGTTGGTCCGGAACAGCCGCCCGTCCGGGGCGGTGCCGTGCGCGGCGATGTGCTCGCGGAGCATTCGAACGAAGTGCGGAGGGATCGGCACGGGGCGCGAGTCCTTCACTGCGCGCGCCTTGAGGTGCCGGGCCTCGTGCGCCTGGCCGTCGTCGGTCCAGCCCTTCCCGACCCGTACGAAGCCTTGCCGGAGGGTCAGGGTGCCCCACCCGGTCTCCGGTAGATGGCACTGGGGGAGCCGCAGGGCTGTTGCCTCGGCCGGCCGCATGGCCGCGTAGTACAGGCAGCCGAAGAACGCTTCGAGGTGTTCACCGCGCGGCCCCTGCTCGCGTACACCCCTGAGCAGCGCACGCACCTGGCGGGGGTTGGCCACGCTGTCCGGGTCGACTTCCTCGGCGGTCTTGGGGGCCGCCCACTTCACGGTGGTGAGCGGGTTGACCGGAGTGGAGAAGTAGCCCTGCTCCACGGCGAGACCGAGCACGTCGCTCAGGCAGGCCCGCTTCCGCTTCGCGGTGCGAGGGGCGGCGGGCTTGCCGTCCAGCTTTAGGGCGAGCGCGTCCAGGGCGAGGCGTACGGTGGCGGACTGTTCGAGCGCGGAGATCGGATACGAGTTCTTGGCTACCCAGCGCAGGGCGTGCGCCACGTCCGTCGGGGGTTCATCGTCCCAGCGGTTCCGGTTGTATGCCCACCCGTACAGGGCCTTGCGGAGCGTCGCCGCGTCCGGGCGTCCGACCCTCGTCTTCACGAGCGCCGGCGTGATGGTCGCGAGGGCGTCCGCGTAGTTCTTCCGCGACTTCGCGGGCGCGGCGGCCCACTTCCGGTCGATGTAGGCGCGGGTGTGCTCGTACCAGGTGATGGACCCCTGCATGGCGCGGATCTCGGATGCGGGGAGTCCCATCTCCTCGTCGAACTGCTCGCCCCGCCGAACAGCGGACATCAGCTCGGACCGGCGGCCGTCGGCCTGAGCCTTGAGCTGGTAGCTCTTGGAATGCTTGCGCTGTCCGACCCGCCAGCGCACCCGGTAGGGCTTCGGGCGTTCGCGGCGGACTTCCAGGGAATACAGGCTTACGTCGTACGTGAGAGGCATGGTTCTCCATAAGGCGAGGACCCGCCGGAGTGGCGGGCCCTCGGTGGTTGGCGCGTTAGGTGGAGGTCAGGCGGCGGACTCTTCGCACCCCGCCCACCACGCGTCCAGGTCTGAGCGGCGAACGCGGATCTGGCCGTTCGGGAGCTTGATAAGACGGGGGCCCTGGGCGCGGGCGCGCATGCGGTAGAAGGCGGCGCGGCTCATGCCTAGTTCGGCGAGGACTTCGGGGAGCTTGAGCATCTGGGGGCGGGCCATGGTGCGACTCCTCTTCGAGAACGTTCCGTCGGACCCCTCTGTGGGGTCCGCTACATCCGCTTCACCGCTACATCGCAGGTCAGCGGCATGTTTTCTGTAGCGGGTCGTGCGGATGTAGCGGCTACGACCGCTGCTGGGCCGCCCGGCGGAAGTGCAGCCGGTAGCGGTGGCGCGGATGTTGTAGCCGCTACATCGGGGTGGGTCCGCTACGCGGGGATGGCCTCTGAGCTGGGCTGTAGCGGCTGAAGCGCTTGTAGCGGCTGTACGGCGGGGGGCGGGCAGTACCGCTGCCACGCGTCGTGGAGGTCTGCGGAGTAGTAGCCCTTGAGGACCCCGCCGGAGGTGCGGATGTTGCGGGAGGAGATGGGCTCGTTGTCCGCGGTGACGTAGTCATGGAGCATGCGGGACAGCCGCCGGGAATCGAGCGGCTTGCCCTGCAGATCGGCCCACGGGGCGTCGTCGAGGGCGTTCAGCCGGTCGACGATGGCGATGGTCGGGAGCCGGTCGATGCCGACCATAACGTGGTCGCGGAGGTCGGTGAGCAGGCGGATTCCGAGGCTTCCTTTGTCGTCGGCCTGGGATGCCTTCACCAGCTTCGCGCAGGCATCGCGGGCCCTCTTGGGCCAGTCGCCACCGGCTGCGTCCGCGATGGCGAGCAGGGGCTCCCACACGTCGGCGGGCCGGTCGGTGACGCCTTCGGGCATGTCGGGCCAGGCACCCATCACGACATCACGGGCCTGCTCTGCCCAGGCCGCGATTTGGTCTCGCAGTGCGTGGCCTTCCTTCTCGTGGATGCGGGCGCGGTAGGGCTCGACCTTCTCGTTCCGGGCCCTGCGGCGCATGCGGATGATGACGGAGCGGGTCAGGATCGTGTCGGGCAGCGAGCCGAGTCCGGCGACGGCCACCGCCGTGTAGGAGGGGAATGCCTGGACGGTCTGGTTGCCGCCGTCCCCGACGCATCGGTAGGTGACTCCGGTGCGTCGGTGACCGGCGTTCAGGAAACCACGCAGCTCCTCGTTGTCCCCGGCCTTGGGACCGAAAACGGTGTCGATCTCGTCGAAGAGGATTGTGGGCCGTCCCTCACTGGCCGACACCGCCCGGAAGAGCGCCGCAGCGGACGCGTTGACCGCGACCATCGGCTGAGGAACGAGGGTTTCCACGATCTCCAGCGCTCGGGACTTGCCGGAGCCGGGCTCGGGGGAGAGGAACGCCAACCGCGGGGTGGAGTCGAAGGCGTCCAGCAGGTGCGCGTGCGCGTCCCACAAGGCCACTGCCACGTAGGCGGCCTCGGTCGGGAAGACGTTGAACCTGCGGTGGAACGACTCGACTTCGGCCAGCAGCGCGGCACCGTCGATGGGCGGGGTGGGCGGTGTCGCGGTCATGAGGCGATCCTTTCCTCGGTGGTGCGCAGCGGGCAAATGTCGCGGTGGCGTGCGTGATCCTCGATCAGAGCGGGGACACGGCGGTGACCTGCGGCAAAGAGGTCGCGTCCGCACTCGCAGATGCTCGTCGCGGTGGGCGTGGCGCCGCGGGGCGTGGTGATGGTGAGCCAGGCGATCGGGTACCGCCCATCCCCGGTCTGCCGGTCAGGGCGAACAGCAGTAGGGACGCCTTCGGCGACGCCCTTCGCCGCACCACCGCCGCAACTGGCCGGGGCCGGTTCGGCGATGCCAGGGCTGGCAGGGGTGAAGGAGCGGCATTTCAGAGGGAGGGGCGGCAGGGGGCTCACACGGTCTCCCTCGGCCGGCAGTTGGCCAGGGACCAGGTCATGACGCTGCGCAGAGTCGAGCGGCACTGGGACGCCGGGAGTCCGGCCGCTTCCCCCGCCCTCTGAAATGCCTCTTCGACCTCGTACCGGGTGAGGTCGCCCCATCCGACGAAGCGGGCCACTTTCCGGGCGCTCTCGAAGAGCTGGGCCTCGCGGCCCCCCTCCGAAGTGCCTGCCACGAGGGCGGTTTCCCGCTCCAGTGCGGTCTCGGCGGCCCGGTTGCCCCGCTTCGGCACTGACAGACGCAGGGGCTCAGCGGGGCACTCTGCGGGTTTGAGCGCGTCCAGCAGCCAAGAGGGCAGGGCGGCGACGGGTGCGGGGTCGATGACTTCGTAGCCGTGGCCGTTGACGGTGCTGCCGGGGGCGACGACGTATCCGCCCCAGGCGCGTGTGTCGATCTTCGATGCGAGCTTGCCTTTGCTGCTCGGCAGTCGGATCCGGTCCGGGGCGGTGAAGTACAGGTGGTGTCCGCCGCTTGCGGTCCGCACCCGGTAGGTGGTGGGGACGGCCTGCCCGGCGCGCTCGCAGAGCGCCTCCAAGGAAGTGGCGCCGTCAGGCGTTCCTTTCGGGTCTGTGGGCTTGGGCATGTCCAGGTCGACGACGACCAGCCCCGATGGGCCTGTCGCCAAACCGACGTTGAACAGGCCGGTGGACCACGCGGCCCGGATGCGGGCGGGGTTGATGGTGGCCCGGTCCTCCCACTTCGCGTGACCGTTCGCGCAGGCTCCGGTGCCGGGGCAGGTGGTCTCGCCGTGGAGGGCGGGGCGCTTGGTGCCGGGGCGGAGCGGGAAGACGCGCCATCCGTAGGCGGCGGCGCCGAGCGCTGCGTTCAGCAGCGCCCTCTTGCGGTCATGCGGCATGCTGGAGGCCTCCACTGTTGAGTTGGGTGGACGAGGGCGACCCTGTGTCTTGGTGGATTGGGGGTCGCCCTCGGTTGTGCGTGGGTCAGGCGTCGTAGCAGCCGACGCACATGTCGACGACGCCACCGTCCTCGGGCCCCATGTCGACGGTCACGAGGGTGTTCTCGTCGTCGCAGGTGCACGGGGCAGGGGTGTCGGCCTGGCGCGGGTGACCGTCGGCTTCGTCGAGCTCGATGGCGTTCATGTCGGGGCGGTAGGTCATAGGGGTTCCTTCCGGTCAGGGGATGAGCCAGGTGGCGGGTCGTGCTGCGGGGTGGTCGGCGGTGGTGGGGATGACCCAGGTGCCGTCGGGGCGTGGGTCGTACCGGACCCAGCCCGTCGACAGGCCCGCGCCGAGATTGATGACGTCGGCGAGGCGTTCGCCGCATTCGGTGCGGTGGAAGGCACCCAGGGCGGCGATGGCGTGGCGGCGGTCGTGGGTGAGGGCCGCGTCGCCGTCCTCGAAAGTGAGGACGTGGATGCCGTAGAAGGTGCCGGTGATGTCCTCGCCACGGGCCTTGTCGCAGCGGCGGCAGACGCTGGACCGGCCGCAGTTCACGGCTCGGCATGCGCAGTCCCACGAGGGGGTCTGGCAGGTGTGGCACGTGTCGTAGCTGGGCGGGTTGGAGTCTCCGCAGTGGCACGGCCACGCCGTGCCGAGGGCGATCGACTGCTTGAGGTCGCGCTCGTAGCTCACGTGGGCTCCTGGTTGGTGGTTTTGGCCCACATGCCGAGGGTGGTGGTGTGGGTGGTGTGGTGGTCCTGGGTGACGGGGCCGGTGTAGTGGTGGTGGTGCTCGGTGTGCGCGTCGGCTTTGGCGCGGCCGAGGGAGCGCAGGAGGGATCCGGCGGCGAGGACCAGGGCGACGGGTCCGGCCGCGCCCGTGGCGAGGGTGACCGGGTCGACCTGGCCGAGGGTGTAGAGCACGAGGCTGGTGGCGCCGCCGACGGAGAGCGCGGCAACGCTGCCGGAGAGCATCAGGGCGCTGGCGTCCGTGGCGCGTTGGGACATGGGCGGCCGGCCGGGCTGGGCGACCGGGGGTGTCGGCCCGTACGCGGGGAGCGGGGTGGTGTCGCGGTGGGCGGTGGGGGCGTAGGCGTCGGTGATGATCCGTGCTGCTTCGGCGGCTGCTTCGGAGTCGGTCATCGGGGGGCGAGGGGAGGGGATCTGGCGGGGCCGGGGAGTGTCCATGGGGTGCCTTCGCGGGGGTGTGCGGGCCGCCCCCCGCGGGGTGGGGGCGGCCCTGTGCGGAAGGGTGTGCAGCCGCTGTGCAGGCGGGCGTGCAGGCCAATTCACACGCCGTGTGACGTGGGAATTCGCGCTGTGCGGCTGTGCGGGGGTGTGCGGCTGTGCGGCGCCGTCAGTCGTCGAGCAAATCGCCCATGAACTCGGCGTATTCCGCCTGGTCCATCTCCTCGTAGTCGTCGATCATCTGCTTGAGGTCGAGCTCTTCCCACTCGTGGTCGATCGCGTCCATGAGGTGTCCTTCCGGGTGTGGTCAGGGTGGTGGGGCGGGGCCGGTCAGACCCCGGCGAGGGCCGGGATGAGGCGGTAGACGCCCGCCTCGCCGGTCGCCGCGAGGCGGCCCTCCTCGGACAGCCGCTTCATCTCCTTGGACACCCAGGAGCGGTCGCGGCCGATCTGCTCCAGGTACGGGTTGAGCTGGTGGACGGCGACGGTGCCGGGGCCGACCGAGGCGAGCATCCGCACCATCTCGTCCAGGAGCTCGCGGGCCTCCTCCGTCGACGGCTTCTTCCCGGCCGGGATCTGCACGTTGGCCTCGGCCGGGGGGAGCTCGGCCGACACGTCCAGGTCGGCGTCCTCGTTGTCGACGAGGGTGGGCTTGGCGGCCTCCTGCTGGGCCGGGGCTGCCGGGGCGCCGGCCGCGCGGGCGGCGCGGGCGGTGAACAGCTGGCCCGCGACCTTCTCGGCGGCGGCCGCCGTGACCAAGTCCAGCTCGGGGCGCACGGCCGCGAACTGCTCGACCACGTACCGGGCCATCCGCTCGTAGGTGCCCTCGGCCGGGGGACCGGTCCAGAACGTCCGGGCGGGGTTGGCGTACAGGTCTTCGTCGACCCCGGCGGAGACCAGGTACACGTACCCCTTGCGCTTGTTGCCCCACGCGGCCGGGTTGGCGCCCGCGTCCAGGACCTCCTCAGGGAGGGCAAACGCGGCGTCGTCGCCCTTGACCCCAAAGCACATGGCGGCCGGGAGGGACGCGCGGGTGTCAGTGGAGAGCTGGTAGCCGGAGGCCCGCTGCATCGAGACGACCAACGAGACACCGGCGGACCGGGCTTCCTGGGCGATGCCAGTGAACACGTCGTCGCCCAGCTCACGCAGGAGCTTGGCCGCTTCCTCGAACCAGGCGAGCAGGTACTGGAGTCCGGGGCACCCGCAGGCACCGGACGACGCGCAGGAGTGCGCGGAGTTGGTCTGCTCCCGCGCAGCCGCGGGCTCCCAGGCCCGGTAGCCGTGGTCGCGCAGCCACGCGGTGCGGGCGGGAATGACGGCCTGGACGGCGGCCACCATCGCTCCGGCCGACGCAGTGTCCAGGGCGGCCCAGTCGATCGCGGGCAGCAGCGGCTGGAAGTCCTGCCCCGCCTTGGCCGCGTCGGCGAGCCACACCGCCACGTCGGAGCGGGTCAGGACCTCCAGCAGGATGTCGAGCGCGCCCTCGGTCTTCCCGGAGCCGGTCATCCCCATGACCAACAGGTGGATCGCGTCCAGCAGCGGCAGCACCAGGTCGGACCCGTCGTCGTAGACGCCCAGCCGCAGCGGCACGGCGATGGACTCGGCGGGAGCGAACGGGCCGGGCCAGATGGTCGGCTGCTTCAACATGTCCTCGGGAACAACCACGAACGTGCCCTTCCGCGCGCTGTCGGGGTCGTGCTGGACACGGATCGCGGTGGTCGGCACGTCGAGCGCCGACGCGATGCGCGGGATGGCCTTCGCCACGTCGTCGTTGGTCAGCTCACCGGCAGGCAGCTCGTACGGCACGGTGACCCGGTTCGGCTCGACCTTGACGTCCTTGAGCTTCGTGCGGGCCAGACCGACCTTCTCCAGGAGGCCCTTGTCCGCGTCGGACCCGGAGTTCTCCGTGTTCGACGAGCGCATGACGTGGCGGACGTTCCAGGTCAGGGCGAGGGTCGCACCGCCCATCAGGAACAGGTCGGGGAGCGGGCCCGCGAACGGCCCGGACAGGGTGGCGGAGGTGAGCCACCCCGACCCGGCCGCCACGGTGATGGCGGAGTGAAGGCGGCGCTGCTGCCCCGCGGACTGACCCGCCCACCAGGTCGCGGCCGTCAGCCCGACCGAGGCGAGCGTCAGACCAACCCCCGGCCAGGGCGAGTTGCCCCACAGCTCGTGGGCGCCGACGCCCGCGACGCCGACGGCCCCGGTGACGATCCACGGCGGGGTGTACGGCTTCGCCCGGTGCCACAGCCAGGCACCCATCCCGGAGGTGCCCGACCCGGAGTTGAGGCGGTCTTCCTGCTGCTTCTCAACGTCCTTGCTGCTCATGACGCGACCGCCTCTCAGAACTTGAACGGGTTGGTGGAGGCGGGGCGCTGCGGACGCGGACGCATCAGGTCGGCGTACTCGCGGGTGAACGCGCCGTACGCACCCATGGCCGACCGGGCGGCGGCGATCGAACCGTCCGACGCCTTCTTGAACTTGCGGCCGACCTTCCCCGCCCGCATCCGGGCCTGGACCGGGTTGTCGCCCGGCAGCGTCTGCGCCTGGGCCAGGCGGGCCTCCAAAATCTTGCCCGCCATCGCCAGCTCGATCGCGACCTGAGCCATCAGAGCCCGGACCTGGTTGCAGTAGTTCCGTACGTCCTCAGCACTGTTGAAGTCGGGGTCACCGAGAACGAAGTGCGAACCGCCGCCTCCCCTGTTCCCGTTCGAACCCCCGGCGCCCTGCGCCTGCGGCTGGTTGGTCTGCACGTTGACGTTCAACCCGAACGACGGGGCGAACCCGGTGAACGCCGTGTTCTTCGTTGAGTTGGTCTTGGCCTGCGAGCCATTCGCTCCGGCCTGCGGGGGAATGTTGGTCTGGGCAGATGCCATGGTGAGTGCTCCTTCTCAGGCGGAGAGGCAGAGGGCCGCGACGACGAGCGCGGCGATGTGGGCGGTCTGGTCGACGTGCGCGGCACCGCCGCTGGCGGCCCACTTGGTCTGGCGGGCCAGGCGCATCCAGGCGGCGACGGGCCAACGCCGGTCGATCACCGCGTGCGTGACGCCGATCCACAGGAGCGCGGCCAGGGCGGGCAGGGCCGGAAGCGACCAGCCCAGCACCGCCGCACCGAGGACGAGCAGGGTCGCGCAGATCACGACGTGTGTGGCGGCGTGTGCGAAGTTCGCCCGCCATCCGGCCACGCCCGGCAGAGCCTTGTGCTCGGCCTGGTGGTCGGTCTGCAGCAGGTAGTCGGCGATCAGATGGCCGACGTAGAGCAGGAACGCGAGATCAGCGAACACGGGACGCCTCCTCGGCGGCGTGGA